>NZ_NSDZ01000005.1:0-1738113 GCF_002300155.1 Rhodococcus sp. ACS1
AGCCCTCCAGCGCCGATGGTACTGCACCCGACAGGGTGTGGGAGAGTAGGACACCGCCGAACATCCGTTACCGAAAGCCCCCCAACCATGTTGGGGGGCTTTCGGCATTTCACAACACTTTTGGCCGACGGCAAAGCGAAAACCGTTGCGGCACGTTCTCTGTCGACCGTGACTGGCGTCCGTCAGTAGTTGCCGCAGGTCTCGGCGATCGTCAGTGCCTTCGCGCGCCACTCGACAGCCGGTCCCTCGGTTGGAACGGTCTCCAGCCGGCTCTTCAGCTGCGGGTGCGAATCGAGGACGGCCTGACGATCGGCAGGGGACTTCGAGAAGAAGTCCGCCAGCTGAGCCTTGCGCTCGGGTGCCTGATCCAGGCGCGCGGCGAGCTGCGGGGTCACGTCGTGCATCGCCGCATCGATCTGGGCGAAGCTGCAGGTGCTGTTCACGAGGCGGGCGGAGTCGGTGTCGGCCGGATCCGCGGAGGCGATCCCCGGTACCAGCGCGGCGGCGGCGAGGGCGCCGGCCGCTGCGATGCCGAGGCGCAGACGTGCTCGTGAAACGTTCATGACAAGTCCTCCAGTGTCGGTGGGTATGCCGGGGACACGTTAGGGGTACGAGTTGTGATTCCTCTGAGGACCGTCTGAGAATTGGGGCCCGCGGTCACGTCGGGTCGGGCGGAATCATGGACACCACCGGGCCCGTCGCGCGTCCGCGGTCGTCCAGGATGTGACCGAGGTGTTTGCCGATCTGCATGACCACCGATCGGTCCGCCACTCGCGACCCGGGCAGGAGCTTCTCCAGGAGCAGTTCGAACCGGTGAACGTCGTTGAGGGTGCGCAACCAGACTGCCATGATCAGGTTGTATTCGCTGGCCACGAGCACCGCCAACCGCACTTCCTCGATCTTGCCCAGCGAGGTCCTCAGTCGCTCGACGAGGGGCGCGGGAACCTGCATGAAGTACCAGGCATAGATCGGCCACTCCGAGTAGGTCCGGGCGACATCGGTGCGCAGTCGGAGAGAGCCGTCCCGCCGCATCGTCGCGATCGCGTCGGTGATGCGCTGATTGCTGACGCCTGCGCGTTCCGCGATCGCCGTGGTCGGTGCGCGGCCGTCGATTCCCAGTTCGTGATGGATCAGGCGCTTGAGGCCGGGTGCGACCGTCCGCGCTGCGCGGGGACGCGGCGGTCGGGCTGCGGGAACCTTGGCGACCTGCTCCGCCGACAGCGTCCGGAGCCGCCAGTTCCCGGCCTCGAAGAGCACCTCCGTGATGAGGTGCGTCCGGGCTCGCCGGATCGCCGGATACTCCCCGAGGCGGTGGAGCAGGAATCGTGACGTGTCCACCGAATCCTCTGCCATCAGGGTGAGCAGCAGGTCGCGTCCGCCCGCCGTGAAATCGATACTCGCGACCATCGGATCTTCGGAGATGGCCTCCGCAGTGGAGACGGATTGTCCGGGTGCGCATTCGATTTCGATCAGCGCGCCGCGCCCGGGCGTCCCGGGGTCGTATCCGGTGATCCAGATCAGGCCGGCGTTGAGGAGCCGCTGATAGCGCCTCGACAACGTCACGGGGTCGACGGCCAATGCGGGCGCGAGCGCCTTCCACGATGCCCGTGGCTCGATTTGCAGTGCATGGATGAGTGCGAAGTCGACGTCATCTGGCTCGTAATCCTGCATGGTTTGCCCTTCGATGCCGATAATCCTGCAAATTTACACGACGGAATTCACGCGGCGGCACTCTTCCATGAGTCACTTTCCACTCGTCCTCTTGGAGTCGACATGAGTTCTTCGCCCCACATCCGGGGAGGCGACGCTGCCACCGCAGCGGTCGGGTTCCTCGTGGTCATGGAGTTCGCGAGCGGGTTGCTGCAGGGGTGGTTCTCCCCGCTGCTGCCCGCCATCGGCGAACGCTTCGACGCGTCGTCCGCCGCATTGAACTGGGTGAGCGCCATGTACCTGCTGGGAACGGCCGCCTGCGTGCCGCTGATCGCCAAACTGGGGGACCTCTTCGGGCACAAACGCCTTCTCGTTCTCGCCACCGCTTCCGTCGCGTTCGGTTCGTACCTCGTCGCGTTCGCGCCGTCCTACGAACTGCTGCTCGTCGGCCGGGCGCTGCAGGCACCGCTCGCGGCGTTCCTGCCGCTCGAATTCGCGATCGTGCGGGACCGAAACGCGGCCACGGCCGGTCGGAGCATCGGCCGGCTCGTCGGGTCACTGACGCTGGGCGCCGCCGTCGGCGGCCTGCTCTCGGGATTCCTCCTCGACTCCGTCGTCGACAATGTCGGGCTGGTCCTGCTCGTCCCCGCCGTGCTCATGACGATCTGCCTGCCCGTCGTGTACTTCCTCGTCCCGGAGACGACGGTACGTAAGGAAGGAACAGTCGACTGGGCCGGTGCGGTCCTGCTCACGGTCGGACTGCTCGGCGTGCTCGGCGGTGTGTCCAACGCGAGCACCTGGGGTTGGACGAGCGCGCTGACGTGGTCGGCCATCGGCGTCGGGGCCGCGGTTCTCGTCGTGTGGGTGTTCGTGGAACGACGCGTCCAGCACCCCCTCGTGGACCTCGACGTCATCGGACGAGGGATGCGGGTACCGATGCTGATGGCGTTGCTGTTCGGCGCCCAGTTGTTCGGTGTCCAGACCCCCTGCGCCCTCTTCCTCCGTGCTGTGCCGGAGACGAACGGCTACGGGATGGGTGTCACCGCGTCCGTGACCGGACTGATCCTGGCGCTGTTCGCGCTCGCGATGTTCGTCGGCGCGTCCGTCAGCGACCGGCTCGCCCGATCCGCCCTCACCGTCCCCGGATCCCTCGCGCTCGGTGCGCTGCTCTCGGCGGCGGCCTACGGACTGATGATCGTCGTCCCGGGGAGCGCCCCACTGTTCGCCCTGTGGCTCGTCGTCGCGGGCCTCGGCGGCGGAGTGGTGGTCGGGGTGCTGCCCACCGTCATCGTGCAGCAGGCGCCGCCGGATTCGGTCGGCATCGCGTCCGGCCTCTACAACACGTCCCGCACCGCGGCGGGCGCCGTGTCCGGCGCCGTGTTCGCGCTCGTGATGTCGTCGATGGTCACCCCGGCACTCACCGCCGGCGGCAAGCAGATCCCCTCCGCGAGCGCCTATCACGTGGTCTGGGCAGTCTGCGCGGCACTGTGCGTCGTCACGGCCATCCTGGCGCGCAAACTCCGGTCTTCCGCGACGACCACCGAGAACGACAAGCCCACGCTCGCCGACGGCGAGCAAGTACACGCCTGACAACCCGTGACACCGAACGAAAGGACATCGAAGTGTCTGTCGATCCACAACTCCTCGGCACCATCGACGAGCTCGGCCCGCAGTACGCCGCGTTGAGCGATGCCATCTGGGACAACCCCGAATTGCGTTGGGAAGAGCACGCGTCCGTCGATGCGCAGATCGCTGCTGCCGAGGCGGAGGGCTTCACCGTCACCCGGTCGGTGGCGGGAATCCCGACCGCATTCAGCGCGGAAGCGGGCAGCGGTCAACCGGTGATCGCCATCGTCGGTGAGTACGACGCCCTCGCCGGGCTGAGCCAGAAGTCGGGAAGTGCTGTGCCGGAGCCGGAACCCGGCAACGAGTCCGGCAACGGACAAGGCTGCGGCCACCACCTGCTCGGCGGCGGCTCCCTCCTCGCCGCGACCGCGGTCAAACGCTACCTCGACGCGAACGGCCTGCCCGGAACCGTCCGCTACTACGGCTGTCCCGCGGAGGAAGCAGCCGCCGGAAAGACGTTCATGGTCAAGGAAGGTGCCTTCGACGACGTCGATGCCGCCGTGTCCTGGCATCCCGGCGACACCACCACCGTGCAACGGATCCGGACGCTCGCGTATGTCCAGGCGTACGTCCGGTTCACCGGCATCGCCGCGCACGCCGGAGTGTCTCCTGAACGTGGCCGCAGCGCACTCGACGCACTCGAACTGATGAACGTGGGCACGAACTTCCTCCGTGAGCACATGCCCTCGGACTGCCGGATCCACTACGCGATCCTCGACACCGGAGGCCGCTCGCCGAATGTCGTGCAGGCGTCCGCCGAGGCCTACTACCTGGTGCGCTCGCCCGACGTGGCCGGCATGCGCGAGCTGTTCGCCCGCGTGAAGAAGATCGCCGAAGGCGCCGCCCTGATGACGGAGACGACGGTCGAGATCGAGGTCGACGGCGGCTGCTCGGACATCCTGCCCAACGTCGTCCTCGAGGATTCGATGCAGGAGCGGCTACGCGAGCTCGGGCCGGTGCCCTTCGACGTCACCGATCTCGCGACCGCGGAGGCGTTCGTTACCAAGACGGCGTCGGGACGCACGGCGAGCACGCTCGGCGGTGAATTCGATGGCGACGGAGGCGCTCTGCACACCGGGATCGTCACGTTCGACGCGCGCTCGCTGCGCCCGACGATGACCGGATCCAGCGACCTCGGCGACGTCAGCTGGGTGACGCCGCTCGTGCAGTGCGCCACCGCGTGCGTCGGTGTCGGCACGGCCGCCCACTCGTGGCAGATGGTCGCGCAGGGCAAGCTGCCCGCCGCGCACAAGGGGATGATCCACGCCGCGAAGATCATGGCCTCGACCGCCGTGGACCTCCTGACGGACGCCGAACTGCTGGCGTCGGCGCGCAAGGAATTCAGCACCCGCACGACGCAAACTCACTACGACTCACCGCTTCCCGACGGGATCGTCGCGCCGCCTCTGCGCGACGCCGTCGCCGTCGCGCAGTGACCGTCGTTCATACCCACCAGGAAGGCACCCGCTCATGACTCTCGCCACCTCCGCGCGCGACACCACCGATGCGCGCACGGGCGCGCTGAAGGACGCTGCGGCGCAGATCATCCGGAACAACGAGCAGAAACTGCTCGAGCTCAGCCATCGTATTCACGACACCCCCGAGATCGCGTTCGAGGAGCACCGCGCGGCCGCGCTCGTCGGGGACACGCTCCGGAACGCCGGCTTCGATACCACCGTCGGCGTCTACGGACTCGACACGGCCGTCGAGGCGACCTACGGAAGCGGCGACCTCACCGTCGCGATCTGCGCCGAGTACGACGCACTGCCCGAGGTCGGACACGCATGCGGGCACAACATGATCGCGGCCGCCGGGGTCGGCACCGCACTCGCGCTCGCGGCCGTCGCCGACGAGGCCGGACTCCGGATCAAACTGCTGGGCACACCCGCCGAGGAGCACGGCGGCGGCAAGATTCCCATGCTCGAAGCCGGCGCGTGGGAGGACGCGGCGCTGTCGCTGATGGTCCACGGCACGTCGGGCACGGACATGCCCTGCGCCTCACTGTGGATGCAGGCGGTCGACCGGTTCGAGGTCACGTTCACCGGCCGCGCCGCACACGCCGCCGGCGCACCCGAGCACGGGATCAACGCCGGAGCCGCCGCGACGATCGCGCTGAACGCCATCGGGCTGGTCCGCCAGCAGTTCCGGGCGAAGACCCGCGTCAACGCGTTCGTCTCGCACGGCGGCGACGTCACCAACATCATCCCGGCCCGGACGGTCGTGCAGGTCGAGGTGCGGGCACCGGAGATCGACGAGTGGCGCGAGGTGAAGGCACGCGTGCTCGCCTGCTTCGAAGCGGGTGCGATCGCGACCGGATGCGAGTGGACTTACGAGGCGACGGAACCGCCGTACGCGCCGATGGTGCAGAATCCGGTGCTCGCGGACATCTGGGACCGGAACCTGGAGGCCACCGGCCGCGAACTGACGTCCGCCGCACTGGGCGGCGGGTCCAGCGACATGGGCAACGTGTCCCAGGTCGTGCCGTCCATCCACCCCGGGATCGCCGTCCTCGGGAGCACCGCGATCCCGCACAACGCCGACTTCGCGGACGCCGCGGCGACTCCTGCCGCGGACACGGCGATCATCGACGGTGCGACGGCGCTGGCATGGACGGTCCTCGACGCCGCACTGGACGCCGGGGTCCGCGGTGAGCTGCTCCGGCTGCAGGCGGAACGCCCGGAGGGATTCACCCGGACCGCGAACTGGGCATGAGCGCGTACGTCTCCCTGACGGAACTGTTCTCCCTCGGGATCGGGCCCAGCAGCTCCCACACCGTCGGCCCGATGCGGGCGGCGGCGGACTTCGTCGACGAACTGCACGCGGCCGGTCGGCTCGACCGGGTCGAGAAGGTGGAGTGCATTCTCTACGGGGCGCTGGCGGCGACCGGCATCGGCCACGGAACCCCCGATGCCGTCGTCGCCGGGCTCGCCGGGGCCCGGCCGGAGACGTGCGACCCCGACGACGTCCGGGGCGCGTGGCGAAGGCTCGGCGACGGCGCCACCGTGGCCCTCGGCGGGACGCGTCCGGTGATCGTGCGCGAACGGGACGTGGTGTTCGCGCCGCTCACTCGGATGTCGGTGCACACCAACGCATTGCGGCTGCGAGCCGTCGACGGCGCCGGATCCGCCGTCGCCGACCGGGTGTACTACTCGGTCGGCGGCGGGTTCGTCGTTCCGGAGAATGCGCGACCGCCCGCAGTCGACGACGGGCCCGCCGTGCCGTTCCCCTTCACGACCGCCGGTGAGCTGCTCGAGATCTGCGCCGAGACCGGGAACAGCATCGCCGAGGTCGCGGACGCGAACGAGGCAGTACTGATCGGGGCCGACCGCGTGCCGGAAGCGGTCGACCGCATCTGGTCGGCGATGGTGTCGTGCATCGAGTCCGGCGTCGCCACCGAGGGCAGGCTGCCCGGTGGACTGGACGTGGTGCGCCGGGCACCGGGTCTGTACCGGCGACTGGTGTCCACCGGCGCGTCCCACGATGCGATCGACTGGCTGCAGACGTACGCGATGGCCGTCAACGAGGAGAACGCCGCCGGTGGTCGCGTCGTCACGGCGCCGACGAACGGGGCAGCGGGGATCGTCCCGGCCGTCGGGAGGTACTACGAGCAGTTCCTCGCCGGCGGCACCGCGGACATGCGGACGTTCCTGCTCACCGCCACGGCGATCGGATCGCTGGTGAAGGCGAACGCGTCCATCTCGGGCGCGGAAGCAGGCTGCCAGGGTGAGGTCGGATCGGCGTGCGCGATGGCTGGCGGGGCGCTGTGCGCGGTGCTCGGCGGAACGCCGGCGCAGGTCGAGTACGCCGCCGAGATCGCGATGGAACACCACCTCGGTCTCACCTGCGACCCGGTCGGAGGTCTCGTGCAGATCCCCTGCATCGAGCGGAACGGGATCGCGGCGGTGACCGCTCTGAGCGCGGCCCGGATGGCGCTCAACCGCGACGGCAGCCACGTCGTCTCCCTCGACACCGTCATCGAGACGATGCGGCAGACCGGCCTCGACATGTCGGACAAGTACAAGGAGACGTCGACGGGCGGTCTCGCGCTCAACGTTGTGATGTGTTGAAACGGCCATATCAGTTGAAACGGGCATATCGGGAGTGGTGGCTGAGCCTAGACTCCGAAGATGGAACGCAGTGCGAAGGCTGCACGCGAGCAGCGCACCGATCAGCGGTCGATGTTCGACAAGTTCGTCGAGCAGATCGAACTCCGGGTCAGCCAGGCGCCGTTCTTCGGGATCTGCGCCGGCGTCGTGGTCCTGTGGGTGGTCAGCATTCCGCTGTGGAAGGACCTCCACGAGTGGCAGATCGCCATCCACACCGTCGGCGCCGTGTTCACGCTGCTGCTGGTGGTGCTGCTCGAGAACGCGAGCAGGCGTTCGTCGGAGGCGCTGCAGGAGAAACTCAACGTCATCGCCGAGGCCCTTGCCGACCTGCTCGACTCCTCCGCCCAGGACGATCCCGAACTGAAGAAGGCGGAGGTGAAGCTGCGGGAGGCGGTCGGGCTCGAGGAGCGGCACTGATCCATGCGCCCCTGTGACACAGCGCACCGAACAGGTAAGTTATGTGTAACCGCGAAAACTACTAACCAGTAGGGGTACGAAATGCCTGTTCCGACCGCCGCCACGTTCGCGCGGCTCGCCGACCTCATCGCCATCCCGGACGCCGCAGATCGCCCGACGCGGTCCGTCGTCGAGGCGTTCACGGGCAAGGAACTGGCCACCGTCCCTGTCGGCACGGCCCAGGACGCCGAGGACGCGATCGCACGTGCGCGGGTGGCACAGAAGGACTGGGCCACGCGTCCCGTCACGGAACGCGCCGCGATCTTCCACCGCTACCGCGACCTGGTGCTCGCGAACCGCGACGCCCTGATGGACATGGCGCAGGCCGAGACGGGCAAGTCCCGCGCCGCCGCGCAGGAGGAGGTCCTCGACATCTCGATGACCGCCCGCCACTATGCGCGCGTCGCCCCCAAGCTGCTGCGTCCCCGCCGCATCTCCGGCATGCTGCCCGGCCTCACCAAGACGGTCGTGCGGTACCAGCCGAAGGGCGTCGTCGGCGTCATCTCGCCGTGGAACTACCCCATGACCCTCGCGGTGTCGGACGCCGTCGCCGCGCTCCTCGCCGGCAACGCCGTCGTCCTCAAGCCCGACAGCCAGACCCCGTACTGCGCCCTGGCCTGCGTCGACCTGCTGTACCAGGCCGGGCTGCCGCGCGACCTGTTCGCCGTCGTTCCCGGACCGGGCTCGGTGGTCGGCACCGCCCTCGTCGAGAACACCGAGTACCTGATGTTCACCGGGTCCTCGGCGACGGGTCAGCTCCTCGCCGAGCAGGCCGGTCGCCGCCTCATCGGCTTCTCCGCCGAACTCGGCGGCAAGAACCCGATGATCGTCACCGCGGGCGCCAACCTCCGTGAGGTCACCGACGCCGCCGTGCGTGCCTGCTACTCCAACTCCGGGCAGCTGTGCATCTCCATCGAGCGCATCTACGTCGAGGAGTCCATCGCACCCGAATTCACCCGGATGTTCGGCGAACGCGTCCGCAACATGAAGCTCGGCGCCGGCTACGACTTCGGCATCGAAATGGGCAGCCTCGTGTCCGAGGACCAGGTCAAGGCCGTGTCCAGCCACGTCGACGACGCCGTCGTCAAGGGCGCCACCGTGGTGGCGGGCGGCAAGGCACGCCCCGACCTCGGACCCCTGTTCTACGAGCCGACGGTCCTGACCGGTGTTCCCGACGACGCCGAGTGCTACCGCGACGAGACGTTCGGACCGCTGGTCTCGATCTACCCCGTCGCCGACGTCGACGAAGCGGTCGAACGCGCCAACGACACCGAGTACGGCCTGAACGCGAGCGTGTGGGCGGGAACCAAGGCGGAGGGCGAGGCCATCGCCGCACGGATCCACGCCGGAACCGTCAACGTCGACGAGGGTTACGCGCCGGCGTGGGGCAGCACCGGAGCGCCGATGGGCGGCATGGGGGTGTCCGGCGTCGGGCGCCGCCACGGCGAGGACGGGCTCCTCAAGTACACCGAGCCGCAGACCATCGCCACCACCCGCGTCCTCAACCTCGGTGGCCCGCGGGGACTGTCGCCGAAGGTGTGGGCCAAGATCATGCCGCCCTTCGTGAAGGCGCTGCAGTGGATTCCGGGCCGCTAGACGTGGACAGCGCGAAAATCCTGATCGACGTCCCGCCCACCCAAGTGTGGGGTGTGGTGACCGACGTCGAGGGCATGGGCCGGTTCAGTCCCGAGAACACCGGCGCGCGCTGGACATCGGGCACACCGGCGACGGTGGGATCGCGGTTCGTCGGCGCCAACCGGCACGGACCGGTGCGCTGGAAGACGCACTGCACCGTCGTGGATGTCGTTCCGGACCAGAGGTTCTCGTTCGAGGCGGACGAACCGAAGGCCCGCTGGACGTACCACCTCGAACCCTCCGGCTCCGGCACTCTCGTCACCGAGACCCGGGAGATCTACGCGACGCCCGTATGGTGGGTGCGACTGGTGCAGAAATCGAAGGTGCTGGGCAGCAACCGAGACCGGCTGATGCAGGACGGGATGCGGCAGACTCTCGAGCGTATGAAAGTCGCCCTCGAGAGCTGATCTTCCACCCTGGGGTGCGGATTCGTCACCCTAGGGTGCCTGTCGCAGTTCTCCGAAGAGCCCGAGACTGAACGGTGTCCACACCTCTCGGAGGCGCCTCCATGAATCCTCGGCCGACACCCGTCGAAGCTGGTCGGTCGTGCCCTGACGTCCGCCGCGAGGACGTCTCGTTCACCTCACGGGGGCAGCGCTGCGCCGCCTGGCTGTACCGTTGCCGAGCCGAAACACCCACGCCGGCAGCCTGTGTGGTGCTCGCGCACGGCTGGAGCGGAGTGCGCGAGCAGCGACTCGACGCCTTCGCGGCGCGGTTCGCGGCCGCGGGAATCGCGGCGCTGGTGTTCGACTACCGCCACTTCGGTGCCAGCGAGGGCGAACCCCGGCAACTGCTCGACATCGGCAGCCAGCTCGACGACTGGGACAGCGCCGTCGCATACGTGTGCACCCGCCCTGATATCGACCCCGCCCGGGTTGCGCTCTGGGGGACCTCCCTGTCCGGCGGACTCGTCCTGACCACGGCAGCGCGGGACCGTCGCGTGGCCGCGGTCGTGTCGCAGGTTCCGTACGTCGACGGACTGACCAACCTCCCGCGACTCGGGCCGGCCGGGCTCGGCCGCATGGCGGTCGCCTACCTGCGCGACCGGTACGCCCAACTGCGACACCGTCCGCCGCACATGTTTCCCGTCGTCGGACCGCCGGGCTCGTTCGCGGCCATGACGTCCCCCGACGCGGAGGCGGGGTATCACGCGATGGATCCGCCCGGTTCGACGTGGCGCAACGAAACCCCGGGCCGGGTGGCGTTGCAGGCGGCGCTGTACCGGCCGACGAGGACCGTCGCGAAGATCGCCTGCCCCGTCTTCTTCGCCATCGCAGACAACGACGTCGTCACGTTCACCCGCAGTGCGCAGAAAGCCGCGGCCAGGACCCCCAACGCCGAGGTGCACGTATACCCGGGCGGGCACTTCGATCCGTACTTCGATGCACTGTTCGAGCAGGTGGTCGCGGACGAGACCGACTTCCTGGTCCGCCACCTCCTGCCGCCGGCCGGCTAACTGCTCACGGCGCCGAACTGTTCGCGCAGAACGCCTTTGACGACCTTGCCGCTGGCATTGCGGGGCAATTGGGGGAGGACCTCGACGAACCTGGGCCGCTTGTACCGGGCGACCCGGCCGTCGAGCCAGTCCGCGAGGGCGTCGACCCCCGGCGCGGCCCCGGCCCGCGGGACCACGACCGCAACGGGAACCTCGCCCCACCGCTCGTCGGCCCGCCCGATCACCGCGACGTCGACGATGTCCGGGTGAGCGGCGAGGGCGTTCTCGACCTCGGCGCAGTAGATGTTCTCCCCGCCCGAGATGATCATGTCCTTCTTGCGGTCCACCACGTACACGAATCCCTCGGAATCCACGCGCACCAGATCGCCGGAGTGGAACCAGCCGCCGTCGAACGCGTCCGCGGTGGCCTTGGGGTTGCGCCAGTATCCCTCCATGAGTCCCGGTCCGCGGTAGACGATCTCACCGATCTCACCCTGCGGCACGTCGTTCATCGCCTCGTCGACCACGCGCATCGCGACCGTGTCGATCGGCTTCCCGACCGAGCCGATCTTGCGCACGGCATCCTTGCCGTCGAGCATGCACGTCACCGGCGACATCTCGGTCTGCCCGAAGAAGGCCACGATCGCGGCGTCGGGGAATGCGGCGTTCAGCCGGTCGAGGAGTGTCGGGGTGGCAGGCGCGGCGCCCCATCCCAGCACCCGCAGGGCCAGATCCCGGCCCTCGGGGCCGGCGTCGTCGAGGATGGCCTGCCACTGGGTGGGCACCATGAACACACTGGTCACCCGCTCGCGCTCGAGCGCGTCGAGTAGTTCGGTCGCGTCGAACGCACCGGTCGGATGGATCACGACGGTCGCGCCGATCAACAGGAACGGCCCGACGCTGCCGAGGGCGGCGATGTGGAACAGCGGCGACGAGACCAGGTTGACCTCGGACTCGGTGTCGAATAGTCGCCATCCCCGGATGAGGGTCAGCGCCTGCGCCTGCAGATTCAGGTGCGACAGCACCGCGCCCTTCGGACGCCCGGTGGTGCCGGACGTGTACATGATGGCGGCAGGCGAGTTTTCCGGTACGTCCGCGATCGGAACGTCGGGATCGGCGGCGCGCAACTGCTTCTCGAGCGACACGTCGTCGGGGGCGTCGCCGACCACGAGCATCGGCACGGCGCCGTCGACCTCGGCGGCGAGATCGGCGAGTGAAGCCTCGACGACCACGACGGCGGCGTCGCTGTCGGCGACGATGAACTTCACCTCGCCGGGACTCAGCCGGAAATTGACGGGGACGGCGATCGCGCCCAGGCGAGTCGCGGCGAGCATCACCTCGAGGAACTCGGGGCGGTTGGTGAGCAGCAGCACGACGCGGGCGCCGCGAGCGACACCGCGGGCGGCGAGTACCGCCGCGGTCCGCGCGCTGCGGTCGTCGAGTTCACGCCAGGTGGTCGACACGCCCCGGAACCGGAGCGCCACCGCATCGGGTTCCGCGAAAGCATGCCGGGCAACATGATTGGCCCAGTGCGTCCGCCGCGAGGCGAACGGCTGAGCGTGCGACGACGCTGTCACGGTGACGTCCGCTGTCATGATGACGTCCTCAGGCCCGGCCGAACACGGCGGGACGCTTTTCCAGGAACGCCGCGACGCCCTCCTGGAAATCGGCGGCGGCGAGAAGGTCGATCTGGCCCGAACGCTCGCGGGCGAACGCGTTGTCGAGTTCGATGAGCGTCGCGTCGTTGACGGCGTCCTTGGTGAAGTGGAAGGCCTCCGACGGTCCGTCGGCGAGACGTCGCGCGAGGGCGTCGACGGTCGCGGCGAACTCTTCGTCGGGGTATACGTCGGCGATCAACCCGGCCGCGAGAGCCTCACGCGCGGGCAGTCGTTCGGCCAGGAGTGCCATCTTCAGGGCGCGGGCGCGACCGATCGACGCGGCGACCAACGCGGTGGCGCCGCCGTCGGGCATCAGACCGACCTTCGTGAAGGCGAGCAGGAAATAGCTGGACTCGGTGGCGATCGTGAGGTCGCAGGCCAGGGCGAGCGAGACCCCGACACCCGCCGCGGGACCGTTGACCGCACCGATCACGGGCCGCGGGAACGCGCGGATCGCGGCCGCCGCGCGGTTCGCGGCGTCGATCGTCGCGGACGACGGTGGCCCGGAGATGTCGAGGCCACCCAGGTCGGCACCCGTGCAGAAGGCGCGGCCGGCGCCGGTGAGGATCGCGACCCGCGCCTCCGCGTCACCGGCGTGCTTGTCGAAGGCGTCGGCGATGGCGTCGAGGGACTCGGTGGTGACGGCGTTCATGCGGGACGGGCGGTCGAGGGTGACGCGGAGGACGCCGTTGTCGACGGTCGTGTGCACGCCGGGAATGTCGGAGGTCATGAGGATCCTTAGTCAGGAAGGGCGGACGGAGAGGGCGATTTTGCCGGTGGCGGAACGGGTTTCGAGTGTCCGCAGTGCGTCGCCGGCGTGTTCGAACGAGTAGACGGTGGGTTCGGTGATCCGGAGCGCGCCGGATTCGAGGAGAGGGCTCAGGGCCGCCCACTGCCGGCCCGTGTAACCGGGATGGGTGCGCACGTACTCGCCCCATCCCGCGCCGAGAACCGAGATGTTACGCAGCAGAAGCCGATTGACCTTGACGGTGGGGATCTCGCCGCCGGTGAAACCGAGGACCACGAGCCGCCCGTTGGGCGCGAGGCTGCGCAGACTGTCGGTGAAACGGTCGCCGCCCACCGGGTCGAGGATGATGTCGACGCCGCGGCCGTCGGTGAGGTCGCGGACCCGGTCCTTCCACCCGTCCACGAGGACGACGTGGTCGGCGCGGTTGGCCTTCGCGATGCCGGCCTTCTCCTCCGTGCTGACCACGGCGATCGTCTCGAGTCCCAGCGCGGCCGCGACCTGCAGCGCGGCCACCCCGACACCGCCGGCGGCGCCGTGCACCAGCACGGTCTCGCCTGCGCGGTAGCGGGCACGCTCGTCGAGGGCGAAGTGCACGGTGAGGTAGTTCAGCAGGAATCCGGCGCCCGCCTCGAGCGACACCGAGTCGGGGAGCGGGAACACCGAGTCGGGTTCCACCGCGACGGTCTGCTGCCACGCCCCGTCCGTCGCGAGCACGGCCACCCGTTGTCCTGCCCGGATGCCGCTGTCTGCGGGGGCGCTGCGGACGACGCCCGCGCCCTCGAGTCCCAGCACGAAGGGCATGTCGCGGACGATCTGATAGCTGCCGGTGGTCTGCAGCAGGTCGGGAAAGGCGACGCCGGCGGCGTGCAGATCGACGACGACACGTCCGGTTCCGTCGGGTTCGTCGATCTCGGCGAGCTGTACTCCGGCGGGGCCGGAAGCGCTGGTCAGTTGCTGGGCATACACGTGGTGGTCTCCTCCGTCGGTCCCTGACTATCCATACCAGACGCTACTGAACGGGCGCTAGATAAAGTCGGCCATTGACCGTGTGCTCGGCGGCGTGGTACTAACTTTAACGAGCGATCAGTAATCAGGCCGAGTCGGAGGATGAGACGTGCCAGAACAGACCGAGACGGTGGAGGCAGCCGCACTGTGGGAGCGGCGCGGAGGCATCGGCATCATCACGCTGAACCGCCCCAAGGCGCTCAATGCGGTGAACGGCGCGCTGTCGACCGCCGTGGGCAATCTGCTCGAGCAGGCCGAGAACGACCCCGACGTACGGGTGGTCGTGGTGACCGGGTCCGGCCGCGCGTTCTGCGCAGGCGCCGACCTCAAGGCCCTCTCCACGGGTGGGAACATCGCTGCGGACGGGCACCCCGAATGGGGCTTCGCCGGATACGCGCAACACTGGATCAGCAAGCCGACCATCGCCGCGGTCAACGGCTTCGCCCTCGGCGGCGGCACCGAACTGGTGCTGGCCAGCGACCTCGCGGTCGTCGATGAGGAAGCGAAACTCGGGCTTCCCGAGGTCAAGCGCGGACTGTTCGCCGCCGCGGGCGGCGTGATCCGCCTGCAGCAGCAGATCCCCAAGAAGGTCGCGCTGGAGATCGCGCTGACCGGCGAACCGATCACCGCGGCGCAGGGCAAGGAACTGGGCCTCGTCAACCGGGTCGCCCCGGCGGGCACCGCCCTCGACGTCGCGCTCGAACTTGCCGAGCAGATCGCCGCCAACGCACCCCTGTCGGTGCGTGAATCGAAGGCCATGATCCACCGCACCGCAACCGAGCCCGACTGGGGCGACGGGGCATGGGAGGCGAACACCGCCGCCATCGCCACCATCTTCACCAGCGCGGACGCCAAGGAAGGGCCGACGGCATTCGCCGAGAAGCGGCAACCGGTCTGGCAGGGCCGCTGACCCGTGAGTACTTGTTAACCGCGGGCGGTTAACAAGTACTCACGGGTGGCGCAGCCGCACACACTTTCTCCTCCTCGAAAGGGAACATCATGACCAACGCTGTCATCGTGGACGTAGTCCGCCTCGCCTCCGGCAAGGGCAAACCCGGCGGTGCGCTGTCGGGTACGCACCCGGTGGAACTGCTCGCGCACGTGCTGCGCACCATCGTCGAACGGAACGGCATCGACCCCGTGCTGGTCGACGACGTCATCGGCGGCTGTGTCGGCCAGGCCGGCGAGCAGGCCCTCAACATCACCCGGACCGCGGTTCTGTCGGCCGGGTTCCCGGATTCGGTTCCGGCGACCACCGTCGACCGCCAGTGCGGCTCCAGCCAGCAGGCGGCGCACTTCGCGGCGCAGGGCGTGATCGCCGGCGCCTACGACATCGTGATCGCCGCGGGTGTCGAGTCGATGTCGCGTGTTCCGATGGGCACGACCACCATCGGGCAGGACGCGTCCGGCCCGGGCATCGCCGCCCGCTACCCGGAAGGCCTTGTCAACCAGGGCATCTCCGCGGAACTGATCGCCGCCAAGTGGAAGTTCGACCGCGACACCCTCGACGCGTTCTCCGCGCAGTCGCATCAGCGGGCCGCCGACGCCGCGTCGAAGGGGTTGTTCGCCAAGGAGATCATCCCGATCGACGTGACCAACGCCGCCGGTGAGACGGTCACGCACACCGTCGACGAGACGGTGCGCGCCACGACCACCGCCGAGGGACTGTCCGGGCTGAAGTCGTCGTTCTACTCGGAGAAGTACGCGGCCCGGTTCCCCGAGGCGCAGTGGCACATCACCCCGGGCAACTCGTCGCCGCTGACCGACGGTGCGTCCGCCGCGCTGATCATGAGCGAGGAGATGGCGTCGAAGCTGGGTCTGACCCCGCGGGCACGGTTCCACTCGTTCGCCGTCGCCGGTGACGACCCGGTGTTCATGCTCACCGCGCCGATCCCGGCGACGAAGAAGATCCTCGCCAAGTCGGGGCTGAGCATCGACGACATCGACGCCTACGAGGTCAACGAGGCGTTCGCGCCGGTGCCGCTGGCGTGGGCGCACGAGTTCGGGGCCGACCCGGCCAAGCTCAACCCGTGGGGCGGCGCCATCGCGCTCGGGCACGCGCTCGGATCGTCGGGCACCCGCCTGCTGAGCACCCTGGTCAACAACCTCGAGGCCACCGGCGGACGCTACGGCCTGCAGACCATGTGCGAGGGCGCGGGCATGGCCAACGCCACCATCATCGAACGCATCTGACCCACACCCCCGAAAACCCTGCTTCCGAAAGGTAAGACATGATCGTCAACGACAGCGTCGCACTCGTCACCGGCGGTGCCTCCGGCCTCGGCCTCGCCACCACCAAGGCACTGCTCGCCGACGGCGCCAGCGTCGTCATCATCGACCTGCCCTCCTCCGACGGTGAGACCGTCGCCAAGGAACTCGGCGACCGCGTGCGTTTCGCCGCAGGCGACGTCACCAGCGAGGCCGACGTGTCCGCCGCACTCGACGTCGCGGAGTCGCTCGGACCGCTGCGTGTCGCCGTGAACTGCGCCGGCATCGGCAACGCCATCAAGACCGTGAGCAAGAACGGCGCGTTCCCGCTCGCCGACTTCACCAAGATCGTCACCGTCAACCTGATCGGCACGTTCAACGTGATCCGCCTTGCCGCCGAGCGCATCTCGAAGAACGAGCCGATCGAGGGCGAGCGCGGCGTCATCATCAACACCGCCTCTGTCGCCGCATACGAGGGCCAGATCGGTCAGGCCGCGTACTCCGCGTCCAAGGGCGGCGTCGTCGGCATGACGCTGCCGATCGCCCGCGACCTCGCCTCGCTGCTGATCCGCGTCAACACGATCGCTCCCGGCCTGTTCAAGACGCCGCTGCTCGGATCCCTGCCGGAGGCTGCGCAGCAGTCGCTCGGTGGCCAGGTGCCGCACCCCTCGCGTCTCGGCGACCCGTCGGAGTACGGCGCCCTCGCCGCGCACATCGTGTCGAACCCGATGCTCAACGGTGAGACCATCCGTCTCGACGGCGCCATCCGCATGGCACCGCGCTGATCGGCGACCTGTGACTCTGCGCGAGGACGGGCCTGCCACCACCGAGACGGTGTATGCCGACTGGCGGACCTTCGAGGCCCTGACGATGACGCCCATCCTCGAGCAGGCACTGGATCTGTTCAACGAGAACGGTTACCACGGCACGACGGTGCGGCAGATCGCCCGTCGTGTCGGGGTGACCGTCCCCGCCCTGTACTACCACCACGAGAGCAAGGAAGCCGTTCTCGTGGCCCTGTTCGAACTGCAGATGCGCGAACTGAACGAACGCGCCGAGGCAGCCGCCCGCGAGGCCGGCGACGACGTGCTGGCGCAATTCGCCAACGTCGTCGAGGCCATCGTCCTGTACATGACGTACCGGGTGCGGCACGTCTCCCTCGACACCGAGTTGCGGCACGTCTCGGCCGACAGCCGCAGTCGCTACGCCGCGACCCGCAAGCGGCTCGAACTGATGATGGTCGACCTCGTCGCCGACGGCGTCGCCCGCGACGTGTTCCACAGCGGCGACGTCCCCGAGACCGTGCGCGCTCTCCTCGGGATGTTCCAGTCGATTCCGCGGTGGTATCAGCTCGGCGGAGCACTGACTCCCGAGCAGGTCGCCGGCCGCTACGTCGACATCGCTCTCCACACCGTCGGGTATCTACCCGCTCACTGACCGTTTCCCCAGAGGAGCCGTGCCATGCTCTCCACCGCATTCACCAAGACCTTCGGCGTCCGCCACCCGATCGTGCAGGGCGGCATGCAGTGGGTCGGTCGCGCCGACCTCGTCGCCGCCGTCGCCAACGCCGGCGCGCTGGGTCTGCTGACCGCACTGACCCAGCCGACCCCGGACGACCTCGCCAAGGAGATCGCCCGCACCCGCGAACTCACCGACCAGCCCTTCGGCGTGAACCTGACGATCCTGCCGGCGATCACGCCGCCGCCGTACGAGGAGTACCGGCAGGTCATCATCGAGTCCGGCATCAAGATCGTCGAGACGGCCGGCTCCAACCCCGCGCCGCACCTGCCCGACTTCCACGCCGCGGGCGTGAAGGTGCTGCACAAGTGCACCAGCGTGCGGCACGCGATCAAGGCCCAGGACAGCGGTGTCGACGGCATCAGCATCGACGGCTTCGAATGCGCCGGCCACCCCGGCGAGGACGACATCCCCGGGCTCGTGCTCATCGCGGCCGCCGCCGAACAGATCACCATCCCGATGGTCGCGTCGGGCGGATTCGCCGACGGGCGTGGGCTGGTCGCGGCCCTTGCGCTCGGCGCCGACGGGATCAACATGGGCACCCGCTTCATGTGCACCGCCGAATCGCCGATCCACCAGAACATCAAGGAAGCGATCGTCGCCGCCAAGGAGACCGACACCGAGTTGATCTTCCGTCCGCTGCGGAACACCGCCCGCGTCGCGAGCAACACCGTCAGCCGGGAGGTCGTCGAGATCCTCGACCGCGGAGGAAAATTCGAGGACATCCGGGAACTCGTCGCCGGTGCCCGCGGGCGCACCGTGTTCGAGAACGGCGACCCCGAGGCGGGCATCTGGACCGCAGGCACCGTCCAGGGCATCATCCACGACATCCCGACCGCCGGTGAACTCGTCGAACGCATCGTCGACGAGGCGGAAGCCCTGATCGCGGAACGCCTCGCCGGCCTGTCGGTTCCCGTCAGCGCCTGATCGTAGGAGAGAAGTCATGCAGCGCACCATCTTCGAGCAGGATCACGAGGCGCACCGGGAGACGGTGCGCGAGTTCCTCGCCCGCGAGATCGAACCGAACTACGAACAGTGGGAAGCCGACCGGCTGATCGACCGCTCGGCGTGGCTGGCCGCCGGAAAGTCGGGGATCGTCGGACTCGCCGTGCCGGAGGAGTTCGGCGGCTCCGGTGTCACCGACTTCCGATTCCGGTACGTCGTCGCCGAGGAGATCGCCCGCACCGCGACGACGTCGTTCGGTTCGGGGCTGGCGCTCCAGGACGACATCGCCATCCCGTACATCGCGAATCTCGGCACGCACGAGCAGAAGCAGCGGTGGCTGCCCGGCATGGCCGCGGGCGAACTGATCGGTGCGATCGCGATGACCGAGCCGGGCACCGGAAGCGATCTGCAGGGCATCAAGACCACCGCGGTGCGGGACGGCGACGACTGGGTGATCAACGGCCAGAAGACGTTTATCACCAACGGTATTCACTCCGATGTCGTCATCGTCGTCGCGCGCACCGACCCCAACGCCGGCTCCAGGGGTTTCTCGCTCCTGGTCGTGGAGCGGGGCATGCCCGGCTTCAGTCGGGGCCGCAAGCTGCACAAGGTCGGACTGGCCGGTCAGGACACCGCCGAACTCGTGTTCGAGGACGTGCGGGTGCCCGCGGCGAACCTGCTCGGCGCCGAAGGTCGTGGCTTCGTCCACCTCATGGAAAACCTGCCCCTCGAACGTATTTCGATCGCAGTCAACGCAATCGCGGCCGCCAAGGCCGCCTACCGGTGGACCCGGGACTACGTGTTCGAGCGCAAGGCGTTCGGCAAGCCGATCGGCGATCTGCAGAACACCCGGTTCGCGCTGGCCGAGATGCTCACCGAGATCGAGGTGACCGAATCGCACATCGACCGGTGCGTCCTCGCCTTGAACGCAGACGAACTCACCGCCCTCGACGCGTCGAAGGGCAAGTGGTGGGCCAGTGAACTGCAGAAGCGCGTCGTCGACCGCTGCGTCCAGTTGCACGGCGGCTACGGCTACATGATGGAGTACCCCATCGGCCGCGCGTACGTCGACAGCCGGATCCAGACGATCTACGGCGGAACCACCGAGATCATGAAGGAAATCATCGGCCGCGACATCGCGGCCGGGTAGGCGGCTCCGCCGCCCGTGCGTGGTTGACGAGTCTCTGGACTCCTTAACCGCGCACGGGCGCGTAGCGCCTATCCCAGGCGGGCCTTCGCGTCGGCGTACTCACGGCTGAGGCGTTCGACGATCTGCGCTGCCGGGACGACTGCGTCGACGGCGCCGATGCCCTGCCCGGCTCCCCAGATGTCGCGCCAGGGCTTGGCTTCGGACTTCGCGGCGGTGTCCGCGTCCTCGCCGACGCCGAAGTTCATGGCGGAGGGGTCGGAGACGGCGAGGTTGTTCGGGTCGAGTCCGGCGGCTTCGATGCTGCCGCGCAGGTAGTTGCCGTGCACGCCGGTGAACAGGTTGGAGTAGACGATGTCGGAGGCGGTGGAGTCGACGATCATCTGCTTGTAGCCCTGATCGGCGTTGGCCTCTTCGGTGGCGATGAACGCGGAGCCGACGTAGGCGAGGTCGGCGCCGGCAGCCTGCGCGGCGAGGACCGAGCGGCCGTGGGCGATGGAGCCGGACAGCAGGAGCGGTCCGTCGAACCATTCGCGGATCTCCTGGATCAGCGCGAACGGCGACAGGGTGCCCGCGTGTCCGCCCGCGCCGGCGGCGACGGCGATGAGGCCGTCGGCGCCCTTCTCCACGGCCTTCTTCGCGAACTTGTTGTTGATGACGTCGTGGAGGACGATGCCGCCGTAGCTGTGGATGGCGTCGTTGACGTCGGCGCGGGCGCCGAGGGAGGTGATGACGATCGGGACCTCGAATTCGACGATGGTGGCGAGGTCTTCGTCGAGGCGGTCGTTGCTCTTGTGGACGATGAGGTTGACCGCGTACGGGGCGGACGGTGTCTCGGGGTTGTTGGCGTCGTGCTTGGCGAGTTCCTCGGTGATGCGGGTGAGCCATTCGCGCAGCACGGGTTGCGGGCGGGCGTTGAGGGAGGGGAAGGATCCGACGACGCCGGAGGTGGATTGGGCGATCACCAGGTCGGGACCGGAGACGATGAACATCGGCGACGCCACCACGGGCAGGCGGAGCCGGTCTTGCAGGATGGGGGGCAGGCTCATGAATTTCTCCTTCATGCAGTGATGAGTGATGCGGTGGTGCAGGGTTTTACGACTGGGACAGCTGGGCGGCCATCCGTGGGATGAGCGCCTGCAGGCCCTTCACGGGCCGGACCATCACCTTGAACGACGTGATCTGGTCACGGTCGTTCCAGTGGATCAGGTCGATGCCGTTGACGTGGATGCCGTCGAGTTCGGTGGCGAATTCCAG
Organism: Rhodococcus sp. ACS1; assembly: GCF_002300155.1. Taxonomy (NCBI): domain Bacteria; kingdom Bacillati; phylum Actinomycetota; class Actinomycetes; order Mycobacteriales; family Nocardiaceae; genus Rhodococcus; species Rhodococcus sp. ACS1. The sequence goes on from NZ_NSDZ01000005.1 coordinate 21,395, forward strand.
GACCGCGGAACGATCGCCGTACCACTCCTCGACGTACCGGAAGCCGGTGCCGTCGAAGACGGTCAGGGCGGCGCCGAGGTAGGCCAGGACCTTCGGCTTCCCTTCCTGTGGAGTGAATACCGCGGGGGAGGAGAACACGGCGTCGTCCGCGACCAGGGCGTCGAGGGCGGCGAGGTCGCGGTGTTCGACGACGTGGTGCCAGCGGTCGACGACGCCGGGCCGGGCCGGCTGTGCGGCGGTCATCCGCGGAACGCCGGGGTCGGAAGGTCTTCGCCGAACACGTCCGGCAGGTCGTCGCGGACGCTGTCGGGGAACACGGCGGGCCGCTTCTCGAGGAACGCGGAGATGCCCTCACGCGCGTCCGGCCCGATACCGCGGATGTTGATGCCGCGGGTTTCGACGCGGTGCGCGATCATCGGATGCTCGGCGCCGAGCGCCCGCCACATCATCTGGCGGGACAGCGCCACGGACACCGGGGCGGAGTGCTCGGTGAGGCTCCGGGCCAGCGCGTAGGCCTCGTCGAGCAGGGACTCGCGCGGGTACAGCTTGTACACGAGGCCGGCGTCGTGGGCTTCCGTCGCGGGGAACACCCGGCCGGAGTACACCCAGTCGAGGGCCGTCTGCAGCGGGACGAGGCGCGGGAGGAACCACGTCGAGCAGGATTCGGGCACGATGCCGCGGCGGTTGAAGACGAATCCGATGCGGGCGTCGTCGGCGGCGAGACGGAAGTCGGCGGCGAGGGTCATCGTGATGCCCACGCCGACGGCGGGTCCGTTGATCGCGGCGATGATCGGCTTGCGGGATTCGAACATCCGGAGCACCACCCGGCCGCCGCCGTCGCGGCGGGCGTCGGCGCCCTCGTCCTCGTCCTGCCAGTGGTCGAACGTGGCGGCACCGGCCGACAGGTCGGCGCCCGCGCAGAACGCTCGTCCGGCTCCGGTGAGCACGATCGCCCGGACCGTGTCGTCCGCGTCGAGCTGGTCGTATGCGGCGATCAGCTCGTTCTCCATCGTGGTGGTGAATGCGTTGAGCTGGTCGGGCCGGTTCAGGGTGATCGTCGCGATGCCGTCGGCGACGTCGAGTCCGATGTGATCCATCGCACCAGCATGACATCGCTACCGAACGATCGCTAGAGCGGAATCTGTGACGGGACCCACTACTCTGGTGTGGTCGTGTGACGATCGGAGCGGGGACGGAGTACCAGGGATGTGCGCTGCAAAGGTGGCCGCTACGAGCACGGGTACCGGGCGGCAGGTGATCCTCGATTCCGCGGTCGCCAACATGAACGAACGCGGCTATCACGGCACGTCCATGCGCGATATCGCGCGCGGCGCCGATATCACCGTCGCGTCGATCTACCACCACTTCGCGTCGAAGCAGGAGATCCTGCAGGACATCATGGTGCGCGCACTGCACGACGCCATCGCGATGACCCGCGGCGCGCTGCTGCGTTCGGGCGGCGCCCCCGCCGACCAGTTGCAGGCGCTGATGCGGGCGTGGGTCATGTTCCACACCACCCGGCAGCGGGACGCGATGGTCGGTGCCACCGAGATCCGCAGCCTCGACGACCCGGGGCGCCGACTCGTCGTGGCCCTCCGCGACGAACAGGAGCACCTCTTCCGCGACGTCATCGAGCGTGGTGTCGAGGAGGGCGATTTCGCGACCGAATACCCGCGGGACGCGGTTCGCGGCATCATCAACATGGGGCAGTCTGTGTGCACGTGGTGGCACGCCGACGGTCCCCTGAAACCCGAAGAACTCGCCGAGCGCTACGCCGACCTCGCCCTCGCGATGGTGAAACCGGCCGTCTGATCGCATGAAATTCGCCCGAAGACTCGACGCCCTCCAGCAGCGATACCCGGCGATGGGTTTCCCGATCGCCGTCGCGTACAAATTCCTCGACGATCAGGGCGTGTACCTCGCGGCGTTGATCGCCTACTACGGGTTCATCTCGCTGTTTCCCCTCCTGCTGCTGCTGTCCACGGTGCTCGGGTTCGTGCTGTCCGGGCATCCCGAACTGCAGCAGGACATCATCGACTCGGCGCTCAGCCAGTTCCCCGTCATCGGAGCCGACCTGGCCGACCCGCACCGGATCGGCGGCGGAGTGACCGGCCTGGTGATCGGACTGGTCGGAGCCCTCTACGGCGGCCTCGGCGTGGCGCTGGCCTGCCAGAACGCCATGAACACGGCCTGGTCGGTTCCGCGCAACATGCGCCCCGACCCGATCCGCGGCCGGCTGCGGGGTCTGCTGCTGCTCGGCACGATCGGGCTCGCAATCCTGGGGACGGCCGCGGTCGCCGGGATCGGTGCCGCGACGCACCTGTCCGGTTCGTTCACGGTGCTGCTGACGCTCGCCGCGATCGCGATCAACTCGGTGATCTTCATCCTCGCGTTCCGGCTCGCCACCGCCCGCCCGCTGTGCGTCGCCGACGTGGCCCCCGGGGCCGTTGCGGCGGCCGTGCTGTGGCAGGTGCTGCAGTCGTTCGGTGCGTACTACGTGAGCAAGGTGGTGAGCACCGCGTCCGTGACGAACGGGGTGTTCGCCGTCGTGCTGGGACTGCTGGCGTTCCTCTTCCTCGCCGCCGCGGCCGTCGTGGTGTGCGTGGAGATCAACGTCGTCCGGGTGGACAGGCTGCATCCGAGGGCGCTGCTCGTGCCGTTCACCGACAAGGCGGAACTCGCGGTCGGCGACAAGCGGACGTTCACCGACCAGGCGAAGGCGCAACGCGCGGTCCCGCGTCAGGGAATCCACGTCACCTTCGACGAACTTTCTGGGACGATGGACGAGTCCGCACCGACGTCGAAGGAGGAGCCGTGACCGATCCGATCTTCGACAAGTCGGAACAGCTGAAACAGGTCCAGCAGGGGATTCTGCCCGGCGAGACGATCATCGCCGTGTACGACTGCATCGGCGCGGGCACCGGCTTCCTCGCGATCACGAACCTGCGCGTCGTGATCCAGGACAAGAGCTTCGTCGGCAAGCGCACCGCGATCACGTCGATCCCGTACAAGAACATCCGGTCCGTGTCGTTCCTCAGCAACAAGTCGTGGGCCGGCCAGTTCTTCTCGTCCAGCAGCATCGCCGTCGACGTCGCCCAGACCACGTACGAGGCCGATTTCCGCGGCATGGACAAGGCCCACCACGTGCACACGGTGATCCTGCAGCACATCACGTGACGTAGATCGCTCCGGTCCGGTGCACCGGGCCCACGTCTCACCTGCGGGCCCGGTGAGTGGAATCACGCCCGCGCGGATTGTTAATTCGCTTGCGGCCTCACCCATACTGGTACGAGCCGGATTGCCACCATCTCGGCCCGGTTCATCCTCAGGCGAGTCCACTGGACGTGCTCGCCGATCCTACGATCAGCCCGACGGGAGTCTTGCTGCCATGACGCCGCCTGCAGTTCACCTCACCGAACCTGCGGTCACCGCTCGTCCGTCTCTGCGTCCGCGGATTCCGTCACCGAGTCGGCGGGGCGCGATGCTCGCGCTTGCGCTCGGCGGGTTCGGTATCGGCACAACGGAATTCGCGTCCATGGGCCTGTTGCCGGCGATGGCTTCCGCGACGGGGGTGTCGGAGCCGGTGGCCGGGCACTTCGTGTCCGCGTACGCGCTCGGTGTCGTCGTCGGGGCGCCCGTCATCGCGGCACTGGCCGCCCGCGTGGAGCGGCGCACGCTGCTCATCGCGTTGATGGGCACGTTCGTGATCGGCAATCTCGCGACCGCGCTCGCCCCCGGATACGAAACGCTGCTCGCCGCCCGATTCCTCGCCGGGTTGCCGCACGGCGCGTATTTCGGCGTCGCGGCGCTGGTCGCCGCGCACCTCGCGGAACCGGGCAAGCGGGCCAAGGCGGTCGCGACCGTGATGATGGGTCTGTCCGTCGCCAACGTGATCGGGGTGCCCGCGACGGCGTTCTTCGGCCAGATCCTCGGCTGGCGGTCGGCGTTCGCGTTCGTGGTGCTCATCGGAATCGTGACGCTGGTGGCACTGGCGCGTCTCGTCCCGCCGCTGGCCGGGGTGCACGTGAGCAACCCGGTGGCCGAACTCGGGGCGCTGCGCCGGGGACAGGTGTGGATGACGCTGATCTTCGCGACGGTCGGGTTCGGTGGCTCGTTCGCGGTGTACACGTACATCAGTTCGACGCTCACCGACGTGTCCGGGCTGCCGCACTCGATGGTGCCGGTGGCGTTGATGCTGTTCGGTTCCGGGATGATCCTCGGCAACGTCGTGGGTGGGCGCATCGCCGACAACGCGGTGGTCCCCGGCCTGTTCGGGTGCATGATCGCCCTGATCTGCGTCCTCGCCCTGTTCGTCGTCGCCGCACACAACCCGGTGACGGCGCTGATCGTGCTGTTCTTCATCGGCATGGCGGTGACGTCGATCTTCCCGGCCGTCCAATCGCGGCTGATGGACGCGGCGGGTGACGCCAAGACGCTCGCGTCGACGCTGATCCACAGCGCGTTCAACCTCGCCAATGCGGGTGGTGCGTGGATCGGTGGCGTGGTGATCGCCGCCGGATACGGCTACACCGCCCCGGCCGCCGTCGGCACCCTGCTCGGCGTCGCCGGACTGATCGTCCTCACGATCGCCGTCCTCCTCGACCGCCGGCGCCGGCCGGAACCGGTCGCCGGCTGACGGTTCAGGCGTGCACCCCGGCGGCGTAGCGATCTCGTAGCGTGCCCTTGACGAGCTTCCCCGTGGGGGTGCGGGGGAGGTCGTCGCTGAAGACGAGGTTCCGCGGGACCTTGAACCGGGCGAGCCGTCCCCGCACGTGGTCGAGGAGTGCGCCGGCCAGCGCGTCGTCCCCGATCTCTCCCGGAACGGTCTGGACGACGGCCAGCACCGATTCACCCATCTCCTCGTCCGGGATCCCGATCACCGCGACGTCGAGGACGGCCGGGTGCTCGGTGAGGGTGTTCTCGATCTCCTGCGGATAGATGTTGACGCCGCCGGAGATGATCATGAACGACTTCCGGTCGGTGAGGAACAGATACCCGTCCTCGTCGAGATAGCCGACGTCGCCGGTGGTGGTCCACGTCGGGTGCTGCGGGTGCTGGGCGTCGCGCGTCTTCTCGGGGGCGTTGTGATATTCGAACGGCAGGGTGTCCCGCTCGAAGTACAGGGTGCCGACCTCGCCCGGTGCGAGGTCGGCACCGTCGTCGCCGCAGATGTGGGCGACGCCGAGGGCGGCGCGGCCGACGGTTCCGGGCCTGTGCAGCCATTCCTCCGAGTTCACCAGGGTCATGCCGTTGAGTTCGGTGGACGAGTAGTACTCCGACAGGATCGGACCCCACCAGTCGATCATCTGCCGCTTCACGTCCACCGGACACGGGGCGGCGGCGTGCACGGCGACACGCAGGCTGGACACGTCGTACTTCTCCCGCGTCGGCGCGGGCAGTTTCAGCATGCGGACGAACATCGTGGGCACCCACTGGCTGTAGGTGACGCGGAACTCCTCGATGTACGCGAGCGCCTTCTCGGCGTCGAAGCGGTCCATCACGACGACGGTGCCGCCGAGGGCCTGCACCGACGCGCAGGTGCGGAGCGGCGCGGCGTGGTACAGCGGGGCGGGTGACAGGTAGACAGTGTCGGGCGTGACTCCCCACACCGTCGCGTTCATCCCGGTCATGGTGTCGCCCGGGTCCTGGATCTGCCGTGCGGGCAACTCCGGTTTGATGCCCTTCGGGCGGCCGGTGGTGCCGGAGGAGTACAGCATGTCCGCCCCGCGCGGCTGGTCGGGCAGCGGAACGTCGGACTCCGCGGCCGCGGCCTCGTCGAGGGAGGCGTAGCCGGGAATCGTTCCCCCGAACGCCAGTCGGTGCTCGACACCGGGGGTGAGGGCGGGAAGTTCACCGGCGACCACGTCGAGTGCTGCGTCGACGATCAGCGCCCTGGCACCGCAATCGTCGACGACGTACGCGATCTCCGGTGGCGTGAGATGCCAGTTCACCATGGTGAGGTAGAGCCCGGAACGCATGGCGGCCCAGTAGATGTCGAAGATGGCGGGGGTGTTCGTGGCCAGCACCGCGACGTGATCCCCGCGGCGCAGGCCGAGGGCGTGCAGGTGGCGGGCGATGCGGACCGAGCGGGACTCGAGTTCGGCGAAGGTGACCGTCTGCCCGGTGCCGGCCATGATCACGGCCGGCTTGTCGGGTGTGGTGGCAGCATGAGCGCCGGGATACATGGTTACTCCAATTCGTGGTGGATCTCGAGTGGTGAATCCGCCTCGGCGTCAGCCGAGCTGCTCCTGCGCGACCTTGGACCGGCGTGCCACGCCGGCCACCGAGATCAGTCCGATCACCGCCGCCACGATCACGAAGACGGCGGGGGAGAGGATGTTTCCGGTCTTCTCCACGAGCCAGACAGCGACGAACGGCGCGGTGCCACCGGCGATGACGACACCGAGGTTCCAGCCCATCGCGACACCGGTGAAGCGGACGTCCTTGTCGAACAGCAGCGGCATGAGCGTGTACGAGCCGACCTGGGCTCCGATGGTGTTGACCATGATCAGCAGATAGGCGATCGCGGCGATCCACAGGCTGTGGTGCATGACGGCCATGGCGGGGTAGGTGACGATCGCGAATCCGGCGAAGCTGATCACGGTGAACCGCAACCGTCCGATGCGGTCGGCGAGCATGCCGCCGAGCGGCATCGCGAGTGCGACGACGCCGATGACGGCGGTCGCGATCCAGTAGACCGGGGTGCGTTCGTAGCCGAGGCTCTTCATCAGATGGATGCTCATATAGGTGAGGCCGATGTATGCGGTTCCGTTGCACGCCACACTGATTCCGACCGACTGCAGGAGGGCGAGCGGCTGACGCCGGAAGACGGCGACGACGGGCGCCTGGGCCGGCCCGGAATCGGCGTCCTCGCCGTGGGTTTCCTCGACCCGGGTGCGGGCCCACAGGCAGAGCAGCGTCAGCGGCAGCGCGAGCAGGAACGGGACCCGCCATCCCCAGCTCTCGAGTTGCACGTCGGTGGTGAACGCCGACACCGTGCCCGCGACCGCAGCGGCCATCGCGAACCCCATCGTGGAGCCGAGCGGGGTGAACGCGCCATAGGTGGCCTTGAGATGCCGCGGCGCCGATTCGGAGATGAACGTGGCCGAGCCGCCGACCTCGCCGCCGGCCGAGAATCCCTGGACCATCCGCACGAGAACGAGAAGCACCGTGGCCCAGATCCCCGCCTGCGCGTGGGTGGGCAGGAAGCCCATCGCCATGCTGCCGAGGCCCATGCAGACGAGCGTCGCGAGGAGGGCCTTCTTCCGCCCGAACCGGTCACCGATGTGCCCGAACACGATGCCGCCGAGCGGACGCATGAGGTAGGCGGTCCCGAACACGGCGAGCGCGGACAGCAGCGCGGTAGCCGGGTCGCTGCTGGGGAAGAACAGCGGCGCCATCACGATCGCGAGGTAGCCGTACAGGCTGAAGTCGTAGTACTCGATGAGGGTGCCCACGCCGCCTGCGATCGCGGCGCGGCGCGCTCGGACGCGGTCTTCGGCCCGCCATTCGGTGGTGGCAGCAGTCCCGGTCAACTGGTCCGTCATGGGTGTCCTGACCTTTCGAGGCGGATGAGACGTGCATCACTTCCGGGAGATCATGCCAACTGAACGATCGCTTGGCAAGTGCTTCGATTTTCGGGAATCTCAGCTATTAATTGCAGGATATAGGGATATTGACTTCCGACGCCCATTCGGCTGATGATGGGCACTGGCCGAACGAGCGTTTGGCTGAAGATCGAAGGACTTGAAAGGACGCAGCGGATGACGACGTCCCACGCCGAAGCGGACACCCACGAGGACCGGGAGGATTCGGCAGGCGTCGATCTCACCGCCCTCGCCCACTACCTCGACGGCGCGCTCGACGGCGGCGTGAGCGGCGACCTCGCTGTCTCGCTCATCAGCGGCGGCCGATCGAACCCCACCTACCGCGTCGCCGACGCCGACCGGACGTGGGTCCTGCGGCGGCCTCCGTACGGGCACGTTCTGCCGAGCGCCCACGACATGAAACGCGAGTTCACCGTGATCCGGGGGCTGGCCGGAACCGCCGTCCCGGTGCCCGAAGCGGTGCTGCTGTGCGAGGACGCGGACGTGCTCGGCGCGTCGTTCTACCTCATGGAACTGGTGGACGGCATGCCCGTCGGGACGGTCGAGCAGGCGTCCGCACTCACCCCCGGCGAGCGCCGCCGGCTCGGACTGGACCTGGCCGACACCCTGGCCGCACTCCACGACGTCGACCCGGACGCGGTCGGGCTCGGCTCGTTCGGACGCCCCGACGGCTACCTGGAACGCCAACTCGACCGCTGGTCCCGGCAATGGGAGGCCTCGCGCGCCGTCGATCGCCCCGAGGTGGCCGTGCTGCTCGACAAGCTGCGCCGTGCGCTGCCCACCTCACACTTCCCGGGCATCGTCCACGGCGACGTCAAACTCGACAACGTGCTCGCGTCCCGCGGCGACGCCGGGAAGATCGTCGCCGTCCTGGACTGGGAAATGGCCACCCTCGGCGACACCCTCGCCGACGTCGGGATCATGCTGAGCTTCTGGGACCAGCCCGGAGCGGTCGACAACCCGGTGACCAAGGGCCTCGCCCGACTCGACGGATTCCCCACCCGCGCCGAACTTCTCGACCGCTACGCCACACAGCGCGGCATCGAGATCCCCGACATCGACTGGTACACGGTGTTCGCCGACTTCAAGATCGCCGTCATCCTCGAGGGCATCAACGCCCGGCACGCACAGGGCGACACCGTCGGTGGGGGTTTCGACGACGTCGGCGACATGGTCGGCCCGCTGCTGCAGCGGGCGCTCGACCTCGCCGCGGCGTCGCCCGTGTCCGAGCTTCGCCGCTGACCGCGGCACCACCGAAACAGATTGGAGCCACGGAAGTGGAATTCGAGTACAGCCCGAAAGTCGTGGAACTGCAGGCGAAGCTGACGAAGTTCATGCAGGAGCGGGTGCTGCCCGCCGAGGCGATCGCCGAGGAACAGCTCGCGTCCAAACCGGACCACTGGGGTGCGCCGCCGATCGTGGCCGACCTGAAGGCCGCCGCCAAACGCGAGGGCCTGTGGAACCTCTTCCTCCCCGCCCGCGAGGGCGCGGGCCTGACCAACCTCGAGTACGCGCCGCTCGCCGAACTCACCGGCTGGAGCCCGCTGATCGCCCCCGAGGCGGTCAACTGCAACCCGCCGGACACCGGCAACATGGAACTGCTGCACCTCTACGGCACCGACGAGCAGAAGCAGCAATGGCTCGCCCCGCTGCTCGACGGCGAATTCCGCTCGTGCTTCTCGATGACCGAACCGGACGTCGCGAGCTCGGACGCCAACAACGTCCGCCTCGAGATCGCCGACGACGGCGACAGCTGGGTGCTGACCGGACGCAAGTGGTGGTCCACCGCGGCGCTGCGCGACGACTGCCGGGTGGCGATGGTCATGGGCGTCACCGACCCCGGCGCCCCGATCGGCAACCGGCACAGCATCGTTCTCGTCCCGATGGACACGCCGGGCCTGACCATCGTCCGGTCCACCACCGTGCTCGGTTTCTCCGACCGCCACGAAGGCGGCCACGGCGAGGTCGTCTTCGACAAGGTCCGCGTCCCCAAGGCGAACCTCCTCGGTCCGCGCGGCAAGGGCTTCGCCGTCGCGCAGGCCCGGCTCGGTCCGGGGCGCATCCACCACTGCATGCGACTGATCGGGATGGCCGAACGGGCCATCGCGCTGATGACCGAACGCGCCCGCACCCGCGTCGCGTTCGGCAAGCCCCTCGCGGACGAGGGCGTCGTGCAGGCGACCGTCGCGGACGCCCGGATCCACCTCGACGCCGCCCGGCTGCTGGTGCTGCGGGCCGCCTGGCGGATGGATGTCGAGGGCACCAAGGCGGCCCGCCACGACATCGCCGCCGCCAAGGTGATGGTCCCGCTGACCGTCAAGCGGATCGTCGACGACGCGATGCAGATCTTCGGCGGCGCCGGCCTGTCGCAGGACACGATCCTGCCGGTCCTGTACGCGCAGGCCCGATTCCTGCAGATCGCCGACGGCCCCGACCAGGTGCACCGCCGCTCGCTCGCCCGCGCCGAGTTCGCCGCCACCCCGGTCCTGAAAGAAGTCCGCGGGTGACCGAGGACAGGACGCGCGCCCGGCAGCAGAGCATCGGCGACATTCCACGTCGTTCTGCGGCGCGTTTCCCGCACAAGCTCGCCGTGGTGCACCGCGACGTCCGGCTCACGTTCGCCGAATTCGACGCCGTGATCGACCGGGTCGCGGCGGCCCTGCACGCCGAGGGGCTGACGCGGGGCGACCGGCTGGCGTTGCTGTCGCACAACTGCTGGCAGTACCCGGTGCTGAACTTCGCGACCGCCCGGCTCGGGGTGGTCCTCGTCCCGATCAACTTCATGCTCACCGGCGGGGAGATCGGGTACATCCTCGACGACTGCGCCGCCGACGCGTTCGTCGTCGAGGACGCGCTGGTGCCCGTCGCCGAGACGGCGCTCACGGAGTCGAAGGGAAGCGTCCGGGTGCGGGCGGCGATCCCGCTGGCCGGGGCGGGGGTTCCGGACGGGTGGGTCTCGATGGCCGGTTGGACGGACGGCGAATTCGCCTCGCCACCCGAGGTGTTCGTGGCGGACGACGACGTCGTCCGCATCATGTACACGTCGGGCACCGAATCACGGCCGAAAGGCGCGATGCTCACCAGCCGGTCCCTGATGTGGCAGTACATCAGTTGCATCGTCACCGGCGGCATGAGCAGCAACGACGTGGAGGTGCACGCACTGCCGCTGTACCACTGTGCCCAGCTCGACAACTTCCTCAGCACCGACATCTATCTCGGCGCGACGAGCATCATCGTCGACGGACCCGACCCCCGGGTGCTGCTGCGCACCATCGAGACCGAGCGGGTAACCAACCTGTTCTGCCCGCCGACGGTGTGGATCTCGCTGCTGCAGTCGCCCGACTTCGAGCACACCGACCTGCGGTCGCTGCGCAAGGGCTACTACGGGGCGTCGCCGCTGCCGCTGGAGATCCTGCGGGAGATGAACCGCCGATTGCCGGGCATCCGGTTGTGGAACTTCTACGGGCAGACGGAGATGGCGTCGCTCGCGACGGCTCTCGGGCCGGAAGATCAAGAGACACGCGGCGGTTCGGCGGGGAAGCCCGCTCTCAACGTGGAGACGCGGATCGTGGACGACCGCAACCTGCCGCTCCCCGCGGGCGAGGTCGGCGAGATCGTGCACCGCAGCCCGCACGCCACCGTCGGCTATCTCGGGCAACCCGAGAAGACCGCGGAAGCGTTCGCGGGCGGCTGGTTTCACTCCGGCGACCTCGGCTACCTCGACGAGGACGGATACCTCTGGGTGGTCGACCGCAAGAAGGACATGATCAAGACCGGCGGCGAGAACGTCGCCACCCGCGAGGTCGAGGAAACGCTGTACGAACTCGACGGCGTCGGTGAGGCCGCCGTGTTCGCGGTACCGCACCCCCGGTGGATCGAAGCGGTCGCCGCCGTCGTGGTTCCGTCCGCCGGCGTCGAACTCGACGAGAAAGACGTCGTCGAGCACTGCCGCACCCGGCTCGCCGGCTACAAGGTGCCCAAATACGTGATCGTCGCCGACTCCCTACCGAAGAACCCGAGCGGCAAGATCCTCAAACGCGTCCTCCGAGACACTTTCGGTTCCATTGCCCAAGACTGAGCAGGAGACCCCCATGCCCACCGCCTCGCATGCGGTCCCGCCGAAGCCGCGCGCGGCCCGCGCGTCCTTCGCCGCCGCCATCTCGACGTCGCTCGAGTGGTACGACTTCTTCATCTACGCCACCGCGGCCGCACTCGTCTTCAACACCACTTTCTTCGCGACCGACAGTCAGGTCGTCGCCGCACTCAATTCATTCGCCACCGTGGCGGTCGGGTTCATCGCCCGGCCCATCGGCGGTGTGCTCGCCGGCCACTTCGGCGACAAGGTCGGCCGCAAACCCGTTCTCGTCGCCGCCATCGTGATGATGGCCGTCGCCACCTCACTGATCGGTCTCGTGCCGAACACCCAGCTCGTCTGGCTCGCGCCCACGATTCTCGTGACCCTGCGGATCTGCCAGGGCCTCGCTGTCGGGGCGCAATGGGGCGGCGCCGTCCTCCTCGCCACCGAAAACGCCCCCGCGGGACGTCGCGGGTTCTACGGCAGCTTCGCGCAACTCGGCGTGCCCATCGGCGTCGTCCTCGGAAACGTCGTCTTCCTCGTCATCACAGCGGCATTCGACTCCGAGTCGTTCCTCGCCTGGGCGTGGCGCATCCCGTTCTGGATCAGCCTCGTGATGCTCCCGGTCGCGTTCCTCATCCACCGCTACCTGGAGGAGACACCCGAGTTCCAGGAGCTGTCGAAGAAGCTGGCCGAGGCGCCGGCGGCACGAAAGTCTCCGATCCTGCAGGTGCTGCGCAAGAACCCCGGCACCGTCCTCACCGCCGCCGGAGCGAACGCCATCGGCGTCATCTTCTTCTACACGATGATCACCGGCTCCGTGCAGTTCGCCACCACGTACCTCGGGATCGAACGATCCACCGTCCTCGGGTTCATCCTCGCCGCCTGCGTCCTGATGATTCCGCTGGTCCCGTTGGCCGGATACCTCTCCGACCTCTACGGCCGGAAGCTGATCTTCGGCATCGGCACCGCCGGGATGCTGCTGTGGGGAATTCCGATGTGGCTGATGATCGGACACTCGAGCCAGGGCGAACTGTGGCCGTTCGCGCTGGCCGTCTTCGGCGCCGTGATCGTCATGTCGTTCCAGACCGGAACGCAGGGAACGCTGTTCGCGGAACTGTTCCCGCCCGAGATCCGATTCTCCGGAGCGTCCCTCGGCTATCAGATCTCCGCCATCATCGGTGGCTTCTCCCCGATGGTCATGGTGCTGCTCATCAACGGCGACGCCTCCAACGCGTGGCGGGTCGGGGCCTTCCTCGCCGGCGCCGGAATCGTCGGGCTGCTCTGCCTCGTCGCGATCGTGCGGAAGTACTCGTCGCCGGACGTCCAGCAGTCGGCTGCCCGCCGGTCCACCGTGGCGGCCTGAGGTGACGTGAGTGGCAAAGTGTGGTCGGGCACGCTTTGCCACTCACCTGGGGATCGGAGGCGAACATGGGTACCGGATCCTGGAGGGACGTGCTGTCCCGCTCGCAGATGCACGGCATCCTCGAGGTCCTCGAATCGTGCTGCGACGTCGACGACCCCGCCGACTACAAGCGGACCGTCGTGGAATCCATTGCGACGGTGTTCCGGGTCCGCGACGTCACGTTCTTCTTCGGACCGACATTTGCCGACATCTTCGCCGACCCCGCTCCGCTGCTGACGGGTGCCGCCTCCCCGCTGCTGCACGAGTATCACGCCCGCTGGCGCGACAAGGACATCTTCGCGCTCCCCGAGGCGCGCCGCTCGCTGACCGATACCGGGTTCATTTCCCTGGACCACCTGCATGCGCTGCCCGCGCCGCAACGCTCCTACGTCGAGGACTACCTGCACCCACACGGGATGGGAACGGCGTCGGCGCTGCACCTCCGGCTCGCCGACGGCGAAGCTCTGGTGGGCATGTTCGATCGGGAACGGAGCTGGGATGCGAGTGAGACTCTGGCAGTGCAGTTTCTTGCTCGCCAACTCCGCGCCCAGAGCAGGTCGATACGGCTGGCGGGGGAAGACGGAACCGTCGATCAACTGAGCAGCCTGACCCCGCGCCAGATGCAGGTGGCCGAATTGGTGAGCGACGGTCTGAGCAACAACGAGATCGCCGGGGTGCTCTCGCTGTCCGAATTCACCGTCAAGAAGTATGTGAGCCGAATCTTCGAGTCCACCGGTCTGAAGAACCGGGCGTCGCTGACCGCGTGCGTGCTCCGGCGAGGACCTACGGTGTGAGCGGCGAATAGGCGATGACGGTCAGCCCGTGGGGTGACCGAAGCATCACACGGCACTCGTGATCGCCGACGGTCGGTTCGCCCACATCCCATCCCGCGTCCCGTGCGAGCGTCGCGGCCGCGGTGACGTCGTGCGTCTTCCCCATCAGGCACCAGGGCGGCACGTCCGTCTCGTCGGACAGGCACAGGGTCGTGAACTTCGCCCACGCACGCCCGTCGCTGAACGCAGCGGGGCCGAGGACCTCGGTGAGGTCGTCGAATGCCTCCGCCCAGTGCGGGGTGGAATGCATCACCGACAGCTTCTCGAATACGTGACTCAGCGGGACGCGTTCCATGGTTTCTCCTGACGTGTCAGTGGCGGGTGACGAGATGTGCGTGGGTGAGGTTGTGGCCGAGCCGATCCCGCTTCGATGCGAGATACCGGGTGTTGTGATCGTTCGGCGCGATCTCGAGCGGCGTGGTGCCCGCGACGGTGATGCCGGCCGCGGCAAGCCCGGCGGTCTTGGCCGGGTTGTTGCTGAGCAGATCGATGCGGTCGACGCGCAGGTCGCGGAGAATGGCCGCGGCATCGGCGTAGTCGCGGGCGTCGACGGGCAACCCGAGTTGCAGGTTGGCGTCGACGGTGTCGAGGCCCAACCGGTCCTGGAGTTGGTACGCGGCGATCTTCGCGGCCAGCCCGATGCCGCGGCCTTCGTGCCCCCGCAGGTACAGCAGCACCCGGCGCCGGCGTCGGCGATACGCTCCAGCGCGGCGGACAGTTGCGGGCCGCAGTCGCAGCGCCGCGATCCGAGGACGTCGCCGGTGAGGCACTCGCTGTGGACGCGGGTCAGCGCGGTGCCGACGGTCGGATCGCCGAACACCATGGCCAGGTGCTCGATCCCGGTGGCCGAGCGGTAGGCGATCGCGGTGAACGCGCCGTGATCGGTGGGGACGACGGCGTCGGCGCAGCGGACGACGCAGGGAATAGGTTCGACCGCAGTCATGCCGGGCCCGCGGGGGTGAGCTGGTGGAACGTGGACGTGTAGAACAGCAGCGGGTCGGGGGTGTCGGTGGCGCCGAGTTCGACGACACGGCCGACGACGAGGTCGTGGTCGCCGACAGCTTGGACGAGGTCGATGTGGCAGTCGACCCAGGCGTGCGCGCCGGTGAGGCGGGGAGAACCGGTGGTGGCGGGGGTCCAGTCGATTCCGTGGAATTTGTCGGTGCCGCTGCGGGCGAAGGCGCGGCCGAGTTCGTGTTGGTCGGCGGCGAGGATGTTGGCGCAGAAGCGGCCGGAGGCGGCGACCTTGGGGAAGGTGGTGGAATGCCGGCCGACGAAGAAGGCGACGAGGGCGGGGTCGAGGGAGACGGAGCTGAAGGAGCCGACGGTCAGTCCGACGGGGTTGCCGGTGTCGTCGAGTGCGGTGACGGCGACGACGCCGGTGCAGAATTTTCCGAGGACGGTGCGGTAGGCGTCCGCGATGTCTTCGGGGGTGGTGGCGGTGATGTGCGGTGAGGTGGGGGTTCGCATCGGTACCTTCTTCGGTGCTGAATGTTCGGAGTCCGCCGGACGGAAGCGGACTCCGAACAAGGTCTATCCGCGGACGGACGGATTCGAGACTAGGATCGACAACTCGTCGAGCGCAGCGCGATAGATCGATTCGATCGCCGTCGCCAACTCCGACTCGACCTCCGCCGAGTCCGCGGCGAGCGTCGCGGCCCACTCCACGGTGCAGGACTCCGACGACGTGCCGAGCACGGAGATGGTGGACCGGTAGTGCGTCAACGGCAATGGGCCGTCGATGTACTCGTAGGTGTACCGGCGTTCGCTGTCACTGTGCTCGGCGATCCGCTCACGGGCGGGCTGACCGTCGGCGAAGACGATGTGGCGGATCCCCTGCTCCATCCGGGCGGCCGCGACTGACGGAATCCATTCGGCGATGGTTCCCGGGTCGCCGACGCGGTCCCAGATCGTGTCGGCACCGACGGGGAACTGCTTCTGAATGCTGATCTCGGCCATCGCCCTACACCCGTCCCAGCTCGGCCTCGTACTTCTTCGTCATGTGCGCGACGGCCTTCCTGTGTTCGTCCGCCTGCCCCTCCCGCACCCGGCGGGCACGCTCGTCCGCGTCGAGCAGCGGCTGCGCCTGGCCCTGGAAGAACGGCATGACGTCCCGGGCGAACAGCTCGTACGATCGCGCGGTGGCCTGCGGGTTGGCCCAATCATGACCCTGCAGAAGCAGAGTGCCGAAGCCGCCCGACTGATCGACGAGACGCTGGACCTGTGCGCGGGCCTCCTCCGCGGTGCCGATGACGCCGATGCCGGAGTTGTTGATGAAGTCGATCATCTCGCGCTTGTTCTCGCCCTCGACCGCCATCTGCGGGAACGCGGCAACGTGCTGCAGGTACTTGAACCAGTGTTCGATGCCGTGCTCGACATCGCGGTAGGCCTGCTCCCGCGTTTCGGCGATGTGGAAGGGACCCACCAGCCGCCACTTCGAGCGATCGACGTCCTCGCTCCGGCCCGCGAGCGTCGCGAATTCCTCGAGCATTCCCCAATGATGTTGCAGAGCACTGAATCCGTCGGCGGTCAGTGTCGCGGCGATCGACAGCAGCCCGATTCCGTGGTGGCCGGCCAGTCGCGCTCCCGTCGGGGAGGCGATCGCGGCGACGACCACGTCGAAGAGGGGAGAGGAGTACGGCGCCATCTGAATGCACGCGTCGACGAGCGTATGGGTCCGCGTCTTCGCGCTCACCGTCTCACCCCGCAGCAGGCGCATGATGATGTCGGTGTTCTCCGCGAGCAATTCGCGGGTGTCGATCTGCGACAGACCGAGCATCGCCGCATCGGTCGGCAGGGACCCGGGACCGAGGCCGAACAGGACGCGACCGTGGGTCAGGTGGTCGAGCATCACCATCCGCTCCGCCGCCCACAGCGGATTGTGGTACGACACCGACGTCACCCCCGTTCCCAGCTTGATGCGGCTGGTCCGTTCGCCGGCGGCGGCGATCATGATTTCCGGGGACGCGTAGATTTCGGAGCCCGCCGAATGATGTTCCCCGAACCAGGCCTCGTCGTAGCCCAGCCTCTCGAGCAACTGAACCAACTCCAGGTCGCGCTGCAACAACAGCGTCGGATTCTGACCCGGTGTGTGGATCGGCGCCAGAAACGTTCCGAACTTCAGCCTGCTCATGATCACTCCTGTGTGACGGGGGCAACAGTGAGTGAAACGCTATGGCCGCGAGTACATCGCGTGTAGTCCTCTAAAGGAGACACTTCGCGCCGAGCACCGGATCAGCGGGACAGCTTGCGCTGCCTCGCATAGGCCAGGCCGACGAGTGCGCGCAGTGCCTGCGGTGCCCGCTTCGCGGTCCGCAGGATGGCCTGGTCGATCATGCTCAGCTTCGGTGTGAGTCGCGGGACGGTCCGGGGCGCGTGGTCGGCGTCGGTGAGGGAGTACAAGGGCCATCGGCCCGGCACGCCCTTGAGTTCGCGTTCACCGACAGCGGCGAACCGCAGTCCCGACCCCACCACGAGGTCGCGCACGGTCCGCGACACCAGCACCTCCCCGGCTCCGGCCGCGGAACCGATGCGCGCGCCGACGTGGACGGTCATCCCGCTGACGTCGGGTCCGTTCCGCTCCACCTGTCCGGTGTGGACGCCGGCCCGCACCTCGAGGCCGAGGGTGCACGCGTCGTCGACGACGCCCCGCGCACACCGGACCGCCGCGACGGGGCCGTCGAAGATGCTGAACGTGCCGTCGCCCGCCACGTTGAGGAGACGTCCGCCCGCGTTCTCCACCGCGTCGCGGACCTGCCGTTCGTGGGTGGCGCGCAGGTCGCGGTAGGCGGCGTCGCCGATCCGGGCGAGCATCTCCGTCGACCCGACGACATCGGTGAACAGCACGGACGCGACGAACTGTCCGGCGTCCGGTGTCGGGTGCCCGCCGGTCGCGACTTGCTCGACGTGATCGATGATCGGCTTCCACGCCTCACCGAGCGACGCGCCGGACGGCGCAGGCGGCAGCAGATGGAAGGTGCCGCCGGGAATATGGGTGGCGACGTACCGGGAGGCCGTCGCGGGGACGGGACTACCGGAGACGAGCACAACCCGGGCCGGGCACTGGATCGACGGCAGAATGTCCGAGTAGTCGAGGCGGAAGATCCACTCCATGTGGGCGCGCGCGACGGCCGGCGCCGCGGAGTTCCTCTCGAGCATCGCCATCAGCCGCCGGTTGAACGGGGAATCCTCGAGGGGATCCCACAGCGGCACGGTCGCGCCCGACCCCCACGACTCCGTGGCCGCGCGCCATGCGGAGACGAACTGGTCCCGCTCGGTGGCCGTCCAGCCGTCCGGATCGTGGTCGCCGCCGATCAGCCGCTCGGCGAACGGCTGGATCAGCACCACCCCGGTGACCCGCTCCGGCGACCGCGCCGCCACGAGTGCCACGGCACCGCTCGCGCTGGCCACACCCACCAGCATTGCCTCACGCATCCCGATCTCGTCCATCACGGCGACGATGTCGTCGGCCTGCTCCTCGAGTGTCGGCAGGTGGTCGACCGGTTCGGACAGTCCCAGCCCCCGCTGCTGGAAATACGCGGTGCGGGCGAACGTGCTGCCGCGTTCCATCAGGTAGTGGATCTGCGGGTCGGTCCACATCAGGTCGAGGTGCATGTTGATCTCGAACAGCCACACGACGTCCAGCGCGCCGCCGCCCACCACCTGATACGCCAGCGCGTGTCCGTCCCGCTGGATGTACTGGACGACCGGTGGGTCCATTTTCCCAGCGTAAACGCATGTGAGCGGCAAAGTGTGCGTCCGGACGCTTTGCCGCTCACCTGGGGATGGTGCCGAGCTCGCGGGCGCGGGCGATTGCGGAGGTCCGAGACTTGACGCCCAGTTTGCCGAAGATGTGAACGAGATGGGACTTCACGGTCGTCTCGGAGAGAAACAGTTCCTTCCCGACCTCCCGATTGGATCGCCCCGCGGCCACCAACGTCAGCACCTGGATCTCCCGCGGGCTGAGGCTGGTGGCCGGTCGGCGGACGCGTGTCATCAGTTTCGACGCCACGGCCGGGGAGAGCACGCTGTCGCCGGCCGACGCGGCCCGGACGGCGGCGAGGAGTTCGGGTGGGGGAGTGTCCTTCAGGAGATACCCGGCGGCGCCGGCGGCGATCGCGTCGAGGATGTCCGCATCCGTGTCGTAGTTCGTGACGACCAGTACGTGCGGCGGATTCGGCAGGGACCGCAGGTTCCGGGTGGCGTCCACCCCCGACGTGCCGGCGCCGAACCGGAGGTCCATGAGGACGAGGTCGACCGGGGTCGTCGCGCACAACGCCACGGCGGCGTCGGCGGTGGCCGCCTCGCCGACCACCTCGATGTCGTCCTCGTGCTCGAGCAGGGCGCGCAGGCCCGCGCGCACGATCGCGTGGTCGTCGGCGAGCAGCAGTCGGATCATGCGCCGGCCTCGAGCGGGAACGACACCGCGACCGCGGTCAGTCCCGGTTCCGACTCCACCGACATCGACCCGTCGAGCAGCTCGACGCGACGGCGAATCGAATTCAGCCCGAACGCTTTCGACGGTTCACGGTCGAGAAGTGCGACATCGAAGCCGATGCCGTCGTCGACGACGTCCAACCGGACCGCATCCTCGTAGTAGGTGAGAGTGACCGCCATCCGGGACGACTGTGCGTGCCGGACCACGTTCGACACCGCACCCTGCGCGATCCGCACCAACGCCGCCTCGACGGGCATCGGCAACCGCACCGGATCCCCCACGACGACGGCAATGGTGTCGAAGGTGTCACTCCTCGCCTGCGTGCAGATCCGCGCGAGCGCGTCCGCGAGCGACTGCCCGTCGAGGACGGCGGGTGTGAGATCGCCGATGAGCTGACGGGTTTCGGCGAGGCTGTCGGCGGCGGTCTCCCGCGCCAACCGGATACGGTCCCGGGCGGGGTGGCCGGGGTCCGCGCGTTCCGCGGCGTGGAGCAGCATCTGGATGCTCGACAGATCCTGCGCGACGGTGTCGTGGATCTCGCGTGCGAGCCGCTCACGCTCGGCCAGGGAACCGGCGGCACGTTCCTGCTCGGCGAGTTCGGCTCGGGTCCGGGTCAATTCGTCGATGAGGCGATCGCGTTCGACGGCCTCCCGGTACAACGCCCGGTAGCCGAGGCCGATCGCCACCGCGACGCACGCACCGATCACCGGACCGACGACACCCGCGACGCTCCAGCCGCGGTGCATTCCGGTGCCTGCCACCGCCACGACGGTCGCGGCTGCGACCGCCAGGACTCCCCATCGTCGCGGCAGCAGATGCAGGTACAGGAAGAACAGTCCGAACGCAAGATAGGCGGCGTCGGGGGCGAGGACCATCAGGGCCACCCACAGTGCCGTCAGCGCTGCGAGCCACCACCCCCCGCGCAGACGTCGCGTCGCCCCCGCCGCGTACACCGCGAGAAACGCCACCGACAGCACCACGATCGCCGGCGCGTTCGGCGCGTCCAGTAGGACGGCACGCAAGATCACGACTGCAGTGAGCGCCGCGGTCAGCGCATGCAGCCCGAGTTGGAGTCCCGCGAACACGGGAGTGAGAGGGGAGCGGTGCACCCCGTCCAGCTTATCGACGTGAGCGCACCCGGCATCCATCGAAAGTCGGAACCCGCACCCGACCTTCGACCGCCGAGAATTCCATCCCACGTGCGATGGAACCGTGCCGTGCCGGGGGCACGGTGAGTTCGGAGGCCGTGAGCGCCGCCCCGGCCCACATCGACTGCGGCGCCGGTCGTGATCTGGAGAGGACCATCTGTGTTCGTCGCATCGAGAGACCTGCGTGCCGCGCGTGGTCGCTTCGCGCTGATATCCGTCGTCGTGGTGCTGATTGCGCTGCTCGTCACGTTTCTCAGCGGTCTCACGGCCGGATTGCGCCACCAGAACGTGTCCGTCGTGGAACGTATCGACGCCCAGTCGGTGGTCTTCGCGGCCTCCGACGACGGTCCGTCGTTCGACGAGTCCGCGCTGACGTCCGAGCAGGTGGCCGTCTGGCGGCGGAGTGCCGACTCGGTGCACCCGATCGGGGTGGGACGAGGCTCGGCGTCGGCAGCTGGAGGTGCGACGAAGGGGGTGGCGCTCGTCGGCGCGGACGGCGGTGTGGGCGACCGCGCACCGTCCGCGCCGGGAACCGTGATCGTCGGGGACGGCGCGGCGCGGTCGCTCGGGGTATCCGCCGGCGACACGGTGACGATCGCCGGCCAGGCGTTCACCGTCGCCGCGGTCCGCGGCGACGACTGGTACGGCCACAGCCCGGCCGTGTGGATGACGCTCGCCGACTGGCAGCACGCGAACCCGCGCGGGGGCGCGGCGACGGTGCTCGCGGTGTCTGGCGGGGACGACGCCACGAACTCCCTCGCGGGGACGACCTCCCGAACCGTGGCCGACTCCTTCTCCGCCGTCGGCTCCTACACCTCCGAGAACGGGTCGCTGACGTTGATGACGGTGATGCTGTTCGCGATCTCCGCGCTGGTCATCGGCGCGTTCTTCACGGTCTGGACACTCCAGCGCACCCCCGACGTCGCGACGCTGAAGGCGCTCGGAGCGTCCACCGGGTCGCTCGTGCGGGACGCGCTCGGGCAGGCGCTCGTCGTTCTGCTCGCCGGCGTGGGTGCCGGTGTCGGGATGGCGGCCGTCGCCGGGGCGATGATCGGCGACGCGGTGCCGTTCGTGCTGGACATCTCCACCACTCTCCTGCCCGCCACCGCACTCGTCGGGCTCGGCCTCCTCGGCGCCGCCTTCGCGCTCCGCTTCCTCTTCACCACCGACCCCCTCACCGCACTCGGGAGCACACGATGACCACACCCGCCCTCACGCTCGACGACGTCACCCTCACCTACCCGGACGGCGCCGGACGCGTCACCGCCCTCGACTCCGTGTCGCTGACCCTCGGCCGGGGTGAGATCGCCGCGATCACCGGTCCGTCCGGTTCCGGAAAGTCGACGCTCCTCGCGGTGGCGTCGACACTGATCCGGCCCGACTCTGGCTCCGTCCGGTTGGGCGACACCGAACTCACCGCGCTCAGCCGGCGCGAGGCGTCCACGCTGCGCCGCGACCGGATCGGCATCGTGTTCCAGCAGTCCAACCTGGTGTCGTCGCTGACGGCCCTCGAACAACTCGAGGCGATGGCGCATCTCGGGCAGCGGTGGTTCGTGCCGCGGCGGGCGGGGCGCGCGAAGGCTCGCGACCTGCTCGACGCCGTCGGCCTCGCAGGTCACGCCGGAAAACGGCCGGCGCAGTTGTCGGGTGGGCAGCGGCAGCGGGTCAACCTCGCCCGGGCGCTGATGAACGATCCGTCGCTGCTGGTCGTCGACGAGCCGACCAGCGCGCTCGACCAGGAACGGGGCGCCGCGATCATGGATCTGATCCTCGGTGTCGTGCGAGAACGTGAGGTCGCGACGCTGCTGGTGACACACGACCGCACGCACCTGTGCAGAATGGATGCAGTCCACCGCGTGGTCGACGGCTCACTCACCTGTGAGTACTTGTTAACCACGGGCGGTTAACAAGTACTCACAGGTGTGAACAATATGTTTCTTTCAAAGTCAAGGGTTGACGTTTCTCATGTGCGTGAGATTACATCTTAGCGGTAAGCCTTTGAGGGCTTAAGTAAATGCCTCGACCCGACCCTGAGGATGCTCATGACGACGGTATCGCCCGCCATGGCTGCCACAGCTGAGATGATCAGCGCCCGACTCGAACGCCTGCCGATGAGCAGGTGGCACATCAAGGCCCGCGTCATCGTCGGCGCCGTCACGTTCTTCGACGGCTTCGACCAGTTGATGATCGCGTACTCGCTCCCCGTCCTCATTCCCAAGTGGGGCCTGACCCCCGGCGACATCGCCTGGGTAATCGCCATCGGCGGCATCGGCATGCTCGTCGGCGCGCTCGCCGGCGGCTGGTTCGCCGACCGCGTCGGCCGGCTCAACGTCATCATCTTCTCGCTCGCGCTCTATGCGGTAATGAGCCTGGGCATGGCGTTCACCGACTCCCTGGAGCTCTTCCTCATCTTCCGATTCGTGCAGGGCATCGGCCTCGGCGCCGAGGTCCCGGTGGCGGCGAGCTACATCGGCGAGATCACCAAAGCCCACAAGCGTGGACGATTCGTGCTGCTCTACGAGGTGATCTTCCCCGTCGGACTCGTGATGTCGGCGATCGTGTCGGCGTGGGTGGTCCCGAACTACGGCTACAAGATCCTCTTCGCGCTCGGTGCGCTGCCCGTCCTGCTGCTGCCGATGTTGTGGAAGCTTCCCGAGTCGCCGCGCTGGCTCGCGTCCCGCGGCCGCCACGAAGACGCGCACAACGCCATGACCCGCATCGAGAACGAGATCACCGAGAAGTACGGCAAGACGCTCCCGGCTCCGCAGCCGTTGCCTTCCGTCACCGTCGACGTGCGCCGCGGAACCTTCGCGGAGGCGTTCCGGGGCGTCTACCTGCGCCGCACGCTGATGCTCGCCGCGATCTGGGGCTGCGCCTACTTCGTCAACTACGGCATCGCGTCCTGGCTGCCGACGCTCTACCGGTCCGCATTCAATGTCAGCGTCGACACCGCCCTGCACTACAGCATCGTCACCAGCGTCGCCGGTCTGCTCGGCTGCATCCTCGTCGCGTTCCTCATCGACAACCTCGGACGCCGCATCTGCATCACCGCGTCGATGGTCCTGTGCTCGTCGCTGCTCTTCCTGCTCGCCGCCACCGGCGCCGACACCGCGACGAAGGTCCTGTTCTGGTCGGCCGGATCCGCCCTGTTCGTCTTCGCCGTCAACATGGCGCTCTACGTCTACACCGCAGAGCTGTACCCCACCCGGATGCGCGCCATCGGCTGCGCGATCGGCGGAGCGAGCGGACGCCTCGGCATCATCGTCGGCCCCCTCGCCGTCGGCGCCATCCTGGACGGGGGCGGCACGCTCACCGTCGTCTTCGGAATGTTCTCCGCGGTCGCGCTGATCGGTGCCCTCGTGGTCGGCTTCTTCGCCGTCGAAACCCGCGAAAAGACCCTCGAGGAGATCTCCCAGTGACCATCCTCGACACCGCACCACAGACACTGCCGTTCGTCCCGGTCGCCGACCGGATCCTCGTCGCCGGGCAGTGGCGGCAGGCGAGCGGCCCCGCCTTCGCGGTCACGGACCCATCGAACGGCGACACCCTCCAGGTGATCCACCAGGCCACCGCCGACGACGCCGACGAGGCGGTTCGGAAGGGCCGCGCCGCCGCCGACGACCCGGCGTGGCGCGCGCTGCTCCCGCACCAGCGGGCCAAGTACCTGCACCGCATCGCCGACGCCATCGAGGCGAACACGTCCCGGCTGGCACTGCTGCAGAGCTACAACACCGGCAAGACGGTCGCCGAGACCACGGCACTCGTCGGCAGCGCGGCGGGCACGTTCCGCTACTTCGCCGCCGTCCTCGAAACCGCCGACGACGACCTCACCGCCCCGCGCGGCAACTTCCTCACGATGAGCGTTCTCGAACCCATCGGCGTGGTCGGCGCCATCGCGCCGTGGAACTCGCCGGTGGCCAGCGACGCGCAGAAGATCGCCCCCGCCCTGGCGGCCGGCAACGCCGTCGTCCTCAAACCCGCCGAGTGGACGCCGCTGGTGTCCCTCGAACTGGCGCGGCTGATCGACCAAACACAACTGCCTGCCGGGCTGCTGTCGGTGCTCCCCGGCAAGGGCTCGGTGGTCGGCGACGCCATCGTCACCCACCCCGGCGTCGGGAAGGTGACGTTCACCGGCGGCACCAACACCGGACGCTCCATCGCGCACGCGGCAGCCGACAAACTGATGCCCGTGTCGCTGGAACTCGGCGGCAAGTCGCCGACGATCGTCCTCGACGACGCCGACCTCGACGCCGCCGTCAACGGCGTGATGTACGGAATCTTCTCGTCCACCGGGCAGAGCTGCATCGCCGGATCCCGCCTGTTCGTCGACCGCCGCATCTACGAAAAGTTCGTCGAGAAACTGGTGGCCAAGACGACCCGGCTCCGCCTCGGACCCGGCCGCGACCCCGACACCCAGGTCGGGCCGATGGTCCACCGCAAGCACCGCGACAGCGTCGCCGCCTACGTGGACCTCGCTCGCGAAGAAGGCGGCCGAGTGCTGTGCGGCGGGGCGATCCCCGACGACGAGCGACTGCGCGACGGCGCGTACTACCTGCCGACGATCATCGACGGGCTGCCCAACAATTCGCGCACCTGTCAGGAGGAGATCTTCGGACCCGTCCTGGTGGTCCTGCCGTTCGACGGCGAAGCGGACCTCGTTGCGCAGGCCAATGATTCGGTGTTCGGCCTGGCATCCGGAATCTGGACCGGCGACTACCGCCGCGCCTGGAAACTCGCCCGCCGACTCCAGGCCGGCACCGTGTGGATCAACACCTACAAGCAGTTCAGCATCTCCACGCCGTTCGGCGGCGTCAAGGAAAGCGGACTCGGGGTGGAGAAGGGGCGCAGTGGCATCGCCGCCTACTCGAGGCAGAAGAGCATCTACTGGGGCCTCGACGAGGAACCCAACCCCTGGGCAAATTGAGCGACCCGCTCGTGGGCAAATTGAGCGACCCGCTCGTGGGATAGGTCGGGCAGAAAGAAATTCCCGTCACCTCTGTACGACCTATTACTTTAGCGCTAAGATATTGAGACCTAAGCAACTGGAGGCTTGCGATGAACCAACCCATAGCCCGGCTGCGGTGCCTGCGCTCCGTCGAACTGCGCACACAGGCCAGCCTCGAATCCACCGATTTCTACTCGGAGGTGTGGGGACTGCGCGTGGTCGAACAGGGCACGAACGGTGCCTGGCTGCGGGGGACCGGTGAGCACCACCACACGCTGCAACTCACGCAGGCCGAACGGAACGGACTCGGCCGCATCACGTTCGCCGTCGCCACACCCGCCGAGGTCGACGAGGCCGCCCGCAGGCTCGAACTGCGCGGTGTCCCGATCGTCAGCGGCCCGGGGCCGGTCGACGACCTCGGCGGCGGCTACGGCGTGAGCCTGGTCGACCCCGAGGGGCGCGTCGTCGAACTGCTCGCCGACGCGCTCGCGGTCCCCAGGCTCGGCCGCGACGACGCCGTCCCCGTGGGTGTCACGCACGTCGTCCTCAACACCGTCGACATCGACGCCGCGGTGAAGTTCTACTGCGACATCCTGGGCATGCGGGTCTCCGACTGGTCCGAGCACCAGATGGCGTTCCTGCGTTGCAACACCGACCATCACAGCATCGCGTTCAACCAGGCCGAGTGGACGTCGGTGAACCACGTCGCCTACGAGATGCCCACCGTGGACCACTTCATGCGCGGCATCGGCCGGTTGCGGCACCACGGCACCGTGCCGCTGTGGGGTCCGGGCAAGCACGGTCCCGGGGACAACACGTTCTCCTACTTCGCCGACCCGGCGGGGCTGGTGTGCGAGTACACGTCCGGCATCGCGCAGGTCGACGAGGACCGGTGGCTGTGCAAGGTGTGGCGCCGGGTTCCGGAGCTCTCCGACCTGTGGGGCACCGCGGGCCCGCCGTCCACGCAGGTCCGCGACCACATGGCCGGCGTCCCCGACCCCGGGGCGTTCGAGCGGTTCGACCTCGGGCGGGCGTCGTGACGCACGTCGTCGAATCCGGCTCCGGTCCCGCGCTGCTGATGCTGCACGGGATTGGCGGCAGCGCGGACAGTTTCGCGCCGCAGTTCGACGAACTCGCGGGGTCGCTGCGACTGCTGGCCTGGGACGCTCCCGGCTACGGCCGCAGTGAAGACCCCGGCCGTCCGTTCGACCTCGACGACTACGCCGACGCCGCCGCCGACGTGATCCGCGACCGCTGCGGGGACGCGGGGGCGCACGTCCTCGGAATGTCGTGGGGCGGCGTGATCGCCACCCGGCTGGCGCTGCGCCACCCCGGGCTCGTGCGGAGTCTGCTGCTCGGCAGTTCCACCGTCGGCTCGGGAGCGGACGGCGAAGCCGCCGACCGGATGCGTGCCCGGGCCGCGACCCTCGAGCAGCAGGGTGCGGAAGCCTTTGCCGCCGAACGGGCCCCGCGGCTACTGTCCGGGACCGCCGACGACGAACTGACCGCGAAGGCCACGGCGATCATGGCGTCGTCGATCCGGCTGCCCGGCTACGGGTACGCCGCGGAGTCGATGGCGGCCGCCGATCACACGGCCGATCTGCCGAAGATCGACGTCCCGACACTCGTCCTCAGTGGCGACGAGGACGGGGTGACCGGTGTTCCCGCGAGTCAGGTTCTCGCAGGCGGAATTCCGGGCGCCGTGTTCGTCACCATCCGCGGTGCCGGACACCTCGCGAACCAGGAGCGGCCGGACGCCTTCGACGCCTGGGTCGAATCCTTCATCCACATCACCGAACGCCTACGCAACCACCTCTAGAGAAGGAGCACGACATGACACTCGAATACGGCACCGCCGATCTGAAGGAATTCACCGACTCGCTGATCCTCACCCGTGGCTCCCGCCACGAGGACTGGGACACCCTGGGCTTCCAGGCCAAGGCCGGCGACCAGTTCAAGCGCGCGCAGATCCGCTACGTCGGCTCCGGCGCGACCGGCAACCACGAGAACGACAACCGCACCATCGGATCGCGCGGATTCACGTTCTCCAACATGCTGCTTCCCCCCGGCGCCGAGGGCCCGGAGCACACCCACCACGACGCCGAGGAAGCCTTCTTCGTCCTCGAGGGCGAGGTGGAGGTCGGCGTCCACCGCGACGGCCAGGTGGAGAAGCGCACCCTCGGCTACCGCGACATGATCGTCGTCCCGGCCGGCGTGCCCCGCAGCCTGAAGAACAACGGCGACAAGGACGCCCTGTTCTGCGTCATCATCGGCGCGCAGAAGCCGCAGATCCCGACGTACCCCGAGACGTCGGCCATGCACGGCGTCACGCGGGACTGACCGTGAGTCTCGACGGCCGCAGCATCCTCGTCACCGGGGCGGGGCGGGGTCTCGGCCTCGCCCTGGCCCGCCGGCTCGGCGAGGACGGCGCCACCCTGTGGCTCGCCGACATCCGCGAGGACTGGGGCGAGGCCGCGGCGGAAAGCCTGCGCGCGGACGGCGTCAAGGCGCAGTTCGTGCGGGTCGATCTCCGCGATGCGGAGTCCGTCGACGCGATGGCGGCCACCGTCACCTCGGGTGGCCCGCTGTACGGCCTCGTCAACAACGCGGCCCTCGCGGACGGCGTGGGCGGCAAACCGATTCACGAACTCGACATCGACGAGTGGGACCGTGTGCTGGGCGTGAATCTGCGCGGCACGTTCCTCGTGAGCAGGGCGATCGTTCCCTCCATCATCGGGAACGGAGGCGGACGAGTCGTCACCATCGGCTCCGACGCCGCCCTGTACGGTTCGCCGCGACTCGCGCACTACATCGCATCCAAGGGCGGGGTGGCCGCGCTGACCCGCGCCATGTCCCGCGACCTCGGCCCGCACGGCATCACCGTCAACACCGTCTCGCCCGGTCTGACCGAAAGCGAATCGGCGCAGAAGGTTCCGGAGCACCGGCACGAGCTGTACCGCCTCAATCGCGCGCTCGAACGGCCGCAGCAGCCGTCGGATCTCGTCGGCGCCGTCGCGTTCCTGATGGGACCCGAGGCGTCGTACATCACCGGCCAGCAACTCGTCGTCAACGGCGGATTCGTCCTGCACTAGAGAAGGGGACCACGTCGTGGACCTGCAACTGAAAGACCGCACCCACCTGGTGACCGGCGGAAGCTCGGGAGTCGGGCTCGCCACCGTCGCGATGCTGCTCGAGGAGGGTGCCAACGTCGTCACCTGTGCCCG
This sequence comes from Rhodococcus sp. ACS1, assembly GCF_002300155.1. Taxonomy (NCBI): domain Bacteria; kingdom Bacillati; phylum Actinomycetota; class Actinomycetes; order Mycobacteriales; family Nocardiaceae; genus Rhodococcus; species Rhodococcus sp. ACS1. Next base: position 50,069 of record NZ_NSDZ01000005.1, read on the forward strand.
CGACCGCGACCGGCTCGACTCCGTGATCGCGCCGCTGCCCGGCAGCGACCGCGTCCTGACCGCGTCCTGCGACGTCCGGGATCCGGCCGCGGTCGCCGCACTGGTCGACGCCGGTGTCGCCCGATTCGGCGGCCTCGACGGTCTGGTCAACAACGCAGGCAAGTCCCGCATGGTCCCGCGCGGCGAGGCGACGCTCGACGACTGGCGCGACGAACTCGACCTCAAGTTCTCCAGCGTCCTCAACACCGTCGACGCGGCGCTGCCGGCGCTGCGCAAGTCCGACGCCGCGTCCATCGTCAACATCTCGGCGGTCCTCGCGCGCCAGCCCGAGCCGCGGCTGGTCACCACCAGCGCCGCCCGGGCCGGGCTGCTGAACCTCAGCAAGTCGCTGTCGCTGGAACTCGCGGCCGACGGCATCCGCGTCAACTCGGTGTCGCTCGGCCTGGTCGACACCGGTCAGTGGCGCCGCCGCTACGAGGAATCCGGCACCGAGGCCACCTTCGCCGAATGGGAGGCGGAGATCGCCCAGGACCGCGGGATCGGCCTCGGCCGGTTCGGCCGCGCCGACGAGGTGGCCGCCATGATCGTGACCCTGCTGTCCCCCCGCTCGTCCTACGTGACGGGCACCAGCCTCGACGTCTGCGGAGGCGTCGCGCGCTATGTCTGAGAGGAACACCATGTCGGTAGGAAACGGGGGCGACCTGCTCGTCCAGGTGCTGCGCGAAGCCGGTGTCGACACCGTCTTCGGCATCGTGAGCGTGCACAACCAGCCCCTCGTGCAGGCGGTCGCCAAGCACCTGCGGTTCGTGCCGGTCCGGCACGAGGCCACCGCGGTCAGCGCCGCCGACGGATACGCCCGGGCGACCGGGGGACTGGGCTGTGCGCTCACGAGCACCGGGACGGGCGCCGGTAACGCGGCCGGGTCGCTGATCGAATCGCTCAGCGCCGGAACGTCGGTGCTGCACGTGACGGGCAACGTCGAGAGCCGGTACCTGGGATCGGGTCGCGGGTTCATCCACGAGACAAAGGATCAGCTGGGGATGCTGACGGCGACGTCGAAGCACGCCGCCACCATCCTCGACACGGACAGCGCCGGAAAGGTGTTGCGGGAAGGCATCGCCGCCGCACTCGCCGCGCCCGGCGGGCCGTCGAGCATCGAATGGCCCATCGACCTGCAGTACGCGGAGCACGTCATCGACGTGGTCGAGCCGGTCGTCGAACCGCTGCGCACGCCGGACGTCGACGACTTGGCCGTCGCCTTCGCGCTGCTGCGGTCGGCGGAACGCCCGGTGATCTGGGCGGGCGGCGGCGTCGCCACGGCCGGTGCCGAGCTGACCGCACTGGTGGAGCAGTGGGGAGTCCCGTTGCTCACCAGCAACTCCGGGCGCGGCGCCGTGCCGGAGGACCACCCGCTGTGCATCGGCAACTACGGCAACACCCCGGCTGGGCGCGAACTCCTCGCCGACGCCGACCTGCTGCTGTCGCTGGGCACCCACTTCCGGTCCAACGAGACCGGCGACTACTCGATGCCCGTCCCCGCCGTGCACGTGCAGATCGACCTCGACGCCGCCGCGATCGGACGGGTCTACCCGGCGCAGGCCGGGGTGACCGCCGACATCGCGACGTTCCTGCGGTCGCTGTCCGAACTGGCCCCGGTCGACGCGTCGTGGACCGAGCGTGGCCGGGCGACAAGGGAACTGGTCCGCACCCGGCAGCGCGCCGGACTCGGCGACCACGCCGTGCTGTGCGACGCCGTCCGCGCCGCGTTCCCGAAGGACTCCGTGATCGCCCGCGACGTCACCATCGCGTCCAGTTCCTGGGGTAACCGGCTGCTGCCGATGTTCGACCCCAGGTCCAACGTCTTCCCCCGCGGCGGCGGCATCGGGCAGGGCCTGGGCATGGCCATCGGTTCCGCACTGGCCGACGAGACCCGCCCCACCCTGGCCCTCGTCGGCGACGGCGGCCTGGCCGTCCACTTCGGCGAGATCCTCACCATGGCACAGGAGAAGCCGTGGCTGGTGCTGCTCGTGTTCAACGACGGCGGGTACGGTGTGCTGCGAAACATGCAGCAGGGCGGCGGCGAAGACACGTACGCCGTCGACCTCGTCACCCCTGACTTCCCGTTGCTGGCACAGTCGATCGGCGTGCCCTACCTGCGGATCGGCGGCGCGGCCGAGGCGCACAGCGTGCTCGCTGACGCCGTGTCCCGGCAGGCCCCCGTGATCGTCGAGGTCGACCTCGACGCCTACGGCGACATGCCGGCACCGTTCACGCCGCCCGTGACGGTGCCAGGAAAGGGTGCACAGTGACCACGGTCGCCGTCTGCGGCGGCGGCATCGGCGGACTCGCCACGGCCATCGCCCTCCGCAAGTTCGGCCTCGACGTCACGGTCTACGAGCAGACGAGGCAGTTCGCCCGCGTCGGCGCCGACATCAACCTCACCCCCAACGCGGTCCGGGCGCTCGACGGTCTCGGTGTCGGGCCGGCGATCCGCGACTCCGCCGCCCGGCCGCAGTTCCGGATCAGCCGCACGTGGGACACGGGAGCCGAGACGTCCCGGCTGCCGATGGGCGACTGCGCGGAACAGCAGTACGGCGCACCGCAGTTGACCATGCACCGCGGCGACCTGATGACCGCGCTCGAGAACCGGCTGCCGTCGGGGTCCGTCGAAATGGGCCGCCGGGTCGCCGGCGTCGCGGACGGGCGCATCGAGTTCACCGACGGCAGTGCGGTTTCCGCGGACGTGATCGTCGGTGCCGACGGCATCCACTCCGCGGTCCGGACCGCGCTCCTCGGACGGGAACAGCCGACATTCACGGGAGTCGTGGCGTTCCGCGCCGTCGTCCCCACCGAACGCGTCGGCAACCTGCCGAACCTCGACTGCTTCACCAAGTGGTGGGGCCCTGACAGTGCGACGCAGATCGTGACGTTCCCCCTCAACCAGGGCAAGGACATCTTCGTCTTCGCCACCTGCGGCCAGGAGGAGTGGACCGAGGAATCGTGGACCACACCCGGTTCCGTCGCCGAACTGCGGGAGCTGTACCGCGACTTCCACCCCGAGGCGCGGGCGCTGCTCGACGCGTGCGACGACGTCCTGAAATCGGCTCTCTACGTTCGGGACCCGCTGGCATCGTGGACCGACGGCCGCTCCGTGCTCCTCGGCGACGCCGCGCACCCGATGATGCCGTTCATGGCGCAGGGCGCAGGCATGGCGATCGAAGACGCCGTCGTCCTGTCCCGCTGCCTGAGTCTGTTCGACGACCCCGCGGTCGCCCTGCAGACCTACCAGGACACGCGACTGCAGCGGACCTCCCGCATCCAGCGGGGCTCCCGGTCCAACGAGTGGCTGAAGGTCGCGGGCAACGGCGACTGGGTCTACGAATACGACGCCTGGCAGGTGCCGTTGGAATTGGCCTCGGCCTGAACGGACGCATGATCGGCGCGACGCCGCCGGACACCTACGGGTTGTCCGGTGGCGTCGACGTCTATGTCGAGGCATCGCCGCCGTACCCGCGTGATCTTGCGCGCCGCCGCGGTCCCGAGAAGGCTGGATCTCACGACACCGCGACGTGATCGGAGCCAGGGATGGACACCACGATTACCGAGATCGCTCCCGACATCTACCGGCTGTCCACGTATCTGGACGAGCCGAACCTGATCATGAACCAGTTCGTCGTCGACGGTGAGGAACCGCTGCTGTTCCACGCCGGTCAGCGTGCGCTGTTCCCGGTCGTGTCCGAGGCGGTCGGCCGGCTGATTCCCCTCGACAGGCTGCGGTGGATCACGTTCGGCCACGTCGAGGCCGACGAGTGCGGCGCGATGAACTCGTGGCTGGCGGCCGCGCCGAACGCGGAGGTCGCGCACGGGGCGATGGGCTGCTTCGTGCAGGTCAACGACCTGGCCGATCGCGCGCCGCGTCCCCTGCAACACGGCGACGTGCTGGAGACGGGCAGCAGGCGAGTCCGTCACCTCGATACCCCGCACGTGCCGCACGGGTGGGACGCCGGGCTGATCTTCGAGGAGACGACGCAGACGCTGTTCTGCGGCGACCTGTTCACCGCGTTCGGCCATCACCCCACGACCACCGAGGAAGAGATCGTCGGCCCGGCCATCGCGGCCGAGGACATGGGGAGCGCGACGTGCCTGACGCCGGCGCTCGGGCCCACGATCCGGGGGCTCGCCGATCTGGAACCGCTGCTGCTGGCGCCGATGCACGCGCCGGTGTTCACCGGTGACTGTGTGCGGAGTCTGCAGGATCTCGCGCAGGCGTACGAGGAGCGGATGGCGGCCGAGGCCGCGCGGTACCGCGAAGCCGAATAGCCGACCCGGAAATTTCCCCTCGACTGTGGCGCAGAATACATCTTAGTGCTAAATTATTGAGCACTAAGGAACTATGCCTTCGGGTCGAGCTTGGGAGTGAGCGATGACAACAGACGCAGACACCGTCCCCATGATGGTGCGTCAGATGCGGGTCGAGTCCTCGGGCGTCGTCTCGCTCCGCCTCGAACGGCAGGACGGCGGCACGGTCGACCGGTGGACGCCGGGCGCCCACCTGGACCTGCACCTGAACCGCGGGACGATCCGTCAGTACTCCCTCTGCGGAGACCCCGACGACAAGACCGGGTACCGCGTCGCGATCCTCCACGAGGTGACCGGCCGAGGCGGCTCCCGGCACGTCCACGAGACGCTGCGGCCCGGCGACAGTCTGTCGGTGAGCGCACCTCGCAACAACTTCGAACTCCTGCCGTCGCCGCGCTATGTGTTCATCGCCGGCGGCATCGGCATCACGCCGATCCTCGCGATGATCGGCGAGGTCGAACGCATCGGTGCCGAATGGGAACTCCACTACGGCGGCCGTGCCCGCTCGTCGATGGCGTTCCTCGACGAGCTGTCCCCGTACGGCGACCGCGTCCACGTCGTCACCGAGGAGGCCGACGGCATCCTCGACCTCGACGGCATCCTCGGCACCGCCCGCGCGGAAACCCTCGTCTACGCCTGTGGCCCCGAGGGACTGCTCGGCGCGGTCGAGGGGTACGCCGGCTCCTGGCCGGACGGCGCGATCCGGCTCGAACGGTTCAAGGCCAAGGAGATCCCCGCCGACACCCTCGCCGGCGACCGTCCCGTCCGCGTGATCTGCGAACGATCCGGCATCTCCGCCACCGTCGCACCCGACCGGACCATCCTCGACACCCTCGAGGAATCCGGCGTCGACGTCCCCAACTCCTGCCGTGAAGGCATCTGCGGGACCTGCGAAACCCGCGTCCTCGCCGGCACCCCCGACCACCGCGACTCCCTGCTCTCCAGCTCCGAGCAGGAGTCCGGCACCACCATCATGATCTGCGTTTCCCGCGCCCGCTCCGACGAGCTCGTGCTGGATCTCTAGAAGGGAAGAACCATGAGCCTGTATCTGCAACCACGCCAGTCCGGCGAGGCGCCCACCCCGTACGAACGGAAACTGGCCGGTGCGATCGAAGAGGTCTTCGGCACCGGGGTGCACCACCTCGAAGGCCTGGTGAAGGGTTTGAACGCCCTCGGAATCCACAGTCCCGGCGGCGACGCCTGGACCACCGACACTTTCACGGACGAGATCCGACGGATGGGGGCCTGACCATGGTGAACCGACTGCACAAGGCGGCACTGACCGGCGACGAGATCTTCGCGACCGGGATGCGCGACCAGTGGCACGCGGTGTGCCCGTCCGACTTCGTCGCGCGCGGAGACATGAAGAAGATCCGCCGCCTCGGCGAGGACTGGCTGCTGTTCCGTCAGTCCGACGGCACCCTCCGCATGCTCGCCGACCGCTGCCCGCACCGCGGCGCTCCGCTGTCGCAGGGGCAGCACCTCGGCGACCGCGTCGCCTGCCAGTACCACGGTGTGCAGGTGGACGGCGGCGGCACCGTCGTCTCCGTCCCCGGGATGCCCGGCTGCAACCTCGAAGGCAAGCGGCTGGTGACCAGCCTCCCCGTGCGGGAAGTGGCCGGCGCCGTGCTCGCCTGGTTCGGCACCGACCCCGACGCCGAACCCGCACCCCTCGAACTGCCCGAGCGCCTCACCGACGACGGCATCTCGCACTTCCTCTGCTACGCGGAGTGGAAGGCGCCGTGGCGGTTCACGCTGGAGAACCTGCTCGACCCGATGCACGGGGCGTTCCTGCACCGCGAATCCCACTCGATGTTCGGCGGGGAGACGTCCGCGAAGTTCCGGATCCGCGAAACCGACCGCGGATTCTTCTTCGAGAAGACCGACCAGCGCGGCGTGAACTTCGACTGGGTCGAATTCTGCCGGACAGGCATCGACTGGGTGGACCTCGAGATCCCGTACCCGCCGACCGCGGGCCCGGGCGGGTCGTTCGGCATCGTCGGCATGGGAACTCCGATCGACGCCGAGACCACCGCGGTGTTCTTCTGGCGCTACCGCCGCGTCGAGGGCTGGGAGCGCGACGTCTGGCGGTTCCTGTACCGCACCAAGCTCGAAGAACGGCACTGGGTGGTGCTCGAGCAGGACCGCACCATGCTCGAGGCGATGGCATTCGACGCGGACCAGGCGGAGAACCTGTACCAGCACGACCTCGGCGTCATCCGGCTCCGCAGGCTCTACCGGGCGCAGGCCGAGGCCCAGGCGAAGGCGCTTCAGGAGGCGTAGGGTCGCGCGGGTTGACTCGAGTGAAATGTCAACTAAGAATGTGTGACGGCCGACACGTGGGCGCCGGCCGGGTGCGAGGAGGCGCGAGCGGTGCTTACGAACGGTGACGATCGGGGTCGGCTCGCGCTGGTCGAAGCGGCGGGGCGGTGCTTCGCCGAACTGGGGTACGAGCGCACCACCGAGGCGGTCATCGCCGCTGCTGCCGGAGTGTCCGAGGCCGAATTCCGCGCCCGGTTCGCGTCCCGCGACGACGCCTTCCGTGCCGTCGCAGCCGAAGTGTTCGACACGTTCGTCGAGGCTCAGCGCATCCCGGTCCCGCCGGACGCGGACCCCCGCAGCGTCCTGCGCGCCGCCACCGCGGCGTTCATCGAGACCGTCTACAGCAGCGGCCGCCTGTTCGCGATGGTCGAGGACCGCGCGGCCGTCGACCCCGTGATCGGCGAACAACTCGAGGCGGCACACAACCGGATTCTCGGCCGGTACATCCGGTTCATCGAACGGCTCAACGAGGCCGGGATCGCGACGCCGTGCGCCGAACCCGCCCAACTCGCCCGCAAACTGGCCGAGGCGCAGTGGACGGGTGCGGCGCGCCTGGTCGGTGCGTCGCCGGACGAGCAGCGACGCTTCATCGTGGAGATGACGGCGGCCTCCGAACGATTCATCGGATTCGGTGAGGTCGCCGATCTGACCGCCCGCACGGCCAGCTGAGTTTTCCGCTCAGGCGGTGGGGGCCTGGTTCTCGACGATCGAGTGCTCGAGCTTGCGGAGCAATTCGGCCAGCGCCGCCTGATCGTCCTTCGACATCCCGCTGAGGATCTGGGACTCGTTGGCGAAGTGGGCCTCCGCGACCTTCTCGATCACCCGCAGGCCCTCGTCGGTGAGTTGCGCGTGCACGATGCGGCGGTCCTCGGCGTCGCGCTCCCGCTGCACGAGTCCCGCCTTCTCGAGACGGTCGACGCGCAGTGTCACACCCCCGGTAGTGACGAGGGCGGACTCCGCCAACTGTCCGGACGTCATCCGGTACGGCGGACCCGAACGTCGGAGGGCGGCCATGACGTCGAACGACGCCATGTTGATGCCATGCTCCTCGAACACCGCCGCGAGGGACGACTGGTACCGCAGATACGAACGGTGCAGGCGGCCCAGCACTTTCAGCGGACTCACATCCAGGTCCGGCCACTGGTGGGCCCACTGGTCGACGATGTCGTCGACGGCATCGCGATCTGGAACGGGGCGTTGCGTCACCGGGCGCACCTCCTGGATTCTCGAGGGTCTCATCTGTTTAGTACCAAGATATCGAAACGAGCATAGGTGACGGCGACGCTCCGCGGGTCCCCGTCGATTGCTCGAAACGGGGACCCGCGGCGCGGCCGGACGTCAGTGCCGTCAGTGGCCCGCGACCGCCGCGACGGCGTCGATCTCGGCGATGGCGCCGTAGGGGAGGCTGCTCACCTCGAGGAACGTGCGTGCGGGACGCGGCTCGTCGAAGATGCGCTCGAACTGGCGGTTCGCCTCCTCGCGCAGCGACAGGTCGGTGACGTAGTAGGTGAGCTTGACGACGTCCTGCAGCTGCCCGCCGACGGTCGCGAGGCGATCGACCATGCGGTCGACGGCGGCGTCGAGCGCCTCGGTGCGGCCCGGGACGGCGGTGCCCTCGGCGTCGACGGACAGTGCGCCGGAGACGAACGCCAGTCCGCCCGCGACCACGGCCGGGCTGTAGGGGTGGTGGGCGGTGACTTCGGTGAGGGACATGGAGGCTCGCTTTCTCGGGGGGCTGCTCCGGCCACTATATCTTAGCGCTAAACTAATTGACAGGGTCTGGGAAGCGAAGTCCGACCGAACTCCTGGCGCGACGGACCGCCGAGGACGAGATTGAGGGCATGACGAATTCGAACCAGACCATGAAGGCAGTCTCCTACTCGTCCTACGGCGGTCCCGAGGTGCTCGAGATCCACGACGTGCCGGTACCCGAGCCCACCGGAAACCAGGTGCGCCTCCTCATCAGGGCCGCTGGCGTCAACCCGATCGACTGGAAGCTGCGGTCGGGATCGATGGCCGAGGTGATGTCGGTGCAGTTTCCGAAGATCCCGGGCAGCGAGGTCGCCGGCGTCGTCGACGCGGTCGGTCCGGACGCGACCGGTGTGCTGGTGGGCGACGACGTGTTCGGCTGGTCCGACACCGGCGGCTACGCCGAATACGCGCTCGCCTCGATAGTCGTGCCGAAGCCGAGTGGGCTGAGCTGGACGGACGCCGCCACCATTCCCGTCGCCGGCGAGGCCGCCACTCGGGGACTCCGGCTCCTGAAGCTGAAGTCCGGTGAGACGCTGCTGGTGAACGGTGCGTCGGGTGCGGTGGGAACCATTGCGGCGCAACTGGCGCTGGACGCGGGAGTCACCGTGATCGGCACCGCGAGCGAGAAACACCACGACACGCTGCGGGAGCTGGGCGTGACCCCCACGACGTACGGCGAGGGACTGGCGGACCGGGTGCGTGAACTCGCCCCGAACGGCGTCGACGCCGTCCTCGACCTCGGCTTCGGCGGACTCGAGGTGGCGATGGAACTGCGCGGGGGCACCGACCGGATCGTGACGCTGTCGGACGGTGCCGCGTTCGGGCTGGGAATCACCTTCTCGTCCGGCAACGCCGGCGACCGCAGCGCGGAGACACTGCGCAGGCTGGGCGCCCTCGTCGTGGACGGGAAGCTGGCCCTCCCGCCGGCCCGGACGTTCCCGCTGGCCGAAGCGGCCGACGCGCAGCGCGCCGGCGAGAAGGGCGGCAGCCGCGGGAAGCTCCTCCTCGTGCGCTGACGCGCCCGTGAGTACTTATTAACCGCCCGTGGTTAACAAGTACTCACGGGTCAGGCGGTGGTGGCCAAGGCGGCGGCGAGACCGAACGGAACGGCCATCACCACCACCTCGACGATCGCGCGCCGCAGGGACCCTTCCGCGGTGATCCGGTGCGCGGCGGCCTGGACGACCCACGTTCGCCGCCACCACCAGCCGAGCCCGAGAAGCGCCGCCAACGCCACCGCCTTGGCGAGCACGATGCGGCCGTAACCGGTGTCGAACAGGGGCGTCACCCCACCCAGCCGGACCGCGGCGTCGATCACACCGGTCGCGGTCAGCAGCCACACGCACCGCCACGCGACGACGGAATAGCGCGGCAGCCACGACGACCAGTCCCCACGCGACCGGAGCATCAGGGCGAGCGCGGCGAGGAGTCCGAACCACACGGCGGCGGACAGCGCGTGGACGACGTCGAGGACCGAGCCGAGGACCTGCTGCGACATGTGGCCGGTGATCGGCCGGGCCACCAGGGCCAGTGCCGCGAGCACCAGCACCGGGACGGGAAGCCGGGCGTCGCTGCGACGGAACGCGACCGCCGACCACACGGTGGCCGCGGCCGTGCACACGAGAACGGCGAGGTCGACGCGTCCCGCACTGATCTCGGTCACGTAGGCACCGAACCGCCCGACCGACAGCTCGGACAACCCCAGGGCGTCGGCCTCCGCCGCCGTCATCGACAGCAGCACGGCCTCGGCGAGCATCCACGCGCCGGCGACCGCGGTCGACAACCGCCACAGCCGTTGGTCCCGCAAGAGGGGACGGCTGTCCGCCCGACTGCACCAGCCCAGCGCGGCGAGTCCGAGGACGACCGAACCGAGCACCAGGCACAGCGCCCGGACAGCGCTCGACGGCGACGGGTCTTCCGGTTGCGCCAGCGCCCAACCGCACGCGACCCCGACGAGCGACGTGGGTACGGCGAACAGCAGCCAGGACTGTCGCGCCGCACCCACCGTGCTCAGTTCTCGCCGCGAGGCTTGCGAAGCGCGAACCACAGCCCGCCGCCGAACACGAGCACACCGGCAACAATGAACGGCCACAGCGGAACTCCGCCACTGCCGGATTCACCCGAGCTGTCGGCCGCGGCGCCGGGTGTGCCCGACCCCTCCTGGGTGAGGGTGAACGTGCGGGTCCCGCTCACCGGATGCCCGTCGGCGGAGGTGACGCGAAACGCGACGGTGTACACGCCTGCCGGTCCCAGCTCGCCGAGTTCGGCACTGACCGTGGGCCCTTCGACGACCGGGTCGCCCTTGGTCCACAGGTTCCCGTCGGGTCCCACCACGGTCAGCGACGCGAACGATTCCTGCAGCGCCTCGTTGAACGTGACGCTCACCCGTTCCGGGCCGGACGCGATTTCCGCGCCGTTCTCGGGGGTGGAGCTGATCACGACGGAATGGGCGAGAGCGGTGCCGGCGCCGAGCATGCTCGCGAGCATTGTCAGCAGTCCGACCGCGATCACCTTCACCGACGTGAAAGTGGTGTGTCGTCTCATTTTCGACGGCTCCGGACCATCGCGCCGAGACCGAGCGCCGCACCGAGTGCGCCCAGGACCAGGGCGATGCCGCCGAGCCAGCGGGCGGTGTCGTCGGTGCCGGACGCCGTCGTCTCGGTCTCCTCGGACGTCGTGGCGCCGCCGGCGTCGTGGCTGTGGTCTTCACCGCTCGCCGCGGCGAGCGTCAGGGTGGGGGCCGGCTTGTCGGGCTCCGCGCCGTCGGGGCCTTCCGCCTGATCCCAGTTGACGACCTCCCCGTCGCTGTACGTCTGGGTGGCCGGGAACGACACGTCTTCCTGCTCCGGCAGCGGTCCGGCGGACAGCTCGAACTGCTGGAACTGCCCGGGCGCGACACCGACACCGGGGTCGGCGGACCACGTCACAGACTTCGCGACCTGGGACGTCGGGTCCTTCTCGACGACGGACGTCCACCCCGGCATCGGTGTGGTGCGGGCCGACTTCAGGTCGGGGAGTGTGACGGTCAGCTTGGTGGTAGACGCCGTCTCGGACTCGGTGGGAACGCGGAACGTCAGGACGGAGTAGCCGCCCTGCTCGGCGCCGGGGGCGACGACGGTCACGTGGGCGGCGGCCACACCGGCCGCGAGCAGCATGGCGCCACCGGCCGCACCGGCCGTGAAAAGGGCACGGGAAACGAGGGAATTCATCAAAGGTCCTTTGAAAGGTCTGAAGGGAGAAAAGGTGAGAATCAGACCAGGACCGGTGGGCCGCGACGCGAAATGCTCGCGCGCAGGAGGGCGTCCACGGGATTCGCGGGACGCGCGGGGAGGTGCGCCGTTTTTGCTGCCGAGACGGGCTGCGGTTCACCGCGCAGAACCACCCGCCAGACGTGGACGAGGGGACCGTACAGCCGCTCGGCGTTGGCGATCAGCAGCGCGCAGACGACGGTGGCGGCCGCGTGCGCGGCGACCATCGGCACGGCGGGGACCGCCGAGTGCAGGTGCGAGGTGAGCGTGAGCGCGAAGTGCGCGGCAACCTGGCCGGCGCCGAGGGCCGCCACGAGTGCGAGCGGTCCGTGGAAGCGGGCGGGCAGTTGTGCGGTGACCGCGCCGACACCGCTGCACGTGACGAGCAGCAGGGTCAGGGCCGCGGATTCGGGAAGGCCGCCCCCGCCGATGCCGTGCGCCGCGACCGCGAGACCGGCGACGAGCGCACCGACCGCCGACCCACGAAGGGTGGCGGTCGCGGCGGGGCGGGCGGGGGACATCGAGTGGTCGGGTCGTTCAGCGCACGCCGAGGCGGGCGAGGAGATCGGCTTCGACTCCGTCGAGTTCGGACGAGATGGCGTGATGGGCGGCCTTGCGGCGGGCCTGCGGCATCTGCTCGGCCGCGCGGACGGCGGTGTTGAGATCACTGAGGCGGTCGCGGATGGCGGCGGCGAACTTCTGCGTCTCCGCGTCGTCCGGCTTCTGCGCGAGGATCTCCGTGGTGGTGCTTTCGGCACCGGCGATGCGGGCGCTGAGCTTGGCGCCGTGCCCGGTGAAGTTGGCGAGCTGGTCGACGTCGATGCCCATCCGGTCGGCACGCCGGGCGTCGATCTGCCCGCGCACGACGGTGGCGGCGCGGTAGGCGATCGGCAGCAGCACCGGCGTCAGCAGTCGAGCGACGCCGAGGTACTTGCGGACGGCGGCGACCGTGAAACCCTTCTGGGCGGCGGCCTTCTCCTCGGCCTTCAACGCAGCGATCTGAGCCTTCTCGACCTTCTTCAGCGACCTCAGTTCGGCGGCCTCGAGCTTGCGCCCGGCCTTCGCGGCCTGCTTGTCGCGTTTCCGTTCGTTCTTCGCGCTCAGCTTCGCCTCCACTCCAGCCTTGTGCCGGAGTGCCTTGGCTTCCGCCTTGCGGGTGGCTCGGGACTTACGTTTCTTCAACAACCCCATCGAAAAGACCCCTTTTCCTGGTGTTTCAGCGGAGCCCACGCTACCAACTGCATCCGGTGCTTCGGGATCAGCCTAGGGGAGCACATAATCTTCGTCATCGTGTGTTCCCATATCGGTCAGCAATCAGAACCCGACGCCTCTCCCGGAAAGGTGTCGGGGACGGTGATCGATGCCAGCGCCCTGACGCGGTGCCGCCACCGGGTGCACCTCGACGCGGCGTTCCCCGAACAACTCGCGGCCGCGCCGGAGGACCCGGGCGTCCGCCAGCGCCAGGATGCCGCCGCCGCCAAACGTGACGAGGTCCGCCGGACCCTCACCGAGCACGCACCGGAACGGTGGGTGCAGATCGACACCGAGCAGAGCCTGCGCCGGCGCTCCGAGGACACCCTCGCCGCATGCGAGGCGGGCGTGGACCGCATCTGGGGGGCCGTGCTCCCGCTCGACCGCGACGCCGGCCGGAGGGCGCGCTGCGAGATCCTGCTCCGCGACGAGGACCACGGTGGGTACATCCCGGTGATCGTCGTCAACCACAAGGTCACCGATCCCGGCCGCGGCGCGGTGACGTCGGGAATGTTCGAGTGGCAACCGCAGGAGGACGTGGCGCGGAAGCCCCGCAGCCAGGTCCGTGACCAGATGCGCGTCGCGCAGGTGTACCGGATGCTCGAGCGGCACGGGCTGGCGAGTCCCGCCCTGGTGGCCGGCGCCATCGGTTACGGCTCCGACGTCATCTACGTGCACGACCTCACCACCATCCTCGACGACTACGACGAACGCTTCGCCGACCGGCTCGCCGTCGCCCGCGGGGAATCGGCGACAGTGCCGTCGAGGATCGGCGAATGCCGGTCCTGCCCGTGGTGGCCCGGGTGCGAGGAACAGCTGACACAGACGCACGACGTGAGCCTGGTGGCCACGGGGTCGCGCGCCGACATGCTGCGCGACGCGGGCTGCCACACCATCGACGACCTCGCCGCATGGGACCGCGAACCCCTCGAGGACTGGCCGCACGGCGCGTTCGAGGACGCCGTCGTCACCGCCAAGGCCTGGCTCGCGGGGGCGCCGCTGGTGCGACGCTTCCCCGAGATCCGGGTGACGCGCGCCGACGTCGAGGTCGACGTCGACATGGAGAGCTACCAGGAGCACGGCGCCTACCTGTGGGGGACACTGCTCAACGTGGACGGGGTGTCCGCGTACCGGCCGTTCGTCAGCTGGGACCCGGTGCCGACGCAGGACGAGGCCCGGTCGTTCGCGGAATTCTGGACGTGGCTGATGGCCGAGCGGGAAGCGGCGGCCCTGAGCGGCAGAACCTTCGCCGCCTACTGCTATTCGCGGTCCGCCGAGGACAAGTGGTTGCTGGACTCCGCCCGCCGGTTCGCTGGGACGCCCGGCATCCCCACCGAAGCCGAGATCCGCGAATTCATCGACAGCCCACAATGGGTCGACATCTACCAGGCGATCAGCGACCAGTTCATCTGCCCCGGCGGCAAGGGCCTCAAGAAGATCGCCCCCGTCGCCGGATTCCGGTGGCGCGACGCCGACGCCGGCGGCGAAGCATCCATGAGCTGGTACCGCGAAGCCGTCGGCTACGACGGCGAACCCGACCTCACCCAGCGCGAACGACTGCTGCAATACAACGAGGACGACGTCATCGCCACGAAAGTACTGCGCGAATGGATGTCGGATCGGGCCGAGAACGAGATCCCGCTCGCATCCGACCTCTAGGCTGCAATGCAGGGCCCGATTCGGTAGGGGTGGTCAGGTGGAGGTGCCGAAGACATCCACGACGCTGCGGTTCGCGCTGCTCCTCACCGCCGCGGGCGGCTTCCTCGACGCCTACACCTACATCAGCCGCGGCGGCGTCTTCGCGAACGCCCAGACCGGCAACGTCATCCTCATGGCCATCGACCTGTCCGAGCGGCACTTCCACGCCGCACGCGCACACCTGTGGCCGATCCTCGCGTTCATCGTCGGAGTCGCATTCGCGCACCTGCTCAAGGGCGAACTCGCCCACAGCGTCTTCGACCACCCGATCCGGATCGCGATGGTCGCGCAGATCGTCGTCCTCGTCGCGGTCGCGTTCGTCCCCCCGGACGTCCCCAACGCGCTCGTCACCGTGCCCATCGCGTTCGTCGCGGCCATGCAGTTCGGCCTGTTCCGCACCATCGGATCGCTGTCCTACATCGCCGTCGCCACCACCGGCAACCTCATGCGCTTCACCGAGGCGGCGTACGCCGGATTCATCGAGAAGATCCCCGAATCGCGGCGGCACACCCGGGTGTACGCAGCCATCGTGAGCAGCTTCGCGGGCGGCGCCGTCCTCGGCGCCTTCGCCACCCGCTACTTCGGCGGATCCGCCGCCTGGATCCCCGCGGCCCTCCTCATCGTCGCCCTCATCCTGTTCTACGTCGACGACGTGCGGCGCCGCCGCCTGTGAGCGGTTGACGAGTCCAGGGACTCCTTACGCACGCACGGGCGGCGAAGCCGCCTACTCCGAATTCGCGGGCCCGATCCACTCCGGATACTGGACGGCGACCGGCATCGTCGGCGGCTCGAAACCGGGAGGCGGAACGAGGTTGCCGGACGCATTCGCGGCGAATGCCGGGAACTGCTGCTGCCACCAGTCCGTGCACCCCTGAGGAATGACATCACCGTCCAGCCGGCGCAGGTAGTGGAGCTTGGTGATCTTCCAGCCCTCGAACACATTCCACGTCGGCACCCGATTCGCACGAGCGTCCTGCTGGGCAGGGTCGGTGTCGGGAATTCCCGGCTGCCCCGGGTCGTCGGCGGTCCGTTCCAGCTCGACACGGAACGCCGCATTGAGCCCTTCCACACTGAAATTCGGGCCCGGGTCTGCATGCAGGTTGTAGCTGCACACGGTTGCCCCGATACCTGGACCTGTCTCTTCATATTCAGTGATGTGGAGGAAATTGGTCAGGGGAACTTGCACGTCCTCACCTGGCTCGAGCCAGGTGAAGAACTCTTCCTTGTCGGGGTTACCCGGTCGAGTGGGGCCACCGACTGCCGCGGGATATCCCGGAAAGGACTGGGCCTGACCGACGAACCGCGTGTAGTCGGCTGCCTCGTAGGCTCCTCGCACCAACTCAGGTCCGCGCTGCACCAGATTGACGCCAGGATCGGCGGACCACACGTTCGTGTAGAGGATGGCGGGTGACTGTTCGACGGAGGCGATCTCATTTCCAACGCTGGGTGCGCAGCCCGCGACGAGGGCTGTCGTAGCCGCGATCGCCACGAACCACTGGGAACTCCTGCGATCAACCGTCATTGCGAACCACATCGTCGTACCCGTTGCGCATACGCTCGCCATTGCCGTCTGCTGGATTGCCGAGACGACTGAACATCGTCTGATAGCCGTCTTTCAGGAGTGAACGGGTGGCAGGATCGGATTGGACATCCTCCCAACTCCGAAGCTCTCCGGAACCGTCGAATGCCCAGGGGTAATCCCCTCGGAAGCTCGCGGGAAGCTCCGGCGTCGCTTGGAGAATGTTGTAGTAGTCGCGGTAGAAGTCCGGAGCTTCCAGGGCGACGGAGGGTGCCGGCCCCGGCGCCTTGCCGATGACGGCGTCTTTCAGGGGGTCGCCGCCCGCGTCGATCATGGTGTTGATGAATTCCCCGCCGGGAAGGCGGTCCAGGCCTACGGAGCCGATGCTGGTGAGAGCGCCGTATGCCGCCGCTTTGCGGTCGTAGATTGCCTGCGCCTGCTCGGCCTTGTCGCTGTAGCTGTCCTCGGTCGAGAGGAGTAGTCCCCTGTCCATGAGGCCGTGGATTCGGCCTGCGGTGGAGAGGTCGCCACCGGCCAGGGGTGCCGCGGGGTCGTGTGCGTACCGGCCCTCCGCGGCAAGGATTTCCTGCATCGAGGACTGGGTGAAGTGTGTTCCGGCCTCGGGGTCGGTGTTCATCACGGCGAATACGTTCGACGAGCCGCCGAAGTGGTTGTTGTCGGCGGGGTCTGCCCAGGTGCCGATGTCGAAGCCGGGGTTTTCTGGTCGGCCGGCGCCCGCGAGGTCGCTGATGTACGGACTCATGCTGTGGGACATGGTCCGAAGGAGGTCCGGGTTGACCTCTCCGACGGATTGCCCGTCGGTGCCGGGTATTCCCCGGAACGTGTCCCAGTCGGTGCTCATGTTCTCGGCGACGGCTGACATGATCTGCCCGCGGCGTGTCGCGGCTTCGACGTCGGCCGGGTTGTGGGGGTCCTCGACAGTGGCCTCTGCGTCGTCGAACCGGAACATCGAGGCTGCTGCTTGCCCGTTGTCGGACCAGTTGTGAGTGAGGACGTCGCGCACCAGATTCTGGCCGGTGTCGGGCTGCGTGACCGCGTGCTGGACGGCGATCTTGTCGTCGCCGACGGCGGTGAATATGCTTTCGGTGATCGCCGTGTTCTCGGTTCCCCGGCCGTCGACCGTGAAGTACTCGAATTTGTGGTTCGGGTTCTGTTCGTGCGCGACCTGGGCGTCGAGGTACTGGCGACCGACCTCCAGAAGGTGCTGATCGAGGCTGCTGCCGCTCTTGTACTGCGCATCGCCTGCCTGGACGATGTCGGCGATCGCCTGGTTGTCGGCGACTCCGTTCAGTTCGACGCTGGATGCACCGGTGGGCCCGACCATCTTGAAACCGCGGGTCACGAGATCGTCCCGGGTCAGCGATTCGACCATCTTGTCGGGTAGCAGGTTCAGGCCGCCGGTTGTCGGCACCTGCGAGTCGCCCTTGACGGTGGCCGTGATCTTGTCGTTCGACACGATTTGAAGCGAGTTCGCCAGGGCACACGCAGAGTCCGGAGGTAGCTTGTCCATGATCTGCTGGATCTCCTGTGGACTCTTTCCGTCCAGTGACCGGCTGACCTGATTCAGGTACTCCATCTGCGACGCAGGGATCGTCGCGGCGTTGCCGGAGTTCACGGCGTCGAGCTGCTCGGGAGTCAGTTCCCCGGCCTCGGTCAGTCTCTGGACCTGCTCGGGATTCAATCCGGCGGGGTCGGAGACGAGTTGCGTACCGTCGGACACACCCTGATCGGAGCCCAGCGCCGCGGCTGAGGTGAACGTTGCCCGCAGCCCGTCGCGAGCGGAAGCGAGTGCGTCCCTGACGGTTGCGTCGGCAGTTTCCGTCGCGGACGCGGCGTCGGCGATGTCGCGTTGCCACCCGGTCATGTCGTTCACGCGATCGTTGTCGGGATCGGGGGTCCCGGGATCGGTGACCGTCAGGTCGTCGGCTACGCGGAAACCCGCAGACTCGGCGGCCACGATCGCCATCCGCGCCCGCTGCAGGGGTGCGTCGACGTCGTGGAAACCCTGCTTCGCACGGTTGGCGAGTGCTTCCAGTTGATCGACCACGACAAGCGCCGTCTTCTTGTCGGCATTCGCCCGGTTCTGGGCGGCCTCGGCGGTTTTGCCCTCCCAGTAGGTGTCGTTGACCTTGGTCACGCCGTCGACGTATCGGGTGAAGAGATCTTCGACCTTGGTGCCGATGGCGATCCATGCGTCACCGATCTCGGTCAGAGTCGCGGGATTCCAGGAGTCGATCTGGGTGCGAGTGAGGCTCATGCTTCGCCGCTCCACTCGCCGGTGGCGTTCGTGTAGGCGGCGACGAACCGGTCGGCTGACGATTCGTCCTGGTTCCGGTACTCCTGCGCGACATGGATCATCACGTCGCCGGTCTCGCCGAGTCGTTCCTTGATCGCCGGCACGAGCGCTGCATCCACGAGATCCGCGGAGATGCCGGATGCCTCGATGACGGAGCTCATCACACCTCCAAGCGTGGACGCGAACGGTCCTGCCGCCGGACCGGTTCGCAGACCACCGGCCTCGTCGGCCAGTGCGCGCAAAGTTCCCCCCAGCTTGTCGAGCTGCTCCAGATCAGCTTTCAACGTCCCCACGAAGCCCCCCTCGTCTGTTCACGGATCGACAGCAGCCTAGCGCCCCGTGAGTGGTTGACGAGTCCCTGGACTCCTCAGGCGCGCACGGGTGGCGAAGCCGCAACCCCGAGTGAGTAGGCGCCGACGATTTTCGGTGCGGCTGTCTCGTAGAAGCGGTCGAGGTCCTGGATGTCGAAACCGACGTTCGTCAGCAGGGCGGGGATGTCGCGGGTGAGGTGGCAACCGCCGGCGACGGTTTTCTGGATCGGTTCGAGCCGGCGCTGCCACCGCTGGACGTTGGCGTCGGGCGCGAGGCCGTGTTCGACGAAATACAGTGTGCCGCCGGGTTTCAGGACGCGCAGGACCTCTCGGAGCGCGGCGTCGACGTCGGGGATGGTGCACATCGTCCAGGTGGACAGTGCGGTGTCGAAACTGTTGTCGGGGAAGGGGAGTGACTGACCGTCGAGGCCGGACCTTTCGACCGGTGTCGTTGATTCCGCGAGCCGCTTGCCGGCCAGCTTCCAGCCGAGGTCGGCGGGCTCGACGGCGCTCACCGACTCGACGGCGGCCGGATAGAACGGGACGTTGAGGCCCGACCCGAATCCGATCTCCACCACGCGCCCGCGCAGCCCGGCGCAGACGCGTCGCCGCGTCGGTTCGGTGAACTTCATCCCGCAACTGATGTCGACGAGTCGCGGAACGATCCGGTCCGAGTAGAACCCCATTTCAGCCCTCCTAGATGGTTGATTCCTTGAAGCGTGTCGCGGAGGAGGAGTAGGCGGAGGGTTTCCAAGATCAAAGCGTGACCAAAGAACTGGAAACCCTCCTGACCGAACTGTATGTGCTCATCGACGATCATGTCGTCGAACCTCGCTCCGGTCGGGGTCGGCGGCCCGTGCTCAGCGATGCCGAACTGCTCACCCTGGCCGTGGCACAGATGCTGCTCGGGTTCGATTGTGAACGCCGGTGGATCCGGCACGCCCACCACAGCGTCGAGTTGCGTGCCCTGTTTCCCTACATTCCCGGACAGTCGGACTACAACAAACGTGTCAGGGCGGCACGAGGGTTGCTGTGCAAGGCAATTCAGACGCTGGCGCGGATCTCACCATCCTGGTTCGACGATTTGTGGATCACCGACGCCACCCCTGTGCCCTGCGGGATGTCTCGGGAAACGGTGAAGCGGTCGGACCTGGCCGGACACGCCGGGTACGGCTATTGCGCTTCCCATTCGCGCTTCTACTGGGGGCTGAAGCTGTATCTGGTCTGTGCGGGCGACGGGATGCCGATCATGTGGTGCCTGGCGAATCCGAAGCTCGGTGAGCGTGAGGTGGTGACCGCGCTGCTCGAACGCGATCATCACCTGATTCGGTCGGGGCAGATCTTGCTCGCCGACAAAGGCTTTTCCGGCGCACAGTTCGCCGCCACCACCGCCGCGATGGGTCTGCAGCTGCTACGCCCGGACCGTAAGGACGAAACGTACAAGAACGGCAATCTCGGCGGGGTGCGGCAGTGGATCGAATCGGTCAACCACACGTTGAAAGGGCAGCTTGGCCTGGAGGAACACGGTGGCCGTACCACGCACGGGGTGTTCGCCCGCGTCGCCCAGCGTGTGCTGGCGATGGCCGCCGGGATCTGGCACAACTGGAACATCGGCACCACTGCCAAGCGATCATTGATCGCCTACGACCACTGATCCGTTCAAGGAATCAATCATCTAGGGCGCTTCGCGCCCGTGCGCGGTTGAAGAGTCCAGAGACTCGTTAACCACGCACGGGCGGCGGAGCCGCCTACCGCGGCGCCATGCGCAGGGCGCCGTCCATACGAATGGTCTCACCGTTGAGGTAGTCGTGTTCGACGATCATCTGGACGAGTTGTGCGTACTCGGCGGGCTGTCCGAGGCGGGACGGGAACGGGACGCCGGCTTCGAGGCCCTTGCGGTATTCGTCGGTGACGCCGGCGAGCATGGGGGTGTCGATGATGCCGGGGGCGATGGTGTTGACGCGGATGCCGAACTGGGCGAGGTCGCGGGCGGCGGGGACGGTCATGCCGTGCACCCCGCCCTTGGATGCGGAGTAGGCGATCTGGCCGATCTGCCCCTCGAATGCGGCGACGGATGCGGTGTTGACGATGACGCCGCGCTGCCCGGACTCGTCGACGGTGTCGGTCTTGGAGATGGCGTCGGCGGCGAGGCGCAGGACGTTGAACGTGCCGAGCAGGTTGACGGTGATGACGGTGCGGAACAGTTCGAGGTCGTGCGGGCCCTTCTTCGACAGGATGCGGCCGGCCCAGCCGACGCCGGCGCAGTTGACGACGATGCGCAGCGGCAGACCCGACTCGACGATCGTGTCGATCGCGGCCTGGACCTCGTCGCCGCTGGTGACGTCGGTGGCGAGGAGGGTGACACCGTCGGGGACGGTGTCGCCGGCGCGTTCGATGGACTGCTGCAGGTCCAGTCCGAACACGGTGGCGCCGGCGTCGGCGAGACGCTTGGCGGTGGCGGCACCGAGGCCCGAGGCTGCTCCGGTGACCAGTGCGGCGGTTCCCTGAATTTCCACAGTTCGCATCCTTCGTTTCCGGCGACCTTCGTTGGCCGACCCTGGTGACCTGCACCATAACGGTCGCTCGGTGTGAAGGCAGCGCTGAGGGAAGCATTGCCGGCGGGGGAGCGGGTAGTTTCTCTCGCGGGTGGAGCGACGACCGTAGGGGGACGGATGACCGAGGATCGGCTCGAAGTGGATCGGGACGCGTTGGTGCGGTGTATCGCCGCGTGCGAGGTGTTGGCGGCGGACATGCGGGACCTGCGGGAGCGGGCGCACCGCGAACTCGCGCCGGAGAACTTCGGCCTCGGCGAAACCCATCTGCGGTCGGCGGCGGAACTGGCCGCGCGGTTCCGGGCGACGGCGATCGGCGGCCCGGGCGTCGCGGAAGAGAATTCGGCGGTCGGGACGTTCGCCGCGCACGAGCGTTACGCCCTGGACCTGAAGGCGAAGTTCGAAGCGGCGCTGGCCCGGTACGACGAGCAGGACGCGGCGACGGCACAGCGTTTCGCGCAACTCTGAGAGAGCGTCTGAGAACTCCCGTTCGTGTCACGCTGTGCGGGCGAGTCGGCGTGACATGGTCGCGATCATGGCGATGTAGACGACGGCTTCGTGGTGGTCGGGTCTGGTCTCGTAGTCGCGGACGCAGCGGCGGTATTTGCAGATCCAGGCGAAGGTCCGCTCGACCACCCACCGCCGGGGCAGAACCTTGAATCCTTTGACATCGTCGGTGCGTTTGACAACCTGAACCGTGAGGGACAGAACATGTTTCGCCCAATCGACTAGCCTGCCCGCATAGCCGCTGTCGGCCCAGACCAAAGAAATCGTCGAGCAGTGGGCGCGCATCGCAGCCAGCAGCCGGACCGCGCCGTCCCGGTCCTGGATCCCGGCCATCGTCACCACGACCGCCAGCAGCAACCCGCTCGAGTCCACAGCGATGTGCCGTTTACGCCCATTCGTCTTCTTCCCCGCGTCGTATCCACGACTCGACCGAGCAACGGTGTCGGCGCCCTGCACCGACTGGGAGTCGATGATCGCCGCCGACGGCAGCGGTTTCCGGCCGCCGTGGACCCGCACCCGATCGCGCAGCGCGTCGTGGATCCGCTGCCAGACCCCCGCCCGGACCCACCGGGCGAAGATCGCGTACACCGTCATCGCCGGCGGGAACTCCGACGGCAACTGCCGCCAGGCGATCCCACCCCGCACGACATAGAAGATCGCATCGAGTACAAGACGGCGGCAATGCTTTTCCGGTCGGCCACCGCTGCCGGTGGTGTTGCCGGGTGGAGGCAGCAGTGGTTCGAGAATCGCCCATTGAGCGTCGGTCACCGAGGATGACGAGTACACCGCGCACCGATGCCGGATCCCAGAATCCGGGGTAGGGCATGACGGACACAGTGCGATGAGCGATGATGGCAAGTGAACTCCTGGTCGGGTCGTGGCGTAAGCACCTACTGACCTACCAGGAGTTCACCCATTCCTCACCAGTCACACGCCGATTACCTCGAGTTTTCAGATGCGCTCTGAGTCAGTGAACGTGCGCCTGCCAGTCCGACGGAACCCGGGGGCCGGGACCGGGGACGGTCTGATCGATCGGATGATGTTGCGGCGGGGCAAGTTCGGGACCTTCGAACGCCGTCTCGGTGGCGTAGTTCCAGAACCAGTCCTCGCCCGGTTCGAAGCTCCGCACGACGGGGTGCCCGGTGTCGGCGGCGTGTTTGGTGGCGTGCTGTTCCGGGGAGGAGTCGCAGCACCCGATGTGACCGCACTGCGCGCAGCGGCGCAGGTGTACCCACCACCCGCCGGCGCTGTCGCATTCGACGCAGCCTTCCCCGCTCGGCGGCACATTCGGGTCGATTCCGTCCAGCTCACCCATCGGTGACTCCTTCTGCTGCTGCGACTTCGGGTTCGATCGGAATGCGGACCTGGAACCGGGTGTCGCCCGGTTCGGATTCCACGCGCAGGTCGCCGCGGTGCTTCTTCACGACGATGCGCCAGGAGATGTCGAGGCCGAGCCCGGTTCCCTCGCCTACGGGTTTCGTGGTGAAGAACGGTTCGAAGATGCGTGACCGGATCTCTTCGGGCACACCCGGTCCGGTGTCGCCGATCTCGATGAGCGCCATGTCGCCGTCGCGCCGGGTGCGGACGGTGAGGGTGCCGTGGCCGTTCATGGCGGCGACCGCGTTGTCGATGAGGTTCGTCCACACCTGATTGAGTTCGGCGGCGTAGGCGGGGATCTGCGGCAGCGTGGGATCGTATTCCTTGACCACCGCGATCGAGTCGCCGATCTTGCGGCCGAGCATCACCAGCGAGCTGTCGAGGAGTTCCCGCAGGTCGATGCGCTGGTAGGGGGCACGGTCCATCTGCGAGTACTGTTTCGCGGCGTTGACGAGCGTGGAGACCCGGGCGGTGGAGTCGGCGATTTCGTTCATCAGCAGTTCGGTCTCGATGGTGTAGTTGAGCCAGCGGATCGCGCTCTCGACCATCGCTGCGTCGTCGACACTGGCGACGATCCGTTCCAGCCACGGCACGTCGAGCCCGGCCTGCACGAACGTGGGCGCCAGGTCCCAGCCGCCGGAGACGCCGTGGTCGTCGAACCAGTCGCCGAGTTCGTCCTCGCGGTCGGACGCCTCGAGGGGAGAGAGCGTCGGCGCCTTCGCCACCAGTTCGGCGGTCTCCTCCTGCAACCGGATCAACGTGGCCAGCGCCTGCCGGTCGTACACCCCCGACGCGATGACACCGAGTTTCTGCCGCATGTGCGACACCCGGTCGCGTAGCGACGCCGTCGCCCGGACCGCGGCGGCCGCCGGGTTGTTCAGCTCGTGCGTGAGCCCCGCCGACAGCGACCCCAGCGCCAGGAGGCGCTCCCGCTGATCGACGACCTGCTTCGCGTTCTGGTTGCCGAAGAACAGTCCCTCCAGCAGGTGCACGGCCATCGGGAACCATTCGCGCATCAGCTGCCCGAACCGGTCGGCGTCGAGGACGAAGAACTTCGACGGCGCGGTGACGCGCATCGACGCGGTGTACGTCTGGGGCGCGCGGTCGCCGAGGTACGACTGCCAGGCCCCGGAGTACACGCCGCGCTGCGACGTCCGGTTGAACTCGATCTCCTCGCCGCCCGACAGCTTGCTCAGCACGAGTTCGCCTTCGATCAGCACGTAGAAGCACGTCGCGATCTCACCCTCCGCGAACACCGGGCCGGGTTCGATCAGCTCGACGTGCCCCTTCTCGCAGAGCTGCTCGAGCTGGTGGTCGGTGAGCTTCTCGAAGAGGAACAGCGTCCTCAGCTCGGGGGGATCGCACGGAAGTCGGCTCATGGTCTGCCCCTGGTCATGGTTGGCCGATGTAGCGGTGGACGAGCATCACGGCCATGGCGCCTTCGCCGACCGCCGACGCCACCCGCTTCGCCGACTCCGAGCGCACGTCCCCGGCGGCGAAGATCCCCGGAACACTGGTCTCGAGGTGGTGCGGGAGACGGTCGAGGGGCCAGCCGCGCGGCGGCTTGCCGTCGACGACGAGGTCGGGGCCCGACACGACGAACCCGTTCTCGTCCCGCGCGACGACGCCGTCGAGCCAGTCGGTTCGCGGGGCGGCGCCGATGAACAGGAACAGGAATCCGGCGTCGACGGTCTGCTCGTCGCCGGTCGCGTTGTTGCGCAGCCGGATCTTCTCGAGGTGCGCGTCGCCCTCGACGCCGATCACCTCGGTGCACGGACGCACGCGGATGCGCGGGTTCCGTTCGATCTGCTGGACGAGGTAGTACGACATCGAATCCTCGAGCGACTGTGCCCGCACGACGATGGTGACCGTCCGGGCGCCCCGTGACAGGTAGACGGCGGCCTGTCCGGCGGAGTTGGCCCCGCCGACGATGTACACGTCCTGGTCGGTGCAGCGGGCCGCCTCGGTGACGGCGGAACCGTAGTAGACGCCGCGGCCGGTGAGGTCGTCGACGCCGGGCGCGGGATGACGCCGGTACGAGACGCCGGTCGCCAGGATGATCGTGTGCGCGTCGACGGTGTCGCCGTCCGCGAACCGGACCGTCCGCGCCGAGCCGTTGACCTCGAGCGCCACGACGTCGCGGGTGGTGATCAGTTCGGCCCCGAACCGGGTGGCCTGCCGGCGGGCCCGTTCGGCGAGTTGCGCGCCGGACACGCCGTCGGGGAACCCGAGGTAGTTCTCGATGCGCGAACTCTGCCCCGCCTGCCCACCGGTGGCCGTCCGCTCGATCAGCGCGGTGCGCAGCCCCTCCGAGGCGCCGTACACGGCGGCGCCGAGACCGGCCGGGCCTCCGCCGACGACGACGAGGTCGTAGAAGTTCTCCGACGGGTCGGTCCGCAGTCCGAGATGCCGGCCCAGTTCGGTGTCCGACGGTTCCACCAGGCATTCGCCGTCGGCGCAGATCACGACCGGCAGGCGACGGCCGTCCTCGCCGGCGGCGCTGAGCAACCGCCCGCCCTCCGGCTCGTCCGACATGTACCAGCGGTACGACAGCTGGTTGCGGGCCAGGAACTCGCGCACCTCCGAAGACCGCGGCGCCCAGCGATGCCCCACGACCTTCGTCTCCTCGGCGGGGTGGTGATCGGACGACGCCCACGCCTCGAGCAGGGCGTCGACCACCGGGTACAGCTTCTCTTCGGGCGGATCCCACGGTTTGAGCAGGTAGTGGTCGAGGTCGATGACGTTGATCGCCTCGATGGCCGCGTCCGTGTCGGCGTACGCGGTGAGCAGCACCCGGCGCGCGACCGGGTACAGGTCCATGGCCTTCTCGAGGAACTCGATCCCGCTCATCGCCGGCATGCGGTAGTCCGCGAGGATGGCCGCGACGGGATCGCCGCGCAGCTTCATCTGCTTCATCGCGTCGAGTGCGGATTCGCCGGATTCGGCGCGGATGATCCGGTATTTCTCACCGTATCGGCGCCGCAGATCGCGGGCGACGGCGCGCGACACCCCGGGGTCGTCGTCCACGGTGAGAATCGCAGGCTTGCCGCTCGCTACGGGATGGTTCACACACGCCCTCTCGTCCGTGAGAACTGCGAGGTACTCCAAGGACTCCGAGTATTGCCCCGGGGCGCGTCTTTGTCGACCGGGTTCAGTCCTGGTGCTGCATCTGTTCGGGCTCTGCCGCGGCAGCGCGGCGGCGCCGCGACCACACGGTGCGTCCGGCGGCACCGGCCAGCGCCAGAACGACGACGGCGGCCCCGGCGATCGGACCGGCGATGTTGCCGGGGAACAGGCCCTCGAGCAGCAGCCAGACGCCGAACGCGAAGAACAGCACGGCCGCGCCGATGCGGATGACGCTCTCGGGCAGATGCTTGCCCAGGACGGCGCCGACGACGATGGCCAGGGCGTCGGCCGCCACCATGCCGACGGTCGAGCCGATCCACACGCCGATCGTGTCGTGGTCGGTGGCGAGGGTGATGGTGGCGAGCATGGTCTTGTCGCCGAGTTCGGCGAGGAAGAATGCGGAGGTGACGGCCAGGAACGCGGAGCGGGTGGCGCGGCCCGCCTTGAGCTGCTCGTCTTCGCTGAGGTTGTCGCCGCGTAGCGTCCACGCGCCGAAGATCAGGAAGGCGATACCGCCGACGATGCTGATCGCCGCGGTCGGCAGCGCGACGCCGAGGTAGTGGCCGACGGCCACAGACACCAGGTGGACCACGGTGGTCGCGACGGTGATGCCGGCGATGACGACCCACCAGCGGTAGCGCAGGGCGAACGTCATCGCCATCAGCTGGGACTTGTCTCCCAGTTCGGCGACGAAGATCACGCCGAAACTCAGCAGCGCGGCGGTCAGCACGGCACATCCTCCTCCAGTAGTGGGTCGGAGGATGAAATGGATTCCTCCGGCCTGACAGACGCGGCGATGCGTCTGTCGGCCGAAGGTCTCGCCCACCGGTGTGGAAACCGGTCCGCCAGGCCGGGCCCGGAATCTCGCAGTGCGAGATTGCCGCGCCAGTATGTCGACACAGGCGATTGGGGGCTACTCCCCTTCGTTGCGACCCACGTTAGCGAGGGTCGAACGAAAAGGCAAAAGCGACAAGAAGTTTGGGGTACCGAGGGCTCAAACTTCGGGTACCCTCACGAGGCCAGCAGCATGGCCAAAACAGCGGTGTCGGGATCGCTGATCGGGTCGATGCCGACCCGGCTGACCATGGACGTCACCGTCCCGTCCGCCTCCGCCTCCACCCACGCCGCGCGGTGTTCGAGCCCGAGGTGGGGGAGACCCGGGAGCAGAACACAGCCCGAGGCCGCGCCCGCGCACTCCGGGAGCGACGGGGTGGTCTCCGACGGCGGGTGCAGCATCATCAGCGCCGGCGGCAGATGATCCGCGAACCGGCCCGGAGCGAGCGCGAACTCCCCGAGGACCGTGCCCTCGGCCACCACGAGACCAACCGTCTCGGGCTCGGGTTCCTCGGGCAGGTCCTCGTGCGCTCCGAAGACCGTGGTGGTGCGGAGCAACCCCGGAACGCACGCCACCCGCACGGCGAGCGCCAGGAGCTGAGCCCACTCCTTGGTGGTGTCGGGCCAGCGCCCGGAAATGACGAATCCCCGCAAGGTACCCGCGGCCTGGAAGGGCGAGATGCCGATGTAGCCGTCCCTGTTCATCTCTGCCTCCTCGGTGTGTGATGACACGCTTCGAACATGATTCGTTCTGCACACCTCGTTGGGTACTTGAAGAATGCGCCCGACAGTGCCTGGCACACAAGAGCATGGGAGTGCTAACTGCCTCAGGTGAACACAGACGTCTCAGAGAATCCTCAGAATCGTCACAATCTGCCGCTACGAAAGCCACCTACCCTCACCGGAATGACCTCTGAGCGCACACGGAATTCCGCGAATCACGCCCGAACCGAGTCGACGCGAAAGGTCCTCACACCGCGGCGGGTCGCCGCGGCCGCCATGGCAGGTCTGGTCCTGGCATCCGCAGGCGGGCTCGGATACGTGTTCCTCGGCGACGGCTCGGCCGACAGCCGGACCGTGGCGATCGTCAACACCGACGCCGGCGCGACCGTGGACGGAAAACCGGTGCGGGCGAGCGACACCCTGATCGAGAAGCTCGAGGCGAACGAGGCGTTCGACTGGCAGGTGGTCGACGCGGGCGCCGCGGCGGGCGGCGACTGGTTCGCCACGGTGACCGTGCCCGAGGACTTCAGCGAGGCCGTCTCCTCGGTGTGGGGTGCGAAGCCGCGGCAGGCGACCCTCGGCCTCGACGTCGCGGGTTCCGACTCCGCGGCGTCCGAGGAACTGTCCGGGGTGGTGTCCTCCCAGATCGGCGCGGACGGCATCACGGATCTGCTGGCGGACATGTCCTCGTCGCGGACGCGGTTCCAGCAGGCGGGAATGACGGCCGGGTTCCTCGCGGCCGGGACCGCCGCGGCGGACGATGCTGCGCAACAGCTCACCGAGGGCGCCGACACCCTGCTCCCGTATCTCGAGACGGCCCGAGCCGGTTCGGTGCAACTTCTGGATGTGGCCGATCAGGTGGCGGGCGTGGTCGGTGAGACGTCGGGAACGGCCAACGGCCTCGCGGACCGGTTGAGCGCGCTGGGGCTGACCCTGGGCCAAGCGAACGCCAGCGCGACCCAGATGCGCACCAGGATCGACGACGCGATCCGCGTCCTCGACGGCACACCCGTTGCATCGGACGTGGTCCCGTCGCTCCGGCAGGTCGGTGCCGACCTCGACCTGCTCTCCGCTCAGCTGGGTTCGGTGCCCGGTCTGCTCGGCGGACAGGTCGGCCCCGACACCGACCTCGGCGAACTCGTGCGGGTGGCGATGGGTCAACTCACCGACGCCAGCGATCAGCTGAGCAGCGGGGCCAGGCAACTGAACGACGGCATCGTCCCGATCGCCGATCAGGCGCCTGCGATGCTCGAAGGCGCCACCTCGCAGATCGTCGACGGGTTCGCGAAGCTGAAGACGCTGTCCGGACAGCTGTCCACCGACCTCAACAACGGGGTCGCGGCGATGCCGGTGCGCACGGCGGCCCAGCAGAATCAGCTGGCGACGGTGCTCGCCGAACCGGTCGCGGTGACACGCACGCTGTCCGCACCGGCGCCGATCCTCACCGCCGAGCACCTCGCCGTCGGCTTCGGGATCACCACCGTGCTGCTCGCCGGCGCCGTCGTGTGGATGGGCCTGCGGCGCAGGGCCTGACCGTCAGCCGGCGTCCTGGATCCGACGCCACGGCGCGGCCTGCTCGAGTTCGAACGCCAACTCGAGCAGGGTCCGCTCGTCGCCGTGGTCGGCCGAGAAGTGCGACGCCAGCGGCAGACCGCGGGACGTCTCGTGCATCGGCAGCGAGATGGCGGGCCCGCCCGACGCGTTGTTCAGCGGCGTGAACGCCGTGTAGGCGATCAGCTTGTCGAACAGTTCCTCGAAACTCTGTGCCGGCGAAAGATATCCGAGCTCCGGAGTGGTGTGGGCCAGGGTCGGGGACAGGATCACGTCGTACTTCTGGAAGATCTGCGCGTACTCGCGGTACGTGCGCCGCAACCGGTACAGCACCCGCGGCGTCTTCGCGATGTTCTTGCGGTACATCGCGGCGAGTCCGCGCGTCAGGTTGTCCGTGGCGTCGCGGTCGAAGTCCGGTCCGAGCATCCGTTTGCCGTTGCTGGAGATGACGAACGACAGGAACCCCCAGTAGATGCAGAAGTCCTCGACGAACGAGGTGCCCACCGGCATCGGGCACTCCTCGACGTGGTGGCCGAGATCCGCGAGCAGATCGGCGGTCGCGTGGACCGATTTGCGGGTCTCGTCGTCCGTGCGGGACGCGGTGACCGAATCGACCACCACCCCGACCTTCAGGCGGGTGCTGCTCGGCCCCTCGACCAACCGGATGGGCGGCAGCGTGGGATTGCGGTAGTAGCGTTCGGCGGCCGCCATCCACCGTGCGGTGTCCCGCACCGAGCGGGTGACGGCGCCCTGCGCGATGATCCGGATCGGCAGCGTCTTGTCCATGGCGTCGGGGACCGTCCGCCCGCGGGACGGTTTCAGGCCGACGAGACCACAGGCGGCGGCGGGGATGCGGATGGATCCGCCGCCGTCGTTGGCGTGCGCGATGGGCACCACACCCGAGGCGACGAGCGCCGCCGAACCACCCGACGACGCACCCGGCGAAAACGCGGGATTCCACGGATTGTGCACGGCCTCGGCGTCCATGAACTCGGTGGACGCGCTGAACCCGAACTCCGGCAGCCTGCTCTTGCCCAGCGAGAGCACACCCGTGGACAGGTACTGCGTGACGAAGTCGCTGTCCACCCGGGCGGGTTTCGCGGCGAACGCGACGCTGCCGTGCTGGGTGGGCACTCCGGCGACGTCCACGTTGTCCTTGACGACGGTCGGCACTCCCGCGAACACGCCCTCGTGCGGGCGGTCCGCCTCCGCCAGCGCTCGATCGAAGTCGGCGAACGCCAGGGCGTTCAGCGCCGGCCCGACCGACTCGGCGCGCGCGATCGCCGCCTCCGTCACCTCGCGGACCGACACCTCCCCGGCGGCGATCCAGGCCGCGAGGCCGGTGGCGTCGAGGTCGCCGAGCGCGTCGTCGCGGAAGGCGTGGACGACGGTGTCGTCCCTGGCGGGGATGCTGGACTCGGTCACTCGAGAAGCCTATTGGACGCTCGGCCTGCTCGGACGGGATTTCGCACCCGAAACGGCCACGGGCGCCCGGAACACCGAGACGGTGTTCCGGGCGCCCGTGGCCGCGAAAAGCGAGAACTAGACGATCAGGCCCGCGGTCTGGGTGCGTGCCTTCTCGAAGCGAGCGGCGACGTCGGCCCAGTTCACGATGTTCCAGAATGCCTTGACGTAGTCGCCCTTGACGTTCTGGTAGTCGAGGTAGAAGGCGTGCTCCCACATGTCGAGGAGCAGCAGCGGCGTGAGGCCGATCGGGATGTTGCCCTGCTGGTCGTACAGCTGCACGATGAGCAGGCGCTGGCCGATGGAATCCCAGGCCAGGATGGACCAGCCGGAGCCCTGAATGGCGTTGGCGTTGGCCGAGAAGTGGTTGCGGAAAGCGTCGAAGCCGCCGAACTGGTCGTCGATCGCGGCCGCGAGCTCACCGGTCGGCTTGTCGCCGCCGTCCGGGGAGAGGTTGTTCCAGAAGACGGTGTGGTTCGTGTGGCCGCCCAGGTGGAAGGCGAGGTTCTTCTCGTGCAGGTTGACCACGGCGGGCAGGGTGTCCGACTCGCGGAGCTCGGCCAGCTTGTCGAGCGCCGTGTTGGCACCGGTCACGTACGCGGCGTGATGCTTGTCGTGGTGCAGTTCCATGATCTTGCCGGAGATGTGCGGCTCGAGAGCTGCATAGTCGTACGGGAGTTCCGGCAGCGTGTAAACAGACACGAGGGTCCCTTCATCAACGGGCTGTGAGCCCTGGTGTGTTCCGGGTGTCGACGGCACGTGGGCACGCGCCTGACACCCGCCTTTGGCGAATCGTTCTCGGGTATATACCCAATCTCATTGGTACACCCTGCGCAACAGTTGGGGTCACGGAGCGATTCCCGGAACGGAAAGTTCGGGCACCCGAAGAAAGGCTGGCACGGCGACACTGAATGTCGTGAGAATTCGTCCGAGCGGTGAACGGAACCTTAAGCTGACGCGATGCCTTCGCTGACACCTGTTGCAGATTCGCATGCGGCCGCGCCGCGTGTGGAGCTCACGGGCGCGAATCTGCTCCGCTTTTTCGCTGTTCTGGCCGTGATCTACTCACACATCTCGTTCTATCTGATCGACGACCTCGGAACCGGATGGTGGTTCATCGACGTCGTCTATCAGATCTTCATCGAGCGGGGCGGACTCAACCAGCATCTGTCGTTTCTCGGGGTCGCCATCTTCATGATGCTGACCGGTTTGTTGATCACCCGTTCGGCCATTCGCCATGAACCCGGGCAGTTCCTGTTCAATCGGCTCGGCCGCATCCTGCCCGCATTCTGGGTGGCCGTCCTCGCCGCGATCGTGCTGGTCCGCCTCGGCATCAACGGCATGTTCAGCGGCCAGGACGGGGTGTCGAACGTCGACGCCGCGCTGAGTTTCGTGCTCGGCGGTTTCTTCCTCAAACCGGAGGTCGCGGTGCTGGGGGTCACGTGGACCCTCGCCGTGCAGATCGTGTTCTACTTCGCCTGCGTCGCCGCGCGTCCCGTGCTGCGGACCCTGCCCATCGCGATGCCGATGGCCGGCGCCTCGATCTGCGCCCTGATCCTGCTCTACAACCTGTACGTGCCGCAGCCGTACACGGTCCCGATGCTGTCGAAGATCGCCGCGACGCTGCCCGCCGTGTTCCTCGGGCAGATCATCTACCTCGGCTGGGCGCGGCTCGCGGACTGCCGGTGGATCGTCGTCGCCGGGCTGGCGCAGGTCGAGGTGATCCGCCTCGCCACCGACTTCCGCGTGTACTGGGCGGGCGATCACTACCTCTGGACGTTCGCCGTCGTCACCGCGTGCGTCGTGCTGGTGGGCCGGTACGACGGACCCGCGGCGCACTGGGCCGTGGTGCGGTGGACCGCGACCCGCAGTTACGCGATCTACCTCGTCCACACCCTGATCCTCTATCGGGTGTACGAGCACACGGTCGGCTCGTTCGGCGAGACCGGGGCCGTCATCGCGTTTCTGGTGGTGACGGCGCTGGTGTCGGAGGCGCTCTACCGGTGGGTGGAGGTGCCCGCGACGGGCTGGGTCACCGCCCGCGCCGAACGGATGCGCATGCAGTCGGCGCTCGCCCGGGAGACCACTCCGGCACCGCGCGTAGCATCGAACCATGTCTTGGTACGACGAGCTTCTGGGTCGAGCAGCCGCTAAGTCCGTGATGGTCACCGCCGAGGACGCCCTCCCCGGACGTACTCAGCCGATCCCGGTTCCGGCGACGCACTTCGTCAACGGTCACCCCCTGAAACCCCCGTTCCCCGAGGGCATGCAGACCGCGGTGCTGGGCATGGGATGTTTCTGGGGCGCCGAGAAGGAGTTCTGGCAACTCGACGGCGTCTACACCACCGCGGTGGGGTACGCAGGCGGTTACACGCCGAACCCCACCTACGAGGAGACCTGCTCGGGACGCACCGGGCACACCGAGGCGGTGCTCGTGGTCTTCGATCCGAAGGTGATCTCCTACGCCGAGATCCTCAAGGAGTTCTGGGAGAACCACGATCCCACGCAGGGTATGCGGCAGGGCAACGATCAGGGAACGCAGTACCGTTCGGCCATCTACACCATCGACGAACAGCAGGTGGAGATTGCCGAGGCCACCGGTGAGGCCTTCGAGAAGCGGCTCGCCGAAGCCGGGTACGGCGCGATCACCACAGAGATCGCCCCGCTCACGCAGTTCTACTACGCCGAGGACTACCACCAGCAGTACCTCGCGAAGAACCCCGGCGGATACTGCCCCGTGCACGCCACCGGCGTCAGCTGCCCCGTCGGCCTGTTGAAGCAGGACGAGGTCCCGGCGCAGACCGACATCCTGCCGCCCTCGTAGGTCCCGGACTCTCAACCACGGGTCGCGGACCACGTGAGCACTGCGGACGCCGCGATGGCGCTGACGGTGCGCACGTGGTTCCACCCGGTCCAGCCCGACACGTAGTCGCGCCAGAAGTCCGCCGAGCCCGTCGCGTAGGGATCGATCGCGTCCAGCGCGTTGTTGTGCGGCACGTGGTAGACGATGGTCAGGACGATCCCCACGAGATACAGCGCGCACGCGATCACCGCGTAGACGGCCGAACCCTCGTGCCGCACCACACTGACGATCGCAAGCGCGATCGACGTCAGCGCGGTGCCGAACAGCGCCGTCATGAACCAGAAGTTCGGCGCCTCGCGGTTGATCGCCTGCATCGCCGAGATGCCCTGGGCCGGATCCAGGCGACCGAGCCCGGTCATGATGAACGTGGAGAACGCGAACATCACGCCGCCCACCACGCCGGCGCCGACCGCCGTGACGATCGTCAGATAGCGCTCCATGATCAAACCCTCCAGACCCCGGCCGCTGCTGCGGCGCGGACGTAGTCGGTGAAGTCGCGGGGCGCGCGCCCCAGTGCGCGTTCCACCCCGTCGGTGAGTGAGGCGTTGCGTCCGTCCAGCACCTCGTCGAACAGGTAGGTGAGCAGGCCGATCGTGTCGGACGGTACCCCCTGGCCTGCCAGCGCCGTCGAGTACTCCTCCGAAGTAACTGGCGTGAACCGGATTTCGCGGCCGGTTGCCTCCGCGATCTCGGCGACGGCGTCGCCGAACGACAGCAATCGGGGCCCGGTCAGTTCGTAGAGTTCGCCGGCGTGACCGTCCTCGGTCAATGCGGCGACGGCGATCTCGGCGAGATCGTCCGCGTCGACGAACGGTTCGAGCACGTGCCCGTCGACGGGCAGCGCGAGGTCGCCGGTGAGCAGCGAGTCGAGCATGAACCTTTCGCCGAAATTCTGTCCGAACCAACTCGAGCGCAGGATCGTCCACTCGGCGCCCGCTTTGCGGATCGCGAGTTCGCCACGCTCCGCCTCGGTTTCACCGCGACCGGACAGCAGGACGAGGCGACGCGCCCCGTTCGCGACGGCCAGACCCGCGAACTCCTCGACGGCCTCAGCGGCACCCGGCACCGCGAGATCCGGGTAGTACGCGATGTACACCGAGGTGATGCCGTCGAGCGCCGGAAGCCAGGTGTCCCGGTTCTCCCAGTCGAACGGGGGAGTGCCGGCCCTGGAGGCGCCGCGGGCGGGCACGCCTGCGGCGGTGAGCCGGGCGAGGACGCGGCTGCCGACCTTGCCGGTGGCGGTGAGGACGAGGGTGTGCGGAGTTGTTGTCATGTCTTCAGTCAAGACGGCGGCGTTGAGACTTTCCATGGTTGAAAAGCGCTATTCCATACGCGAGCGTCTACGCTGAACGTGTGGATCCCCTCGCCGGTCTCATCAGTGGTCCCCGCGCGGACGGAGCGTTCGTGCTCCGATCGATCATGGAACCGCCGTGGTCGCTGCAGATCGACGACCACGCGCCGCTCAGCCTCGTCGCGATGGGCCGCGGCGAAGCCTGGATTCTCCCGCACACCGGCGAACCGGTGCAGCTCACCGAAGGCGACGTCGCGATCATCCGCGGCCCCGAGCGGTACGTCGTCGCCGACCACCCGGACACCCCGCCGCACGTGATCATCAACCCCGACCAGAGTTGCACGACGCTCCGCGGCGAACCGCTCGCCGAGGCGATGGACCTCGGCGTGCGCACCTGGGGCAACAGCGCGAACGGCCGCACGGTCATGCTGACCGGCACGTATCAAACCCCCGGCGAGATCAGCCGGCGACTGCTGTCCGCGCTCCCCGAACTCGTCGTGCAGCGCCGCGCCGACTGGGACTCCCGGCTCGTCACGCTCATGCACGACGAAGTGGTGCGCGACGAGCCCGGGCAGGAAGCGGTCCTCGACCGCCTCCTCGACCTGCTGCTGATCGCCGTGCTGCGCGCCTGGTTCGCGAGGCCGGCGGCCGAAGCGCCGTCCTGGGTGCGGGCGCAGGGCGACCCGGTGGTCGGCAAGGCGATGCGCATCCTGCAGAACAACCCCTCACACCAGTGGACGGTGGAGTCGCTCGCCGCGGAAACCGGACTGTCGCGGGCGGCCCTCGCCCGCCGGTTCACGGAACTCGTCGGCGAACCGCCTATGACCTTCCTCGCAGGCTGGCGGCTGTCCCTGGCCGCGGATCTGCTTCGCGAACCCGACGCCACGGTCGCGTCGGTGGCGCAACGGGTGGGATACGGGAGTGCATTCGCGTTGAGTGCGGCGTTCAAACGCGTGCGCGGAGTGAGCCCCAAGGAGCATCGTGAGATGGCGGAGAGCAGATGAGTGTATTACGGCACAGTGCCCAATAACACACCGGATCGACTTGATCTTGTTTGCCTTGCGTACGACCCTGGATGGTAGGGAATTGTCGGCGAGAGGACCGGATCCGGAATGTGGAACAACTCTCAACCACGAGGGCTGCGCAAGCGGTCGGCTCGTCAGCGGCACAACCCGCTTCTCCGGCGCTCGGACCGGATCGAGAACATGCTCACCCTCGCGGTCGTGGTGCTCGCCTTCGCGATGCTGCCCCTCGCCATCCTCGTGGGCGCCCGGACCATCGACAGTCAGCTGACGCTGGCGGAGAAGCAGGTCGCGGACTACCGCACCGTCACCGCCACCACGCTCGCCGACTCCACCGGTGTGTCCGTCACCTCCGACGTCGCACCGTCGGGCGTCGACACCGCCCCCGCCAAGTGGGCCTGGGGTGACGAAACCCGGCACGCCGACATCACGGTCGACCCCGCAACTCCTTCGGGAACGAAGCAGGACATCTGGGTCAACGCCGACGGCAACCTCACCACCGAACCGATGTCGTCGTCCGCCGCCCGCGTGGCCGGCGTGATCGCCGGACTGTTCACCTGGTTCGCGGTGATGATGATCGCGCTGTCCGGCTTCCTCATCTGCCGCGCCTCCCTGAACCGCTCCCGCGACGCGCAGTGGGACCGCGACCTCCGCCAGTTCCTGGATTCGACCACCCGGCACTGAGCCGGGATCAGCTGATCGCACCCCGGAATTCGACCGCGTGCTGCGCGGCCTGCGTGGTGACGGCGATGTCGGCAACCGGGTAGACGTGGAACTCGAAGAAGGGCCCGAACTTCGTCGGACCGTCCAGGATGTCGTTCGGATCGTCCGCCTCGACGAACGCGAATCCGCCGGTGCCGTCCAGGCGGCCGAGGAACTGATGGAAGTTCGCCCCTTCGGCCGGCGTCCATCTTGCGAACACTTCGAGGCTCCGCCGTGCGGCCTCCTCGTTCTCGGCGGCGGAACCGCCCTCACGCACCGTCCACGTAATCACGTACTTCATCGCACCTGTTCATCTCCTCGTGGAGTCGACGCACGGCCGTTCCGGACGTACCTCGAGCATTCCACCGCCGGAGAGGGAACGGAACGTTGCTGAGCCCGCCGAACGAACCTGCCGGTCTCGAACGGACGGTGTGACGGGCGGTTCCGCCTCCGCCTAGCTCAGCTGCGGGACGACCTCGCCGGCGACCAGTTCCAGGTGGTCGAGGTCGCCGAGGTCGAGGGTCTGCAGGTAGATCCGTTGCGACCCGGCCTCCGCGTAACGGCCGATCTTGTCGACGAGTTCGGCAGGCGACCCGGCGAGGCCGTTCTCCCGCAGTTCGCTCACCTCACGTCCGATGTTGAGGGCGCGCTTCGCGATCTCCTCCTCCGTCCGCCCGCAGCACAGGACGAGCGCGTTGGAGTACACCAACTCCTCGGGGTCCCGGTCGATCGTCTTGCACGCGAGCCGGACCCGTTCGAACACCTCCCGCGTCTCGTCGATCGACTGGAACGGGACGTTGAACTCGCTCGCGTACTTCGCGGCCAGCGCGGGGGTCTTCTTCTTACCGGTGCCGCCGATCAGGACGGGCGGACCCTGCGGCTGCCGCGGCTTCGGGAGTGCCGGCGAATTCTTGACCGCCAGATGCGTCCCGTCGTAGGAGAACGTCTCCCCGAGCGGAGTGCGCCACAGTCCGGTGATCACGGCGAGGGACTCCTCGAGCCGCTCGAACCGCTCCTTCAGCAGCGGGAACGGGATGCCGTACGCCTGGTGCTCCTCCTCGTACCAGCCGGCGCCGATGCCGAGGTCGACGCGACCGCCGCTCATCTGATCCACCTGCGCCACCGAGATCGCCAGCGGCCCCGGGTACCGGAACGTCGCGGACGTGACGAGGGTGCCGAGGCGGATCGTGGACGTCTCCCGGGCGATGCCCGCCAACGTGATCCACGCATCCGTCGGCCCGGGCAGGCCCTCGGTGTTCATCGCGAGGTAGTGATCCGAGCGGAAGAACGCGCCGTACCCGAAACGTTCGGCGGCCTGCGCCACCGCCAGAAGATCGTCGTAGGTGGCACCCTGCTGGGGTTCGGTAAAG
The DNA here is from genome assembly GCF_002300155.1 of Rhodococcus sp. ACS1. NCBI lineage: Bacteria > Bacillati > Actinomycetota > Actinomycetes > Mycobacteriales > Nocardiaceae > Rhodococcus > Rhodococcus sp. ACS1. The sequence goes on from NZ_NSDZ01000005.1 coordinate 88,228, forward strand.
ATTCGCAACTCCATGCGAACCACTCTGCCCGATCCGTGATCGGTACGCTGATTTCATGGCGAAGATCCCACTGAACCTGCCGAAACCGCTGGCCGACAAGCTGCCCGACGCGTTCGGGGGCTCCGCCGCCGGGGTGGTCCCTGTGGTGCGGCTGCAGGGGATGATCGCGTCCGGCGGAGCGGGTTTCGGGCGCGTGCTGAGCGCCGAGTCCGTCGAGGAACCGTTGCGGCGAGCGTTCACCACGCACGGTGCGAAGGCGGTGGCGCTGCTGATCAACAGTCCCGGCGGATCTCCGACGCAGAGCGAATACATCGCCGCCCGCATCCGCCAGCTCGCCACCGAACACGAACTGCCCGTGCTCGCGTTCTGCGAGGACGTCGTCGCGTCCGGCGGCTACTGGCTGGCCTGCGCGGCCGACGAGATCTACGCGACCGCCACCTCGGTGGTCGGCTCCGTCGGCGTCATCTCCGCGGGCTTCGGGTTCTCCGAACTGATCGACCGCCTGGGCATCGAACGACGGCTGCATTCGGCAGGCGAGGCGAAAGCCCGCCTCGACCCGTTCTTCGCGGAGAAGTCCGAGGACGTGCAGTGGCTCGAACAGATCCAGGAAGGCATCCACGACGAGTTCCGCGACTGGGTGGTCGGTCGCCGCGGGGACAAGCTGAAGGCGGCCGAGGCGGAACTCTTCGACGGCGACGTCTGGCTGGGGCGCCGAGCCGTCGAACTCGGCATCGTCGACGGGATCGGCACACTGCGCGAGGTGGTGGAGAAGCGGTTCCCCGACGCCACTATCGAGATGACCGGGCCGCGCCGCTCCCTCTTCGCGAAACTCGGGCTGCCCGCCGCGAGCTGGGACGACGTGGCCGCCGCGATCGTCGGTGCGGCGAACACCCGCGTCGCCTGGTCGCGGTACGGGCGGTAGCTACTTCGGCACGACCACCCCGACCGGGCCCACCCCGATGCACACGGACAGGTCCGGGGTCAGGGTGCTCACGCGCAGGCTCTGACCGCCGCCGGTGAGCCGCACGAACACCGAGTTCGGGCCGCGGTGCACCGGCACCCGCACCGGGCTGCCGTCTTCCATCGCGACGGCGATCTCACCGTCTGCCGTGGCCAGGTAGTTGAGCTGCGCTGTCCACTCCCAGCCGGTCAGCGGCCCGTCGAGGGGAATCGGCTCGAAACTGCGCCGGTCCACCAGGTGCCCGCAGTCCGGGACGGGTCCGGGCTCGATCGCGCGTACCCACGTCACCTGGGCGTCGACCACCGAACCGGCGTCGTCGATCATCCGGAGGTCCGGGGTGCTGTCGGAGAACGCGGGGCGGTCGCGGAGCGGGGCGAAGACACGGCTCACCAGGTTGTTCGGGTACGCCACCGGCAACAGCACCCAGATGGACGTGGGCTGCTGGAGGATCGGCGCGTCGTCCCGGTCGGCGAGCGACGCCCGCGCGGTCGCGAGGTAGTCGGTGGTCGGGTTCTCCTCCCAGCTGCGGGTGAACGTGTACGTCGACCACAGGCTGCTCGCGACGAACGCGACCACGGCACCGGCCGCCACCAGCGGCCGCAACCGGACCGGCTCGGCTCGGCGACGGGGTGCACGGGCGATCACGGCGACGGCGATCGCGAGGATCACCGCGGTGTCGGTGAAGTAGCGCAGGGTCTGCGCGAGTTCGTACGTGGTGTCCGCGCCCCACCGCGTGACGACCATCGCCGTCACCGACAGCAGGAAGTACGCGGCCGTGAGGACCCACACCCAGCCGATCCGGCGCTTCAGCCGGACCGTCGCGACGACCGCCGCGACGAGAACGACCCAGCCGATCACCTCCAGCGACGTCGACGGGGACGCCCACGGGGGACTCGGAATCCACCGCTCCCACGTCCACGGCCCACCCACGAACGTGGGCAGCAGGCCGAGCGACGTGCCGTGGTGGAGCAACTCCAACGCGCGCGACGCCCCCGCCCACTCCCACTGCGACGCGACGGTGGAGAAGTAGAAGCCGGCCCACACCGCGAGCACCGCCGCCGACGGGATCCACAGGGCCGCGCCCCGCCGCAGCGTCGACCGCACCGGCCGCTCCCGCTCGCCGACGTGCGCGAGCAGCGCGACGGTCGCGAACGCGGCGAACGGGACGACCACGGACTTCTCGAAGAACAGCAGCGACGCGATCAGCACGAGCGTGCCCGATACGGCGTACCGCCGCCGTCCGGTGCGGCACAGGTCGAGGGCGTCGCCTGCCACCCACGCCAGCGCGATCTGCAGAGGCAGCGCGTTGAGCGCCGCCGCCCACCACGCGAACGCCGGCACGGTCAGCGGAGAGAACAGATACAGCGCCAGCGGAACCAGCAGCACGGGCCGCGGGCCGAGGACCTTGCGAAGCAACCGGAACACCGCGTACGACGCCACCGCCTGCAGCACGACCATCGTCAGCATCGGCAGGATCCACTGATACGGCGCGATCCGCGTCGCGATACCCGCCACCACGAAGGCCCCCGGCATGAGGTGACCGTCGTGGTCGTAGAGCAGGAGGTCGCCCGAGAGCAGGGGGAGGCTGCCGCCGCGTCCGGCGAGGATCAGGTCGTCCCAGTAGAAGTCGCTGTTCGCGGCAACCCACGTCCGCACGAGAAGTTGCACCGCGATCAGGGCGGCGGCCACCCGGAGGACACGGGCGGGCCCGAGGTCCCACCGCGATCCGGCGTCTTCCGTCATCGGTTTCCGAGATTACAGATTGGGTGGAACCAAACCGCGCCGGGCTGCGTCAGATCAAGTGTCGGGACATTTTCGCCCGGCACAGGTGGGGGAGACGACGGCCGGTCCGGAGTTCTCGGGTCGCTTCGCGGGCGATCCGAACTGGAGGGGTAATTCCGGGCCGAGCCGTCGGTCACCGAGTCCGAATGTTCACCGAGCTGCGATGTCAAATTCATCCACCGCTGTGGACCGTTCACCCGAAGCTGTCAACAATCCCGGATTCACATGCGCTCTGACCTGTGTATAAGCACCACTCACACTGTCCATAACTGTGTATGAACCTGTGGAAACTGTGGATAACTCGGCATTTCCGGTGGTGCAGCTCACACATTCTCCCCAAAAAGGACGATTCGGTCGTGGGCTGCCCGTATTCGCGGGCCGTGACAGAATCGGCAATGTGAAGTGGGTGCGGAGGGCATGAGCGTCGTCGTTCAGGTGTGCGCGCGATGCGCGGCCCGGTGGCCGGTCCTCGGCGCCCCGGCGCAGTGGTGCCCGCGCTGCCACGGTGTGCTGCTCGCGCCCGTCCGGACCGATCACAACCAGCCGCCCGCGAGCCGGGGATTCCGCTGGATCGCGCGGTCCCCACTGCAGCGCAGCGGTCTCGCGGCCGCGCCGCCGACGCCGAGCCCCACCCCGCACTACACCGAGATCCCCCGCTGGGGACTCCACGATCACGTCGAAGCCCCCTCCACCCGCCGGGACTGGCCGGAACTGCTCGCAAACAAGGCCGCGCGCTTCCTCACCGTCACCATCGGCCTGTACGCATTCGGAGTGCTCGCCGAACTGGGCCGGTACGCCGTCCTCCTCCGCAACCGGACCCGGCTGATCGACCCCACCGTGCTCGCCGTGTCCGACATCGCCGTGTTCCTCGGCCAGGCCGGCGGGATGCTCTTCGCGCTGCTGTCGGGAATCGCCGGAGTGTGCTGGCTGCTGCGCATGCGTCGCCGCACGTTCGCCCGGGCGAAGAAGTCCGACCCCCGCACGCCGACCGACGTCGTCGTCGGGTGCGCGGTGCCGGGGTTGAACCTGGTGATGCCGGGAGTCTTCCTGCTCGAGGTGATCCGCCGCGACCCCCGCGCCGTCCTGCTGGTCCGTGCCTGGTGGAGTCTGTGGGTGTTCGGTGCCGTGCTCGTTCTCTTCAACTGGTTCTGGCGGTCCAGGCCGGGCCTGCAGGCCATGGCGGACGGCGTTCTGCTGGCCGCATTCACGGCGCTGGTCGCCTCGGCGACCGCGCTCCTCGCGCTGATGGTGCTCCGGCGGCTCGAGGGCCGGACGCTGAAGGGCACGAAGGAACCCGTCACCCGCTGGGTGATCGCCACCGATCCGCTGCCGCGGAACGATGCGGACAAGCCCGCCGCGAAGTCGGCCGAGAAGACGTCCGGGGACGCCGACCGGGAAGCCGTCGCATCGTGAGCCCCGACCGGCGCGGGCCCCTCGTGGTGGCCCACCGAGGCGCATCCGCCGCCATGCCGGAACACACGCTCGCCGCCTACGAACTGGCCCTGGAAGAAGGCGCGGACGGACTCGAATGCGACGTGCGGCTCACCCGGGACGGCCACCTCGTCTGCGTCCACGACCGCACCGTCGACCGGACGTCCACCGGCACCGGCGTCGTCAGCGAGATGACGCTCGAGGAACTGGCGGAGTTCAACTACGGGACCGAGGAGGAGCCCGCCGAACTTCTCGAGCTGAGCGCGCTGATCGCGCTCACCCTGGACTGGACGGCGCGCCCGGTGAAACTCTTCATCGAAACCAAGCACCCCGTGCGCTTCGGCGGCCTGGTCGAGAGCAAGGTCCTCGCCGAACTGCAACGTTTCGGCATCGCCGCACCCCCGTCCGCCGACCACTCCCGCGCCGTCGTGATGTCGTTCTCCGCCGGAGCGGTGTGGCGGATCCGCCGGTCGGCGCCGATGCTCCCGACCGTGCTGCTCGGCGAATCCGCCCGGTACCTCGGCGGGGGAGCCGCGACCACCGTCGGCGCCACCGCGGTCGGTCCGTCGGTGAAAACGCTGCACGAACACCCGGACATCGTCGACAAGGCCGCCGCCGCGGGACGGGCCACGTACTGCTGGACCGTCGACAACCGCAGCGACGTCGAACTGTGCCGCGAACTCGGGGTCAGCTGGGTGGCCACCAACCACCCCGGGCGCACCAAGAAATGGCTGGCCTCCTGACCGGACCGGCGTCGGCGTGTAGGTTTTGGCGTCGTGGCAAAGAAGAGCAAGAGAAACAGTGGTCCGAAGCCGGGTAGCGCCCGCGCCGAGAAGCTCGCCCAGCGGCAGGCGGAACGGGAGAGCGCCGCGGCGGCCGTGACCCGGCCGTTCGAAGGCCTCGCCGCCGAATGCGATCTGGTGGCGCTGCGCGAGTTCGTCCCGTCGGCGACCGCCCCGCTTCCGGTCAAGGATTCGTCCCGTCCGGTGACGCTCGCGACCGTGCTGCCCGGTGCCGTCGCGGCGCTGGTCCGCGACGAGGGGGACAGCGCCACCGGGTTCGTCGGTGTGCAGGTCCAGGCGCACTCCGCCGACCTCGGCGCCGACCTGGCCGCGTCCGTCGCCTGGGTCCGTGATGCCGCCGCGGGCGAATCGCTGGCCTCCGCCAACCCGGGATCCGAGACCCCGGCACTGGCCGACGTGATCGACGCGGACGCACCGCTCGACATCACCGTGCACCAGGATTTCAACTGGTGGATTCCCGAAGGCGTGGAGCCGGCACCCGAGGTCGCGACGACCGTGCAGCACGCGAATGCGGCGATCATGCCGTCCGCGCGCGTCGAGGCCGAGGGTGTCGTCGCGGCGTGGTGGGTCGACGCGGGCGAGAAGGCGCACATCCGCTGGGTGCGCCCGGAGAACGAGGACGATCTGATGCTGGCCCTGGCACGCGTGCACGCGACCGGCGGCCTGCACCTGGGTGAGGGTTCGCGCTACGCCGGGTCGTTCCGGACGCACGGACTGCTGGTCCCGGTGTTCGACGTGGACCGCGAAAAGCACGCGAACGAGTGGGCCGCCGCCACCGTCGAACTCGGTCAGCGACTCGCCGAGGCGCTCGCCGTCGACGCGCCGCTGACCACCGAGGAACGACGCGCCCGCGACGGACTGCGCGGCCGCCAGGTGACGTTGCGATAGGCCCTCCGGGCCCGTGCGCCTTTCTGGTAGCCACCACAACCAGAAAGGCGCACGGGCGCGAAGCGCCTAGATGGAACCGCCGGCCGCGTGCGGTGCGCCGGACGTGTCTGCGGGGCCGCTCATCTCGCGTGCGACGAACTCCTCGAGGTCGAACAGGTTGCTGCCCGCGCGGTCTGCGATGGTCAGCAGCGTCGTCATGCTCGCGACCTCCTCGACCTGCTCCTTGAGGAACCACTGCATGAACTGCTCGCCGAGGTAGTCACCCTCCTCGCGGGCGGTGCTCGCCAGCTGCACGATCTGCTCGGTGACCGTCTTCTCCTGAGTCAGAGCGAGTGCGATCGGCTCGCGTGCGTTCTCGAACTGGCCCTTCGCCGCGTCGACACCCGACAGTTCCACCGTAATGTCGCGGTCGAGGAAGTACTGGACGATCATCATGGCGTGGTTGCGCTCTTCGACGGCCTGCTTGTAGAAGTGCTTGGCCAGCTGCGGCAGGTCCGAGTTGTCGAAATAGACGGCAGTCGCGATGTACTGGTGTGACGCGTTGAATTCGTTGCGAATCTGGTCGTGAAGCAGAGCGTGGAATTTCGTCTTGTGCGCGTCAGTGGAAGTCATGAAATGGATAATATCGCTGGTCAGGGCACGTGTCATCCAAGTTCGACCTAATTTTGGCAAGCGTTCCCAAACTAAAGTCAACCTAATTTCGGAACCATTCTGATGTCATTTTCCTAACGTGAACTGGCGACGAACGGTTGGGCGGGAACGGGGCAATCCGCGTCGCCGGGCCCCGGCCTCTGTATAAGATTCACACCGTTCCGACGGTGCGGAGGCGCAGGCACATGTTGAGACGACCCGGTGCGTGGATAGCGTTCATTCTCGGTGCCCTTTTCCTGGGCGCGACGATTCCGGCTCCCGTGCAGGCCGACCCGTTGTATCCCTGGCCGGACCCCGACCCCTTCTATTCGGCCCCCGCCGACCTCGGGGTCCTGAATCCCGGCGACGTCGTGCGGACGCGGCGGATCGACACCTGGATGTACGCGAACTCCGACGGGTGGCAGATCGCGTTCCGGTCGACGAACTCTGCGGGACATCCGATCCTGGCCGTCACCACCGTGCTGCTTCCCCGCGGTGTCGCGAACCCTCCGCTCGTGTCGTATCAGGCGATCGTGAATTCGCTCGGAACCAAATGTGCCCCGTCGCACTCGCTGTTCAATCTGGAACTGCAGGAGTCGCCGGGCCTGTATCTGGGGCTGCAGCGCGGCTGGGCGGTGTCGGTGCCCGATCATCTCGGCCCGACCGGCGCGTACGGTGCCGCGAAGCTCGGGGGAATGATCACCCTCGACAGCGTCCGGGCGGTCCAGCGGGTGGCCGAACTGGGGTTGACGCACAGCCCGGTGGCGCTGGCCGGATATTCCGGCGGCGGTATGGCCAGTGCCTGGGCCGCGGCGCTGGCGCCGACTTATGCGCCCGAACTGAAACTCGACGCGGTGGTGGCGGGTGGGATTCCCGCGGACCTCGAGCAGATGGCCCTGGGTCTGGGGTTCAATCCGCATCCGGGGTTCGGGCTCGCGTTCGCCGCCGCGATCGGTTTGGAACGTGAATACCCGGAGCAGCTGCCGATCTCGTCGCAGCTGAACGCGACCGGGCTGTGGCTGCGCGAGTGGATGTCGAACGAATGCCGCCGGTTCCTGCTGTTCCACGGCGCCTTCCGCAGCGCCGGACAGCTGGCCGCGTCCACCAGCCTCATGGCGAGTTCGGGTGCGCACCAGGTGTTGCGCGAGAACAGTCTGCGGTACTACGAGGGTGTCCCGACCGCGCCCCTCTACCTGTGGCACGGCACCCTCGACGGGCTGACGCCGTTCGATTCGATCGCGGAGACCGCGCACCGCTACTGCGCGGCCGGCGCCAGACTGACGTTCGTCCCGTACGAGATTTCCGAGCACATGACGACGGCAGTGGTGGGATTTCCGGACGCGTACGAATACGTGGCCGCGCGATTCCGCGGCGAACCGGCGCCCACCCGCTGCTGACCCGTCAGGTCAGACGCCGCCGCCCGCGCGCTTCGGCGCACCCGGCCGGACCGGCGAGTTGCCGCTCATCTCGCGGGCGATGAAATCCTCGATGTCGAACAGGTTGTCGCCGGCGCGCTCGACGATCGTCAGGAGCGTGTGCATGCTTGCGACCTCCTCGACCTGTTCCTCGAGGAACCACTGGATGAACCGCTCGCCGAGGTAGTCGCCGGTGTCGCGGGCCGTGCGGGCGAGTTTGGTGATCTGCTCGGTGACGGCACGTTCCCGTTCCACCGCCAGTGCGACGGGGGCGCGCACCGAATCGAAATCGGTGACCACGTCGTCGATGCCGGGGACGGTCACCTGGAGGTTGTTGTCGATCAGGTACTGGACCATCATCAGCGCATGGCCGCGCTCCTCGGCGGCCTGCGAATAGAACCGGTGAGCCAGTTGCGGGAGATCGTGCGAGTCGAAATAGACGGCCACCGCGATGTACTGCTGGGATGCGGTGAACTCGTTGCGGATCTGCTACTGCAGGAGGGCATGGAACTCGCTGGGTGCCTTCGGCTCCGGGTGCGTCATGGGTGTCAGTTTACGGCCGCGCGTCACGGTCCGGTGGTGACCAGTTCGGCTGGGACCTGACGGTCGTTGGCCAGCGCGTCGAAGAACTGCGATGCCCGGTCGTGATCCCAGAGCAGCACGTTCCCGGAGCCGTCGACGTCCTCGAAACCGCCCACGGGGACGGTGGTGGTGACCATGTCGCCGCGAACCGCCCAGGCGAGTGCGGCCAGGTTCCAGATGTGGTCGCTCTCGTCGACGCGCAACGATGCGGCGGTGTCGGTGACGAGCGGCCAGACGCGGAACGGGTTGAGCCACGTCGCCGGACTGGTGGCCTTCGACATCAACGCCGCCATGAACATCCGCTGATGGTTCATCCGGTCGATGTCGGCGAGCGCGGTCGCGCGGCTGCGGACGAAACCGAGCGCCTGCGCCCCCGACAGTTCCTGGCAGCCGGGTGCGAGGTTGATCCCCGCGAGCGGGTCGTCGATGGCGGTGTCCAGGCACATGTCGACGCCGCCGATCGCGTCGACGATGCCGGCGAATCCGCCGAATCCGATCTCCGCGTAGTGGTCGATGTGCAGACCGGACGCCTCCTCGACCGTCTGGGTCAGCAGTTGCGGACCACCGAACGCGAACGACGCGTTGATCTTGTCCTCGCCGTAGCCGGGGATCGACACGTACGAGTCGCGCGGGATGCTCACCATCGTCGCCGGGCCGCCGCCGCTGGGGACGTGCACCACGATGATGGTGTCGGTGCGGTCCGGACCGCTGTTGCCGCCGGTCGACAGTTGCTGTTCCTGCTCGGGGGTCAGCCCGGTGCGGCTGTCCGAACCGACCAGCAGCCAGTTCGTGCCGGGGGTGTCGCCGATCCGGCCGGGGTAGTCGGCCAGCGCGTCGATCCGGTTCAGCGAACTGTCGAGGTAATAGGTCATGCCCGCGAGCGCCAGGACCAGCACCAGGAACAGGATGCCGATGCGACGCCCCCAGTGCCGTGGCCGCCTGCGCCTGCGCTGTTGCGGCGGCTCCGGGGCCCGCGACGGTGCGGGCGGCGGAGGTGGTGGCGTGCGCGGGGGACGCCGGTCGGGCACCTGCGGTGGCGGTGGTGCGTCGCGGTACGGCTGCGGCGTCTGGGTGGGTGCGTAGCCGCGCGGACCCTGCGGCGGGGCCGAGCGGGACAGTTGCGGTTCCGGGGCCTGCGACCAGGCCTGCTGGGGCGGCGGCGGGGCGCCCCGGCCGTCGCGGCGGATCACCTGGGTGCCCTCCTGCGGCGGCGGACCCTGACGCGGCGCGGGGTGTCGCGGGCGAGGCGCAGGAGGCCCCTGTTGCGGCGGCACCCGCCGGGTCTGCGGAGGAACCCGCTGGTCGGGAGGCGGGATTCGGCGGTTCGGGGGTGGCGGCACCTGCTGCCCGCCCGGCGTCCGCCGAGGCGGACGGGGCGGCAACGGAGGATAGGGGGCGTCGCCGGTCACCCGCACGACTTTACTGGTCCGGCCGGATTACGGAATCCAGCCGACGTGCCCGCGCAGCGCGGCGTAGCCGACGAAAGCGACCGAATCGATGGTGGCGTGAGCGATCACGAGAGGCCACAACCGTCCGGTCTTCTGCCAGTACCGGCCGAACACCAGACCCATCGCGACGTTGCCCAGCCCGCCGCCGAAGCCCTGGTAGAGGTGGTACGTCCCCCGCAGCAGCGCCGACGCGAGCAGCGAAGAATTCTCGCTCCACCCGAGTTGCCGCAGCCGGGTGATCAGATACGCGACGACGAGCACTTCCTCCGCGCCGGAATTCGCGATCGCCCACAGGATCAGCGCGGGCAGACGCCACCAGTGGTCCCCGATCGTGCTGGGGACGACGGTGAGGTTGGCGCCGATCGCGCGGGCCAGCAGGTAGAAGCCGAGCCCGGGCAGACCGATCAGTGCGGCGAGCCCGACACCGTGCGTCGCGTCGGGGCGCCAGCGGAATCGGCCGAGCCCGACGTCGCGTGGGCCGGCACCGCTCCGCCACAGGAGATACAGCCCCAGGGCGCCCCACGCGAGGAGTTTCACGACGCCGAGCAGTTGCCGGGCGACGTCGATGATCTGGTTCTCGGCGCGGGCGACGTTGAGCGCGACGGCCTGGTCGGCCAGGTTGCCGGGTGTGAGCAGCGATTCGGTCAGCGACAGCAGTCCCGACAGCCCGCTCGTCCCGAACGTGACGAGCAGGACGATCGTGATCTCGATCCACAGGGCCCGGCGCTCGGTGCCGGCGGCCACCGGGGCGGCCGGTTCGGGTGAGGCCGGCTGTAGCCAGGAGGTGAGCGTTGCGCGCGAGATCACGCCGCACACGCTAGCGTGCGGCGAACCGGAGGGCCGGTCAGCCGCGCGCGCGGAGTCCGTTCACGAACGGGCATCCCACCAGCAGCCGGATCGCCCTGCTCAGGGCGACGGCGTCGTCGACCGGCGCGGAGAACGGCATCCAGATGTCGCGATCGCCGTGGTCGTTCTCGACGCGCAGTCGCAGTCCGTACCGGTCGATGCCCAGGGGGCGGACGCGTCCGCGCCGCATGTGGGGCGGAAGTTTGCGCGACAGCATGTCGATGAGGTCGCGGTGGTCTTCGTCGAGGTGCTGGAGCCAGGCGGTCTCCATCTCCCAGAACGGGTCGGGCCGGGCGGCGAGCAGATCGTCCAGGGCGACGGGTTCGGCGCCACTCGAATCGGCGACCACCGCCGATTCGAGACGCAGTTGCAGCAGCGTCGCATCGTGTCCGACGTCGAGAAGTCCGGGGTGCGGGTATTCGGAGGCCACTTCGTCGGCGAGGGTGCGGGTGTGTGCCTCGCACAGCGCGTGCAGGTTGCCGCGCAGCCAGACGAGCGACCGCACGGGCTCGCGCAGCGCGAGCGGTGAGTTGTCGGTCAGTTCGAGCACGGCCGGGATTCCGCCGCCGCCGGCGAGCCAGGACAGCGTGGCGGCCGCCGACTCGGTGGGCACCGCGACGACGACGTCGCCGCTGGACCGCAGGTGGTGGACCGACGTGACGGTCGGTGCGCTGCCTTCGACGGCGAGTACCGCGTCCTGGGTCCGTGCGCACGAGCTGCGCACACGCTCGGCGGTGGACGGACCGGTGGTCGTGACGGGCATGGAGCCTCCTTCAGGGTTCCGCGATACTGAGGTAACCCTAACCTAATGTGACGGAACCGGCGAGGGCAAGACCCGAAAAGATTCCGGGCCACGAGGCGGGCATACGGTGGGACGGTGGCCATACCTCTCTCCCTCGGTGTTCCGCGCTCCCGCGGACCGCAGTCGTTGCTCGCGGATCTGCTCAGCGGGACCCGGGACACGAGCCCGGCCGCCGGTGGCGCATTCGGACCGCGGGTGGTCGCGGCGTCCGCGCTGCTCGACGCCGTCGGCACCGACGCGGGCCGTGTGATCGTGGGGCTCGACGTCGACCCGGCCGTTCTCCGCACCAGCGAGCAGGCCTCCTACGAGGCGGTCCGGTTCCACCTCGACTGCCCGGCGGGCCAGCTCGGCGACGCGGTCGCGCTGCGGCTGCCGTCCCCGCTCGCGGTGTTCGTCGTCGCGGACGGCAGCGACGACGCCGGCCTGGCCGAGACGGCGCAGCACCTCGCGGACGCAGGCCGCATCCCGGGACTCGCGAGCGGGCACTCCATCGGCGAGGTCGCCGACTTCCTCGCCGTCCTCGCGCACGCCGACGTCGGATACGTGGCGCGGGCCCGTGACACCGCCGAGGTGCTCGCGCTGCTGTCGGGGACGGTCGCGTCCCTCCGCGGCGACGACGTGCGGGCGGCGCTCGCGACCCCGGATCCCACGAGACTCGCCTCGCTGATCCCCGAGGCCGCGGAGGCCGTCCGCGAGGTCCTGCTCGGGGTCGAGGTCGACGACCCGGTGCTCGTCGCCGGTGAGCTGGCGGACGCGGGTCTGCGGTAAAACATTCACCGTCAATGCGCCGGACCGTCAACGCTCGGTGCGTAATCTCGTAGTCGTGCCAAAGATCGCGTATTTCGGACCGTCGGGAACCTTCACGGAGATGGCGCTCGCCCAGCTCGAGGCCGAGGGTGCCTTCGACGGGCCCGTGGAGCGGGTGGCCGCGACGAGTCCGCCCGCCACCCTGGCCATGGTGCGTGACGGCGTCGTCGACGGCGCCGTCGTTCCCATCGAGAGCTCCGTCGAGGGCGCCGTGGTGCCCACCCTCGACTCGCTCGCGCTGGGTGACCGCCTGCAGATCGTGGCCGAGACCGAACTCGACGTGGCGTTCACGATCCTCGGCGGGGCGGGCGTCGAGCGGCTCGACCAGGTGCGCACCGTGCGGGCGTACCCGGTGGCGGCCGGTCAGGTGCGAATCTGGCTGGAGGAGAACTGCCCCGGCGCCCAACTCCAGACGGCGTCCTCCAACGCCGGCGCCGCCGAGGACGTGGCGAACGGCCTCGCCGACGCCGCCGTGTCCACCGCCCTCGCCGGCGAACGGCTCGGGCTCCGCAGCCTCGCCGACGGGGTCGCCGACGAGAAGAGCGCCCGCACCCGATTCGTTCTGGTCACCGCGCCCACCCGGGTGCCCGCCCGCACCGGCGGCGACCGCACCTCCGCCGTCCTCGAACCCCACAACACCCCCGGCTCCCTCGTCGGTGTGCTCTCCGAGTTCGCGACGCGCGGAATCGATCTCATCCGCATCGAATCACGCCCGGTGCGCACCACCCCCGGCCTGTACCGCTTCTTCGTCGACTGCATCGGGCACATCGAGGACCCGCTCGTCGCCGAGGCGTTCCGTGCGCTGCACCGGAAGTCGCACGTGCGGTTCCTCGGGTCCTGGCCCGCCGCCAACCCGAGCGGCCCGCCCCCGCCGTCCGACGGAGACGCGGCGGACTGGATCGAACGAATCCGTCAGGGAGAGAGGGAATCGTGAGCGGCAGGCTGATCCTGGTCCGGCACGGGCAGACCGAGGCGAACGTCGAGCGCAGGCTCGACACGAGGCTGCCCGGCGCCCGGCTGACACCCGAAGGACTCTCCCAGGCGGAGCGGCTCGGAAACGACCTCGCCGCACGCGCGACGACGGCCGCACTCGTGTCCTCGCAGGCACTGCGCGCCCGGCAGACGGCGCGGTTCGTGGAACTGGCGTCGGGCATCGCCGTCCAGGTGCGGGAAGGACTGCACGAGGCGCAGGCCGGTGAACTCGAGGACCGCAGCGACGAGGAGTCGCACAAGCTGTTCATGAAGACGTTCCACCTGTGGCACACCGGCGAACTGGACGCCCGAGTTCCCGGCGGGGAATCCGCCAACGACATCCTCGACCGGTACGTCCCGGTCGTGGACTCCCTGCGTGAGCAGTACCTCGACGATCCGGCGGCCTCGGGCGACGTCGTGCTGGTCAGCCACGGCGCCGCCATCCGGCTCGTGGCAGCACAACTGGCCGGGGTGCCGGGGCTGTTCGCCGCCAATAATCACCTGGCCAACACCCAGACGGTGGAGTTGACCCCGCTCGCGGGCGGCAGCTGGGAGTGCGTGCGCTGGGGAACCGTGGAGCCGCCGTTCGAGCACCGGGTGATCCCCGGCGCCGACGATCCGATGGGGTGACGTCGTTGCGCGCACCCTGCGGTTGCGCGACGATGGAGGAAACCGTCCTCGAGGAGTGACGGCGTTGGATTGGTTCGTTGGCGAAAACTATTCGCTCGGTCGGCTGCTCGTCACCGAGGGGCTCGCCGCGATCTACCTCGTCGCCTTCCTGGCCGCGAGAAACCAGTTCAGGCCGCTCGTCGGCAGCACCGGGATGCTGCCCATCCCGAAGTTTCTCCGTGCCGTCCCGTTCACGCGTTCGCCGAGTATCTTCCACCTGCACTACTCCGACCGGTTCTTCGAGGGGATCTGCTGGACCGGCGCCGGACTGTCCCTCGCCGCGCTGCTCGGTCTGACGCAGGTCGTCCCGCTCGCCGTGTGCATGCTCGTGTGGTTCGCCCTGTGGGTGCTGTACCTCTCGATCGTCAACGTCTCCCAGCTCTGGTACAGCTTCGGCTGGGAGTCGCTGCTGCTCGAGGCAGGTTTCCTGGCGATCTTCCTGGGCAACGCGTCGGTCGGGCCGCCGATCCTGGTGCTGCTGATGCTGAGATGGTTGCTGTTCCGGCTCGAATTCGGGGCCGGGCTGATCAAGATGCGCGGCGACCGATGCTGGAAGAACCTCACCTGCCTGTACTACCACCACGAAACCCAGCCCATGCCCGGACCGTTCAGCTGGTACTTCCACCGGCTACCGAAGCCGCTGCACCGGGTCGAGGTGCTCGGCAACCACTTCGCTCAGCTGGTGGTGCCGTTCGGGCTGTTCGCGCCGCAACCGGTCGCGGCCGTCGCCGCGACGATCATGATCGTCACCCAGCTGTGGCTGGTGGCGAGCGGCAACTTCTCGTGGCTGAACTGGACGACCATCGTGCTCGGTCTGTCCGTCATCCCCGACAACGTGTACGAGACGGTGCTGCCCGTCGACGTCCCGGCGGGCAGCGACTCGGCGCCCGTCCCGTTCGCTGCGCTGGTGATCGCGGTGACCGCGCTCGTCGTCGTGTTGAGCTACTGGCCCATTCGCAATCTGATCTCCCACGGCCAGCGCATGAATGCGTCGTTCAACAAATGGCACTTCGTCAACACGTACGGCGCGTTCGGCAGCATCACCCGGGTGCGGTACGAGGTGATCGTGGAGGGCACGTCCGACGCTCATCGCGGCCTGCATTCCGAGTGGAAGGAGTACGGCTTCAAGGGGAAACCGGGTGACGTCAACCGGCGGCCGCGCCAATTCGCGCCGTATCACCTGCGGCTCGACTGGTTGCTCTGGTTCACGGCGATCTCGCCCGGCTACGCCGAACCGTGGTTCCGGGGGTTCGTCGAGCGGCTGCTGCGCAACGACCCGGACACCCTGAAGTTGTTGCAGTACAACCCGTTCCCGGATCAGCCGCCGAAACATGTGCGTGCGCGCATGTACCGGTACGAATTCACCACCTGGAAGGAGCGCCGCGAGACCGGTGCGTGGTGGAAGCGGCAACCCGTGTAGGTCAGCGGAGCCGGTCGGCCAGCGATTCCAGCGCCTGCCGCAGGCGTTGCGGGGTGCCGGGGCTGAGCGACGACCACGCCACGCCGTGCGCGGACACACTGGACGTGCCGACGATGCGCCCGGCCTCCGTGTCGAATACCGTGACGGGCCCGCCGACCGGATCGTATTGCCCGTCGCCGTAGACGATTCCGACGATCTCGGCGTAGGTGGTGCAGCCGGCCATCGCGTTGCCCAGAACCGTCGCGTCGACCGCGGGCACGCCGAGCACGGCGAGCGCGGCCGCGAGCGACTTGCCGTCCCCGCCCTGATCGAACGCCGCGCCGAGTTGGACCGTGGGTGCGTTGACGACGCCGGCGTTCAACGGTTCCACCGCCCCCAGCGCACCGATCACGGGCGCGAAGATGTCGGCGCCCGCATCCTGGACGACGTACGTGTCGCCGGCCCGCAGGGCCAGCACCGACAGTGCCTCGCCCCGGGAGACGCACAGTCGCGAGATGCTGCCGTCGACGTACCAGCGCAGGGCGATCTCCCACAGCGGCCGGGCCAGAACCCGCAGGCGGTCGGCGAGTTCGGGGTGGACCCCACCGCCCGGGAGCAGATCCCGGGCGGCGAGGGCGCCGGCGGCGCCGCGGAACGCGGCGTCCCTGGCGTCGTACGTGTCGTACCGCGGGGTGGCGTCGAGCACCACCGGCAGCACGTCGAGCGCGAGCGTGTCGACGAGATAATCCATTTCGTCGAGGCTCAGGGTCACCGCCGGCAGGGTCGGTACGCCCGGCTGGGTGCCCAGGTCGATCACCGTCCCGACTCCCGGTGGTCGGGGTTCGCGCCGATGACCGAGGGAATGACCGTGCGCCCGTCCGAGAAGTGCTCGAAGTTCTTCAGGTAGTCGGGGGTCTCCCGCTCGTCGTCGTCCTGTGAACCGGCCGCGCCCGCCCCGCGACCGACCGACATCGGTCCGCTACCGGTGCCGCCGCGCGTCGCCGCGGCCGGGTTCACGTCGGCGCGAACGTCTCCGATCACCCCGCCGGGTGTGGCTGCCGGTGCGCCGGGCCGTGCCCCCTGGCCGCCGTCGGTCCTGCCCCAGCCCTCGGGCAGCGTCGCCCCGCCTGCCGCGCCGGCGCCGATGCCACCGACGGAGGTGCGGGCGGCCGCGGCACTGGTCGCCGCGGAACCGCCGCCGTACGAGCCACCGGACAGCACCGGCGCACCGCCCATCATCGGGGCGGCGCCGCCACCGGTGACCGCGGACAACGCCGCGCCGCCGATGTTGCTCGCCGCCGACGTGGCGGTGGAGACGGTGGTGCCCGCGATGCTGCCGACCTGTGACGCGGCCGTGGTGACGGCCGGGTTCTGGCCTGCGGCCATCAGAGCGGCCGCCGCGGCACGTGTCGGATCGAATTCACCGTCGGCCGGGATTTCGTCGAACGTCCCGACCTCCTTCGAATCGGCCTTGGTGACGATCCGCGGGGGCTGCCGGTACGCGCGCTTCAGTGCCAGGATGTTCGACGCGGCCTCGTAACCTTCCATCACGAGCCCCGCGCGGATGTCCATCGCACGGTCCGCGGCCTCCGCGGCCGCGGCGGTGCCGTTGAGCGCACCACCCGTCGTGTACGCGGTGGCCTTCGCGGTCTTCACGGCGACGATCTCGGGAATACTCGGCATGATGAGCGCGGCGGTGGTGTACGCGCCCGCTTCGAGCCCCGCCTTCGCGGCCGTGTCCGCGGCGAGTTCCGCGCATTCGGCCGTCCACACCGTGAACGGCGTGATCTTCGCGAGTGCCGCGACCGCGGACACACCCTGCCAGCCGGCCGCGAGTTCGGCCATCACACGCACCAGTGTGAGGTTGGCGTCGACGAAGCTGGTGGACAGCGCCGTCCACGCCGCGCTCGCCACGCTCAGCGGCACCGGTCCCGCGCCCGCGACGAGGGTGGTCGAGTTGACGGTCGCCCCTCGGGGCAACCAGATGACACCTGTCAGTCCCATGGTCATGTCTGATCTCCTGGTGGTTTCGAGGCGCCGGCCGTCACATGCCCGCAGCGAGGGTCGCGCCGAGCGCGACGTCCTCGGCGACATACAACGCGGCCTGGGTGCGGAGCGTGTTCGCGGTCTCGCGCATCTCGAGAATGCCCTGCGCGACAGCGGGGGTGAACGTGCCCGCGACGGTGTTGAAGTAACCGGCGGCGTGCAGGGAGACCTCTTCGCTCCCGGAGGGGAGCACACGGATGGCCGCGGAGTTGAGAGCGACCGCTGCCTCGAGACGCGCGGCGAGCGCGTCGAGTTCCACGGCGGCGGCGACGAGAGCTTCAGGTGCGACGTGCAGATCCGGCATGTGCGTCGAACTCCTTCTTGACCTAGGCAGGCGGAAGGCAGTTGCCCCCCGGCAAACGAACTGCATGTGCAGCTGTCCCTACACACTTGGACGCTGCACCGCGCTCTTCGGTTCCCCCCGATCCCGAGAAATTCTTCTCGGGAAAACCGTTCATCCCCAGCCGAGCTCGTGCAAGCGATCTTCTTCTATCCCGAAGTAGTGCGCAACCTCGTGTATCACGGTGACGGCGACCTCGTGGACGACTTCCTCCTCCGAACTGCAGATTTCGAGGAGGGCGTCGCGATAGACGGTGATGGTATCGGGCAGCGATCCGCCGTAATGACTGTCCCGCTGCGTCAGGGCGATCCCGTGATACAGGCCCAGAAGATACGGGTCCTCGTCGTTGCGGTCGTCGACCAGCACGACGACGTTGTCGATCGCTGCCGCGAGCTGGGGTGGGATCAGATCGAGTGCGTCGCCCACCAATTCCTCGAATCGGTCGGGCGTCATGCTCACCGCCACATCAGTTCCCGGGGGGTGGGGCCGCGCCGGGGAGCGGCGTCGGCATCGACCTGCCCTCCGGGACCGGCGGCGGAGGCACGGGCGCGGCGCCGTTGATGAGGATCTCGCCCTTCGCCGAACCGGTGATGGTCGAGAAGCCGCCTGCGTCGGTCTCCTTACCCACCGAGCAGTTCACCCGTCTGCTGCCCGCGAGCCAGCTGTCGAGTTCCAGGTTGTCCCAGAACAGTGTGAGCGTCTTGTTCCGCAGCGCGTCTGCGGAACCGAGGTATTCGTTGGCGGCCTGCGTGCACACGCCTTCGAGATACTTGTCCTGATCCTCGACGGACGGCATCGACGACGGGAACTGGGTGGCCAGGTCGACGACGGAGATCACTTCGAAGGCATGGGGTTGCGCGCAGTCGACGGGATCGGTCGGCACGTTCTGGTTGATGCCGATGCAGGTGCCGGGGTCCCAGATGTTGGATTGGTCCTGCTCGGCCACCTTCCCGGTGAACGGCAGCAACGTTCCTGCCGTGCTGGAGAATTGGAGGCCGCACCGCAGGGTGCGTTCGCCCGCGGCCCAACCGGACTCGCTGGGGAACATCAGGCCCACACTGAACTTGCCGTACGGATCGAACTTTGCGCCGAGATAGGAGTCGACGGCGGGCACGCAGTGCTCGTCCCGCAGTGCGGCGAACCGCAACGCACCCGGGTAACGCGAACCGGGACCGAACTCGGCGCCGGGATACACGCTGAGATCCAGCGGCGCCGCCACCTCGAACCGGTGCTCGTCCGCACAGTCGACCTTCGCGACGTCCTTCCGGTCTTCCTGGGGGTCGTTCGACGGCGTCCAGTCGAGGCAGTCGCCCGCCGCCGCCGAAGAGAACGCGTCGCCCTCCGCCGAACCCGTCGCCTGCGGTCCGGCACCCGTCGAGTGCGTGGGGAGATTCTCGCTGCGGTTGAAACCACCGGCGATCGCGACCGTGGCGATCGCGGCCACCACGGCACCTACCGCGACGGCCGCGAGCGCGCGACGCGTCGTGGTCGCGGACATGCTGCGGGGAGCCTTCTCCGGTTGCCCGGCATTCTGCGGCTGGGGGTCGGCGCCGTTCGACTGATCTGAGGACATCGATTTCCATAATGCCCGTTCCGATCGAGGAAGCAGAACAACTCCCGCAATCGGCTCGAACCCGGCGTACCTTCGACAACCATGAGCGACGACTCTCAGCGCTCCGCCGAGCCGGTGGATCCCGAACTGCAGGAGCTCGCCGGGCGCGTGTTCGATACGGCACGATCCGGCGACGACGTGTCCCTCGCCACGTACCTCGACGCTGGCGTCCCGGTGAACCTCGCCAATCAGAACGGCGACACGCTGGTGATGCTGGCCGCCTACCACGGTCACGCCGAGGCCGTTCAGGTTCTGATCGACCGCGGGGCCGACGTCGACCGGCTCAACGACAAGGGGCAGTCTCCGCTGGCAGGGGCGCTGTTCAAGGGCGAGGACGCCGTGGTGCGAGCCCTCGTCGCCGGTGGTGCCGACGCCACGGCGGGCCACCCGACCGCCGTCGACGCCGCCCGGATGTTCGGCCGCGAGGACCTCCTGACCCTGCTGGAACCGAAACCGGAGTGAGCCGCTCCGCGGCGCCCGGTAGGGTTTGAAGCCGTGATTGACCTGAAGTTCCTCCGCGAGAACCCCGACGCCGTCCGCGAGTCGCAGCGCACCCGTGGCGAAGATCCCGCCCTGGTCGACGCGTTGCTCGAGGCCGACGCGTCCCGTCGCGCCGCCGTTCTCGCCGGCGACAACCTGCGTGCCGAGCAGAAGGCGTTCGGCAAGAAGGTCGGTCAAGCGTCCCCGGAGGAGCGTCCGGCGCTGCTCGAGGGATCCAAGGAACTCGCGGCCAAGGTGAAGCAGGCCGAGGCCGAGCAGCACCAGGCGCAGGCCGCGCTCGACGCCGCGCACCGGGCGATCTCCAACGTCGTCCAGGACGGCGCCCCCGCGGGCGGGGAGGACGACTTCGTCACACTCGAGACGGTCGGGGAGATTCCGGCGTTCGACTTCGAACCCAAGGACCACCTCGAGCTGGGTGAGTCGCTGGGGCTGATCGACATGGAGCGCGGCGCGAAGGTCTCGGGCGCCCGCTTCTACTTCCTCACCGGCTTCGGCGCCATGCTGCAGCTGGGAATGCTGCAGCTGGCCGCACAGAAGGCGATGGCCAACGGCTTCCAGATGATGATCCCGCCGGTGCTGGTGCGGCCGGAGATCATGGCGGGTACCGGGTTCCTCGGCGCCCACGCGGACGAGATCTACCACCTCGCCGACGACGACCTCTACCTCGTCGGCACGTCCGAGGTCCCGCTGGCCGGGTACCACTCGGGGGAGATCCTCGACCTCGCCGACGGCCCCAAGCGGTACGCCGGCTGGTCGACGTGCTTCCGCCGCGAGGCAGGCAGCTACGGCAAGGACACCCGCGGCATCATCCGGGTGCACCAGTTCGACAAGGTGGAGATGTTCACCTACTGCAAGCCCGAGGACGCCGACGCCGAGCACCAGCGCCTGCTCGCGTGGGAGCGCGACATGCTCGCCGCCATCGACGTGCCGTACCGCGTGATCGACGTGGCCGGCGGCGACCTGGGGTCGTCGGCAGCCCGCAAGTTCGACTGCGAGGCCTGGGTGCCGACGCAGCAGGCGTACCGCGAGCTCACGTCGACGTCCAACTGCACGACGTTCCAGGCGCGTCGCCTCGGCGTGCGGTACCGCGACGAGAACGGGAAGCCGCAGACGGCCGCAACCCTCAACGGCACCCTCGCCACCACCCGGTGGATCGTCGCCATCCTGGAGAACCACCAGCAGTCCGACGGCACCGTGCGGGTGCCCGAGGCGCTCGTGCCGTTCGTAGGGACGGATGTTTTGAAACCGTGATGCGCCGCCCCGAGATTTTGGGAAGGCTACCCTTGCGCGATCGCGAGAATGATGTAACCCTTACCTAATCCAGTTGGTTGGTGAGGAGCTCCATATGTTCGTGTGCATCTGCAAGGCCGTGACGGAAGACGAAGTGCATGAGCACTGTGCCGCCGGGGCCGACAGCGCGGATGCGATCGGTGAGCGGTGCGGTGCCGGCTGGGGATGTGGAACGTGCGTAGATCGGTTGAAGGAGATTCTGGGCGAGCGGACGGTCGTCGGTAGCACGGCCGCGTGACAAAACTGCAGCACAACTGAATCCCGCGATTCGCCACACCGTGGTATCGCCAGTGGTACGTTCGCCACAACCGGGGCGAACGGAGAAGTCATGCGTGGCGACGACGAGATCATTGCTCTTCTCAACGAACAGTTGACCAGTGAGCTGACCGCGATCAACCAGTACTTCCTGCACTCGAAGATGCAAGCCAATTGGGGATTCACCAAACTTGCGGACAAGACCCGGGCGGAGTCCATCGAGGAGATGACTCACGCCGAGATCCTCACCGACCGGATCCTGTTCCTCGAAGCGCTTCCGAACTATCAGAAGCTGCTGCCGCTGCGCATCGGGCAGGACCTGCGCGAGCAGTTCCACTCCGACCTCTCCATCGAAGTCGAGGTCGTCGAGCGCCTGCGTCCGGGCATCCAGATGTGCCGCGAGAAGGGCGATGCCACGTCGGCGAAACTGCTCGAGGGGATCCTCAAGGAAGAAGAGGATCACATCGACTACCTCGAGACGCAGATCGAGTTGATGGACAAGATGGGCGACCAGCTCTACATGGCCCAGCTCGTCGATCAGCCGCCGACCGTCGGCTGAACGTACCCTTCGACGCCTCAGATGCGCCGAGGGGTACATTCACCCGCCGGGGTCAGAGCTTCGTGGACCGCAGTTCGTGCCCCTTGGACGTCTTGCAGCGCCCCGACTCGAGGTCCCACTGCCAGCCGTGCAGGTTGCAGGTGAGGTTGGTGCCGTCGACGACGCCGAACTTCGACAGGTCGGCCTTCAGGTGCGGGCAGCGCCGCTGGATCTCGTAACCGCCGAGTTCGATCGACGCGGAGTCGTCGTGGGCCTCGGCGAACCAGCCGTCGGCGTACGCGATGCGCTCGTCGGTGAGGCACTTGAAGAACGTGTAGAGGAATTCGTTGTACCCGCCGACGCGCCACGCCTCGAAGCGGGTGGACAGGAAGATGGTGTTCACCCAGTCGGGCTCGTCGTCGCGCAGCACCGTGCGCACCAGTTCGGGGGCGATGCGGAAGCCGTACCGGTACTTGCCGTCCTTCTCGCCGCGCGGGCGGACGGTGCGCGCCGGGAAGTCGAGGACGACGGTCTCGTCGCCCATCACCAGGCCGACGGGGTAGCCGATGCCGTCGCAGATCAGGTCGGACTGCTTCATGATCGGCTCGAACTTCGCCTTCAGCGCCTCGAGCAGCGGCTCACCCTCGGCGGGGGCCCACGTGGCCTTCTCGGCGGCGAGGACCGGTGCCAAGCGCTGCGCCATGCCCTCGATGTATGCGGCCTTATCGGAGAAGATCTTGTCGACCTCGGCGTCCGGGATCGGGTGCGTGAGCGTCAGCTCGGCACCCTTCACGTCCGCGGTGGACCCCGGGATCATCAGGATCCCGCCGTCGTTGCCGTGGATCCGCATCTGCTCGAGGAACGTGATCTGGTCGGGGAAGATGTTGCCCTCGTCACCCCGGTCGTCGTTCAGGTAGCGCAGCGCGTCGTCGAGGAACACGGGCGGTCCGGCGGACGGCACCACCCACGTGGCCGCGACCTGCTCGATGTAGCTGCGACAGCGGTCCATGCCGCGCTGACGCTTCTGCTTGCCGAAGTTGGCCTTCGTCTTGGTCGGAATGTCGTAGACCATCGGGTACCAGATGGCGCCCGAGTACTGCAGCAGATGGATGTCGATCTTGCCGAACTCGTCGTGCAGGACGTCCATGTCGACGGGCCGGGCGTCGTTCATGTTGAAACAGGTGGTCTCGCCGTCGGACACCACGAGACCCGAGTCGCCGATCGGACCGTCGGCGGGCGCGCGCAGCGCGATGATCATGATGTCCAAGTCACCTTTGGGCCCGGTGACCTTGTGCTTGACGGAGTCCTCGGTCTCGAAGAATTTGTGGAAGCCCAGCGCCTCGAGCTCACGCCTGAGGTCCGGCACCGGATAGTCGGGGAGCAGCACGGTCGCGTCCTTGTCGACGTGCTTGGCCAGGTTCTCCGGGTCGAAGTGGTCCTTGTGCAGGTGCGACACGTACAGGTAGTCGCAGTTGCCGAGGGTGTCCCAGTCGAGCTGCGTGTTGTCCGGAAACGGGAACCAGGACCCGAAGTACGCGGGGTTGACCCACGGGTCGCACAGGATCGAGCCTGCCTCGGTCTGGATGTGGAATCCGGCGTGTCCGACGCTGGTGACCTGCACTGGTATGCCTCCTGGGAGCTGAGCGACTGTTCCAGGGTAGGCGTTCCCCCCAGGTGAGTGACAATGCGCGCTCCAGCACACCGTGCCACTCACGTGCGGTCAGGTCACTTCACCCAGGCAATATCCGTCGGGTCCGATGGACAGCGTGACCTGCTTGGTGACGGTCACACCGGACACGTCGGTGACCGGAACGGACACGTCCAGGTAGTCACCGCGGACGGGTGTGGCGGTCATCGCGTCGGCGGCGAACGCGGTGGTCCCGGCCAGGACGTCGGGGTCGAGCCGGAGCGGCGGACGGCCGCCTGCGCCCGTGCCCGCCGGGTCCCACGGGCTCAGGCCCGGGCAGATCAGCGGGTAGGCGGTCTCGGTGTCCGCCCGGTTCACCGGCGCGCCGGACTCCCGCGACAGGAACCGGGTGACGGCGTACTCGGCGTCGGCGGGGGTGTAGAAGTCGACGGTCCCGGCGGGGTGGACGTGCGGACATGCGTAGCCGGACGCGATCTCGCTGCGTT
Organism: Rhodococcus sp. ACS1; assembly: GCF_002300155.1. Classification (NCBI taxonomy): domain Bacteria; kingdom Bacillati; phylum Actinomycetota; class Actinomycetes; order Mycobacteriales; family Nocardiaceae; genus Rhodococcus; species Rhodococcus sp. ACS1. The sequence goes on from NZ_NSDZ01000005.1 coordinate 112,378, forward strand.
TGACGGACACCGTGGTGCCGCCGCCCGTCCACGACACCGCGAACTGCCCGTCGAGGCCGGGTTGCGCGAGCGCCCCGAGGATCGCGGACGCGTCGGCGTACTGGTCGGCGGCCTGCGCGGGCGGCAGCGTCCAGCATTTCGCGGGGACGGCGGCGGGCCGGGTGAACAGGTCGGTGGCCCAGGCTCTGACCGCGTCCACCGCCGCGGGGTTGCCGGGCACCTCACCGACGACCACCTGCGGCACGGGGGCAGGCGGTGTGGTGGTCGTGGGCTCGGCCGCGGAGGTGGGCGCGGACACGGCGTCGGCCGGGGGCTCCTCCGTCGGGATGCCGGACTGCGAATCGCACGCCGCCCCCGCCCCGAGGATCACCGCGACGACCGGCGCGATGAGCGCCCTCCTGCCCGTGCCACCCATGTCCAGCGCGCCCTTTCTGTCGACTCCCCACCGAATGTCCGTCCCCGACGGCGGGCCAGATCGCGGATACCCGGCTACGCTAGCCGATTGTGGAACCCGTCTACCGAACCGTCATCGGCATCGCCCGCACCGTATTCGCCCTCGAGGGGCTGAAGTTCACGGTGAAGGGTGATCAGCACATTCCGGCGACGGGTGGGGCGGTGATCGCGATCAATCACACCGGCTACATGGACTTCACCTACGCCGGACTTCCGGCCCGCAGGGTGAAGCGGTACGTCCGCTTCATGGCGAAGAAGGAAGTGTTCGACAACAAGATTTCGGGCCCGATCATGCGCGCGCTCAAGCACATTCCGGTCGACCGGGCCGCCGGCTCGGATTCGTACAAGGCGGCCGTCGACTTCCTGCGTCGCGGCGAACTGGTGGGCGTCTATCCGGAGGCCACCATCAGCCGGAGCTTCGAGATCAAGGAATTCAAGTCGGGTGCCGCGCGGATGGCGATCGAGGCGAATGTGCCGATCGTCCCGGTGGTCATCTGGGGCGCACAGCGGGTGTGGACCAAGGGGTTCCCGAAGCGGCTGGGCCGCACGAACACTCCCATCTCGATTGCCGTCGGTGAGCCGATCCAGCCGTTCGAGCCGGCGTCCGAGCTGACCGAGAAGCTGCACACCACCATGACCGCGATGCTCGCGGACCTTCAGCAGGGGTACGACCACCCGGCAGGGGAGTACTGGGTGCCCGCGCGACTCGGTGGCAGTGCGCCGACGCTCGACGAGGCGAACAAGATGGACGCCGCCGACGCCGAGGCGAAGGCGCAGGCCCGCCGGTCCCGGGAGACCGGTAGCTAGAGACGGTGGCGGTGGAGCCGGTCTACGCGGCTGTCGAGTCGACGGCCAGGGCGTTGTCCCTGTTCCAGGGGCTGAGGATGACGCGAGTCGGCCTCGACAACATCCCCGCCGAGGGCGGTGCGGTGCTCGCGGTCAATCACACCGGGTACCTGGACTTCGTCCAGCTGGCACTCGCGGTCGGTGCGGTGGACCGCAAACTGCGGATCATGGCCAAGGCCGAACTCGCGAACAACAAGGTGATGGCGTTCCTGATGCGCGGATGCGGGGTGATCCCGGTCGACCGGACCGCGGGAGCGGGCGCCTACCTCACCGCGGTGGAGCGGCTGCGCGAGGGCGAACTGGTGGGGGTGTACCCGGAGGCGACCATCAGCCGGAGCTTCGAGATCAAGGAACTGAAGTCGGGTGCGGCGCGCATGGCGATCGATGCCGGGGTGCCGATCGTGCCCGTCATCGTGTGGGGTGCTCAGCGGATCGCCACCAAAGGCCGGCCGAGACAACTTGGACGGCACCGCTTCCCGGTGACCGTTGAGGTGGGACGGCCGATCGAGCCGCGCGAACCGGCGGACGCCCTCACCGAGACCCTGCACGCGGAGATGGGCGCGATCCTGCGCCGGGTGCAGGACGGATTCGACCATCCGGCGGGCGCGTACTGGGTGCCCCGACGTCTCGGTGGCAGTGCGCCGACCATCGAGGAAGCCACCGAGCTGGACCGCCGCGAGGCGGAGGAACGCCGGTCCCGCTAACGGCCGCCCGGTGGCGTCGCGGGCCCGGCAGGCAGAATGGCTGGGTGAGCCCAGACCGACCGAGCCTTGTAGCGTCCGATGTCGACGGCACCCTGATCGGGGAGGACGAGCGCATCAGCGCCCGGACCCGCGACGCCGTCGCGGCGGTCGTCGCGTCGGGAACTCCCTTCGTGCTGGCCACCGGCAGGCCCCCGCGGTGGATCCATCCCGTGGTCGAGGGCCTCGGTTACGCGCCGCTCGCCGTCTGCGCGAACGGTGCCGTCATCTACGACAGCGACAGCGACCGCGTACTCAGCGCCGCGACCCTCGACGTCGACACCCTCACCTGGCTGTCGGAGATCGCGCTCCGCGTGCTGCCCGGCGCCGGGCTCGCCGCTGAGCGTGTCGGGGTCAGCGCGCACGACGCCGCGACCCCGCAGTTCGTGAGCTCGCCCGGCTACCAGCACGCCTGGCTCAACCCCGACAACACCGAGATGTCCGAGAACGAGGTCGTCGCGGCCCCCGCGGTGAAGCTGCTGATCCGGGTGCCGGAAATGTCCAGTCAGGCGATGGTCGACGCGCTGGCGCCGCACATCGGTCGCCGGGCCGACGTCACGTTCTCCACCGACAACGGGCTGATCGAACTGTCGGCGGCGGGCATCACGAAGGCGTCCGGGCTCGCGCTGGTCGCGGAGCGGCTCGGCGTAACGGCGTCGCAGATCGTGGCGTTCGGCGACATGCCCAACGACATCCCGATGCTGAACCTCGCGGGCCGCGGTGTCGCCGTCGAGAACGCGCATCCCGACGCCAAGGCCGCCGCCGACGAGGTGACGGCCACCAACTGGGACGACGGGGTCGCGAAAGTACTCGAGCGCTGGTGGTCCTGAGACCACCAGCGCCCGAGAGGGGGTAACCCGGTCAGCCGGCCGGAACCGGTGCCGGCTCGACGGGAGCGGGCGCGGGAGCCGGTTCGGGTGCAGGTGCAGGTGCCGGAGCGGGCTCGGCGGGGGCAGGCGGAATCTGTGCCGGGTCCGCGGGCGGTGCGACGGGAGCCGCGGCATCGACCCGGGCGCCGTTCTTGTAGGCCTCCGCGTAGGTGTCGTTGTACGTCTTCAACACCTTGGTCACGATGCCGGTGAGCTCGTTGAAGATCAGCGAGCCGTTCTCGAAGTCGGTGCGCAGACCGCCCGGGATCGAGTACTCGTCACTGGTCGGCAGGCCCAATTCACCGTTGTCGGCCCCGAGGCTCTGCCACGTCTTGAAGATCTGGCCGAGGACCGCCCACACGCCGCCGTTGGGCGAGGTGAAGATGGCGCCGTTGGCGAACTCTGCGCCCGAGTTCCCGGCCTTGGCCTGCAATAGTCCCGTGATGGCCTGGCCGAGCCTGCCGGTGTCGCCGCCTTCCGCGACCCACTTCTGGGCGACGGGCGACGGATCGGTGAGCCGCAGCAGTTCGTTGACCAGGGCGGGGATCCCGGCGCCGAGGCTGCCGCTGGCATCCGTGCCCGGACCGCCGGACGGCGCCGGAGCCTCACCCGCGTGTGCGTCCGAGGCCAGCGAGGCGTTGCCGCCAAGGTTGGCGGCCGCGATCTGCCGGATCTCGTCCATGTGCGAGTACGCCGCGTCGCCCGGGCAGGACGTGTTGCCGACATCGCGGTGCGCGAAGATCACCGGCAGGTCGACGGCCTCACCCTCCGCGTACGGGGTGAACTCGGTGCCCTCGGAGTACATCGTCGTCTCGCCGAGCGGGTCGAGTCCGGCCTTGCCGAGCTTCCAGCCGAGGAACTTGCCGACGGCGTCGAGCGTGGCCTGCGGCGGATCCTCGGACGAGAAGTCGCCCATCATCGCGACGCCGGTGGTGTTCTCGTTGAACCCGCCCGCGTGTGCGCCCTGGACGGGACGGTCGAGACCGCCTGCGCGACCCTCGAAGATCTGGCCGTATTTGTCGACCAGCGCGTTGTAGCCGATGTCGCACCAGCCGAGCGTCTGCGCGTGGTACGCGTAGATCGCCCGGACGATCTCGGCCGATTCGGCCTTCGAGTAGTCGTTGGCGCCCGCGGTGTGGTGCACGGTTGCACCGCCGATGAAGTCGTCGTAGTCGGGGTCCTGGCAGCGGATGGACTCGTCCGCGCCCCACTGCTGTCGGCTGATGACCTTGGGGCCGCCGCTGTCGAGCGGGCTCGCGATGTCGCTGAGCGTGGCGTCGCCGGGGCCGCTGCCCGGTTCGATGAGCACGGCGGTGACGTCGTCGGCGCCCGCTCGTGCCGGCTGCTGTCGCAGCGGCGTGTTGACGGCGGCGGGGGTGTACCCGAGCGGCGCGGCCCCGCCGGCGGCGGGCGCCGGTGCGGGAGCGGGTGCCTCGGGTGCGGGAACCGCGTCCGGTGCGGGTGCGGGTGCGCCCGCCTGGGCGGGTGCGGAGGTGGGTGTGAGGATCTGGATCGCCTTCGTCAGCCCGACGTAGACGGGTTCGGTGGCGACCGTGCCGTCCGACGCGGTCTTGTCGGTGCGACGGGTGTCGATCATGTCGGGGGAGACCCACTGTCCCCACGTTCCGTCGGCCTGCAGCGCACGGACCTTCGACTCCGCGGACGCGAGGGTCTCGGACGTGAGCGCCACCATGCTGAACGGGGTGTCGCGGGACAGTTCCTTGACGATCGCGCCGGGCTGCTGATCGGCCGGGGGCAGGATCGCGGGGTCGGAGACGTCGCCCGGGGCGGGGATTTTCAGCGGGATCTGCAGGCTCGGGATCTGGATTCCGCCGGGGAGTTGCACGTTGCTGGGGATGTGGAGGTACGGCGGGATCTTCAGGTTCCGGAGGTCGCCGATGTTGACGTCCGGCAGGTTCAGCCCGGTCAGTTCCTTCAGCGGGATCACGATGTCGGGGATCTGCGACAGCACTACCTGCGCGATCTCGGTGGACACGGCGGAGTTGGAGGTTTCGTTCGTGGATCGGACGTCCGAGGGTGCGCTACTGATGCCGTAGACCGCAACGGGACTTGCGACAGCCAGCGCGGCGACAGCCCCGAGGACGATCGAGGGCTTCGGTCGACGGTGCGGCAAGGGGGACTCTCCTCAGTTGTAGTTTCCTGCGAGCGACCTCGCGTGTCTGCAACTCGTGATGCTTGTGTGACGGAAGAGACTGTTGTTGCTAACTCCAATCACTCTTGCCACACTAGTCACACAGGTCCATAACGCTCAACCTTACATTGAGACTTTATCCCGAATTTCTCGGACCCGCTGAGACGAGGTGCACGCCCCGTCTCAGCGCTCGTTGTTCAGCGATGAGGAGTGCAGTGATGGCGAAGACCGAATTCGGGGTTCGTGCAGGTAGACCTGCCTGGACTCGCAGGAGGCGGTACATCGCGGGCCCTCCCGCCCCGCGCGGGTTCAGGGCCAGACTTCTGCGCGCGTCGGCGCTCGGCATCGCACCCGTCCTCGTCGTCGGCGCCGTCACCGGCGTGGTCGTGCAGGTGCGCTCCTCCGGCCAGGACGTCCGGGAAACCGTCGCCTCCGACACGCCGTTCACGCTGTCCGGGCACGGCAACGGCCACGGGCGCGGGATGGGCCAGTGGGGCGCCTACGGGTACGCGAAGGATCAGGGGTGGGCGGCCGAGCGCATCCTCGGCCACTACTACGGCGGCACGACACTCGGCACCCTCGCCGACGCGCAGATCAGCGTCCGGCTGCAGGCGCGTGACGACCAGCCGCTCGACGTCTACTCCGACGCCGGCGCCGTCGTCGCCGGCAAGCCCGTCGGACCGGGCGAGGCCGTCCACCTGACGCCGACCGCGGACGGCGGCGCCAACGTCGTCGTCACCCGCGGATGTGCCGGCGACGTCCTGTGGCAGGACGCCACCGACCACCCGTGGGTCGACCCGGTCGACCTCGCCCCGGACCGTCCCGCGAACGAACACCTCAAGCTGTGCGCCGGTGACACCCCCTACCGCGGCGCCCTCGGGGTCGCGCTCGACGGCGCCGCCGTGCGCACCGTCAACGTCGTCGACATGGACGACTACCTGCTGGGTGTGGTGCCCGCCGAGGCGAAGGCGGGCTGGGCCGACACCGGTGGGGCCGAGGCGCTTCGGGCGCAGGCCGTCGCGGCCCGCTCCTACGCCGCCGCCGAGAACCGGGAAGAGTATGCGAAGACCTGCGACACCCAGAGCTGCCAGGTCTACGGCGGTTCCTCGAAGGAGGACCCGCGGACCACGGACGCCGTCCGTTCCACCAAGGGCATGATCCTGACGAAGGACAACAAGCCCGTCGCTGCCGAATTCTCCTCGTCCACAGGCGGATACACCGCCGGCGGCGAGTTCCCGGCCGTCGAGGACCAGGGCGACACCGTGTCGCCGAACCACGACTGGGTGGTGACCCTCACCGCGGGCGACATCGCGTCCGCGTTCAACGTCGGCGAGCTCGAATCGTTCGAGGTGGTCACCCGCAACAACTTCGGGGTCGACGGCGGACGCGTCACCGGTGTGAAGGTCGTCGGAACGTCGGGGACCGCCGAGGCGACCGGCGCCGAGGCGAGGGCGAAGCTGAAGCTCAAGTCCGACTGGTTCACCCTCGGTGACGGACTCGCTGTCCCGGCTCCGCCTGCCGCCCCCGGCGAACCCGACCCGTCCATCCTCGCCTCCGCCGGCGAGGACGAGGACACCGTCGGCACCACCGAGGGTTCGCCGATCGCCGAGAAGTACAAGGAACTCGGCGGGGTCAACAGCACACTCGGCGCGCCGATCGGTCCCGAGATGATGCTGCCGTCGGAGGCGGGGAAGTTCCGGATGTTCACCAACGGCACCATCATCTGGACGAAGAAACTGGGGGCGCAGGTGATCGACGCCAGCGTGCTCCGCGAGTGGCTGCCGACCGGCGGCAGCTAAACGGAAGACAGCGGAGCGGCCCCCTCGAGCACGGCGAGCATCCCGTCGACCGACTCGGCCCAGCCGAAGTCCTCGGCCCGCCGCCGGGCCGACGCCCGGCGGGTGCGGGAGGGGATCTCGAGGATGCCGCTCACCGCGTCGGCGAACGCCGGACCCCGGTCCCGGGCCAGGGCGCCGCAGCCGGGTGTGATGATCTCGGCGAGAGCCGAAGACTGTGACGCGACCACCGGCGTGCCCGCCGCCAGCGACTCGAGCGCCGACAGGCAGAACGTCTCGTGCGGTCCGGGCGCCAGCGACACGTCCGCCGACGCGAACAGCGACGCCAGGCGGCCCTTGTCGCTGATGAACCCGGTGAAGTGCACGGGAAGCCCCCGGGCCCGGTACTGAAGCGCCTCCCGCCGGGGGCCGTCGCCTGCGATGACCAGCCGGGCGTCGTGCCCCTGCCGCCGCAACAGCCGGACGGCGTCGATGCTCCGTTCCACCTGCTTCTCCACCGACAACCGGCCGCAGTGCAGAAGGAAACGCTGCGCCGGATCGGCGAAGGAGTCGCGCATCTCCTGGTCGTGTTTGCCGGGGTGGAACATCGCGAGGTCGACACCGAGCGGGACCCGGTGCAGGTTGGGGGCCCCGATCCGGGTGAACTCCTCGCTCGCGAAGTCCGTCGTGCAGACCACGGCGTCGTAGTTGCGTGCCATCCGGCGGTTCGCGACGTCGGCCCAGCCGCGGGCCACCCGCCGGGGAGCGAACTGGCCGAGCAGCCGGTCGAGGCGCTCGTGTGACACGACGACACTGCGCACCCCGCGGGCGCGGGCCCAGCCCCCGAAACCGCGCAGCGTCAGCCGGTCGGACACCTCCAGGACGTCCGGTCCGAGCCCGGTGACGACGTCGGCCACCCGGCGCGGATCGACGACGCGATAACCCCCTGTCCAGGGGATGGTCGGAGCGGACCGGGTGATCCGCAGGACCCCACTCGGCAGCAGCTCCTCACAGTCCCGCTGACCTGGGACGACGAGGATCACCTCGTGTCCGCGTTCGACGTACCCCTGACCCCAGTTGTGGAGGGCGGTGCGGAGCCCGCCCGACCGCGGTCCGTAGAAGTTCGCCAGCTGGACGATGCGCACCCGCTCATGAAGCGCGATCGCCGCGTCGACGCGAACAACGAGGTCTGCAGAACCGGTGAATACAGGGAGAACTCCTCGTGCGTGCCGAAGGGGTCCCTGCACCCCTTGGCCGCGCACAGGTCGCGGAGTCGCTTACCCTGGTTCATCGTGACCGCTGCAACCCCAGAGACAACCGCCCCTGGCCGGTACGACCTCATCGTCGTCGGCTCCGGATTTTTCGGACTGACCGTCGCCGAGCGTGCAGCAACACAGCTGGGTAAGCGTGTGCTGGTGCTCGACCGTCGTCATCACCTGGGCGGAAACGCCTATTCGGAGGCCGAACCCGAGACCGGCATCGAGATCCACAAGTACGGAGCGCACCTGTTCCACACCTCGAACAAGAGGGTGTGGGACTACGTCACCCAGTTCACCGAATTCACGAACTACCAGCACCGCGTGTTCGCGCTGCACAAGGGCCAGGCGTACCAGTTCCCGATGGGCCTGGGTCTGGTGTCGCAGTTCTTCGGGCGCTACTTCACCCCGGACGAGGCGCGGAAGCTGATCGCCGACCAATCCTCCGAGATCGACTCCAAGGAGGCGTCGAACCTGGAGGAGAAGGCGATCTCCCTGATCGGGCGGCCGCTGTACGAGGCGTTCGTGCGCGACTACACCGCCAAGCAGTGGCAGACGGATCCGAAGAATCTGCCGGCGGGCAACATCACCCGCCTGCCGGTGCGGTACACGTTCGACAACCGCTACTTCAACGACACGTACGAGGGCCTGCCCGTCGACGGCTACACCGCGTGGCTCGAGAACATGGCGAAGGACCCGAAGATCGAGGTCCGGCTCGAGACCGACTGGTTCGACGTCCGCGACGACCTGCGCGCGGAGAGCCCCGACGCCCCCGTCGTCTACACGGGCCCCCTCGACCGCTACTTCGACTACTCCGAGGGCGAGCTGGGCTGGCGCACCCTCGACTTCGAGACCGAGGTGCTGGAGACGGGTGACTTCCAGGGAACACCGGTCATGAACTACAACGACGCCGACGTGCCCTTCACCCGGATCCACGAGTTCCGCCACTTCCACCCGGAGCGGGACTACCCGAAGGACAAGACGGTCATCATGCGGGAGTTCTCCCGGTTCGCGGAGAGCAAGGACGAGCCGTACTACCCGATCAACACGCCGGACGACCGCGCCATGCTCGCCGCCTACCGCGACCGTGCCAAGGAGGAGATGTCCGCGAACAAGGTCCTGTTCGGCGGCCGTCTCGGCACCTACCAGTACCTGGACATGCACATGGCGATCGCCAGCGCGCTGTCGATGTTCGACAACTCCCTGCGTCCGCACTTCGAATCCGGTGCGGACCTCGTGGGGGAGGCCGAATGAGCGCCCGGCATCTGCTCGAATCGGAGAAGGTCACCGAGGACGCGCCGCTTCTCGGCAAGTCACTGCTGCAGCGGGTGATCCTGCCGCGCGCCGGTGAACCGCTCGACGTCCGCACCCTCTACCTGGAGGAAGCGAAGACCAACAGTCGCCGCGCGCATTCGCTGTCGCGGACGTCGCTGTCGGTCGGCGCCGAGTCCGAGGCGTCGTTCTGCACCTACTTCAACGCGTTCCCGGCCAGCTACTGGCGCCGGTGGAGCACGCTGAACTCCGTGGTGCTGCGGCTCGAGCTGTCGGGGCACTGCCGCATCGACGTGTACCGGTCGAAGGCCGATTCCTCGCGCATCCACGTCGAGGGCCGCGAGTTCCAGGACGGCGACGCCGCCCTCGAGTTCGAGATCGAGCTGGTGCCGTTCGAGGACGGCGGCTGGATCTGGTTCGACATCACCAGCGACACCGAGGTCGTGCTGGAGAGCGCAGGCTGGTACGCGCCGGTCGGCGCTCCCGGTGAGGCCACCGTCGCCGTCGGCATCCCCACGTTCAACCGGCCCACCGACTGCGTCAAGGCGCTGACGGCGCTGGCGTCCGACGAGCTCGTCATGGATGTCGTCAAGGCCGTCATCATCCCGGACCAGGGCACCCGCAAGGTCAAGGACGAGCCCGGCTTCGCGGAGGCCGCGGAGGCGCTCGGCGACCGGCTGGCGATGCACGACCAGGCGAACCTCGGCGGGTCCGGCGGCTACAGCCGGATCATGTACGAGGCGCTGAAGACCACCGACTGCCAGCACATCCTGTTCATGGACGACGACATCGAGATCGAGCCCGACTCGATCCTCCGCGCGCTCGCCATGTCCCGGTTCGCGAAGTCGCCGATGCTCGTCGGCGGGCAGATGCTGAACCTCCAGGAGCGCAGCCACCTGCACTCGATGGGCGAGGTCGTCGACCGCAGCATCTTCATGTGGACGGCCGCCCCGAACGTCGAGTACGACCACGACTTCTCCCGCTACCCGCTGAGCGACCGCGAGAACTCCCGCCTGCTGCACCGCCGCATCGACGTCGACTACAACGGCTGGTGGATGTGCATGATCCCCCGGCAGGCCGCCGAGGAACTCGGTCAGCCGCTGCCGCTGTTCATCAAATGGGACGACGCCGAATACGGTCTGCGGGCCCGCGCCGCCGGCTACCCGACCGTCACCATGCCCGGTGCCGCGATCTGGCACATGGCGTGGAGCGACAAGGACGACGCCATCGACTGGCAGGCGTACTTCCACCTGCGGAACCGGCTCGTCGTCGCGTCCCTGCACATGCCCGGGAACGGCCGCGGACTCGTGATCAACACGGTCAAGGCCACGATCAAGCACCTGCTGTGCCTCGAATACTCGACGGTCGCGATCCAGAACCAGGCCATCGCCGACTTCCTGCAGGGTCCCGAGCACATCTTCGAACTGCTCCCCACCGCGCTCGGCAACGTCCACGCGATGCGCAAGGAGTACCCGGACGCCGTCGTGCTGCCGTCGTCGACGAGCCTGCCGATGCCCTCCGGTGAGGAAGTCGGCGCGGTCGGCCTGCCGACGAACCCGCTCGCGAAGATCGTCCGACTCGGTAAGGGCCTGGTCCACAACGTCAAGCCCGCGCACGAGCAGCACCACGAGCGTCCCCAGCTCAACGTGCCCACCATCGACGCGCGCTGGTTCCTGCTGTCCCAGGTGGACGGTGTCACCGTCACCACCGCGGACGGGCGCGGAGTCGTCTACCGCAAGCGCAACCCCAAGCTGGCGCTCGCGCTGCTGAAGGAAGCGATCCGGCTGCGCCGCGAACTGGCCCAGCGATTCCCCGAACTCAAGCGCGAGTACCAGGACGCCGTTCCTGCCCTGACCAGCAAGGAGAGGTGGGAACGTGTCTTCGGCATCCAGTGAGATCCAGATCCTGCAGACAGTCCAGTCGACGATCGCGAGCCGTCCCGGCGTCGTCTCGACCGCGCGGGGCATGTCCCACTTCGGTGAGCACGCCCTCGGGTGGGTGGCCGTCGCCGGCATCGGCGCGGCGCTCGACAAGCCCCGCCGCCGGCAGTGGGCGGGCGTCGCCGTGGGCGCCGTCGGCGCCCATGCGGCCTCGATCGTGATCAAACGCATCGTCCGCCGCCCGCGGCCGAACGACCCGTCGATCCAGGTCAACGTGTCGACGCCCAGCAAATTGAGCTTCCCGTCCTCGCATGCGACATCCACCACAGCGGCTGCGGTGCTGCTCGGCCGACTCACCGGGCTACCCTTGCCTGCGTTGTTGGTACCGCCGATGCTGCTTTCCCGGCTCGTCCTGGGAGTGCACTACCCGACCGATGTGCTCGCCGGATCTGCCCTGGGGGCCGCCTCCGCGGTCGCGGTGCTGAAGGCCGAGCAGAAGTTTGGAGAAAAATGAGCGAGGAACCGGCCGTCGTCACCGGACCCCCGACATCCCTGGCGGCTGGCATCGTCAAGGCCGTCCGCCCGCGTCAGTGGGTCAAGAACGTCCTGGTCCTCGCAGCTCCCGTCGCCGCGGGCACGGCGACGGAATCCGCCGTCCTGCTTCCCGTCGCACTCGCCTTCGTGGTGTTCTGCATGGCAGCGTCCGGCATCTACCTCGTCAACGACGCGATGGACGTCGAAGCGGACCGCGCGCACCCCACCAAGCGATTCCGGCCCATCGCGGCCGGTGTGCTGCCCATCAACCTGGCGTTCGCGATGGCGGTCGTGCTGCTCGGCGGCTCGATCGCCCTGTCGTTCCTCGCCAACTGGCAGCTGGCGGTCGTGATGGCCGTCTACATCGGCATCCAGCTGGCGTACTGCTTCGGCCTCAAACACCAGGCCGTCCTCGACATCTGCATCGTCTCGTCCGGGTTCCTGCTGCGCGCCATCGCCGGTGGTGTGGCCGCCGAGATCGCACTGTCGCAGTGGTTCCTGCTCGTCATGGCATTCGGTTCGCTGTTCATGGCGGCCGGTAAGCGGTACGCCGAACTGCAGCTCGCCGAGCGCACCGGCGCGAAGATCCGCAAGTCCCTCGAGAACTACACCACGACGTATCTGCGGTTCGTCTGGACGCTGAGCGCCACCGCGGTCGTGCTCTGCTACGGGCTGTGGGCGTTCCAGCAGGACGACCTGAAGGGCACCAACTGGTACGCCATCTCCATGGTGCCGTTCACGATCGCGATCCTGCGTTACGCCGTCGACGTCGACGGCGGCGAGGCCGGGGAGCCCGAGGAGATCGCGCTGGGCGACCGCGTACTCCAACTTCTCGCGATTGCCTGGATCGGAGTGGTGGGTGTCGCTGTCTACCTCGTCTGACTTGGTAGGCGACGCCGAGGAATCGGGCGCCGCCGCGGAGCGGACCACCGAACGCCACCGGAAGGCCATCCTCTCGAGGGTGGTCTTCCTCGGGGGTGTGGCCGTCTCGGCTCTCCTGATGTTCTGGGGCGCCTGGGAACGGCGATGGATTGCCGACGACGGTCTGATCGTGCTGCGCACGGTCCGGAACCTGCTCGCGGGCAACGGTCCGGTGTTCAACTCGGGCGAGCGGGTCGAGGCCAACACCAGCACCGCGTGGACGTACATCGTCTACGCGTTCAGCTGGCTGTCCCAGGCCCGGCTCGAATACGTCGTTCTGACGATCGCGCTCATCCTGTCCACGGCGGCGATCGTGCTCGCCATGTTCGGCACCGCACGCCTGTACCGCGGTGGATCCTTCGCCGGCGGCGGCACGCTGTTCCTGATGCCCGCCGGTGTGCTCGTGTACATCGCGGTGCCCCCGGCCCGCGACTTCGCGACGTCGGGCCTCGAAAGCTGCCTCGTCATCTTCTGGATCGCGCTGCTCTGGCTGCTGCTGGTCCGGTGGAGCCAGGCGGCCTCCCCGTCCACCACTTCGGTGCTGACGCTCGCGTTCGTCGCCGGCATGGGCCCGCTCGTGCGGCCCGAACTGGCGATCCTGGGTGTGCTGTCGCTGGCCATGATCTTCCTGGCGCCCGGCCTCACGTGGGTGGTGCGGGTGGCGATGGTGTTCGTCGCCGGCATCGTCCCGGTGGGCTACCAGATCTGGCGCATGGGCTACTACGCCCTCCCGTACCCCAATACCGCGGTGTCGAAGGACGCCGGCGGCGCGAAGTGGTCGCAGGGTTTCGCGTACCTCTGGAACCTGCTCGGCCCGTACCTGCTGTGGCTGCCGCTGGTCTTCCTGTTCGCCGGCGCCGTGATCGCCTGGCGCGGCCGGGACAAGGACATCGAGCATGGTGTTCGTCACACCGAAGGGAATTGGCTGACGCGCCTGCGCGGAGGGCTGCGCACGCAGAATGCCGTGGTCGTCTTCATTCTCGCGAGCGGGCTGATCCTCGGTCTGTACTCGTTGCGCGTCGGCGGCGACTTCATGCACGGCCGCGTTCTTCTCCCCGTTCTGTTCTGTTTCATCGTTCCTGTCGCCGTAATTCCGGTGCGAATTCCGGACCGCGCATCATGGGGGCGTAACAGGGAATCGTCGATTTTCCTGGCAATGGCTTTCCTGTGGGTCGGCACCGTCGTGTGGGCGTTTTTCGCGTCGAACACGACGGGAATGCCGGAAGGTGTCGTTATCGGACGTTCCGGAATTGTCGACGAACGCGCCTTCTACGTTCTCAACACCGGTCATGCGCACCCGATTCGCGCGGACGACTACCTGGACTATCCGCGCATGCGCGCCATGGTCCAGACCATTTCGGACACCCCCGACGGCGGCCTGCTCATCCCGTCCGCCGACTACACGTACTGGTTCGTCGTTCCACCGCCCCTTCCGATCCCGGAGGACGGCGCAGGACACACCGTGTACTTCCTGAACCTCGGCATGACGAGCATGAACGTCGGCCTCGACGTGCGGGTGCTGGACCAGATGGGTCTCGCCTACCCGCTTGCGGCGCACACCGAGCGGTTGGACGACGGCCGTATCGGGCACGACAAAGCTCTGTACCCCGACTGGGTCGTGGTGGACACGGGAATGATCGACAAGCACCCGTGGATGCCCGGATTCCTCGACGAGGATTGGGTGACCGAGGCGCGGGTCGCGCTCACGTGCCCCGAGACTCAGGACCTGCTGACGTCGTACCGGTCGGAACTGACGTGGCCGCGATTCAAACAGAATTTCAAGGATGCGCTGCATTTCGCGAGTTATCGAATCGAGCGAGTGCCCGCATATGAAATTCAGCGGTGCAATCTCGAGCCGCCGTTCCCGGAACCGGCCAAATAGGGCGTACCGGGCGGGGCCTGTGTCACCGCGGCGTCCCGGGCAGATCTCGATGTCGGAACATCAGATCTCGTTTGTGTAACGCTGGAACTGTCGGCGACGATGTACGTCGATGATGAGTCATCGTGACGGTGGTCTGGAAGTTCCCCGAAAAGCGCTCCGCGAGCGTTTGTCAGGGAAGTTCGTGTGACATACAGTCCACCAAGCGCAGTGTGACTCGGAAGAGGTCCGCTGCCGACCCGGCCACGTGCCCGGGGCGGCAGGTCGCCTGTTCCCCGACGGAATCCGCCGGAGCCGCCCAGTTGGCGGAGTCCGCAGACGAAGAGAGTGAGCAGTATTCATGCGTTTTGCCAGACCGAGGTTGTCTCAGCGCCTCAAGCAGCGTGCGATGGCCATCGGCGCCGTCGCACTGGTACTGCCTGTAGGCGCAGGAATCGCTGGTGGAGCCGTTGCTGCAGCAGCACCGACGCACGCGGGGCCCGCCAAGACCGCACCGGCCGGTGGCTACGAGGAACTGTGGGTTCCCTCTTCCATGGGGCCGATCAAGGTCCAGGTCCAGTGGGCGGCCCGTGGCGGTAGCTCCGCGCTGTACCTGCTCGACGGACTGCGCGCCCGCAACGACCGCAACGCATGGAGTTTCGAGACCAACGCGTTCGACCAGTACCGCAACGACAACGTGACCCTGGTCATGCCCGTCGGCGGCGAGTCCAGCTTCTACTCGGACTGGTACTCGGCGAGCAACTTCAACGGTCAGCCCGTCACCTACAAGTGGGAGACGTTCCTGACCCAGGAACTGCCCGACTTCCTGGCCAATTACGGTGTCTCGCGCACCAACAACGCCGTCCTCGGCCTGTCGATGGGTGGCAGCGCCGCCCTGACGCTCGCCGCGTACCACCGCGACCAGTTCAAGTTCGCCGGTTCGCTGTCCGGCTACCTGAACATCTCGGCTCCCGGCATGCGTGAGGCGATCCGCGTCGCGATGCTCGACGCCGGCCGCTTCAACGTCGACGCCATGTGGGGCCCGCCGTGGAACCCGGCGTGGCTGCGCAACGACCCGTTCGTCTTCGCGCCGCGCCTGAACGGCCTGTCGATGTTCATCTCGGCCGCCAGCGGCCTGCCCGGTGAATTCGATCACCCGCGCGCGCCGATCGACTACTACAACACCGCGAACGGCATGGGCCTCGAGGCCCTCGCCCTGGCCAACACCCGCGCCTTCCAGGTGCGTCTGGCCAGCCTCGGTGTGCCGGCCACCTTCGACTTCCCGGCCAACGGCACGCACTCGTGGCCGTACTGGGGTGCCGAGCTGTGGAAGGCCCGCGGCCAGATCCTGGACACGCTGGGCGCCTGGTGATCTAGACGCCACCACATTCGTGGCGAATGCCGCCCCGCCTCCCCGGCGGGGCGGCGCTCGTGCGTTCTGAAGTGCACGGTCCCGGATCGGAGGGTGAGAGGAAAACCTCGGAATCCGTTCCCCCCGGGAGTGCACAACGGGTCCTTTTGTCAGTAAGGTGATCCCGTCGAGACGCCACCCGCGCAGCGAGCGCTGCGCGGGTGGCGTCTGTACGTGAGATTTTCACGAGAGTTATCGAGAGGTTGCCGCGGCCGCGGCGCGAGACGCATCAAGCGGAGGGAAGACGAGTTCATGCGAGTTGGGGGTTCGACGAGAACAAGCGGATGGGCCAGGCGTACCGCCGCCGCAATTGCTCTGGCGGTCGCACTGCCACTGGGCGTGACCATGGTGGGCGGCGGCGCAACGGCCTCCGCAGCCTTCGACCCCGCAGCGCAGGACTTCTGGGTCGACTCCTCCATGGGTCCGATCAAGAGCCGCATCTGGCGGGCCGCTGACGGCAACACCAACCGGGTCGTCTACCTGCTCGACGGCCTGCGCGCGCAGGACGACCTGAGCGGCTGGGAAGTCAACACCGATGCGGGCCCGTTCCTCGCCTCGCAGAACATCAACGTCGTCCAGCCGGTCGGCGGACAGTCCAGCTTCTACTCCGACTGGTTGTCGAACTCGAACTTCAACGGCCAGAAGACCCCGTACAAGTGGGAGACGTTCCTCACCGAGGAACTGCGCGACGCACTGGCGAACCGCCTCGGCTTCCAGTCCACCCGCAACGGCGTCATCGGCCTGTCGATGGGTGGCAGCGCCGCCCTGACGCTTGCCGCCTACCACCCGGAGCAGTTCAACTACGCGGGCTCGCTGTCGGGCTACCTGAACATCTCGGCTCCCGGCATGCGTGAGGCGATCCGCGTCGCGATGCTCGACGCCGGCCGCTACAACGTCGACGCCATGTGGGGCCCGCCGTGGAACCCGGCGTGGCTGCGCAACGACCCGTTCGTGTTCGCGAACAAGCTTCGCGATAACAACACCCGCCTGTGGGTGTCGGCCGCCAACGGCATCCCCGCCCCCGGCGGAGCCGCACCGACCGGCGTCATCGACGTGTTCAACGCGAGCACCGGTGCGAGCCTCGAGGCGCTGTCGCTGGCGAACACGCGTGCCTTCCAGGTCAAGATGGCGACCCTCGGCGCGAAGAACGTCACCTACAGCTTCCCGCCGCGCGGCATCCACACGTGGCGCTACTGGCAGCAGCAGATCCACGATCTGGCCGGGGATCTCGGCAACACGATCGGGTAGTTCGGAAGTAACAATTGCACCAGCTGTAACAGCGCGGCACTCCCACTCGTCTGTTGTTTGCGTGTAGAAAGAACCGGAACGCGAGGCCGTGCTCCGTGTTGGCCTCGACGCGCAGAGAGAGAGTGAACGTCATGCGAGTAGGCCTGTTCAGGGCAGAACGTCAGCGTTCGTCGACCGGAAACGTTCGAAGGCGCGCGCTCGCCTCGCTTGCCGCTGTGCTCGTGGTGCCGGTGGCGGTCGGGTTCACCCAGACCGCCACCGTCTCGGCTGCGCCAGTCGCCGCGCAGGCCCCGGTGGCCACCCAGGCCCCGGGCGGCGCGACGATCCATCACGTCGACTGGCTCACCGACCGTCGCGTGGCGATCTGGATCAACTCCCCGTCGATGGGTGTGCCGATCCAGGTGCAGATGCTGCTGGCGCGGGACTGGAACTCGAAGCCGACGGAGAAGTTCCCGTCCGTCTACATGCTCGACGGCCTCCGCGCGCAGGACAACGAAAACGGCTGGACGCTCGAGACCGACGCCGAATCGTTCTTCGCCGACAAGAACATCAACGTCGTCCTCCCGGTCGGCGGCCAGTCCAGCTTCTACTCCGACTGGGTGGCCCAGGACAACGGTCAGAACTACCAGTGGGAGACGTTCCTCACGAAGGAACTGCCCCCGATCCTCGAAAGCGATTGGCGCACCACCAAGACACGCGGCGTCGTCGGACTGTCGATGGGCGGCACGTCCGCGATGTTCCTCGCGGCCCGCAACCAGGGATTCTTCAAGTTCGCCGCGTCGCTGTCGGGCATGCTCACCACCACGGCGCTCGGCATGCCGCAGGCCGTCGCCTACGCGATGAGCGATGCGGGCGGATTCGACGCGGACGCGATGTGGGGGCCCCCGACCAGCTCTGCGTGGGAGGAACACGACCCCTACCTGCTGGCCGACAAGCTCAAGGGCGTCAGCCTGTACATCTCCAGCGGCAGCGGCACCACGGGTCCGTACGACCAGCCGTCCGGAATCCCGGGCGTCAGCACCAATTACGCGGGCATGGGGCTCGAGATCCTCAGCCGGCTCACGTCCCAGACGTTCGCGACCAAGCTCAACAAGCTGGGCATCCCCGCCCAGGTCAACTACCGGCCGTCCGGCACGCACTCGTGGCCGTACTGGCAATTCGAACTCCACCAGCTGTGGCCGCAGCTCGCCAGCGCCGTCGACGTCGAACCCGAGAAGCCGGTGTGCACCACCGGTGGGTCCATCGCCGGTGTCGCAGGCGCGAACCCGTGGATCGGCGACTGCCTGACCCCCGAGTACAGCCTCGCGGGCGGAACGGTCCAGGACTTCCGCAACGGCCGGATCTTCGTCAAGTCCGACACCGGCGCGCAGCCGGTGGCCGGCGCCATCGGTGGCGTCTACCAGGCGACCGGCGGTCCGGGCGGGTCGCTCGGCTACCCGACGACGCCCGAACTGGCCACCCCCGACGGACGTGGTCGCTTCAACCACTTCGAGCGCGGGTCCGTCTACTGGTCGCCGCAGACCGGGGCGCACGCCGTCCGCGGCGCGATCCGGGACGAGTGGGCACGGCAGGGCTGGGAGGCCGGACCGCTCGGATACCCGGTGGCCGAGGAAGTTCCCACGCCCGGCAAGGACGGCGCAGTGCAGGGCTTCGAGATCGGCGCCATGTACTTCAGTCCCGCGAACGGCACCCACCGCGTGCAGGGAATGATCATGGGCAAGTACGCCGAACTCGGTTACGAGGGCGGCTGGCTCGGATTCCCGAAGACCAGCGAGATCCCCGTCAAGGACGGCGGCCGGTTCAACCAGTTCGAGGGCGGCAACATCTACTGGAGTCCGCTGTCGGGCGCCTGGGCCGTCGAGAACGGACCGATCTTCGACGCCTGGAAGAGCGCAGGCTACGAGGGCGGCCGGCTCGGGTTCCCGATCAGCGACAAGTTCGCCATTCCCGGTGGCGTCCAGCAGAACTTCCAGACCGGTTACGTCACAGTGATCGACAACAAGGCCGAGATTCACTGATGGCCGCACCGTACTAGAAATCTCACGCGCAACGGGCGGAGCCGGGTCCGGCGGACCAGGTTTCCGCCCGATCTGCGTCTGTACCCTGTCGAGAGACAACGACTTGGAAAGCAAGGACGGAAATAGATGCCGCAGCACTCACGTATCAGCACCACCTTCCGACGGTCGATCGCGGTAGGCGCGCTCGCCGTCGCAGCGAGCGGATTGTTGGTCGGGTGCGGTAGCGACGACTCCACGGCGACGTCCAACCCGTCGACCAGCGCGACCACGACGTCCGCGGCCGCGTCCAGTTCCGCCGAGAGTTCGGTGTCCGCCGCACCCAGCGCGAGCGCTTCCGCGTCGGCCTCCGCACCGGTGACGAGCCCCGGCGAGGCGGCCACCGCGCCGCCGGCGCAGCCCGAGGAAGTTCCGGGCGACTTCCCCGGCCCCAGCGAGGTCCCGGTCAGTGCCGACGGCCAGAAGTTCCTCGACGCGCTGAAGGCCAAGGGCATCGAGCCCGCCGCCGACGGCACCATGGCCGTGAGCACCGCCGACTTCATCTGCCAGGCCAAGGCCGAGGGCAAGAGCGACGCCGAAGCGATGGTGTTCGTCACAGCGATGGTCGGCACCGAGGCGTCCGCTGCGGGGAAGGAACTGACCCAGGAGCAGGCGACGGCCAACGCCACGACCTACATGGACGTCGCACACGCGACCTACTGCAAGTAGACGCCGATGTCGGTGACCGGGCGCGGAACGCGGAAGAAGAAGAGCAGCCTCCTGCGCAAACTGCTGGTGCTGATCGTGGTCCTGCTGGTGATTCTCGTCGCAGTGATCGCACTCTGGTATCTGCTCGCCGGGCGGCTGCCCAAACCGATCCCGACGCCGCCCGGTCCCGAGCGTCCCAATGCCCAGCCGGCGAGCTGTCCCGACGTCCAGGTGGTCGTCGTCCCGGGCACATGGGAGTCCAGCGCCACCGACGACCCGTACAACCCGACGGCCAACCCGGCGTCGCTGATGCTCAACGTGTCGCGTCCGCTGCAGGAGCAGTTCGAGTCCTCGCGCGCCGACGTGTACACGGTTCCGTACGTCGCGCAGTTCTCCAACCCGGTCGCGTTCCCGCCGGACGGGCAGCAGTCGTACAACAACAGCCGCGGCGCCGGCACCGCCGCCACCAACGACATCCTGGTCCGCCGGCACGCCGAGTGCCCGCTGACCAGCTTCCTGCTCACCGGCTTCTCCCAGGGTGCGGTCATCGCCGGCGACGTCGCTTCGAGCATCGGCGCAGGTGACGGCCCTGTTCCGGCGGATCTGGTGCTGGGTGTCGGGCTCATCGCCGATGGCCGTCGCGACCCGGCCGCAGCGACGAACGTCGGGCAGCCGGTCACCGGTGTGGGAGCCGAACTGTCCCTGGCCGGTCTGCAGATCCCGGGCATCACGATGACCGGTCAGCGGCCCGGCGGTTTCGGTGACCTCACCGACCGGGCGGTCGAGATCTGCGCCCCCACGGACGGGATCTGCGACGCGCCGGCGCAGGCGCTGAAGCCGAGCAACTGGATCGGCAGCGGGCTGCGTCTTCTCGAGTACAACAACAACCCGGTCCACGCGATGTACAACTCGTACGTCGTCGACGACTCCGGCACGACGGCCACGCAGTGGATCGCCGGATGGGCAGCCGAGAAGATAGAGGCCGCCCCGACCCCGGCCCACAGTTGATTTTGTGGCGGATGGGTTCACCGTGGTCGGTGTGCCGTGAATCGTCCCGAGCAGATGGCCGCGGCGCGTACTCGCCGGTAGTGTGCGTTTCCCGGCACCGGTAGAGTGCTGCACTGTTGCTGCACCACCCGTGCCCGACCCACCGATGTTCACGTCCTGAACGGGGGCGTTACACCACAGGAGAAGCTATTCATGAGTTCCGACGCCAGCTCGTTGCGTAAGTTCCGATTCGCGGCAGGCGGAGAGGGCAACGCGGACGAGGGCGGCGCGCGTCGGTTCGTCAAGCTTGCGCAGAAGGCCGAGGAACTCGGGTTCGACAGCTTCATGATCCCGGACCACCTGGGTAACCAGGTGGGGCCGATCGCCGCGCTCGGCGCGCTCGCGATCGCGACGGACAAGATCCGGCTCGGCACTGCCGTCCTCGCCAACGGCTTCCGGCATCCGGCGATCCTCGCCAAGGACGCCGCCACCATCGACGTGCTGTCGGGTGGCCGCCTCGAACTCGGCATCGGCGCAGGCTGGATGAAGGAAGAGTTCGACAAGGGCGGCATCGACTACGAGCGCCCGGGCGTCAGGATCGCCAAGCTCGAGGAGACCCTGCAGATTCTCGACGTGCTGCTGCGCGGCCAGGAGTGCAACTTCGACGGCAAGTACTACCAGATCAAGGGCCTGACGGGCAGCCCGCGACCGCGGCAGGGTCCGCGTCCCCCGATCGCCGTCGGCGGCGGCGGCCCCAAGATGCTGGCGCTCGCCGCCAAGTACGCCGACATCATCTCCGTAGCGACGCCGACCAGCAAGGAAGGCAAGCTCCTCCTGTCGGGTGTCACGCTCGAGAAGACGATGGAGCGCGTCGACCGGATCCGGGAGGCCGCCGGTGACCGGTTCGACGACATCGAACTGAACTGGACGATCACCACCATCGTCATCACCGACGACCGTGAGCAGACCGCCGAGATGGCGCTCGCCGCACTCGACCAGGGCTTCCCGCCCAACATCGAGGTCGACACCAAGCTGTCCGTCGAAGACATCCTGAGCTCGCCGTATCTCGCGATCGGCAGCTTCGAGGAGATCGCCGATCAGATCCGTATGGTGCGAGAAAAGACGACAATGTCCTACGTCGGTGTGTTCCCCACACAGATGGATGCGTTCGCGCCGATCATCTCGCAACTGAAGGGCGAGTAGACGCAGCGTACCGAGGGCGGCGATGCCAATCTGTAACATATCGATGGTTTGGAATCGATGAACTTATTCGGGTGAGTGGCGTGTTACGTCGTTTCCCACGAGTTTTACAAGATCCGATTCGGCGAAGGAAGTCTGGGGCGCAGTCATGCCGGTGGCATGCCTGTGTGATCGCTTCGGAGGAGATGGAATGAACGCGAAGTTCGATGATTTTATCGACGAGACGGGCCACATCAGGCTCGACTCGGGAAGCACGCTGGTCGACTACGTCCAGCGGCACACCCGGGAGAACTCGGACGAGCTGGCATACCGCTACATCGACTATTCGCGGGACAGAGACGGCGAAGCGCAGGAGCTGACCTGGGAACAGTTCGGCCACCGGCTGCGTGCCGTCGCGGCGCGCCTCCAGCAGGTCACCAAGCCCGGCGACCGTGTCGCGGTCCTGGCGCCGCAGGGTCTCGACTACGTCATCTCCTTCTTCGCCGCCATCCACGCCGGAACGATTTCGGTGCCGCTGTTCGACCCCGACGAACCCGGCCACACCGACCGTCTGCACGCCGTCCTCGGTGACTGCAAGCCTGCCGCCATCCTCACGGCCACCTCCTCCGCCGCGGGTGTTCGACAGTTCTTCCGGTCCCTCCCCGCCGCCGAACGCCCCCGGATCATCGCCGTCGACGCCATCCCCGACAGCGTCGGCGAGTCCTGGGTGCGCCCCGAGATCGATCTCGACGACATCGCGTACCTGCAGTACACGTCCGGCTCGACCCGGGTGCCCGCCGGTGTGGAGATCACGCACCGCGCCGTCGGCACGAACGCGCTGCAGATGGTCGACTCCATCGAGCTGAACGAGAACTCACGCGGCGTCACCTGGCTGCCGCTGTTCCACGACATGGGGCTGCTGACCGTCATCCTGCCCGCCCTCGGCGGCAAGTACATCACCATCATGAGTCCGCGCGCGTTCGTGCAGCGGCCGTACCGGTGGATCAAGGAACTGGCCGCGGTGTCGGACGGCGCAGGTACGTTCGCGGCCGCACCCAACTTCGCGTTCGAGCACGCTGCCGCCCGCGGCCTGCCGAAGAACGGCGAGAGCCTCGACCTGAGCAACGTGATCGGCCTCATCAACGGCAGCGAACCGGTCACCACGTCGTCGATGCGCAAGTTCAACGAGGCGTTCGCGCCGTACGGCCTGCCGAAGACGGCGATCAAGCCCTCGTACGGCATGGCCGAGGCCACGCTGTTCGTGTCCTCCACCCGGCACTCGGACGAGGCCCGCGTCATCTACGTCGATCGCGACGAACTCAACGCCGGTCGCGTCGTGAAGGTGGACCAGGACGCCGAGAACGCCATCCCGCAGGTGTCCTGCGGTTACGTCGCGCGCAGCCAGTGGGCCGCCATCGTCGACCCGGAGTCGCGCATCGAGCAGCCCGACGACCGGGTCGGTGAGATCTGGCTGCACGGCGAGAACATCGGCATCGGCTACTGGGGACGCACCGACGAGACCGCGGAGACGTTCCACAACAAGCTCACCAACCGGCTCGCCGAGGGCAGCCACGCGGAGGGTACGTCCGCGGACGCCAACTGGATGCGCACCGGCGACTACGGCGTGTACATCGACGGTGAGCTGTTCATCACAGGCCGCGTCAAGGACCTCGTGATCGTCGACGGGCGCAACCATTACCCGCAGGACCTCGAGTTCTCGGCGCAGGAGGCCAGCACCGCGCTGCGCCCCGGCTTCGTGGCCGCGTTCGCGGTCCCTGCCAACCAGCTGCCGGCCGTCGTGTTCGAGAACACGCACTCGGGTCTGAATTACGACGCGGACGACTCCTCCGAGCAGCTCGTGATCGTGGCCGAACGCGCACCGGGTGCCGGCAAGGCCGACCCGCAGCCCGTCGCCGACACGGTGCGGGCCGCGCTGTCGACCAGGCACGGGGTCACGGCGCGCGACATCCTGCTGGTGCCCGCGGGCTCGATTCCTCGCACGTCGAGCGGCAAGATCGCCCGCCGGGCGTGCAAGGCGAGCTACATCGAAGGCACCCTGCGCGGCGGATACACGCAGACGGCCTTCCCCGATAGCGTTTCCGAATAGTCCACTTCCTGACGGGTAGCTTGGTGAGTTGATGGCTGAAAAAGATGATGACCGGGTCGGGGCGAGCGAAGCGACGGGGAATGTCACCGGCAGCACAGGTGACATGACGGTCGCGCAGCTGCGCGACTGGCTGCGCAACTGGATTGCCGATGCAACCGGGCAACCGGTCGGTCAGATCACCGACGACCGCCCGATGGAAGAGTTCGGTCTGTCGTCGCGTGACGCCGTCGCACTCAGCGGCGAGATCGAAGAACTGGTCGGAGTCACGCTCACCGCGACGGTCGCCTACCAGCACCCCACCATTGCGTCGCTGGCCACCCGGATCATCGAGGGCGAACCCGAGCAGCCCGACGACTCCGCCGACGCCGCCTACTACGCGTCGGCGCCGACGTCGGACGCGCACGACATCGCGATCGTGGGCCTGGCCGCACGCTTCCCGGGTGCGGGCACGACTCCCGCCGAGATGTGGCAGATGCTCGCGGAGGGCCGCGACGGCATCTCCGACCTGCCCGAGGGCCGCTGGGAGGAGTTCACCTCCGACCCGCAGATCAAGGCCGCCGTGGAGAAGGCCAACACGCAGGGCGGCTACCTCGACGACGTGAAGACGTTCGACGCGGAGTTCTTCGCGATGTCCCCGCTGGAGGTCGCGAACGTCGACCCGCAGCAGCGCCTCGCGATGGAACTGACGTGGGAGGCCCTCGAGCACGCCCGCATCCCGGCCAGCGACCTCAAGGGCGAGCAGGTCGGTGTGTTCATCGGCAGCTCGGCGAACGACTACCAGTTGCTCGCCGTCAGCGACCCCGTCCACGCGCACCCGTACGCGCTGACCGGTACGTCGACGTCCATCGTCGCCAACCGGGTGTCGTACTTCTACGACTTCCGCGGACCGTCCATCGCTCTCGACACGGCCTGCTCGTCCTCGCTCGTCGCGGTGCACCAGGCGGTGCGCTCGCTGCGGACCGGTGAGTCGGACCTCGCGCTCGCCGGCGGCGTCAACATGCTCGTCGCGCCGCCCGCCACGCTGGGCTTCGACCAGCTGGGTGTGATGGCCCCCAACGGCCGCATCAAGGCGTTCTCCTCCGACGCCGACGGCATGATCCGCGCGGAGGGCGGCGGTCTCGTCGTCCTGAAGCGCCTCGAGGACGCCGAGCGCGACGGCGACGAGATCTTCGCCGTCATCGCCGGTAGCGCCGTCAACCAGGACGGCCGTTCCAACGGTCTCGCGGCCCCGAACCCGGACGCGCAGGCCGACGTCCTGCGGCACGCCTACCGGGACGCGGGCATCAACCCGGCAGGCGTCGACTACATCGAGGCGCACGGCACCGGCACCATCCTCGGCGATCCCATCGAGGCGGACGCGCTCGGACGCGTCGTCGGTCGTGGACGCGCCGACGACAAGCCCGCCCTGCTCGGCTCGGCCAAGACCAACTTCGGTCACCTCGAGGCCGCCGCGGGCGCCGCGGGTCTGATCAAGGTCGTGCTGTCGATGCGGGAGGACACACTTCCCCCGACGCTGAACTTCGCCGGACCCAACCCGTACATCGCGTTCGACAAGGCGCACCTGCAGGTCATTCCCGAGGGTGCGGCGTGGCCGCGCTACACGGGCGCGGCCGTCGCCGGTGTATCCGGATTCGGTTTCGGTGGCACCAACGCCCACGTCGTGGTGCGCGAGTACACCGGGCCTGCCGTCGACGACACCGCCGAGCCCGCCGACACGGTCGTGCCCGCCGAGGTAGCGGTGGCCGAGACCGAGCCGACGGTCGTCCTCGCGGTGTCCGGTGCGCTGCCGTCGCGTCGTCGCCGGGCCGCCGCCGATCTGGCCGACTGGCTGGAAACGGAAGAGGGCAGCACCACCCCGCTCGCCGACGTCGCCCGCGCTCTCGCGCGCCGCAACCACGGTCGCTCGCGGGCCGTCGTCCTGGCGAAGACCCGCTCGGAGGCCGTCACCGGTCTGCGCGCCGTCGCCGCAGGCAAGCCCGGGCAGGGTGTGTTCACCGCGGACTCGCCGTCGTCGAAGGGCGCCGTCTGGGTTCTGTCGGGCTTCGGTTCGCAGCACCGCAAGATGGCCAAGCAGCTGTACCTGGAGAACCCGGTGTTCGCCGCGGCCATCGACGAGGTCGACGCGCTGATCGAGGACGAGGCCGGCTACTCCATGAAGGAGAAGTTCCTCGACGACGCGATCGACTACGACGTCGAGACGTCGCAGGTCGGCATCTTCACCATCCAGATCGGTCTGGCTGCCCTGCTGCGTCACCACGGCGCCGAGGCCGAGGCCGTCGTCGGACACTCGATGGGCGAGGCCGCTGCCGCATACATCTCGGGTGGCCTGCCGCTCGAGGATGCGGTCCGGGTGATCTGCGCCCGGTCCCGCCTCATGGGCGAGGCCGAGGCCACGCTCGAGGGCGACGACATCCGTCTGATGGCGCTCGTCGAGTACAGCGCATCCGAGATCGAGACCGTTTTCACCGATTTCCCGCACCTCGAGGTCTGCGTGTACGCGGCCCCGACGCACACCGTCATCGGCGGCCCGGAGCCTGAGGTCAACGCCATCGTCGCGCGGGCCGAGGGCGAGGAGAAGATGGCCCGCGTCCTCAAGACGAAGGGTGCCAGCCACACCTCTCAGGTCGACCCGCTGCTGGGCGAGCTGGCCGCGGAACTGGCGGGCATCGAACCGACCAAGCTGAAGCTGGGCGTGTACTCGTCCGTCGACAAGGACACCTACTACCGCGCAGGCCACGAGCCGATCCACCGCGAGGAGTACTGGACCAAGGGTCTGCGCCACAGCGTGTACTTCACCAACGCCGTCCGCCTCGCCGTCGGCAGCGGGCACACCACGTTCGTGGAGCTGGCGCCCAACCCGGTGGCCCTGATGTCCGTGGCCGCCACCGCGTTCGACGCCGGCCTGCACGACATGCAGCTCATCCAGACGCTCAAGCGCAAGGAGGACGAGCCGCTCGGTGTCCTCGCCGCGCTCGCACAGCTGTACGTCCACGGGCACGCCGTCGACCTGTCCTCGCTGCTGCCCGAGGGCGACTTCGCGGCCGTTCCGCGCACCGCGTGGATCCGCAAGCCGTACTGGGTGGAGACGCGGATCGACTCGAGCGGCAACACCCGTGTTCCGGGTGCGCACGTGTCGCTGCCCGACGGCCGCCACGTGTGGGAGGTCCAGGCCGGCGCGGTCACCGACCTGCCCGCCCTGGTCACCGCCGCCGCGTCGCAGGTGCTGTCGGACGTGACGCTCGCCGCGTCCGTCCTGCACGCCCACGCGCCCGCGGAGGGAACGCTCACCACCACACTCAACCCGCATCCGGGTGGCGCATCGCTGCAGGTGCACGCGAAGAGCGGTGCGAGTTTCACGCTGCTGTTCGACGCCGCCGTCACGTCCGGTGAGGCATTGCCTGAACCGGTTGTCGGGGCGAGCGAAGCGACGGGGAATGTTGGTGCGGCGCCGGTGCAGACGACGGTGCCGGTGGAGGAGCTGCCCGAGGTCGTCGAGGACATCGGCGAGAAGTGGGACCCGAACGGTTCGCAGACGCTCGAAGACCGTCTCGCGCTGATCGTCGCCGAGTCCATGGGTTACGCCCCGGAGGACCTGCCCGCCGAGATCCCGCTGATCGAGCTGGGCCTCGATTCGCTGATGGCCGTCCGCATCAAGAACCGCGTCGAGTACGAGTTCGACATCCCGCAGCTGCAGCTGCAGGCGGTCCGCGACGCGAACCTGATGGAGGTCGGCAAGTACCTGCGCTACGCGGTCGAGAACCGCGAAGAGGTGCAGGCCCTCGCCGACAAGCAGAAGGCCGAGAAGGAAGCGGAGGAGGCCGCGGAGGCCGACCGTGATGCGGAGGCCGCGGAGGCCGACCGTGAGTCGGAGGCCGACGGTGATTCCGCGGCTCCGCTCGACGCCGAGGACACGTCCGTGGAGGCGGAGGCCGAGGCGATCATCGCGGCCACCCCTGTCCCGGAGGCTGCGCCCGAGGAAACCGCCGTGGACAGCAAGGAAGCGTTCGCCGAGGCGACCGGCACCGACGTTCCGCCGCGCGACGCCGCCGAACGTCTGACGTTCGCCACGTGGGCCGTCGTCACCGGCGAGTCCGCCATGGGCATCTTCAACACGCTGCCGATCCTGAACGACGAGACGGCGGAGAAGCTGGCCGCCAGGTTGTCGGAACGCGCGAACGGTGAGATCACGTTCGACGACGTCCTCGATTCCACCACCATCGAGGAACTCGCCAACGTGGTGCGCGGCTTCCTCGAGGATTCCGGCAAGATCGACGGGCTGGTCCGCGCGCTGCGGCCCCGCCCGGAGGGATCCGACGTCGTCCCGGTGTTCGTGTTCCACCCGGCAGGCGGGTCGACCGTCGCGTACGAGCCGCTGCTGAAGCGTCTGCCCGAGGGCACGCCGATGTACGGGTTCGAGCGCACCGAGGGGCCGATCGATGTCCGGGCGGCGGAGTACCTGCCGTTGATCCGCGAGATCCAGGGCGACGGACCGTACGTGCTGTACGGCTGGTCGCTGGGCGGTGTGCTGGCCTACGCGGTGGCGAAGCTGCTGCGCGAGTCGGGCGCGGACGTCCGGATCGTCGGCCTGATCGACACGGTCATGGCCGGGGAAAAGGTCGAGGACACTCCCGACGAGATCCGTAAGCGCTGGCAGCGGTACGCGGCGTTCGCGAAGAAGACGTACAACGTCGACTACCCGCTGCCGTACGACAAGCTCGCGGCGGCGGAGAGCGACGAAGAGCAGATCAAGATCCTGACGGAACTGCTCAAGCTGAGTGGCACCAAGATTCCGGGCGGAATCATCGAGCACCAGCGCACGTCGTGGCTCGACAACCGGGCCATCCAGACCGCCGAGCTCGAGCAGTACGACGGCGACGTCGTCCTGTACATGGCCGACCGCTACCACGACGACGTGATGAACCTGGAGCCCGCGTTCAAGACCCGGAAGCCGGACGGCGGCTGGGGCGACGCGGTGAAGAACCTGGAGATCATCCACGTGGGCGGCGATCACATCCAGATCGTCGACGAGCCGTACATCGCGAAGGTCGGTGCCGACCTCACCAAGAAGCTGGCGGCGATCCAGGCCGCCGGAACCGGAGCGCATCAGTGACCACCACGACCGCAGAGAAGCTTGCCGAACTGCGCGAAAAGCTGGAAACGGCAAAGGAACCCGCGGGCGAGCAGGCTATTGCCAAGCGCGCGAAGAAGGGCATTCCGAGCGCACGCGAACGCATCGACATGCTCCTGGACCCGGGGAGTTTCATCGAGGTCGGCGGTCTGATGCGCCAGCCCGGTGACCCGAATGCGCTGTACAGCGACGGCGTCGTCACCGGCCACGGGACCGTCGAGGGACGTCCGGTCGCGGTGTTCTCGCACGATCAGACCGTGTTCGGTGGTTCGGTCGGCGAGATGTTCGGGCGCAAGGTCGCCGCGATCATGGAGTTCGCCGCGAAGATCGGCTGCCCGTGTGTCGGCATCAACGACTCCGGCGGAGCCCGAGTGCAGGACGCGGTGACGTCGCTGGCCTGGTACGCGGAGCTGGGCCGTCGGCAGGAGCCGCTGTCGGGCATGTGCCCGCAGATCTCGATGATTCTCGGCAAGTGCGCGGGCGGTGCGGTGTACGCGCCGATCAACACGGACGTCCTGGTGGCCACCGAGGAGTCGTACATGTTCGTCACCGGGCCCGAGGTGGTCCGGAAGATCACCGGCGAGGACGTCAGCCTCGACGAACTCGGTGGTGCCCGGAATCAGGCCCAGTACGGCAACCTGCACCATGTGGCGCCCGACGAGAAGGCCGCGTTCGAGTGGGTGCGCAAGTACCTGAGCTTCCTGCCGTCGAGTTGCATGGAGAAGCCGCCGGTCGTCAATCCGGGTCTCGAACCGGAGATCACGGACTCCGACCGCGATCTGGACACGTTCATCCCGGACGCCGACAACGCCGGCTACGACATGCACGACATCCTGCTGCGGATCTTCGACGACGGCGAGTTCCACGAGATCGGCGGGCAGGTGGCGCTGAACATCATCACCGGCTTCGCCCGCGTCGACGGCCGCACGGTCGGGGTGATCGCGAACCAGCCGCTGGTCGCGGCGGGTGCGCTGGACGCGCAGGCCTCGGACAAGGCCGCGCATTTCATCCGCATCTGTGACGCCTTCGACATCCCGCTGGTGTTCGCGGTCGACACCCCGGGATTCCTTCCCGGGCTCGAGCAGGAGCGGATCGGTGTCATCAAGCGCGGTGGCCGGTTCATCTTCGCGTTCGTGACGGCGACCGTGCCGAAGGTGACCGTCGTGATCCGCAAGGCCTACGGCGGCGCCTACGCCGTCATGGGCTCGAAGCAGTTGGGCGCCGACATCAACTTCGCGTGGCCGACCGCCCGCATCGCGGTGATGGGCGCCGAGGGCGCTGTCGACCTGATCGGTCGCAGGCAGATCGAGGCCGCGGGCGAGAACGCGCCCGCCGTCCGCCGGCAGTTGATCAACTTCTACAACGAGAACATCGCGACGCCGTACATCGCCGCGGAGCGCGGATACATCGACGCCGTCATCGAGCCCGCCACCACCCGGCTCGAGATCCGCAAGGCGCTGACGATGCTGCGCGACAAGACGGTGCAGCGCAACCCGCGCAAGCACGACCTGATGCCGCTGTAGTTCGTTCCCGCACCTGCGGTCGGCGGTCATGCCGACCGCAGGTGCGTTTCGGTGTGCACGAATACCGGCGGCCGGGGGCGCGACGCGGCCAGCGTGTACGCGGCGCGCAGGTCGGCGAGAACGGTCGACGGGTCGCCTCGGATCTGCTCCGGCAGGTGTGTCACGACGACGATTCCCTCACGTTGCATCCGCGCCCGCCGCTGTCTCGTCGCCTCGTGCAGTTCGGGTGAGAAGTGGTATTTCGGCGAGTCGATCTCCCAGGCGACGGCGACGTCGTCCAGCCAGCCGTCGGGTCGGGCGACCCACAGCCCGGCCGCGGACAGCACGTCCACGTCGTGCCGCATCGGCGGAAGCCCGCTCGTCGCATACACATTCTGCGCGTGGACCCGGGCGGCGGAATGCGCGTCTTCGGTCAGTTCGCGCAGGACTGCCCGCGGCAGGTGGCTTCCGCGGTCGCTGCCGTGTGCGATTTCGCGGACCAGTTCGTCTATCGTCACGTCGCCACGCCGGATTCCCTCGGTCAGGAGCGCGTGACAGGCCTCAGCCGTGAGCGTGCGACGTCCGGCGTCCAGAAGGCTGCGCCGCGGCGGAGCGAGGCGCAGGAGCCCCCGGTGGACGGGTGCGGGCAGGTGCCGCGTCCGCTCGACCTTCACGTACGACCAGTCCCGGCGATGCCGGGTGGACGGGATGAGCAGCAGCACGTCGTTCCGGGGCGGTGACGCCGGGTAGCCGAGCGCGGCCAGCGCGGCGTGACCCGACAGGAGCGCGTCCGGGCCGCCGTATTCGAGCGCCGCCAGGTTGCGCTGCAGCGTTGTCGGTGGCCCGTCGTGCAGGAGGACGACGCCGGGGAGGATCCGCTGCCAGGGACCACCGTCGCGGCAGCGCGCGGCGATGGTGTCCTTGGCGACGCCCAGCCGTTCCAGGGCAGCCGCTCGGACCACTCCGTCGCGGCCGGCAGCGGCTGTCCCGGGGAGGTCTTCGGCCCAGCTTTCGGTTCGCATGGGTCCGAGCCTGCCCCGGGCGCAGCGATCCGCGGCCGAAAAGCCCAGGTCGGAAATTGGCCTGTGGATGGACGGAAAGTTGTGGACAACTCCGCCTCTCCGAGACCGCTACGGGGTGGGGTACACCCGCAGAGTGCCCGGCTTCCACAGTCCGGACCGGGTGGCGGTCTCGGTGTCGACGGTGGCCGCGGTGGCGTCCGGGTAGTACCGGTCGAAGCGCTCGAGGGAGCCCCAGTCGCGTCCCCAGTCGTCCCGCATGTAGGTGGGGATGGCGGTGGCGCTGGCGAGCAGTTCGGTGAAGCCGAGGGGGCCACCGTTCTCCGCGGACTGCCAGGTGTCGGTGGAGCTGACGGCCAGCGGACGGTCGGGGAGGATGCGGTAGTTCGGCATCTCCGCGACACCGTACTGGTGGTCGAACGGGCGCTGGCACGGGAACTGCAGTCCGACGGCCCAGTCCAGCAGCACGGGCTGCGTGCTGCCGATCGTCGAGTTGAGGGTCTCGAGCTTCGGAACCCGCGGCGGGGTGAACGCCAGCCACTGATCGCCGGTGAGGTTGGGATCGTTGGCGACGATCCGCACGGAGTCGGCGTCGGGGGACAGTTCACTGATCGGCACGCGCAGGTTGCGCCACGACGGTGCGGGCCCGATGTCCTTGGGCAGGTAGGTGCCCTGGGCCTGGACGGTGCCGTCGGGCTGACGCTTGCCGTATTCGAGCAGCAGCGACTGACCGTAGGTGAGGGCGCCGGTCGCGTCGACCGACCAGATGCGGCCCGCGGCGGACATGACGATCAGCGGGGTGTCGTCGCTGCGTTCGGGGAGGGCGTACCAGCTGGACGACAGCGTCGCCGGCTCCTGCACGCCTTCCTGGTAGCTGCCCATGACGGGTGTCGTGGCCGGGTTGAGTCCGAACGGCAGCTTGGCGGTGCTGCCGTTGACGCCGACATTTCCGGTGCCGCCGCTGGTTCCGGCGCTCGATCCGGTCTCGAAGCTGGGCCCGACGCTCTGGTTGTCGGTGTTGCCCATGCCCTGCTTGACCTCGACGTAGTCGGCGGTCAGGTCGGACGGCACCCCGTTGGGCGAGAATCCGACGGGGTTCGCTCCGCCGAGCGGGTCGGCGGGGTTCGCGAGCGGCTGCGCGGGATCGTTGATGGGAGTGAGGTTTCCGCCGTTGGTGTCGCCTTCGACGAGGACGTCCTCGGCGAGCCCGCACGTCTGCCCGGTGAGGGAGTCGAAGTTGGAGCGGGCCAGCGAGTACGCCGGGTACTGGGAGACGGCGCCCTTGAGGAGGGAGAGGACTTCGAACAGCACCATGATGCCGGCGACGACGGTGAGCGGGGCGGCCGCGAATTTCCTGATCCGCCTCCCCTTCTCGGTGTTGGCGCGGACGGGTGGCGCGGCGAATCCCTCACGCAGGTACTGCCAGGCGGCCAGGGCGACGGCCAGCCCGAACAGGACGAGGAAGAACGTGTTGGACTGGCGGCCGCCGATGGAGACGGTCTTGTCGAACCACGGCACGCCGTAGCTCGAGACGTACCAGTAGCCGTTGATGCCCGCGAACGTCAACGCCAGCATGAGCAGCAGTCCGGCCAGGAAGATCGTCCGGTTGCGGCGCGACCGTAGCGCGGACGCCGACACGGCGACGGCGGTCAGCGCGGCCAGCGAACCGGCGATGCCCGCGTACGCCCCGAAGTGGTGGGTCCACTTGGTGGGGTTGAACATCATGAAGAAGATCGTGCCGAACACGACACCGAGCAGACGCCACGACGGTCCGGTGGCGGCACCGGGAATCCGCCTGCGGCGCAACAGGATGAACAGGGTCGTCAGCAGGCACAGGATCATCGTCAGGAACGCGAAGCGGCGGGCCACGGAACCGTCGACGGTCGGGACGAAGAGGTAGTAGTAGCGCAGGAAGTCCTTGTACCACTCGAGGTTCGGGCCGATCAGGGTGCGGACCCGGGTGGCCTCCATCACCGCGGCGACGGTCTGGTCGGCGAACACGACCACGAGGACGATCGTGCCCGCGGCCGCGATCGGCGCCAGCAGCGGCAGCGTCCCCACCTGGCGGTGGCGCTTGACGACGATCCGGACGAGCGGGCGGGCGCCGGCGAGCAGGGCGGCCACACACATCAGGCCCGTCGGGGCGGCCGCGAGCGTGAACGCGCCGATCAGGACGGCGACGGCCGCGGGGAGAAGACGTCCGGTCGCGATGGAACGCTCGATGGAGCACCACGTGAGCAGGGCGCCGAGCGCCACGATGGGCTCGGGCCGCAGACCGTTGTTGTAGGGCAGCCAGAACGCGAGGAACACGAGTCCGCCGGTCCACAGCGCAACCTTGTTGCGCCGGACCGACCGGCCGAGGCGCGGAGCGACCTCCCGGCTGATCACCATCCAGCACAGGATCCCGGCGATCAGGGCGGGCAGTCGCATGAACGGGCTGGCCGTCGAGATCTTGGCCATCGCGGCGAGGACGTCGTAATACCAGCCGAACGGCGCCTCGGGGACGCCGAACCAGCGGAAGTAGTTGGCCATGTAGCCGGCGTGGTCGGAGACCCGGGCCATGGTGAGCAGATAGCCGTCGTCGGAGGTGTTCGCGCCGATGAAGTGCCACAGCACCAGCGTGCCCACGACGATCGTGTCGAGTCCGGTGAACTTCCACCAGTGCGACGGCAGGAAGTTGCGGTGCCCGCGCCCGTCCGTGCCGTCGAGGCGGCCGAGGGCGACCAGGGCGATCGCCGTGGCGAGGAGAGCCACGATCATGGCGACGAGCTTGATCAGCGTGGGGCTCGACGAGAACCGGGAGTCCACGTTCATCGTGAACGACAGACCGGCCGGCGCCGCCCCGTCGCGGAGGTCGCTGAACACGCCCACCACCTGCGGGCGGAGGTCGCCGGTGAGGGAACCGGCGATCGGGTCGCCGGCCGGGGTGGTCAGGCCCACGAACTCGGCGGACGTCGCGTCGATGTTCGATGTGATGCGGATCTCGCTACAGGCGCCCGACTGCACCTGTGCGCGGGGCGCCGTGGCGATGGTGACGTTGCGGTCCAGCACGTCCACGGACTTGTCCGACACCCGCACGAACATCGCGTTGAGCGCCGCACCCTCGCCCTGTGCGGGGGCCGTGGCCAGCAGGATTCCGCCCTGCGGGGGAAGCCCGGCCACCGCCGAACACGGGATCGACGCCGACAGGTCGATCGGGACCTGCGACACCAGCGGTGCCTCGAGGTCGCCGACGACGCCGTTCTCCGGCCAGTTCACCGCTGCGGTGGTCTGCTGCACCGGCATGAACGGGGTGGCCACCGCCAGCACGAACCCGATGAGGCCGGTGACGATGGCGATCAGACGAGCGGTCCGGTACTCACTCCGCCGGTCCTGGCGAGCAGGCGGCGAAGTGGCTTCGGGATCGGAGACGGAAGTTGTCAGAGCGTCGGGCACGGTTGTCGATGGTATGTCAGGAACCTGAGGAGGCATATTGCCGCCTACCAGAGGGTAGGGGCGCTTCTAGTAGTAACGCACCGGTCCGGCCGACCAGGTACCCGACCTGGTCACCTGTTCGGATTCGACCTCGGCGGGCGTCGCCGACTCGTCCAGCGGCGTGTACCGCTCGAGCGAACCCCAGTCGCGGTCCCAGTCGTTCGACAGGTAGGTGGCCAGGGTGCTCGCCGACAGCAACTGGTCGGTCCAGCCCAGCGGGCCGCCGCCGAACTTGTCCTGCCAGGCGTTCGTGGACTCGGCGCCGATGCGGTCGGGAAGAACGCGCCACTGCGGGACCTCGGCGACCCCGTACCGGTGGTCGAACGGGCGCTGGCAGGGGAATGCGAGCCCGACGGCCCAGTCGAGGAGCACGGGGTCGCTGGACCCGACGACGGTCTGCAGGGTCTGCATCTTCGGCACCCGGGGCGGCGTGACCGCCAGCCACTGTCCGGGGTCGGTGTCCGGGTCGTCCGCGACGAGCCGGACCGTGTTCGCCTCGGCGGGCAGCTGGTCGAGTGGCACCCGCAGGTTGCGCCAGGACGGGGACGGTCCGATGTCGATCGGGTCGACGGTGCCGAGCGCGGTGACGGACCCGTCGGGACCGGCCACCCCGTACTCGACCTTC
The DNA here is from genome assembly GCF_002300155.1 of Rhodococcus sp. ACS1. Lineage (NCBI taxonomy): Bacteria > Bacillati > Actinomycetota > Actinomycetes > Mycobacteriales > Nocardiaceae > Rhodococcus > Rhodococcus sp. ACS1. Next base: position 148,316 of record NZ_NSDZ01000005.1, read on the forward strand.
AGGCTCTGGCCGGGGGTGACGACGCCGTCCGCGTCGACCGACCGGATGCGTCCGGCCGCCGAGATCGTGACGATCGGTGCGTCGTCGCTGCGGTCGGGCAGCCCGTACCAGCCGGTGGTGAGGGAGGCGGGTTTCTGCTCCCCGCCCGGCTGGTAGCTGCCGAGGACCGGGGTTCGGGCGGGGTCGAGACCGAACGGCAGCGTCACGGTGCTGCCGTTGACTCCGGCGGTGGCCTCGGTGCCGCCACCGGTGCCGGAACTGGTGCCCGTGGTCGTCTCGTCGGTTTCGGTGTCGACGGTGTTGGCGCCGCCGGTGGCGATCTTCTCGGAGTCGGCGGTGAGGTCGTCGGCGATGCCGTTGGGGGTGAAGCCCTCCGCGGACGTCGCACCGAACGCGCCTGCACCGTTCGGGTCGGTGACGGGGGTGAGCGGTTGCAGCAGGGCGGCGGTCGGGTCGGTTTCGACGAGGACCTCGTCGGCGAGCGCACACGTGCCGCCGGTGACCGATTCGATGTTGGCCTTCGCGATGGAGTACCCCGGGTACTGCGCGACGGCCCCCTTCAGCAGCGACAGCACCTCGAACAGGACGACGGCACCGGCCGCGACGGTCAGCGGCGACGGCGCGAGCATCCGGGCGCGCTTCCCGTTGGGCTTCTTGCCCGTCTCGTACGGTTCGCGGACGTGGTACCAGGCGGCCAGGAGCAGCGTGAGGACCGTGAGTCCCAGGAACAGCGTGGAGAAACCCTTGCCCGCGATCATCGGCGGCTTGTCCCACCACGGAACGCCGTAGCTGGAGACGTACCACCAGCCGTTGGAACTGGTGAACGCGACCGCGAGGATGAACAGGACACCCGCGGCGAACAGCGTGCGGTTCCGTTTCGAGCGGATACTCGCCGCCCCCACCCCGACCGCGGCGAGCACCGCGACCGAACCCGCGAGCCCCGCGTACACCCCGAAGTGGTGGGTCCACTTGGTGGGCGTGAACATCATCAGCAGCAGCGACGCGAACACGATGCCGAGGATGCGGCGCGACGGCCCGATCGCGGTCCCGGGCACCTTCCCCTTGCGCAGGATCAGCATCACGCAGACCACGACGCACAGCAGCATCACGAACACACCGAACCGGCGGGCCAGCGAGCCGTCCGGGGAGATCCCCATCAGCGAATCCCAGCGCAGCCGCTCGTCGAACCAGGCCACGTTGGGTCCGAGGGCGGTGCGGACACGCGTCGATTCGAGCACCGTCGCGAGTGTCTGATCCGCGAAGACGGCCACCATCACGACCGTTCCCGCGGCGAGGATCGGCAGGATCTGGGACGCAAATCCCACCCGGTGGCCGCGCGCGATGATGATCTGCAGGATCGGCCGCGCACCCGCGATCAGGGCCGCGATGCAGATCAGCCCGGACGGTCCGGCGGCGAGGGAGAACGCGGCGATCAGCACGGCGACGGCACCGGGAAGCAGTCGTCCGGTGGCGATGGCCCGTTCGATGGAACACCACGTGAGGAGGGCGCCGAGCGCGATGACCGGTTCGGGGCGCAACCCGTTGTCGTACGGCAACCAGAACGCCAGGAAGACCAGGCCACCGGTCCAGAGGGCAGTCCTGTTGCGGCGCACGGCGACACCGAGGCGAGGAATGACCTCCCGGCTGATCACCATCCAGCAGAGCAGCGCCGCGAGCAGCGTCGGCAGTCGCATCCACATGCTCGCCGTGCTCACCTTCGCCAGCGTCGCGAGCAGTTCGTACGACCAGCCGAACGGCGCCTCGGGGACGCCGAACCAGCGGAAGTAGTTGGCCATGTAACCGGAATGCTCCGACACCCGCGCCATGCCCAGGAGATAGCCGTCGTCGGACGTGTTCGCGCCCACCACGTGCCACAGCAGCAGCGTCCCGATCACGACGGCGTCGACACCGGTGAACTTCCACCAGTGCGCAGGCAGGAAGCGGCGGGCGCGCCTGCCGTCGATGCCGTCCACGCGGTGCAACGCGTACAGCGACGTCAGCGTCGCGAGGACGCACACGATCATCGCCAGCAGTTTGAGCAGCGTCGGGCTCGACGAGAACCGGGAGTCGAGGTCGACGTGCACATTCAGGTCGGCGGGCGCCGCCCCCTGCAGGTCGGTGAACAGGCCGACCATCTGCGGTCGCTGGTCGCCCTCGACGGAACCGGCGAGCGGTTCGGCGGTGCCCGTGACCTCGGCCGACGTCCGCTGGTAGTCGGACGTGACGGTGAGACCGGTGCAGCCCTGCAGGTCCGCCGCACCCGCCGAGATCAGGGACCTGCCGCGAAGGGTGACGTCGACCGTGCCGCCGGCGCCCGCCTTCACGACGAGGCCGTTCTTCTCGAAGTCTGGCGCCCGGTTCGGGAGGGTCGAGACGACGGTGCCGCCGTCGGGCCCGAGTTGCGTGAACACCGAGCAGGGAACGTTCACCTGCAGGGCCAGCGGCGTGTACGAGACCAGGGGCGCCTCGACGCTACCGAGCGTGCCGTTCTGCGGCCAGTCGATCGTCGCGGCGTCCTGCTTGACCGGCAGGAACGGGGTGGCCAGCGCGAGAACGAAACCGATCAGGCCGGTGACGATCGCGATGAGCCGGGAAGTGCGGATGCTCCGGACGTCGGGCAGCGGCGGTTGTGGCACAGCACGATGTTAGTCACCCGTGAGTACTTATTAACGTCCGGCGGTTAATAAGTACTCACGGGTGGTGCAGCCACCGCACGTCCCACAGCCACACGCCGTCGACGGGTTTCGCCGGCGCCCCGACGAGTTGCCGGACCGTCTCGCGCAGGACGCGATCGTTCTGGGTGTGCGGCAGGACCAGGACGTCGGCGTTCCAGAACTTCAGGTCGGTCAGCGCCTGGGCCCTCGTCGCGTCGTCGATGACCGGTACCTGGCCGGACGACTGCGCGGACGCGAGCAGTAGTGCGGTGGGGCGGTCGTCGGGCCCGTACTTGCCACGCTGCTCGCTGCCGGCCGGGCCGACGAAATATCCACCGGCAATGGGGAATGCGAGATCCTGCTCGGTCTGCCAGCGCAGCATCCGGGCGTTTTCCGGGGAGGGGAGCGGCACCGTGACGACGGAACCGTCGGTGACGTAGTCCCGCCACGTACCGTCGGCGAAGAAGTTCGGCGCGGCGTCCCGCTGCACGACTGCCAGGGGTGTCGGCGTCAGCGGAAGCAGCGCCACCACGAGCCACCCGACCCACAGCAGCGTGGTGGTCCGCTGGCCCTCGCGGGCGGACGCCAGGGCGCGGTCGGTGCCGAGCGTGAGCAGCAGCGCGGCGGCGGGCAGGCAGCCCATCGCGAAGCGCGACTCGAGGACGGACTCGAGGAGCGGAAGGTGTGAGATCAGCTTCCACGGCAACGGAATTCCGGTGTCCCAGCCGCCGATCGTCAGCGACGTCCCGAGCGACAGGACGCCCATCACGGCGACCGTCGCGGCCGCGGCGCGTGCGAGCGGCATCCGCCACAGCCACAGGGCGGACAGGCCGAGGAGAATCAGCAGGGGCCAGCCGAAGTACGCGTTCTCCTCGGTGGCGTTCATGCTGAACTCGGCGGACCCGGGCTCGCCTGCCAGGGAGGATGTCGGAAAGCTGGTGAACGATTCGGTGTCGTTGCCCACCGGGCCGTGTTCGATCGCGCGGTAGCTGTCGGGCCCGAAGAACTGCCACCACAGGGGAACGGCGGCGACGGCCAGCGCGACGCCGCCCGCGACCGCAAAACCCTTGATGCTGTGCCTGACTGCCGCGAACGCGGTCCGCGGGCGCGACGCCGCGTAGGCGATCCCGAAGACCGTGAACGCCAGCGCGTAGATCAGCAGGGGTTCCTCGCCGAGGAAGATCTGGTAGGCGATCAGCAGTCCCAGCACGATGCCGTCGCGCACGGGTCGCGCGCCGCTGCCCAGCCTGATCACGGCGAGCGCGATGAAGGGCAGCAGGAACAGGGCGACGAAGTTGGGATGCCCGTTGGTGTGCGAGATCAGGGCGGGTGCGAAACCGCACAGGCCGCCGCCGACGGCCGCCGCGAGTCGCGAGGACACGACGTGCCGTGAGAAGACCCAATACCAGGCAATTGCCGTGCCCGACAGGCCAAGTGTGAGTGCCAGAGTGAATGTGACGTTCGGTCCGAACAACAGTGTGACGGGCGCCAGCGGAATGCTGATGCCGAACATCGCCGTGTTGCCCATGAGATTGACGCCCAGCGGATAGTTCTGCAGGTCGCTGGACAGCGGGTTCTCCAGACGGACCAGCGAGCGTGCGGCGACTGCGAAGAACCACTCCCACATGGTCTGGTCCTGGCCGCTGCGCACCAGATAGCCGGTTCCGAGGTGTTTCCACTGGCGGGCCAACACGAATGCGGCCAGGCCGACGTAGAAGACGACCGCTGCGACATCGGCCGGGTGCGGCCGGAAACGGGAGCGGACAGGGCGAGCGGTGGTGCTGGTGCTCCCGGCGGGCCGAGTCGTCTCGACCGGGGTGAGTATCTCAGTCACGCAGCAGCGCCTCCGGTTCTCGGGTCGATGTCAATCGATCGAGGGTACCGGAGGTCGCTGAGAGCTTCCTGGGTTGCGATCGGGTAATTGTTGCGTGTATCACATCAAGTTGATTTGTGAACTTCTGATCAATACAGGGATATTCTTCTGCCCCACTGGTTACGCTCAGCATGCTTTTCCGTATCGGTTGCAGTGCATTCTGAATGGGGTCGGCATGACGGACATCAGCACATCTCGATTTGGGTACAAACGCTTCACACGGACGGTTGCAGTCGCAGGCATCGCCGCGCTCGCCATGGTCATGGGCAACGGCACGGCGTCGGCCGGCGTGGACAATTCCAGCTCCGTGATCGATGCACGAGGGAATCGCATCGAAGTCGTCCAGGGCGACACGCAGTATCAGGTCGTACCGCCGCTGGACGGCGTACCTACCAGCGTGGAGTTCTTCCACAACGGTTACGCGGGGGTCGCCATCACCGGGCCGAACGCGGAAGAGTTCAAGGGAACTCAGCTCACCGTCGGTTATCAGATCGGTTACCCGGTCTCGTTGGCAGGCGCGACCATCGTCCTCAACTCGCCCGGACTCGGGTTCGCAATCGGGTCGAGTAATGGAATCAACCTGGGACTCGTCCCCGACTTCACGCTGGACCTGAACGCAGGGACCAACGCGGAACTCGCCGGTGACATCATTCCGTCGCAGGAACTCGATATCGACCTGGAACCGGGTGGAATCACCACCGTCCCGCTCCTCGAGGGGCAGGAGTTCGACGGATCGGCGGCTGTGGTCAGGATGCAGGGAGTTCATGGCTCCATCTCCGGTGCTATCGGGCCGGTCACCATCCGTCCGTACGCGATGGCCGTGACGGAGAACGGTGACACCGTGATGACTTACGGCGTGCCGCAGAAGCTCAACTAGGCAGCCCGCCCGACAGGGTGCCTGACAGGGGTCGCCGGACTGATGTCCGGCGACCTTTGTCGACTCAGATGGACGACGACGTCGCCGGCGACGAACACGGCGGCGCCGAGCACTGCGACCACGAAAAGCGCCCAGTGCCCGACGTAGACACCGATGATCGCTCCGATCGTCGTTGCGAGTCCGGCATGCACGATCACCTCACCGGGAGCGGTGCCGAGAAGATAGTCTTCGGCACCGCTGCCGGCACGTCGAGGCTCCACTGCATCCGGCATGACCGCTCCTCGCGACGACCCGACAATTCCCCTCAGGGCGCGGAAAATACCCGCTTCCCTGATTGGCTGCGGTGTTCCCGCGAGCAGGGCCGAGTAAACGCGAACAGACCGATCAGTTTCTTGTGACGACGACGAACGGTCCGGTCTCCGACACCGTGAATCGCGGGTCGTCGAACAGTTCCTTCGGGAACGTGACGGTGTAGCGGCGCACGTTGGGGTCGTTGGGATACACGTCCTCGGCGAGCCGCAGCGTGTATCCGTCGGGGCCCTGCCGGAACACGAACGCGTCGGGCGCCCGCCACGGCGCCGCGTCGAGTGCGGCCACCAGCTGGTCGGGTGTCTCGAGCTCGCTCCACTCCGCGATGGTCCGGGCGCGTCCGGCGAAGTCCGCCAAGGGATTCGAGTAATGCGACGTCAGCGCCTGGAACCCGAGGTAGGGGTAGAAGCTGAGGAAGCTGGTGTCGGCGGTGAGGACCACCGTGTCGTCGCGGTCGCGGGGGACCTGCGCCCGGATGAGTTCGTCGACCGCCGCGTAGTGGGCGGCGGCACCGGGTGGGCGCTGGTCGGCGCGTTCGCCGTTGCCGTCGGTGTCGGTGTAGGCGACGGCAATGTCGGAGTCGAGGAACTTCGGGATGTTCTGGACGAACGACAGCGCACCCAGCACGCCGATCACCAGGACCGCACCCTTGACCCGCGGGTTGTCGCTGGTCGCGAGCACGAGCCACCCCGCGAATTCGACGAATCCGAAGACGCCTGCCGCGCCGAGCAGGACGATCAGCACGGGCTCGAGCCGGAACGAGAGCAGGGTGCTGCCGAGCACCGTGAACGCCATCGACAACAGCGACCACAGGTAGATGGCCACCACTCCGACGCCGAGGGCCTGCGCGCGCCGTGACGTCGACGCGCGGGCGACGAGCCAGATGGTGCCGAGCAGGCACAACGCCCCGGTGAGGGAGAAGTGGATCATCGGCAACGGCAGCTGTGCGCCCGCCTCGGGCAGGTAGTGCAGCGCGGTTCCCGACGCGGCGGGCGAACCACCCACGACCTTCAGTAGATACGGCAGCCACACGGTCAGGGCGAGGAGCCCGGACACGGCGGCGATCACGATCAGCCGGACCAGCGGGTCGACCGCCGCCCGCCACGACTTCCGGGCGCGCACGCGCAGCGCCGCCGCCAGCAGTGCGAGCAGGGTGATCGCGAAGGCGGCGAGACCGAGATACAGCGTGTAGAACGTGGCGGCGAGACCGAGGAACAGGCCGGTGCCGATCACGGCACCCCAACCGCCGCGCCCGTCGGCACGATTCAGGCCGCCCCAGGCGAGGACAAGCGCGGGACCGATCAGCAGCGTGATGACGGCGCCGTACGGTTCCGGCGAACCGTAGGCCAGGACGAGGGCCGTCGTCGCGAGGGACACCACGATGGCCAGGTCGTGGCGGATCAGGTTGCTCCACAACACCAGTGCGACGACGGCGGCGACGGCGAGGGATCCGATGGCGTACGGCTTGAACGCTTCCCAGCCGTCCATGCCGAGGAGGTTGGCGACGCGCCCACCCGCCCAGAACCAGCCGGCCGGGTAGTACGGCGGCAGGTCGGCGTACGTCATGTCGCGCAGTGCGGCCGAGTCCGTCAGCCGCGTGAGGTATTCGGTGCGGAACTCCTGGTCGACGGAGACACCGTGCAGATACAGCTTGGTCGCGGCCAGCGGCAGACCGAGTGTGACGGTGACGAAGCCGGACAGGCTCGCCCACGACAGCAGCCGGGCGAACCGCGCGGCCCGGTGCAACCGGACCAGCAGCACCGACACCGCGATACCCGCGATGGCCACGACCTGGCCGACCGTCGTGACGGCCTGGGTCACGTTGGACGAGTTGAACGCCGGCCACTGCACCCGCCCGAACGCGAACAGTCCGACCGCTGCCACCACCGCGGCCACGACGGCCCCCAGTAGCATTTCGGCAGCTGTCGACAGGGACCGTCGGGCCGGTGCTACGTCTGCTTCCGTCACGAGGGCGAAGCTTAGATGGGCAGCTTCTTGAAGATCGGTCGCGGGATGTGCCGCAGGATCATCATCACGTACCGGAATGCGCCGGGCGCCCAGACGAGATCCTTGCCCTTCTCCGCCGACGTGACGGCGAGCTTGGCCACGTCTTCCTTGTTCACCGTCAGCGGGGCTTCCTTCACGTCCGCGGACATGCGGGTACGGACCTGGCCGGGACGGATGACGAGGACGCGCGGACCGAACTCACGCAGGGCCTCACCGAGTCCGAGGTAGAAGCCGTCGAGTCCGGCCTTGGTGGAGCCGTACACGAAGTTGGAGCGGCGCACGCGCTCGCCCGCGGCGGACGACATGGCGATGATCTGGCCGAAGCCCTGTGCCTTCATCTTCTCGCCGACCAGGACGCCGACGGACACGGCCGCGGTGTAGTTGACCTCGGCGATCTGGACGGCCTTGCGCTGGTTCTGCCACAGTTCCTCGGCGTCGCCGAGCAGGCCGAACGCGACGATGGTGACGTCGACGTCGCCTTTCGCCCAGGCGTCGTCGATGACCTTCGGGTGGCTCTCGGTGTCGACGGCGTCGAAGTCGATGACATCGACGGCGTTGGCGCCTGCTGCCTTCAGCTGGGCTACCGCGCCGTCGCGCCCGGGGTCGCCGGGCAGCGCGGCGAGGATCACCCGCATCGGCGCCTTCTTCAGGTACTCCTCGCAGATCGCGAGACCGATCTCGGAGGTGCCACCGAGCAGCAGGAGGGTCTGGGGGTTCCCGACAGCGTTGATCACTACAGTTCCAACCTTCTGGACATATCGGAGGCGAAGACATTGGTGGGGTCGTACTTGCGGCGGGTGGCGATCCACTCGTCGATCCGCGGGTACATGGCGTGGAACGTCTCGGCGGTGGTCCGCGAATCCTTGGCCGTGTAGAGACGGCCGCCGAACTTCAGGACCCGCTTGTCGAGTTCGGTGACGAACTCGTTCAGGCCGGGCTTGATGCGGAAGTCGACGCAGATGTTCCAGCCCGGGATCGGGAAGCTCAGCGGCGCCTGGTTGCCCTCGCCGAACAGCTTGAACACGTTGAGGAACGAGTAGTGCCCCGACGTCTGGATGTCGCGGATGATCGCCTTGAACTCCTCGACCGCGGTGGTCGGCACCACGAACTGGTACTGCAGGAATCCGTTCGACCCGTAGGCGCGGTTCCACTCACCGAACATGTCGAGCGGGTGGTAGAACTGCGTCAGGTTCTGAACCTTGTCGCGGTAGGTGCCGGACTTCCGGAACCACAACTCGCCGATCATCGAGAAGTTGAACTTGTTGGCCAGGCCGTTCGGGAACACGTCCGGGAACGTCAGCAGCTGCGGCGCGTCGAACGCCAGCGGATTCTTCTGCAACTTCGCCGGCAACTGGTCGAGCTTCGCCAGCGAGCCCCGGGAGACCGCGGCCCGGCCCAGCTTCGGGGGCGCGGCGATGGCGTCGAACCAGGCGCTCGAGTACTCGTAGTTGGCCTCGCTGCCGTCGCTGTGCAGCGCGATGGTCTCGTCGAGCGTCTGGGTGACGTCGCCGTCGGCGATGAAATACGCCGTCTCGGTCGGCGTCATCTTGATGGTCGCCTTGAGGATGATGCCCGTCAGGCCCATGCCGCCGATCGTCGCCCAGAACAGGGCGCCCTTGGGGTCGTTGCGGCCGCCCTTCGGCGTCAGCGTCCGCACCTTGCCGTCGGCGGTGAGCAGGTCCAGCGACACCACATGGTTGCCGAAGCTGCCGGCGCTGTGATGGTTCTTGCCGTGGATGTCGGAGCCGATGGCACCGCCGATGGTGACCTGCCGGGTGCCCGGCAGCACCGGAACCCACAGGCCGAACGGCAGCGCCGCCTTCATCAGCTGATCCAGGTTGACGCCGGCGTCGACCTCCACGAGGTGGGTGTCGCGGTCGATGCGATGGATCCGGTTCAGCGCATTCATGTCGATGACCAGGCCACCGGCGTTCTGCGCCGGGTCGCCGTAGGAGCGGCCGAGGCCACGGGCGATCACCCCACGCTGCAGGTGAGCCGGCTTCGACTCGTTCTGCTCCGCGACCTGGGCGACCGCTTGCGCGATCACCTCCACGTCGGGAGTGGACAGCACCTGCGCGGTGGTGGGCGCGGTGCGTCCCCAGCCGGTGAGGGTGCGGGTCTGTGTGGGGAGCGCCTGGGTGGGCGTCTCTTCTGCTGTCGTGGACATCGGCATAGAGGCTACCGCCTGTGAGTACTTGTTAACCGCGGGCGGTTAAGAAGTACTCACGGGGCGCTAGCCTCGTCGTCGTGTCAGAAACCCAGCCGAGTCACGAGCACGAACCTCACGTTCCGCTCCCCGTCGAGATCCCCGTCACCGAGAACATCGCCGACGACGCACTGGACCTGAAGACGCAGATCGTCCGTTTCGTCCTGACCGGTGGACTGTCGGCGGTCGTCGACTTCGGCCTCTACTTCCTGCTGTTCGAGGTGGTCGGGCTGCCCGTCAACGTGGCGAAGTCGATCAGCTTCATCGCGGGCACCACCACCGCGTACCTGATCAATCGCCGGTGGACGTTCAAGGCCGAACCGAGCCGCGCCCGCTTCGTCGCCGTCGTGATCCTGTACGCCGTCACGTTTGCGGTGCAGGTGGGCCTCAACTGGGTGATGTACCACGCATTCCCCGACGAATGGTGGCGTCTGCCGCTCGCGTTCGTCATCGCGCAGGGCACGGCGACGGTCATCAACTTCGTCGTGCAGCGCGCGGTGATCTTCAAGATCCATTGAGACGGCCGCCCGGCAACCGGGCGGCAATGCCCCGGCGGGTGCTGCGATACCGACTGGTCGGGTGTTTCGGTAACGACTCAGCAACTTCCCTGGCGCTGCCGACGCGTTCGGTGAGAATCGATCAATGCTGATTGTTCTCGATACCTCGGCCGTCACGCGAGACGCGCGCTTCGAGACGTTCGTCCGCGACGCCCTCGACCGGGGCAGCCGAGTGCTCGTCCCCCGACTCGTCCTCGTCGAGGTCGCCCACCGGTACCAGCGGGAGTCGGTCGCGATGATCGAGGCCCTCACCGTCCAGGCACGGATGTACGACCGGCTCGGGCTCCGCGACGACCTGTCGGTGTTCGTGGACGCCGCGCGGGCCAAGGCCGACGGCTACGTCGACTCGCTCGCCCGGCAGTTGGAGGCGATGGGCTGCGATGTGATCGAGCCGGCGTACACCTCGCACCTCGAAGTCGCCGCCCGTGAACTGCAGCGCCGCCGCCCGTATGTGGACCGGAAGCGGCGCGGCTACACGGCCACGGTGAACTGGCTGACGGTCCTGGACATCGCGGACCGCCGCCCGTCCGAGGACGTGGTGTGGGTCAGCGCGAACTCCCGGGCGTTCGGGAGCGGCGAGCCCGGGGCGTGGCACGACGAGATCTGGGCCGAGTTGCAGGACCGCGGTCTCGACCACCGGCTGCGGTGGGTGACCGGGCTCGACGACGTGGATCTGCGGGACACCGGCCTGCCCCGCCGTGAACGGGTCTCCGTGCCGATCGCCGCCCCGCCTGCCGCGGTCCCCGCCCCGCCTGCCGCCGTCGCGGCACCGCCCACCGTGGCCGCGGCACCACGGCCCGTGGTCGCGGCCCCGCCGCCCCGGACGCCCCTCGTCGTGTCCGACCCCGTGGAACCCCGGGTCGCGCCGCCGCCCGCGCACGTGGCGCGCCCCCGGGTGGCGCCGCAGCGGATCCTGCCCTCCGGCAACGCGGACACCGGCGGACGCCGTGGCATCGGCCGGATGCGGGGCGGCCGCAAGCGCAAGGTCACCGTGGTGGAGGAGCTGGACGACCTCGATTTCGGCTGATCCGACCCGCCGGTAACGATTCGGGCACCGGGCATAACGACTTGGGGCCGAAGCCACCATCAGCGACACACGAGCGTGGCGGGTACTCCAAGGTTGAACTTACGTATCCGTCAACGGCGACGGGTATCGGCGACCAGGGGAGAAGGCATGAAATCTGTGCCGAACGACCGCAAGCCGTCTGTGCAGCAGCGGAATGGGACACCGACCGTCCAATACCGTTCGGGTGCGCGGCTGGCGGGGCCGAGTATCGAATCCCAGGTTCTCTACCAGGCATGCAGATGGTTCCTCCGGCCCGTGGTGCGGATGGCGCCGATCAACGAGTCGGCGATCCGCAGGGCCGCGCTGCTGGACCTCGCGGCGGGGATGCGCCCCGCTTCCGGTATCCGCCGCCAGAAGGTGCGGCTGCCCGGGTTCGACGCGGAGATCGTGCGGGCCCCGGGAGTCTCACCGGAGCTGAGCGACGGTGTCGTCCTCTATCTCCACGGCGGCGGGTTCCTGTGCTGCGGGCTGAACACGCACCGGCCGGTAGTCGCGACGATCGCGAAGCTCACCGGACTGCCGGTGATGCACGTCGGCTACCGGCAACTGCCCGACACGAACATCAGCGGTTCCGTCGACGACTGTCTGACGGCGTACAAGTGGTTGCTGGAGAACGGAGCCCAGGCGGGCGGGACGGTGTTCGCCGGTGATTCGGCGGGTGGGTTCCTCGTGTTCGCGACGGCGTTGAAGGCCCGCGAGGAGGGTGTCGATCTCCCCGCCGGGCTGGTCGGGCTGTCGCCGCTGCTGGACCTGGACTGCGCCGACAAGCTGGTGCACGCCAACGCCGCCCGCGACGTGTTCGCGCCCGTGGAGGCGCTCGTCACCATCGGCAAGCTGGGCGGCGAGGTGGACGGTGTGCTCGACCCCGCGCTGTCGCCCGTGAACGGTGCGCTCGAGGGTCTGCCGCCGTCGTTGCTCTTCGCCGCGGAGGGCGAGGTGCTGCGGTCGGATTCGGAGCTGATGGCGCATCGGCTGAGCGGTGCGGGTGTGCCGACGACGCTGCAGATCTGGGACGGTCAGGTGCATGCGTTTCCGGCGTTGTGGCCCGGTCTGCCGGAAAGTCGTGTGGTGCTTCGGCGTATCGCGCGGTTCGTCGCGACGCGGGTGCGGCCGGACGACGGTGTCGCCCGGGACAAGACCGCCTGACTACCGCGGCGGGCCCTTCTCCAGCACGATCGTCGTCGACCGCGGCCTCCCGGTCTCGTCGAGCCAGCGGATTTCGACCGCGTCGCCGGGGTGCCGCGCGATCATGAGCCCGCTGAGGTCGTCCGAGGACCGGATCGGGATTCCGTCGAATTCGGTGACGACGTCCCCGATCTCGATGCCCGCGTCGTCGGCGGGGGTGCCGATGCTGACCCAGAGGACCTCGGCGCCACGAGGATCGTCGGTGACGCTGATCCCGAGGAGGGGGGTGTCGCCGATGTGCACGGTGGCGGACGCCGTCCCGGCGCGAACCTGATCGACGATCGTCATCGCGGTGTCGATGGGCACCGCATACGACCTCGGCTGGGCGGGAGCGGGTTTGGTGGGATCGGAGTCGGCGTTGCCCGCGGTGTTCACGCCGATGACGGCGGCGGTGGCGTCGACGAGCGGGCCACCGGAGTCGCCGGGCCGGACCGCCGCATCGATCTGGATCAACCCGTTCAGCCGGTTCCGGGAACCGTCGGTGGAACTGCGAGCGGTGATCGCCTGCCCGAGATCGGTCACGAAACCCCGTGCCGCCACCGGGACTCCGCCCCCTTCGGCGTTGCCCACCGCGGTGACCGGATCACCGATGCCGACGGCGGGGTCCTTCGCGAGGGGCGCGGCGGAAAGGTCGCCCGCGCCCTGGAGCCGGAGGACCGCGATGTCGCGCGAACTGTCGTAACCGAGCACGTCCGCGACGTACTCCGCACCGTTGCCGAGGCTCACCGCGCTGATGTCGAGTGCACCGTCGATCACGTGATGATTGGTGAGGACGACGCCGTCGGGGGTGAGCACTATCCCCGTTCCCGCGGTTTCGACGAGCCCCGAGTCGGCGACGAGGGTGACGATCGCCGGGATCACCCTGGCCTCGACCTCTTCCGGGGTCAGGACGACGGGCGGCGGTGGCGGAGGCGGCGCGGGCTGGGCCACCGTTGCCGCGGGCGGCCCCGATTCGCGGACCGTCGGTGCGCTCAGCAGCAGGCTGCCGATCACCGCCGTGGCCACGGCGAGGACCGTTGCGGCGCGGGGCGTCGTCATGCCCGGGTGTCGTCGGCGCGGATTCGGTCAGGACTGTTTCAGCGACCCCCAGCCGTGCCAGGTGTCGATCTCGATCCAGGCGCTGACCCGTTTCCGGTCGCGGACGGGGTACGGGTTGCCGGTGTAATGCGTCGCGAGGCGGTCGATGTCGGCGAGGTCTTCGTCGTCGACGAACTCCGTCACCCGGCCCTGGACGCTGACGTGGGTGATCCAGTCGCCGGGATCCATCGCGGTGAGGCTGACCCGGGGATCGCCCCGCAGGTAGTCGAGGCGCTTCCGCTCGGCGTCCATGTTGACCAGCACCCTGCCGCCCTCGAACAGATACCAGGTGGCCACGGACACGGGCTGCCCGTCGGGTCGGACGCAGGCGACGGTGGCGTAATTGGGCCGGGCGAACATCTCGGCGGCCTTCGGTGTCAGAGGTGGCTTCGACATGTCCGAAAGATACCCCTGAGGCCTCCGGCCCGGTGCGTGGTTGACGAGTCCAGACGCTCGTCAACCACGCACGGGGCAGGCGGCCGTGGACTCGCGGACGACGAGGGTCGGGGTGAACGAGAGCTGCTGGTGCCGGTGGGTGTCGGGGTTGTTCACCTGATCGAGCAGGAGTTCGGCCGCCGCTCGTCCCAGTTCGTTCCGTGGCTGGGCGACGGAGGTCAGCGGCACGGCCGCGCCGGCGGCGTAGTCGATGTCGTCGTACCCGACGATCGCGAGGTCTTCGGGCACGCGCTTGCCGTGCTGGATGAACTCCTGGAGCACACCGAGTGCGAGCAGGTCGTTGGCGCAGAACGCCGCCGTGGGCCGCTCCTGCGCCGGCATCGCGAGAATCTCGCGGGCCGCGTGGGTGCCGGCCTCGATGCTGAGGGATCGGGTGGCGACGGTGCGCATGCGGGTGCTCGCCGATTCCGCGACGGCGCTGAGCGCCCCGTCCCGGCGGTCGCGGACCTGCCTGATGGTGTCGGGCCCGCCGACGAACACGAGGTTCCGGTGCCCCTGCTCCATCAGGTGGCGGGCGGCGATCCTGCCGCCGTGGACGTCGTCGACGGCGACGGAGGATCGGCCGGGTGTGCGGGACCCGCGGTCGAGCAGGACCACCGGGGTGCCCTGACGGTCGAGGTTGGCGAGCATCGGCGTGCTCTCGCCGGTGGGGCAGAGCAGGATTCCGTGGACGCGTTGTTCCATGAGCTGGCCGAGCTGCCGGTTCTCGCGTTCTTCCGATTCGCCGGTGCTGATCATGACCATCAGCAGTTCGTTCGCCTCGGCGACTTCCTCGGCTCCCGACGCGACGTCGACGAAGAAGGGGTTCCGCGCGTCGAGGACGACGACGGCGAGCATCCGTGACTGGCCGGCGCGGAGTTGGCGGGCGGCGTCGTTGCGGACGAAGCCGAGCTGGGTGATGGCCTCGTGTACTCGCTGGCGGGTCGCCTCCGACACCAGTTCGGGGTGGTTGAGCACGTTGCTGATCGTTCCCATCGAGACGCCCGCGAGTGCGGCGACCTCGCGCATGGACGCTGCCATCCGATTCCCCCTTCAGCCGGCTCGTTCGACAGCGCACATTGTCGCGTCGGCCGGTGCCCGAGAACAATCCAGTGCTCTTGAATCGCTTCATTCACAGTATCGCCGTCCGCGGGGCCGGAATCAAGACCGGCTGTCAGGCGAGACGATGCGGAATATCCGGTAAGCGACCTGGCGTGCTTTTATAACGATAAGGTCACGGTGGTGACCGGCTCTACCGAACCTCTTGACTTGTGGCGCCTGTCACTTCTAGCTTCATAAACAAGAAATGAACCGTTTCAATCGGAGGTGCTGAATGAGCGTCCCCCCTGCGGTGCCGTTGCTGGAAGTACGGGACGTCACCAAGTCCTTCGGCAACGTCGCTGCTGTTCAGGGTGTGTCGTTTCCGCTCTACGGCGGCGAGGCGCACGCCCTCGTCGGAGAGAACGGTGCAGGCAAGTCGACCATCGTGAAGATGCTCGCCGGCGTGCACGGCCCCGACACCGGATCGATGCTCGTCGGCGGTGAGGAAGTGTCGCTCGGGTCGCCCTCGGATGCCAAGGCCAGGGGTATCGCGGTCATCTACCAGGAGCCGACCCTGTTCCCCGACCTCACGATCGCGGAGAACATCTTCATCGGCACCCAGCCGCGGGCCCGCTTCGGCATGATCGACCGCGGCGCGATGAACACAGCCGCCCGCGCGCTGTTCGACCGTCTCGGGGTCCCGATGGACCCGGACCGGCCGGCCAGCGGACTGTCGATCGCCGATCAGCAGTTGGTCGAGATCGCGAAGGCGCTGTCCACCGACGCCAACGTCATCGTCATGGACGAGCCGACCGCTGCCCTGTCCGGCAACGAGGTGGAGCGGCTGTTCAAGGTCTCCCGGTCCCTCTGCGCGTCCGGCGCGGCGATCATGTTCATCTCGCACCGCTTCGAGGAGATCTTCGCGCTGTGCCAGCGGGTCACCGTGATGCGCGACGGACGGCACATCGCCACGTCGGAACTGGCGGGCCTGACGGTCGACGACCTCGTCCGCAGCATGGTCGGCCGCGACCTCGGCGCCCTGTTCCCGAAGATCGACGTGGAACCGGGGGCGGTCGTCCTCGAGGTCGAGAACCTGTCGCGAGCCGGGGTGTTCTCCGACATCAGTTTCCAGGTGCGCGCCGGCGAGATCGTGGCACTGTCCGGGCTGGTCGGTGCCGGCCGCTCCGAGGTCATGCAGTCGGCGTTCGGTGTGGACCCCCGTGACAGCGGCGACGTCCGGGTGCGAGGCACGAGCCTGCGCAAGGGCGATCCGAAGGCCGCGATGCGCGCGGGAATGGCGCTCGTCCCGGAGGACCGTCGCCAGCAGGGCCTGATCCTGGACATGTCGATCGAGCGCAACGCCACGTTGACGCGGTCGTCCGCTCTCGCCCGGTTCGGGTTCCTCTTCGGGGGACGTGAGCGCCGGTCGGCCTACGAGTGGACGAAGAAACTGCAGACCAAGTACGCGCGCATCACCGACCCCGTCGGGGTGCTGTCGGGCGGCAATCAGCAGAAGGTCGTGCTCGCGAAGTGGATGGCCACCGCGCCGAGCGTCCTGATCGTGGACGAACCCACCCGCGGGATCGACGTCGGCACCAAAGCCGAAGTGCACCGGATTATCTCGATGCTCGCCAGTGAAGGCGTCGCCGTCGTGATGATCTCCTCCGAATTGCCGGAGGTGCTCGGGATGGCCGATCGCGTCCTTGTGATGAGGGAAGGACGAATCGTGTCGGAACTGAGCAGGGCCGAGGCCGACGAGGAGAAGATCATGTTCGCTGCAACGGGTTCGGAGGCCGCCGCATGAGCGCACCCACCCGCGTCGCGCCTGCGGGCGCCGCGAAGCCACCGGTGAAGTCGGACGGGGGTCCGTCGCTGATCGAGAAGGTGCTGCAGGTCCGTTCGCTCGGTATCCTCGCCGCGCTGATCGTGCTGGTCGTGGTCACCACGATGCAGAACGGCAATTTCCTTTCCTCCCAGAGCATTCGCGACATTCTGCTGGCCGCGTCGATCGTCGGTGTGCTGGTGGTCGGGCAGACCGTCGTCATGATCACCAAGAACATCGACCTGTCGGTCGGCTCGGTGCTCGGGCTGTCGGCGTTCGCCGCGGGCAGTGTGATGTCGGGTGCCGACGGTGCACCGATCGTGGTGGGGATCCTCGCGGGGATCGCCGTCGGCGCGGTCTGCGGACTCGCCAACGCGCTGCTGGTGCGGTTCGGCGGCGTTCCCGCCCTGGTCGTCACGCTCGGCACGATGTACATCTTCCGCGGCATCGCCTATCTGTGGGCCGGCGGTGAGCAGATCACCGCCGACGAGATGCCGTCGAGCTTCCTGACGCTTGGCACCGCAACGCTTCTCGGTGTGCCGGTGCTCGTGATCGTCGCGGTGGTGGCCGTTGTTCTCGCCGGTGTGTATCTGCGTCGCTATCGCAGTGGACGCGACCTCTACGCCATCGGGTCGAACGGCCACGCCGCCGAACTCGCGGGCATCGCCGTCGGCAAGCGCGTCCTGCTCGCCTTCGTGTTCTCCGGGGCCATGGCCGGAGTCGCCGGGGTCATGTTCGCGGCGCGGTTCGGCACCGTCGCCGCCGCCGCCGGATCCGGATACGAACTCAACGTGATCGCGGCCGCCGTCGTGGGCGGTGTCGCCGTGGTCGGCGGCGTCGGCACCGTCTGGGGCGCGGCGCTCGGCGCGCTGCTCCTGACCACCATCAACAGTTCGCTGCCCGTTCTCCAGATCAACCAGTTCTGGCAGCAGGCCATCGTCGGTGCGCTGATTCTCATCGCCATCGCGGCCGATCGACTGCTCGCGGTGCGTGCCGCACAGCAACTTCGGAAGAGGAGCGCCCATGTCGACTGACACCATCGAGCCGGCGACGACCGCACAGCCGGACACCGCGGGGACGTCGACGGTCGGCCGAATCCGCGAGGTGCTCGCCGGCTGGGACTCGGTGATCATCGCCATCACGATCGTCGTGCTGGTGGTCGCCTCGGTCACCAACCCCGACTTCGGGAGCAGCCGGAACTTCGCGTTCCTCGTCCTCGATCTGGCGCCGATCTTCCTGATCGCACTGCCGATGACGTTCATCATCATCACCGGCGAGATCGACCTGTCGGTGGCGAGCGTCCTGGGGCTGAGCGGCGCCGCGATGGGCTGGATGTGGAACAACGGCTTCGCCATCGAGGCGATCATCCCGATGTGCATCCTGCTCGGCTGCCTCCTCGGTGCCCTCAACGGTTTCCTCGTCGCCAGGCTGGGGTTGCCGTCTCTCGCCGTCACGATCGGTACCCTGGCCCTGTTCCGGGGGCTCGCGTTCGTCCTCCTCGGTGACCAGGCGGTGTCCAACTTCCCCCGCGCATACACGTCGTGGGTCACGGGAACGGTCGGCGGCACGGCCATCCCCAATCTCGCCCTCCCGCTGGTCGTCGCGGCCGTCGTGTTCGCGGTGATCCTCCAGGCCACCCCGCTCGGCCGCGACATCTACGCCACCGGCGCCAGCGACACGGCCGCACGCTTCGCCGGCATCGACGGGGCGCGGCTGAAGTTCTGGCTCTACGTGGTGTGCGGGGCGGTCGCCGCCCTCGCCGGGGTGCTGTGGAGCCTGCGGTACTCGAGCGCCCGGGCCGACAACGGATCCGGTCTCGAACTGGCCGTGGTCGCGGCGGTGCTCCTCGGCGGAGTGTCGATCTTCGGCGGCAAGGGCCGGCTGGCGGGCGTGCTCGCCGCGGTGGTGCTGCTCGCCACGCTGCAGAATGCGCTGCGCCTCGAGGACATCTCGAACGAGGCACTCACCATCGTCACCGGTGTTCTCCTGATCGTCGCGGTTCTGCTTCCGAACCTGCTGAAGACCGTGCGGACGTCCGCGCAGCGTCGAAAGCTGAAAAACGCGCCCTGAATTCCCTGCTTCACCGCTCTTTCTCATTTCAGCGTTCGCGGTGACGCGAACACGAGGAAAGGATCCACCATGACCCGATTCCGCCGGACCTTCGTTCCCCTGGCGGGGATCGTCGCAGTCTCGATCGGATTGACGGCCTGCGGCGGCACCACCCAGGATTCGGCATCGAACTCGGGGGGTGGCGACCGCGCCACCGGGACCGCGAACCCCGACGCGCCGATCCAGGACGGTCTGCAGGTCGCGTTCCTCCCCAAGCAGCTCAACAACCCGTACTCCGACATCGAGGTCGGCGGTGGCAAGACCGCCGTGGAGGAGTTCGGCGGCGAGTACAAGCTCGTCGGCCCCAACGATGCGAGCGCGTCCTCGCAGGTGTCGTACATCAACACGCTGATCCAGCAGGGCCAGAACGTCATCAACATCGCCGCCAACGATCCGAATGCCGTGTGCCCCTCGCTGAACCAGGCCCGCGACGCAGGCATCAAGGTCGTGACGTTCGATTCCGACGCGGCCGAGGACTGCCGCGACCTGTTCATCAACCAGGCCACCACCCAGGGCGTCGGCGAGACGCTCGCGAAGATGACGAGCGAGCAGATCGGCGGCACCGGCAAGATCGCGGTGCTGTCCGCGACACCCAACGCCACCAACCAGAACGCGTGGATCGAGGTGCTGAAGGCGGAGCTCGCGAGCAAGCCGGAATACCGGAACATCGAACTGGTGGCCACGGTGTACGGCAACGACGACGACCAGAAGTCGTTCCAGGAAACGCAGGGCCTGCTGCAGACCTACCCCGACCTGAAGGCGATCGTGTCGCCCACGACGGTCGGCATCGCCGCCGCGGCACGCTACATCTCGTCGTCGAGCTACAAGGGCAACATCGTGCTCACCGGCCTCGGTACCCCGAACCAGATGCGGGAGTACGTGAAGAACGGCACCGTCAAGGAATTCGCCCTCTGGGACCCGACGAACATCGGCTACCTCTCCGCCTACGCCGGTGCCGCGCTGGCCTCCGGTCAGATCACCGGGGCCGAGGGGCAGAAGTTCACGGCTGGCAAGCTCGGCGAGTACACGATCGGCGCCGGCGGCGAGGTCGTGCTCGGCCCGCCCACCGTGTTCGACGCGAACACCATCGACCAGTACAACTTCTGAACCGTCCGATGAACAAGTACTGCTTCACCCTGCAACTCCGGCCGGACCGGATCGACGAGTACGTCCGCCGCCACACCCAGGTCTGGCCGGAGATGCTGGAGGCCCTGAAAGCCTCCGGCTGGCACAACTATTCGCTGCACATCCGGCCGGACGGGCTGATCGTCGGCTACGTCGAGTCAGAGAATCTCGAAGAATCGCAGGCGGCCATGGCCCGCACCGACGTCAACCGGCGGTGGCAACACGACATGGCGCCGTTCTTCGAACTCGACGGGGTGGCCCCCGACGAGGGATTCACGCTCCTCACCGAGATCTTCGACCTGGACGCCCAACTCCACACCCCTCTCGACCACACGATCTCCACCGAAGGATGATTCACCATGACGGCAACTGACATTCGGCGCACCGCCGGCGACATCGCCGCCCTTGCCGACTTCGGAATCGAAGTTCCCAGTTGGGCATACGGGAACTCCGGCACCCGATTCAAGGTGTTCGCCACGGCAGGTGTCCCGCGCGACCCGTACGAGAAGATCGAGGACGCCGCCCAGGTGCACCGGGTGACCGGTGCGGCGCCGCGGGTGTCGCTGCACATCCCGTGGGACCGCGTCGACGACTTCGGCAAACTCGCCGCGTACGCCGCAGATCAGGGGGTGTCGCTGGGGGCGATCAACTCCAACGTGTTCCAGGACGACGACTACAAGCTGGGGTCGCTGACCAACGCCGACCCGAAGATCCGCGCGAAGGCCGTCGCCCACCACGTCGAATGCGTCGACGTCATGCGCGCCACGGGATCGAAGGATCTGAAGTTGTGGCTGCCCGACGGCACCAACTACGCAGGCCAGGATTCGATCCGCGCCCGGCAGGATCGGCTCGCCGATTCGCTGCAGAAGATCTACGCCGAACTCGACGACGATCACCGCCTGCTGATCGAGTACAAGTTCTTCGAGCCGTACTTCTACACCACCGACATCCCGGACTGGGGCACCTCGCTGCTGCACTGCCTCGCGCTGGGCGAGAAGGCGCAGGTCGTCCTGGACACCGGCCACCATGCGCCGGGCACGAACATCGAGTTCATCGTGGCCCAGCTGATCCGGCAGGGACGGCTCGGCGCCTTCGACTTCAACTCCCGCTTCTACGCCGACGACGACCTGATCGTCGGATCCGCGGACCCGTTCCAGCTGTTCCGGATCATGCACGAGATCGTCCGGGCCGGCGCGCACCTCCCGGACTCGCGCGTGAACTTCATGCTCGACCAGTGCCACAACATCGAGCCGAAGATCCCCGGCCAGATCCGGTCGATCATGAACGTCCAGGAAGCCACGGCCAAGGCACTGCTCGTCGACGGGGACGCCCTCGAGGCGGCCCAGCAGTCGGGTGACGTGCTCGGCGCGCACGCGGTGCTGATGGACGGTTACAACACCGACGTCCGGCCGCTGCTCGCCGAACTGCGCGAATCGCAGGGCAGGGACGCCGACCCGATCGGCGCGTTCGCGCGCTCCGGCTACCTGGAGCGGATCGAGCGCGAGCGGGTGGGCGGAAACCAGGCGAGTTGGGGCGCGTGATGACCGCGGCGACGACGAATACCGTGCCCGCTCACCTCGACCGGGTGCGTCCCCGGAAGACCCGGCTGGGGCTGGTGTCGGGTGGGCTCGGCGCCTACTGGCCGCAGTTCCCCGGCCTCCGGGGCGTCCTGCAGGAATCAGCCCGTTACGTGACGGGCCGATTCGAGGAACGGGACTGCCAGGTCGTCGATGCCGGATTCGTCTCCGACCCGCAGGAGTCCGCCGTCGCGGCCGAGACGCTGAGGCAGGCCGACTGCGACCTGGTGGTGATCTTCCTGACCACCTACCTGACATCGTCGATGGTGCTGCCGATCGCGCAGCGCACCAACGTGCCGGTGCTGCTGATCGACCTGCAGCCGACCGAGGCGATGGATCACGCGAACACCGACACGGGGACGTGGCTGGCCTACTGCGGGCAGTGTCCGCTGCCGGAGGTCGCGAACGTGTTCCGGCGCAGCGGCATCGACTTCCGGTCGGTGTCCGGGTATCTGCACGACGAGAACGCCTGGCGGCGCATCGACGCCTGGGTGAGTGCCGCCTCGGCACGGGCCGCCCTGCGGCACGGCCGGCTCGGACTCATGGGTCACCTGTACCCGGGGATGCTCGACATCTCGACGGACATGACGCTGCTGTCGTCCCAGTTCGGCGCCCACGTGGAGGTCCTCGAATTCGACGACCTCCGGGTGCGGGTCGACGCGGTCTCCGAACGTGAGACCGCGGACCGCATCGCACTCGCGAAAGAGGTGTTCGCGCTCGATAGTTCGGTGAACGCGGACGATCTCGCGTGGGGAGCCCGGGTCTCCGTCGGACTCGACCGCCTCGTCGCGGACTTCGCGCTCGACGCCATGGCGTACTACCACCGCGGGCTGGGTGGTGAACTGCACGAACAGCTGGGCGCCGGAATGATTCTCGGAGCGTCCCTGCTGACCGCCCGCGGCATTCCGCTGGCCGGGGAGTACGACATTCGCACCGCGGTCGCGATGCTGGTCTCGGACCGGATCGGCGCCGGTGGATCGTTCACGGAACTGCAGGCACTGAACTTCCGCGACGGCGTCGTCGAAATGGGTCACGACGGACCGGCCCATCTGCAGATCTCGTCAACCGAACCGCTGCTCCGCGGTCTCGGTGTCTATCACGGCAAGCGGGGGTACGGCGTCAGCGTCGAGTTCGACGTGACCCACGGGCCCGTCACGACCTTCGCGGTCGGGCAGAACCGCGACGGTTCGTACTCGTTCATCGCGTCCGAGGGCGAAGTGGTGCCCGGACCGCTGCTGGCGATCGGCAACACCACGTCGCGGGTCGACTTCGGCCGGGACCCGGGGGAGTGGACGGACGAGTGGAGTGCCACCGGGACCGGCCATCACTGGGCGTTGTGCGTCGGGCATCGGGCCGGCGCGATCAAGGCCGCAGCAGAGTTGCTCGGCGTCGAATTCATCCGGGTCTGAAGTCAAGAATCTCGAGGGAGAAACAAGAAGTGAACGCCACGAGCACCATTGCCGAACTGATCGCACGGTCCAACAGACTGGGCGCCGACGCCCGGAACACCAACTACGCGGGCGGCAATACGTCTGCCAAGGGCACCGACGTCGATCCCGTTACCGGCGCCGAGGTGGAACTCGTCTGGGTGAAGGGATCCGGGGGAGACCTCGGCACGCTGACGTCCTCCGGTCTCGCCGCGCTGCGCCTCGACCGGGTCCGCGCCCTCACCGACGTCTACCCCGGACTGGGCGCCGAGGACGACATGGTCACCGCATTCGACTACTGCCTGCACGGCAAGGGCGGCGCCGCCCCGTCGATCGACACCGCCATGCACGGTCTGGTGAACGCGCCGCACGTCGACCACCTGCACCCCGATTCCGGTATCGCGTTCGCGACCGCCGCGGACGGTGAGGAGTTGACCCGCAAGTGCTTCGGCGACCGGGTGGTGTGGGTTCCGTGGCGCCGCCCCGGTTTCCAGCTTGGTCTCGACATCTCGGCCATCGCGGAGGCGAACCCGCAGGCGATCGGTTGCATCCTGGGCGGGCACGGCATCACCGCGTGGGGGTCGACGAGCGAGGAGTGCGAGCAGCGTTCGCTCGAGATCATCCGCACCGCCGAGCAGTTCATCGCCGACAACGGCCGCGAGGAGCCGTTCGGTCCCGCGATCGCGGGCTACGAAGCACTGCCCGCCGAGGAGCGCCGCCGCCGCGCCGCCGCGCTGTTCCCGCTGCTGCGGGGACTGGCCTCCACCGATCGCCCGCAGGTGGGGCACTTCACCGACAGCGAGGAGGTGCTGAACTTCCTGGCGGCGCACGAGCATCCGCGTCTCGCCGCGCTGGGTACGTCGTGCCCGGATCACTTCCTCCGCACCAAGGTCCGGCCGATGGTCCTCGACCTGCCGCCGACCGCGTCGCTCGAGGAGGTCACCGCGCGACTGCGTGAACTGCACACCGCCTACCGCGAGGACTACGCCCGGTACTACGCCGAGTACGCGGAGCCGGACAGCCCGGCGATGCGCGGCGCCGACCCGGCCATCGTCCTGGTCCCCGGCGTCGGGATGTTCTCGTTCGGCGCGAACAAGCAGACCGCGCGGGTGGCGGGCGAGTTCTACGTCAACGCGATCAACGTGATGCGCGGCGCCGAGGCCATCTCCACGTACCAGCCGATCGACGAGCGGGAGAAGTTCCGCATCGAGTACTGGGCCCTCGAGGAGGCGAAGCTGGCCCGCATGCCGAAGCCGGCGCCGCTCGCCACCCGCATCGCGCTGGTCACCGGTTCCGCGTCGGGAATCGGCAAGGCGATCGCGCAGCGCCTCGCCGCGGAGGGCGCGTGCGTCGTCATCGCCGACCTCGACCAGGCGAAGGCGGCCGAGGCCGCCGCCGAGATCGGCGGCAGTGACGTCGCCGTCGGCGTCGCAGCGGACGTGACCAGCGCCGACCAGGTCGCCGCGGCGTTCGAGGCCGCTGTCGTGGCGTTCGGCGGAGTAGACCTCGTCGTCAACAATGCCGGACTGTCGATCTCCAAGCCGCTGCTCGAGACCACCGAGAAGGATTGGGACCTGCAGCACGACGTGATGGCGAAGGGCTCCTTCCTGGTGTCGCGGGAGGCGGCGCGGGTGATGACCGCCCAGGCGATGGGCGGCGACATCGTCTACATCTCCTCGAAGAACTCGGTGTTCGCCGGGCCCAACAACATCGCGTACTCCGCGACGAAGGCCGACCAGGCGCACCAGGTGCGGCTGCTCGCGGCGGAGCTGGGCGAGTACGGCATCCGCGTCAACGGCATCAACCCGGACGGTGTGGTGCGGGGTTCGGGCATCTTCGCCGGCGGCTGGGGCGCCAAGCGGGCCGCCGTGTACGGCGTCGAGGAGGAGAAGCTGGGCGAGTACTACGCGCAGCGCACCCTGCTCAAGCGGGAGGTGCTGCCCGAGCACGTCGCCAACGCGGTGTTCGCGCTCACCGGCGGCGACCTCACGCACACGACCGGACTGCACATCCCGGTGGATGCCGGTGTCGCTGCGGCGTTCCTGCGCTGATGGACGTGTTCGCCGCGATCGACCTGGGCGCGTCCAGCGGGCGGGTGATGCTGGGCCGCGTCGCCGACGGTGTGATCACCCTCGACGAGGTCGCGCGCTTCCCCAACCGTCCGATGCGGCTGGGTGGATCGCTGCACTGGGATCTGGCCGGCCTCTACCGGGGTGTGCTGGACGGACTGCGGGCCGCGGCAACGGCGGCCGTGGCCCGCGGTGACGTCCTCGTGTCGATCGGAATCGACACATGGGCGGTGGATTACGGGCTGCTCGGCGGCGACGGCTCCCTCCTCGGGATGCCGTACCACTACCGCGACCAGCGGACGGGGGGCGTCGCGGCCGGGGTGCGATCGTCGATACCGGATCGGGAGTTGTTCGAGCGCAACGGCATCGCGCAGCTGCCGTTCAACACCGTGTACCAGCTGCTGGCCGAGCGGGAGAGCGGCGCGCAGAGACTCGACGTCGCGGAGCAGTTGCTGATGATCCCCGACCTTCTGGCGTACTGGCTCAGCGGGGTCCGCGCCGGCGAGGTGACCAACGCGTCCACCACCGGTCTGCTCGATCCGGTGAGCCGCGACTGGGACCGTGCGCTGGTCGCCCGGCTCGGTCTCGACGACCGTGTGCTGCCACCGTTGGTGGAACCCGGTTCGGCGATCGGGGCCGTCGCGCCCGACATCGCCGAAGAGATCGGGGCCACGGACCGTCCTCCGACGGTGGTGGCCGTCGGCAGCCACGACACGGCGTCGGCCGTCGTCGCGGTACCCGCGGCGAGCACACGATTCGCGTACATCGCGTCGGGCACCTGGTCGCTGGTGGGAACGGAACTGCCCGGCCCCGTGCGCACCGAGGACGTGCGGGCGGCGGGGTTCACCAACGAGGCCGGCGTCGACGGCACCACCCGGCTGCTGCGGAACGTGATGGGCATGTGGCTGGTGCAGGAGTCGATGCGGCAGTGGCAGGCCGACGGACTCGACGTATCGCTGCAGGACCTGCTGCAGGACGCCGCAGCGCTGACCGACCTCGGCTCCGTGATCGACCCGGACCTGCCGGTGTTCCTGCCGCCGGGCGACATGCCCGCCCGCATCGCCGCCGAATGCGCGCGGACGGGTCAGCGCGTGCCGGACGGTCCGGCCGAGGTGATCCGCTGTGTGATGGACAGTCTCGCGGACGCGTACCGGCGGTCGGTGCAGTCGATCGTCGAACTGACCGGCACCCCGATCGACGTGGTGCACATCGTCGGCGGCGGATCCCAGAACGCGCTGCTGTGCCGGCTGACGGCGGACGCCACCGGGCTGCCCGTCGTCGCCGGACCCGTCGAGGGTTCCGCCCTCGGCAACGTCCTGGTGCAGGCGCGGGCGGCCGGTGTGCTGTCCGGGGGACTCGCCGAACTGCGTGCGGTCGTGTCGAATTCGTTCACCCTGCGCGAGTTCGCGCCGTCGGCGGCCTCGCTGTCCACGCCCTAACGCCGGTCCCGGAACTGCGGTTCGCGCTTGTCCTTCCGCGCGGCGGTCGCCTCTTCGAAGTTGTCGGTCAGCAGCCGCACCAGCAGCTGTCCGAGGCCCTCCTGGTGGAGGTGGGCTTCGAGTGAGGCGGCGTCGAGTCCCGACCACAGCGTGCGCTTCGTCAACTCCAGGCCAGGGCGGGAGAAGCGCGACATGCGTTCGGCGAGGTCGAAGCATTCGTCCAGCAGGTCCTCACCGGGCACGCACCGCGACACGAGTCCGATCCGCTCCGCTTCCGCGGCGTGCACGTCCCGCCCGGACAGCATGATCTCGAAGGCCCGGGACGAACCGATCGCGCGGGGCAGCAGGTAGCTCAGGCCCAGTTCGCTGGCCGTCAGCCCGTTGTTGATGCCGGCTGCCCGGAAGTAGGCGTCCTCCGCCGCGATCCGGATGTCGGAGGCGAGCGCCAGGCACAGCCCGCCGCCGATGGCGGCGCCGTTGACGGCGCTGATCACCGGCTGATGCATCCGGCGGAGCGAGAGCACCACGTTGTCGAGCATCTCCATGGCCCGCAGCGCCACGGTCGGCGGGGTGAGGCCGTCGACGTGGGGGAGCGGGCCCGCGGATCTCTGGTCGGCGCCCGAGCAGAAGCCGCGGCCGGCGCCGGTGACGACCACCGCGCGGACCGAGTTGTCGTTGCTGATCTCCTCCAGCGCGTCGCGGAACGGGATCATCACGTCGAACGCCATCGCGTTCATGCGTTCCGGGCGGTTGAGCGTGACCAGGGCGATACCCGGCCGCGGGTGGTCGACGACGACGAAGGTCACGCTCTCGATACTAGAACACGTTCTCGTGAGTCACCGGCCATGTGAGTGTTTTCGTGTACCCGGGCACACGAAAACACTCACATGGGGGGCAGTAGCCCGGCGTCCAGCGCCTGCTTCAGCGACGGCGCCGCCGAATCCTTCTCGGACAGCTGGAACGTCAGCGGGTTGCCGTCCCGGCC
The DNA here is from genome assembly GCF_002300155.1 of Rhodococcus sp. ACS1. NCBI lineage: Bacteria > Bacillati > Actinomycetota > Actinomycetes > Mycobacteriales > Nocardiaceae > Rhodococcus > Rhodococcus sp. ACS1. The sequence continues at coordinate 176,156 of NZ_NSDZ01000005.1, forward strand.
CGTCGTGGGCCAGTCGATGCCCAGATCGGGGTCGAGCGGGTGCAGGTCGTGGTCGAGGGCCGGGGTGTACTCGATCGAGCACAGGTACATCACGGTCGACGCGTCCTCGAGGGACAGGATCGCGTGGCCGACGCCGGCCGGAAGGTAGACGGCGCGGCGGTCGACGTCGTCGATGAGCACCGAATCCCACTGCCCGAACATCGGCGACCCCACCCGGAGATCGACGATGACGTCGAGGAACGCGCCCTTGACGCAGGTGACGTATTTCGCCTGCCCGGGCGGATTGTCGGTGTAGTGGATACCGCGCAGGACACCGGCGGCGGACACCGAGCAGTTGGCCTGAGCGAGTTCGAGAGGATGCCCGACGGCGGCCTCGAACTCCGAGCCCTTGAACCATTCGAGGAACACGCCGCGGTCGTCGCCGAACTGCCGTGGGGTGATCTCCCAGGCGCCGGGGACCTTCAGTTCCCGATACTCCACGTCACCAGTCCTTGCCGCGTTCGAGAAGTTCGAGGAGGTAGTCGCCGTACCCCGATTTGCCGAGAGCCTCAGCACGCGAACACAGTTCGGCGTCGGTGATGAACCCGCGGCGCCACGCGACCTCTTCCGGGACGCCGATCTTCAGCCCCTGCCGGTGCTCGAGCGTGCGGACGAAGTTCGACGCCTCGAGCAGCGAATCGACGGTGCCGGTGTCGAGCCACGCGGTTCCGCGGGGAAGCACCTCGACCTGCAACCGTCCCGCCTGCAGGTAGGCCTGGTTGACGTCGGTGATCTCGTATTCGCCGCGGTCCGACGGCTTCAGATTGCGCGCGATGGAGACGACGTCGTTGTCGTAGAAGTACAGCCCGGGGATCGAGAAGTTGGACTTCGGGGTGGCGGGCTTCTCTTCGATCGACATCGCCCGGCCGGTGTCGTCGAATTCGACCACACCGTACGCGCTGGGATCGGACACCCAGTAGGCGAACACGGCGCCGCCGTCGATGTTCTCGAAGCGGTTCAGCCGTGAACCGAGGCCGGGGCCGTAGAAGATGTTGTCGCCGAGTACGAGGGACACGGATTCGCCGCCGATGTGGTCGGCGCCGAGGACGAACGCCTGCGCCAAGCCGTTCGGCTCCTCCTGCACCTTGTACGTGAGGTTCACCCCGAACTGGGAGCCGTCGCCGAGGAGCCGGCGGAACTGCTCGGCGTCGTGCGGGGTGGTGATGACGAGGATGTCGCGGATGTTCGCCAGCATCAGGGTGGAGAGCGGGTAGTAGATCATCGGCTTGTCGTAGACCGGGACCAGTTGCTTGCTGACGCCGAGGGTGATCGGGTGCAACCGGGACCCGGTGCCGCCTGCCAGGATGATTCCGCGCATGTGCGCAGTGTTCCAGTGTTCGCGCCGGATAGAAACTCGGGCTCGCCACTAGGGTGGGTGCACATGAGGCTTCTCGTGACAGGCGGCGCCGGGTTCATCGGTGCGAATTTCGTGCACCAGACGGTCGCCGAGCGGCCGGACGTGCAGGTGACGGTGCTCGACGCGCTGACGTACGCCGGCAACCGGCGCTCGCTCGACGCCGTGGCCGACCGCATCGAGTTCGTGCACGGCGATGTGGCGGATTTCGCGCTGGTGGATCGCCTGGTCACGGAGTCGGACGCGGTGGTCCACTTCGCCGCGGAATCGCACAACGACAATTCGCTGGCCGATCCGACGCCGTTCGTGCAGACCAATGTGATGGGCACGTTTTCGCTGCTGCAGGCCGTCCGCGCCCACGACGTCCGCTATCACCACATCTCCACCGACGAGGTGTACGGCGACCTCGAACTGGACGACCCCGAGCGCTTCACCGAGTCGACCCCCTACAACCCGTCGAGCCCGTACTCGGCGACGAAGGCGTCGAGTGACCTGCTGGTGCGGGCGTGGGCGCGGTCGTTCGGGGTGCGGGCCACCCTGTCGAACTGTTCCAACAACTACGGCCCGTACCAGCACGTCGAGAAGTTCATTCCGCGTCAGATCACCAACCTGATCGACGGGGTGCGCCCCCGCCTGTACGGCAGCGGGAAGAACGTGCGCGACTGGATCCACGTCGACGACCACAACGCGGCCGTCTGGACCATCCTGGAGAAGGGCAGTCTCGGCCAGACATACCTGATCGGCGCGGACGGCGAGGTCGACAACCGGACCGTCGTCGGGACGCTGCTCGAGCTGTTCGGCCGCGACGCCGACGACCTCGACTTCGTCACCGACCGCCCGGGCCACGACCTGCGCTACGCGATCGACTCGACGCGCCTGCGCACCGAACTGGGCTGGACGCCGCAGTACGAGGATTTCCGCAGCGGGCTCGAGGCCACCGTGCGGTGGTACCGCGACAACGAGTCGTGGTGGCGGGCGCAGAAGGAATCCGCGGAGAAGGCGTACGCGGCCACGGAATCCGTCATCGGCTGACGGTTCCGCGGAAGGCCCACACCCGCGCCGTCAGTGCGATGCGGCCTGTCTTGTCGCGCCGCAGTCGGGCAGCGAGCAGGTCGCGCAGCGCGTCTCGGCGCCCGGCGGGGAGGGACGCACAGTAGCCGGGCGCGGGGCCCTGACCGCCCAGGAACGGCCGCCAGAAATCGTCGAAGTCGGCGAACACGGTGGGAACGTCGAGCGGGTGCACGGCAACCTCCGTGAACCCGGCGGTGGACAGCGCGTCGCGGAGCGGCTGCGGCCGGCAGAGCGGGAAGCGGGCGCCCTCGTCGAGGGTCGCGGCCGTGGCGTCGAGCTCGCGCGCGGCGTCCCAGAAGACGCGGATCATCTGCATGCCCTCCGCGTAGTCCCACACGTAACCGGCGACCGTTCCGCCCACCCGGGTGACGCGGCGCATCTCGGCGAGCCCCTCGACCGGACGGGGAACGAAGTTGAGGACCAGCCCGGACACCACGCGGTCGAACTCGCCGTCGGCGGCGGGGATCGCTTCGGCGGTGCCCGGCCGCACCTCGAAGCGGGGATCGTCCGCGCCGGCCCGGGCCGCCGCGGCGAACGGCGCCGAAGGTTCCACCCCGACCACCCGGGCCGGGTCGGCTGTGCGGAGAACCGTGTGGGAGAGGGCGCCGGTCCCGCAACCCACGTCGCACCAGGCGCCGCCCGGGCCTGCGGCCAGCCACCGCAGGAACTGCGGCGCGACCAGCCTGCTCCAGCGGCCGATGTAGTTCTCGTACGCGGGATCGACCTCCCAGGCGTCCGTCATCGCGGTCTCCTCACGACGGCTGCGGCACCCGGGAATCCTCGTGCACGAGGGCGTTGCGCAGTGCACGCGAACCGGCGACCGCGGCGACAAAGCCGGCGAGCACCTCGCACAGCGTGAACACCAGTCGGGACGCGAGGGCCAGCCCGAGCGCCACCCCGCTGTCCATGAACGGGGACAGCGCCGCGACGACGACGGCCTCGCGTACCCCGATGCCGGACGGCGCGACGACCACCAGCACACCGGCGCACATGCCGAGGGCGATCGCGCCGATGCACTGCACCAGGGTGCCCACCGCGAATCCCGACGTGCTCGACGCGAGGAACCAGAGATGCACGCCGTACAGCACCCAGCTGACGGCGCACCAGCCGAGGGCACGCCCGATCTTGTGCATCGTCAACTGCCGGTGCAGCGGGGCGCGCCGCAGGATCCGCAGGGCCAGGTTCACCAGCCGCGTGAGGATCGGGGGATAGCAGCAGACGAGGGCGATGGGGACGAGGATGATCACCGCGACCGCCGCGACGGTGCTGATGTGGAACAGGGCGGGCAGCGCCAGCAGCCCGACGACCAGCGCGGACGTGATGCTCAGCCCCACGGTGACGAGGACGGCGACGAATCCGTTGGCACGCGACACCCCGGCCCGGCGGACGAGTTCGGTCTGGAGGACGAACGCCCACACACTGCCCGGTAGGTACTTGCCGAGTTGGCCGACGAGGTAGCAGCGGGCGGCGTCGAACGCGGGAATCGGGTGTTCGAGCGCGCCGAGCGCGTGCTGCCACGCGCGCACCGCCGCGCCCATGCCGAGGAACACGAAGACCGCGGAGACGGCGAGCGCCCACCAGTCCAGCTGGGTGATCGTGTCCCGGACCTCGGCCCACTGCGATTTCACGGCGAACACGACGGCGACGACGATCGCGAGGGTGACGAGGATCCGCAGCGCGTTCATCAGGACGGCGCGGCCACCGCGGTCCGGGACGATCTCGGGATCGGTGTCCACGAGAACCACCCCCTCACCGGCAGTGCGCTGCAGCAGTGCAGCGTTCGGTTCCGACGATAGCAATCGGCGGGCGCCGGATCAGGAAACGAGTGGTTTCACCGCCAACTCCCGCCACCAGGCGAACGCGTCGGCGAGCGATGGCGGGAGTTCCGCGTCCGCCTCGAGCCGCCCCGAGGCGAACAGATTCTCCACCGCCTCGATGTCCCGGTCGGCGATCCCGGACCGGCTCATCCCCACCCGGTTGGTGCCGCGCAGGGCGGCGGGATTGCCGAACACCGTGGCGAACGGCGGAATGTCCTTGGCGACGACCGATCCCATTCCGACCATTGCGCGCGCCCCGATCACCCGCCGCTGATGCACCACCGCGCTCATGCCGAGATTGACGCCGTCGCCGAGGGTCACGTGACCGCCGAGGGTGCTCGACGGCGAGAGGACGCAGTCCTCGCCGATCCGGACGTCGTGCTCGACGGACGTGTGGTTCATGACGAATCCGCCCCGCCCGATGGTCGTCGGCCGCTCGGCGCCCTGCTGGACGGCGCTCATCTCCCGGATCACGGTGCCCGCGCCGATCACCACACCCCGGTGCGGGCTGACCTCCGTCCACGTGCGGGGATGCGTCTTCCCGATCCACTCCGGCGGGGCCCCGAGCGTCGCGTGGGCGCCGATCCAGCAGTCGTCGCCGATGTCGAGGGGGCCGGTGAGGACGGCATACGGTCCGATGCTGACCCGGTCTCCGACGGTGACGCCGTCGCCTATCACGACGGTCGGGTGGATCTCGCAGTTTTCACCGATGGTCATGAAAGTTTCGGATTCCTTCCAGGAGCCGTGCAGACCGTGGGAACCTTCAAGTGGTTGCAATCTGTGAAGACGGTGTGAACTGCACGTCAATCTATCGGAGGAACCGTGATCGCCATCTCGAGTATTTCCTTCGGAGAGGATGTCGAGCGCGAGGTCCTCGACACCCTGCGATCCGGGATGGTCGCGCAGGGACCGAAGGTCGCGAGGTTCGAGGAGGGGTTCGCCGAACTCGTCGGCACCCGGCACGCGGTGGCCGTCAACAGCGGCACCACCGCGCTGATCGCGGCCCTGCGGGTGCTGGACCTGCAGCCCGGGGACGAGGTACTCACCACCCCGTTCACGTTCGTGGCCACGCTCAACGCGATTCTCGACGCCGGCGCGACGGCACGGTTCGCCGACATCGGGGAGGCCGACTTCGCGATCGACCCCGACGTGGCGGAGCACTGCGTGAACGACCGCACCCGGGTGCTGATGCCGGTGCATCTGTACGGGCAGACCGCGGACATGGGTGCGCTGATGCCGCTGGCCGAGTCCGGGGGACTGGCCGTGGTCGAGGACGCCGCGCAGGCGCACGGCGCCACGTTCGACGGCAGGGGCGCGGGCAGTTTCGGGCTCGGCTGCTTCTCGTTCTACGCCACCAAGAATCTCACCACCGCCGAAGGCGGAATGGTCACGACAGACGACGACGCGGTGGCCGACCGGTTGCGGGTGCTGCGGAATCAGGGCATGCGTCGGCGCTACGAGTACGAGATGGCGGGCCAGAACTTCCGGATGACGGATCTGCAGGCCAGTCTCGGGTTGCCGCAACTGGGTTCGTATCTGCAGCAGGTGGAATCGCGCCGGCGCAACGCGGAGGCGCTGCAGACGGGGTTGAAGGACGTCGAAGGTCTCGTGCTGCCTTCGGAACTCGCGGGCCGCGGGCACGTGTGGCACCAGTTCACCGTGATCCTCGCGCCGGATGCGCCGATCGACCGCGACACCCTCGCGCAGCGTCTGGGCGATCGGGGAGTGGGCAGCGGCGTCTACTACCCGAGGACCGTCTACGACTACGACTGCTACCGCGACCATCCCCGGGTGATCGCCTCGCCGACACCGGTCGCGACGTCGGTGGCCCGCCGGTGCCTCAGCATCCCCGTTCACGCCGCGCTCTCCACCGACGACGTCGACCGGATCGTCGCGGCGGTGCGCGAGGCGATGGAGGCGTGATGACGTCTACGCGACCGCGGATCGCGCTCGTCGGATCCGGGAAGATGGGGTCGCTGCATGCCCGCGTTCTCGCGCAGTCGCCGCTGTGCGACCTGGCGCTGCTGGTGGAGCCGCGGGAAGACCACGGACGGGACGTCGCCGCCCGGTTCGGTGCCGAGTGGGCCGCGGATTTCGACGACCTGGACGGCATCGACGCCGTCGTCGTCGCGGCGGCGACCCCCGCACACTACGAGGTGGCGGGCCGCATCCTGGACCTCGGGAAGCCGCTGCTCGTCGAAAAGCCGCTTGCCGCAACGTACGAGGAGAGCACCGATCTGGTGAAACGCGCCGCCGCGACGGGCGTCCCGCTGATGTGCGGTCTGCTCGAGCGATTCAACCCGGCGGTCCGGACGGCCCGCGAATTCGCCGGTGACGTGTGGCAGGTCAACGGAATCCGGCACTCGCCGTTCGTGTCCCGCATCCCCACCGGCGTCGCGACGGACCTGCTGATCCACGACGTGGACCTCGCGATCGGATTCGTCGGATCGCCGCCGGTCGGGGTGAAGGCCGAATTCGGTTACTTCCACGACAGTTCGCGGCGCAACGAGGCCGAGGACTGCGCGGAGGCGGTGCTGCGTTTCGAATCCGGTGCGGTGGCGACCATCTCGGCGAGCCGGGTGAGTCAGCGGAAGGTCCGGCAGCTGTCGCTGCTGGAGCCGGACCGTCTGATCGAGATCGACCTGCTGCGCCGCGACATCACCATCTACCGGCACATCGACGACGACCTGCCCGCCGACGGGTACAAGCAGCAGACCGTGATCGAGATCCCCACCATCCGCTACAGCGACGAACCCCTCGCCGCCCAGCTCGCGCATTACGTCGGGCTGGTCGGCGGAGAGGGGGACGCCGACGCGGAGCGCGAGTCGATCCTGCCCGCGCACCGCGTGGTCCACGAGGCGACCGTGTCGGCTACCGGCTGAGCGCTCCGGCGACCGCCAGGCGGGTGTCTTCCGCGATGAGGTCGGCGTTGAGGGTGGCGGCGGCGGTCAGTCCGGCTCCGGCGGCGACGATGACCTGCGCCTTCGGGTCCGCGACGTTGCCGGCCACCCACACCCCGCGAACCGCGGTGGCGCCGGTCGCGTCGGCGGCGACGGCGGTGCCGATCACGTGTCCGGCCATCTCCATCTCGGTGGTGCCCAGGCCGAGGGTCGTGAGGAAGTCGGCGCGGGCCCGGAACAGCGGCGGGACCACGACGGCGGCCAGGGGGAAGACCCGGCCCGTGCGCAGCCGGACACCGGTCAGCCGGTCGCCGCGCACCTCGAGTCCGGCCACCGCGCCGTCGATCACGGCGACGCCGCGGGCGGCGAGTTGCTCGTACTCCTCGCCGGTGGGCTCGTTCGCGTCGTTCAGGAACAACGTCACCTGATCGGTCCACTGGCTCCACATCAGCGCCTGGTGCACCGCCAGCGGACTGCCGGCCAGGACGCCCACCGGCTGGTCCCGGACCTCCCAGCCGTGGCAGTACGGACAGTGCAGGACGTCGCGTCCCCACCGTTCGGCCACCCCGGGGATGTCGGGGAGGACGTCGACGAGGCCGGTGGTCACGAGCAGCCGCCGCGCCCCGACGGTCCGGCCGTCGGCGAGCGTCACCCGGAACTCCCCGTCCCCGACCTTCTCGGCGGACGTGACGGTGCCGGTCACGATCTCCCCGCCGTATCCGGCGACCTCCTTGCGTCCGATGGCCAGGAGTTCACCGGGAGGGGTGCCCTCTCGGCCCAGATAGTTGTGAATGTGCCCGGCCGGTGCGTTGCGGGGTTCGCCCGCGTCGATCACGAGCACGGATCGGCGGGCCCGCGACAGGGTCAGTGCCCCGCTGAGTCCGGCCGCGCCGCCGCCGACGACCACCACGTCGTAACTGTCATCCATCGCGTTCTCCTTCGTTCGTCGACCTCGTGACGTCCACTGTCCGGGCAGATCGCGATCCTGGCAAGAATGTTTGCCAGTGTGGCAACATGGGTGGTGTGAACGACGACCTACCCGATCTGGACGGTGTCCTCGACGCCGTGGGACCGCGGCTCAAAGCACTGCGGCAGCAGCGCGGCGCGACCCTCGCCCAGCTCTCCGAGTCCACCGGGATCTCGGTGAGCACGCTGTCGCGGCTGGAGGCCGGCCAGCGCAAACCCACCCTCGAACTGATGCTGCTGCTGGCCCGCGCCCACCAATTGCCCCTGGACGAACTGGTCGACGCACCCGCCACCGGCGACCCCCGCGTCCACCTGCGGCCCCTCGACCGCAACGGCACGACGATCATCCCGCTCACCCGCAGGCCCGGCGGGATCCAGGCGTTCAAGCACGTGATCCCGCCGGGCGACCCGACCGCGGTACCGAACCTGCAGGTCCACGAGGGTTACGAATGGCTGTACGTCCTGTCCGGCCGGCTGCGACTGCTGCTCGGCGAACACGACGTGATCCTGACGCCGGGGGAGGTCGCGGAGTTCGACACCCATGTGCCGCACTGGTTCGGCAATCCCGGACCGCAGCCGGTGGAGATCCTCAGCCTGTTCGGTCCCCAAGGCGAGCGGGCGCACGTCCGGACCGTCCCGCGGGGAACGGCGTCCGGCACCGACCGTCGGTAGAATTCGTGCGGACCGGTGACGAGCGCTACCTCCGAGGCGCAGGACGTGATGGGGAGGCCCCGTGCGACGCTGGATTCTCGGTGTTCCCTTAGCGGTTCTGATTCCGCTCCTCGCCGGCTGCTCCACGTCGACGGCACCGCCGGTGGCGCAACCGCAGCCGCAGCCGGAGTCGCCCGCGGTCGCGACCCTGGTGGGCCTGGGCGATTCGATCCCGGCCGGTGACGGATGCCCCGGATGCACGCCGTTCGTGGAACTGTTCGGCGATCAGCTGTCCGGCGACACGGCCCTGCCCGTCCAAGTGGCGAACCTCGGTGTCGGGGGCTGGACCAGCACCGACCTGCTCGATTCCCTCGAACCCGGTGCATACGACGCCGACGCCGTGGGTGCCGCCGATCTCGTCACCGTCACGATCGGCGCCAACGACTTCTACACCGAACTCGACGACTACCTGGACGGCGACTGCGGCGGCGACGACGGGCTCGGCTGCTTCGCGCCGGTGCTGCCGCAACTGCAGACCACGTTGACGTCCGTGCTCGACCGCATCACCGAACTGCGGGCCGGTCAGCCGACCGCGGTGCTGGTCACCGGGTACTGGGACGTCTTCCCGGACGGCGACGTGGCCCGCGAGTTGTACGGCCCGCAGTTCCTGCGGGACAGCGCCGCGCTGACGTTGCGCGCCAACGACGTCATCTCGGAGGTCGCGGGCTCGGAGGGCGCCACGTACGTCGACCTGTTCAGCACGTTCAAGGGAACGTGGGGCGACGGCGATCCCACCGGACTGCTGGCCGACGACGGCGACCACCCGAACCAGATCGGCCACCAGTTGATCGCCGACGCGTTGTCGTCCGCGGCGGTCGCGGGGTCCGGCTCCACCGAGGTGTCGGCGCTCACGTCGTCCGGGTGGTCGCCGCGCTGAGCTTCCGGCGGCGGACCACCGGGTCGACGACGGACAGGATCAGCACCACGACCGTCGCGGCGCCGAACGCCGCGACGGACAGGTTCTGCCGCGGCGGCCGGAACGTCACCACCAGTTCGTGGTCACCCGGCGGCACCGACACCTCGAGCAGACCGTGCCAGCCCGCGGTCGCGTCCACCGGCTCGCCGTCCACGGTGGCCGAGTAGCCGGGCCACGCGAGGCGGGCGAACGAGACGGTGCCGCCGCTGCCCGTCACCCGCACGGTCTCCGTCGCCGCTTCGGTGTCGGACGAGAGCACCCGGACGCCGTCGGACGCGAACGACACCCGCCCGGGCAGGGGCAGCGGCCGGTCGCGCTGCAGTACCGTCCGGGAGTCGCCGCGTTCGGTGACGTGCCAGCCGGGTGGGGGCGGTGCCGTCTCCACCTCGGGCACGAGGCGGTGCTCCACCACCAGCGTCGACACCCGCAGGTAGTCGATCAGCGGAATCGGAATGTCCGCGTTCACCGGCTGCCAGAGTGCCCCGTACACCCCGGGACAGACGGCGCCGCGGTAGTCCATGCACAGGGCCTCCTGGAATTCGGTGAACCCGATGCCGGTGTACGCGTTGATGCTGCCCTCCGCGGACGACGCCATGATCTCGTTGCCGAACAGGATCCGGCCTGCGGTGACGTCCTCGGGGGAGGTGTCGCCGAGGTCGGCGAGTTGCAGGACGGTGCCCTGGTAGCGGTCGGTCTGCGCGGACAGCAGCGACGTGCTGGACGGGTCGACGCGGCTGCCGCGGTCGACGTCGTGGGTGAGGGACCAGACCTGCGCGGCGGTCACCGCCACCGTTCCCAGGACGAGAGCGGCGACGAGACCGCTCGGGCCCAGGGTGCGCCAGGCGACGTACGCGATCGCGCACAGCGCCGCGACGAGCAGCGTGAACAGCGCATGCCTGCCGGTCAGGGCCGGGGAGGACGCGAACGCCAGATAGAAGCCCAATGCGATCAGCACCGCCGACGCCGTCGCCCGCCGGCGCACCCGGTCACGGGCAAGGCCCAGCGACAGCGCGAGCGACAGCGCGAGCGACAGACCGATCACCACGCACAGGTAGAGGTATTCGACCAGCCGGATCGGCCAGCGGAACATTCCGACGTTCGACGGTCCGAACGTGAAGAGGAAGTAGACGACCGTGATGATCGCGAGGCTGACGAGCGGTCGCCCGTGCGCGCGGCGGAACCCCGGGGACGCGAACAGCGCGCGGATCCGGCCCCACGGCAGCCACGGCAGCAGCGGCAGCACGAACCACGCGAGGTACAGCGACGGGATCACCTCGACGGGACCCCCGAACGTCATGATCACGGGGAGATACGACGGGCTGCTCATTCCCGCGGGCCCGCCGATCTGCGGCTGCAGGAACGTGTCGTTGAAGATGCCGGTGCTGCCTGCGCGGGTGGTGACGTCGACGCTGAGGAACAGCGGCAGGTACGTCACCAGCGCGGCGGTGCCCGCGCACGCGCCGGTGATCACGAGCACGAGTAACCGGAAGAACTCCCGCTGGACCAGGAGGCCGATCCCGAGGCCGAGGAGAATCACCACGGCGCCGAGCGCGGCGTACGGGTTGCCCATGCTCACCGTCAGCGCGCCGATCAGGAACGTGATCAGCGGGTTCGTGCGGCCGCGCGAGAGACGGAGCGCCGACCACCAGAACAGCGTCACCCAGGCGACGGCCATCATCCCGGACGGCCAGCCCGCCGCCTCGTAGAACAGGGTGAAACCGCTGAACGGAATCGTCAGCCCGGCGAGGACCGCGGCACCGCGGCGGGCGCCGTATTCGCGGCACAGCAGATACGTGCCGAGGGCGAACAGCGCGAGGAACTCGGCCATGATCACGAACGACGCGACCGACAGGTTCTCGAACTTCGCGGCCAGCATGTAGTTGGCGAGGTTGACGGGGTTGTAGAGACCGTAGGCGGCCTCGCCCGCGTAGTTGCCACCGATCCAGGCGTCGGGATTGACGGCGAGCCACCGCCCGGCGAGCAGTTCCCCGCCGATCCGGTGCCAGGACGGCACGAACGATTCCAGCATGTCGCCGCCGTAGTAGAAGCGGTCGTACACGATCCGGGGAACCGTCGCGACGGCCGCGGCAGCCACCGCGACCGCGAGTGCCACCGCCCACTCCGGGACGCCGCGTATCGATCGGGTGAACGTCGAGGACACGGACGCGGAGGGTGCCACGGACTCCGAGCCTACGAGTTAGGCTGCGCCCGTGCGCCTTTTCGGTTGTTCCCACGACCAGAAAGGCGCACGTGCGCCGAAGGCGCTCTCCGTGGTCGTGCCCGCCTACAATTCCGCCGCCGTCATCGAGCAGACGGTCCGCCGGGTGGCCGAACGGCTGGCAGGCCACGACGTCGAGATCATCGTCGTCGAGAACGGCTCCACCGACGGCACCGTGGACATCTGCACCCGCCTCGCCGCGGACTGGGTGCCCGGGTCCGTGTCGCTCACCGTCCTGCGGAGCGAGAAGGGCATGGGCAACGCATTGCGGACGGGCGCGGAGGCGAGTCGCGGCGTGCACGTGCTGCTCACCGCCGACGACCTGCCGTTCGGGTTCGACGACCTCGACGGCGCCGAGAAGTTCGCCGAGGGCCACGACGGCCGCCTGCCCGAAGTCGTGATCGGGTCCAAGGCCCACCCCGACTCGCAGGTTCGGCGCGGCGCCCTCCGGGGAACCCTGACGTGGGGTTTCGCGGCGCTGCGCCGGATGGTCCTCGGGATGCGCACCGGCGACCCCCAGGGCACGGTCCTGATGGACGGTGACCTGATCCGCCGCCTCGTTCCCGACCTCGTCGAGCCCGGGTTCCTGTTCACCACCGAACTCGTCTACCTCGCGGAGCGCGCAGGCCTCGTCCCGGTCGAGGTGCCGGTGCGTCTGAGCGCCGACCACGACGGCCACGAAACCCGCATATCCAGGGCCGATGTGCTCGCGATGGGGGTGGGACTGTTCCGGCTGCGGGCCCGTCACCGGGACGGAGGTCGCCTCGCATGGTCGGGGAGCGCGCCGCGAGGTTGATACCCTGCGAACCGAGAAGAGGATCGTGCCGTCGCGTTGGTGCGGTCCAGCCCACCTCTCGCGGGGAACAGTAGGAGCACTATGAACGAGTCTGCGTCGGTAGCACCTGTGGACGGGAGCACGGCCGCGGTCCGGAGTGCTCTCACCGAGCATCGCGCACCCGACCGCCTGGTGGTGGCGCGAGGTCTGTTCACGGGACCGACCACCCGGGTGAAGGACGACCTGTACGCCAGGATCGTCAAGGGACGTGCCCACCGCGAGCGGCACGTCGTGCACCTCGAGAAGGGTGCGACGGTCGACACCGACACCTACTTCGGCCGGTTCGCGGCCAGCTATTACCAGCGCTGGACGACGGTCACCGACGTGACCGTCGGTTTCCGCCACGAGGCCGACGGCCGCGCCGTGGTGGCGCTGCGCGGCTCCGATTCGGGCGGCAACTCCCGCATCCTGTCGACGACGGAGATCGACGGCACGGGCACGGCGACGCTGTCCGCGAAGCTCGACGCCTACCTCGACGGCGGCTCCCTGTGGGTGGAGTTCACCGCCGTCGACGGCGCCCTCGCCGTGAGTGAACTGGAGTGGACCGTCGCCGCGCCGTCGGTGATCCGTCCCGCCGCGATCGCGATCTGCACGTTCAACCGCGCCGACGACTGCGCCGAGACCGTCGCCGCCATCGCGAACGACCCGACGATGGCGTCCGGCATCGACGCCGTGTACGTCGTCGACCAGGGCAGCGACCACGTTTCGGACCGGGAGAAGTTCACCGAGGTCGCCGAGATCCTGGGCGACAAACTCGTGTACCTGCGACAGCCGAACCTGGGCGGGGCCGGCGGCTTCACCCGCGGCATGTACGAGGTGTCGGGCATCAACGAGCACGCCAACCTGATCCTGATGGACGACGACATCCTGTGCGAGCCGGAGTCGATCCTGCGGATGAACGCGTTCGCCAACGTCACCACCGAGCCGACGCTCGTCGGCGCGCAGATGCTGTACCTGATGAACCCGGAGCACCTGCACGTCAGCGCGGAGGAAGCGGACCTGTCGAAGCTGAAGGCGGGCCGCTGGGCGGCCGGGTCGCGGCACGACATCAACCTCCTGAAGAAGAAGCAGCACAAGCGCGTCGACGCCGGCTACAACGCGTGGTGGTCGTGCCTGATCCCGGCCGAGGTGGTCGCGCAGATCGGGCTCCCGCTGCCGATGTTCTTCCAGTGGGACGACATCGAGTACGGCATTCGCGCCCGCGCGGCCGGATTCGTCACGGTCACGCTGCCCAACGCCGGTGTGTGGCACGCGGACTTCCACTGGAAGGACCGCGACGACTGGGCCAAGTACTTCAGCATCCGCAACTCGCTGATCGCCGCCGCGCTGCACAGTGACTTCGACGCGAAGTCGCTGAGCAAGATGATGACGCGGGAGATCACCCAGTACCTCGTGTCGATGCAGTACGGGTTGGCGTACACCATGATCCGCGGTATCGAGGACTTCCTCGAGGGGCCGAAGGTGCTCGAGGACGGCGGTCAGGCCGTGCTGGCGGCGATCCGGGAGGAGCGCAAGCGGTTCCCCGAAACCGTCAAGCATCCCGCGACGAACATCCCCGATGTCCGCAACTCCGACCTCGTCACCCGGTATGCGGGTTTCGAGCCGGACAAGAGCAAGATCGACCTCGTCCTCGCCAAGCGTGCGGCGTACCAGTGGCTCGGCCGCACCCAGCACGGTGTCGCGAGTATTCCTGTGGCCGAGGCGCACTGGTGGCACGTGTCGCTGTTCGACACCGCCGTCATCACCGACGCGTCCCAGTCCGGGGTGCGGGTGCGCCGCCGCGACAAGGAGACCGCGCGCGAACTCACGGCCCGGACCGCGAAGCTGATGAAGCGGTTCCGCGAGGATGCGGCGTCGACGCAGCGTCAGTACCGGGATGCGTTGCCGCAGCTCACCAGCCGGGAGAACTGGGCTCGCCTGTACGGTCAGTGACGTTGCCCGGACCGTCGCCGGCCCGCGATGTGCGTGGGCTGTCCCGGGATTCGCTGCTCGTCTTCGCTGTCGGTGTGCTGCTCGGTGCGGCGTGGAGTTGGCGTCCGTCGTTCTGGTACGACGAGGTCGCGACGCTGTATTCGAGTCAGCGGTCCCGGCCGGACCTGTCGAATCTGCTCGGCCACATCGATGCCGTGCACGGTCTGTATTACGTCGCGATGCGCTATTGGTTCGCGGTGTTCGGGGCCTCGGAGTTCTCGGCGCGGTTCCCGAGCGCCCTGGCCGTGGGCGCCGCGGGCGCGGGTGTGGTGGTGCTCGGTGCGCTGATCTCGACCCGGCGGGTGGCGGTGCTGTCCGGGCTCCTGTTCGTGGTCCTGCCCAGCGTCACGTGGGCGGCCGCGGAGGCCCGCGGATACGCGGCCACGGCGGCGGCCGCGGTCTGGCTGACCGTGATTCTCCTTGCGGCACTGAGACTCCGGCGGTGGTGGCTGTGGGCGTTGTACGCCGCGGGCCTGGCGGTGTCGATCGTGCTGTTCGTCTACCTCCTCACGCTGGTGCCCGCGAACCTGCTGACGCTCCTGCTGCTGCGTGCGGCCCGGCGGTCCTGGCTCGGATGGGGGTCGGCGACGGCGGTGGGGATGGTGGTCGCGGCGCCGTTCGTGGCGCTGGTGCGCCGGGAAGCCGTCCAGGTGGCGTGGATCCCGCCGCTCGACCGCAACCTGCCGCGGGCCGTGGCCGAGTACCAGTGGTTCGTCGGCGCACCGTGGTTCGCCGTGCTGTTCGCCGTGCTCGTGGTGGCCGGGGCGGTGGCCCTGGTGCGCGGTCACCGGCTGCCGCCGGCGCTGTCCGTCGCGCTGCCGTGGGTCGCGGTGCCGATGGCGCTGCTGCTCGCCTACTCGCTGCTGCGCAGCCCGGTGTACCTTCCGCGGTACTTCACGTTCACGACGCCGGCGGTGGCCCTGATCGGCGGGCTGTGCCTGGCCGCGCTGACCCGGAAATGGTGGCAGTCCGCCGCGGTGCTGGCCGTGCTCGCGGTCGCCGCGTCGCCGGGCTACGTCGCCCAGCGCGAACAGTGGGCGAAACCCAGCGGTATGGACTTCAGCACCGTCAACGTCTTCGCCGGGCAGCACCTCCGGCCCGGTGACTGCGTGCTGTTCGACAAACCGGCGTGGAACCCCACGTCGCTGCGGCTCGTCAAGGACGTGCGGCCGGAGGCGTTCGACGGGACCCGCGACATCGGGCTCGGGACCACCGCCGCGAGCCGGGGGTCGCTGTGGGACGACGAACTCGCCGTCCCGGACCTCGCCGGCGCGCTCGACTCCTGCTCCGTGGTCTGGTTCTTCACCGACTACGAACGCGACAGCGAGCGCATCATCCGGCACACGTCCAACGAGGTGTGGACGCTGCCGCCGTACCACTTCGAGGACACCGAGGCGTTCGCCGCGCTCGCCCGGTCCGGGCTGCGGATCGACGACCGCGCGACGTTCAACGTCACCCAGGCGGTGAAACTGGTGCGGTGATCCGCACGACCACCTGCTCGTGGTTGGCGGTGTAGCTGAGGTACTCGAATCCGACGTCGGTGCGGTCGACGAACTCCGTCCACGCCCGGTACTCGTGCTCCTGCCAGCCGGGGAAGTTGAAGAACTCGTCGAACACGATCACCGTGCCCGCGACGAGCCGTTGTTCGAGCCGGTCGAGCACCGACTTCGTCGACGAGTACAGGTCGGCGTCGAGGTGCACGAACGACACCGGTCCGGGATGCTTCTCGAGGAAGCCCGACAGCGTGTCCTCGAACAGTCCGGGCACCAACTCCGCGCCGCGCACCTTGGGTAGTTTCTCCTGCGCGAACTCCCCGGCCGGGAACCCGGTGCGCCACGTCTGCGGCAGACCGGAGAACACGTCGAACCCGAACACCTCGTGCTCGGCGTCCTTCAACTGTTCGACGATGATCCGGAGCGTCGTGCCCGACGCCACCCCGAACTCGAGCGCCAGCCCCTCGACCTCCACCCGCGACAGCCCGTACCGCAACGTGTCCTGCGGGTTCCAGAACACGGGCGCCTTCGGCATGTGCTCGAGCACGAACCCCGCGGCCTCCTTCGTGGCCCGCACGTCCAGCGCCTGGGTGATGTCGCGGCGGGCCTGCTGCTCGAGTTCGCCGAGCCGCTGCTGGACGTCGGAGATCTCCATGCGGGCGTCGGACAGCTCGGACAGCACCCGGGCCAGTTCCTGGTTGGTCGCGCTCAGCTCGGCCAGGGTCTGGTCGTGCTGGTTCTCGACGAGTTCGCGGGACCGCCGGTCGGACTCGGCGACCACCTCGGACATGGCACGTTGAAACTTGAGACGGGCCTTTCTCCGAAGGTCGAACATAGCCCCATGTTGCCACCCGCATCCCGGCTCAGGGAGTCAACCGGGATGCGGGTCGTTTACCCGGATCAGTGACCGCGACTGCGGTACATCTGGCGTTGCCAACGGGCGATGGTCTTCCACTCGCGCTCCCGCTCGGCCCGCAGCCGTGCGTCGGTACGGGACGCGATCCACCCGTTCTCGCGAATCAGCTTGCGGTAGCTGGCGAGTCTGCGTTCGGGTAGCTCGCCGCCCGCCACCGCGCCCTGGACCGCGCACCCGGGTTCGGCCTCGTGCGAGCAGTCCGCGAACCGGCACTGCGCCGCGAGTTCCTCGATCTCGGGGAACGTCTTGTCGATGCCGTCGGCCGCGTCCCACATGCCGACACCCCGCAGTCCCGGCGTGTCGATCAGGGCGCCGCCGGACGGCAGCGGCAGCAGTTCCCGGTGTGCCGTCGTGTGCCGTCCCTTGTTGTCGCCCTCGCGGACGCGTCCGGTGGCGAGCACGTCCTCGCCGAGCAACGCGTTCGCGAGCGTCGACTTGCCCGCGCCCGACGGTCCGATGAGGGCGACGGTCCCGTCGATCACTGCGGTGAGGATGTCGATGCCGTCGCCGGTATCGGCGCTCACCGCGACCACGGTCGCACCCGGAGCGACCGCCGCCACTTCGGCGGTCGCGAGGGAAATGTCTTGCACGGTATCGGATTTGGTGAGGGCGACCACCGGCTGCGCGCCGCTCTCCCACGACAGTGCGAGCAGTCGTTCGATGCGCCCGAGATCGAGGGCGGTGTCCAGTGCGGCGGCGATCACCACCGTGTCGACGTTGGCCGCGAGGAGTTGCCCCTCGGACCGGCCGGACGCGGACGACCGGACGATCGCGCTGCGCCGGGGGAACAGGTCGGCGACGGCGATCTCGTCGCCGTGCCGGTGGAGCGTCACCCAGTCGCCGGTGCAGAGCGGGTGCTCGCCGACGAGGGCGCGGACGATGCCCGCGGGCGCGGCCACGTCGCAGCGACCGCGGTCCACGCGGATCACCCGACCGGGCTCGCGGCCGTCGGCCGGGTAACTGTCGAAGGTGTCGGAAAGTGTGTCGTTCCAGCCGTAGGGCAGGAGGTGTCCGGAATCGAACATGATGGGTGTGATCCTCGGGTCGATGAGTGCCGACCGGACCACTGCGCGGGTTCGGTCAGGCGAGGGGGAAGGGGGAGCGGACGCACGCGGCGTCGACCGACGAGACAGTCATCGGACACTCACTCCTTCGCAGCACCTGAGGGTCGAAACACTGGGGGTCTATCGACCGGAACCCCACGATGCTCCCACCCGGCGGAACCCGGGCGCAACCGAATTTACGGCCGCTCGAACCGCTCCTGACGGCCCAGCTTGCGCAGCCGCATCCACTCCCGCAGACCCTGCGGATCACGCCGCGTGACGAGGAAGTACCACCCGAACCGCACCCACTCCTGCGGCAGCAGCTTCCGCATACCCGGCTGGGACAGCAGATAGCCGCGGTTGCGGTAGGTGAAGAACCGTTTCGTCTCGTTGTCCGGGTACTGCGTGTGCATCCGGCCGCCGAGGATTGGCTTGAACTCCTCCGCGCCGTTCGGGTGCACGTACGCCGTCTGCAGGCAGGTGCCGAACGGCAGCCCCGACCGCACCAGCCGCCGATGCACCTCCACCTCGTCGCCGCGGACGAACAGCCGCAGGTCGGGGACACCGACCGTGTCGATCGCCGACGCCCGGAACAGGGCGCCGTTGAACAGCGACGCGATGCCGGGGAGCAGGTCGGCCGAGTCGTCGCCGTCGGTGAACAGTTCGGACCGCAGCCGACGCCACTCGACGCCGCGGCGCAGCGGGAACGCGAGACGGTCGGGGTCGTCGATGTCACAGACCACCGGCGACACCTCGGCCAGCCCGTGCCGCTCGGCGCAGTCGAGCAGCGTCTCCAGGACCTTCGGCCCCTCGGGCCTGCCGTCGTCGTCGGCGAGCCACACCCAGTCGGCGCCGAGCGAGAGGGCGTACAGAATCCCCAGCGCGAAGCCGCCCGCCCCGCCCAGATTGTGCTGCGACCCGAGGTAGCTGGTGGGGATCCCGGACGTCTCGACGAGTTCGCGCACGTCGTCCTCGGCGGCGTTGTCCACGACCACCAGATGGTCCAGCGGACGCGACTGCGAGCCGAGGACCTTCAGCGACTCCGCCAGCAGTTCACGGCGTTTGTGGGTGACGACGACGCCGACGATCCGCTCGGCAGCAGCGCTCACGCGGACTCCGCCTCGGCTTCCGCGACCGTGCGAACGGGACGCTCGTTCGATCTGTCGCTACGGACGTCCCGTTCGGCCGAGGCGCTCAGCCCGGACTTCTCCCGGTCCATCTCGTAGATGACATGGCGGACGTGGTCGGCGGCGTCGTCGCCCTCGTACGCGCGGACGACGTCCTCGATGCCGCCCTCCTGCCGGACCTGACCGTGGTCGATCCACATGGCCCGGTCGCAGAGCTGGGCGAGGAACTCGTTGGAGTGGCTGGCGAACACCAGGATGCCGGACCGCTCCACCAGCGCCTGCAGCCGTACGCGCGCCTTCTTCATGAACTCCGCGTCGACGGCGCCGATGCCTTCGTCGAGCAGCAGGATCTCCGGGTCGATGCTGGTGACCACGCCCATCGCGACGCGCACGCGCATACCGGTGGAGTACGTGCGCAGCGGCATCGACAGGTACTCGCCCAGTTCGGTGAACTCGGCGATCTCGTCCATCTTCGCGAGCATCTGCTTACGGGTCTGCCCGAGGAACAGCCCGCGGATGATGATGTTCTCGTAGCCGGAGATCTCGGGGTCCATGCCGACACCGAGGTCGAAGACCGGCGCCACGCGGCCGCGAATGCTCGCGCTGCCGCGGGTGGGCTCGTAGATGCCGGACAGCAGGCGCAGCAGCGTCGACTTGCCGGCACCGTTGTGGCCGACCAGACCGATGCGGTCGCCTTCCTTCAGCGACAGGTTGATGTCGCGCAGGGCCTCGACCACCACGACGTCCGAGTTGTTGCGACCGATGGATCCGCCGGCCTTGCCGAGGAACGCCTTCTTCAGCGACCGGGACTTGGCGTCGAAGATCGGAAAGTCGACGCAGGCGTTCCGCGTCTCGATGCTCACGTGTTCTGTCATGGCAAACCCCTATACCCAGTAGGGCACGCGGGCCCGGTACTTGCGAAGCGCGAGGATGGCGGCGGTCCACCCGACGACGGTGATGGCGAGCACGATGTACCAGTGGTACGCCTGCTGGTCCTGGCCGATCATCGGCGCGCGCACGATGTCGAGGTAGTGGAACAGCGGGTTCAGCTCGGCGAGCTTGACGCGCTCGGCGGCCTGACCGCCCTGCGCCTCGAGGCTCTGCGTGGTCCACATGATCGGTGTCAGCACGAACAGCAGCAGCGTCATGCTGCCGAGGATCGGCGCGATGTCCCGGTAGCGGGTGGAGAAGATGCCGAACATGATCGACACCCACGCCGCGTTGACGACGATCAGTGCGATCGCGGGAATCGCGGCCAGCGACATCCAGGTCAGGTGCCGCCACACCCCGAACGCGAACAGCATGATCACGTAGATGACGAGGTTGTGGGCGAACAGCAGCAGTTGCCGCCACACCAGCCGGTACACGTGGACGCTCAGCGCCGACGGCAGCTGTTTGATCAGCCCCTCGTTGGCGATGAACACCTCGGACCCCTCGAGGATGCTCGCGCTGATCAGGTTCCAGACGATCAGACCCACCGTGACGTACGGCAGGAACTCGTCCAGCGGGATGTCCAGCAGGGCCGAGTAGAGGATGCCCATCGCCGCGGCCTGCACGCCGGTGGCGATCGTGATCCAGAACGGGCCGATCACCGACCGGCGGTAGCGCTGCTTGATGTCCTGCCAGCCGAGGCTCAGCCACAGCTCGCGCTGAGCGAAGCCGTCCCTGAGGTCCTTGAACGCGCGACGGAAGGTCTGCGAATCGGACGCCGGGAGCGGGCCGCCTGCGGCCTCGGTTTCGATAGCGGATGCTGACACGGGCACCGAGCCTACCGGGAGTCGAGTTCCATGCTGTTTTGCCCGTTGCTACAGGTACTGGCCGGTACCGCTCGACTGCGCTCCCGGATCGTTGTTGTGCGGCCCGTGCGGGTTGCCCATGCTGATGCCCGGAGGCAGGGCTCCCTGACGCATCTGCTCGAGCTGGGAGCGGGCCGCCATCTGCTGGGCGAACAGGGCCGTCTGGATGCCGTGGAACAGTCCTTCGAGCCACCCCACCAGCTGCGCCTGCGCGATGCGGAGTTCGGCGTCGGTGGGGACGGTGTCGTCGGTGAAGGGCAGCGTGAGGCGTTCGAGTTCCTCGCGCAGCTCGGGGGCCAGGCCCTGCTCGAGCTCGCGGATAGACGACTTGTGGATCTCCTTCAGCCGGTTGCGGCTGGCGTCGTCGAGCGGTGCCGCACGCACCTCCTCGAGGAGCTGCTTGATCATCGTTCCGATGCGCATGACCTTGGCCGGCTGCTCCACCATGTCGGCCACCGACTCGGCGCCGTTCCCGTTCTCGGCGGCTGCGGCGGCTGCGGCGGCGTCGGAGCCCTCGGGCTTGCTCGCGGCCTCCGCGACGGGAATCGCCATGGGCTGACCGTCGGGACCGATCACGACTACGTGTTCATTCTCCGAGTTCGTCATGCCTCCATCTTGGCTGTTCCTGCGCGGCAGTGCGAAAGTGCGTCCGATTTGGCCCTTTCCCTCTTTGTTGCATTCGACAACAATCGATGGCTGGCTTCGACCGTATTGACTTGGGGTCTTAGAGTGTCGGGCATGGCTTACGACGTTGCCCGCGTTCGGGGACTCATCCCCTCACTCGGCGACGGTTGGATCCATCTCGATCCGCAGGCCGGCATGCAGATTCCGGACGCGGTGTCGCGCACTGTCTCCACGGCCTTCCGGGCTTCTGCCTCCTCGTCGACCGGACGACATGTGTCCAGCCGGCGCAGTGCGGCGGTTCTCGATGCGGCCCGAGCAGCCGTCGCCGACCTGGTCGGAGGCGATCCCGCCGGGGTCGTCCTCGGACCCGACCGATCCGTTCTCCTGGCCTGGCTGGCGGAGTCGCTGAGCACGCGACTCGGTCTCGGAACCGGGCTCGTGCTCTCCCGCCTCGACGAGGAAGCGAACGTGGCCCCCTGGCTGCGCGTCGCCAGCCGCTACGGCGCCCAGGTGCGGTGGGCGGAGGTCGAGATCGAGACCTGCGAACTCCCCAGCTGGCAGTTCCAGGACCTCATCACCACCACGACGCGCCTGGTCGCACTCACCGCCGCCTCCCCGATCGTCGGCTCGGCGCCCGACGTCCGCGTCGCCTCGGACCGCGTCCACGAAGTCGGCGGACTGATGGTCGTCGACGCGATCGGCGCCGCCCCCTACGCGCATGTCGACATCAACGAACTCGGTGCGGACGTCGTCGCCGTCGGCGCCACCTCCTGGGGCGGACCGCAGGTCGGGGCACTTGTGTTCCGCGACCCGTCGCTCCTCGACCGCATCCCGGCCGTGTCGCTCAACCCGTATGCGCGGGGTGTCGAACGTCTCGAGGTCGGGGTGCACCAGTTCGCGCTCCTCGCCGGCCTCACCACGTCGATCGACTTCCTCGCGAACCTCGACGAGTCGGCCACCGGTTCCCGGCGCGAGAAGCTCGAGGCGTCCATCAGCTCGCTGCAGAACTACCAGGACACCCTGTTCGACCACCTCATGTCCTCGCTGAAGCGGCTACCGCAGGTCATGGTCATCGGGCGGTCGCCGAGCCGGGTTCCGACGCTCAGCTTCACCGTCGCCGGAGTCTCGGCCGACAAGGTGGCGTCGCACCTCGCCGACAAGCGTATCGCCACCGTCAGCGGTGTCCACGGCGGCTCCCGGCTGCTCGACGCCCTCGGCGTCAACGACGAGGGCGGCGCCGTCACCATCGGTCTCGCGCCGTACACCACCCGCTACGAGATCGACCAGCTCGTGAACGAGCTCGCCACCCTCGGCTGAACACAGCCGGCCGGCCCGGTGTGACATTCGTTGCACCGGAGGGGAACGACGAATGTCACACCGGACGAAGCGTCAGTTCCGCGGGATCGTCAGGATCACCTTGCCGACGGTGTCGGCGGAGTCGAGCAGTTCGTGTCCGCGCGGCGCCTCGGTGATCGGCAGTTCCGCCGAGACGATGGGATGCACCGCGCCCTCCGCGATCAGCGGCCACAACCGCTTGCGGACGTCGGCGACGATGTCGGCCTTGCCCTCGCGACCCGACTCGGGCCGCCCCCGCAGTCCCGCCGCCGTGACGTGGGCGCGTTTGGCCAGCACCTTGCCCAGGTCCAGTTCGCCCTTCCGGCCGCCCTGCATGCCGATGACGACGAGCCGGCCGTCGGCGGCGAGCACGTCGACGTTGCGGCCCAGGTACGCGCCGCCCATGTTGTCGAGGATCACATCGGCGCCGTGTCCGTCCGTCGCCTTGCGGATCTCGTCGACGAAATCGGCTTCCCGGTAGTTGACGAGGATGTCGGCGCCGAGTTCGCGGCAGCGCGCCAGTTTCTCCTCGGAGCCGGCGGTGACGGCCACCCGGGCCCCCAGCGCGACGCCGACCTGGATGGCGTGGGTGCCGATGCCGCCGCCACCGCCATGGACCAGCAGCACGTCGCCGCGGGACAGTCCGGCGCCCATCACGACGTTCGCCCACACCGTGCACGCGACCTCCGGCAGCGACGCCGCGACGAGCAGATCGACGCCCTCGGGCAGCGGGAGAAGCTGTGACGCGGGGACGGCCACCTTCTCCGCGTACCCGCCGCCGGCCAGCAGCGCACACACCTGGTCGCCGACGGACCACCCGGACACTCCCTCGCCGAGTTCGGCGATGGTGCCGGAGCATTCGAGCCCGAGGATGTCGCTGGCCCCGGGCGGCGGGGGATAGAACCCCTGACGCTGCAGCAGGTCGGCGCGGTTGACGGCCGTCGCGGCGACGTCGAGGAGAACGTGACCGGGGGGAAGTTCCGGGTCCGGCTGCTCGGCCCACGTCATGACTTCGGGGCCGCCCGGCTGATCGATCGTGATCGCATACATGGGAACGACGCTAGCGAAACGCGGCGCCGTCCGGTGCCCGCGACCGGTCCGAGCGACCGCTCGGCCTCTTCGGACACCGCACGCTACTGGAAAGTAATGTCGCACTACTAGAATGTGAACCTGTGACAGCAGAAACCTCCGACGCCGAAGCCGCGACCAACTGGTTGACGCCGGCCGAGATGCGCGCATGGCGCGGCTACATGGACGGCAACCAGCGGCTGATGGACGTCCTCAACCGGGATCTGCAGGAGAAGCACGACCTCTCCCTCGCGGACTACCGGATTCTGGTGTTGTTGTCCGAGTCGCCGGACGGCTCGCTGCGCATGAGCGATCTCGCGGACGGCGTCCTCTCCTCCCGCAGCCGCCTCACCCACCAGATCCGGCGGATGGAATCGCAGGGCATGGTCACCCGCGACACCTGCCTCGAGGACGGCCGTGGGGTGCTCGCCGTCATCACCGACGAAGGTCGCGCCCGGCTCGCCGACGCGGCCCCCACCCATGTGGCCGGGGTGCGCAGCAACCTCGTCGATCTGCTCACCAAGTCTCAGCTCAAGGTTCTCGCCGAGGTGTTCGAACGCGTCGACAAGGCCATCGGCGACCGCTGACCGGTTGCCCGATGCCGCCTCCATACCGATAAGATCGCCCACGGAAGCGTGGCAGAGCGGCCGAATGCACTCGCCTTGAAAGCGAGCGTCGTGAAAGCGACCGGGGGTTCAAATCCCTCCGCTTCCGCCAACGACCGGCAGCCCCGACCTGGTTTCGCTCCAGGTCCGGGCTGCAGTCGTTTCTACTTCTTCCGCGGCTTCGGCTGCTTCGGCGGAAGTTCGGCGATCTCGGCGAGCGCGCGTTCGATCCACGGGGTGGCGAGGTCCGGGGTGTCCCGCCACCGGTCGGGCAGGGCCAGGTACTCGCGCATCGGCTTCTCACCCGGGCCGAAACCGCCGACGCCGTCGGCGGAGGCTAGTTCGGCCTTCGCCTGCTCGGTGAGGAGCCGCACCCCGACGCTCGGCCCGAGCAGCCCGGCGAACATGTTGCCGTTCACGAACGCGCCCAGATTGCCGAACATCGGCTTCACCTCGACGCCGGGGGTGTCGGGGATCAGCGAGCGGAAGAACTGCTTGTCCTCCTCGGAGGGTGTGGGCATCTTCACCGTTACTGATCCTGACGTTCCTCGGGCGTCATGATGCTGAAAGTCGCGCCCTGCGGGTCGGTGACACCGGCCATGCGGCCGACGGTAGGGATGTCCATCGCTTCTTCGACGATCGTGCCGCCGAGTTCGACGACCTTGGCTGCGCTCGCGTCGACGTTCTCGACGGCGAAGTACACCCGCCAGTGGTTCGGCGTGCCCGGCGTCATCGGCTGACCGCAGCCACCGACCTGATCCTCGCCCACCTCCAGCAGGTGGTACGTGTACTCCGGCCCCATGGACATCGTCGACGAGGTGATCCCGAAGACGCTGTTGTAGAACGCGAGCGCCTTGTCGACGTCGCCGGTGTTCAGTTCGTTCCACAGGCACGCGCCCGGGTCGCCGACGAGCGAGGCGCCGATGTGCCTCTTCGCCTGCCACAATCCGACGGCCGCCCCGGTGGGGTCGGTGACGAAGGACATGCGGCCGGCGTCCGAGATGTCGAATGCAGGCATCAGCACCTGGCCGCCGGCGCCGGGGACCTTCGCGACCGTCGCGTCGACGTCGTCGACGGCGATGTACGTGTTCCAGTTCGCCGGCGCCCCGGCCTTCGCTGCCTCGGGCGGCAGCGGCGCGATGGCGGCGACGTTCTCGCCGCGCACCGTGGCCATCGAGTAGACGGGGCCCTCGGGCATCGGCCGGTCGTCGTACTTCCAGCCGAGCAGTTCCGCATAGAACTTCTTGGCCGCGTCCTGATCGCTGGTTTGCAGGTCTACCCAGCTCGGTGTTCCCTGGGCGTATTCCGACTTGATGGGCATGACTGGACCTTTCCGTGTGCGGGGTGTCAGGCCGCCGGGACGGGGTGGCGGCCGGTGTAGGCGATGAGCCGGGTCACCGCGTCGCTGGTGTGCGGGGCGGGGACGGGGTCGTCGAACCCGACGGCCTTCCTGCCTTCGGGCGAGATGATCTTGTGTGCCAACGCCAGCACGTATTCGGCGAGTGGCTCGGAAACGGCCACGTCGCCATCGGTCGCTGCCGCGAAATCCCAGGCATGGACCAGGAATTCGATCGACAGGATCCCCGCCGCGACGGTTGCGGGAGCGTTGTTCGGTCCGAGTGTCACGGTGCCGTCGAGGCCGCGATTGCGCCATGCCTCCAGCGCGGGCTGGGCGAGGTCGGCGATTCTGGCCTCGACGGGTTTGCCGGGGTTGTCGTCGAATGTCGCGCCCGCCGCGCCGCCGAGGGCGGTGATCGAACCGGCCAGGTGATCGGTGAGTTGCGAGACGGTGAACTCGGTGCACGGCGTCTGCTTGGACATGTCGTCCGCCGTGACGCCGCGCAGGACGTGTTGCACGACAGCCAATGTCGCCTCGGCGCTGGACAGTTCGTCGAGCGGGTCCGGTGCGGCCGCCCAGTCGTCGGGCCCGGCGTCGCTCGTCTGCGCGGCGGCGACGAGCCGGTCGAGGTAATGGTTCCAGCCCTCCGCGTGGCGGGCGGCCTGTTCGGCATCGAGCCCGTCGTGCACGAGGCGCACCTCGGTGCCGCCGGCGGTCGGGGTGAGAGTGACCGTCACGGTGGACGATCCCGGTGGGAGTTCCTCGTCGCCCTCCCAGCCCCAACCGAACACCACCCGCTTGCCGGGCACGACCTCCCGGAAGGTGCCCGCCGCCGAGTGCCCGGGAACGACGGTCCACCGGTACTCGCCGCCGGCCTGCAGGTCGACGCGGGCCGCGACGGTCTGCCACCGCCGCAAGCGGTCCGGTCTGGTGACGAGATCGAACGTGGCGTCGGGGTCCAGCGGGACGACGACGGTTTTGTCGAATGGCATCAGCTGTCTCCTTTGGGTCCTGCTTCGTCGGTGGCGTCCGCGACGAGGCGGTCGAGTTCGTCGATCCAGAAGGAGTCGAACAACATGCGGAGCTGTGCGAGTCCCTGAGGATCGAGCCGGTAGTACCTGAAGCGTCCGTCCTTGCGCGCGGTGACCAGTCCGGCCTCGGTGAGCACCCGGAGATGTTGCGAGATCGCAGACCGGCTCGCGGGGAAGTGTGCGGCGAGGTTGTTGACGGTCTGTTCACCTGCGGTCAGCAGTTGCATGAGGCGTCTCCGGGTGGGCTCAGCTGCGACTTCCAACTGATCGAGCACGATCAATACGTTAGTCGTGACTAACACGTTGTGCAATGGGTCTCGCCGCCGACGTCCTGAGGTGGGAGAATTCTTGGCGACGAGGGAGTGAAAAATGACAACGTCAAGCCCCTGGCCCACGATTCACGAAGAACGCCGCGCCCTGGTGGACGACCTCGAACCGCTGACCGACACTCAGTGGTCGACGCCGTCGCTCTGCGAGCGGTGGACAGTGCGGGACGTGTTCGCGCACATGACGGCGACGGAGAAGATGACGCCGCCGAAGTTCGTCGGAAAGCTCGTCGGGTCGGGATTTCGGATCAACACCATGTTCGAGAAGGACATCGCGCACGAAGAGGAAGGAACACCGGCGGAGGCGCTCGACGAGTTCCGGGCGCACATGGCCGACTCCACCCACCCACCAGGCCCGATCGACGCCATGCTGGGCGAGATGATCGTCCACGGCGAGGACATCCGCCGGCCGCTCGGCATCGCGCACGAGTACCCGATGGACGCCGTCGTCCGCGTCGCCGACTTCTACAAGAATTCGAACCTGCTGATCGGGTCGAAGTCGCGGGTCGCCGGGCTGACGCTGCGGGCCACCGACACCGACTGGACCACCGGATCGGGACCTGAGGTCTCCGGCCCGATGCTGGCGCTGGTGCTGGCGATGACGGGTCGGCGCGCCGCGCTCGACGAACTCAGCGGAGACGGTCTGGACCAGTTGAAGTCGGCCTTGCCCAAGTAGCGGCGCGCAATCCGCAGCCGTGTGAACCGTGGTGACTACAACGTGATCACGGTGGAGCACGCAGCTGTCGCAAACCCTCTAAGCTCTTGTTGACCGGACGCATTTTGTACTGTGCAATCGGGGTCCACACAGTCCGGGGAAGAGGGTTTACTTTATGCGTCGCGAAGCAATGGCTGCTGTCGGTCTGGCAGTGTCACTGACCCTTCTGGGGCCGGCGTTCACTGCTGTGGCCGATCCGGCGCCCGCTCCGGTCGCGCCTCAGGGCAACGGCGTCGCGAGCGTCGACAAGATCGTCCCGCTCACCGATACCCGCAGCGCCGTCTTCATCAATTCCCCCGCCATGGGCCGCATCGTGCAGGTCCAGGTCCTGCACCCGGCCGGTGGCGGCTCGCGGCCGTCGCTGTATCTGCTCGACGGCGTCAGCGCCGGCGCCGAGTCGGACTTCCGGGAAAGCACGTGGACGCAGAAGACGGACGTCGTCCAGTTCTTCGCCGACAAGAAGGTCAACGTGGTGCTCCCGGTGGGTGGCACCGCCAGCTATTACACCGACTGGCTGCAGCCCGACCCCACACTGGGAATCAACAAGTGGGAGACGTTCCTGGCCAACGAACTCCCGCCCATCATCGACAAGAACTTCAGCGGCAACGGCGTCAACGCCGTCGCGGGTGTGTCGATGGGCGCGATGGGCGCCGCCAACCTCGTCACCAGGCACCCGCAGCTCTACCGCGGACTGGCGGCCTACAGCGGATGCCTCGACAACTCGAACCCCAGCTCGCGTGACTCGGTCCGCGGCACGGTGGCGTTCAAGGGCGGGAACCCGGCCAACATGTGGGGTCCCGACACCGATCCCGCCTGGACCGCTCACGATCCGTCGGTGAACGCCGAAGCGCTGCGCGGCAAGCAGATCTACATCTCCACCGGCAACGGTCTTCCCGGACCGTACGAGATCACCGGAGACATCGCGTCGACCATCGCGGTGGGCGGTCCCCTCGAGGCGGCGGCGAATCTCTGCACGCAGACGTTCCAGCAGCGCCTGACCCAGCTCGCGATCCCGGCGACGTTCACCTACCGCAACTTCGGCACGCATTCGTGGCCGTACTGGCAGGACGAACTGCGCACGTCGTGGCCGGTACTGAAGAGCGCGCTCGGCGTCTGACCGGCGTTCCTAACCGACCACGGTGATCCGGTCGGTGTTCGGCGGCGTGACCGGTGAATTCGTTCCCAGATACGTCGTGAAGGCGTCGAGGTCGCAGCCCGCGTGCACCGCGTCCGTGCGGGTGCGGAAGGCGTCGAAGCCGTCGCCGCCGTCGGCGAGGAACTTGTTGACCGCCACCCGGTAGGAGACGGCGGGGTCGACTGCCTCGCCGTTCACCCGGAGGTCCGAGATGCGTTCGCCGACGATCGCCGAGCGATTCAGGGTGTACGTCAGCGAACGAGACGGCGCCAGGATTCGTTCCGTGACCGTGCCGTCGCCGCGGGGCTGGAACTGCTGCTCCAGGGCGGCCTTCAGCACCGCGCCGGTGACGGTCAGGACCTCGAGGGTGTTGCCGAACGGTTGAGCGGCGTACGTCTGCCCGTAGGTGACGGCGCCGTCGGCGCCCCGCAGCAGGTCTTCGCGGAGCCCGCCGGGGTTGGTGAGCGCCACCTGGGCGCCGTGCCCGGACCCGGCGGACAGCTGGGCGTCGGCGACGGCGTTCCCGAGGGTCGATTCACCGCTGCGGGTCTCGTCGCGGGTGAGGTCGCCGGACAGCGACGCCACCCGCGCCGCACCGACCCCGGAGGCCTGGGCGGCAGCGCTGTCGGCGAGCGCCTGGATGTCGGGGTCGGGCGGGATGTCGTGGGTGACCACCTGATTGAACGCGGACGCGCGGTCGCGCAGGACGTCGCGGGTGGTGCGGTCGATCGACACGTCGACCACGGAGATGATGCGGCCGTGGGACGCGCCCTGCATCATCACGCGCGGGTTCCCCATCGGGTCGGGAAACGAGCAGTTGTACTGCTGGTGGCTGTCGGCCGTGAAGATGACGTCGACCTTCGAGGAGGCCCGCATTGCGAGATCGCGCGCCGGTCCCGACGTCACCTCGCACGAATTGGGGCCGTTGTCGGCGACGGGTTCGGCTCCCCTGTGCATCAGCAGCACGATGGCCCGCACGCCGAAGAAGTCGAGGAGATCTGCGGTCCGGTCGACGGCCGTGAGCTCGTCCGTGAAGCGCAGTCCGCCCACGCCCTCCGGTGTCACCATCGTGGCGGTGTCGGCGGGCATGGTCGCGATGACCCCGACCGGGATGCCTTCCACGTAGTCGACGGTGAACGGCAGCGTCGCGGGCGCTCCGTCGTCGAACTCCATGTTCGCGGCGAGGAGGGGGAAGTCCGCGCCCGCGAACGTGTTTCCGAACCGGCAGCCGTCGACGGGATGGCAGCCGCCGGTCTGCATCCGCCGGAACTCCGCGTATCCCTCGTCGAGCTCGTGATTGCCGATCGCGGACGCGTCGACGCCCATTCTGTCGAGCAGCTGCACGGTCGGTTCGTCGTGAAACATCGCGGATTCGAGCGCCGACGACCCCCAGTTGTCGCCCACCGAATACAGCAGCGACCGGGTGGCCTGCCCGCGCAGCTGGGCGACGTAGGCGGCCAGGTAGGCGGCGCCGCCGGCCGGGACCAGCGAACCGTCGGCGTGCTTGACCTGGCTGCGGACGCCGGGCGGCGGTTCGAGGCTGCCGTGGAGGTCGTTGAAGGCGAGGAGCCGGACGGAGACCGCCGAATCCTGGGCCTGCGCCGTCGGCCCCGACGTCACCGAGATCGCAAGCGTCGACGCCAGTCCGGCCGCCAGCACGGCGGTGCGGATCGCGGCGCGACGACGCATGTGCGGTCTCCCTTCGGCAAAACCTCACTGAGTCTGCCAACAAGGAGTGACGGGCGTTGTACCCGTGGGTAACGGTTACGTCTCGAGCGTTACGCCCGGACCGCGACGTTCGCGATCGAGCGCGCCTCGGTGCTCGTCGTGAACGCGAGGAACGCATCGTTCTCGGCGGGATCGCCGATCGTGATCCGCACCCCGTCGTCGCCGTACGGGCGCAGCAGAACACCGGCCTCGGCGCTGGCCGCACCGAACGCTCCGGAACGGGTGCCCAGCGGGAGGTAGACGAAGTTGGCGGCGGATTCGGGTACCTCGTACCCGGCGGCGAGGAGGGCGTCGCGAACCCGGTTCCGCTCGGCGACGACGCCGTCCGTGCGTGCCAGCAGTTCTCCGGACGCGGCCAGCGACGCGATGGCGGCGGCCTGCGCGACGGCATTGACCGCGAACGCGATGTGCACCTTGCTCAGCGCGGTGACGACCGCCGGATCGGCGACCGCGTACCCCACGCGGATGCCGGCCAGGCCGTACGCCTTGGAGAACGTGCGCAGCACCACCACGTTGGGGCGTCCGCGGAACAGGGCGACGCCGTCGGCGTCGGACCGGTTGTACTCGAAGTAGGCCTCGTCGAGGGCCACGAGGATGTCGGAGGGAACGGCGTCGAGGAACCGCTCGAGTTCGGCCTTCGTCAGCGCGTTGCCGGTGGGGTTGTTCGGGTTGCAGACGAAGATCAGCCGGGTGCGGTCGGTGATCGCGGCCAGCATCGCGTCGAGGTCGTGCCCGTGGTCGGCGGTGAGCGGAACCTTGACGGGCGTCGCCCCGCCGACCTGGGTGACCACGGGATAGGCCTCGAAGGAGCGCCACGCGAAGATGACCTCGTCGCCGTCGTTGCACGTGGCCTGCACCAATTCCTGGCACAGGCTCACCGAACCGCACCCCGCGGCGATGTTCTCCGTGGCCACCCCGAGGTAGTCGGCGAGGGCGGCGATCAGGGCGACGTGACCGTTGTCCGGGTACCGGTTCGCGTTGGCGGCGGCGTCCGCGATGGCGTCCCGCACGCTCGGCAGCGGGCCCAACGTGGTCTCGTTGCTCGCCAGCTTGATCGCGCCCGGAAAGCTCTTGCCGGGGATGTAGGCCGGGATCGTCTCGAGGTCTGCCCTGGTTCGCGGAGTCACCAGGCGATTATGCGCCTCCCGATCCACTGCGCCGACGCCCCCTTCGTGCCAAGGTAGGGACATGTCGGGATTCTTCAGGGACAGTGCGGCCCTGCGGACGTCCGGAGACGCGCCCGTAGACCCGCAGAGGCGTGTTCCGCTCACCGCGGTGGAACCGGACGGTCCGGCGCGGGGCGGGATCGTGATCCTGCACGAGTCGCGCACGTTCAGCGACGCTCTCCTCGATCTCATGCGTTCGCTCGCGATGGAGGGGTGGGTGACGGTAGCGCCGCATCTCTTCCACCGGGAACCGGCGACCAGCGACGTCGAGGTGTTCGGCGACGCCCTGTTCGCCGACTTCGACGCCA
Organism: Rhodococcus sp. ACS1; assembly: GCF_002300155.1. Lineage (NCBI taxonomy): Bacteria > Bacillati > Actinomycetota > Actinomycetes > Mycobacteriales > Nocardiaceae > Rhodococcus > Rhodococcus sp. ACS1. The sequence goes on from NZ_NSDZ01000005.1 coordinate 208,709, forward strand.
CCTTCGACTGGCTGATCGCGCGGGGGATCTACGCCGACTGCGTGGGGGTGCTCGGTTTCGACGACGCCGGGACCGCCGCCCTGCTCGTCGCCACGACGCGTCCCGTCGGCGCCGCCGTGAGTGTCGCCGCCCGTGGGATCGTCGAACCGCTGTCGGAGGACGCGCCCGCGCTGGTGCACGCGGCGCCCGGGCTGAAGGCGCCGTGGCTCGGTCTCTACGGGGAGGACGATCCGTCCACGCCACCGGATCAGGTCGAGATGCTGCGCGACGCCACCGCCAAGTCCGACGTCGCGGGACTCGTCGTGAGTTACGCCGGGCTTGCGCACCGGGCCGACGAACCGCCACAGGTGCCCGACGGCAAGGACGACGACCCGGGAGCCCAGGCCATCGTCGACGCGCAGCGTCGGATCTTCGACTGGTTCGACGTCAACCTGCGTTAGAGCGGCCATTCCTGCGCGCTGACCAGCCGTTTTGCCTTTGTGGTGGAAAGGTGTGTAATCTTTCGCACCGGCGGTCCGAAGGGATCGGAACCACCCCAGGGAGGCGTGCCAGAGCGGCCGAATGGGACTCACTGCTAATGAGTTGTCCCTTTTACGAGGGACCGGAGGTTCAAATCCTCTCGCCTCCGCCACACCGGGCCTAGTCGGCCGGTGAGAGTTAGACAACTGAAGAACATGCGCCCGTAGCTCAACGGATAGAGCACTTGACTACGGATCAAGAGGTTAGGGGTTCGAATCCCTTCGGGCGCACAAAGAAGCCCCGTCGACTGCAGTGATGCAGGTGGCGGGGTTTCTCTTTGTCGGCTAGCAGCAGGTGGCCCCCTCGGCATCGGGGTCGAGGTGCCGAGGGCTCGACCCGAACGTGTCGGAGTCGGCGAGCACGGTGTAGACCTCCCACTTCTCGCCGGCGGGGCCGGTGACCCACACCTTGTCCTGGGTGGCGAAGCAACAGGTGGTGCCGAGCTCCTCGTCGGTGAAGAGGCCTTCCCCGGTCAGCCGTGCGATTTCCTCGTGCACTTCGGCGCTCGATTCGACCTCGACGCCGAGGTGGTTGATGGTGCCGCCCTCGCCTGGGTTCTCCAGCAGCACCAGCTTGAGGGGTGGCTGCGCGATGGCGAAGTTCGCGTATCCCGGCTTCAGTTTCGCCGGTGGTGTATCGAACAGTTTCGAGTAGAACGTGACTGCTTCCTCCAGATTGTCGACATTGAGGGCGAGTTGGGCGCGGGACATGACAACCTCCACCTGTGTGACATATGTCGAATTTCTTGCACTCTCAGGATCCCACCTTTTTGACATATGTCAAGAACCTGGGAGGATGGATTCATGCCCAAGACGTTGCCGGTCGTAGATGTCTCCGCGCCGATCTGCTGCGCGCCCGTCTCGGCCGCCCCGATGACCGACGAGGCCGCCCTGCACCTCGCGCTGCGCCTCAAGGCACTGGCCGATCCGGTCCGCATCAAGCTGATGTCGATCCTGCTGACCGCGAGCGAGGGTGAGGTGTGCACGTGCGATCTCGCGACCGGCGTGGGGCTGTCCGAATCGACCGTCAGCCACCACCTCGGCCAGCTGAAGAAGGCGGGAATGGTCCAGCCCGTCCGTCGCGGCATGAACGTCTTCTACAGCGCTCGACCGGATGCTCTCGACGCACTGCGGGTCGTCCTCGACCCCAACTGCTGCACCTGACGGTCACGACGTTCGCGTGCTCGATTCGATGCCGATGGTGGTGGTCGTCGAACCGAGGCCGATCCTCGGCCAGCCGGCGGTGACCGAGATGAATCCCGACGCCGGGATCGCGTCGAGCCAGTAGTGCGGCTCGGTCCGGTACTCGGGCGGCCCGCTCCCGCACGGTTTCGACGCCGCCGCCGGATGGTAGGGGTCGGCTTCACCCTCGACGTCGTCGACGCGCGCCCGCACCGACAGGTAGGACCACCGCGTCGAGGGATCGCCGGGGTCGGACAGTGAGCGGGTCTCGTACTGCGCCAGCTCCGCGGGCCTGCCCGTGGCGGTCAGGGCCATCCGGAGGTGGAGTCCGTCCGCGAACGCCACGACCTCGAACAGCTCGAGCGTGAGGTCGTCTTCGGCCGTGAGGAGCAGGGGGCCGTGCACCCGGTGTCCTCCGGTGGTGGGTGGTGCTACTGCCGGCCAACGCGGTCTGCGCATGACCTCTATGATCCCACCGATCCGAATGCAGATGCAATGGTGGACAACGAAGTTCATGCCGTGTAGAGGCCGGCGCAGACCCGGTCTCAGCTGGTGGGCGGGACGAACTCCGGCTGGTCGAGGAGCCTGAGCCAGGTTCCGTCCGGCTGCCTGCGGACGACCTGAGCCCGCGCGCCGGATCCGTCCTTCGGTGGGGTGGACGTGAGCGCGATGTCATCACTGATCAGGGTGGGGAGCGGCGTCTCCGGTTCGAAGTGCGGCCCGTTCGCGAGCACCGACTCCCACAGCTTCCGGATGGCGGCCCGGCCGACCGTCCGGCTGCCGGGCGGGTACGCCATGACGGCGTTCTCCTCGTACAGGGCGGCGACTCCGGCCGCGTCTCCGGCGTTGCTGCGCTCGACGAACAGCCGGGTGAGGTCTTCGGGGTTCTGGGCCTTCTCGTAGTCGGTCACCGGGAATCCTTTCGTGGGTGAACTGCTGTCCCTTTCCAGGGTGGTGCCCCCGCAACCGGAAGTCCAACAGATAGTTCTGCTGAATACTAGAATCATTGGTTATGGAACTGAGGCAGCTCGAGTACTTCGTCGCGGTCGCCGAGGAAGCGAACTTCACCCGCGCCGCGGAACGCGTCCACATCAGCCAGTCGGGGATCAGCGCGCAGATCCGGCAGCTCGAGCATGATCTCGGCGCCACGCTGATCGACCGGTCCAGCAGGACGGCGACGCTCACGGCGGCGGGGGAGGCGGCGCTGCTGCACGCCCGCGCGGCACTCGCCTCGGCCGACGCGATGCGGCAGGCCGTCGACGACGTGAACCAGCTGATCCGGGGCAGGCTCGTCGTCGGGATGGTCACCGCGTGCACGATCAAGCCGCTGTTCGACGCGTTGTCCGCGTTCCACGTCGCGCATCCCGGGATCGAGATCACGCTGACGGAGGACAGCTCCGACCGCCTCGTCGAACGCGTCCGCGCCGGTGCGATCGATCTCGCTCTCGTTGCCACCTCGACCGCCCCGCCGGAGGGGTTGGACGCCTTCCCGATCATCAGCGAAGGGCTGGTCGCCGCCGTGTCGCCGGATCACCCGCTGGCGGGGCAGTCGCGAGTCACGCTGGCCGAACTCGGCGACCATGCGATCGTATGTATGCCGACCGGAACGGGCATCCGGACGGTGTTCGACGAGGCGTGTGCGGCCGCCGGCCTCCGCCCCGACATCGCCCTGCAGGCGAGCGCACCCGACGCCGTCGCCGATCTCGCGATCCGCGGGCTGGGGGTCGCGATCCTCAGTGAGTCGATGGCCACGGACTACCGGGGCCGGCTGACGGCGGTCGCCCTCGACGGCGTCGACATCCCGGCCGTGCTCGCGCTGGTCTGGAAGAGCCTCGGAGGTCCCGCGCTCCGCGAACTCGTCCGGCACACCCGCCGCTCCTTCGGGGACGTGCAGACCGCACCCGCCGCCGCCGTCGGCCGGTGACTCCTCACACCACCGACGTCATCCCGCCGTCGACGAAGATCACCTGACCGTTGACGTACCGGGAGGCGTCCGACGCCAGCCACACCGCCGGACCCACGAGGTCGTCCGGGGTGCCCCACCGGCCTGCCGGCGCCCGGCCGCGGAGCCAGGTGTCGAACTCGGTGTCGTCGACGAGGGCCTGCGTCATCTCGGTGTGGATGTAGCCGGGCGCGAGGCCGTTGATCTGCAGCCCGGAGCGTGCCCACTCCGCCGTCATCGCGCGGGTCAGATTCCGCAGCCCGCCCTTCGCGGCGGTGTACGGCGCGATGGTGGGCCGGGCCAGGTCGCTCTGCACCGAGCAGACGTTGACGATCTTCCCGCTCCCACGGCCGATCTGGAACCGGGCGACCGCACGCCCGACGAGGAAGGCGCTGGTGAGGTCGGTCGTGAGCACCCTGTTCCAGTCCTCGAGCGTGACATCGAGGAGGGGCTGGCGGTGTTGCAGCGCAGCGTTGTTCACCAGGATCTCGATCGGCCCGACCTCCGATTCGATCCGGTCGACGGCGTCGGTTACCCGCTCGGGATCCGTGACGTCGAACGCGTACGCGTGGACACGGGTGTCGCCGAATTCCTCGCCGAGGCGCTCACGTGCCTGCGCGAGGCGCTCGGCCGACACCCCGTTGAGGACGATCGTGGCGCCCGCCCCGGCCAGGCCCCGCGCGAGGGCGTAGCCGATTCCCCGGCTCGAACCGGTGACCAGGGCGGTGCGCCCGGACAGATCTAAGAGGTTCACATCGCACGCACCGGATTGCTCAGTGTGCCGATTCCGTCGAGCGTGATCTCGGCGCGGTCGCCCGGTTCGACCGGGCCCGACGTGAACGGGCAACCCGTGAGCACGACGTCTCCCGGTCCCAGCGTCAGATACCGGGTGAGATGGACCAGTTGCTCGGACACGTTCCACGCCAGCTGCTCCGTGGACGCCTCCGCCACGGTGACCCCGTTGACGCGCACGGTGATCGGCACGTCGCCGGGGTCGAGGTCCGTTTCGATCCACGGACCCAGCGGGGTGAAGCCGTCGCCGTGTTTCGCCTGGGTGAGCTTGTCGTCCAGTGCGATCTGCTCCACGGCGGTGACGTCGTTGCCGATCGCGTAGCCGAGGATCGCGGACGGGACGTCCTCGGGGCGCAGGTTGCGGCACGTGCGCCGGATGACGACGGCCAGTTCGCCCTCCACGACCACCTTCCCCAGCCGTTCGTCGACGACGATCGGATGTTCGGGGCCGATCACCGTGCGCGCCGATTTCATGAACGCCTGCAACGGGAGGTCGCGATCTCCGGGTGCGCCGTTGTGCGCCATCCCGAGCAGGACCCGCGGTTCGGAAGGCGCGAGCAGGCGCGCCCCGTCGACGTCGTGTGCGGGTCCGGTGAACGTCAAGATGTCCGCGAACGGGTCGGCCACCTCGTGCCAGCGACCGTCCCGCAGGCACACCGGGCGCGGTCCCGAATCGGTCGCGATGCGGGCCAGCCTCATGCGTCGACCCGATCCTTGGACGGGGCAACGGCATCCGGTCCGTGCACCGGATCGGCCATCGCATCCCACGCGAGCCCGAGGTCGCGGCCACGGGTTTCGGGTGTCACGAACGTCGTGGCGAACGTGATGACGCTGAGGACCAGCACGTAGATCGCGAGCGGCACCCACGAGTTGTTCATCAGCGACAGCAGCAGCGCACCGACGAAGGGTGCGATGCCGCCGGCGAGGATCGCGCTCGTCTCCCGGGCGACCGCGACGCCGATGTAGCGGTGACGGTTTCCGAACAGCTCGGGCAGGGCGGCGCACTGCGCGCCGAGCATCACGTTGACGCCGATCCCATAGCTGACGGCGAGGGTCGCGACCACGAGGTAGGGGTTGCCGAGCGAGAGCAGCCACCACGACGGGACGGCGAGGACGAGTTGCAGCGCCGCACCGAATCGGTACACCCGCATCCGGCCGAAGCGGTCCGACAGCGCGCCCGAGAACGGGATGACGAGCATGCCGATGGCGGCGCCGCAGGCGATGGCGAGCGGTCCGATCGACTTGCTGACCCCCACCACCGTCGTCACGTAGCTGATGCCGAGGGTCTGGAAGATGTACGAGCCGCCGTTCTCGGCCATCCGCAGGCCGATGCCGCGGAGCACGCTGGGCATCGAACTGCCGATCAGTTCCCGGAACGGGCTCTCGCTGATCCGTGAGTCTTTCGGCGCAAACCCGGTCCTTCAGGGCCGGGATAGCCGATCTGGTTTGTCGGACCGTGTGGCTAGTGTCTGGGTCATGGCGGGGAGGGTGGTGAAGCGGGCGTTCAAGTACCGTTTCTATCCGACTGCGGTGCAGGCGGAACAGCTTGCCCGGACGTTCGGGTGCACCCGGTATGTCTACAACCGGGCGTTGGCCGAGCGGACGCGGGCATGGTCGCAGGAGCAGCGTCGGGTGACCTACAGCGACACGTCGAAGATGCTCACCGGATGGAAGCGGGACACCGAGACGGAGTGGTTGGCGGAGCCGTCGAAGGGGCCGCTGCAGGAATCGCTGCGGCAGTTGCAGGGCGCGTTCGAGAGGTTCTGGCGCAAGCAGACCCGATACCCGCAATTCAAGAAGAAGGGCCAGTCGAAGGAGTCGGCGACCTACTACTCGAACTGCTTCACCTACCGCGGCGGGCAGGTCCGGTTGGCCAAGCAGTCCGAACCTCTGGATATTCGGTGGTCGAGGCCGCTGCCCGAGGGGGCGACGCCGTCGCAGGTGACGGTGTCGCGTAACGCTCGCGGGCAGTACCACATCTCGATCCTCGTCGAGGACACGATCACCGAGCTCCCGTCGACGGATCGGGTGGTCGGGCTCGATGCCGGGATCACCAGCCTGTACACGCTGTCGACGGGGGAGAAGATCGCCAACCCGCGCCACGAGCGCAGGGATCGTGCGCGGCTGGCGAAGGCATGTGCTGGCCAGGAAGGAGAAGGGGTCCCGGAACCGGGCGAAGGCCCGACTGAAGGTCGCGAAGGTTCATGGTCGGATCGCTGATCGGCGGCGCGATTATCTGCATAAACTTTCCACTCGGCTGGTGCGCGAAAATCAAGTGATCGCCGTCGAGGATCTGAGTGTGCGGAACATGGTCAAGAATCGGTCGTTGTCTCGGGCGATCTCGGATGCGAGTTGGTCCGAGTTCCGGTCGATGCTCGAATACAAGGCCGACTGGTACGGGCGGCGGGTGGTGGCGATCGACCGGTTTCATCCGTCGTCGAAGACCTGCTCGGTGTGCGGGGAGGTCGCGTCGACGATGCCGCTGAACGTGCGGGAGTGGGCGTGCCGGTGCGGCGTCGTCCATGATCGGGATGTGAATGCGGCGAGGAATATTTTGGCCGTCGGACTGGCGGTGGCAGCCTGCGGAGACGGTGTGAGACCACCTCGCACATAACGTGTGGGGTGGCGACTGTCGGTGAAACAGGAACCTCGGGACGCGAGTCCCGAGGGGAATCTCGATCGTTCACGGCCGAGAGGACGTCAACTGGTCCTGCTTCTCCATAAACGTGGGGCTCTCCTGCATGCCTGCATGCGGAGCGGATGAACACGGTGACGGCGATGAGGAAGATGGAGGCCAGGAACAGCACCCGCCACACCCAGGCGAGGAGCAGTTCACGATCGATCTGCCCCCGTCAGCGAGGAACTCATCGGTCTCGTCACCCGGGCGGAACCGCGCATCGACTTCGTCCGCGAGCAGGATCTGCTGCCGCCGTCCCGATTCCCGGGCGATCACTCCGGCGATCCGTCGTTCACCCGGACCGCGGAGCAGCAGAAAGCCTTCGACGACCTGGTCGATTCGGCGCAGGCCCTGTACGGCGTGCCCGACGAAACCCCCGCGGCACTGACGAGAACGGCGCGCGTCAACCCCGGCCTCCGCTGGGTGCACACGATGCCGGCCGGCGGCGGGGCCCAGGTGAAGGCGGCCGGGCATCGTCATCGTCGGACTGGGCAGCATCGGCCGGGCGACGGCACCGAAGCTGAAGGCCCTCGGCGCGACGGTCGTGGGAACGAGCAGGCGCGACACCGCGGTCGAGGGGGTCGACGAGATCGTGCACCCCGACCGGCTGGCCGACGTGGTCGGCGACGCGGACGGCATCGTCGTGACGCTCCCCGGAACCAGCGCCACCGAAGGCCTGGTCAGCGCAAAGGTATTCGGTGCCGTCAAGCCCGGAGTGACGATGGTGAGCGTGGGCCGGGGCAGCGTCGTCGACGAGGTCGCCATGACCGCGGCCATCGAGGACGGGCGGGTCGGCTTCGCCGCGCTGGACGTGTTCGCGTCCGAGCCGCTGGCATCCGACAGCCCGCTGTGGACTCATCCGAACGTGCTGGTCAGCCCGCACACCGCGGCGTTGAATCCCGCGGAGGACCGCCTCATCGCGGAACTGTTCGCGCGCAACGCCACCCGGTTCCTCGACGGCGAGGAACTGATCAACCGCGTGGACACCGTCGAGTTCTACTGACGATCCGGAGCCACGACGGCGCGTCCGGCGGGCGGATCGTCGTGGCCCCGTCAGGACCCGAGTAGTTTCGCCTTCGCCGCCGCGAACTCCTCGTCCGTGAGCACGCCGGCCTCCTTCAGGCGGGCGAGTTCCTGGAGGCGGGACACCAGGTCGTCGCCGCCCGCGGGTGCCGGCGGCGGAGGTGCCTGCTGTTGTGCTGCTTGCTGTTCCGCATACTGCTGCTGCGCCGCCTCGTCGATCCGAGCCTGCTGCTCCGCGTCCTTGTTGGCGGCGCGCCGGTTCATCGCGTTCGACGTCGCCCGTGCGGTGCCGGTGATGACCGCTGTCCGGGCCACCGTGCCGAGCAGCCCGGGACGTCCCATGCGGCGTGGACCCCTGAAAACCATGTCGTTGCTCCGTTTCCGTTCGTGACCGTCAGACCGCGGCGGCGATGGCCGCCTCGACCACCTCGCGCGGGATGTGCAGGTGGAGAGCCACCTCGCCGCCGGCGTGGCGGGACGCGGCCGCGAGCTTGCGCGCCCACGTCTGCTCGTACACGATCGCCACCGCCGACGTGCCCGGCTCCAGTGATTCGCGCACCACCTCGAGGTCCTCGTCGCTGATCAGCGCCTTGGCTTCGAGGGACAGGGCGGCGAGTCCGATGCTGTCGAGGTCCTCGTCCACCTCCACCTGGCGCAGCGTGCCGTCGGTTCCCTTGGAGACGAACACGAGATCGAGGATGGTGACCACGCCCTGGGCGACCACCTCGCGGAACGTGTCGATCACCGCGGGATCGGCCCGCTCGCCCGGAAAGGTGAGAAACAGGAACGCGACCGGACCGACATCTTCAGCTGAAATCGACATCTTCTCTCCCTGCGCTGGGGTGCCCTGGTGTCGATGATCGCCACCGGCCGGTGGATGCGCATCATCCGCGACGGGTGATTCCGCGCGCCGCCGTTCATCCCTGACGGATGATGCCCCGGGGTCCGGGTTCTGTGAGGCTCGAGCCCAGTGTTGTTGCCGGGTGGTTCGAGAGACGGGTGATGCATGCCTTCCGTGGGAGCCTCGCTTTTCTGGATCGTGGCCTGCGCCGTGATCGCCCCGCTGCTCGCCGGGCTGTTCCCCCGCAAGCTGGTGCCCGAGGTCGTGCTGCTGCTCGTCGCCGGGATCGTCGTCGGCCCGCACGTCTTCGACCTCGCGGTCGCGGGCAGCGAGATCGACCTGCTGCGCGAACTGGGGCTGGGACTGCTGTTCCTGCTGGCCGGCTACGAGATCGACACGGCCGAGATCACCGGTCGTGGCGGCAGGCGGGCACTGTTGACGTGGCTGATCTCGCTGGCGCTGGCGTTCACGGTGGTGTCGCTGCTGAGCCTGTCCCACGTGGTCGACGCGGGAACGGCGGTGGCCATCGCCATGACGTCGACCGCGCTCGGCACGCTCCTGCCGATCCTCCGGGACGCGGGCGGACTCGACACCCGGCTGGGTCGGACGATCCTCGATCACGGCGCGTTCGGCGAACTCGGACCCGTCGTCGCGATGGCGGTCCTGCTCGGGTCCCGGGGGTCGGTGGCGTCCATCGTGGTCCTCGGACTTTTCACGGCCGCGGCGGTGCTGGTCGCATTCATTCCCGCCCGCGTGCGGCGCGAGGGCTCCCGGATCACGGCGATCATCCGGTCGGGGTCGGAGACGACGTCGCAGACCACGGTCCGGCTGACGATGCTGCTCCTCGTCGCTCTCACCGTGCTCGCGGCGGAGTTCGGCCTCGACACCATCCTCGGAGCATTCGCGGCGGGATTCATCCTGCGGCGTGCCACCCCCGAAGGCGACGAGACACTCGAAACCAAACTCGACGGCCTCGCGTTCGGTTTCCTCATCCCGATCTTCTTCGTGACGTCGGGCATGGCCATCGACGTCGCCGCGGTGGCGTCCGAACCCGGCGTCCTGATCGCGTTCGTCCTGCTGATTCTGCTGGTGCGGTCGGGACCGGTCTACGTCGCCGGAAGATTCGACCGCGGCGCCGACGGTACGGACCCGCCCTTCACCGTCCGCGAACGCACCCAGCTGGCGCTGTACGCGGGAACCGGTCTGCCGCTGATCGTCGCCGTCACCGGAGTGGCCGTCGACTCGGGCGACATGACGTCCGCCAATGCCTCCGTGCTCGTCGCGGCGGGTGCGATCACCGTCCTCCTCTTCCCGCTCGCGGCATCGTTGCTCGCGTCGACGCCGGAACCGGTGGCCGACTCGACCGGCCCGGGCGCACGAGGAGACCAGAACCCCGGGAGCAGACCGTGACTCGAACCGAATCGACGCAGGCCCCGGCCCGGGCGACGCTGACCCTCGCGACCCTCATCCTCGTCGCCGCCGTCGCCAACCTGAACCTGTCCGTCGCGAACGTCGCGCTCCCCGACATCGGCCGCGCGTTCGACGCGAGTCAGACGCAGCTGAACCTCATCGCCGTGGCCTACTCCCTCGGGCTGGCCGCGTCGGTCCTCTACCTCGGGGCGCTCGGCGACCGCTACGGGCGCAAGCAGATGCTGGTGCTCGGCATGGCGCTGTCGCTGCCGGCGTCGGCGATCGCGGGTTTCGCCGGAAACTTCGAAATACTGTTTCTCGCACGAGTTCTCGGCGGCGTCTCCGCCGGGCTCGCGTTCCCCACCACCCTCGCGATCATCACCGCGCTGTGGTCGGGACCGCCGCGCACCAAGGCGATCGCACTGTGGTCGGCTCTCGGTGGCGCGATCTCCTCGCTCGGACCGATCGTGTCGGGGGCGCTCCTCGAGCAGTTCCATTGGGGCTCGGTGTTCCTCGTGACCCTTCCGCTCGCCGGTCTCGCCCTCGTCAGCGCCATCCTGTGGGTGCCCGCCCACGTCAACGAAACGACCGATCCCGTCGACAATCTCGGCGGCATCATCTCCGTCGTCTTCATCGCCGCCCTCATCCTCGCGATCAATTTCGCGCCCGTGGACGGCTCCGGGGCACTCGCCGTCGGTCTCGGCCTGATCGCTCTCGCCGCGGGTGCCGCGTTCTTCCTGCAGCAACGGCGGGCGGCGCACCCACTGTTCGATCTGCACGTCGCCGCCCGCCCGACGTTCTGGGTGGCCGCTGTCGGCGGGGTGATCGTGTTCGGCGCCTTGATGGGAGCGATGTTCATCGGGCAGCAGTTCCTCCAGAACGTGCTCGAGTACTCCACGCTCGCCGCCGGATCCGCGATCATCCCGGCCGCCGTCGCGATGGTCGTCGTCGCACCCCGCTCCGCGAAACTCATCGAATCGCACGGCTCCCGGTTCACCCTGCTCCTGGGTTACCTGTTCGTCGTCCTCGGACTGGTCGTCGCGCTGGTGTGGTGGGACGAGAACGCGACGTTCTGGTGGGTGGCGCTGGCCTACGCGTTCGTCGGCATCGGGGTCGGGTTCGCGGGAACCCCGGCGTCGCGGTCGCTGACCGGTTCGGTGCCGGTGTCGCGGGCGGGTATGGCGTCGGGCACGTCCGACCTGCAACGCGACCTCGGTGGCGCGATCATGCAGTCGATCCTCGGCGCGGTGCTCACCGCCGGTTACGCGAAGTCGCTGTCCGCCACGATCGCCTCGTCGCCGGACGCCGGCCAGATCAACGCGGAAACCCAAGCGGCGCTCACGAAGTCGTACTCCAGCGCCGAGGTGCTCGCGGAACGCTATCCGCAGTACGCCGAGCAGATCATCGCGGCCGCCCGTAGCGCCTTCCTGGACGGCGACGACCGCGCGTACCTCGCCGCGATCCTGGTGGTGTGCGCCGGGGCGCTGGTGGTGTTCTTCTTCTTCCCCCGCCGCGACGAGGAGAAGCGGCTGCTGGCCGAATACGCGACCGAGAGTGCGCAGTAGGGCGAACGTACCGTCGGTCGCCTCGGAAGCGCCGAAAGGTACATTCGCCCGGCGGTCGCGGGGTAAATTCCCGAGAGGGGCACCTCGACGACGGGACCGCACGATGACAGCTCAGGTCGTGACCAAGACGAATCGGCGACGGGGCCTCGCGGCGGTCGCGGCAGCATTGCTGCTGGTGGTGACGGCGGCGTGCTCCGATGACTCCTCCTCCACGGGCACCTCCGCGACCTCGACGACGACGCAGGCGGGATCGCCGGGTGCCGAGGCGGGCGCCGCCCAGATCGACCCCGGTGTCGCGGACCGACTCGACGAGGCGATCGACAAGACGATGTCGATGGCGGCGATTCCCGGCGCGATCGTCGGCGTGTGGGGCCCGGACGGTGACTACGTGAAGGCGTTCGGCGTCGCCGACAAGTCGACGGGCGCGCCGATGGAGACCGACTTCTATCACCGGATCGGCAGTGTAACAAAGACATTCACGGTCACGGGTCTGCTGCAGCTGGTCGACGAAGACAAGGTGGCCCTCGACGACCCGATCTCGAAATACGTGGAGGGCGTGCCTGCGGGCGACCAGATCACGCTGCGCCAGCTCGCCCGGATGCAAAGTGGGCTGCCCAACTACACGGCAAACAAGGACTTCCAGCAGGCGTTGCTCTCCGACCCGATGCGGGCATTCACGCCGCAAGAACTGCTGGGTTACGCGTTCACGCAGCCCGCGTCCTTCCCACCCGGTCAGGGTTTCGAGTATTCGAACACGAACACGGTCCTGCTGGGGCTCGTCGTCGAGAAGGTCAGCGGAATACCGCTCCCGGAGTACGTCTCGCAGAAGATTCTCCAGCCGTTGAAGATGGCGGACACCAGTTTCCCGACCACCAACGCGTTCCCCGAACCGCACGCGCAGGGCTACACCGAGCAGACCCTGGACGAGAAGGAAGCCGTCGCCACCGACTGGAATCCGTCCTGGGGATGGGCGGCAGGCGCCATGATCTCCACCCTCGACGACCTGCGCATCTGGGCGCCCGCGCTGGCCACCGGAACACTGCTGCAGCCTGCCACGCAGGCACAGCGGCTCGAGACGGTGACCGCGCCGGGGCTGGCGTCCGATGTCGGCTACGGCCTGGGCATCTTCGACATCGCGGGCTGGATCGGACACAACGGCAGCCTCCCCGGCTACCAGACCGTGTGCATCTACCTTCCCGAGAAGGAGACCACGGTCGCGATCATGCTCAACACCGACGTCCCCTACGAGGACAGCGAACCGAGCACGGCGCTGGCGGGAGCCGTGACCGAGATCATCTCGCCCGAACACGTCTACCGGCTCAGGCCCGGGGTGCAGAATCCGGACGCGTCGTCCCCGGCCACGCCGACGCCGTCGGAGACCCCGGCGTCGTCCACGACGCCCGCCCCGCCGACCAGCTGACCCCCGACGTGAGTGGCAAAGCGTGCCCGGGCACACTTTGCCACTCACGTGCCCGGGCGCGGTAGTAGCGTGCAGAAATGACGATTCTCGTGACGGGGGCAACCGGGAACATCGGCCGAATGCTCGTCGACCACCTGCTCGCGCGGGGTGCGACGGACGTCCGTGCCCTCACGAATCATCCTGACAAGGCGCAACTTCCGGACTCGGTCACCGTCGTCGAGGGATACCTGCGCAGACTCGACAGCCTGCCCGTGGCGTTCGACGGCGTCGATTCCCTCTACCTCGCACCGACTCCCGACACCGCCCCGGACGCGCTGCGCCTGGCGAAGCAGGCCGGAGTCCGGCACGTCGTCGACCTCTCCGGCCCCCACGACGGCCACTGGGGCGACGTCGCACGCGCCGTCGAGGCGTCCGGCATCGAATGGACCCACCTGTGGCCCGGCGAGTTCATGGAGAACGCGGGAATCCTGGCACCGCAGATCGCCGCCGGCGACACCGTCCGTGAGCCGTACCCGGCCGCGGCGAACGCGCCGATAGCCATGGACGACATCGCGGAGGTCGCGGCCGTCGCCCTCCTCGACGACGGGCACGTCGGCAAGTCGTACGCACTGACCGGTCCCGCGACGATCACCCGCGCGGACCTCGTCCGGGAACTGGGCGCGGCCCTCGGCCGGAACCTCGAGTACAGGCAGGTGCCGCTGGACGAGGCGGTGGACGTCCTGACACCGGCGATGGGGGAGTACGCCCGCTGGTACCTGGACGGGATGGCGAGCCTGGTCGACGCCCCGCAGCAGGCGAACCGCCTCGTCGAGCAACTCACCGGGCGCCCGGCGACCACGTTCGCGCAGTGGGCGTCGGCGCACGCCGCCGAGTTCAGCGGTTCGGGGTGAGCGCGATGACCGGAATCGGGCGGTCCGTCTTCTTCTGATAGTCGCGGTACCGGCCGTGGTTGATCTCGTTCATCGTCGCCCACATCCGGTCGTAATCCGGTTCGCCCGGAAGCACTTTCCGCGCCGCCACGGTGATGTGGTCGCGGCCCACCTGGATCTCGCAGGTCGGGGCGGCCAGCACGTTGTGCATCCAGGCCGGCGACGTCGGCGCACCGCCCTTCGACGCGACGACCAGATAACTCGCGCCGTCGCGGCCGTAGGTCAACGCCGAGGTGCGCGGCTGCCCGGACTTCCGGCCGACGCTGCGCAGCAGTAGGGTCGGCATCCCGAACAACAACCGATGCCCCACCCAGCCGCCGCTGTGTTCGTAGACGAACTGGTGCAGCTGAAGGGTTTTCACGAACAGGTCGGCCACGGCGTCCTCGTCTCGGCATCGGAAGAGATCGTGCCCACAGGGTAGACCGTCGTCAGGCTCGGCGAACCGCGTGCAGAACGGTGTCGTGAATCGTGACGGGCCGACCGTCGGGGTCGAGCGCCTCACGGGACGGGACCGCCGACACGAGAATCTCCCATTCCGCGGGGTCCAGCACAGCCGCGACCTGCTCCGGGGTGAACAACATGTCGGGAACATTGGGCCGCCCGACGGACGTCTCCAGATCGGACGGATGGTGTCCGACGACGAGCAGGCGCCCGCCGGGGCGGACCGCTCCCGCCAGACGCCGGTGCAGGGACTCGCGGGCGGGTCCGGGCAGATGCATGAAATGCGCCGACACCAGGTCGAATCGGCGAGCAGGCGGCTCCCATGACACAATGTCGGCCTGCTCCCACGTCGTCCGGTCCGCGATTTCGGAACCGGCCTCGGCGGCTCGTGCGGCGGCGCGTTCCAATGCCACCGTGGACACGTCCACTCCGGTGACGTTCCACCCGCGGGTAGCCAGCCAGATCGCGTCGGCACCCTCGCCGCTGCCGACGTCGAGGGCGCCGCCGGGGGTGACGTCCGCGATCTGCTCGACGAGGCGCGGGTTGGGGTTGCCGCTCCACACCGCGGTGGTCGAACGGTAGCGCTCGTCCCAGAACTCCTGGCTGAGGAAATCGGTCGTGTCCGGTGTGTGCTCGTGGGTCATGCCCCCACTGTGCCGCGCGGAGCCGTCCAACCGGGAATTCCGTTGCCGGAACGGCAAGCGATTACGGGCTGGAGAACGTGTAGATCCGGCAACCGCTCATGTTCGCGGCCGACACGACGCCGTCGGCACGCGCGAAGTCGCCCTTGGCGGCGAGATTGTTGGCGAGGGCGGCCTGGTCCTCGCAGAAGCCCTGATCCGCAGGGTTGGCCGGGGGATTGCTGATGTACGTGTCGCCGGGGGCAGCCATCGCATAGGCCCCCGGACCGACGAGTGGGACGGCCGCTGCTGCAATCGCAATGGAGGCCGCCGCGACGATACGGCGGATCATCATGCGCCTCCGAATGTGGTTCGAACGGTTGCTGATGACACCATCCTGCACCGATCCGGCGTCGGCGACCAGACCCCCAAGGGGTGGGAAGTGCAACACCTTCACCGTCAGCGACGCAGCGCGGCCTGAACCCGATCCGCGGCGACCACCGGATTCTCGTGCTCCCAGATCCGCACCACCGTCCACCCGGCGTCGGTGAGCGCCGCGTCGGTGTCCCGGTCGCGGGTGACGTTTCCAGCGAGTTTCTCGGCCCACCACTGCGCGTTGTTCTTCGGGAACGTGGCGTGCTGCGGGCAGCTGTGCCAGAAACACCCGTCCACATACACGGCCACCTTGCGTCGCGGAAACACCAGGTCGGCGCGCCGCCGGACACCCTTCATCGGCGCCCGGTCCACGTAGTACCGGGCCCCGCGGCGGTGTAGTTCGCGGCGCAACGCGAGTTCGGGTGCCGTGTCGCGCCGCCGCTGCGCCCGCATCCGGGCGCTGGTCGCGGGGTCGGTGGCCGGCATCGCAGGTCCGTCCGGCTACGCGGCGGCCTCGGGGAAGCCGCCCATGCGGTCGAGGTGGCTCTCGACGTCGTCGATGAAACCGGGCACGAAACGCAGATTGCCCATCCGGGCCCGTTTCAGGAACCCGGCGGTCGCGCGCGCCGACAGCAGCCGGGTGTCCTCGAGGAAGCCACTGAGATCCTCGTACGGCTCCTGCACCGGCCACGTCGACGTGTGCACGCGGAAGGCCTGACGGTTGCTGCCCCACGCCGCGACCGGCCACGCGTCGCCGGGCTTCATCGGCGTCTCGATGCCCCGCTCGTATTCGGCCGGCTCGAGCAGCCGCCGCCCGACCCACGACGCCATCCGCACACTCACCGCGTTGCCGACAAGCTTCCACCGATGACTGTTCCGCAGACCGGGGACCAGCGCGGCGGGCGCCGTCCAGTCGGGGTCGAAGCCCTGCAGGCGTTCGGCGTCCACGAGACCCGGGGTGACGATCTCGCCCGACGGCAGTCGCACTGCGGGCGGGCTCGCGATCCCGACGGACGAACCGCCCTTGAGGGTGGGCACCGCGTTGACCGCCCACCCGAGGCCGCGGGTGCCCTCGGTCCAGTAGAAACCGCACGGGAAGTCGGTGGGGTCGTCGACGGGGCGTTCCCCGGCGTCCTCACCGAACAGGACCGCGCGGGGATCCTCGGTGCGGGAGGCGAGCATCAGGACCCGCTGCCGGCGCTGGGGGAGTCCGAAAGCGCGCGCGTCGACCACCCGGTACGCCCACGTGTAGCCGAGGTCCTCGAGGGCGTCCGTGATGTGCCTCATAGCGGCCCCGCGACCCAGCTGCAGCATGAACGGCACGTTCTCGATGAGGAGCCAGCGCGGGCCCTTCTTCCGCTTCACCAACCGGAACACTTCGTCGACGAGACCGGAGCGTGCACCGGTGATGCCTGCAGTCCGGCCGGCCTGGGAGAGGTCCTGGCAGGGGAATCCGGCGGCGACGAGTTCGATGTCCTGGGGGAGGGAACGCAGCTTGGTGACGTCGGAATGCACTGGGACGTCCGCGAATCGGGTACGCAGAACCGCCTGGGCGCCCGGGTCGATCTCACAGAGCAGTTCGGTGTTCCAGCCGTGCTCTCTCAGACCCAACTCGAGCCCGCCGATACCGGCGAACAAGCCCACCATGCTCCCGGTTGACGTCACGGCACCCTTCCTCACGAACCAGTCACCCGAGAACGTTACTCGAGATCTGTGGCCGCTTTGACCAACGACCCGTGAGTACTTATTAACCTCGGGCGGTTAACAAGTACTCACGGGTGGCGCAGCCACACATGATAACGAGCCGAGGAGGCGTCCCAGCGTGGATCAGCTGATCGTGGTGATCGGGCTCATGCTCGTCACAGTCCTGATCGTCGGACTCGGTGACCGATTCCACGCACCCTGGCCGGTGCTGCTCACGATCGTCACCGCAGGCGCCGCGTTCGTCCCCGGCATTCCGCACGTCGAACTCGAACCCGAACTGATCCTGCCGCTGTTCCTGCCGCCGCTGCTGTGGGCGCTGGCCCGCCGGACGTCGTGGGCGATGTTCGTCGACCGCTGGAAGACCATCGTCGTCCACTCCGTCGGCCTCGTCATCGTCACGACGGCCGCGGTCGCGTGGACGGCCTGGGCGCTGGTGCCCGGCATCACACTGGCGGCCGCCATCGCGATCGGCGCGATGACGGCCCCACCCGACCCGGTGGCGGTCGAGGCCGTCGCCGAACCCGTCGGGATTCCGCGTCGGCTCGTCGGAGTCCTACAGACGGAGGGCCTGTTCAACGACGCCGCCGCGCTGGTCGCGTTCCAGGCGGCGCTCGCCGCGACGATCGCCGGCGAAGACCTGCACTTCGGGTTCGAGGTGCTGCACTTCCTGTACACCGCGGTGGCCGCGGTGCTGATCGGTCTGGCGTCCGGCTGGGTGGGTTCGTGGCTGGTGGTGCGGATCGTGGACGTCCCCGGTCGCAGCGGACTGACCCTGGTCATCCCGTTCGTCGTGTACCTGCTGGCCGAGGAGATCCACGCGTCCGGCGTCATCGCCGTGGTGGTCGCCGCGGTGCAGATGAGCGCCGCCGACTCCGAGGTGGACGCCGAGGACCGCCTGGCCAGTGCCTCCTTCTGGCACGTCGCCGAACTGCTGGTCACCGGCATCGCGTTCGGTCTGATGGGTCTCGAATTCCGCCAGATCGTCGACGACGCCGGCAGCGACCTGTGGACGATGGTGTGGCACGGCGTCGTCATCGGGGTGGTGCTGGTGGTGGTCCGCGCGCTGTGGATGGGGGTCACCTGGCTGTACATCCGCGGCTACGAGGACAACGCGTCGTCCGCGCCCCGCACGCCCGCCGAAGCCGTGGTCATGACGTGGTGCGGGATGCGGGGGCTCGTCACCCTGGCGTTGGCGCTGAGTCTGCCGGTCGACGACTTCCCGTGGCGGTCCGAAGCCGTCGTCATCGCGGCCGTCGTGTTGGTGATGAGCATGGTCATTCCGGGATTCACGCTGCCGTGGCTGGTGAAGGCGCTCGGCGTCGCCGGGGTCGCGGACGCGGAGGACGCCGAGGAGAGGGCGCTGGTCGAGCGGGCCCGGCACGCGGCTCTCGAGGTCGTGACCTCCGCGCCCACCACGCTGCCTCCCGAATCGGTGGCCCGGCTCAAGGCCCTCTACGACCGCCTCGAGGAGGACTCCGCACCCGGCACCCACTCGCCCGAATACTCGCAGCGCATCGAACAACTCAAGACCCGCCGCGACGAACTGCGGGCGCTGCAGCGCGGGGCGCTGACCGCGGCGCAGGCCGAAGTGCTGCGGGCCCGCAACGAAAAGGGGCAGGACCCGCACGTCGTCGACCGCGTACTCGAGCGTCTGGACCGGCTGTCCTCGGCGAGCAACACGCAGACTTTCCACCACTGAGAGTCCTAGACTTCCTGTAGGTGGGAACACAGGGAGGCGGCATGATCTCGGGTTTCCGGAACCGGTCGCACCTCGTGCGTGACGCCCAGGGCAGCGGCCTCGTCGAAGCGTTCGTCATCATCGGGATCTGCACGATCCTGCTCACCCGCGCCTACCTCCACCTCACCGGTTATCCACAGGTCGGAGGATCGTCGCTACACATCGCGCACGTCCTGTGGGGCGGGCTCGGCATGGTCGTGGCGCTCGTGACCGTGTTCTCGTTCCTCGGGATGAAACCGCGCGTCCTGGGTGTCGTGATCGGCGGCATCGGATTCGGGCTGTTCCTCGACGAGATCGGCAAGTTCGTCACCAAGACCAACGACTACTTCTACCGGCCGTCCGTCGCGATCATGTACGTGGTGATCGTCGTGTTACTGCTGGTCAACCGGTCGCTGCACGACGTGCGCCCGCCGACCCCGACGGAGGACGTCGCCAACGCCGCCGCCATCGCGCTCGGCGGCCTGGACCGCGGTCTGGACCGGGCGCGCCGGCTACAGGCGCTGGCACAGTTGCGCCGGGCGGCCGCCGCCGGGGCGGACGAGGCGACACTGACGTCGGTGCGGGATCTGCTCGACCACTGCCCGGACCGGAACGGACGGACCGTGCCGACGGCCAGGGAGCTGGCCCGCCGCGCGACCCCCGCCTTCGCGAAGGGCCCCGGCATGCTCTGGACCGCGGCCGTGCTCCTCACCCTGTTCTCCACCCTGGGACTGCTCAGCGCCGTGATCACCCTCGACGACGACCTCCGCGGCGACGAGGGAACCGACATCACGACGATCGGCCAGCTCACCGGATCCGCGATCGCGTTCGTCCTGTGCTGGTCGGCCGTCGTGCGACTGCGGAACGGCAAACTGTGGCCGCTGCAGTTCCTGCGGGCGGCAGCACTGGTCACGGTGCTCCTCACCGAGGTGTTCGATTTCGTCGCACAGGAATTCGGGGCACTGCTGAACGTCGCGGTCGGACTCGGCGCCCTCGTCGTCTTCTCGTCGCGCATCGCGGTCACGGAACGAGCCCGGGCACTGACTCTCGACAACTCTGCTGCAACGAAACTCGGCCCGTTGCCACCCCGGGAGCCGTCGTCGCTTACCGTAGACAGGTGAGCATCCAAGCCTCCGGTGCCTCGACCTGGCCCGCAGTACTGACGTGGCGGGCGGACAACGCACCCCGAATGGAATCGGTGCGCGTCCAGCTCAATGGCGACCGCATCAAGGCTGCAGGCCGGATCATCGGCGGCGAGTGCCCCGAGCATCCCGCGTTCAGCGCGTCCTACGACCTCGTCACCGACGAGAGCGGCGTCACCCGCCGGCTGTCGCTGCGGACGTCCGTCGCGGCCGGTGAGCGGCAGATGTCGATCAGCCGGGACGAAGAGGGCACGTGGATGGTGGAGCACGGCGCCAACCACCAGCGGTCCACGTTCGAGGGAGCCCTCGACGTCGACATGGTGCTCAGCCCCTTCTTCAACGCCCTGCCCATCCGGCGGTACGGACTGCACCTCGGGTCCGAGGACGTCGAAGTCCCCGTCGTCTACGTGAACCTCCTGGACCTGCGGGTCGAGGGTGCGATCCTCACCTACAGCAGCGGTCCGGACGGCATCCACGTGCTGTCGCCGGTGTCGAGTTCCTCGGTGACGGTCGACCGCGACGGGTTCATCATCGACTACCCGGGGCTGGCGGAACGGATTTAGGCGCTTCGCGCCCGTGCGCCTTTTTGGTAGCTCCGACAACCAGAAAGGCTCACAGGCGGCGGAGCCGCCCCCCGCGCCGGCCGGCGTCACGCATCTCCTCGATCCAGCCTTCGTGGCCGGGAACGATGCCGGTGATCTCCCAGGTCTCCTGGTTGTCGTACGTCTGGCGCGCGCCGTGACCGTCTTCGACGAGTCCCGCCGTCGACGACTGTTCCGCCAGTTCGGTCCGCGCGTCCTGCAGTAGCACCAACGCCTCGTCCAGTGCGATCAGCAGGGCGTCCCGGTTGCCCTCGCACATGGCCCGGACGAGCCCGGGCGCGCTGCCCGCCACCCGGGTGCCGTCGCGGAACGAGCCGGCCGCCAGGCCCAGCGCCAGCGGTCCGCCGCGGGCTCCGGTGATCGCGAGGGTCTCGGCCAGCAGGTGCGGCAGGTGCGAGATGCGCGCGACCGCCCGGTCGTGCTCGGCAGACTCGGCGGGCACGACGACGGAACCGCAGTCCAATGCGAGCTGCGCGACCTGCGTCCAGATGCCCGGGTCGACGCCGTCGTCCGTGCCGACCACCCACACGGCCTCCCGGAACAGGTCGGGGCTGCCGACGCTCCACCCGGACGCCGACGTTCCCGCCATCGGATGCCCGCCCACATACCGGCCGGCGAGTCCCTGGCGGGCCGCGGCCGCCGCGACCTCGGCCTTGACGCTGACGACGTCGGTGATCGGGCAGTTCGATGCGTACAGGGCGATCGCGGTGAGGGTGGCGGCGACGGCGGGCACTGGGACCGCGATCACGATCAGCGCGGATTCGGCGGACGCACGCTGCAGCACCGCGACCAGATCGGTGTCGGCGTCGAATCCGTCCGCGCGGGCGGCGTCGACGGACGGTGCGGACCGGTTGTGACCCCACGCTTCGCGGCCCGCGCGCACTGCCGCACGCAGCAGCGAACCGCCGATCAATCCCAGGCCGAGCACGCACACCGGAGGTGTGGAAGGAGTTTCAGACACCCGAACAGGTTGGCACATTCGACGGCGGACTTCATTTACCGGCACCCAGCGGGCTACCGTTGCGCTCATGGCTGCACAGCGCGCGGAAAACAACAGCGCCTCCACGGATCGGGCAGAGGATCTGGAGGGCTTCGGTGTCGCAGTAGTACACGAGGACGGCCGGTGGAAGGTGAAGGCCCTCACGTCGGCTGCTCTGACCAGTCTGAGCGTCGCGGAGGAGGAGCTTCGGGCCCTCCGTAGCGCGGGCGCGTTCTTCGGTCTGCTGGACGTGGACGACGAGTTTTTCATCGTGCTCCGTCCGGCGCCGTCGGGAACGCGTCTGCTGCTGTCCGACGCCACCGCCGCCATCGACTACGACATCGCCGCCGACGTCCTCGAGGCGCTCAACGTCGAAGTTCCGGACATCGATCCGGACGACCTCGACGACATCGAGCCGTGGGAGGAGGGCGACCTGTCGCTGCTCGCCGACCTCGGGCTGCCCGAACCCGTTCTGGCGGTCATCACGTCCGAGACGGATCTGTACCCCGACGAGCAGCTCGGGATGATCGCGCAGCGGCTCGGATTCACCACGGAGCTGACCGGGGTCCTCGACAAGCTTCCCCGGTAGTCCTGCACGCCGTGACTCTTCAGGACGACGAGCGGATGATCCGCGCGGCGATCGAGGCGGCCCGCGCCGCCACCGACGCCGACGTGCCCGTGGGTGCGGTGGTGTTCGACGCGGACGGCGTCGAGGTGTCGCGGGCCGTGAACTCGCGGGAGGCGATGTCGGATCCGACGGCCCACGCGGAGATCATCGCGTTGCGGGCCGCGGCGCGGGTGTACGGAGACCGGTGGCGCCTCGAGGGGGCGACGCTCGCGGTGACGCTGGAGCCGTGCACGATGTGCGCGGGCGCGCTCGTGCTGGCCCGGATCTCCCGGGTCGTGTTCGGAGCGTGGGAGCCGAAGACCGGTGCCGTCGGCTCGCTGTGGGATGTCGTCCGCGATCGGCGCCTCACGCACCGCCCGCAGGTCAGGGGTGGTGTTCTCGAGGACGAGTGCGCCGGCATCCTCGAAGACTTCTTCCGTGAGCGGCGCTGACCGGTTTTAAACGCTTTCGTGGGGTACTCGACACATTGTGGCCGGGTCCACATGACCCGTGCTTCTCTGGAGACAGGCGCTGACGAGGCGCCGCCGGACCCGTCACCGGGTTCGAAATCGGATTCACGGAGGTATCTCGTGGGAATCGCAGACAAAGCTTCGAACAAGGCGGAAGACCTCAAGGGCCAGGCGAAGGAAGCCACGGGCAAAGCGACCGGCGACCCGGACCTTCGCGACGAGGGCAAGGCCGACCAGGCTTCCTCGGCGGTGAAGGATGCCGGCGAGAAGGTCAAGGACGCCGCGAAGAACCTCAAGGACAAGCTCACGTAAAGCGGCTTCACCTGGCGATTTCAGGCTCGGGCGCCACATCCGGTAAAGTCACCGGCGGTGGCGTGTCCGAGCGGCCTAAGGAGCACGCCTCGAAAGCGTGTGACGGGTAACCCCCGTCCGAGGGTTCAAATCCCTCCGCCACCGCCAAAGCTCCCCACCTGCGCATGCAGGTGGGGAGCTTTTTTTGTGTGTCGGTCCCGTGACGCTCGTTCACAGCACTTTCGCAGGTCGTTCCGGGTGACATCCCTTGAAGCTGCAACTAGCCTGAGCTCATGAAAAAGCTGTGGTGGTTGGTCGGCGCAGTGGTCGTTGTCGTACTCGCGCTCCTGGTGGGACCGTGGTTCTACGGCCAATTCATCGCAGAGGACGACGCACCGGCGGCGTCGGTGTCGACCGAGGGCGCGGAGGCGGCCACCGGATCGGTCGACGGGCAGTGGACCGTCACACCCGGGCAGGGCTCCAACGAGACGGCGGCCGGGTACACCGTCCACGAGATCCTCAACGGCGCCAGTGTCACCGTGGTCGGGTCGACCGGCGACGTGACCGGCAACGCGACCGTCGAGGGCGAGAAACTCACCGCCGGCGACGTGACCGTGCAGGTGGCGACGATCGCGACCGATCAGTCCCGGCGCGACGGCCAGTTCCGCGGCAACGTGATGGACACCGCGACGTTCCCGACGGCCACGTTCACGCTCGACTCCCCGGTCGATCTGTCGGGGCTGCCCGCGGACGGTTCCGTGGGTACGGTGTCCGCGCAGGGCACGCTGACGCTGAAGGGGCAGTCGCGTCCGGTGACCGTCGACGTCGACGTGCTGCGTTCCGGCGACGACCTCATCGCGTCGGGCAGCATCCCGGTCACCTGGAC
This sequence comes from Rhodococcus sp. ACS1, assembly GCF_002300155.1. NCBI lineage: Bacteria > Bacillati > Actinomycetota > Actinomycetes > Mycobacteriales > Nocardiaceae > Rhodococcus > Rhodococcus sp. ACS1. Next base: position 232,842 of record NZ_NSDZ01000005.1, read on the forward strand.
GGACTTCGGTGTGACGCCGCCGTCACTGGGTTTCGTGACCGTGGACGGCAACGGCACGGTCGACTTCCTGGTCAGCTTCGCCCGTTCCTGACGGCGTCCAGCCGGGCGGGCCGAAAACGTAGCCGAGCTTGTCGCGCCACGACGACGCCCGGCGCCAGTCCCGGCCGATGGCGGCGTATTCGTGGGTCTGCAGCTTCCAGATGTTGTAGGTGCCCACCGGTTTGGTGAGTCCGTAGGTGGGGCGGTGCGTTTCGGGTTGGAACGTGCCGAACATCCGGTCCCACACGATGAGGATGCCGGCGTAGTTCCGGTCGAGGTATTCGGGGTCGCAGCCGTGGTGGACGCGATGGTGTGACGGGGTGTTGAACACGAACTCGACGGGCCGGGGCAACTTGTCGATGCGCTCGGTGTGGACCCAGAATTGGTAGACGAGGTTCACGGAGAATCCGATGAACACCATCCACGGCGGAATGCCGATCAGCGGCAACGGAATCCACATCAGGATCTCGGCGCTGTTGTTCCACTTCTGGCGGAGTGCGGTGGAGAAGTTGAAGTACTCGCTCGAATGGTGCGCCTGGTGGGTGGCCCAGATCAGGCGGATGCGGTGTGACATCCGGTGATACGTGTAGAACAGCACGTCGACGCCGAGGATGAGGATCACCCACGTGTACCAGGCGTCCGCGGGCAGGTGCCACGGCGCGAGGTACACCCAGATCGCGGAGTACCCGATCAGGGCCAGCACCTTCCAGAACGTCGTCGTCAGGATGGACACGGCACCCATCGAGATGCTCGCCCGGGCGTCGCGGCGCTCGTAACCCCCGCGAACCGGGCGGGACCGTCCGTCGGGGTCGATGGCCGCGTCCTCGAGGTGCCGGGCCGCGAACCATTCGAGGGCGAGGAACAGCACGAACGCGGGGATGGCCAGCGTCACCGGCTCGTGCAGGGGTGTCAGCAGCGCCGAATTCCATGCCGACGTCACGGTCTCCCACATGCTGCTTTCCTCCATACAAGACGATCGTCCAGTTCAATGTACCTCGGAGTGACACGCATCACTAAGCGTGAGTTGCCGGTTTTCATACTTGGATGGTAGGAATTCGGTGTGCACATCACCGCAAAGGTGGACTACGCCGTGCGGACGCTGATCGAACTCGCCGCGGCCGGGCCGTCCCCGTCCAAGGCCGAGTTCCTGGCACAGTCGCAGGCGATTCCGCACAAGTTCCTCGAGGCCGTGCTCGCCGACCTCCGCCGCGGCGGACTGGTCAACAGCAGGCGCGGACCCGACGGCGGCTACTGGCTGGCGCGGCCCGCCGAGGACATCACGATCGCCGACGTGATCCGGACCGTCGAGGGTCCGCTGGCGTCGGTGCGCGGTGAACGCCCCGAAGACGTCGACTACGGTGGACCGGCCGCGAAACTGCAGGACGTGTGGATCGCGGTGCGGGTGAACCTGCGCGCCGTGCTCGAGAACGTGAGCCTCGCGGACGTGGCGAACGGGCAACTGCCGGGATTCCTCACCACGTTGACGTCCGACCCCGGCGCCTGGGAGCGTCGCACCCGGCCGGCTACGTCGGCTGACGAGGGCGCAGCGCGCGGCTGATCGTCCGGCCTGCCGCGCGCACGAGCGGGACCAGCGCGTTGAGCGACGCCCCCTCCGCCGACACCACCAGCGACACGGCCGCGACCGCCGTTCCGGGACGTTCGAAGATCGGGGCCGCGACGGAGACGGCGTCCATGGTCACCTGACGATCACTGATCGCGACCTCGGACCGGCGGATCTCGGCGAGCGTGCGCCGCAGCACGACGGGGTCGGTGACGGTCCGTTCGGTGAACTTCTCGATCGGCCCGGCCAGCACCTGCTCCTGCACGTCGGTCGGCATGTACGCGAGCAGGGCCAGCCCGATGCCGGACGCCGTCAGAGGGAACCTGCCGCCGACGCGGGTCTGGACGGGTACGGCCTTCTGCCCGGCGATGCGTTCGACGAACACGACCTCGGTGCCCTCCGCGATGCCGAGCTGGACGTTCTCCCGCGTGATCTGCGACAGGTCCTCCATCACCGGCATCGCCAGTTCGCGGAGCATCGTGCCGCGGGGTGCGAGCGACGCGATCTCCCACAGCTTCAGCCCGATCGTGAAGCGACCGCTGCTGTCACGTTCCAGGGCACCCCATTCGATGAGGTCGCTGGTCAGCCGGTGCACGGTGCTCAGCGGGTACCCGGATTTGCGCGACAGGTCGCTGAGGGTCAGCCGCGGCGACGCGGGGGTGAACAGTTCGAGGAGCCGCAACGAGCGAATGGTCACCGAACCGGTGATCGCCATTGCTCGGTCTCCGTCTCACAGTTCCAGCGTCAGGCGTGGACAGCTCGCACGCGAGACGCAGATCATCATGGTGTCGCCCTCGGCCTGCTCGTCCGCTGTGAGCAGGGAATCCCGGTGATCGACAGTACCGCCGAGCACGGTCGTCTCGCAGGTTCCGCACGTCCCCTCCTCGCAGGACGACAGCACCTGGACGCCTGCGGCGGTGACGGCCTGCAGGATCGACTGCTCGGGTGCCACCGTGACGGTCTTGCCGCTCAGTGTCAGTTCCACCTCGAACCCCTCGGCCCGGACCGGTTCCTCGAGGTCCTTGGCCGCGAACCGCTCGAGGTGCAGCGTGCCGGACGGCCAGCTGTCGCAGTGAGCGGTGACGGCGTCGAGTAGCGGCGCGGGCCCGCAGCAGTAGACGAGGGTGTTGTCCCGGACGTCGCCGAGCAGCCCCGGGAGGTCGATGAGCCCGTGCTCGTCCTGGGGGTGGATCACCACCCGCTCACCGAACCGCTCGGCGAGCACGTCGGCGAACGCCATCGAACTGCGGCTGCGTCCGCCGTAGACGAGGGTCCAGTCGGCGCCGGCGGTCTCTGCGGCGTGTGTCATCGTGAGGATCGGGGTGATCCCGATGCCGCCGGCGACGAACACGTACCGCGGTGACGGCTCGAGCTCGAAGTGGTTGCGAGGACCCCGGATCGTGAGGCGGTCGCCTTCGCTCAGCTTGTCGTGCACGAACTGCGAACCGCCGCGGCCCATCGCCTCCCGCAGCACGGCGACGCGCCAGGTGCCGGTGTCGGCTGGGTCGCCGCACAGCGAGTACTGGCGGGTGAGCTCGGGTGTCAGGACCAGGTCGACGTGCGCACCCGGCGTCCACGCGGGCAGGTCGGCTCCGGATGGGTCGCGGAACTCCAGCACGACGACGCCGTCGGCGCCGAGGGTCCGGGTGGTCAGCTCCAGTTCGAGCACGGGTTCGGGCGGGGTAGGCATGGCGGTCTCTTCCGGGAGGTCAGGCGGGAACGGGAGCGGATTCCGGCGCGGCGGGCAGCGGCGCGGCGGGCACCGGCGAGGCGGCGGGGTGGTGGCCGTCGGGGCAGGCGAGCAACCACTCCCACAGGGTGGCGGGTTCCTCGGCCACGTGGCGGGCGCCGCAGTGGCAAACGCCCTCGAGCAGGTCCGAACCCGGCAGCCACACGATCCGCATCACGTGGGTGCCGCGGAGCATCCTCGTCGGTTCCACGGCTCAGCCCGCCGCGGCGGTGACGGCCTGCGACGCGCCGGCCAGCTTCTTCAGGAGGCGGCGAGCGCCGAGTCCGCCGGCGTCGATGTTGATCGACAACTCCTGGTAGCCGTCTTTCTCGGTGCCGAGCGCCTGCTGCAGGATGTTCAGCGCCACGACGTCCTGCATGACGACGGTGCGGTTGTTCTCGGCCAGGAACGTCGTGACGGCGTCGTCGCCGATCGCGAAGTCGCGGGCCACGGCCCAGAAGTCGAGGGTGGAGTTCTCCGTCGACGGGGTGATCGCGTAGACGATCTCGCTGTGGAACGCGTGCGGGTCGGAGCCGTCGTCGCCGGGCAGCGGTGCGCCGACCGGGGCGATGCGGCTGTGCAGCAGGTACAGGCACGGCGGCGTGTACTCGATGTCCTGCCAGCGGGTGATGCGACCCTCGATGCCCGTGGACTCGGAGTAGAACGGCGGGCACTCCGCGTCGTCCATGTGCCGCGATACGTAGATGACGTTCCGGTCCTCGTCGATCTCCGTGGTGATCGGGGTTTCCGCCACCTCGGGGGTGCCGATGTAGCCGCCGTGCAGGTACGTCTCGTGCGAGAGATCCATCAGGTTGTCGACGAGCAGGCCGTAGTTGCAGTCGATCGGCTCCATGCCGGACACGACGGTGTAGTCGGGGGAGTCCATCCACGGTGCGCGGGGGATGCGGGTGGGATCGCCCTGCTCGGGGTTGTCCGGGTCGGCGATCCACACCCACACGAACGAGTCCTGCTCGACCACCTGGTACGAGCGCAGCCGGGCCGTGCGGGGAACGCGGGCCTGGCCGGGGACGAACACGCAGCCGCCGTCGCTGCCGTAGGTGAAACCGTGGTAGCCGCAGACCACACTGTCGCCGTCGAGCCGGCTCGGCGCCTCGGACAGCGGGTAGCGGCGGTGCACGCAGCGGTCGCTCATCGCGACGGCCTCCCCGGCCTCGGTGCGCCAGAACAGGATCGGCTCCTCGCAGATGGTGCGCGAGAACAGTTCGCGTCCGACCTCGCGGCCGTAGGCTGCGACGTACCACTGGTTGCGGGCGATCGTGGACATGAGTGCCTCCGGAATATGCTGGGCTGCTGTGTGATTCGTGACGCCGGACTCGAAGAGGCGGCAGCGTCGTCCCCACCACTGTGCGGCACCGGAGGTGATCCACCACACTCGGTTTCCGAATGTCGGAAGGATTTCGTCAGGGCTTGCGAACGAGATACGCGAACATCGTCACCGACATGTGGAAGTCGCCGCTGCGGGCGGCGGCGGTCAGCTGGTCCAGCAGGTCGTCGCGCTGCGCGTCGGTGATCGCTCCCTCGGCGATCGCGGCGGCGGTCATCATCTGGACGAGGGGGCCGGTCACGTCCGCCGGATCCTGGATCAACGCCTCCGAGCCGACGTCCTCGACGACGAGTCCGGCGGCGGTGAGCTGACCCGGGAGCAGTCGCCCGGAGTGCGGGTTGGCGGTGTGCGCCAGCATCACGTCCATGATCTTCTGCAGGACCAGGGGATCGCCGGGGTGCATGATCGCCGTGCCCCAGTCGCTGTCGACGATCGCGCCGCGCCCACCGGGCCGCAGAACGCGGACCACTTCCGCCACCGCGCGGTCCGGTTCGCTCAGGTGCTGGAAGACCCGCTCGCTGCGCACGACGTCGAGGCGGTTGTCGGGGAACGGCAGCGAGTATGCGTCGCCGATCACGAATTGCGCGGTCGAGCCCTCCTCCTCGGTCCGCTCCCGGGCGAGGAGGGCCATGCCGGGATTGGGATCGAGCCCGATCGCCCGGCCCGCCGCGGTGACCGCGGCCGCGAGTGCTCGGGTCTCCGATCCGGTGCCCGAGCCGATGTCGAGCGCGCTCTCGCCCGGCTGCACGTGCAGGGCGGCGAACGACCACTCGCGCAGTCGCCGGATTCCCGGGCGCGCGGCCTGGACGTCGAGAACGGACGCGAGTTGGTCCAGGGCGGCGCGGTCGATCTCGTCCGCCCGGAACGACAGCGGTGCCGTCGGATCGGACATGGGTCCACCGTAACGCCGCGGTGACCCCCGACACAGTGTCTCGGGAACTGTGGGCAAGGACATAAAAATTGCACACTCACGCAAATTTGCAGAGCTGCGCAAGTTCTGTACCGTCGGTGTAGTGATTTCGGAAATCGGACTGCGGGACCGCAAGAAGGCCGCCACCCGCGCAGCCCTCAGCGGCGCCGCCGCACGCCTGGCCCGGGCGCTGGGCATCGAATGCGTCACCGCTGACGCCATCGCGTCCGAGGCGGGAGTCTCTACCCGGACGTTCCACAACTACTTCTCCAGCAAGGAAGAGGCGGTCCTCGCGCACTTCGAGCAGTCCGTCCACGACTGGGTGGACCTGCTCCGCGCCCGCCCCGAGGACGAGCCGATCTGGGATTCCCTCGAGCACGTGGTGGTCCAGATCGTCACCGCTCCCGGGAAGCCGCTCGAAGAGACCGCCGTGATGATGGACCTCGTCGAGTCCAGCCCCGCGCTGCTCGCGAAGAAGCTCGAAGTGCATCTCCGGGTCACGCGCCTCATCGGCGAAGTGATCGCCGAACGCACCGGCACGAACATCGACACCGACCTCTACCCCAACCTGCTGCACATGGCGGTCGGATCGGCGTGCAAGGCGTCGATCGACCTGTGGCGCAGCGGCAAGACCGGCGCCAGCGGACCCGAAGAACTCGTCCGCGACGCCATGCGTCAACTCCGTCAGGGAATCCCGCAGCCGTAACCGGCTGCCCCGAACCACCCTTCTTTCCACCGACTCACAAGGAGCCTCCCGTGGCCACCTATCTCTATCGGATCGGCAGATTCGCCTATCGGCGAAAAGGCGCGGTCCTCAGCGTCTGGTTGGTGATCCTGGTGCTCATGGGCGTCGGGGCGGCCACGCTGTCCGGGCCCACGAAGGACTCGTTCTCCATCCCGGGCACCCCTGCGCAGCAGGCGCAGGACCTGATGGCCGAACGCTTCCCCGAGGCCGCGGGCAGCGATCCGATGAACGCCGTCAGCGCGCGCTACGTGTTCGCCGCACCCGAGGGGCAGACCCTCGAGAGCGAGCAGAGTCAGCAGGCGATGGACGCCGTGCTCGCCAAGGTGCGCGGCATCGAACAGGTCCAGGACGCCGCCAAGGTCGATCCCGCCAGTGCTTCGGGCGCCGACGCCGCGAAGGCGCTGGTCAACCCCGTCACGGCGAACGATCAGCTCGTCGAGATGGCGAAATCGACGGCGGCCGACAAGGGAATCAGCGAAGCGGACGCCGTCGCGAACGCGCAGGCGCTGTCGCCGCTGAACGCCGACAAGACCGTCGGCTACGTCGAGGTGCCGTTCAAGGGCGGCATGGGCGACGTCGACCAGGCCCTGCGCGACCAGATCTCGGCCGCTGCCGACGCCGGCCGCAACGCCGGACTGACCGTCGAGATCAGCGGGTCCGCCGCCAACGAAGCCGAGCCGCCCGGCGGCTCCACCGAACTCGTCGGCATCGGCGTGGCCGCGGTCGTGCTCGCGCTGACGTTCGGTTCTCTAGTGGCCGCGGGTCTGCCGTTGATCACCGCGATCATCGGCATCATGATCGGCAGCCTCGGCATCACCGTCGCCACCGGATTCACCGACCTCAGCTCGATGACACCCACGCTGGCCATCATGATCGGCCTCGCCGTCGCCATCGACTACTCGCTGTTCATCGTGTCCCGGTTCCGGCACGAACTCACCCTCACGGACGACCGCTCGGAGGCGGCCGGACGGGCCGTCGGCACCGCCGGCTCCGCCGTGGTGTTCGCCGGTCTCACGGTGATCATCGCCCTGATCGCGCTGCGCGTCGTCGGGATCCCGTTCCTCTCCGACATGGGTGCCGCGGCCGCGTTCACGGTGTTCATCGCCGTCTCGATCGCCCTGACACTCCTGCCCGCGATCCTCGGGCTGTTCGGGAAGAAGGCGTTCGCAGGCAAGATCCCGTTCCTCAGCAGTCGCGACCTCGAGGACGACGAGGGCAAGCCGAGCCTCGCCCTGCGGTACATCAGCGCCGTCGTCCGCAGGCCCGCGATTCCGCTGATCGCCGGCGTCGTGGTGCTCGGGGCGCTCGCCATCCCCGCGACCGGCCTGAGCCTGGCCCTGCCCGGCGAAGGCACCGGCGACCCCGCCACCAGCTCCCGGCAGGCCTACGACCTCGTCAGCGAGGGCTTCGGCCCCGGCAAGAACGGTCCGCTGCTCGTCGTCGTCGACGCCAAGGACGTCACCACCGGCACACCGTCGGAGGCGTTCGGTGAGGTCGTGAAGACCATCACCGCGCAGGACGACGTGTCCAACGCGCAGGTCGTCGGCGTCAACAAGGCCGGCGACACCGCGCAGATCCTGGTCACGCCGAGCAGTGCCCCCAGCGATCCGGCCACGATGGACCTGGTGAGCAACATCCGCGGGGCGGAGGCAGATCTGCACGACTCGATCGGCGTCAACTACGGCGTCACCGGACAGACCGCGCTCGAAGGCGACGTGTCCGACACGCTGCAGGACGCGCTGATCCCGTACCTCGCGGTGGTCGTGGGCCTGGCCTTCCTCCTGCTGCTGCTCGTGTTCCGCTCGCTGCTGGTGCCGCTGACCGCCACGCTTGGCTTCCTCCTCAGCGTCGCGGCCACATTCGGTGCCACCGTCGCGGTGTTCCAGGAAGGCTGGGGCGGCATCATCTCCAACCCGCAGCCGATCGTCAGCTTCATGCCGATCTTCCTGATCGGTGTCGTGTTCGGACTCGCGATGGACTACCAGGTGTTCCTGGTGACCCGGATGCGGGAGGAATACGTGCACGGCGCGACCTCGAAACAGGCCGTCACCGTCGGCTTCAACCACGGTGCCCGGGTGGTCAGCGCCGCCGCGGTCATCATGATCTCGGTGTTCGCGGCCTTCATCGCCGAGCCGAACTCGTTCATCAAGTCGATCGGCTTCGCCCTCGCGGCCGCCGTGTTCTTCGACGCCTTCATCGTGCGCATGGTGATCATCCCGTCGGTGATGGCACTGCTCGGCGACAAGGCCTGGTGGCTGCCGAAGTGGCTGGACAAGATCCTGCCCAACGTCGACATCGAAGGCGAGAAGCTGAAGAAGGTGCTGCACGACGCGGACGAATCGCTGCAGCCCGTCCGGTAGGCGCTCCGCGCCCGTGCGCCTTTTTGGTAGTTCCCGCTACCAGAAAGGCGCACAAGGCCGCAGGCCCGAAAATCCGCGGGCCTGCGGTCGTTTCTGTTGGTAACCTTCGGACATAATGATGACCCGCCAGGATCGCTGCTGCCCATGTTGAATGCCCTGCTCACCACGTACCTCCGCCCGTACAAGCGGGAGCTCACGGCGGTCGTCTTGTTCCAGCTGGTCGCGACCGCGGCCGCGCTCTACCTGCCCAGTCTTAACGCCGATCTCATCGACAACGGCGTCACCAAGGGCGACACGGCCTACATCCTGTCCACGGGCGTCATGATGCTGCTCGTCACCGTCGTGCAGATCATCTGCTCGATCGGTTCGGTGTTCTTCGGTGCCCGTGCCGCAATGGGTTTCGGGCGCGATGTGCGCCGCGCCGTCATGCATCAGGTCGGGAGTTTCTCGTCCCGGGAGTTCGGCCGTTTCGGCGCGCCGTCGCTGATCACCCGCAACACGAACGACGTGCAGCAGGTGCAGATGCTCGTCGTGATGAGCTGCACGATTCTCGTGATGGCCCCGATCATGTGCGTCGGCGGCGTCGTGATGTCGATCCGGCAGGACGCCGGACTGGCCTGGATCCTGGCGGTCACCGTGCCGGTGCTCGCGCTGTCCATGGGTTTCGTGATCTCGCGGATGGTGCCCGCGTTCCGGGAGATGCAGACCCGCATCGACGGGGTCAACCGGGTGCTGCGTGAGCAGATCACCGGCATCCGCGTGGTGCGGGCGTTCGTCCGCGAGCGCTCCGAGATGCAGCGGTTCGGCGACGCCAACGAGCAGCTCACCCAGACCGCCCTGCGGGTCGGCAGGCTGACGGCGGTGATGTTCCCGCTCGTGATGGTGATCGCGAACGTCACCAGCGTCGCCGTCATCTGGTTCGGCGGTCACGAGATCAACAGCGGCACCATGCAGGTCGGCTCGCTGACCGCGATGCTCAGCTACATCATGCAGATTCTGATGTCGGTGATGATGGCCTCGTTCATCGCGATGATGGCGCCCCGCGCCACCGTGTGCGCCGAACGCATCGGCGAGGTGCTCGGCACGGACTCCACCGTGGTGCCGCCGGTCGATCCGGTCACCGTGCTGCAGAACCCCGGGGTGGTGGAACTGCGCGACGCCCAGTTCAAGTTCCCCGGCGCCGACGAGCCCGTGTTGCGCGACATCAGTTTCCGCGCCGAACCCGGCAAGACCACCGCGATCATCGGCGGCACCGGCTCCGGTAAGACGACGCTGCTGTCGCTGATCCCGCGCCTCATCGACGCCACGTCGGGCGCGGTCACCGTGTCCGACACGGATGTGCGCCGCATCGACCTGGACGTCCTGCGGGCCGGCATCGGACTGGTCCCGCAGCGGCCGTACCTGTTCTCGGGCACCGTCGCCACCAATCTCCGGTACGGCAAACCCGACGCCACCGACGAGGAACTGTGGCGGGCGCTGGAGATCGCGCAGGCCGCCGATTTCGTGCGCGCCATGCCCGAGGGCCTCGACACCCCGGTCGCGCAGGGCGGCACGACCGTCTCCGGCGGTCAGCGGCAGCGGCTCGCCATCGCGCGGGCGCTGGTGCGTCGTCCGTCGATCTACCTGTTCGACGACTCGTTCTCCGCCCTCGACCTCACCACCGACGCCCGGCTGCGTGCCGCACTCAAACCCGAGACCTCGGACGCGTGCGTCATCGTCGTCGCCCAGCGGGTCTCGACGATCGTGGAGGCCGAGCAGATCGTGGTCCTCGAGGACGGCGCGGTGGTCGGAATCGGAACCCACGACGAACTGCTCGAGACGTGTCCGTGTTACGTCGAGATCGTCGAATCCCAACGATCGGTCCAGGAAGCACTATGAGCGATCGCGCAACCACCACCACCGCCGAAAGGCCCGTCGGCCCGCGTATTCCGGGACCGGTCGCTCCGGGAGCCCCGGGGTCCAAGCCACACGATCTGTGGCCGTCCACCAAGCGGCTGCTGCGTCGGCTGCGTCCCCACCGGATCGCCGTCGGCGTCGTTTTCCTCGTCGCCGCCGTGTCGGTGGTGCTCACGTCGATCGCGCCGCGCATGCTCGGCCAGGGCACGAACCTGATCTTCGACGGCATCATCGGCGCGCAGTTGCCCGCCGGAATGTCGAAGGATCAGGCCGTCGCCGCGCTGCGGGCCGACGGTCAGAACACGTTCGCCGACATGGTGTCCGGCATGGCCGTCGTCCCCGGGGTCGGTATCGACTTCACGGCACTCGGCCGGGTGCTGGCGATCGTGCTGGCCCTGTACCTGGGGTCGTCGGTGTTCATGTGGCTGTCGGGTTTCCTGCTGAACATCGTCGTGCAGGGCGTCGTGAAGAACCTGCGCGCCGAGGTCGAACGGAAAATCCACCGACTTCCGCTGCGGTACTTCGACTCCCACTCCCGCGGCGACCTGCTCAGCCGGGTCACCAACGACATCGACAACGTCTCGCAGTCGCTGCAGCAGACGATGAGCCAGCTGATCGTGTCGGCGATGACGGTGATCGGCATCCTCGTGATGATGATCGTCATCTCGCCGCTGCTCGCGCTGATCGCCGTGCTGACGGTGCCGCTGTCGATCCTGGTGACGGCGCAGATCGCGAAACGGTCCAAGACGCACTTCGTGTCGCAGTGGAAGTCGACCGGCGAGCTCAACTCGCACGTGGAAGAGGCGTACACGGGCCACGAACTGGTCACCGTGTTCGGCCGCGGCCGTGAGGTGGAGGCACGGTTCGAGGAGCAGAACGAGGCGCTCTACCAGGCCAGCTACCGGGCCCAGTTCATCTCGGGCCTGATCATGCCCGCGATCATGTTCCTCGGAAACCTCAACTTCGTGGCCATCGCCGTCCTCGGTGGCATGCGGGTGGCGTCCGGCACCATGAGCCTCGGCGACGTGCAGGCCTTCATCCAGTACTCGCGCCAGTTCACCCAGCCCCTCACCCAGATCGGGGCCATGGTCAACCTCATGCAGTCGGGTGTGGCGTCCGCCGAGCGGGTGTTCGCCATCCTCGACGAGGACGAGGAAAACCCGGACCCGGCCGACGCACCCAACCCGGCCGAGGTCTCGGGCCGGGTGGAGTTCTCGGACGTCTCGTTCGGCTACACGCCGGAGAAGCCGCTGATCGAGAACCTGTCGCTGGTCGCCGAACCCGGCCAGATGGTGGCCATCGTCGGACCCACCGGCGCAGGCAAGACCACCCTCGTCAACCTGATCCTGCGGTTCTACGAACTCGACGGCGGCAGAATTCTCCTCGACGGCGTCGACATCGCCGAGATGTCGCGAGACGACCTGCGGTCCCGCATCGGCATGGTCCTGCAGGACGCGTGGCTGTTCGGCGGCACCATCCGCGACAACATCGCGTACGGACGTCCCGGCGCCACCGAGGAAGAGATCCAGGCGGCCGCCCGGATCAGCTACGTCGACCGGTTCGTCCACTCGCTGCCCGACGGCTACGACACCGTCATCGACGAAGAAGGCAGCAACATCAGCGCCGGTGAGAAGCAGCTGATCACCATCGCCCGGGCCTTCATCTCTCAACCGTCGATCCTGATCCTGGACGAGGCAACCAGTTCCGTCGACACCCGCACCGAACTGCTCGTCCAGCATGCGACGGCAGTCCTGCGCAGCGATCGCACGAGTTTCGTGATCGCCCACCGGCTGTCGACCATCCGCGACGCAGACCTCATCGTCGTCATGGAGGACGGTCGCATCGTCGAGCAGGGCAGTCACGAAGACCTGCTCCTCACCCGCGGCGCGTACTACCGTCTCTACAACAGCCAGTTCGTCAGTGCGTAAACGCCTGTGAGTACTTATTAACCACGGGCGGTTAACAAGTACTCACAGGCACGCAGTGCTTCCGCCGGCCTCGAAGGTGGCGGTGTCGCAGTAGGCGGAGCGCGGATAGTACGGACCCATCGTGGTGGCGGGGTCGGTGTGATTGCTCTGCGACGCCTGCACCGACTGCGGGTAGAAGGCGTCGGACGGCAGCATGTACCGCAGGAACAGCACCTTCTTCGCGACGTCGGTGGAGCCCCAGGGGATGACGGTGACGGTCGGGTCGGCTGCGGCGCGGGCGGGGACGTCCTGAGGTGCGGCGACGACGTACGTGTAGTTGCCGTCGCCGTCGGTGCGGGTCTGGAAGTCGGCGGCGCACGCGACGACCGGGTAGGGCGTCAGCTGGTCGTTCTGGCACATCGACCAGTACCGCACCTGGCGGCCGGGTGCCGTGACGGGTTGTCCCGCACGGGTGTCGGGGAACGTGGGCGCCCGGCCCTGCACGACGACGATGCGTCCGGGCTGATAGGTCAGCCCCGCTCCGACGTATTTGTTGTCGCCGTTGGGGAACAGGCCCGACGTGCTCGCCGGGTTCACGAACGTCGCCTCGGGCACGTTGCCGGGGAACGCGCCGGACGCGGCGCCGGCGATGATCTGATCGAAGCCGGCCTCCGCGACCTGTCCGAGCGGGCCGTTGTCGTAGGCGGACGGGTCGAATTCGGATCCGCACGTCGGCACCGGCGACGTCCGGCCCGCGGACGTCAGTGTCACGTCGGGCAATGGGACTCCGCCCGACGGTGATGCCGGATCGTCGGGCACGTACACCCGGATGATGAGGAAGCCGACGGGTACCGACTGCGCGCCGGCCCCGGCGGGCAGGGCCTGGATCTGGTTGCGCGCGTGATCGGCCGGACCGGTCACGACCGTCGCGTGCCAGCGCTTCTGCGTTGCAGGCAGCGAACCTGCTGAGGCGTCGGTGAAAGGGTTGCCGCTGCCCGGGTCGGGCCCGATCTGGTTGTCGCGCAACGTGTCGACCGTGTCGAAGTTGGTTCCGTACGTGTTGAGCGAGAAATAGCGGGCGGCCGGGTAGGTGCCGCTCAGTTCGATGGTGTCGCCGGACGCCAACGCGTAGGGCAGAACCCAGTACGTCGCGTTGGCGTCGGGGAACGCGACATTCAGCACCGTCGAGTTGGACATGAACTGCCACGCGCACTGCGCCGTCGGCGGCGGGGCCGCGGAGGCGACGGAGACCCCACCCGACCACATCAGCAGAACCAGCACGGCGGCAACAATTTTCCCGGCCATATCCGTCAGAACACCTCCCCGAACGCGGTCAGCTTGTCGATGCCCTCGCGGTCGATCTGGCCGGGGGTGTACCGGTTGATCACCTGGATGTAGGTGAGGTACCGGGCCATCGCGTCCGCGCTCTGCTGAGCGAACGCCGGGGGCAGCGGCGCGGCGAGCTGAGTCGGCAGATACTGGGTCATCAACTGGGCGGCCATCGCGGGGCCGCGCGGGTCGTGATCGAAGGTGTTGTCGAGTTCCGCCCGACCGCGGTCGGTGGCGTAGTCGTAGAACTCGTACTGGAACGACGCCGGGTCGACATAGGCGGTGGGCCCCAACCACTTCGAGTACACCGCGACCTTCGCCTCGGGGGTCCGCAGCACGTAGATGTGGGTGGGGGAGTTGTTCCAGTTGATCCCCTGCGGTGCGTGCTCGTTGGTGGCGAGGAGGACGTGGTCGCGTCCTGCCGCGGCGTTGCTCCGCAGCAGCGGCAGGAGGTCGACGCGCTCGGCGTACGTCGCGAACAGGTCCCCGGACATCCAGTTCCGGTCGCCGTGGCCGAGCGTCGCGAGCAGCGGCACGACGTCGACGCTCGACGTGAGCTGGCCGCGCGGGGTGTCGGTGTCGCCGGTGAACCGCCCGGTCGGGTCGGCGACGATCAGCGGGATGTGGAACGCCTCGTCGTAGGCGGTGGACAGCTTGCCCGCGACGAAGCCGTGCGCCCCGGCGTATTCGCCGTGATCGGACGTCATGACGAAGACGGTGTTCGCCGCGACGTCTTCCGGCAGCGAATCGATCACGGTGCCGATGTGGTGATCGACCATCGACAGCACGTTGGTGTAACTGTCCAGTGCCCGTTCCCAGTACGTGTACGGCGCGAACGCGATGTGCCGGTCGGGATCGGTGCCCTGGCCGTATGGCTGGAGGTAGTAGTTCGACAGGTTCTGGACGTCGTCGGTGACGCCGCCCCACACCAGCGCCTGGAACTCCCGCGCGAACACCTGGGTGCTCGGTTTCGACTGCAGCGCCTTCTCGGGTTCCCAGTTGGGCGGCACGGACGGGTAGCCCAGCCGCGGCGGGTCGCTCTCACCGGTGGTCACCGACCACGTCCGGGCGGGGCTGAGCGGGGGAACGTTGTTCGCGTACAGCGACTGGTAGCGTTCCGCTTCCGTTCCGGCCCAGAAGAACTGCTGGTCGTGCGGGTTCACGAAGCTCGCCGTGAGGCAGAACGGGCCGTCGGAGGGTTTGCGCGTCGACAACCACGCCGCGGCCTGGTCGGCGATGTGCCCGTCGAATTCGAAGCCCTCACCGTTCAATCCGATGATGTCGGGCATCGTCAGTCCGTCGAACCCGTACTCCTCGAGGTAGCCGGGGGCGAGTCCCGAATCCTCGTCCGGCGACGGCGACAGATGCCACTTCCCGACGTACGGTGTGACGTACCCCGCCTGCCGCAGCAGCTTGCCGTACGTCGGGAACTCCCGCCCCATCGCCGGGGACGGAACCGGCGACGCCCGATTGCCGGTCCGGGTCTGCAGCATCCAGTTCTGCAGCGGGTAGAGCCCGGTGACGAAACATGCGCGGCCGGGGCTGCACGCCACCCCGGCCGTGTAGTGCTGCGTGAACTTCACCCCGGGCGCCCACAACTTGTAGAGGTTGGGCATGAACCGTTGCAGGAACTGATCGGGAGTGGTGATACCGGCCGGAAAGACCTGGGGAAACCGCATCTCGTCGACGACGATGAACACGATGTTGGGCTGCACGTAGTTGTTCGGCTGGCGGCGCAGCGGTTGCTCCGACGCGTCCGCTCGACGGTCGAAGAGACCCGACATCACGGTCACCCCGCCCGCGACCGCGGCACCCGAGAGAAACGTTCGCCTGTCGATCCGATGGCCGGTCTTCTCGTCGCTCATGGCGGTTCCTCCGGTCGAGGGGATGGGATCGTCACACTCTCTGTACCCACTTTCGAACGAAGTAGTGATGTGTCGCCGGAAATGTCGCGCGTGATTGGATACACCCGTGAATGCCGTAGTCCCGACCCCGCCCGATCCGTTCTTCACCGTCGGCACCCGACTCGACGGACAGCTCGGCCGAACCGGAACCATTCACACCCCGCACGGCGACATCGCGACGCCGTCGTTCGTGGCCGTCGGCACCAAGGCCACCGTCAAGGCGGTGCTGCCGGAGAGCATGAAGGACCTGGGCGCGCAGTCGCTGCTCGCCAACGCGTACCACCTGTACCTGCAGCCGGGACCGGACATCGTGGACGAGGCCGGCGGGCTCGGCAAGTTCATGAACTGGGACGGCCCGACGTTCACCGACAGCGGCGGATTCCAGGTGATGTCGCTGGGCGTCGGATTCAAGAAGGTCCTCGCGATGGAAGCGGTTGGGGTGCGCTCCGACGACGTCATCGCGAAGGGCAAGGAACGCCTCGCGACCGTCGACGACGACGGCGTCACGTTCAAATCGCACCTGGACGGGTCGCGGCACCGGTTCACCCCCGAGGTGTCGATGCAGATCCAGCATCAGCTCGGCGCCGACATCATGTTCGCGTTCGACGAGCTCACGACGCTGCTGAACACCCGCGGTTACCAGGAGCAGTCGGTGGAGCGGACGCAGGCGTGGGCGGTGCGCTGCATCGCCGAGCACGAGAAGCTCACCGCCGAGCGGTCCCACCGCCCGTACCAGGCGCTGTTCGGGGTCGTCCAGGGCGCGCAGTACGAGGACCTGCGGCGGCAGGCGTGCCGGGGGCTGGAGTCGATCACCGGGGAGAGCGGACGCGGCTTCGACGGGTACGGCATCGGCGGGGCGCTCGAGAAGCAGAACCTGGGCACCATCGTCCGCTGGTGCAACGAGGAGCTGCCCGAGCACAAGCCGCGGCACATGCTCGGCATCAGCGAGCCGGACGACGTCTTCGTGGCCATCGAGAACGGCGCCGACACGTTCGACTGTGTGAACCCGTCGCGGGTCGCGCGCAACGCCGCGATCTACCACCCGGACGGCCGGTTCAACATCAACACCAGCCGCTTCCGGCGTGATTTCACCCCGATCGACGAGAACTGCGACTGCTACACGTGCGCGAACTACACCAGCGCCTACATCCACCACCTGTTCAAGGCGAAGGAAATGCTGGCGTCCACGTTGTGCACGATTCACAACGAACGCTTCACGGTGCGGTTGGTCGATCAGATCCGCGCCAGCATCGAGGGCGGCTACTTCGAGGAGTTCAAGGCCGAGACGCTGGGCCGCTTCTACCGCACGTGAGTGGGAAAGCGTCCCCGGGGACGCTTTCCCACTCACGTGCGGGTCAGAGCTGGTAGGTGGGTTCGCGCTTCTTCACGTACGCGATGACGCGGTACGTGATCGGCATGACCAGCACCTCCACCAGGGTCTTCCACAGGAATCCGACGATCACGTAGTTGACGAAATCGCTCCACGTGCTGATGCCGATCGCGCCGGCGGCGATGGAGCAGAAGATCAGGGTGTCGGCGAACTCACCGACGATGGTGGAGCCGATGAGCCGCGCCCACAGGTGCTTCTCCTTGGTCCGCTCCTTGATCAGGACCAGCGTCACCGAGTTCAGCATCTGCCCGACGAAGTACCCGGCTAGCCCGGCGAGCAGCAGTCGCGGGTAGACGCCGACGACGGACCGCAGCGCCTCCTGGTTCTCGTAGAAGTCGGCGGACGGCAGTTCGATGAGGAGCCAGAAGCAGAACGCGGCGAGGATCAGGGCACCGAAGCCCAGGTAGATCGCGCGTCGCGTCGCTTTGAACCCGTACACCTCGCTGAGCACGTCGCCGAGGATGTAGGCCAGCGGGAACAGGAAGAAGCCGCCATCGGTGATGACCGGCAGGATCTGCAGCGGGCCGATGGTGAGCGACGAGTCGGCGAAGAATGCGACGCCTTTCGTCGCGCAGATATTCGAGATCAGCAGCGTCGCCGTGAAGAGGGCAACGAACGTGGGGTAGTACCCCCGGCTGACGTGCGCGAACGTCGCGTGGTCTGGCTTGGTCTGCTGATCTGAGGCTGTCACGCCGCAATCCAAGCACTTGCACGGGGAGAGGCGCGAATCAGGAACGGGTGAACGTACCTTTTGTCCGATCTGAGGCGTTGAAAGGTACGTTCACCCGCGCGATGGCCGTGCCGGGCTAACCCCAATACCGTTCAGTTAGTGATGGTTGCGATACGATGAGGTGTGCCTCGGAGTGGATGGGTGAAGCCGGTCTCGGATCGGCGGTTGTCGGATGTGGTGTCGGTGGGGTTGCTGACCAGGGTGTTTCCCGCGTCCTTGGTCGATGAGGTGATCGCGGAATGCGGTCGCAGGGAGCAGCGAAGTCGCACGTTGACCGCTCGCGTGACGGCGTACTTCTCGATCGGCATGGCATTGAATTCGCAAGGCTCCTACGAGGAGGTCTTCGAGCAGCTCACCGACGGTTTGTCGTGGTCGTCGGGATGGTCACAGTCCTGGTCGCCGCCGACGAAATCGGCCATATTTCAGGCCCGTTCACGTCTGGGATACGAACCGGTGCGGGAGCTGTTCCGCCGTGTCGCACGACCTCTCGCCGACACGGGTACACCAGGATCCTGGCTCGCCGGGCGCCGGTTGGTGGCCCTCGACGGGACCTGCCTCGACCTGCCCGACACCCCGGCCAACGCCGAGCATTTCGGGCGGCCGGGATCGAGTCGCGGCGAGCAGTCCGCGTTCCCGCAGGCGCGGTTGGTGGCGGTCGCCGAGTGCGGCACCCACGCGGTATTCGACGCCGCGATCGGATCGTGCCGCACCTCCGAGCGGGAGCTGGCGCACGATCTGATGGACACCCTCGAACCCGGGATGCTGCTGCTCGCCGACCGCGGCCTGTACGGATTCGACATGTGGACCCGGGCCGCCGCCACCGGCGCCGACCTGCTGTGGAGGGTCAAATCGACCCTCTCGCCTCGGCACCTCGAGACCCTCGACGACGGATCCTGGCTGGCGCAGATCATCCCCACCTCCGGAAAGAATCGGCGGCAACGAACACCGCTCACGGTGCGCGTCATCGACTACACCCTCGACGACGGGCGGGAGAACCCCGAGCAGTACCGGCTGCTGACCACGATCCTCGACCCCTCCGATGCACCTGCAGAAGAGTTGGCCCTCGCCTACGCCCAACGGTGGGAAATCGAGAACACCCTCGACGAGCTGAAAACCCATCAGCGCGGACCACGCGCCGTGCTGCGGTCGAAGGCCCCACCATTGGTGCAGCAGGAAATCTGGGGGCACCTGTGCTGCCACTACGCCATCCGCACGCTCATGCTCGATGCCGCGACCGCCGGCGGTCACGACCCGGACCGGGTCTCCTTCGTCGCCGCCTTGCGGATCGCCCGACGATCCCTGTCCCACAGCTCTTTTTCCCCCTCATAACCACAACGCTGCCACGAGATTGTGGAACCACGGCATCGACAAATTATTGCGCCGAATCAACCCCGCACGCCGCCACCGCGCCAACCCCCGGGTCGTCAAACGCAAAGTCCTCAAGTGGGCAGCCAAACGCGCACACCATCAACACCATCCACAACCCACCCAGCCGCCGAAATGCACCATCCTTGTTCACTAACTGAACGGTATTGGGGCTAACCCTGGACGACGCGCGTGCCGCCTGCCAGTTCGTCGTGCTTGCCCTGCTTGGTGGGGCTGCCGTTGATCGTCACGGCGATGACGATCGCCGTGACGAACCCGACCAGTCCGAACAGGAACCCGAGGAACGGGAACCCGCCGAGCGCGGCGAGGACGTAGAAGCCGTTCCTGGTCAGCGACTGCTGCTGGGTGGGCAGTCCGCCGTCCGGGCCCTCGACGCGCAGACCCAGAACCTGCTTGCCGACGGTCTGGCCCCGCGTCGTCTCGAAGAACACGAAGTAGCCCACGGCGGCGGCGGCGGTGAGGATCGCGCCCAGGGCACTGCCCAGGAAGGTGCCCAGCACCAGCGAGATGACGATGGTGACCACGGCCGTCGGAATGCCGACGATCAGGCCGTCGATCACCCGCGCGCCCAGGCGGGGAAGGAGTTCGCCCGGCCGGGACGGGGTGAATCCGAAGTCGGGCTGCGCGAACGGCTGGGTGCCGGCTTGCTGCGCCGAATCGAACTGCGGTGGTGCGCCGAACTGTTGCTGCCCGTACTGCTGCCCCGCCCCGTTGTAGTGCGGTTGCCCGTACTGCTGCCCGCCGAACGGTTGCTGTCCCTGGTTGGGATCGAATCCGCCAGTAGTCATGTGTTCCCCCTCGAATCGTCTCGGATGACGCCTGAGCACCTTACGCAAGGGGTGGGAGTGACTCGAGTGACGGGAGTAGCAAAACGGGTGAGCGCGCTTCCTGCCCGAGGGGCGGGAGCGCGCTCACCCGTGGGGAGCGAACGGTCAGGCCGCGACGTAACGGCCGGTGAGCACGCGGTACGCGTAGGTCGACGCGATGATCGTGATCGGGATCGAGACGAGAAGTCCGACGCCGCAGAGGATTGCACCGACGATGTTGATGCCGACGAGGGCCAGGGCCAGCAGCAGTACCGGTCCGACGTTCTGCGAGATCGTGCGGAAACTCGACTTGATGCCGGTGATCGCATCCTCGTTCTGATCGATGACGAACTGCAGCGTCCACCAGGTCAGGAAGATAACGATCAGACCCGGGATGACGAGCAGGAAGAAACCGATGATGGAGGCGACACCGATGATGACGCTGGCGATGATGATCGCCCCGACGTTGGTGAACTGGAAGAACGACCCGAACGCCGGCTTGTTGCCGTCCACCTCGTGCAGCGCGCCCCGCACGAGCGCCGCGTTGATCAGGTATCCGACGATGGTGGTGACGATCGAACCGATGATGCGCCACACCGAGAACGCCGAACTCATGTCGGACGACGTGCTGAAGCCGCCGAAGATGAGGTTCAGCACCACCTGGATGACGGCGGCGATCAGCAGGATGCCGATCCAGATGAGCGCGTTGTCCTTGAACTTGTTCCAGCCGTAGCCGATCGCGTCACCCACCGAGAACTGTCCCTGCGTCTGCCCCGGGGCGCCGTAATCCGACATCGGCGGGGGCGGCGGATATCCGCCGGGCGGTCCCTGCGGAGGGGGCGGGTAATTTCCCTGCGGCGGCGGGTAATTACCGCCGGGCGGGGGTCCTTGCGGCGGCGGTGGGTAATTACCGGGGGGCGGCGGGTAGTTTCCACCGGGCGGAGGGGGATAGTTTCCGCCGGGAGGCGGTGGCGGATATCCGCCGGGCGGCGGTCCCTGCGGCGGCGGTGGGTAATTCCCCGGGGGCGGCGGATATCCGCCGGGCGGCGGTGGAGGATTGCCCCGCGGAGGGTATCCGCCCTGGTCACCACCTTCGGGTTTGTCGTTAGGGTCGTATCCACCAGTCGTCATGTGATCCCCTCAGCAAGAGTTGAGTGCTCGCGCGTGACAGTGCGAATAAACACTACGTGGACAATCCTTTACCCGCCTCCCTTTGGTCTGCTTCTTCTCCTGCGGTTTTGATGCTTTACGCTGGTTATCGTGACTAATTCTGGGGGATCGGACGATTCGAATCCGTACAACGGGCAGACACCACCCACTTACGGCGAGGTTCCGCCCTTGCCGCGCGACGGCTACGGGGTCGACGAATCCGGTTATCCCACGTATTCGGCGCCCACCGAGAAGTACCCCGACTATCAGCAGCCGGGCGCGTACGGGACGTCTCCGAATCCGTATGCCGCGCCGAATCAATACGGCGGCGACCAGTACGGGGTCCCCAGCCAGCAGCAGTACGGGACGCCCAACCCGTACGCCGCCCCGAATCAGTACGGCACCCCGAATCAGTACGGCGCCCCCAATCAGTACGGGGCGGCGGGCCAATACGGTGGCCCCGCCCCGCAGTACGGCGCCCCGAACCCATACGGCGCGCCCTACCCGCAGTCGCGCGGGACGAACGGTCTCGCGATCGCGTCGCTGATCACGTCGATCGTCGGAGGTTGCTTCTACGGTGTCGGCTCCATTGTCGGCATCATCCTCGGCATCGTGGCGCTGGGCCAGATCAAGCAGTCCGGTCAGGAAGGCCGTGGGCTCGCGATCGCCGGGATCGCCATCGGCGGCGCCTACGTCGTCGGGTGGATCCTGTTCTTCGTGATCATGCTGATCGCGGCGGCGTCGGGGGCCTGACCACCCACGGTTCGCGGTGCAGGCGGGCAGGGTCGAATCGGACGAGGAGGGTCCCGAGATCCACGGCCTCGCCCGGTTCCGCGAGCCCGAGCGACGCCGCGAGCACCCCGAGGACGTCGCTCGGTGTGCGTCCCAACGCTTTCAGGTCGGTGAGGGTGACGGCGCCGTCACGTTTCGCGAGCCGTTTGCCGTCCTCATTGAGGGCGAGCGCGACGTGTGCGTACGCGGGGGCGGTGAGCCCGAGCAGTCCCGCGAGGTATGCCTGGCGGGGCGCCGACGAGAGCAGGTCGTCGCCGCGCACCACCTGATCGATCCCCTGGGCGGCGTCGTCGACGACCACCGCGAGGTTGTAGGCGGGTGTTCCGTCGCCGCGGCGCAGCACGAGGTCGTCCACCATTCCGGAGTAGCTTCCGTGCAGGACGTCGTCGATGGTGAACGACGTGACGTCGGCGCGCAGACGCAGGGCCGGTGGTCGCTCGCCGGCGAGCCGGTCGGCACGCTCGTCCGGTGTCAGGTTGCGGCAGGTCCCCGGGTAGGCGCCCTGGGGTGCGTGCGGGGCCGACGCCGCCTTCAGGATTTCTCTTCTCGTGCAGAAGCACTCGTACGTGAGGCCGGCGGCGTGGAGTTCGGCGATGGCGGCGTCGTACCGCGGCAGTCGGTGCGACTGCGACACGACGTCGCCGTCCCAGTCGAGACCGAGTTCCGCGAGGTCGGCCAGTTGCCGGTCCCGGGCGCCGTCGCGGACGCGGTCCAGGTCTTCGACGCGCAGGAGGAATCGACGGCCGGTGGACCGGGCGAACAGCCATGCCAGCACGGCCGTCCGCAGGTTGCCGAGGTGCAGGTCGCCGGAGGGGCTGGGCGCGAACCGTCCCGCGCCCTCCGCGTGACGGGGCAGCGGTTCACTCTGACGAGACGGATGTGACATTGGGTCGAGGGATCAGCTGGCCAGTTCGATCGACGACGACGGCACGACGTCGGCGCCCTGCAGAATCATGCCGATCTGGACGTTCAGGGCGTGCTCGAGGTACTCGGCCGGGTACAGGTCCGGACTGCCGATCGCCTCGAGGGCGAGGCCGTCGACGGTGGCGAGGAGAAGCGCCGCACGGGTTTCCGCTTCCGGGGTGCCGATCGCGATGAGCACCGCGGACAGTCCGGTGCGGATGGTGAACAGGGTGGTGCGCCGGATCTCGGCGAGCGACGGGGAGGTGGCCGCCCGGACGGCGAATGCCGCCCTGACGTGCGCTTCCCGCGACCGTGGCTCGTCGAGGGGGAGCAACTGCGACATCGCGGCGAACAGGTCCTCGGCGGGGTCGCCGCCGCGGTCGATATCCGCCAGGCGGGTGAGCAGTGTGTCGACGAGGGTGCGCAGCGCGAACGCGAACATCTCGTCCTTCGTGGAGAAGTGGTGCTGCACGGCGCCGATGGACACACCCGCCCTCTTGGCGACCTCGCGCACGCTGGCGCCCTCGAGGCCCGACTCGGCCGCGACGTCGAACAGGGCCGCAGCCAGGTGTTCGGGGCTGGTGGACGAGTACCGGCGTTCGCGCATGCCTCGAACATTACTTACGTATTGAATCAATACATGCGTCAGGTGCCCGTGTCGCCGCAAGTGGCGGGTGTGACTCCGGTTATCGGCGAACGTACGTCAGGAAAATCATCCCGCTCTCGAATGCGCGGGTCGAGGTCAGCCGGAACCGCTGGGGGTCGAATTCGCCGTCGAACAGCGGAATGCCGGTGCCGATCGCCACGGGGTTGAGCTTGATCCGGAGTTCGTCGACCTCGGGTTGCACCGCGGCGGCCAGCTTCCCGCCGCCGCACAGCCAGATGTCCTTGCCGTCCTCCTTCTTGAGTTCGCGCACCTTCTCGATCGGATCGCCCGAGACGATCTGAACGTCCGGGTCGGGCGACTCGGTGATCGTCGTCGAGAACACGTACTGTCGCAGATGCGCGTACGGGCTGGTCACGCCGAGGTCGAGGCCGGGCTGGTAGCTGGCGCGGCCCATGAGCAGTGTGTCGAAATGCCGGTTGGGGGCATCGATTCCCATCGCTGCCCGCACATGGGTGGGGACCGTTTCGGGGTACTCGGCGATCATCGCGGGCATGTGATCACCCTCGAGCTCGAAGACGGTGCCGCTGGGGTCCGAACCGTCGGCCCCGGCGATGAATCCGTCGATGGTGGTGGCGACGTAGTAGACGAGTTTTCGCATGTGAGTCCTCCCGCAGTCGGTAATTACTCCAGTTGTAGTACTATGACTGCAGTGGTTGCAAGTCCTTTTTCGAGGAGTGTCGATGGCGCAGAATCCGGAACGACGTGCCGCACTCGTGAACGCAGCGATCGAAGTGCTTGCGCGAGAGGGTGCGCGCGGCCTCACCTTCCGTGCCGTCGACGTCGAGGCGAACGTGCCCAAGGGGACGGCCTCCAACTACTTCGCCAGCCGCGACGACCTGTTCGACCAGGTCGGCAAGCGTATTCACGAGCGGATGGGCCCCGACCCCGCGGTCATAGAGGAAAGCGGTCGTAAGCCGCAGAATCTCGACCTCGTGATCGAGTACATGCAGGGACTGTTCGGCCGGATCACCGGCGACCGGACGGGCTACCTCGCGTTGCAGGAGTTGCGGCTCGAAGCGGTCCGTCGACCCGAGTTACGCACCACGTTGACGCGCACCATCTCCGGCAACCTGGAGCGCGACATCGGGTTTCACCTCGGCTCGGGACTGCCCGGCGACCGCAGCACCGTGCTGATGCTCTACCTCGCGATGAATGCGCTCATCGTCGAGCACCTGACGCTGCCCGGGGTGCTCGAGGGCGTCGACACCGAGCGGCTCATCGCCGATCTGGTGACGCGCGCCGTCGCTACGCCGGTCGCCTGAGCGCGTAGTCGTCCACGTACTCCTGGCCCGACAGCGTCATGAGGGCGTGCATCAGTTCGTCCGTCGCGGCCCGGACGACGTGCCGGTTGTCGCGCAGCTGATCGACTCCATCTCAGGGCGCGGGGATGACGGCGCGCGGCAGGTCGGCCCGCAACTCCACGTCGGTGAGGAAGTCGCCGTCACCGGCCGCGTAGCGGCGCTGCGGATCGAAGTCCTCCACCCGGAAGCTGTCCAGGGTCGGGGAGTGCGTCGTGACCGCGAGGGCTCCACCGTCGACGTCGAACTGCAGCAGTCGCTGGAAGCCGGTCTCGCGGAGACCGTTCACCGTGAAGTACTGGTAGTCGGCCAGCAACTCCACGACCTTCCGGTCGGTGTCGCCCACCTTCCGGTCGGTGACCGTCGTCTGCCCGTCGACGTGCCCCGCGAGGACCAGGAACACCGTGTCGAACGGGACGACGAGCCGATTCCAGATCTGCTGTCCGGCACTGGTACCGATGTCGCCGAACCCGCTCATCCGCAGCGAGCCGTCCTCGTCCAGGTAATAGTGGCTGCCGATCACCACGTTGCGGTCCGGGTGGGCGGCCAGCACGTCCTCGGCCCACTGCAGGACGTGCTCGGGCGGGTTGTAGCCGATGTAGAGCATCAGGAATTTCGCGCCGGCGATGTCGAGCAGGTCGTAGTGCGCCGAATTGTCCGTGTCCGTGACGGATTCACCCCAGTACGGCCGGTCGCGGAACCGCCACGGACCGAAGAACTCGTTGTAGAGGGCGTGGTTCTTCTCGTGCTCGCCGGGAATGAGCCGTCCGCCCACGTTCCACAGGTTGTCGTGGTTGCCGGGCAGGACCCCGTACGGGACTCCGGCGTCCTCGAGCGTCGCCATCGCGCGGTCCGCCACCTCGAACTCGGGGCGCGCGCGGGACTCGGGCGCCCCCGGACGTATCCAGCTCTGGACGAGGTCGCCGGTGTGCATCGAATACGCGATCTTGCGTTCGGCGGCGTTCTCCGCGGTCCAGCGGGTCATGTCGAAATACACCTCGGGCCGGTCCCGGGACACGTACTGGGTGTCGGTGATGTGCTGCAACGCGAAGTCGTACGTGTCCGGGTCGGCGAACTGCTGGTCGGCGGTCGCGTTGGCCTCGCGGAAACTCCGGTCCCGTCGCGGGCTGTCGATGACGAGGATCTGCGCGGCGTCCTCGCCCTCGATCCGGGTGGTCAGCGTGACCGGGCCGCCAGGCTCGGACGGCTGCGCTGTCGCGACCGGCTCACCCCAACTCTGCGTTTCCTCGTCCCACACGTGCATCGCGAGGTCGTCGAGATTCACCGAACGTCCATGCCACGTCACGTCCGAGCCCGCGGTGTCCGGACCGAACCGGACCTCGTACCGCATGTACGGGTATTCGCCGAAGTCGTGACCGGTGGCCGACATCCCGTCCGACTCCGCACCCGGAACCCGCTGCGACGGGGTGGCCTCGCCGGAGGTCCCGGCGAACATCAGCGCCGACGTGAGCGGCGCCGACGTGACCAGGCCGCGGGCGGGCAGTCCGGACGCACCCCGGGGTTCGGGATCGGCCACCGCGACCACGTCACCGCCGAGCAGCGCCGCGGCCAGTGACACCGCCGTCAGCGCGGCGATCCTGCCCGGCACGCTCATGACTCGAGGTTACAAGCGCGGCCGGGCAGGGGTGAGGTGGAAGGACCGTCAGGCCTTGCGGCCGAGGAAGGCCAGGACCCGGGTCTGCTCGTCGGAGTCCGCGGGGACATCCACGGCCGGGCCGCACACTCCGGCCGTGCGGATGTTGTCGCCCAGCTGCTCCGCGACGCCACCCACCCAGGCCAGGTCGTCGGCAGGGATGGTCTCGTCGAGGCCGGTGGCCCGCGCGAGGTCCCAGCCGTGCACCACCAGGTCGAAGCAGTAGAAGCTGTCGACGGTCTTGCCGAGTTCGGTGCGGCCGAAATGCCCGTCGTACTCGCGGCCCGCCTTGGCCGGATCGTCCAGGATCTCCTGCATGCCGTCGCGCGTTGCCGCCCACGCGGCAACCGGGTCTTCGTCGACGGACGGCGGCTCCGGCAGTTCCAGATCGACGACGGTGACGATGTAGCGCTGTGTGTCGATCACGTGCCGCACGACGTCGCGGGCCGTCCAGCCGTCACACGGAGACGCGTCGTCCCAGCGTGCGGCGGGCACGGATTCGACGCGCTTCGTGAACTTCGCGGCGAGGTCGCGGTAGTGGGCTGCGGGGGTTTCGGTTGTCGAGGTCATGCTGCCGATTCTTCCCCCGTCCGGGGCCCGACGGCTTGAACATTTCCGACATCGACGACGGATTCGTTTCCGTGCCAGTCGGGGGCCTCGCTGGCGAGGAGCTCGGACGGGGTGAGCGAGGAGATCCGCCGGCATTCCCGCGACAGGTGCGCCTGGTCGCTGTAGCCGGCGGTGGCGGCGAGTGCGGCGAGACCCGTCCGGGTCCCGACTGCGCGAGCGCCATGAACCGTTGCAGCCGCAGGATTCCGCGGAGCGTCGCGGGACCGTATCCGAACGCGTCGTTGCATCGCCGCTGCAGTTGCCGCTCCGTGACGGAGGCGGCGTCGGCGAGCGCGCCCACGTTCCACGACTGCCGGGCCAGGGCCCGCCGCACGGTGCCGATCAGCGGGTCGGCCTCCGGCCCGCGGCTCCGCCACGCGCGCACGGCGTTCTCGAACAGGGTGATTCGTTCCGCGTGGCCGGACGCGTTGTCGAGCCGGTCGGTCAGTGTCCGTTCCCACGTGGACCCGAGTACGTCGCCGAGGCCGACCCGGATGTTGCGGACCTCGGCCGCCGACGTCCGCAGCAGATGCGAGCCGGCGCCGGGACGGAAACGGACACCGACGGATTCGGTGCCCGGCGGCAGCGTGAACGACCAGGCCGTGGTCTCGGGACCGCACACCCGGATCCCCACACCCCGGATCCACAGGATGTCCATGCACGCGTCCGGCACCAGCAGATGCTCGCCCTGCGTGCGCGCGGACCACCCGCACACGAGCGTGCCGGCGAGGTCGGGTGCCGGCGAGGTCGGCGTGTACCAGCCCATGCACAGGAGCCTAATGACGGATACCGACACGTGCGGGCCCGTCACATCGCCCGAAGTGCCCGCACCGGCACGCAACTCGAGGTGAACTGTATGTACGGGTCCGCAGAGGTTCCCCAGGAGGCCCGCCACTTCGCCGTCACAGAGAACGAGGACTCCATGAGACGAACATGGGCGCTGGCAGCGATCGTCGCCGTCAGCCTGACCTTCTCGAGTTGCGCCTACGACCGCACGGATTCCGGTGACACGGGCGGCAACGCCCCGGTGTCCCCGACGCCGACGTCCCCACCGGCCTTGCCCGGAACACCCGTCCTGAAGATGGGACCGACGACGCTCGGCGAGGTGATGGTCGACGAAGGCGGGATGACGGTCTACGTGTACGACAAGGACGAGGTCGGCTCCGGTGCCAGTTCGTGCCGCGACACGTGCCTGCAGTCGTGGCCGCCGGTCACCTCCGTCACCGAGAACCCGACGGTGCAGGGGCTGCAGGAAGTCGTCATCGACACCATCCCCGCGGCGGACGGCACCCATCAGCTCACCGTGAACGGGCGACCCGTGTACCGGTACAAGGATGACAACGAACCCGGTGACGCATACGGGCAGGCGGTCGGCAGCGTGTGGTGGACCCTCGACTCCGCAGGCAACCCGGTCACGACAACTGCGGGCGGCGAGTAGCGCGGTCGATCCGCAGATGGACGGTGACGGTCAGCGCCGCCGACAGTCCGGCGGCGAACCACAGGGCGTCCAACCCGATCCAGTGGTGCGAGAGAGCGCCCGTCACAGCTCCTGCCACCAGGCCTGCCCACAGCGCGAAATGTCGTAGCCACGCCCACCGCGGCCCGCCGAACAGCGCCGCGGCAAGCCGGTGGCCCATCTTCACGAGGGCGCCCGTCATGTAGGTGAGGCCGATGGTGACCTCGCCGTCCTTCTGGAAGAAGGAGTTCTCCGCGCCCATGGCGAGCAGCATCGCGCCGACGGCCACGGTGCTCGCCCCGACGGTCGCGGCGACGGCGCCTGCGATCAGAAGTCCGGACACGACGGCGAGCACCGTCGTCCGGACGGGCAGCCGCCTGCGATCGGACAGGTGCACGACCACGGCGCCCAGGGCGCAGCCGAGGACGAACGTGCCGATCACCGCGGCGGCCGTCAGCGCATGCGCCCACGACCCGTCCGCGAACCCGACACTGAACCGGGTGAGATTGCCGCTCATGAACGCGACGAAGAACCCGCCGAGCGTGATGAATCCGAGCGCGTCGACGTAGCCGGCCAGCGCGGACAGCACCACCGCCAGCACGAGCATCTGCCTGCTGTCGTCGATCGGCACATCACACATCAAACACCGCGGCGAACGACAGCGGCCCCCGATCCGGAGATCGGGGGCCGCTGTGGCGGAGTTCAGGAGGTGCGAACGCCTCGACTAGGACGTGCCGAGTGCGGGCGCGAGCGTGTTGGCCCAGGACTCGTGTAGGCGGTCCTGCCAGTAGTTCCACGTGTGCAGGCCCTCGTCGGCGATGTGCGTCTGCAGCTTGGCGCCTGCGCGCTGCGCCGCGGGGACGAAGACCTTGCTGCTGAGGCCCGAGGCGGTCTCGAGGGGAACCGTCTGCGAGAACTTCACCGGGTCGAACGACTTGCTGTCCGGGTCGACGGTGGGATCGCCTGCCGCCGAACCCGCACCGGACGAGATGTAGACGGACTTGCCGCGCAGTGCGCCGACGTTGAGCAGCGGATCGTTGCGGATCCAGGCTGCGGACGGCCAGAAGCCCCACATGTTCTGCGCGTTGCCGCCCATCTGGGCGACCGAAACCTGGATGCCCTGCGCGAAGCCGGGCGAGCTGGCCGTCGGGTACCCGCTGTAGGACGCGACCGCCTTGTAGAAGTCGGGGCGGTGAATGGCGAGGTTCAACGCGGAGGTACCGCTCATCGACAGACCCGCGACCGCGTTGTTCACGCCGTCGCTGCCGAACTGCGAAGCCATCACCGGGGGCAGTTCGTTGGTCAGGAAGGTCTCCCACTTCACGCGGCCCAGCTTCGGGTCGTCACGCAGCCAGTCGGAGTAGAAGGTGCCGCCGCCGCCGAACGGGATGACCACGTTGACGTGCTTGCCGGCGAAGAAATTCTCCACGTCGGTCTCGATCAGCCAGCCGTTGTTGTCGTCCGGCGCGCGCAGACCGTCGAGCAGGTACAGCGTCGGCGCGGGACCGCCACCCGCGGCCTTGAGCACCTTGACGGGAATGTCCTTGTCCATCGACGGTGAGTACACCGAGATCAGGGCCGAGTCGGCATGCGCGATGCCGGTTCCGGCCAGTACGGACACGAGGCCCGATGCCAACACTGCGACCAGGCCCACGATCAGCGCGCGGGTGCGACGTATCGCCATCCGAATGTCCTTTTATCTCGTAACAGACACTGCACAGCGAACGCTGCACCGGAGACGATAACAGGGAGATAACGGGTTGTGCCTGTCGTGGCCTGGGATTGTCGGCGCGGACGGGTCTGCAAACGGCGGTCCGAGGGCGGCGCCGCCTGGTTTGCCCGGAGATGCAAGAAACCCCTGCGAACCACGTTTCAGCGGTTCACAGGGGTTCCTGTGGCGGAGGATAGGGGATTTGAACCCCTGAGGGCGTTAACCCAACCCGCGTTCCAGGCGAGCGCCATAGGCCACTAGGCGAATCCTCCGTGGAGGAGCATACCCAACGACGACGGCTCACCGTTAAACGACCAGGTGGCTGCCGGTTCTACGCCCACTTCAGCTGGCTGAGGGCGTGCTCGGCGAGGGACACGGACCGGTCGCAGGACGTGTCCGGGTTCGCGGTCGCGTCCAGGCCGAATTTCGACTCGATCGACAGCGTGCCCGCGTCGGTGGTGACCTCGAGGATGCACTGGTACTTGCTCTCGGCGAGCGCCCGGCCCTCGAGTCCGCCGACGTCGATCGTGCGCAGGGCGTCGACCGGTTCCGGCGCGCTCGTGGTGGTGACGGTCACAGTGTTCAGCGCCTCCGGTTTGCCCCACGTGCACGCGCGACGTTCCGGACTGTCGGTGGCTGTGCCCTCGCCGGCGCCTGCCGTCAGGAGCGGTGCGAGCGTCGCGTCGTCCGCGAGCGAGCACGGCTCGGCCGCGTCCCAGCTGACCGCATCGGACGTGGCTGCGTCTTCGCTGCTCCCGCCGCACGCCGACAGTGCTGCGACGACGACGGCGAGGGCCGCTGCGTGTGCTGTCCTTCTGAGTTTCATCCCGATCCTTTGCCGACGGTGGCCGAATGCGGGGGCGACCGTAGCACTGGACGTGGTCTGACGTGCGGCGTCGGGCGCGGGCCGGGGTGGATCCCGGTAGCGGCTCGGGGCCGTCTACACTCTGTGGTGGATCCCGCGCGGCGCGCATCCTGTGAACTCCCCCAGGGCCGGAAGGCAGCAAGGGTCAACGGGCTCTGCCGGGTGCGCGGGGTCCCCTATCTTTCGCATACCCGACCCCCGATGTCGGTGAGAGGCCGCTCCTGATGACCAACCAGACCCAGATCGGGTTGATGAGCCATGAGGAACTACTTTCGGAGCATGAGCGCCAGACTGCGAGCTACGCGCAGCTGAAGACGGAGAAGCTCACGCTCGACCTCACCCGCGGCAAGCCTTCGCCCGAGCAACTGGATCTGTCGGCGGCGCTGCTGGCGCTGCCCGGTGACGGCGACTTCCGCGACGGCAACGGCACCGACACCCGCAACTACGGCGGGCTCACCGGTCTGCCGGAACTGCGCGCGATCTTCGGTGAACTGCTCGGCATCCCCGTCGAGAACCTGCTCGCCGGCAACAACGCCAGCCTCGAGATCATGCACGACAACGTCGTGTTCGCTCTGCTGCACGGCACCCCCGACTCCCCGCGCCCGTGGTCGCAGGAGGAGAAGGTCAAGTTCCTGTGCCCGGCACCCGGCTACGACCGGCACTTCGGGATCACCGAGACCTACGGCATCGAGATGATCCCGGTGCCGATGCGCCCGGACGGCCCCGACGTCGGCGTCATCGCCGAACTCGTCGCGAACGATCCGCAGATCAAGGGTCTGTGGGCCGTTCCCAACTACTCCAACCCCACGGGCGCGGTGTACTCGGAAGAGGTCACGCGCGCGCTGGCGTCGATGCCGGCCGCCGCCCCCGACTTCCGGCTGTTCTGGGACAACGCCTACGCGGTGCATCCGCTGGTCGGCGAGACGGCGCCGTCGCTGGACATCCTCGGGATGGCAGCGGAGGCGGGTCACCCCAACCGGCCGCTCGTGTTCGCGTCGACGTCGAAGATCACGTTCGCCGGTGCGGGCGTCAGCTTCTTCGGTTCCTCGACCGCGAACCTGGCCTGGTACCAGAAGTTCCTCGGCAAGAAGAGCATCGGCCCGGACAAGCTGAACCAGCTGCGGCACCTGCGGTTCTTCGGTGACGCCGACGGGGTTCGCGCCCATATGGAGAAGCACCGCGAGATCCTGGCGCCGAAGTTCGCGCTCGTCCTGAAGATCCTCGAGGACCGTCTCGGGGCGTCGAAGGTGGCGTCGTGGACGGAGCCGAAGGGCGGATACTTCATCAGCCTGGACGTCGTCGAGGGCACCGCGAAGCGCGTCATCGCCCTGGCGAAGGACGCGGGGATCGCGCTCACCGCCGCGGGATCGGCGTTCCCGTACGGAATCGACCCGGAAGACAAGAACATCCGGCTCGCGCCGAGCTTCCCCTCGATGGAGGATCTGGACAAGTCGATGAACGGCGTCGCGACGTGCGTGCTGCTCGCGGCCACCGAATCACGCCTGGACCTGCCGAAGTCCTAGCAGCAGACCTCCGGCCGCTCACCTGTCTCGGGTGCGCGGCCGGAGGTGTCTCTACATCCTGGCGTAGCGCGCCATCACGAAGCTGTACAGCCCGTACGCGGCGATGCCCAGCGCGGCGAGGACCAGCAGGAACTGCCCGAACGGCGCCGAGCCGAGGGTTTTCACCGCGCCGTCGAGGCCGGTGGCCTTGGACGGGTCGGAGTTGAAGACCGCCACGATCACCAGCAGGCCCGCGCCCGCGATGACGAGGCCCTTGGCCACGTAGCCGACCACTCCGAGGGGCTCGACGAGTTTCGACGGGGTGCCCTTCAGGTCGTCCAGGAAGTTCTTCGACGCGCCCTTGTAGACGTGGTACCCGCCAATCGCGATGGCGACGAGACCCACCACCACGAGCAGGAACTTGCCGCCCCCGGACTCCATGAGGCGTGCACTCATTCCGGCGTTCTGCTGTCCGCTCGATTTCCCGCCGCCACTCGCGAACTGGTAGGCCGAGAAGGCGAACGCGAAGTAGACGACGGCCAGACCGAACGCCTTCGCACGGTCGAGCAGCGACGTGTCGTCGTCGGACTTCTCGGTGGCGTGCGGGCCGAGAACGGTCTCGGCGAGCCGCCACAGCGCCATCGCGATGAACGCGACCATCGCCACCCACAGCGCGAACCGGCCGCCGGGCTCGGCGGCCAGCGTGCCGAGGGCCCCGGACTGATCGGCGTTGCCGCCGCTGCCGAACGCCAGCTGAACGATGATGTACGCGATCAGCAGGTGCACGAAGCCGCTCATCACGTGGCCCGCCCGCGCGACCCGTTCGAAAGTGGTGCTGTCGGTTGCCCTGTCCACGGCACGGCTCATCCCGCTGGCTCGATTCGTTCCGTCCTGGGCCATCGGATGTCCTTCGGTGTCGTGTGTATGGACCGGAGTCCCTTGACGTAGAGGTACCCGGTACGGGCCGCGCCGACACGGACCGAGCGCTATCGCACTGCGTTCGTGACCCGGTCGATCAGGTTGGTGGCGCTGTAGTAGTCGAGCCGGAAGCTGTCCTTCCCGAGCCCGATCACCTGCTTCTTCTCCACGGACGGGGTCTGCTGCAACGTCGGATCGGCGAGGAACCGCTCGGCGTCCGCCGCGTCACCGATCACGATGAACGTGGTGGTGCCGGGCACGGCCCGCGGCAGGTTCTCCTGCCCGACCGGCACGACGTCCTTGCGGCCGGACATGATGCCCTTGTCGGCTGCGCTGATGTCGGCGGGCAGCTCGGCGAGCGAGAATCCGAGGCGTTCCAGCAGAATGCCCTGCGCCGATTCGGCGGTGAACATCCGCGACTCCTCGGGCGAGTTGTAGGCGGGCACGTTCACCGGGTTCGCGGCGGCGACCTTGTCGCCGAGTGCCGACTTGGCGTCGTCGAGTTGCCGGTCGAACTTCGCGACGAGGGCTTCGGCCTGCTCCTCGGCCCCGATGGCTGCCGCGATCCGACCGCTGAGGTCCTGCCACGACTTGTCGTCGTACCGCAGCACCACGACGGGCGCGATCTGCCTCAGCGTGTCCACCTGATCGACTGCCGAGTCGCCGCCCGTGGCGGACACGAAGATGAGGTCCGGATCGGCGGCGGTGATCTTCTCGACGTTGGGTTCGCCCTGGTAGAGAGTGTCGACGCCACGTTCGGCGGCGATGTCCGCCCACTGCGTGAAAAGGCCGTTCTCGTCGGTCACGTCGCTCGGTCGCTGCGCGCCGGTGCCGATGAGGGGTGCGTCGAGGGCGAGCAGCGAGCCGGTGAGTGTGACGCTGGTCGACACGATCCGCTCGGGCTTGTGTTCGATCGTGACGCTGCCCGTCTCGTCGGTGACGGTGCGCGGCCAGCTCTGGTTGGGCGCTGCGGGGTTGCCGGTGGTCGCGGACTCGGTAGCGGGATCGGACGAGCACGCGGCCGCGCCGATCCCGGCGGCGAGGACAGCGAGGGCTGCCAGTGAGCGACGAAGTTTCACGGTGGGACTCTCTTTCGCACGGGTAAGGAATGTGACTTAGGCTAGCGTTACCTACGTTCGAATGGGGAAGTGGATGCTGAAACGGGTGCCCGGACCGGACCGGAGCGCCGCGTCGTGCGCACGCGGGCGATCGACGACCTGGCACCCGACGACGTCCCCGCGTTCTGGGACCGCCTCGCCGCAGCGGGCAGCCCCCTCGTCGAACGCGACGGGGCCGACCGCGGCTGCGTGATCGCGACGTTCTGCTGGCGGGACCCCGAGGGCGACGAACGCGTGTCACACACGCGGCACGTCTACCTCGACGCCAACGGAATCACCGACCGATCCCGGCCGGAACGGGCCGCGCTGTCGCGGCTCCCCGGCACCGACCTGTGGTCGCTGTCGATCGAGGTGCCCGAGAACTGGCGTGGCGCCTACCGTTTCATTCCCCGGACGGAACCGCTGACCCGTCCCGGCGACGGCACCCCGGGCTGGCAGTGGTGGCGGAACATACTCGCCGGCGCACGACCCGACCCGTTCAACCCGCTGCCCACCCGAGCGGTGCAGGCCGGCGACTGCTCCGAGGCGGTGATGCCCGCGGCGCCCGCGCAGCGCTGGTGGACGGACCGGCCCGGTCGCGGCGAACTCCACGAGACGACGTTCACGCTGTCGGGCACACCGCGGTCGGTGTGGGTCTACGAACCGCCCGGACTCGCCGCCGGATCTCGTCCGGTGGTGGTGCTGCTCGACGGCCGGACGCGGGCGGTCGACCTGCCGATCGCAGGTGCCGTCGACGCGCTCGGACCTGCCGGTCACCGGGTTCCGCTCGTCGTGATGGTCGACAGCGTCGGACCCGGACTGCGATCCGAGGAACTGGGCTGCAGCCCCGCGTTCGCCGCGGGTCTCACCGGCGAACTGCTCCCGTGGCTGCGGCGGGACCGGGCCGTCACCGACGACCCGGCGTCGACGATCGTGGCCGGCTGCAGCCTGGGCGGATTGACGGCCTGCCACCTCGCGCTGGCGGTGCCGCACGTGTTCGGGTGCGCCGTCAGCCTGTCCGGGTCGTTCTGGTGGCCCGGATCGGGGCCGGGAGTCCCGTTCCAGGACCGCATCCGCGCCGTCGCCCCGTCGCACAGCCGGTTCAGCCTGGAGGTCGGGACACTCGAATGGATGCTCGTCGAACCCAACCGCGAAGTCTGCGAGCTGCTGGCCGGCGCCGGCCACGACGTGCGCTACCGCGAGTTCTGCGGGGGTCACGACGCGCTGCACTGGCGTGACGGACTCGTCGCCGGCGTCGCCTCGATGCTGGGTTACGCACCGGTAATGCAGTGATGTGGATAACTCTGTGAATAAACCGCGCGTCGCGGTCAAGGGCGCACCCGACCACCGCGGGATGGCAGGATCGAACCATGGCACGCACGCTGAACCTGGTAGGGGATCCGGACGCCGACGCACTCCTCGCGAGTGATCCGCTGGCATTGCTCATCGGGATGCTGCTCGATCAGCAGGTTCCGATGGAGACGGCGTTCGCGGGCCCCAAGAAACTCGACGACCGGATCGGCGGCCTCGAAGTGCACCGCATCGCGGAGATGGATCCGGAAGCGTTCGCGGCCGTCTGCTCACAGACCCCCGCCGTCCACCGGTTCCCCGGATCGATGGCCACCCGCATCCAGTCGTTGTGCGCGTTCCTCGTCGAGAACTACGACGGCAGCGTCGAGGCGCTGTGGACGAGCGGCGACCCCGACGGCAAAGAAGTGCTGAAACGGTTGAAGGCGCTCCCGGGGTACGGCGACCAGAAGGCCCGCATCTTCCTGGCGCTGCTCGGCAAGCAGATCGGAGTCGAGCCGAAGGGCTGGCGCGAAGCAGCAGGCGACTACGGCACCGAGGGGTCCCGGCGTTCGATCGCGGACGTCGTCGACGACAAGAGTCTCCACGAGGTCCGCGAGTTCAAGAAGGCCGCGAAGGCAGACGCGAAGAAGGCGGCGGCAGCGAAGAAGATGTAGCCGCCGCTACTCCGTGTCGTCAAAAAGTAGCCGCCGCTACTCCGTGTCGTCTCGGTCCTGCTTCCGTTCCGCGTCGAGTTGCCGCCTGCGTTCGGCCTCGTGCATCCACGGAAAGACGCTGTTGCCCTGGCCGCCGCCGAGGGGTCCGTGGCCGAGCACACCGTGTTCGTACGCCGATTCGGCGTGCAGCGCGAGGTCGATGCCGGAGGACTCGTCCTCGGCGCTCACCCGGAACCCGAAGATCCGGTCGATCAGCTTGCCCAGCCCGTACGTCACACCGAACGCGTACAGGGCGACGACCACCACGGCCAGCACCTGCTTGCCGAGTTGCGCGAACCCGCCCCCGTACAGGAGGCCTTCGGCTCCGCCCGTCATCACCTCGGTGGCCAGCAGTCCGATCAGGATCGTGCCGACGATGCCGCCCATCAGGTGGACACCGACGACGTCGAGCGAGTCGTCGTATCCGAGGCGGAACTTCCAGCCGACGGCGAACGAGCAGACCACACCGGCCACTGCGCCGACGATCACCGCGCCGACCATGCTCACCGTGCCGCAGGACGGGGTGATCGCGACCAGCCCGGCGACGACGCCGGACGCCGCACCGAACGTCGTGGGGTGACCGTCGCGCTTCTGCTCGACGAGGAGCCAGCCGAGCAGGCCGGTGCACCCGGCGACGAGGGTGTTCAGGAAGATCGCGGCGGCCGTGCCGTCGGCGGCGAGAGCGGAACCCGCGTTGAAACCGAACCAGCCGAACCAGAGCAGGCCGACACCGAGCAGCACCAGCGGAAGGTTGTGGGGCCGCATCGACTCGGACTTGAATCCGAGCCGCGGGCCCAGGACCAGGGCCAACGCCAGGCCCGACGCGCCGGACACGATCTCGACGACCAGTCCGCCCGCGTAGTCGAGGGCGCCGAACTGCGCGATCCAGCCCTGCGGGTTCCACACCCAGTGCGCGACGGGCGCGTAGACGACGAGGGCCCAGACGGGCACGAAGATCATCCAGGCCGAGAACTTGGCCCGGTCGGCGATCGCACCGCTGATCAGCGCGGCGGTGATGATCGCGAATGTCAGCTGGAACGTGGCGAACAGGATCTCGGGGACCTGCCCGTGGACGGTGGTCGGGTCGATGCCCGCCATCCCCAGGTGCTCGAGCCCGCCGATCAGTCCGCCGCCGATGTCGTCGCCGAAGATGAGGGAGTACCCGGCCACCAGCCAGGCGACCGTGACGAGTGCGATCGACACGAAGCTCATCATG
Source organism: Rhodococcus sp. ACS1 (assembly GCF_002300155.1). Classification (NCBI taxonomy): domain Bacteria; kingdom Bacillati; phylum Actinomycetota; class Actinomycetes; order Mycobacteriales; family Nocardiaceae; genus Rhodococcus; species Rhodococcus sp. ACS1. The sequence goes on from NZ_NSDZ01000005.1 coordinate 270,719, forward strand.
ATCATGTTCAGTACGCCGGTGGAGCGGACCATCCCGCCGTAGAACAGGGCGAGCCCCGGGGTCATCAGCAGGACCAGCGCGGTACTGATCAGAAGCCAGGCGGTTGCTCCGGCGTCGATTGCAGGCACGACATTCTCCTCACACACCCGGACGAAACCAGGTGCGGAAATTCACGATGGCCGCGGGCCGTTTCAACGGTGATGCCGATGCGTTGCGAACGTGTTACGCAATCCGGTCAGGTCCGGATTTCTGCTTGTGAGTAGGGCCCCGAGCGGGTGCCGAGCAGGCGCTTCGACCACCCGGGCCGGACTGTCGGGGACCGCCGGTAGTCTTTCCGCGTGGCCCTGTACCGGAAGTACCGACCCGCATCCTTCGCCGAGGTGGTGGGGCAGGAGCACGTCACCGAACCACTGAGCACCGCTCTCGACGCCGGACGGATCAACCACGCGTATCTGTTCTCCGGTCCCCGCGGCTGTGGCAAGACGTCGTCTGCCCGCATCCTGGCCCGATCGCTGAACTGCGTGGAGGGCCCGACCTCGACGCCGTGCGGCCAGTGCCCCTCGTGCGTGGCGCTCGGCCCCGGCGGCTCGGGCAACCTCGACGTCACCGAACTCGACGCGGCCAGCCACGGTGGCGTCGACGACACCCGTGAACTGCGCGACCGCGCGTTCTACGCGCCTGCCGAGTCCCGGTACCGGGTGTTCATCGTGGACGAGGCCCACATGGTCACCACGGCGGGTTTCAACGCCCTCCTCAAGATCGTGGAGGAGCCGCCGGAGCACCTCATCTTCATCTTCGCGACCACCGAACCCGAGAAGGTGCTGCCGACCATCCGTTCGCGCACCCATCACTACCCGTTCCGGCTGCTCGCGCCGACGACGATGCGCGGGTTGCTGGAGAAGATCTGCCAGCAGGAGAGCGTGCCGGTCGCCGACCCGGTGTATCCGCTGGTCATCCGTGCCGGCGGCGGGTCCCCGCGTGACTCGCTGAGCATCCTCGACCAACTCCTCGCCGGTGCAGGCAACGAGGGCGTCACCTACCCGCGCGCGCTCGCGCTGCTCGGCGTCACCGACGTCGCGCTGATCGACGACGCCGTGGACGCGCTGGCCACCGGCGACGGTGCCGCACTGTTCGGGACGGTCGACCGCGTCATGGACGCCGGGCACGATCCGCGGCGGTTCGCCGTCGACCTGCTCGAGCGCCTCCGCGACCTCATCCTGATGCAGGCCGTCCCCGACGCCGCCGAACGCGGCCTCGTCGATGCACCCGGCGACGTGCTCGAGCACATGCGCGCCCAGGTCCAGCGGATCGGTCCCGCCACGCTCACCCGCTACGCCGAGGTGATCCACGCCGGTCTCGGCGAGATGCGCGGCGCCACGGCCCCCCGACTGCTGCTCGAAGTGATGTGCGCCCGGATGCTGCTGCCGTCGGCGTCCGATGCGGAGTCGGCCGTGCTGCAGCGGCTCGAACGCGTCGAGCGCGGACTTCCGCCCGCAGGCTCCGCGCCGGTCGCCGCCGCAGCCGAGCGGCCCGCCGCGGCACCGGAGCGCGCGCCGCAACCGCCCGCCGAACCGGAACCCGAGCCGAAGTTCCAGCGACCATCGATGCGCCAGGCCGCGGCGGCCACCGTGCCGCCGCCGCCCGAGCCGGAACCCGAGCCGACGCCGCGGCCCGTTCCGGAGCCCGCCCCCGCCCCCGTTCCCGAACCGGAGCCGACGCCGCAGCCCGAGCCGACGCCCGTTCCGGAGCCGACGCCGGCACCCGAGCCGACGCCGGCACCCGAGCCGACGCCGGCACCCGTGCCCGAGCCGGCGCCCGAACCCGCGCCCGTTCCGGTCTCCGAACCCGAGCCGACTCCCGAACCGGAGCCGGAGCCGCCGCTCGCACCCGAGGTGGAGGCGGCACCCGCCGCATCCGCGGGTCCGGATCCTGCGGCCCTGCGCGAGGCCTGGAATTCGCTGCGCGAGAAGGTGAGCCAGCGGAACAAGATCCTGCCCGCGATGTTGTCGGCCGCGACGGTGCACGACGTGCAAGGCAACCGCCTGATCCTGGCGCACCCGGTCCCCAACCTCGGCGCTCGGATCGCGTCGCCGCACAACGCTCAGGTGATCACCGAGGTGCTGTCCGAGATGTTCGGCGGCACCTGGGAAGTGGAGTATCAGGCCGGTGCCCCGACGGCGCCGCCCCCACCGGTCGCGAAGGCTGCCGCGGCGCCGACGAAGCCTGCAGGCGCACCCCGGTTCTCCCGGCCCAGCCAGGAGCGGGCTGCGCAGCGCCCGCAGCAGCAGTCCGACGCACGGAGCACCGATGCGGGTCCGGGTGCGGCGCAGGCACGTCCGTCGTCCGAACCGGACGACGACATTCCGCCGCCGGAGGCACCGGACTACCCGGACGATCCCGGGCCGATCGACTACGAGGCTTCGGCGTCGACGCCGCCCGTCTCCACACCCGAGGACGAAGAAGAGATGTTCAAGGAGGCGGCGGAACCCGCCGACCCCGCGACTCGCCGCGACCCGGAAGACGTGGCGTTCGAACTGCTCAAGGACATGCTCGGGGCCAAGAAGCTCGAAGGCTGAACCGGACGGCGCGGTCCCGCCACATCGGGACATCCGCCCCTGGTGCCCGGGACGCCGGGTGCCCGATCGTCGTCTCATGAGCACAGTGAATGTTCCAGACGGCGTGCAGAACGAGGTCCCGGCGACCGCGCGACCGCGAAGCGGCCGGTGGTGGGCCTACGTCGGGGTCGTCGCCGGCGTGGCCGGAATCGTCGGCATCCAGGCGAGCATGTCGGTCGACGCGGTGTACGTGGAGGCGTCGGCCGGCGACGCGGTCGCCATCATGACCGGGCTCGTCGGACAGCGCACCGGGATCCTGGTGATGCACGTGTCGATCATGACCGCGGCGCTGCTGATCCTCGTCTTCGCCGCCGGGCTGTGCCAGCGACTGCGGGCGGCGTTACCTGCCGAGAGCATCCTGCCGTCGGTCGCGGCGTTCGGACTGGTCCTGACGTCGGCGGCGTGCCTGCTGGGGACCGGGCTGACCACCGAGCTGGTGTTCGGCCTCGGTGACACGAGCCGGCTGGTGCCGGAGTTCGCGGTGGTCGGCGGCCACTGGATGGGCACCATTCCGTGGCTGTGGGCGGGTGCGGGAGTCAGTGCGCTGGCGGTGGCCGTCGCGTTGCTCCGCGGGCACGCGGGCCCGCGGTGGATCGGCTGGGTCAGCCTGGTGCTGGGCCTGGTGACCGCCGTCATCGGCGTCTCACCGCTGCAGTACCTCGCGGGGTTCACCGGGCCGCTGTGGGTGCTGGTGAGCGCGATCGGGTTCGCTTTCGCCGACACCGTGCGCGAGTAAGGGAGATACTCGTTCGCACCATGGCGAAGCAGAAGGACACTCCGAGGACCGAGGGGTCGGCAGGTGCGGGCGGTGCGCCCGTACCCGCTGCCGTCATGGCGGTGTCCGCGTGGATCCTGGTCGTCCTGTCGGTGGTGGCGTTCGTCCGGGCCGATCCGGGCATCGATTCGAATCAGCTGTTCTTCCTGGTGGACGTCGTCGGGGCGGCGGTCTACGGAACTGTGGCGGGTGTCGTGCTCGCGCGGCGGGTGCACCCGGTGCCGATCATCCTGGGGCTCACCGCGATCGGCGTGGGTCTCGCCGCACTCGGCTACAGCTACTCGCAACTCGCGGCCGTGCGTTCGGGGCTGCCGTGGGTCGATGTGCTGTCGCCGTTGCAGAACACGGCGTGGATTCCCGGGACGCTGAGCCTGTTCCTGATCGTGCCGTGGCTGATCCGCGACCATCCGCTCGGCGTCGGCGCGAAACTCGGCGTCCTCGCCGGTGTCGCCGCGACGGCCTGGTACTTCTGGTCCCGCACGTTTACCGGGATCCCCGCGGTCTGGCAGATCGCGCCCGTCCTCGTGGTCGGCTTCGCGGCGGCAGCGGACTGCGGGTGGCGGTGGCGGCACGGCCCACCCGGCGAGCGCGTCGGTCTCGGCTGGATGTGCCTCGGCACGGCGCTGATGACGGCCGCGTACATTCCGCTGGCGCTGCCCGCGTCGCTGCCGGGGCTGTGGGTGCTCAACCCGTTGGTGCACTTGGCGGTTCAGGCCTTCTACCCGGTCGCGATTCTGGTGTGCATCCTGCGTCAGCGCATGTGGGGGTTGAACCTGGCCGTCAGCCGCGCGACGGTGGCCGGCACCCTCACCGTTGCGCTGCTGGTGCTGTACGTGGTGGTGGTCGCGGCGCTGACGGCACTGCTGCCCGACGGCGATTCGGTGGGGGCGCAGGTGGTCGCGGCGGGTGTCGTCGCCGTCGCGGTGCAGCCGGTGCGGTTGTGGTTGCAGCGGCGGGTGCACCGCCTGGTGTACGGGGAGGGCGAGGATCCGGCGCGGGCCGTCCGCACCCTCGGCAGGCAGTTCGGCAGCGCCGAGACCCCGGAACAACTCCTCGAGGGTCTCGCTGCCGGCGTCGGCGTCGCGTTGCGGCTCGAATCCGTGTCCGTGCGGCGCGCCAGCGGGGTTGCCGCCGTGTGGGGTTCGGCGACGGGACCTGCCGAGTCGGTGGAGTTGGTGCACCGCGGTGCGGTGCTGGGGACGATGGTCGTGACGGCACCGCCGGGGGAATCGCTGGGGGCGCGCACCCGACGATCGCTCACCGAACTGTCGGCGGTCGTGACGGCCGGTCTCGTCGTGCTGCAGTCGGCGGAGAACCTGCAGGAGGCGCGGCGTCGGCTGGCGTCCGTGCGACTGGAGGAGCGGCAGATGATTCGCCGCGAACTGCACGACGGCCTGGGTCCCTCGCTCGCGGGCATCCGGCTGGGCCTGCAGGGCGCCCGGAACCTGCTCGGCTCCGATCCGGTGGCCGCCGCGGAACTCATCGACGCGCTGCAGGAGCAACTCGACCATCAGGTGGAAGGCGTCCGGCAGCTGTCGCGCAGCATGTTCCCGCCGGTGCTCGACGAACTCGGACTGGTCCCGGCGCTGCACGAACTGGCGGCCAGCCAGTCGCGCAGCGGGTTCCAGCTGCGGGTGCAAGCCGATCCGCCGCCGAGGCTGGGCGCGGAGATCAGCGCCGCGGCGTACGGGATCGTCGTCGAGGCCGTCACCAACGCGCGCAGGCACAGCGGTGCCGACGGCTGCCGGGTCGACGCCACGGTCGCCCGGGAGGTGCTGACGGTCGTCATCCACGACGACGGGTGCGGGTTCGATCCGGCCGGGGGCGGCGGCGTCGGCACCCGGTCGATGCGCGAGCGGGCACACGAACTCGGCGGCACGCTGCACATCGAATCCGGCCGTCCGACAGGCACGGTGGTCACCGCCCGGTTACCGTTGACCGCATCATGAGTGCGGGCACGAAAAGTTCCACCACCTCGTCCATCCGGGTAGCCGTCGTCGACGACCACCCGGTGTTCCGGCTGGGCATGGTCGCGTTGCTGTCGACCCTGGACGGCATGGAGGTGGCCGCGCAGGCCAGTTCCGTCGCGGAGGCGCTCGACGTCGTCGACGGGGACGTCGACGTCGTGCTCATGGATCTCGAACTCGGCGACGGTTCGGGGGTGGACGCCACCCGGCGGCTCGTCGAGCGGTACCCCGCCCTGCGGGTGCTCGTGGTCACCATGCACGAGGACGACGAATCGCTGGTCGCGTCGGTGCGTGCCGGGGCGCGCGGCTACCTGGTGAAGGGGGCCGATCCGGGGGAGGTCGAACGCGCGGTCCGGGCGGTCGCCAACGGGGAGGTGATTCTCGGCGCCGCGGTCGCGGCCCGCGCGATGAGCTTCATGGCCGCCTCGCGCCGGATGGAACCCACCGTGTTTCCGGAACTCACCGACCGCGAACGGGAGGTTCTCGACCTCGTCGCCCGCGGCTACGACAACGCGAGCATCTCGCGCAGACTTGTGCTGAGCCCGAAGACGGTGCGCAACCACGTGTCGAACGTGCTCGCCAAGCTGGGTGTGCCCGACCGTCCCGCCGCCATCGTGCGGGCACGGGACGCGGGCCTCGGACTCGACACCTGAGGCGCCGGGGTCACACCGCCGCAGTCGAGGTGGTCGGCACGAATCGGATGCCCGGGCCGGTGTCGTCCGTGTTGGTCGCGGTGGGCCCAGCGCCCGGGGCCGCGACCCGCACTTCGGGGATCTGCCGGGGCGCGGCGCCGAGTGGCGGCGCGTCCCGCCACACCGGCTGCGCCTCCTGCAGTTCCAGGACGATGGAGATCAGCGCCGCCTCGGACCACGGGACCCCGCCCAGCTGCACCCCGAACGGAATGCCGGTGGCCGCGGACCGGCCCACCGGCGTGCAGACGACCGGTGCGCCCGTGTAGTTGGCCCAGAAGTAGTTCTCCCGCGCACCGGCGAACACACTCGAATCGGAGAGGTCGTCGCGCCGTACCCCGTCGGTGAGCGCGCCGGGACGCAGAATTGCGTCCAGTCGGTGCTCGGCGAACATCCGGTTGTAGTCGTGCTGGAAACGCAGGCGCGCGCGTTCGAGGGCGAAGTAGTCGGCGACGGGCAGGGCGAGGCTCGCCATCGCCGCGGTCGCGGCGAGCGCCGACTCCGCGCCGTATGCCGGGAGCCGGTCCGCGAACTGCCGGTGGTACGAGCCGAATTCGGCGTAATCCCCACTCAGCAGCCCCGTCGGGACCTCGGGCTCGGCGACGTCGACGATCTCGCCGCCCAGTGCGCGGACGAGGTCGAGGAACCCGGCGAACAACGTCCCGATCGGGCCGGGCAGGTCGTCGGCGACACCGTGCGGCAACCCGAAACGTCTGCCGGACAGCGGACGTGACCCGCCCGCGGCGGCCAGCGGGTACCCCTCCGCGGGAACGTCGGGGCCCACCGACGTGCTGGGATCGTCGACGTCGACGCCCGCCATGTGGCTCAGGAGCAGCGACGCGTCGGCGATGCTGCGACCCATCGGACCGGTGTGATCGCGGGTCCAGGTCAGCGGAATCACCCCGCTGGTGCTGCACCGACCGAACGTCGCTTTGATCGACGTGATCCCGCACGCGCTCGCGGGGATGCGCAACGAACCGCCGGTGTCCGTTCCCAGCGCGCAGGGCGTGAACCGGGCGGCGAGGGCGGCGGCGCTGCCACCGGACGAGCCGCCCGGCGAATACGCGACGTCCCACGGGTTCCCGACCTGCGGCGTCGCGGTTCCGATGGCGAATTCGTGGGTGTGCGCGTGGCCCATCAGCACCATGCCCGCGTCGCGCAGTTGCCGCCACACCCCGGCGTCGCCCGCGGCGATGTTCCCGTCGAGGACGCCGCTCGACGCGGTCACGGGCAGCCCGGCCACCGCGTACAGATCCTTCAGCGCGATCGGCAGTCCGCAGACCAGCGGGGCGGACCCGGTCGCCAGTCGCCGCGCGGCGGACTCCGCGGCCTCGTAGGCCTGCTCCGGGTAGATCCGGATCCACGCCTCGACGCCGCCGTCGTGCGCCGCGCTGCGCGACAGGCACGCGTCGAGCAGTTCGCGCGGATGCAGCGCCCGGGACTGCAACAGCGCCGCCGCCTCGACGGCACTCAGAAGTGCCGGATCGGACGCGGAAATCGCGGCGGGCGACGGCAGGCGGCGTGCCGGATTCGCGGTCGCGCCGGCACGCCCCAGGCCGGCAACGGTCACCGCACCCGCGGTCGCGGCGCCGAACAATTGCCGGCGGGACAGTCGGGTGGTCACAGCGTGTTCTCCTCCGCTCGGGTCGCGTCGAGCGCCGCGCCATTACAGCACGAAACGGCGGTTCCGGCAGGGCCGAGATCGCCCCGTCGTGATCGCCTGGGTCACGATCCAGGATCGCTTCGGTCCTTCCTCCTGTTTTGCAACACGTTCTAAGGTAAATGTGCCGGGGTATGCCCCGTGCAGAGCGCCGTGTGCACGGTCGGCGTCGACGCAGATAAGGAAGGAACACTCCACAGTGACCACAGAGGCATTCATTTATGAAGCCATCCGGACCCCGCGCGGCCGCGGAAAGAAGACCGGTTCGCTGCACTCGGTCAAGCCGATCTCGCTGGTCACCGGCTTGATCGACGAGCTCCGCGCCCGCTTCCCCGACCTGGACGAGGATCGCATCTCGGACCTTGTCCTCGGCGTCGTCACCCCCGTCGGCGACCAGGGCATGGACATCGCCCGCGTCGCGGTCAACGACGCGGGACTGCCCGACACCGTCGGCGGCGTGCAGCTGAACCGGTTCTGCGCGTCCGGCCTCGAGGCCGTCAACACCGCCGCGCAGAAGGTGCGGTCCGGCTGGGACGAACTGGTCATCGCCGGTGGCGTCGAATCGATGTCCCGCGTGCCGATGGGCTCCGACGGCGGACCGTGGGCGCTCGACCCGGCCACCAACTACGACAACTACTTCGTCCCCCAGGGTGTGGGAGCCGACCTGATCGCCACCATCGAAGGCTTCTCCCGCGAGGACGTCGACGCGTACGCCGTCCGCTCGCAGGACCTCGCCGCGAAGGCGTGGACCGGCGGCTATTTCGCCAAGTCCGTCGTCCCGGTCAAGGACATCAACGGCCTCGTCGTCCTCGACCAGGACGAGCACATGCGTCCCGGCACCACCCTCGAGAACCTCGCGGGCCTCAACCCGTCCTTCGCCGGCGTCGGCGAGATGGGCGGCTTCGACGCCGTGGCGCTGCAGAAGTACCACTGGGTCGAGAAGATCAACCACGTCCACCACGGCGGCAACAGCTCCGGCATCGTGGACGGCGCCGCACTGGTCCTCGTCGGGTCCGAGCAGGCCGGCAAGGACATGAGCCTGACCCCGCGCGCCCGCGTCGTCGCGACGGCCACCAGCGGTGCCGACTCCACGATCATGCTCACCGGCCCCACCCCGGCCTCGAAGAAGGTGCTCGCCGCCGCCGGTCTGACCGTCGACGACATCGACCTGTTCGAGATCAACGAGGCGTTCGCGTCCGTGGTGCTCAAGTTCCAGAAGGACCTGAACATCCCCGACGAGAAGCTCAACGTCAACGGCGGTGCCATCGCGATGGGGCACCCGCTCGGAGCCACCGGCGCCATGATCACCGGCACCATGATCGACGAGCTCGAGCGCCGGAACGCCCGGTACGCCCTCATCACCCTGTGCATCGGCGGCGGTATGGGCGTCGCCACCATCATCGAGCGCGTCTGACCGCCCGGACCATCAGGAGACTTGAAGCAGTGAGCGAGCAGAACATCATCAACTGGGAACAAGACGCCGACGGCATCGTCTTGCTCACCATCGACGATCCCAACCAGGGCGCGAACACCATGAACGACGCCTACATCTCCTCGATGAAGGCGACCGTCGACCGCCTCGTCGACGAGAAGGACTCCATCACCGGTGTCGTGATCACGTCCGGCAAGAAGACGTTCTTCGCCGGCGGGGACCTGAAGAACATGATCAAGGTCGGCCCGGAGAACGCCGACGAGATCTACAGCCACAGCGTCGCGATCAAGTCGGATCTGCGCCGCCTCGAGACTCTGGGCAAGCCCGTCGTCGCCGCCATCAACGGCGCCGCACTCGGCGGCGGACTCGAGATCGCCCTGGCCACGCATCACCGCGTCGCGGCGGACGTGAAGGGCGTCAAGATCGGCCTGCCCGAGGTCACCCTCGGCCTGCTGCCCGGCGGCGGTGGCGTCGTGCGCACCGTCCGCATGCTCGGACTGCAGAACGCCCTCATGCAGGTGCTGCTGCAGGGCCAGCAGCGTGGACCGGTGCAGGCCAAGGAGGTCGGACTCGTCGACGAGGTCGTGTCCTCGGTCGAGGATCTGGTGCCCGCCGCGAAGGCGTGGATCAAGGCCAACCCCGAGGGCGGCGTCCAGCCGTGGGACAAGAAGGGCTACCGGATCCCCGGCGGCACCCCGTCCACCCCGGCGTTCGCCGCGAACCTGCCCGCGTTTCCCGCGAACCTGCGCAAGCAGCTCAAGGGCGCACCCATGCCGGCACCGCGCGCCATCATGGCCGCCGCCGTCGAGGGTTCGCAGGTCGACATCGACAACGCGCTCCTCATCGAGGCCCGCTACTTCACGTCGCTGGTCACCGGTCAGGTCGCGAAGAACATGATCCAGGCGTTCTTCTTCGACCTGCAGGCCATCAACTCCGGCGCGTCCCGCCCTGAGGGCATCGAGAAGACACCCATCACCAAGGTCGGTGTGCTCGGTGCCGGAATGATGGGCGCCGGAATCGCCTACGTCTCCGCGAAAGCCGGCTTCGACGTCGTCCTCAAGGACGTCACCATCGAGGCGGCCGACAAGGGTAAGGCGTACTCCGAGGGCATCGAGGCCAAGGCGCTGTCGCGGGGCAAGACCACCGAGGAGAAGTCGAAGACGCTGCTCGACCGCATCACGCCGACCGCCGACCCCGCCGACTTCGCCGGTGTCGACTTCGTCATCGAGGCCGTGTTCGAGTCGCAGGAACTGAAGCACAAGGTCTTCCAGGAGATCGAGGACATCGTCGACCCGAAGGCGCTGCTCGGCTCGAACACGTCGACGCTGCCGATCACCGGCCTCGCGACGGGTGTGAAGCGGCAGGAGGACTTCATCGGAATCCACTTCTTCTCGCCTGTCGACAAGATGCCGCTCGTCGAGATCATCCGAGGCGAGAAGACATCCGACGAGGCCCTCGCCCGCGTCTTCGACTACGTGCAGGCCATCCGCAAGACGCCGATCGTCGTCAACGACTCGCGCGGCTTCTTCACCTCGCGCGTCATCGGCACGTTCATCAACGAGGCCATCGCCATGCTCGCGGAGGGCATCGAGCCCGCCACCATCGAACAGGCAGGCATGCAGGCCGGCTACCCGGCGGCACCCCTGCAGCTGTCCGACGAGCTGAACCTCACGCTGATGCAGAAGATCCGCAAGGAAACCGCGGAAGCCGCGAAGGCCGAAGGCAAGGAACTGCCCGCCGACCCGGCAGGCGACGTCATCAACACGATGGTCGACAAGTTCGACCGCAAGGGCAAACTCGGCGGCGCAGGCTTCTACGACTACGCCGACGGCAAGCGCACCGGCCTGTGGCCCGGGCTGCGGGAGAACTTCGGTTCCAAGGAACTCGAAGTCCCGTTCCAGGACCTCATCGAACGCATGCTGTTCATCGAGGCCATCGAGACGCAGAAATGCTTCGACGAGGGCGTACTCCTCACCACCGCCGACGCCAACATCGGCTCCATCATGGGTATCGGCTTCCCCGCCTGGACCGGCGGTGTGTCGCAGTACATCCAGGGCTACGAAGGCGGCCAGGCCGGCTTCGTCAAGCGCGCCGAAGAACTCGCCGCCAAGTACGGCGAGCGCTTCACCCCGCCGGCGTCGCTGAAGGCGTAGGCGGCTCCGCCGCCCGTGCGCCTTTTTGGTAGCTGCAACAACCAAAAAGGCGCACGGGGCGGGTTATCCACAACTTCGCGGTTATCCACAGGCAGAGTGGATAACCGCGTTTTTGTCGGCATCGGAGTCGGACTCGCATCGCACGATGCGCCGTATGACCGACATCGATCTCCGCGACTTTCAACGCCTCGTCGACACCCAGTTCGGGCTCGTCACGCAGTCCCAACTCGAGCCGTTCGGCTTCTCCCGGGGGAGGGTTCGCCATCTCCTGGACTCGGGGCAGTGGCGCCGTGTCCTCCAGGGCGTCTATGCCGTCACCAACGGCCCATTGACGCGGCAGATGATCCTGTCCGCGGCACTCCTCTACGGCGGCGGCCATTCGATGCTCAGCCACATCACCGCCGCGGAGGAATGGGGGATGGTTCCCGTCCGCGACGGCGAACCGATACACATCACGGTGCCGTACGGGAAGTCTTCGCGGTGCCAGAGCGCAACCGGCATGCGTCGGTCGCGTAAGCCGGGCAACCCGATCGCGCTGTCCTCGTCATTGCATCCCGGTGTGATCGTGCACCGGTCGCGGGCGCACGATTACATTGCCGTCGATACGGAGCAACCCCGGACGGCAAGGGCGGACACGGCTCTGGATGTGGCGATCGCCGAGCCCACGGCACGGGACGCTTACACCCGGCTCGTCGCGCTCGTGACCAATGCCCGGATCCCACTGCGCGACATCCGGCGACGCATGGAGGAGCGACGACCACGTCGGTACGGCAAGGCGCTCACGGACGCGGTACGACTGCTCGCCGACGGAGTGCAGTCGGTGCTCGAGTACCGCTATGCCACCGACGTCGAGGATGCGCACGCGCTGCCGCGGGCGCGGAGGCAGTCACCGGTAGTCGTGGACGGACGCACCCTCTTCGAGGACTGCGACTACTCCGACCACGGTGTGCCGCTCATCGTCCGACTCGACGGTCGCCGCGCGCACGCGATGGCGGAGGTGGCGTTCCGGGACCGCCGACGCGACAACGCGGCGGAACTGCAGGGGCGGCCGCGACTCGTGTACGGGTTCGACGAGGTGACGAAAAATCCGTGCGTCGTGGCCCAGGAAGTGGAGACCGTGCTGGTGCGGGAGGGGTGGAGCAGGCCCGGCGAAAACCCCTGCCGGGCCTGTGAGTGGTTAAGGAGTGCAGAGACTCCTTAACCACTCACGGGCGGCGGAGCCGCCTACTTCCACCACGGCCGGAGCGGGACGTGCGCCTCGCCCTTCGGCCCGAGTTTGACGGCGAGGACCTGGTGCAGCTGAACGACGTTGCGTTCGAAGCCGAGTCGCGACCCGGCCATGTAGAGGCCCCACACGCGGGCGGTGCCTTCCCCGACCTCTTCGACGCAGGCGTCCCAGTTGTCGACCAGGTTCTGGCACCATCCGGCGAGGGTGAGTGCGTAGTGCTCGCGCAGGTTCTCCTCGTGCCGCACCTCGAGTCCGACGTTCTGGATCTCGGAGATGATGCGTCCGGAGCCGGTGAGTTCGCCGTCGGGGAACACATACCGGTCGATGAACCCGCCTGCGCGGGCCTGACTCTGGTTGTCGGGCCGGGTGATGCAGTGGTTCAGCAGCCGGCCGCCTTCGCGGAGTTTGCTCTGCAGCAGTCCGAAGTAGGCGGGGTAGTTGCCGACGCCGATGTGCTCGGTCAGTCCGATGGAGGAGATGGCGTCGAATCCGGTTTCGGGGACGTCGCGGTAGTCGGAGAACCGGACCTCGGCGAGGTCGGACAGCCCCTCTTCGGCGATGGCCTTCTGCGCCCATTCGGCCTGTTCGCGGGACAGGGTGACGCCGATGACCTTGACGCCGCGGCGTGCGGCGAACCGGACCATCGATCCCCAGCCGCAACCGATGTCGAGCAGGCGGTCGCCGGGCTGGAGGCCGAGCTTCTCGAAGACGAGGCGGTACTTGTTTTCCTGTGCCTCTTCGAGGGTCTGCTCGGCGTTCTCGTAACACGCGCACGTGTACGTCATGGATGGCCCGAGGACATACTCGTAGAAGGTGTTCGAGACGTCGTAGTGGTGGTGGATGACCTCGGCGTCGCGGGACTTGGAGTGCCGCAGTCCTTCCGCGACCCGACGCCACCGCGGGAGGTGCTCCTGCGGGGGAGGGGCGATGGGGCGCAGCAGATCCCAGCCGAGCGAGCGGGTGATGGCGGCGAGCGTGAGCGCGGACGGACGACGGAAGTGCAGTTCGTCGCCCATGACGCGGAGGATCTCGTACGGATCGCCGGGGTGGACGCCGCGGGCCTCGAGGTCGCCGGATACGTAGGCCCGGGCCATGCCGAGGTCGCCGGGGGCGGTCGCCAGGTAGGTGGTGCCCCTGGTCGTCTTGAGGTGGAGCCCGTAGGGGGCGTCCTCCGGGCCTGCGGCGCTGCCGTCGTAGGCGGAGAACCGCAGGGGGAGCATGCCGTCGGACAGAGTTTCGAGAATCTCTGCGATGGTCAGCTTGTGGTCTTGCGAGCGTGAAGCTTTCAGGGTTGTCATCGACGTTGCACCGCCTTGGAGAAAAGGTCCAGTAATCGTGATTTGGGGTCGTAGCGTTTTTTCAGTTCCGTGTATCGATCGCCGCCGTAGTAGAGGCGTTCGAAGTCTTCTCGTGAATAGTACGAATCGGAGTAGAGGGACTTGTGTCCGTCGAAGTCGCTGACCTTGTCTTCGATCAGCCGATTCGCCGCCCCCTCGGGCCGGCCCGGGACGATGGGTACCGAGGACCAGAAGCCGATGTTCACGTAGGTACGTTTCGGTTCGAGGGGGTACAGGGGCCAGGGGCGTTGCGAAGACGCGCCTGCGGGGGCGGGTTCCCGCAACCGCAACGGGCACAGCCACAGCGGCTCGATGGGGATCTCGTCGAGGAACCAGCGGACGAAGTCCGCGGTGCGCTCGATGGGCACTTCGACGTCCTGCACGACGCGTTCCCGCGGCGGGTTGCCCTTGCGCTTCTCGAGTCGGTCGCCGATGTCATACTTGTGGTCGAGGGCGATGAGCTTCCAGTAGAAGCTGCTGCGGAGGAGCTTCTTCGGCCACAGCCGGCGGACGGTGGGGTTCTGGGCGCCGAAGGCGCGCGAGCACCAGAACCAGTCGGTGTCCCAGCGCCACAGATAGTCTCGGATGGTGAGTTTGTCCGTTTTCGGGTGGTTCACGGAACTGTGCTGGATGGACCGGTAGAAGATGTTCTGGCCGGTGTAGTCACTGACGGGGCCGCCCTCGTCGGTCTGATGGCCCAGCGTGAGGTAACTCTCGGACTCGGTGAAGACGACACCGTCCAGGTAGTCGACGGGGATGCCGTCGTGGACGCGCTCGGTGACGATGCGATCCATCGCCGACTGCAGTTCGTCCAGCGAGTCGAAACGCAGATGCCGCAGTGCCACATACCGTTTGACGGGCTCGAGCTGGATGCGCAGACGCGTCGAGTAGCCGAGTGTTCCGTAGGAGTTGGGGAACCCCCAGAACAGGTCGGAGTTCTCGCCTTCCGGTGTCGCGGTGACGATGTCGCCGGTGCCGGTCAAGACGTCGATCTCGAGGACCGATTCGTGGGGGAGCCCGCTGCGGAACGACGTCGACTCGATGCCGAGGCCGGTGACCGCGCCACCGAGGGTGATGGTCTTGAGCTGCGGAACCACCAGCGGCGCCAACCCATACGGCAGGGTGGCGTCCACCAGGTCCTCGTAGGTGCACATTCCGGCGACATCCGCCGTCCGGGCCTGCGGGTCGACGGCGATGACCCCGCCGAGGCCGGAGACGTCGAGGCCGGGTGCGCTGGTCTGCGCCCGGGCCCGGAACAGATTGGACGTCTTCTTCGCGAGCCGCACGGTGGCGTCCGTGGGAATCGCGCGGTAGGACGCGAGGAGTCGTCGGACGCCGGCGCGATGGGCGTCGATCCCCGTGACGGGCAGAGTGCGATGCGCACGGAAGGGGCGTCCACCCTCCCGCATGCTTTTCAGTAGTTCAACCGAAGAGGCAGCCACACCTTGACGCTATCCCTCTCCGGGGGTTCAAGCCACGCATATCGGCGCGCGCGACCCAAGATTCACACAAATGTCTCATCAATGTGCGGGTCGCGACCATGCCGAAGTGAGCTACCTCACAATAGATTGCCACGTCATCGCCCGGACTCGAGGACGGAAGGCAGGATGGGAGGAGGAAGCAGTTTCGTACAAATCGTACAAGAGGAGTCAGACAGTGGGCCAGGTCAGCGCGAGCAGTTCGATCACCGTCGCAGCCACACCGGAGAAGGCGCTCGCGGCTTTGACGGACTACGAGACGGTGCGTCCGCGCATCCTCTCGGAGCAGTACCTGGACTACCGCGTCCTCGAGGGCGGGCAGGGCGACGGCACCGTCGCGCAGTGGACGCTGAAGGCCACCGAGAAGCGGTCCCGCGACATCAAGGCGACGGTCACCGTGGCGGGCAACACGATCACCGAGACGGACGCGAACTCGTCGCTCGTCACCACCTGGGTCGTCGCGCCGAGCGGCAGCGGGTCGACGGTCACCACGACCACCGAGTGGAAGGGTGCGGGCGGCATCGGCGGCTTCTTCGAGAAGACGTTCGCCCCGCTGGGTCTGAAGAAGATCCAGGGGCAGGTGCTGGCGAACCTCGAGCGCGAACTCGGCTGACCCGGTCCCGTTCGCTCCGGCGCCGTCGACGGGATTCGCACGACGGCGTCGGCGCCGGACCGCGCTGACGGTCACGGTCTACGCTGGCAGGGGAAACAGCAGAAAGGACCACGTCAGTGCAACCAGGTGGACAACCCGACATGTCGCAGCTCCTCGCGCAGGCGCAGCAGATGCAGCAGCAGCTGATGGCCGCGCAGCAGGAGATGGCCGAGGCCGAGGTCACCGGGCAGGCCGGTGGCGGACTCGTGACCGCGACGGTCAAGGGGACAGGTGAAGTGGTCGGTCTGAAGATCGATCCGAAGGTCGTCGATCCCGACGACGTGGAGACTCTGCAGGACCTCGTGATCGGTGCGATCGAGGACGCGTCGAGCAAGGCACAGGAGATCGCGGCGCAGAAGCTCGGTCCGCTCGCGGGTGGATTCGGTGGGGGCGGCCTGCCTGGCCTCCCCGGTTTCTAGAGGCGCGGCGTGTACGAAGGTCCGGTTCAGGATCTGATCGACGAGCTGGGCAAGCTGCCCGGCGTCGGGCCGAAGAGCGCGCAGCGCATCGCGTTCCACCTGCTCAGTGTCGAGCCGCCGGAGATCGACCGGCTCAAGAACGCGCTGCAGCGGGTGCGTGACGGCGTCCAGTTCTGCGTGGTGTGCGGCACGGTGTCCGACAAGGAGCACTGCCGCATCTGCGCCGATCCGCGCCGCGACCGCACGGTGATCTGTGTGGTCGAGGAGCCGAAGGACGTCCAGGCCGTGGAGCGCACCCGCGAGTTCAAGGGCCGCTATCACGTTCTGGGCGGCGCGCTGGATCCGCTGTCCGGGGTGGGCCCCGACCAGCTGCGGATCCGGGAGTTGCTCGCGCGCATCGGTAATCAGGAGGACGGCGTCGACGTCTCCGAGGTGATCATCGCGACCGATCCCAACACCGAGGGCGAGGCCACCGCGACGTATCTGGTGCGGATGCTTCGGGACTTCCCCGGTCTCACGGTCAGCCGGCTCGCGTCGGGTCTGCCGATGGGCGGCGACCTCGAGTTCGCCGACGAGCTCACGCTGGGCCGGGCGTTGTCGGGGAGGCGCACGCTGTGACGTCGGATCCGGGCACCGCGGCGCCGGTGAAGCGGACGGCCGAACAGTCGCGGTCGCTGATCGTCGACGCTGCGGGCCGGGCGTTCGCGACGCGTCCGTATCGGGAGATCACGCTCAAGGACATCGCCGAGGACGCGGGGGTCAGCGCACCGCTGATCATCAAGTACTTCGGGTCGAAGGAGCAGCTGTTCGACGCCCTCGTCGACTTCCGTGCCGCCGCGGAGCTGCTGTTCAGCGGTCCGCTGGACGGTCTCGGTGAGCGGATGGTGTCGATGTTCGCGCGGCCGCTCGAGCCGTACAAGCCGTTGTCGCTGAGCATCCTGTTCATGAGCGGGCCGAGCGAGGAGGCCAGCCGGAAGCTGCGGGCCAATTATTCGACGCAGATGATCGACACGCTGGCCGAACGACTGCCCGGGTCGGGTGGCCGGCTGCGCGCGGAACTGGTGATGTCGATGCTGACGGGTCTCGCCGTCATGCGCCGCAAGATGATGCAGGAGCATGCGACGGGCACCCCGGACGAGGTCGTGGCGCAGTACGCCCCGCTGGTGCAGGAGTTGCTCGACGGCTGAGGGCGGATTGTCGGGCTTGCGGGGTAAATGGTTGTTCACCTAATGTGGTGAACAACCATTTACCAGCTGCGCGAGGGGTGACATTTGACGATCTCGTTGCCGCGCCCGCTCTCGGCGCTCGCGGATCACCCGGGCGCGCAACCCGCATCGGCCAACGGATCGCGTTACCTCTTCCCGATTCTCGCGTTCGCGGGCGTGTTCCAGGCCGTCCTGCAGACGGTCATGGTGCCCCTCCTGCCCAGCATGCCGACGTTCACCGGCGCGAGTCAGACGTCGGTGTCCTGGCTGATCACCACCACCCTCCTGGTCGGCGCGGTGGTCACCCCGATCTTCGGCAGGCTCGCCGACATGTTCGGCAAGAAGCGGATGCTTCTCGTCGCCTTCGCGTTCATGACGATCGGCGCGTTGATCTGCGCCGTGACGTCCGACATCGCCTTCCTGATCTTCGCGCGGGGACTGCAGGGGGCGGGCGCCGCCGTCATCCCGGTCGGAATCTCGATCCTCCGCGACGAACTGCCGCGTGAGAAGGTCCACGGCGCCATTGCCATGATGAGTTCGACCCTCGGGATCGGCACCGCGCTCGGACTGCCGTTCGCGGCGGCCGTCGCCGAGTACTCCAACTGGCACGTGCTCTTCTGGGTCATCGCGGGAATCGGGCTCGCGGTCACCGTGGCCGCGGTGCTGTTCATCCGCGAGTCCGAGGTGCGGTCGGGCGGGCGGTTCGACGGGGTCGGCGCCGTCGGCCTCACCGCCGCGCTCGTCTGCCTGCTCGTCCCGATCACCCAGGGCAGCTCGTGGGGCTGGGGAAGTCCCGCGGTGCTCGGCATGTTCGGGTCCGCGGTGTTCCTGTTCGCGCTGTGGGGATATCAGCAGCTACGCAACCGGAACCCGCTCGTGGACCTGCGGGTGTCGGCGCGACGGTCGGTGCTGCTGCCCCACGTCACGGCGCTGCTCGTCGGCTTCGCGTTCTACGGAAACGCCCTCATCACCACGCAGCTGCTTCAGGCGCCCCGTGGCGACGCCGGCTACGGCCTGACCATCCTCCAGGCCGCGGTGTGCCAGCTCCCGACGAGCCTGTCGATGATTGTGTTCGCGCAGGTCGGCGCCCGGGTGTCCGAGCGCTACGGGTCCAAGGTGACGATCCTGTCGGGCGCGATCTGCCTGGTCCTCGGCTACGCACTGCACACCGTGCCGCACAAGGAGCTGTGGCTGGTGATCGCGGCTCTCGGGGTCGCGGCCACCGGCACGGCGCTGGTGTACAGCACGCTGCCGATGCTGATCGTCCGTGCCGTGCCGTCCACGCAGATGGCCGCGGCCAACGGCGTCAACGTGTTGCTGCGGACGATGGGCACGACCATGTGCAGTGCGGTCGTCGCGACGGTCCTGGCGGCGAGCATGGTGGGCGGGGTCGCATCCGCCGCCGGATTCTCGATCGCCTACGGGGTGTGCGCCGTGATCGCGGTCCTGGTGTTCGCGGTATCCCTGACCCTGCCCGGGCACGATCGGACGAAGAAAAGTCCGGTGGAACCCCTTGTGACGTAGATCACTCGCGTGTATCGTCAGTGATGCGGATCGAGGAAATGTACCTGTGAGCAGAGAAAACTCGAGAAGCAGAGATCCGGCCGAGAATGCAGAAGCATTCCCGGCCGAACCCCTGTCTGGGGTCTTTACTCCTCCATCGATTCCGCGATCTCCTTGATGGCGGCCAAACGACGGTCCCACTCGGCCCCGATCCGCTCCAGCGTCCGCGCCGTCTTGTTCAGTTCGGCGCCCAGCGCGCGGTAGCGGATCTCGCGGCCCACCTTCACCGACTCGACCAGCCCGCACGCCTGTAGCGCGGTCAGGTGCTTCGCGATGGCCTGCCGCGACACCGGAAGTCGCGTGGCCAGCGACGACGCCGACTGGTCTGATCGCCCCAGTTCGGTCAGGATCTCCCAGCGGGTCTCGTCGGACAGCGCCGCGAACACCGAGGCCAGTTCGGCATACGTGCCCACCGTCATGCCTTCACGCCGTGCAGGTACGCGACCAGTTCGTCGAGTTCGGCATGCCAGCCCTGGACGTTGGCCTCGCGGGCCCGCTTCTGGTCGGCAACGTCGCGGTCGAGGTCGTCGAATCCGGTTTCGACGACGGTCAGTTCGGTGCCGGCGGCGTGCTCGGACAGCGTGAACCGCACCAGAGTCGAGTTGCCGATCACCGGGTCGGCGTCGATGTCGGCGGCCCAGCGGAAGCCGAACGCGTTCGGTTCGTCGACCTCCGTGACGACGGCGCGGGCGGTGCCGTGCTCGTCCCACGTGAAGGCGGCCTCGCCGCCGACGCTGAGATCGAGCGATGTGCGCTGCCCGAACCACTGACTGATCTTGTCGGGATCCGTGATCGCCGCCCACACCGCCGATCTCGGGGCGTTCACGACAACGGTCCGGGTGATGCTGCTCGATGCGTCCATGACGGCCACCTTCCTCGCGGGTTATTCTGCAACTCCATGGTTGCACATGTCGCTCGCTTTGTGCAACTGCCAGGTTGCACTGATGCGTGAGTGGCAAAGCGTGCCCCAGGACGCTTTGCCACTCACCTGGTTTATGCACAGCCTGTGGATAACTGGGTCTGCGGGACCGATCCTTGTCGGAGCGGGCCGACACCGTTTCCGGCATGGAACACGACTCTTGGCAAGCACTTCTCGACGCCCAGGACGGCGTCGTCACCACGGCACAGCTACGGGCGCACGGCGTCAGTGCCACCGCACTCCGGCACCGGGTGGTCACCGGGCAATGGTTAAGGGTGTTTCCCCGGGTAATCGCGGTGACCAACGGCCCGCTCACACGCCCGATGGCCCTCTCCGCCGCGCTCCTCTACGGTGGCGGGCGCGCGATCCTCAGTCACCGGACCGCGGCCGAGGAGTGGGGGATGCTCCGCATCGACGACCCGTCCGCTCCCGTCCACATCACCGTGCCCTACAAGTGCTCGGCGGTGAACCAGGGGCCGACGGTACGTGCACCGGGCGGTCCACGCCCGACCTCCGCCGGCAACGCCGTCGTGCACGGCGGCGTCGTGGTCCATAGGTCCCGGGCGTTCGGGCACATCGCCGTCCCGTTCCGCCAACCCCGAACATCGAAGGCCGACACGGTGTTCGACCTCGCTGTGTCCGAGGCAACCCCGAAGGAAGCGGCCGCGCGATTGATCGAAGCGGCCACCAACGGCAAGGTCCACGTCGACGCCCTCCGTCGGAAACTCGAGCTGCGGCGCCCGTACCGGCACGCGACGGACATCGCCGACGCCGTGACGCTGCTCGGCGACGGCGTCCAATCCGTCCTCGAACACCGATATGCGCTCGACGTCGAGAGGTCGCACGGACTGCCGACGGGGAAACGCCAGATGCCGCACGTCGTGGACGGCCGGATTCTGTACGAGGACGTCGACTACAGCCCGACGGGAGTCCCGCTGATCGTCCGGCTCGACGGGCAGCAGTACCACAGCGGCCGGCAGTCCCGCTTCCGTGACCGTCGACGTGACAATGCCGCGGAACTCGCCGATCGTCCGCGGTTGGTCTACGGGTGGGACGAGACCACCCGCGACCCGTGCGGGGTGTTCGAGGAGGTGCGCCGGGTGCTGGTCCGTGAGGGCTGGGCCGACACGACGCACCGCTGTCCCGCCTGCCCACGTGAGTGAAAAAGAGTGTCCGGGGACGCTTTCCCACTCACCTGCGCAGGTGAGTGGAAAAGCGTGCGGGACCACGCTTTGGCGCTCACCTAGACGCGCAGGCGCTCCCGGCGCAGCTGCTCGACCTCGGGCAGGTCGAGGGGCGCGAGTTCGTCGACGCCCAGCGCCCGCTTCAGCAGCAGGTCGGCGAGTTCGGGGTTGCGGGCGAGCGCGGGTCCGTGCATGTACGTGCCGATCACGGAACCCTGCACGACGCCTTCGAGCCCGTCCCCGACACCGTTGCCGACGCCGTGCGTGACCCGGGCGAGACCGCGGGCTCCGGCGCCGAGTGTGGTTCCGCCGCGGTGGTTTTCGAACCCCGTCAGCGGCTGCGTCAACCCGTCGATCTGCGGGGCCGTGATCACCTCGCCGATGGACCGCGTCGCCTGCGGGGACGTGGTGACGTCGAGCATCGACACACCGTCGACGCGTTCGCCGCTCGACGTCTCGTACCAGTTGCCGAGCACCTGGATGGCGGCACAGATCGCCAGGACGGGGGCGCCGCGTTCGGCGGCCTTCTGCAGTCCGGGGTACTTGGCGAGGTGCCGGGTGGCGAGGCGCTGCGCCGAGTCCTCGGCGCCGCCGAGCGTGTACACGTCGAGGGACTCCGGGACCGGGTCGTTCAGCGTGATCTCGACGATCTCCGCGTCGTAGCCGCGCATCCGCAGTCGCTGCCGGAGGATCAGGGCGTTGCCGCCGTCGCCGTAGGTGCCCATCACGTCGGGCAGCACCAGGCCGATGCGGACGGTCGAGTCAGGCATTGCGCGCCTCCTTCGCGATGGCGGTGTTGAGGTCGCGGAACGCGGTGTAGTTGGCGAGTACCTCGACGCGTCCGGGCGGGCAGGACGCGATGGCCCGCAACGGGTTCGGGTCAAGGGTGTGCTCGACTCCGGCGTACGTGAGGCGGACGGCCAGGTCGGTGCCGCGTTCGCCGGCCGCCACCACCTTGACGCCCTCGAAGTGCTCGAACCGCACGTCCCACAGCCAGGACAGGTCCTCGCCGTCGGGGACCTGCCCGTTGACGGCGATCACGAGGCCGTCGACGGTGGGGTCGATCATCGACAGCGCTTCCTGCCAGCCGGCGGGGTTCTTGGCGAGCAGCATGTGCACGGAGTGCGAACCGACCTCGACGGTGCTGTAGCGGCCCGCGACCTCCTGCACGGTGGCCGCGGCGGCGACCGCGTCCTCCGCCTTGGCGCCCATCGCGACGGCCGCCGCGACGGCCTGCGCGGCGTTGCCGCGGTTGGCGCGCCCGGGTAGGGCGAGCGTCATCGGGATCTTCAGACCGTCGGGCCCGTACAGGTTTTCGTCGTCCAGCCACCAGTCGGGGGTGGGGCGCGCGAAGTCGGAGCCGGTGCTGCGCCAGTGGGAGCCCTCCCAGACGATGGGTTCGCCGGTGCGCGGACAGCTGGCGGCGTCGCTGGCCCAGCCGCCGCCCGCGGCGACCCAGACGACGTTCTTCGCGTCGTAGGCGACCGAGGTGACGAGGACGTCGTCGCAGTTGGCGATCACGACGGACTCCGGGTGCGCGGCGACGCAGGCGCGGAGTTTGCGTTCGATCATGTTGATCTCGCCGACGCGGTCGAGCTGATCGCGGCTGAGATTGAGCAGAACGAGGGCTTCGGGGTTGACGGCGTCGCTGACGTGCGGGACGTGCAGTTCGTCGACCTCGAGGGCGGCGAGGGGCGCGTGGACGCGGGTGCTGAGCGCGGCGACGATGCCGGCGTCCATGTTGGCGCCGTCCGCCTGCGTCGCGACCTCACCGAGCGTGGAGAGCGCCGCCGCTGTCATCCGGGTGGTGGTGGACTTGCCGTTGGTGCCGGTGATCACCGCGGTGCGCCGGTGGGCGCCGAGCTGTTCCATCAGGGTCGGGTCGATCTTGAGGGCGATCAGTCCGCCGATCATCGAGCCCTTGCCGCGCCCGGCCTTCTGCGACGCCCACGAGGCCGCGGCCGCTGCGCGCAGGGCGACCTTGCCGCGCGTCGTGATCCCAGTTCCAGTACTCACTCCGCGAGTTTTGCACAGGGTCCGGTCAGACGCCGACTCGCGCGGGGGCACGTGAGTGCGAAAGTGTGCTCGGACGCACTTTGCCACTCACCTGGGTGGCGGTGGCACCGGCGATGACGACGGCCCCGCCGATCAGCGATAGGACGCTCGGCTCCTCGTGCAGCACCAGCCAGGACGCCCCGATCCCGACGATCGGGACCAGCAGGGAGAACGGCGCGACCATCCCGGCGGGGTAGCGGCTGAGCAGCGCCGTCCACAGACCCGAGCCCGCGACCGTGCCGAGGATCACGATGTAGGCGAGGCCCGCGAGCGCCAGCGGGCCGGCGCCGTGCAGCGAGGACGTCAGGGAGTCCCAGCCGGCCGACGGGCCCTCCACACCGAGCGACAGCGCCAGCATCGGCAGCGGTGGGATGACGCACATCCACAGCATCAGACGCATCGGCTGATCCGACGCGGCCTTGCGATTGCCGATGTTGCCCAGCGCCCACGACAGTCCCGCGAGCAGGGTCAGGGCCACCGGCAGCAGCGCGGCGTGCTGGGCGCGGTCCCAGCCGATGAGGGTCATCCCGGCGATCGCCACGAGCAGCCCGCCCACCTGCGTCGGCCGCAGCCGCTCCCGCAGCGCGGCCGCGCCGAGGACCACCGTGAACGGCGCCGAGGACTGCAGCACCAGCGACGCCAGCCCGGTCGGCATCCCGACGTGCATGGCCCAGAACAGGAACGCGAACTGGCCGACGCCGAATCCGAGGCCGTACACGAGCAGCCATTTCAGCGGGACCTGCGGACGGGGAACGAACAGGATCACCGGGATCGCGATGACGAAGAATCGCAGGGCCGCGAAGAAGAACGGCGGGAAGTGGTCGAGGCCGGCGCGGATGGCGAGGAAGTTGAGCCCCCACAGGACGACGACGGTGAGTCCGAGCAGCCGGTCGCGGGAGGTCATGCATTCCATCGTGAGGGCGGGAAACAATCAGGACAAGCGCATTAAAGTGCACCATCGATGTAGTTTTGCTACATGGATGCGACCCGGTTGCGCGTGCTCCGCGAGCTCGCGGACCGCGGGACGGTGGCGGCGACCGCGCAGGCGTTGTCGATGACGCCGTCGGCGGTGTCGCAGCAGCTCAAGATCCTCTCGCGGGAGGCCGGGGTGACGCTGCTCGAACCGGCAGGCCGCCGGCTGCGGCTCACCGATGCCGGTCAGGCCCTCGTCGTCCGCGCCGACGACGTCGTGGCCGCCCTGGACCGCGCGGCGGCGGAGATGAGCGCCTACCGCGGTTCGCCGCGCGGCCGGGTGCGGGTGGCGCTGTTCCCGTCCGGCGCCGCGCTGCTGCTGCCCGGACTACTGGACGCGCTCGCGGGAAGCGGGGTGGATGTGCAGGCGCGGGACGAGGACCTGCCCGCGGCCGCGGTGCCCGCACTGCTCGCCGATTACGACGTGGTGCTGACCCACCGCGACGAGCGGGCCCCGGACACGTCGTCGCCGCGGGTGACGGCCGAGCCGCTGATGCGCGAGCCCATCGACCTCATCCTGCCGCCCGGCCATCCGCTCGCCGGACAGGACGCGGTCCGGCCGGACCAGCTGGCGGACGAGCGGTGGATCAGTGTGCGCGGCGGATTTCCCGTCGACGACGTGCTGATGTCGGTGGCCGCCGCGACCGGTGTGCAGCCGCACGTGGCGATGCGCATCAACGACTTCCGGGTCATCGAGGAACTCGTCGCCGGCGGTCACGGCGTGGCCCTGCTGGCCCGGCACGCGGTGACCAGCCGCGCGGTGGTCCAGCTTCCCCTGGCCGGGGTGCGCGCCGCCCGCATCTACGAACTGGCGCGCAGACCCGCAGCCGACGACGTTCCCGCCGTCGCCACCGTGCTGCAGGCGTTCCGGGACGTCGCGGCCCGGATCGCGGAGTGAAGGGACCGGAAACGGAAGAAGGCCCGCCGGGCAGGCGGGCCTTCATCGGGGCGGGCGCTCAGCTGCTCAGCGCCTTCGCCTTCAGCGTGTCGTATTCCGCCTGCGTGATGGTGCCCGCGTCGAGGAGGGCCTTCGCGTCCGCGATCTGCTCGGCCGAGGACTTGCCCGCGACGGAACGGATGTAGCTGTCCTGCGCCTGCTTCGCCTCCTGCGCGGCCGCCATCGACCGCTCGGCCATGCTCTTGCTCCGGGTGATGAGGTACACGAGCGCGGTCAGCAGCGGGACGAAGAACAGGAAGACGATCCAGATCGCCTTCACCCAGCCCGACGTCTTATGGTCGCGGAACAGGTCGGTGATGATGGAGAACAACAGGATCAGGTAGGCCACGAAGCCGAAGGTGACGATGATCACCCAGAGAAAGTCCCAGAAAGAGTCCATAGCAGCGCTCCATTCACAGTCGAATTCACTCTGCGCTGACTATCGCACCGGGTCGGGGCGCCCGCGTCATCCGAAACAGGTGAAATGCGGGCCGACCTGACGCCACGCCCGCGAACGCCGAACGGCCGCGACACCGGTAGGTGCCGCGGCCGTTCGGGTGGGGACTACTTGCCGGCTTCGACCGCCCGGCGCATGCCGCGCTCGACCGCACCGATGATGTACGGACGCAGCTCCACGGCGGGGATGACGGCGTCGACGGAGCCGACCCGCTGTGCCCGCTGGATGTTGTGCACGGCCTCGAACTCGGCCGCGACCTCACCGAGCTTCTCGTTCCGCACCGCAGCCTGCTGGGCCGCCAGCTCCACCCGCAGGTGAGCCTGCTGGGCGTCGTTCTGGGCGCCCGCCAGGTTGGCCTCGAGCTCCCGGATCGACGGGTCCGCCGCCACCCGCGAGTTGACCTCACGGGTGAAGACGACGGCCGCGGCGGGGGCGCCACCGAGGACCGAGGCGAACGAGCCCTCGACCGCCAGCACCTCCATGTTGTCGTTCAGTGCTCCGGAGAACACCACGAACGCGCCACCGTGGTAGCGGGAGACGACGCAGAACACGATCGGGCCGTCGAAATTGACGATGGCGCGGCCGATCTCGGCGCCGTACTCGAGCTGGATGTGCCGCAGCGAGTCCGGGGAACCGTCGAATCCGGACAGGTTGGCCAGCACCACGAGCGGCCGGCTGCCGCTGGCGGCGTTGATCGCGCGGGCCGTCTTCTTCGACGACTGCGGGAACAGCGTGCCCGCGGTCCACTGGTCGGGACCGTTGGCCGGCGACCATCCCTTACGGGCGATGGCCCGCGACTCGATGCCGATGACGCTCACCGGGTATCCGCCGAGGTGTGCGTCGAACACGACGGACGTGTCGGCGTCCGCCATGTCGGCCCACCGCTCCAGCACCGTGTGGTCCTGGTCGACGAGTGAACGCATCACCGTGCGAATGTCGAACGGCTTCTTGCGTTCCGGGTTCGTCTCCGCGGAGAAGATGTCGCCGACCGTGGTGAAGTCGCTGGACGGGTGGATGTGCGGGAAGGACCGCACGTCGCGCCCGATCGGGTCGCTGGTCTGCGCCCGACGCGGGAAGCGTTCTCCGGCAACGACGTACGCGTGGTCGTAGTGCGCGAACAGGATCTCGCACGCGGCGGGCAGGTTCGGCGCCCAGTACTGCGCCTCACCGTTGGGGCCCATCACGCGGTCGTAACCACCGATGCCGAAGTTGTCCTCGGCCGAGACGCCACCCGAGTAGTCGAGCGAGTTCTTGCCGGTGAGCACCATGGCGCTGTCGGGCGTCATGACGAGGATGCCCTTGGTGTGCATCAGCATCGTGGCTTCGGCGTTCCAGTACGGCTGCGCACCGACGTTGATGCCGGCCACGATCACGTTGACCTCGCCACCGTCCTGCGTGAACGTGATGAGGCGACGCAGGCCGCGGGACACCCAGTCCATGTTCTCGGTGCCGCTGTCCATGGAGATCGTCGCGCCGGACGACAGCGCGAACCACTCGACGGGAACACCCAGCTTCTCGGCCAGGTCGACACCGGCGACGAGGCGGGCGCACTCGGCCTCCGCGACGGTGCCCAGTGCCTTCGTCGGGTCACCGAACAGCGCGACGCGGGTCATGCCCTCGGGGTGCCGGTCGGTGCGGGCCGTGACCAGACCGACGACGAGGCCGGCCTTGTTCTGGCCGTACGGACGCTCCACGGGCACCAACTGGCCCGACTCGTCCAGGTCGTGCTCGACGAAGCTGCCGTCGCGACCGGTGAGCAGCGGGATCAGCTCGTACGGGTAGACGGTGCCGCGGGCACGGGAGCTGCGGACCTTCTGCGTGTACGCGTCGAGCGGCTGCAGCGGCTCGGTCGGCGGTTCGGTGACCTTGACGACCACACCGGCGCCGGTGCGGTAGGAGAAGCGCAGAGCCTTCTCCCGCGACTCCGTGCCGGGCTCGCCCTGGAGGCGGGCGATCACGGTGATCTCCTCGAGTCCGGCACCCGCGGTGAGCGGTGCCGCGACCCGGGCGAACGCCTCGAGATCCTCGACGGGAACGTCGATCTTCGGCCACACGTACAGCACGACGCGGTTGGCGTCGAGCTTGCGCTTGCTGCCGCGCGTGGCCTGCGCCCGGCGGATGCCGTCGAGGCACGACTGCAGCACGCGTTCCGCGGCGGGAACACCGATGACCTGGCCGTCCTCGTTGCGGACCGGCGTGATGTCGCGGACCTCGGCGAGCGCGATGAGGCGTTCGTCGGTGGGGTTGTCGCGCGAGACCAGGTTGAACAGGAACGTCTCGGCGGCCGCGGGGAGGCGGGTGCCGTCGAAGTTCTTCAGACGCCACAGGTCGAGTCGCTGGCCGGTGAGCGGGTGCATGTCCCGGATCAGCTTCTCCTCCGCGAGGACACCAGCGTCCGGGCGGTAGGTGAACTTGCGGACGTCGACGTCGGTTCCGCCGAAGACGGACACCGTGACGCGGCGGCAGGTCGCGGCCAGCGGCAGCGCCGTCAGCGCCTTCCGCAGGTCCTCGGACATGGTGTCCGGGTCGGCGGGCGGCGCGGTCCACGACAGGTAGAGGTCGAGGACGAGGTTCTCGGGGTTCTCCGAGGCGACGGCACCGATCTCGTCGAGCGCGCCGGGCAGTTCGGCGTACTCGCCGACGGCGGAGACCAGGTTCAGGCGCTCGCCGAGCAGGTCGAAGTTGCCGGTGACGAAACGGCGTCCGTTGCGTTCGAAGGCGGTGACGTCCTCGAGCGTGCGGATGTCGTAGTAGCGCCGGGTGACGACCTCGAGCAGCGGGCCGACGGTCGTGCTCTTGCGTGCGATCCGCTGTCCGAGGAGCTCGGTCAGCGACTGCGGGGTGGCGACCAGGGCCTCGAGGCGTTCCTGGTAGTCGCCGGCGCCGGGGTTCTCGGCGAGGTACTCGAGGCTGCCGCGGACACCGTCGTACACCTGCTCGCGGGCCTTGCGGATCTGCGGCTCGTCGAAGAACCGGAACCGCACGTTGCGGGCAACGTTGCCGATCACCGGGTAACGGACCTGGGTGGCGGTGATGAGCCGGTCCAGGACCTCGCCGAGTCCGCTGGGTGCGCGGCCGGGAGCGTTGCCCTCGTTCAGCCACCGGTCGAGCAGGGCGGCGATGACGGGAACCTGGTTGTCCATGCGCTGCTGCGCGAGGAACAGGCGGTAGACCGCCTCCTCCAGCTCGCCGTTGCGCTCGAGGTCGGTGACGTCGTAGTGACGCAGCGCCCGCGACAGCCGGGTCGTGAACGACTCCGGCAGGCCTTCGAGTTCGACGTCGAGGGTGTGCAGGTAGGTGTGGAAGTGCTCGCGCGGGCTGTGGACGCGCTCGTCAGCGTCCTCCTCGGCTGCGGTGGGACGGTTACGTCCGATCTCGCAGATGTCGGCGAACGTGTTCAGCAGGGCGAGTTCCGCCTGCACCAGATCCGCGTCGCCCGCGATGTCGGCGCGAAGCTTCTCGTAGTCGGCGAGGAGCACGCCTGCCCGCTTCGCGCTGACGTCGTACCCGGTGAGCAGCGCGGCGAGCGCGTCGATCTGCTCGAGGGCGTCGGTGCGGACGTCGCCCTTCGAGGCGGGGACGGCGACCACGAATTCGACGCGCGGCGACTTCGGAGCGGTGGACTCCTCCGCGGTCTCCTCGACGCGCAGCAGTGCGGTGCCGGCGTCGACCTGGGAGTTGACCATCGCGAGAACTTCGCGGACCCGGCCTGCGACGGGCGCACGGACGGCGGTCTCCATCTTCATGCTCTCGAGGACGACCAGCGTGTCGCCTACCTCGACCTCGTCGCCGACGGACACGGGCACCGCGACCACGACTGCGGGAGCGGGTGCGCGGACGACACCGGCCTCGTCCTGGCTGATCTGGTGGCTGATGCCGTCGACCTCGACGAGGTACTGGGCGCGGCCGGCGACCGACACCACGTGGTGGCGGCGGGTGCCGACGACGAGGCGGCTCTCGAATTCGCTGAGCCGATCGACCTCGACCTCGACGTCGGGGCTGTCGCCGTCGACACGGTAGGTGTGGGCGCCGACCTGCGTGACGGTGAGGCCGTAGGCCTGGCCCTGGTAGCTGAGCTCGACCTTGCGGCCGATGGCGTGACCGGCGCGGGGGCGGCCACCGCGAGCGGACGACAGGAACGCCTCCCGCTCGAGCTTCTCCTCGGCGTCGTAGACGTCGATGGCGGCGGCGATCAGTGCGACATCGGCCACCTTGGTGGGCGTCGTGACGCTACCGACGCCGGTGCGGTCGAGCCAGCCGGTGTCCGCGGACGCGGAGATGACCTCGTCGCGGTCGAGCAGTTCGAGGAGGAACGACTTCGTGGTGGTGCCGCCCTGCAGGACGACGGTGGTCTCGCGCAGTGCGGTGCGCAGACGCGCGAGGGCCTCGGAGCGGTCGCGACCCCAGGCGATGACCTTGGCGACCATCGAGTCGTAGTCGGGCGGGATGACGTCGCCCTGGGCGATGCCGGTGTCGACGCGGAGACCGCTGCCGAGCGGGAACTTGAGCAGCTGCACGGCGCCGGGTGCGGGAGCGAAGCCGTTGGCGGCGTCCTCCGCGTTGAGGCGGGCCTCGACGGCGTGACCGAACTCGGGCGGGCAGTCGCCGACGAGCGGCTCACCGCTGGCGACGAGGATCTGCAGCTTCACCAGGTCGATGCCCGTGGTGGCCTCGGTGATGGGGTGCTCCACCTGCAGGCGGGTGTTGACCTCGAGGAACGTGAACGTCTTCTGCTCGGGCTGGTACAGGTACTCGACCGTGCCGGCGCCGCGGTAGCCGGCGGCGCGCACGAGCTCGGCGGAGACGGTGCGCAAGTGGTTCGACTGCTCGGTGGTGAGGAGCGGGGAGCTGGACTCCTCGATGACCTTCTGGTTCTTGCGCTGGATGGAGCAGTCGCGCACACCGGGAGCCCAGACGTTGCCGAAGTTGTCGGCAATGACCTGTACCTCGACGTGGCGTGCGTCGGTGACCAGCCGCTCGATGAACACGACGGGGTCGCCGAAGGACCGCTGGGCCTCACCCTGGGTGCGTTCGAGCGCGAGTTCGAGTTCGTCTTCCGACCACACCTTGCGGATACCGCGGCCACCGCCGCCGGAGCGGGCCTTGATGATGAGCGGGTAGCCGATGGCCTGGGCGTGACGGCGGGCGTCGGCGCGGGTGGCGACGGGGCCACCGCTCCACGGTGCGACCGGGACCTCCACCTTCTCGGCGAGGAGCTTGGCCTCGACCTTGTCGCCCAGCAGGCGCATCGATTCGGCGGGCGGGCCGATGAACGTGATGCCGAGCTGCTCGCAGACCTCGACGAACGCGGGATCCTCGGCGACGAAGCCCCAGCCGACCCACACGGCGTCGGCCTTGCTCTCGCGCAGCGCGCGGGCCAGCTCGGCGTGGTCGAGGTAGGCGGTGCCGGTCTTGACTGTGCGCAAGCACACACCTTCGTCGGCCTGCCGGACGAACATCGCGCGACGTTCCGCCTCGGTGTGCAGGGCGATCGTGCGGATGCCGTAGTTGTGCTCGGCGTTCAGTTCGCGCACCGCGCGAATCAGGCGGACGGCCGCCTCGCCGCGGTTCACTATCGCTATTCGCTTGAACATCTGTTATCGCTCCGTTTCCGTAAAACTCATTGATCCGCAGAGTGTTTCGATGGCCAAGGCCATGTCCGCCGAGGACTGGGTGCCGCCTTCGCGGACACGTGCACCCCTGCACAACCCACTTGACTACCTCCAGGGGCGCCCCGAACGCGATCGTCGGACCTGCGTCGTTGCAGGGCCGATGCTCGGGGAATGCGAGCATAACGTCGAAAATATGTACCCGCGCGTAACTTCTGCGGGGCCCCGATCGGCTTGTCAAGTCTTCAAGGACTTGCGTGTCGACCCTACGAGAGAGTAAGAAGGCCGGAATTCCGTCGAACTGGGCGTCCTTCGGCGAGTTGTCTGCAACCCGTTGTCACAGAGTCGGTTTCGTCCGGTTTTTCGAGATGTTCTCGCAGACGGGAACTTTCACACGGAAGTTACTGAGGGTTCACCTTCGGTTCGACGGCCGCGGGTTCGGTCGCGTGCGCCACCGCGCCCCGCAGGCCCACGTGCGCCTCGCGGTGCATCCGGTCGACCATGTGCGGATAGTGCAGTTCGAACGCCGGCCGCTCGGAGCGGATGCGCGGCAACTCCGTGAAGTTGTGCCGCGGCGGCGGGCAGCTGGTCGCCCACTCGAGGGAATTGCCGAAACCCCACG
The DNA here is from genome assembly GCF_002300155.1 of Rhodococcus sp. ACS1. NCBI lineage: Bacteria > Bacillati > Actinomycetota > Actinomycetes > Mycobacteriales > Nocardiaceae > Rhodococcus > Rhodococcus sp. ACS1. The sequence goes on from NZ_NSDZ01000005.1 coordinate 302,647, forward strand.
GGTCGTCCACCGTCACCACCTCGCCGTACCGGTAGCTCTTGAAGACGTTCCAGACGAACGGCACCGTCGACGCGCCGAGGACGAACGCGAACACCGTGGACACCGAGTTGAGGACGGTGAAGCCGTCCGAGGGCAGGTAGTCGGCGTAGCGGCGCGGCATCCCCTCCGCGCCGAGCCAGTGCTGGACGAGGAACGTGCCGTGGAACCCGGTGAACGTCGTCCAGAAGTGCCACTTGCCGAGGCGTTCGTCGAGCATGCGTCCGGTCATCTTCGGGAACCAGAAGTAGATGCCGGCGTAGGTGGCGAAGACGATCGTGCCGAACAGCACGTAGTGGAAGTGGGCGATGACGAAGTAGCTGTCCGTGACGTGGAAGTCCAGCGGCGGGCTCGCGAGGATGACGCCGGTGAGGCCGCCGAAGATGAACGTGATGAGGAAGCCGAGCGAGAACAGCATGGGGGTCTCGAACGTCAGCTGACCCTTCCACATGGTGCCGACCCAGTTGAAGATCTTCACCCCGGTGGGCACCGCGATCAGGAACGTCATGAACGAGAAGAACGGCAGCAGCACCGCGCCGGTCGCGTACATGTGGTGCGCCCACACGGCGATCGACAGGGCCGCGATGGCGATCGTCGCGTAGACGAGCCCGTTGTACCCGAACACCGGCTTGCGGCTGAACACCGGGAAGACCTCCGTGACGATGCCGAAGAACGGCAGCGCCACGATGTACACCTCCGGGTGGCCGAAGAACCAGAACAGGTGCTGCCACAGCAGCACGCCGCCGGTCGCCGGGTCGTACAGGTTCCCGCCCAGGTGCCGGTCGACGAACAGACCCATCAGCGCGGCCGTGAGGATCGGGAACGCGACCAGGATCAGGATGCTGGTGACGAAGATGTTCCACGTGAAGATCGGCATCCGGAACATCGTCATGCCCGGCGCCCGCAGGCAGATGACGGTGGTGATCATGTTGACCCCGCCGAGGATGGTGCCGAGGCCGGACAGCGCCAGCCCCATGATCCACAGGTCGGCGCCGACGCCTGGCGAGTGCAGCGCGCTCGTCAGCGGCGAGTACGCCGTCCAGCCGAAGTCCGCGGCACCGCCCGGGGTGACGAAGCCCGCGATCGCGATGGTCCCGCCGAACAGGAACGCCCAGTAACTGAATGCGTTGAGGCGGGGAAACGCGACGTCGGGAGCACCGATCTGCAGCGGCAGGATGTAGTTGGCGAACCCGAACACGATCGGCGTCGCATACAGCAGCAGCATGATCGTGCCGTGCATCGTGAACAGCTGGTTGTACTGCTCGTTCGACAGGAACTGCAGACCCGGGACGGCCAGTTCGCCGCGGATCAGCAGCGCCATCAGACCGCCGGCCATGAAGAAGGCGAACGACGTGATCAGGTACAGAATCCCCAGGTCCTTGGGATCCGTCGTCGTGATCATCTTGTAGAAGAAGCTGCCCTTGGCGCGGCGCCGGGCCGGATACGGACGGACCGGACGATGCTGTTGAAATGCCAGATTCACGACGCCCCCCGAGGGGTCCGAGGCGGTTCGGGTCCGGTGTGGACTCCGTTACCAGGGTAGTCACCCGGTGCCCGGAGAGCGCCATTTTCCGAGGGCCTGAAAATGAGCGGCCCCGGAAACGACGCTGCCGCAGGTGCACGTGATGCGCGCCTGCGGCAGCGGTGGTGCGGCAGCGGTCAGTGCGCCCGGTTGACCGCCGAGACGACGGCGCGCAGCGACGCGGTGGTGATCGACGTCGCGATGCCGACACCCCAGACCACGGTGTTCCGACCGTCGGGAGCGGTCACCGCGCACTCGACGTACGCGGCCGCCTGGGCGTCGTCGCCCGCCGACATGGCGTGCTCCGAGTAGTCGAGGACGCGCACGTCGAAGTCGATCGTGGCGAGCGCGTCGACGAACGCGGCGAGCGGGCCGTTGCCCGAACCCGAGATCTCGTGCTCCTTGCCGTCGACCTTCACCGTCGCGGTGATGGAGTCGGTGCCGCCGTCCTCCTCGGCCGCGGTGACCTTCTGCTTCATCCGCTCGAGCGGCGTGATCGGAGCCAGGTACTCCTCGTGGAAGACGTCCCACATCTCCTTGGGCGACACCTCCCCGCCCTCGCCGTCGGTGATCCGCTGGACGGCCTGCGAGAACTCGATCTGCAGGCGACGCGGCAGCACCAGCCCGTGATCGGCCTTCATGATGTACGCGACGCCGCCCTTGCCGGACTGCGAGTTCACGCGGATCACGGCCTCGTACGTGCGGCCCACGTCCTTCGGGTCGATCGGCAGGTAGGGGACCGCCCACAGGATGTCGTCGACGTCCGCGTCCTGCGAGTCGGCGTCGAACTTCATCGCGTCGAGACCCTTGTTGATCGCGTCCTGGTGGCTGCCGGAGAACGCGGTGTACACGAGGTCGCCGCCGTACGGGTGGCGCTCGTGGACGGGCAGCTGGTTGCAGTACTCGACGGTGCGGCGGATCTCGTCGATGTTCGAGAAGTCGATCTGCGGGTCGACGCCCCGGGTGAACATGTTGAGTCCGAGCGTGACCAGGCAGACGTTGCCGGTGCGCTCGCCGTTACCGAACAGGCAGCCCTCGATGCGGTCGGCCCCGGCCTGGTAACCCAGTTCGGCGGCGGCCACGCCGGTGCCGCGGTCGTTGTGCGGGTGCAGCGACAGGATGACCGAGTCGCGGCGGGCCAGGTTGCGGTGCATCCACTCGATGGAGTCGGCGTACACGTTCGGCGTCGCCATCTCCACGGTGGCGGGCAGGTTCAGGATCACCGGGTTCTGCGGCGTCGGCTGCAGCACCTCGGTGACGGCGTCGCACACCTCCTTGGCGTACTCGAGTTCCGTGCCGGTGTACGACTCGGGGGAGTACTCCCAGCGCCACTGCGTGTCCGGGTAGTTCTTCGCCTCTTCGAGGGCCAGGGTCGCCGCGTCCGTCGCGATCTTCTTGATCACCTCGCGGTCGGCCTTGAACACCACCCGGCGCTGCAGGACGGACGTCGAATTGTAGAAGTGGACGATCACCTTGTTCGCGCCCTCACAGGCCTCGAACGTGCGCTTGATCAGCTCCGGCCGGGACTGCGTGAGCACCTGAATGGTGACGTCGTCCGGAATCGCGCCGTCTTCGATGATCTCGCGGACGAAGTCGAAATCCGTCTGGCTCGCCGACGGGAAGCCGACCTCGATCTCCTTGTACCCCATCCGCACCAGCAGTTCGAACATGCGGCGCTTGCGGGCGGGGCTCATCGGGTCGATCAGTGCCTGGTTGCCGTCACGGAGATCGACGGCGCACCACTGCGGGGCGCGGTCGATGATCTTGTCGGGCCACGTGCGATCCGGCAGCGACACCGGCTCCACTTCCTCGGAGAAGGAGCGGTAGCGGAACGTCGGCATCGACGAATTCTTCTGCGTGTTCCATTCCGGCTGATCGGAGGGAGCAGGCTTGGACGGCGGCGTGATGGTGCGCGATCCGGAGGTAAAGGCGTCAGCGGGGGACATGGGATTGATCTCCAGGTTCGATGTGGACTTTCTGAGTCCAACGGCTGTGTCGACCGGCGCACGCGAAACCCCGCGACGGGAAGCCAGTCTGGATCAGACCCCGTCGCGGCAACCAAGGAGGAGTGCGCGCTGCATACTCAGCACTGTACTCCGGGCACCATCGTTCGCGTGCCGGGGTTCGAAGTCCGAGTGAGGAGAGAGCGGTGGGCCGCAGCGCGACGGTGGTATCACCGCTGGTGGCCGCCACTTTTGCGATGCTGCTGGTGTCGTGTTCCGGCGTCGTCGCGGGGGCGCCGAGCGTCGCCGGGACAGGCGAGCCGATCTACGGCCTGCCGGTCAGCGAGCACACCCGCGCGGAGTTGGCCGTCGCCGCCGCGGCCCGCGACCTCGCCCCGTGCGGACTGCTCGACCGCGATCTGATCGCGTCGTTCGGGCAGGTCACCGCGTACGGGCCCGTCGGCGACCTGTCGACCTGCCACGCCGAACTGGTGCCTGCCCGCGGCACACCCGCCAACCCCGTCTGGGTCGAGGTGACGGTGGGTGAACGCGAACCCACGGAGCGCACCGGTGCGGGGGAGGCGACGTCGGGAATCGAGGTGCGTCCCGCTGCCGGCGCACTCCCGGGCACGTGCACCCTGTACTTCTCGCTGCCGCCGGTCCCGGGCGCGGCGGACGACGCGCCGGGGCGCTGGGGGCACGTGGCGTATCTCGACGGGGCGGGCGGGACGGGCGACTCCGCGGCGGGCGACGACTGCGCCGAGGCGCGTACGGTGCTCGGCTCGGTCGTGGGCAGGCTGGGGTCCCCGGTGTCTGGTCCGTCGGATATTACTCTCGCGCAACAGGATCCGTGCCGGGTGGTCGAGAAGCTGCCCGGACGGGGCGTCGAGACGTTCACCCCCGGCAGCCGCCCCTACGAATGCCTCCTGACACTCCGCGGCGGCGCCGAGGCGTCCGTGCAACTGGCGCTGTCGCCGGAACCGTCGCAGGCCGGCGGACCCGAAACGGTCGAACTCGACGACAAGCCGTTCACCTACTTCCGGGACGCGATCGAATGCCACTACTACTTCTATCCGGGGGCCGTGTTCGACACGAACGTGCCGTCGAGCCCGGTGAGCGAACGGGACAAAATCGGCAACCGGCTGACGGCGTCCGTCGCGGCGTCCGCACCTAGCTGCGACGACGCGGAAACGCTGGTGCTCGCCGCGACCGAAGTGTTCGACTACTGAGATGAACACACAGGTCGATGTCGCCCGGGCCTATCTGGACGCGTTGCTCAGCCACGACGGCAACTCGGTGCCCATCGAACCCCGGGCCGTGCGGTACGAGATGGGGCTGAAGACGGCATTCTCCGGAAATCACCTGCGCCGAAGCCTGTCCGGCGGCCCCCAGTACCGGGTGATCCGGTCGATCCGCGACTGCGTGTGGACGGTCGACGGCGACGACGTCACCGTCGACTACCTCCTGGACGCCGGACTCCTCGGCCGCACCCTCGCGACGGTCCGGGTAGTCGAGACGTTCCGGATCCCGCCACACGACCTGCGCATCCACCGCATCGACGCGAAGATCCGGCGACCCTGACCGGTCGCACCCTGAGCGGTTGTCGCGCTGGGACTTCCGGTACGTGAGTGGCAAAGTGTGCTCGCGCGCGCTTTGCCGCTCACGTACCCGTCAGGCGAGCGTCTCGTGCGCTGCGGGAACGGAACCCAGGCGACCGGCCTGGAAGTCCTCGAACGCCTGCAGCACCTCGGCCTTGGTGTTCATGACGAACGGTCCGGCCATCGCGACGGGCTCGCGGATCGGCTTGCCGCCGAGGACGAACACCTCGAACGACTTGGTCCGCGAATCCTGCGTGTCGGCCGCGGCGATCGTCAGGGTGTCACCGCGTCCGAAGACGGCCGTCTGACCCATGCGGATCGGACGGCGCTCCGACCCGACGAGCCCCTCGCCCGCGAGGACGTAGGCGAGCGCGTTGAACTCGGGGTTCCACGGCAGCGTCAGGCTCGCGCCCGGCGCGACCGTCGCGTGGACGAGGCTGATCGGCGTGTAGGTGGAACCGGGACCGTGGTGACCGTCCACGTCGCCGGCGATCACGCGAACGAGAGCGCCGCCGTCGGACGAGGACAGCAGGGCCACCTTCGCGCCGGTGATGTCCTGGTAGCGGGGTGCGGCCATCTTGTTGTCGCGCGGCAGGTTCACCCACAGTTGGACGCCGTGGAACAGGCCACCGCTCGTCACCAGATGCTCGGGCGGGGTCTCGATGTGCAGGATGCCGCCACCCGCGGTCATCCACTGGGTGTCGCCGCCACCGATGGTTCCGCCGCCGCCGTTGGAATCCTGGTGCTCCATGATGCCGTCGATCATGTAGGTGACGGTCTCGAAGCCGCGGTGCGGATGCCACGGGGTGCCCTTGGGTTCACCGGGTGCGTAGTCGACCTCGCCCATCTGGTCCATGTGGATGAACGGGTCGAGGGCCGGCAGGTCGATGCCGGCGAACGCGCGGCGCACCGGGAACCCTTCACCCTCGTACCCGACGGGTGCGGTGGTGAGCGAACGGACCGGGCGGTCGACGGCGCCGGGGGCAGGTGCGTCGATACGCGGCAGGGCAAGGATGTTGTCGACCGTCACGGCTGGCATGGGGTGTCTCCTCGTACTCAGGTAATTGATTGTTCAACTACTGCATGGTGTGTAACACCCGCTGCGTCCAGGTATTCCCACAGGGCGGCTCCGCCGCCCGTGCGTGGCCGGCGAGCGCAGAGACTCGTTAACCACGCACGGGCGCGAAGCGCCTAGTTGAGGACGTTCTCGTGGTCCGGGCAGTACCGCGTGATCGCGCCGATGATGTACGGGTAGACGCCGTCGTTGGTGAGCATCGGCGTCCACTCCTCACGCACCTGGTCGAGCGGTTTGCCCGCGTCGAGGGCGGTGCAGATCTCGCCGGCCTGATGGACCGCCAGGTCGTCGTCGGTGACGGTCTGGTTGTTCGCGCGCAGGTAGGCCAGATAGTCGGCGGCCGTCTGCGGGTCGTCGGCGACCGCGAACACTCGGCTGCCGGGCGCGGTGGCGGCGGTCGTCCGCGCCGCCACGGACGCCGAGGCGGACGTGGTCTCGGATGCTGCGGTGTCGGTGTCGCCACCACCGCAGGCGGTGAGGAGTGCCGCGGAGCAGACGGTGAGGGCGGTCAGAGCAAGGGTGCGGCGCATGGGGCGTGTGATTCCTTTCGAGGCCTGTGACGGCGACGATCGTATCGCCTGCGGTGCCGGTGTTCCCGGTGGCGATCACCCACGCTGTTCCCGCTCAGAGACCGCGATCGATCAGGTCCAGGATCTCCTCACTCGTCGCGGCATGAATCTTGTCGACCGCGGCGGCATGCGCGTCGTCGGACGTTCCGACCTCGGCGAGGAGGCTTCCGAGGCGGTGCGCGATGGCCGACCGCGCCTCGGCGTCGTCGCCGAGTTCGGCGATGGTGGCGCGAAGCCGGTCGACGTCGGCGAGCGCCACCGACATCGGATCCGGAACGAGTTCCGAGCGCAGGAACTCGGCGACGGCCCGCGGACTCGGGTGGTCGAACACCATGGTCGGCGGCAACCGCAGCCCTGTAGCGGCGCCGAGATGGTTGCGGAGCGCGACGGCCGCGAGTGAATCGAAGCCGAGTTCCTTGAACGCCTGGTCGGGGTCCACGGAGTCCGACGCGTCGTAGCCGAGCACGGTGGCGGCCCCGCCCCGCACGAGGTCGAGCATCAGGTGCCGCTGTTCGGGGATCGACAGGTCGGCGAGTCGCTGCGACCAGTCCGACGGCCCCGACCCGTTCGGCCCGGTCATGACCGAGTCCGATCCCGCGGCGTGGGGGCGCGACTCCCGGATCAGGCCCCGCAGCGGTGGGGGAACGTACGGTGCGGCCGAACCGGAGTGGTCGAACCGCGCGGCCGCGACGGTGGGGGCACCGGCGGCCAGCGCGCTGTCGAACAGCGCCAGGCCGTCGGCTGCGGGCATGGGAACCATCCCGCTGAGGCGGGCGCGGGCGAGGTCGATGGCACCGAGGTTGTCGGTCATGGCGCTGGGTGTCGCCCACATGCCCCACGCGATCGAGAGTCCGGGCAGCCCGAGGGCGTGCCGGTGGTGGGCGAGGGCGTCGAGGAACATGTTCGCGGCCGCATAGTTCGCCTGCCCGGGAGCGCCGAGGACGCCGGCGAGTGAGGAGAACACGACGAACGCCCGCAGGTCGCTGTCCGCGGTCAACCGGTGCAGGTGCCAGGCCGCGTCGACCTTCGGCCGCAGGACCGTGTCGAGTCGCTCGGGCGTCAGCGACGCCAGGGTGCCGTCGTCGATCACTCCTGCCGCGTGGATCACCGCCGTCAGTGGATGCTCGGACGGTATTCCCGCCAGCAACCCGGCGACTGCCGACTCGCCCGCGGTGTCGCAGGCGACGATGCTCACCTCGGCGCCCAGATCGCCCAGTTCGCGGCGCAACCGGTCGCTGCCCTCGGCGCCGGGTCCGCGCCTGCTGGTCAGCAGCAGGTGTCGTACCCCGTGCTCGGTCACCAGGTGGTGGGCGACCAGAGACCCGACCGTGCCGGTGCCGCCGGTGACCAGCACCGTGCCGCCGGGATCGAACGGGGTCGGTTCGTCGACGGCGGGCATGCGCCGCAACCGCGGTGCACAGAGGGTGCCGTTCCGGGCCGCCACCTGCGGTTCCCCGCTCGCCAGTGCCGACGTGATCGCGGCCTCGGCGTCCGATGCGTCGTCGAGGTCGATCAGCACGAACCGGTCCGGGTTCTCGTTCTGGGCGGAGCCCACCAGGCCCCACACGGCCGCGGCCGCGAGGTCGGGGCGAGCGTCGTGGTCCTGCCCGTCGTCGGTGACCATGGCGTTGCGGGTCACGATCACGAGCGGGTTGTCGGCGAACGTGTCGTCGTCCTGCCACTCCTGCAGCAGTCGCAGCACCCGCGCGCACAGTTCGTGGGTCGCGTCCGGACCGTGGTCGCCGTCGGTCGCGCACCCGACCAGCACCGTCCACGGACGCCGGTCGTCTTCGTCCGGCCCGGACTCCATCGCCGTCCGCAACGCCTCCAGGTCGGGACACCCCGGGAACGTCGAACCGGTGCCCGGGTCGCCGAACCCGTCGGCGCCGAGGACGACCACCGGTCCGCGAGGCTCGGACGGCGCGACCTCCACCCGGATCCAGGCGGTCCGGTGCAGTCGCAGCGACGCCGGACGACCCCCGTCGTCCGCCCGCTGCACCACGCGCAGCGCATCGACGGTCAGCACCGGTTCACCGGCGGGGTCGACGGCGGCGACGCGGTGCCTCCCGTCGTCGCCGGGCGTGAACCGGGCGGTCACCGCGTCGGCACCGACGGTGTGCAGACGGATTCCAGACCACGTCAGGGGCCAGCCGTCCCACCCGAGGAGGGGTTCGATCGCGGCCTGCAGCAGCACCGGGTGGATGCCGAACCCACTCGTGTCGACGCCGTCCCCGAGCCGCACCTCGGTCTCGGTGTCGCCCGGATCCTGTTGCGGCACTTGGGCCGACGAGCCGGCGACGTCGTCGATTGTCGCCGACGCGTTCCGAACCCAGCTGTCCGGGCTGTCGGGGTCACCCGACTTCGACGAGACGGTGACGCTGCGAGCCCCGGTGGTGCCCGGCGGCGACACGAGCACCCGGATCGAGGCCAGCCCCGACGTCGGGAGGACGAGCGGGTGGTGCAGGGTGAGTTCGTCGATGTGGTCGAGACCGACGTGGTGGGCCGCGTGCAGGGCGAGCTCGACCGGCACCGCGGGCAGCACGGTCTTCGCGTCGCCGTGGTCGGGTACCGGGGTGTCGCCGTCGTCGACCGACGGTGACACGAGCCAGGGATCCCGGTGCAGCGACAGTTGTCCCGTGAACAGGGTCGCATCGTCGTCGAGGGTCACCGCGGCACCGAGCAGCGGATGATCGGACGGGGTCAGCCCCAGTTCGGTCGGATCGCCGGTGTTCCGGACGGCCGCCGTCGGCCAGTAGGAGCGGCGCTGGAATGCGTACGTGGGCAGGGCCACGCGGCGGCGGCCGGGCAGCACCCGATCCCAGTCGACGGTTGCGCCTTGCACGTAGGCGGCGGCGACCGCCTCGATGATCCCGTGCGCCTCGTTCTCGCGCCCGGGCAGTGTGGCGATCGTGTTCGGGACGACCTCGGCGGCGAGTGCCGCCAGGGTCGCGCCGGGACCGACCTCGACGAGGCGGGTGACGCCGAGTTCGTCGAGGGCGCGAATGCCGTCGTGGAACCGCACCGTGTGCCGGATGTGCCGGGTCCAGTACTCCGGGGACACGAGTTCCTCGGCGGCGGCGACGCGTCCGGTGACGTTGGAGACGACCGGGATCTTCGGCGGCTGCGCCGTCAGCTTGGACAGCACGGCGGTGAACTGGTCGAGGATGGGATCCATCAGGGTCGAGTGGAAGGCCCGTTCGACCCGCAGGCTCGTGGTCTTCAGTCCGGCGGCGGACAGTTCGGCGGCGACGGCGTGCACGTCGCGTTCGCCGCCGGCGAGGACGACGGATTCGGCGCCGTTGACGGCCGCGAGATCGACGCGGCCGTCGATCCGCGGCAGGATGTCCTCCTCGCGTGCCCGGACGGCGATCATCAGACCCGGTTTGGTGGACTGCATCAACCGTCCCCGGTCACCGACCAGGGCAGCCGCATCGGGCAGGCTGAAGACACCCGCGACGTGGGCCGCGGTGATCTCGCCGATCGAATGGCCGATCAGGTAGTCGGGGGTGATGCCCCACTCCCGCAGCAGCCGATACAGCGCGACCTCGATCGCGAACAGGGCCGGCTGGGTGTATTCGGTGCTGTCGAGCTTCGCGCCGTCGTCCTCGTCCCAGATGACCTGCCGTACCGGCGTTTCCACATGCTCGTCGAGGACGGAGCAGACCTCGTCCAGTGCCGTCGCGAACACCGGGTAGGTGTCGTAGAGGCCGCGGCCCATGCCGATGCGCTGCGCGCCCTGGCCGGTGAACATGAACGCCGTCTTGCCGCGGGCGCTCGTCCCGGTGACGACGTTGCCGCCGGGACGCTCCGTGACGATGCGGGCGAGGCCGTCGCGCAGGTCGTCCAGCGTTTGCCCGATCACCGCGGCGCGGTGCGTGAAACCGGATCGGGTGGTGGCCAGCGAGTAGGCGAGGTCGGCCGGGTCCGGGAGTTCGGTCTCGCTCGTGTCGAGGAATTCCGCCAACCGGGTGGCCTGCGCGCGCAGTGCGTCGCCGGTCTTCCCTGAGAGCACCCACACCAGTGGCGACGCCGACGGCGGCGAGGCCTCCGGCACCACGTCCTCGGGTGGCTGTTCGAGGATCATGTGCGAATTGGTGCCGCTGATCCCGAAGGACGACACGGCCGCCCGCCGGGGCCGCCCGGTTTCCGGCCACGCAACCGATTCGCCGAGCAGCGACACCTCGCCCGCGGTCCAGTCGACGTGCCGGGTGGGGACGTCGCCGTGCAGGCTCGGGGGCAGCACCCCGTGCCGCATCGCCATCACCATCTTGATCACGCCGGCGACGCCCGCCGCCGCCTGGGAATGGCCGATGTTCGACTTGACGGAACCGAGCCAGAGCGGCCTGCCCTCCCGGCCCTGCCCGTACGCGGCGAGCAGCGCCTGCGCCTCGATCGGGTCGCCGAGCGTCGTGCCGGTGCCGTGCGCCTCCACGGCGTCGATGTCGGTGGGGCCGAGCGCGGCGTCGGCCAGAGCCTGGCGGATGACGCGTTCCTGGGACGGCCCGTTCGGGGCGGTCAACCCGTTGGACGCCCCGTCCTGGTTGACCGCGGATCCGCGGACGATCGCCAGCACCCGGTGCCCGTTGCGCCGGGCGTCGCTGAGCCGTTCCAGCACCACCATTCCCGCGCCCTCGCTGAGCCCGGTGCCGTCGGCCCGGTCGGAGAACGGCTTGCAGCGTCCGTCCGAGGCGAGCCCGCGCTGGCGGCTGAACTCGACCAGCACACCGGGTGTGGCCATCACCGTCGCCCCGCCGGCCAGCGCCAGCGCGCATTCACCGTCGCGCAGCGCCCGCGCCGCGAGATGCATGGCCACCAGCGACGACGAGCACGCCGTGTCCACCGTGACCGCGGGACCGGTGAAGCCGAGCGTGTAGGAGATCCGGCCGGACGCCACGCTGTTGCTGGTCCCGGTCATCAGATAGCCCTCGGCGTCGACGTTGCGCTGCGCCATCAGGTGGAAGCCGTAGTCGCCGCCCATCAGCCCGACGAACACACCGGTGTCGGTGAGCCCGGGCGCGGTCGGCTGGATCCCGGCCTCTTCCAGGGCTTCCCAGGCGCTCTCGAGGAGCAGCCGGTGCTGTGGGTCCATCGCGATCGCCTCGCGCGGGCTGATTCCGAAGAATGCGGCGTCGAATTCGTCTGCGTCGTAGAGGAACCCGCCCTCCTTCATGTACGTGGTGCCGGGCCGGTTCGGGTCGGGGTCGTACACCTCGTCGAGATTCCAGCCCCGGTTGTGGGGATACGCGCCCACCGCGTTGTGGCCGTCGCGGACGAGTCGCCACAGGTCCTCCGGGCTGTACACCTTGCCCGGGTAGCGGCACGCCATCCCGACGATCACGATCGGGTCGTCGTCCCGCCGGGCCCGCGTCGGGCCTGCCGGCTGCGGAGCCGCCTCGTCCCCGAGCAGGCGGGACACCAGTTCCTGGGTGAGCGCGTCCGCGGTGGGATGGTCGAACACCACCGTCGCGGCCAGACGCACACCGGTGGCGGTCGCCAGCTGATTGCGCAGTTGCACCGCGGTCAGCGAGTCGAAACCGAGTTGCTTGAAGGCACGTTCCGGGTCGATCGCCTCCTTGCCTTCGTGACCCAGCACGGCCGCCACGTGGGTGGTGACGATGTCGAGCACCCGGCTGTGCCGCTCTCCGGGGTCCAGTGCCCGCAACTCCTCGGCCAGGCCGGTCGGGGAATCGGCGGCAGCGGCGCGGCGACGACGGACCCCGAGCACCCGGCGCAGGATCGGCGGCAGCGACTCGCCCTCGGACCGGGAGGCGCGCGTCGACAGCCGGACCGGCACGATCAACGGACGATTCACGGCGAGTGCGGCGTCGAACAGCGCCAGCCCCGCCTCCGGGCTGATGGTGTCGATGCCGTTGCGCTGCAACCTGTCCAGATCGGCCGCATTCAGATGGGACGTCATCCCGCTGGGCCGGTCCCACAGCCCCCAGGCCATGGATGTCGCGGGCAGCCCGCGGGCACGGCGGTGCTGTGCGAGTGCGTCGAGGAAGACGTTCGCCGCCGCATAGTTCGCCTGTCCCGCGCCGCCGAGCACGCCCGCCGCCGAGGAGAACAGCACGAACGCCGACAGGTCGCGGTCCCGCGTGAGGTCGTGCAGATGCCAGGCGCCGTCCACCTTGGGGCGCAGAACCGCGTGCAACTGCTCCGCGCTCAGGGTGGCGGCGGTGGCGTCCTCGAGCACGCCGGCGGCGTGGATCACGCCGGACAGGTCGGGAATGCCGGCGAGCAGCGCGGCCACCGCGTCGCGGTCGGCCACGTCGCACGAGACAGCGTCGACTTCCGTTCCCGACTCGGCGAACTCGGCCCGCAGTTCGTCTTCGGCCTCGGCGTCGAGCGCGCGCCGGCCGGTCAGCACCAGCCGCCGCACCCCGTGCTGCGCGACGAGGTGCCGGGCGATCAGCCTGCCGATGGTGCCGGTGCCGCCCGTGATCAGGACGGTGCCGTCCGGGCCGAACGTGGCGGGGCCCGCGTCGGGCGCGGCCGTCGCGGGGGTCACCGCCGCGAGCATCGGCGCCAGCAACACCCCGTCCCGGACCGCCAGCTGAGGTTCGTTGCAGGCCAGGGCCATGGACAGCAGCGCGGGATCGGAGAGTTCACCGGCCGCCGCGTCCAGGTCGACCAGGGTGATGCGGTCCGGGTGCTCGTTCTGCACCGCGCCGATCAGCCCCCACGCGGGCGCGGCGGACACGTCGTCGACCGGGTCGTCGTCCCGGACCGCCACCGCGAGCCGCGTCGTGACCAGCAGGCGGGTCTCGGCCAGGCGATCGTCGCCGAGCCAGGACCGGACCGCCTGCAGCGTCGACTCCGCGGCGGCGTGCGACCGGGCCGGCACGTCCGCCTCGTCGCCCGGTGCGCGGTCGAGCCACAGCACGCGACCGTCCGGGTCGCCGCCCGCCAGCGCCTCGTCGAGCGGCAGCAGGTCCGCCGGCGAAGTGCTGGACGCACCCACCGGCATCCACTCCACCCGGTACAGGCTGTCGCGGACCCGGGCGGCGGGCACACCCGCCTCGCCGAGCGGCCGCAGCGCCAGCGACTCGGCGGTCAACACCGGTCTGCCTGCCGCGTCGTACGCGGAGACCCGGTACCGCTCGGGCCCGGTCGTGGTGACGTGCACGCGCAGGGCGGTGGCGCCCACGGCGTGCAGTTGCACCTTGTCCCAGGCGAACGGCAGCCGGATGCCGGTGTCCGCGGCTCCGAGCGCAATCAGGTGCAGCGCCGCATCGAGTACCGCCGGATGGATCCCGTACCCCGCGACCGCGGCGGCCGGATCCTCTCCGCTCAGCCGGACCTCGCCGTACAGGTCGTCGCCGCGGCGCCACGCCGCCTTCAGGCCCCGGAAGGCCGGGCCGTACTCGTAGCCGGCGTCGTCGAGCACGTCGTACAGGCCCCGCACGTCGATCGGCGTGACCTCCGCGGGCGGCCACTGCTGTTCGAGGGAGTCGGCGGTGTCCGCGGCGACCGTGAGCGTGCCGGTGGCGTGCCGGGTCCACGGCGTGTCCGGCGCGGCATCCGCGGGCCGGGAGTGCACCGACACCGTGGATCGGCCCGTCTCGCCGTCGGCGAGCACGCTCACCTGCAATGCCACCTCGCCCTCCGCGGGAATCACCAGGGGTGCCTCGATGGCGAGTTCCTCGAGCCGGCCGCACCCGACGCGGTTCCCCGCGTGCAGGGCGAGTTCCACGAAAGCCGTGCCCGGCAGGATGACGGTGCCGTCGACGCCGTGGTCGCTCAGCCAGGGAAGTCGTTGGGGCGACAGCAGTCCCGTGAACACGGCGCCCCGGCCGTCGCCGAGTTCGACCGACGCGGCGAGCATCGGATGCCCGCCCGACTCCATGCCCGTGGACGCGAAGTCGCCCTGCGGAACCGGGCTCTCCAGCCAGTAGCGGCGATGCTGGAAGGCGTACGTGGGGAGGTCCACCCACCGCTGCCGGTCGTCGTGCCGGGCCCAGCTCACCCGGTCCCACTCGACGTGCAGTCCGTGGACCTGCGCCTCGGCGAGCGCGGCGGTGAACTGCCGGAGCCCCGCGCGGTCGCGGCGGATGGTGCCGATGGCGCGGCCGGCGACGCCCGCCGAGTCGAGGGTTTCCTGCAACGCCACTGTGAGGACGGGGTGGCTGCACGACTCGACGAACAACCGGTACCCGTCCGCGGCCAGTGATCTCGTCGCCTGCTCGAACCGGACGGTCCGGCGCAGATTGCGGTACCAGTAGTCGGCGTCCAGCGCGGTGCCGTCCAGCACGCCACCGGTCACCGACGAGTAGAACGGAATCCGCGACCGGCGGGGGGTGATCGACGCGAGGACGTCGAGAATCGGCTCACGCAGTACGGACACGTCCGCGCAGTGCGAGGCGTATTCCACCGCGATCCGCCTGGCCTGGACGCCGTCGCTCTGCAACTGTGCGATCAGCAGGTCGAGGGCGTCGACGGGGCCGGAGATCACCGTCGCGGACGGACCGTTGATCGCCGCGACCTCGACGGCCCCGGCCCAGGGCTGAATCTTCTCCCGCACGAGGTCCGCGGGCAGCGTCACCGACGCCATCCCGCCGCCCCGCCGGGCCGACGCGCCGATCACCCGGCTGCGGGCCGCCACGACGAGCGCCGCGTCGGAAAGACTCAGCGCCCCCGAGACGTACGCGGCCGCGATCTCGCCCTGCGAATGCCCGACCACCGCCGCCGGTTCGACGCCGTGGGAACGCCACAGCCCGGCGAGCCCGACCATCATCGCGAACAGCGCCGGTTGCACCACGTCGACCCGGTCGAGCGCGGCAGGATCGCGGTCGCGCAGCACGTCCAGCAGCGAGAAGTTCGTGTACGGAGCCAGCGCTTCGGCGCACTCCCGCACGGTGTCGGCGAACACCGGTGACGTGTCCAGCAGTTCGGTGGCCATGCCCACCCACTGCGAACCCTGGCCGGGGAAGACGAACACCGGCCGGTCGCCGGCCTCCAGCGCCACACCGGTGACCACGTCGGCGCTGGGCGCGCCGCGGCTGAGCGCGTCGAGACCGTTCAGCAGGGCGTGGGGCTGTGCGCCGATCACGGCGGCGCGATGGTCGAACGTGGCCCGGGAACCCAGCAGGGCGCCTGCCACCGCGGCGGGCGTCAGGTCGGGGTGGCCGCTGACGTACTCGCGGAGCCGCTCGGCCTGCGCGCGCAGTGCGGGCTCGGTGTGTCCCGACACGAACCAGGCGACGACTTCGTCAGGTGGACGGGGTGGTTCGCCGAGTGAAGGCTCGACCGGCGGCGCCTCTTCCAGCACGACGTGGGCGTTGGTGCCGCTGATGCCGAACGACGAGACCGCGGCCCGGCGGGGACGGTCGGATTCGGGCCACTCCCGGTTCTCGGTGAGCAGCGACACCGCACCGGCAGACCAGTCGACGTGCGGAGTCGGCCGGTCCACGTGCAGAGTCTTCGGCAGGACACCGTGCCGCATCGCCATGATCATCTTGATCACCCCGGCGACGCCCGCGGCCGCCTGGGTGTGCCCGAGATTCGACTTCACCGAGCCGAGCCACAACGGACGGTCGGCGGGGCGCTCGCGGCCGTAAGCGGCCAGGAGGGCGGACGCCTCGATCGGGTCACCCAGTTTCGTGCCCGTGCCGTGCGCCTCGACCACGTCGACGTCGCCGGGTCCGAGCCCCGCATTCGCCAGCGCCTGCGCGATCACCCGCTCCTGAGCCTGCCGGTTCGGCGCGGTCAGGCCGTTGCTGGCGCCGTCCTGGTTCACCGCGCTGCCCCGGATGACGGCCAGGATCCGGCGGCCCTTGCGCTCCGCGTCGGACAGTCGCTCCAGCGCGACCATCCCCGCGCCCTCGCCCCACGCCGTGCCGTCCGCCGCGGCGGAGAACGCCTTGCACCGCCCGTCGCGGGCCAGCCCGCGCTGACGGCTGAACTCTACGAACACCGCGGGGGTCGCCATGACGGTCGCTCCGCCCGCCAGCGCCAGTTCGCACTCACCGCTGCGCAGCGCCTGCATGGCGAGGTGGATGGACACCAACGACGACGAGCACGCGGTGTCGACCGTGATCGCGGGTCCGTTGAGGCCGAAGCTGTACGCCAC
This sequence comes from Rhodococcus sp. ACS1, assembly GCF_002300155.1. Lineage (NCBI taxonomy): Bacteria > Bacillati > Actinomycetota > Actinomycetes > Mycobacteriales > Nocardiaceae > Rhodococcus > Rhodococcus sp. ACS1. The sequence goes on from NZ_NSDZ01000005.1 coordinate 319,462, forward strand.
CCGGCCGGACGCGACGCTCATCGCGTTGCCGGTGATGAAGTAACCCTCCAGATCCTCGGGCGGCATGCCGCCCGCCCGCGCCGCGTAGTCGATGCCGGACAGCCCGGTGAAGACGCCGACCTGCCTGCCGTGCACCGACCGCGGGTCGATGCCGGCATGCTCGAACGTCTCCCAGCTCGTCTCGAGGAGAAGCCGCTGCTGCGGATCCATCGCCAGCGCCTCGCGCGGCGAGATGCCGAAGACCTCGGGGTCGAACCCGGCGGGGTCGTCGAGGAAACTGCCCTGCACCGTGTACGTCTTACCGGCCTGCTCGGCCTTCGGGTCGTAGAGATCCGCCAGGCCCCAGCCGCGGTCCTCGGGGAACCCGGCGACGGTGTCCGAACCCGACTCGACCAGCCGCCACAGGTCCCGCGGCGATCGCACACCGCCGGGGAACCTGCAGCCCATGCCGATGACGGCGATCGGTTCGCGGCTCACGCCCTCGACCTCACGGAGCTTCTCCCGCGCCTGATAGAGGTCCGCGGTGACGCGCTTCAGATAGTCGAGAAGCTTCGCCTGATCGGCCATACGAGGTCCTATCCGAGATCCGCCATACGTAGCGCGGAAACCTCGATTGTATCCGCCGTCACGATGCGGATGGAGCGGTCTGAGCTTCGCGCCGACGACCGATCCACCTGGTCAGCTCGGCACGCCAAGGGGATACCCACCGTCGCTCCGGTGTATGCCGATTCCGGCTGTTCGGCTTCCCGGCGACCACCGCTGTCGGTAGTGTTGCGACTCCGAGCAGGATCCGTATCGAGGAGGTGAGTCCCGTGTCCGTTCGTTCAGGTCGGGTGCTCTCACTTCGCGACCGCGCGGTCGTACCGACATAAGGTGACCGGGAGAGCGCCCATCGGCATTCCGAAAGGCTCTCCCATGCCAGTGTCTCTCTCCCCGTCCCTCGAGTTCGTCCTCGTCACGAGGCTGCGCGCCGCCGGCTGTGTGTTCGCCGAGGACGAGGCGCGCCTGATCGTCGCCGCCGCCCGGACGTCGGACGAACTCGCCTCGATGCTGGACCGCCGCGTCGCAGGCGTCCCGCTCGAACACGTCCTCGGCTGGGCCGAATTCTGCGGGCTCCGGATCGAGGTCGATCCGCGGGTGTTCGTGCCGCGGCGTCGCACCGCGTTCCTCGTCGAGCAGGCCGCCGCCCTCGCGTGCCCGCACGCGGTCGTGGTCGACCTGTGCTGCGGTTCGGGAGCGGTGGGCGCCGCGCTCGCCGACACCCTCGACGGCGTCGAGTTGTACGCGGTCGACATCGACCCTGCCGCGGTCCGGTGCGCGCGACGCAACCTCGCCGAACCGGCCCGGGTGTTCGAGGGCGACCTGTACGCACCGTTGCCGACCGCGCTGAGGGGACGCATCGACGTCCTGGTGGCCAACGCCCCCTACGTGCCCACCGACGCGATCAGGTTGATGCCGCCGGAGGCCCGGTTCCACGAGCCGCGGGTCTCACTGGACGGCGGCGCCGACGGACTCGACATCCAGCGGCGCGTCACCGCCGGGGCGCGCGACTGGCTCGCGCCGGGCGGCCATCTGCTGATCGAGACCAGCGAGAGTCAGGCCCCGCTTACCGCCGAGGCGTTCGCGGCGGCCGGGCTCACCACCCGGATCGAGACGTCCGGCGAGGTGGGCGCCACCGTCGTCGTCGGCGCCAATCCCAGGTGAGCGACCACCCCCAGGTGAGCGACCCCCAGGTGAGTGGCAAAGCGTCCCGGGGCACACTTTGTCACTCACGTGGGGAGTCGATCCGCACACGTGAGATGCACCTCATCGACTGCTTCGAGTGACGCGACCGCTCGTAGGGTGAGTGGTCGTGTCGGTAGGTGCGCAGGATCAGGGAACCGGATCGCGGGATCACGGTGTGCCGATCCCTGCGCCGGCCCCGGCACGGTCGCTGCTTCTCGGGGTGCCCAAGCTGGGTCGACGCTGGCCGGGCGTGGTCCGCGCCGGCGTGGCCGTGGGCCTGCCCGCGCTGGCGGGGGTCGCGCTCGGACATTCGGCTGTCGCGGCGACCGCCACCCTGGGTGCGTTCGCCGTCGTCTACGGCGAGGGCCGGGCGTACCGGGTGCGGTGGCGGGTGGTGTCGATCGCCGCCGCCGTGATGGTGCTCCTGGCCGGCGTCGGCGCCGCGGTCGGCGCATTCGTGCACGACGCGACGGCGGCGGGCGGGTCCGCGTTGTGGGGGATGGCGCTCGTCCTCGCGATGACCGTGGTCGTCGCCGTCTGCGCGTTCGTCGTCGACGGACTGCGACTCGGCGCGCCGGGCGCCTTCCTTCCGCTGCTCACCGTGGAGATCTCGTCCGCGCTGCCTGCGCTCGGTGTCTCCGTGGCGGAGGTGACGGCCTGGGCGGCGGCCGGGGCGGTGTCGGCGTTGCTCGTGTCGATGTCGGGGCGGATCGTTCGTCCCCGCACCCCCGAGCGTGCCGCGGTCGCGACTGCGGTCGCCGCAGTCGACACCGCACTCTCCGACGGGTCCTCGCCCGGTTCCCGGCGGGACGCGGTGCGGTCGCTGCACGCCGCCTGGCAATGCCTCCACGACGCCGCCCTCGTCGGCGGTGATCACCCGCTGACCCGCACGTTGCGCGCGGCGCACCTGCGCTGTGCGGCGACGGTGGACGGTGTCGACGCGGACCACGCGTCGGATGTCGACGACCTGCGGCCGCAGGTCCCGCTGCCGCGGCCGTCGATCCGCTATCGGCTCGGCCGGGCTTCGCATCTGCGGGGCCGGTCCTGGACGATCGTCGCGCGACTGCTGGTCGCGTGCCCCGCGGCCGGTCTCCTCGCGCTGGGGTTCGGTGTCGGCAGGCCCGACTGGGCGGTGATCACCGCGGCGATGATCCTGCACCAGGGACCGGACCGGGTGCTGGGGACGTACCGCGGGCTGCACCGGTTCTTCGGAACGGTGCTCGGACTGGTGGTGCTCGCCGTGCTGTCGTCGCTCGACCTGTCGGCGGCGGTGCTGGTCCTCGTGGTGGCGGGTCTGATGGCGGGGATCGAGGCGTTCCTCGTCCGCAATTACGGGCTGGCGATGGTGTTCATCACCCCGCTCGCCCTGGTGCTCGGTAGCCGCGGCACGCACGTGGACCTGATGACCGTGTCCCGCGACCGGCTCGTCGAGACCGTGCTCGGTGTCGCGGTGGCGCTGGTGGTGTTGTGGACCGTGCTCCCTGGTTCGTACCGGCGGATCCTGAGCGACGCGGACGAGCAGGTGGCCGCGACGATCGGGCGACTCGGCGACGCCCGGGAACCGGGTGCCGTCGCCGAACTCTGCCGGGACCTCGAGTTCGATCTGCACGCATCGACGACCGCCGCGATCACCGCCGCCCACACCGACCCGGCGTGGACCCGCGACCGGTGGCGCGAGCACCACCATCTGCACGAGCTCGGGTACCGAATCCTCAACCGGCACTTCGGACCTCGTCTTTAGCCGGTCGTCGCCGGATTCCCGCTGTTAGGGTTCGGTGATGGGTCCTGTGACGGGAATCGGAACAGTATTTCGGGCCTCGTTGGCCGCGGCTCTCTGCGTCGGGGTGCTGGCCGCGTGCTCGTCGGACGAGGAACCGCAGAGCGATCCGGCGGCCACGTGCGCGGATGTTCCCAACGGCACCCCGGTCTCCAAGGCGCCGCCACCGCCCGGCCCGGCGCCGACCACCCAGAACCTTGCGACCAACCCCGAGATCGCCACCGTGTACCGCTCCGGGATGACGCCCGTGACCACCGCGTCGTATGCGGTCTCCACCGCCAATCCGGTGTCGACGCAGGCCGCGTGCGAGGTGCTGCGGGACGGCGGGACGGCCGCCGACGCGCTGATCGTGGCCCAGACCGTTCTCGGTCTCGTCGAACCGCAGTCCTCCGGAATCGGCGGCGGCGCGTTCCTGCTCTATTACGACGCCGGGCAGAACAGTGTCGAGGCGTACGACGGGCGCGAGGTCGCGCCGATGGCCGCGACGGAGAACTACCTCCGCTGGATCAGCGACACCGACCGCACCGAGCCCAAGCCCGGCGCCCGCGCGAGCGGACGGTCCATCGGGGTGCCCGGCGTCCTGCGGATGCTCGAGATGGCGCACCGCGACCACGGGCGGGACGCGTGGCGGGAACTGTTCGACCCGGCCATCTCCCTCGCCGACCAGGGGCTGGAGATCAGCCCGCGGATGGCCGGGCAGATCGCCGCGTCCGCGCCCGACCTGGCCGTCGACGAGCCGTCGAAGGCGTACTTCCTGAACCCCGACGGCAGCCCGAAGCCGGCCGGGACGAAGCTGACGAACCCGGCCATGGCCAAGACGCTCGGAGCGATCGCCGCGGGCGGCGCCGACGCCTTCTACACAGGGGCGATCGCCCAGGGCATCGTCGACGCGACGGCGACCGCGTCGGGCGGCCGCACACCCGGCCAGATGACCCTCGACGACCTCGCCAACTACCAGGCGAAGAAGCGGACACCGCTGTGCACGCCGTACCGCGACCACGAGATCTGCGGCATGCCGAACCCGTCGTCCGGCGGCACCGCGGTCGCGGCGACGCTCGGCATCCTGGAGAACTTCGACCTGTCGCAGTACGGGCCGACGAACCTCGACGACAACGGCGGAAAGCCGACGGCGGAGGCCGTGCACCTCATCTCCGAGGCCGAGCGCCTGGCGTACGCCGACCGGGACAAATACGTCGCGGACTCCGATTTCGTTCCGCTGCCCGGCAATTCCCTCGACACACTGCTGAACGAGGACTACCTGAAGCAGCGGGCCGGCCTCATCGACCCGGGCAAGAGCATGGGCACCGCGCAACCCGGCAACTTCGGGCCCGTTCCGCTCGGTGTGCAGCCGCAGGACAAGGAACACGGCACCAGCCACATCTCGATCGCCGACCAATACGGCAACGTCGCATCGATGACGACGACGGTGGAATCGGCGTTCGGCTCGTTCCACATGACGGACGGCTTCGTGCTCAACAATCAGCTCACCGACTTCTCGGCCCAGCCGGTCGGCCCCGACGGGGCGCCCCTCGCCAACCGCGTCGAACCGGGTAAGCGGCCGCGGAGTTCGATGGCACCGACACTCGTCTTCGACCGCGGCAGCGACGGCTCACGCGGCGACGTCCAGTTCGCGACCGGGTCGCCGGGCGGTTCGGTGATCATCCAGTTCGTCGTGAAAACGCTCGTGGGAATGCTGGATTGGGGCCTGAACCCGCAGCAGGCCGTGTCGGCGGTCGACTTCGGGGCGGCCAACACCCCAGTCACCGGCGTCGGCGGAGAGCATCCGAACATCGACGCGGTCGACGACGGCGCCGCCGACCCGTTGATCGTGCAACTGCGGGCGATGGGTCACCAGGTGTCGGTCGCACCGCAGTCCAGCGGGCTCAGTGCGCTGCAGCGTCAGGACTCGGGGTGGGTCGGCGGCGCGGACCCGCGGCGGGAGGGCGCGGTGATGGGTGACGGCACCGGCTGAACCGCGAATGCGGTGTGAAGAAGAGGGGATAGTCCATCCGATGGTTCAGACCCCGACCGGCGGGGAACCCATCGACCATGGCGAACAACGATGTGAACGATCCCCCGGACGGCACCTGGGCGTTCTTCGACCATACCGAGGGTGCCACAGGGAAATAGAGGCACATCGTGCTCGTCAGCGACCCACGGAAAGTGGGGGTCGAAGAGGAATTCCATCTCATCGATCGCAAGACCCGGCGCCTGACCACCCGCGCGCCGGAGTTGCTGGCACGACTTCCCGACGACGTGTACGTCGACGAACTCCAGCAGTGCGTCGTCGAGGTGAACAGCGGTGTGTACGCCGACCTCGACGGCCTGCGCAGCGATCTGGAGCGGCACCGAACGGTGCTGATCGACGCGGCCGAGGGACTCGGGATCGGGGTGGCGGCCGCGGGTTCGATGCCGCTGGCGCTGCCCGCCGAGATGCACGTGACGGGGACGCAGCGCTACCGGCGGATGCTCGCGGACTACCAGGTGCTCGCCCGTGAGCAGCTGATCTGCGGCACCCAGGTTCACGTCGACCTGCCCGACCGTGACGAGGCCGTGCAGGTCGCGCACCGTGTCGCCCCGCACATGCCCGTCCTCCTGGCGCTCAGCGCAAGTTCCCCGTTCCGGTCGGACGGTGCGGACACCGGCTATGCCAGCGCGCGGACGCTTCTGTGGTTGCGCTGGCCCAGCACCGGTCCGGCCGCGCCGGTCTCCTCTGCGGTCGAGTACGGCGCCCTGATCGACGACCTGGTCGCGAGCGGGGTGATCAGCGACCCGGGCATGGCGTATTTCGACGTCCGGCCGTCGGTGAAGCTTCCGACCCTGGAGTTGCGGGTGTGCGACAGCTGCCCGCGGCTGGACACGGTCGTGCTCGTCGCCGCACTGTTCCGGGCGCTCGTGGAACGCGAGGTGGAGGGTCTGCGCGCCGGGACGAAGGGCGTCGAGGTGGTTCCGACCCTGACGCGGGCGGCGTTGTGGCGGGCGGCGCGGTCGGGGTTGGAGGGGGAGTTGGTCGACGTGCGGTTTCCGCAGGCGCGTCCCGCGTCGGACCTCGTCGGCGACTTCGTGAACTCCCTGCGACCGCAGCTCGAGCAGGCAGGCGACTGGGACACCGTGCTGGAGTTGTCCGCCGAAGCGTCCGCCCACGGGAGTTCCGCGGCCCGGCAACGTCATGCGCTCGCTCGCCGAGGCCGGCTCACCGACGTCGTCGACCTGCTGCTCGCGGAGACGGCGGGCCGCACCGAGCACCTCCCCGAGGTGGAGGTCCCGCCCGCGCCGCCCAAGACGGACCCGACCTCGATGGGTGGTCGCCGGACCCGGCGGTATTGGAGCGCCAGGCTGTGGGATCGCGCCGACACCGCCGACATGACGTGGACGGAGTCGACGGAGCTCGACGAGAAGAAGCTGATCGAGTGGCGCCGGGATCTGCACGCGCATCCGGAGCTGTCGTTCGAGGAACGCCGGACCACCGGAATCGTGCGCAACCACCTCGTCGGTCTCGGCCTCGAACCCGTCGTGTTGCCCGGCGGCACCGGCCTGTGGTGCGATCTCGGTCCGGAGACGGGCGACTGCGTCGCATTGCGCGCCGACCTCGACGCACTGCCGGTCGCCGAGACGACGGGTCTCCCGTTCGAGTCGACGGTCCCCGGGGTGTCGCACGCCTGCGGTCACGACGCGCACACCGCGATGCTGATGGGGGCGGCGTCGGTCCTCGTGAAGTACCCGCCGCCGACCCGGGTGCGGCTCATCTTCCAGCCCGCCGAGGAGACGACACCCGGCGGCTCCGTCGACACGATCGCCGCGGGCGCACTCGACGGGGTGTCGAAGATCTTCGCACTGCACTGCGACCCGCACCTCGAAGTCGGCAAGCTGGCCACCCGGACCGGGCCGATCACCTCGTCCAACGACTCCGTCACCGTGCGGTTGTGGTCGTCGGGCGGGCACACCGCCCGGCCGCACCTGACCGGCGATCTGATCCACGCCGCCGCCGTCCTGGTGACGGGACTCGCGTCCGTGCTCGACCGCCGCATCGACGCCCGCACCGCGACCGTCCTCACGTGGGGCAAGGTGGCCGCGGGGCAGGCCGCGAACTCCGTGCCCGAGTCGGGTGAACTGGTCGGCACCCTGCGCAGTGCGTCCCGCGAGACGTGGGCCTTGCTCGAACCGCTGGTCACGGACGCGATCTGCCACCTGCTCGCACCGTACAACGTGCGGTACGAGCTCTCCTACCGGCAAGGTGTCCCGCCCGTCGTCAACGATCCCGACTGCACCGCCGACCTGCGTGAGGCGATCGAATCGGTCGTCGGCTTCGACCACCTGGGCGAGGCCCATCAGTCCAGCGGCGGCGAGGACTTCGCCTGGTACCTCGAGAAGGTCCCGGGCGCGATGGCCAGGCTCGGCGTGTGGGACGGCACCGGCACACCCCAGGAGCTGCACCAGCCGGGTTTCAACCTCGACGAACGCGCCATGGTGCACGGGGTCCGGACGCTGGTCGCGCTCACCCGGCTCGAAGACGAGTCGGAGTGAACGGTCAGGCCGGTTTGCCGGCGGCCTCCGCCAGTTTCGGCACGAGGGCGTCGACGGCGTAAGGGAGGCTGAGGACGGTGCCCCAGGTGAGAGCGCCGGAGACGGTGGGGTCGTCGACGAACACGGCCCGTCCGGCCTTCGCCACCGGCAGCGACTGATAGACGGGGTCCGCGGTGATCTGCGCTTCGGCGCCGGGGCTGCTGCCCACGTTCAAGACGAGGACGTCGACGTCGAGGATGTTCAGCTGTTCCTTGCTGATGGTGAACGCGTCCTGGTCGCCCGCGAGCTGGGTGATCTGCTCCGGGACGACGAACCCGAGCGATGTCATCAGGCGTGAGCGGGGGTCGTTCGGGGAGCGGACGTAGAACGAGCCGGCGTCGCCCAGTTCGGCCACCGCGACCGTCTTGCCCTCGAATTCGGGGTGGGCGGCGCGCTGTTGCGCGACCAGGTCGTCGACGTCGGCGACGAGTTGATCCGCCTTCCGGTCCTCGCCGAGGGTGGTGCCGACGATGCGGACGGCGTCCTGCCACGGCATGCCGAAATCGGGGTAGTCCGGAGATGTCGTGACGGTGGGCGCGATGGCCGAAAGTCGCTGATACGCGTCGTCGTCGACGTCGATGTACAGCGCGAGGATCAGGTCGGGGCCGAGTTTCGCGATCTCCTCGTACGCGAAGTTGGCCTCACCGGTGAACTGTCCGCGGTTGAAGACTTCGGGGTGCGCACCGCCGAGCGCGTCCTGGGCCCAGGGCCAGGTGGCGTCCGGATAGTCGCCGTACCAGTCGGTGACGCCGACCGGCGTCCGTCCGAACGCGAGGAGCGTGTCCTGGTCGGAGTAGCCGACGGTGACGATCCGCTGGGGGTCGCCCGGGACTTCGGTCGTTCCCTTCTTGTGCGTCACCGTCCGGGTGTCGCCTTCGGAGCCGGCTTCGGTGCCGGACGAGCACGCTGCGGCGACGGCGGCCATGCCGACCCCGGCGCTCACGGTCAGGAACTTGCGACGGTTGAGCGTTCGCATCCACTACCTCACCTGTAGGTGAGGCTAACCTACAGGGAGTGGGTGGGGCTGTGCATCTGTGGCGGAAACGGGGGAGTCGGCTCGGGAATCGGCGGACCAGGGGGCGGCGTCGGCCCCGGCGGACCAGGCTGCGGTCCCGGCTCGGGCGGTGCGGGTTCCGGACCCGGCTCCGGCGGAAACGGGTGGGGTGGTGTCGGCGTCGGCGGCACCGGAGGAGGGCCCGGTGACGGCGGCACCGGCTCCGGGTCGGGCACGGGATTGCCGTGCTCGTCGCGCGCACTCGTCATCGACAGACCACCTTCCGATCGGCTGATTGAGTGGTACCCGGAACGGGCATCCCGCAATCACAGGGCAGCTGTGGCCGCCCGGGAACAAAATGCGGGATCGGTGCGTTGTCTAGCAACCGTGCCCCGCAAGTGTGGAATTTCACGACACGGGGAACATGAGCCAAAGGGAGGAAGTCATGGCAACCGACTACGACGCACCACGGGTTACCGTCGACGACGAACTCGCCGCGGACTCGCTCGAAGAACTGAAGACACGGAGGAACGACTCGCAGTCGTCCGTCGTCGACGTCGAGGAGACCGACACGGCGGAGTCCTTCGAACTGCCCGGCGCCGACCTGTCCGGTGAGGAACTCACGGTCCGGGTCGTCCCGAAGAGGGCCGACGAATTCACCTGTAGCAGTTGCTTCCTGGTCCATCATCGTTCGCGTCTCGCGTCCGAAGAGGGCGGGCAGCTGATCTGCCGCGACTGCGCATAGGAGGCCCGCGTGGCCGACGTCAGCAGAACGTTCACCGTCGCCTCACCGCTCGGGGAAGTCGTCGCATACCTGCGTGACTTCGCGAACACCACGGCCTGGGATCCCGGGACCGAGAAGTGCGAGCAGACCACGCCCGGTCCGGTGGCGGTGGGCACGGAATGGCGCAACGTGTCCTCGTTCTTCGGGCGCACCACCGAACTCACCTACCGCATGACCCGCGACGACCCCGATCACGTCGTCTTCGAGGGTCGCAACGGAGCCGCGGTCACGTCGGACGACCTGTCGTTCGAGAAGGTGCACGACGCCTCGACGTCGATCACCTACCGCGCGCATCTCGAATTCACCGGCCTGGCGCGCTTCGCCGACCCCGCCGCCCGCCTCGCGTTCGAGGTACTCGCGGGCAAGACCGTCAAACAGATGACCGGGGTCCTCGAGGCGAGGTAACAATCTGCCGCACACCGTGTCTGGCCGCACACCGTGTCTGGACGCACACAGTGTGCGGGCGCCCCGCACGATGCGAGGCGCCCGCGTTGTGTCGGGACCGATCAGCTGAGGTGATGCACCTCCTGCAGCCCGTAGACCGGTGTCGGGATCTCCTCGTGCCGCGCTTTGAGCTGCAGGGCGAGGTACAGCGAGTAGTGCCGCGACTGGTGCAGGTTGCCGCCGTGGAACCACAGCGCTTCCTGCTGGGTGGGCTTCCACATGTTGCGCTGTTCGCCCTCCCACGGCCCGGGGTCCTTGGTGGTGTCGGAGCCGAGACCCCAGCACTTTCCGACCTTGTCGGCCACTTCCTGGCCCATGAGGTCGGCGGCCCAGCCGTTCATCGACCCGTAGCCGGTGGCGTAGACGACGAGGTCGGCAGGCAACTCGGTGCCGTCGGTGAGAACCACGGCGTCCTCGCTGAGATGGTCGACCTGTCCGGACACGAGGTGGATGCTGCCGTCCGCGACGAGTTCGGACGCGCCGACGTCGATGTAGTAGCCGGACCCGCGGCGCAGGTACTTCATGAACAGACCGGAACCGTCGTCACCGAAATCGAGCTTGAAACCGGCCTTTTCGAGTCGCTCGTAGAAGTCTTTGTCCCGTTCGGCGATCTTCTGATAGATCGGGATCTGGAATTCGTGCATGATCTTGTACGGCAGCGACGCGAACGTGAGGTCGGCCTTCTCCGTCGTCATGCCCGCCGCGAGCGCGCGCTCCGAGTAGAGGTCGCCGAGGCCGAGGTCCATCAGCGAATCCGACTTCACGATGTGCGTGGACGACCGCTGCAGCATCGTCACGTCGGCGCCGGTCTCGAAGAGCGCCTTGCAGATGTCGTGCGCCGAGTTGTTGGCTCCGACGACGACGACGCGCTTCCCGGCGTAGGCGTCCGGACCGGGGTGCCGGCTCGAGTGGTGCTGCTCACCGCGGAAGACGTCCTGGCCGGGGAACGTCGGAACGTTCGGTTTGCCCGACATGCCGGTGGCGAGCACCAACTGCTTCGGGTGGAGCACCACCTCTTCGCCGTCGCGGTCGAGGACGACGGTCCACTCCTTCGTTTCTTCGTCGAACCTCGCGGACGTGCAGGTGGTGGACGCCCAGTACGGAATCTCCATCACCTTCGTGTACATCTCGAGCCAGTCGCCGATCTTGTCCTTCGGGGCGAACACCGGCCAGTTGTCCGGGAACTGCATGTACGGCAGGTGGTCGTACCAGACCGGGTCGTGCAGGCACAGCGACTTGTACCGGTTGCGCCACTGGTCGCCGGGGCGTTCGTTCTTGTCGACGACGATGGCCGGCACCCCGAGTTGGCGCAGCCGTGCGCCGAGCGCGATGCCGCCCTGGCCGCCGCCGATCACGAGAACGTACGGCTGCCGGGTGTAGCCGAGTTCCCGCTCCTCGATCTCCCGCTTCTCCGCCCAGCTCTGGGTGTCGCCGCCGGAGCCGTGGACCGCGCCCTTGACGCGGTTCCGTCCCCGGCGTTCCTCGTGGCCCTTCAACTCCTGCATGGTGGTGAGGAACGTCCACGCCTCGTCGTCCTTCAGCCGCAGGTGCCCCTTGCCCCGGCCCGTCGCCGTCTCGAATTCGATCCACGCGGACGTGACGCCGTCCGCCTCGTCCGGGGTCTCGGTGGTGCGGAAGTTCGTCGGGTCGGTGTCGTCGAGGCGTGCGTGCAGCATCGCGGCGACGGCGTCGCGCCCCTCCACGGTCTTGAGGTTCCAGGTGAACGCCACCAGGTCCCGCCAGAAACTGTCGACGGCGAACATGCCCGCGGCGCGATCGACGTCGCGCGTGGCGAGAGCGGATTCGAAGCTCGCCAACCACAGGTCGACGCGTTCCTGGGGGGTCAGGGTCGTCTGCACCTCAGTCGGCTGGACCGTCTGTGTCATGTACCTCTCCTTCGCTCGGTATGTGACATACAGCACACGCCGGTCGGAGCTGAGCGGCAAGCGTTGCATCGTGTTGCAATCGCCCCCGTGAGTACTTGCCAACCGCTGGCGGTTAACAAGTACTCACGGCTGATGTCGAAAACCGGGCCCGCCGTTCGACGTACCGTGTGAGTCCGGGCAGAGGCCGGGACCGACCACAATCGAGGAGGAAATCATGCGGGTCATGGTGATGATCGAGGGTGCCGGAGCCGACGAAGACAAGATCGCCCCGACGGAGGCGATGCTCGCCGCGATGAGCGCGTACAACGAGGACTTGGTGAACGCCGGGATCATGCTCGACGGGCAGGGTCTGAAGCCGACCAGCGCCGGGGCGCGGGTGGTGTTCGAGGGCGGCACGACGTCGGTGGTCGACGGCCCGTTCACGGAGTCGAAGGAGATCGTCGCGGGTTTCTGGATCTGGGAGGTGCGGTCTCTCGAGGAGGCGATCGAGTGGGTGAAGAAGTGCCCCGCCGACCCCGGCACCGGAATACGACAGCTGATCGAGGTGCGGCCGATCTTCGAGTCGGACGACTTCGGGGACGAGTTCACGCCGGAGTTGCGGGAGCGGGAAGAGGCGCTCGCGGCGCGGATCCGCGAGCAGCACCCCGACCGCTGACATGGACGCGCGGCGCACGGTCGAGGCGGTGTGGCGGATGGAGTCGCCGCGGCTCATCGCGTCCCTCACCCGTCTCGTCCGTGATGTCGGCACGGCCGAGGAGATCGCGCAGGACGCGTTCGTGCTGGCGCTGGAGCAGTGGCCGCGGGACGGCGTCCCGGACAATCCGGGTGCGTGGCTGACGGCGACGGCCAAACACAAGGCGATCGATCGGATTCGCCGTGAGCGGTCGCAGCAGTCGAAGTACACGCAGATCGCCGTGGACCCCTCGGCGCAGCAGCCGAGCGCGATGCCCGCGCCGGACGCGGTCGAGGGTGTGGAGGACGATCTGCTGGCGCTGGTGTTCGTGGCGTGTCACCCGGTGCTTCCCCGGGAGTCGCGGGTGGCGTTGACACTCCGGCTGGTGGGTGGTCTCCGGACGGACGAGATCGCGCGGGCGTTCCTGGTGCCGTCGGCGACGATGGGACAGCGGATCAGCAGGGCCAAGCGGACGCTGTCGGAGGCGAAGGTGCCGTTCGAGGTGCCGGCGCGCGAGGAACTTCCGGCGCGACTGTCGGCGGTGCTCGAGGTGGTCTACCTGGTGTTCAACGAGGGCTACGCCGCCACGTCGGGTGAGGACTGGATACGACGTGACCTCGCCGCCGAGGCGATGCGGCTCGCCCGTGTCCTCGCCGGACTGCTACCCCGTGAGCCCGAGGTGCACGGACTGGTGGCGCTGACCGAGTTGCAGGCGTCGCGGTTCGCCGCTCGGCTGGGCCCGGGCGGTGAACCGATCCTGTTGCAGGATCAGGACCGGTCGCGGTGGGACCGCATCCTGTTGAAGCACGGTAATGCCGCGCTGGAGCGGGCCGTCGCGCTGGGCCGCCCGCTCGGTCCCTATTCGTTGCAGGCCGCGATCGCCGGATGTCACGCCCGGGCGCCTCGTTTCGAGGACACGGACTGGGAGGCGATCGTCGCCCTGTACGACGCGCTGGCGCAGGTGGCGCCGTCGCCGGTGGTGGAACTCAATCGCGCGGTGGCGCTGCTGCATTCGGACGGCCCGGACGCGGCGCTGGCCGCCCTCGACGCGGTGCGGGACGATCCCCGGCTGGCCCGCCTCCATCTGTACGGCGCGGTGCGAGGCGAAGTTCTCGAACGCCTCGGCCGCTACGAGGAGGCAGCCCGGACGCTCGAGGACGCCGCGGCCACCGCACCCACCCGGCGGGAACGCAACCTGCTCATGGCACGGGCCGCCGCCGCGTCCGCGCGCACCGAAGCGTGAGGCGGCCGGGTGGTCGCGGAGCGGATCAGCGCCCCGGACGGGACTGCTTGTGGTCGCCGAACGGCTCGTCGCGTTCGCGGACGGCCTCACGGAATCCGGCGGTGGCCGAGCGCAATTGGAACGCATACCCCTCGCGGGTGTGCCGGGACATCCCGTCGAAGACGGTGCCCACCATCGTCGAGTTGGCGACGCCCTGCGCGAGCAGCGCGCTGTTCAGCGCGAGTTTGACCATCATCAGCTGGTTGATCGGCATCTGCGCGATCCGCTCGACGAGGTCCTCGGTGCGGCGGTCGAGTTCGTCCGCGGGCGCCGACTCCACGGCGAGACCCCACTCGGCCGCCTGCCGTCCGGTGATGCAGTCGCCGGTGAGGAGGAGTCGTTTCGCCCGCTGGTCGCCGAGGCGGTGCGCCCACATGCCGGCGGCCGGCACACCCCACACCCGGGTCGGGGGATAGCCGATCTTCGTGTCGTCCGCGGCGACGATCTGGTCGCAGTACAGCGCGATGTCGGTGCCGCCCGCCACGCAGAATCCGTGGATCTTCGCGACGGTCGGCTTGTTCGCGTGCAGCAGGCTCGCGAAGCCACGGTTGAACCGGCTCATCATCGCGTAGTCGGCCATCGGATCCCAGTTGGCGAACGGATTGTGGTTGCGTGCCTGCACGATCGGATCGAGGACGGTGCCCGTCGTCTCGCCCGGTCGTTCGCCGCTGCCGCCGCTGTTCTCCGCGAAGACGCCCAGGTCGTATCCGCCGCAAAATCCTTTACCGCGCCCCGACAGCAGGATCACGTGCACGCGCGGGTCGAGGTCGGCGCGTTCCACGGTGGCGGCGAGCTCCACGGGAGTGTCGGCGGTGATCGCGTTGCCGTGCTCCGGCCGGTCGAACGTGATCCGGGCGATGCGTCCGGTCACCTCGTAGCTGAGGGTCCGGTACTCCGGCTCGTCGGCCCGGTCCGGTTCACGACCCGCGAACAGGGAGTCTGCGCCCTCGTCCCAGCCGTCGCGCCAGGCCGCCGGGCGGGTGCCGGCGTGGTCGGTCATGACCCCACCTTGGGGGTGGCGCGGTCGATGATGGCGGCGGTGTCGACGCCGGTCGGCAGTGTGCCGAACACGGTGCCCCAGTCGCCGGACAGCCGGCTGACGCAGAACGCGTCGGCCACCGCCGGGTGCCCGTGGCGGACGAGCAGCGAACCCTGGAGGGCGACCGCCATGTCGCCGACGATTCGCCGCGCCCGGTGCTCGAGCGTGTCGAGGTCGCCGAAACTCGCCTTCAGATCCGTGACGGCGGCGTCGAGTCGCGCGTCGGCGCCGGCGGTCGCGCCGAGTTCGTCGAAGAACACCTGAAGCGTCTCCGGCTGTTTGGCCATCGCGCGCAGGGTGTCCAGGGCGGCGACGTTGCCGGAGCCCTCCCACACCGACAGCAGGGGCGCCTCCCGGTACAGTCGCGGCATCCGGGATTCCTCCACGTACCCGTTGCCGCCCAGGCATTCCAGGGCCTCGGCGGCATGGATCGGCCCGCGCTTGCAGACGAAATACTTGCTGACCGACAGCGAGATGCGGCGGAGCGTGTTCGCGTGCTCGTCGCCCGCGGTCGCCCGGTCGGTCAGCGCGGCCAGCCACAGGGCGACGGTCGTAGCCGCCTCCGACTCGACGGCGAGGTCGGCGAGCACGTTCCGCATCAGCGGCTGATCCACCAGGTGGGCGCCGAACGCGCTCCGGTGCACGGCGTGATGTGCGGCCTGCGCCGTGCCGACCCGCATGCCGGTGGACGTGCCGATGGTGCAGTCGAGGCGGGTCATGTTGACCATCTCGATGATCGTCGGAACCCCGCGACCTTCCTCGCCGACGAGCCAGGCAACGGCCTCGTCGTACTCGACCTCGCTGCTGGCGTTGGAGTGGTTGCCGAGCTTGTCCTTGAGGCGCTGCAGGTGCATTCGGTTGCGGGTCCCGTCCGGCAGGACTCTGGGCAGGAAGAAGCACGACAGTCCGCCGGGTGCCTGGGCGAGCACCAGGAACACGTCGGACATCGGCGCCGACGTGAACCACTTGTGCCCGGTCAGCAGGTAGCTGCCATCGGACTGCGGCACGGCCCGGGTGGTGCCCGCGCGGACGTCGGAGCCGCCCTGCTTCTCCGTCATCGACATCCCGGCGATCAGCCCGGCCTTCGTCAGCGGAGGATGCAGCGCGGGATCGTAGACCCGGGCGGTGAGCAACGGTTCGTATCGTTCCGCCAGCTCACGGTTGTGCCGGAGGGCGGGGACGACGGCATACGTCATGGAGATCGGGCAGCCGTGGCCGGCGTCGACCTGGCCCCACACCGCCATCTTCGCGGCCCGTACCAGGTGGGCGCGCGGGTGCGGGTCGGCCCACGGTGCGCCGTGCAGGCCCATCTCGACGGCGGTGGTCATCAGCTGGTGGTAGGCCGGGTCGTACTCGACCTCGTCGATTCGGTGGCCGTAGCGGTCGTGGGTGCGCAGGACGGGAGGGTGCGCCTCGGCGAGGTCGCCCCAGCGCTGCGCCTCCTCGCTCCCGGCGAGGCGTCCGACGTCGTGCAATTCTTCGAGCGCGTCGTGGGCGCCTTCGCGTTGCAGCGCTTCGAGGATCGGTGCGTAATCGGCGGCGTCGAAATTGATCAGCGGCGGCACCTGGTTGACGACCTCGTGTGTGGCACTCATGTCGGGCTCCCGAGGGATCGAAGGGTGAACGTGAGCAGGGCGGGGATGATCGCGGCGTCGGCGGCGCCGCGGGCGAGGGGCAGGATCAGTGCTTCGCCGATGGCGCCGACGATGCAGGCGGCCGTGACCGACGCGTCCTGGTCCGGGATCTCCCCGGCCTCGACGGCGCCGGCGATCGCCACCGCGAGGGCGTCGCGGAACGATTCGCGGAACAGCAGGCGCTCCGTGTCGACCTGCGGGTCGACGGGTTCCACGAGCAGTGCGTACGCCAGGGTGGGTGCGCGCAGCGCGCGTTCGGCGAACGTGGCGACGGAGGCGGAAACGGCGGCGACGCAACGACCCTCGTCGGCACGGGCGGTGTTACCGGATTCGACGGCGGCGCTCACCTCGCGACTGCAGACGATGCGGAACACTTCCGCGAACAGTTCGCCCTTGTTCGAGAAGTGCCGGTAGACGGTGCCGGTGCCGACGCCGGCCTCCGCGGCGACCGCGGAGATCGAGCATCCGGCGTAACCGTCGCGGGCGATCAGCCCGATCGCGGAGTCGATGAGGGTGGTGCGGAGAGCGTCCAGGCGTTCCTGGACGGCGGGTGTGCGCCGGTAGGCCATACCCAAGAAGTGAACACCCGTTCCGTTCTTGCGTCAAGGGTGCTAGCGTCGGCTACACCGGCGAGGAAAGGCGCATGCGATGACTTCCGATTTGGTACTCGTCCGCAAGGACGGCCCGGTCACGACGATCAGCCTGAATCGGCCCGAAGTCCGCAACGCGGTCGACCGGCCCACCGCCGAGGCGCTCGCCGACGCCTTCCGCGCCTTCGACGCTGACGAGGCCGCGTCCGTCGCGGTGCTGCACGGCGAGGGCGGAACATTTTGCGGGGGAGCGGATCTCAAGGCGATCAGTTCCGGGACCGGGAATCGGGTGGCGCCCGACGGCGACGCACCGATGGGCATCTCCCGAATGCGGTTGTCGAAACCGGTGATCGCCGCGATCGACGGGCACGCGGTGGCAGGCGGACTCGAACTCGCGTTGTGGGCCGACCTGCGGGTCGCCGGTGCGGACGCCGTCCTCGGAGTGTTCTGCCGACGCTGGGGCGTGCCGCTCATCGACGGCGGCACCGTCCGCCTGCCGCGGCTCATCGGGGAGAGCCGCGCGATGGACCTCGTCCTCACCGGGCGGCCCGTCGACGCCGACGAGGCCCTGAGCATGGGGCTGATCAACCGGAAGGTCGCGGCGGGGGAGGCACTCACCGCAGCCCGGCAACTGGCCACCGAGATCGCCGGCCTGCCCCAGATGTGCCTGCGGCAGGACCGGTTGTCGCTGCTGGAGCAGTCGGGGCTCACCGAGGATCAGGCCCTGCTGAACGAATTCCGGCACGGCGCAATCTCGCTGGCCAACGGAATGATCGAGGGCGCCGCGCGCTTCGCCGCCGGGGCAGGCAGGCACGGGGATGCTGCGCCCGTGAGTACTTCTTAACCGCCCGTGGTTAACAAGTACTCACGGGCGGTGGCATGGAGCGCATACCTGCTCGCGCTGACCGTCACGATCTTCACGCTGGGGCTGCCCACCGACCGCATCTACCAGGCGACGTGGATCGTCGCGGGCCTGATCGCGTTCACGATCGACCGGCCGTGGCGGGACCATGTGCGGGTCGTGTGGGACTGGTTGCCGCTCATCGCTGCCCTCGTCGTCTACGACCTCAGCCGGGGTGTCGCCCACCACCTCGGGATGCCCGTGCGGGCGCAGGAACTGGTGACCGTGGAGAGCTGGCTCTTCGGTGGCACGATTCCCACCGTGTGGTTGCAGGAGACTCTGCTGCCTCCGACGGGTGAGCTGCCGTGGTGGACTCTGCTCACGGGGATCGTCTACACCAGTCACTTCCTCGTGCCGTGGGTGCTCGCGGCCGTCTTCTACGTGTATTCGCGCGACGTGTGGTCGGGGTACATGCGTCGGGTGCTGCTGTTGTCGTACCTCGGGCTGGTCACGTACATTCTGCTTCCGTCCGTGCCGCCGTGGCTGGCCGCCGAGGGGGACGTGATCTCCGGCAGCGTGGGTCGCGTCGCGGGCTTCGGATTCGGTGTCGTTCCCATGGATGTCAGCACGCGGTGGCTGGAGGCGCAGAGCAATCCGGTCGCCGCGCTGCCGTCGCTGCACGCCGCGTTCGCGCTGCTGGTGGCGGTCGCGTTGTGGCCGTTCGCGAAGAATCTGTGGTCGCGCGTGCTGCTGGCGGCGTACCCGGTCGCCATGGCGTTCGTCCTGGTCTACGGCGGCGAGCACTACGTCGTGGACGTGCTGGCGGGATGGGCGTATCTGGGGCTGGCGATCCTCCTGGCGCGGGCGTGGGAGTCCCACACGACGACGTTGCCTGGCCGAGATCTCACCGTCGGCCACCCGAGGCGTCGCTGGTGACCGACACCTCGTCGAGCGTGGTGCGGAGGAACGGCAGGATGCGCTTGACGATCGCCTCGTTGTACACGACCGGTTGCTGGTTCGGGTTCGCGTGGCCGGTTCCGTCGAGTTTCGCCACCAGCAGTGCGCCGTCGGTCCCACCGGACTGTTCGACGAGGATCTTCTGCGTGTAGTCGACGTCGACCACCGGATCCTTCCAGCCCGCGCGGGGACGCACGAAGACGATCCCCGGTCGCGGTTTGTCGTCCGACTCCACCGCCAGCGACTTCAGGTTGTCGATGGCGCCGGACGCGACGATCGTCTTGAACTGCGATTCGATCAGCCCGTTGCTCGCGACGTCCTCCGACAGGACCTTCTCGGTGAGGACCTCGTCGAGGACGTCGCGGAATTCGTCGACGTCGACGTGCGGATACCAGTCCGACTTCGTGTCGAGGAATCTGCTCTGCCGGGCCGCGGTCTCCACCAGCACGCGCATGGTCCGGCTCTCCCGCGCGCCGGGCAGCCAGCCGATCCACCGCAGCATGTCTTCGCCGCTGTCCCGGCTCCCGGCCCGGACGGCGTGCAGGTCCACCGGGGTGCAGTCGAGCACCACGCCGATGAGGTTGGCGTCGGTGTCCTCATAGATGTGCTGTGCCACCTCCAGCGCGACGACGCCGCCCATGCTGTGCCCGGACAGGACGACGTTGTCGATCCCTTCGTCGGCTGCGCGGGCGGCGATCAGTTCGCTGATCACCTTGGTGTCGATACCGCCGTTGTCGTACTGGACCGCCCAGACCCGCCCGATGCCGCCGTACGAGGACAGTGTCCTGGCCGTGTCGGTGGCGTCCTTGTTGCCGAGGCCGACGAGGTCGACGACGGCGGTGTCGTGGTCGGTGGGCGACTGCGCGTCGTACACCTCGTGGATCTGCGGCTGGGTCAGTGCGAGCCGCTGGCGTTCGGGTTGGACGTCGTGGACCCAGTACTGGCCGCCGGCAAGGAGCAGGGGAACGGTCCCGAGCGCGACCGCGGCGAGGAAGCGCCTGGTGCGACCGAATTTCTGCCACCGGTGACCGAGCCGTGTCGCGTGCAGTCGCGCCTTGCGGCGGTCGTTGCTCCAGTCGGCCACGGTGGACGGATGGCGTGTCACTCTCTCCGGCATCTACTCCGAGGGTACGCGTGGCGGCTCCGCCGCCCGTGAGTACTTGTCAACCGCCCGACGTTGACAAGTACTCACGGCGGAAGCGGCTGGAATCCGGGCAGAGCGCGGCGACCGGGGCGACGTCGGACGCGTAGTCGACGTCGCGGAGCGTCGGCAGCGACAGCACCTCGGCGCCGGCCGCGAGCAGTGCCGCCCGGGTGAGGCGCCCGGTGTCCGGACTCGACGTGGGAACGGAGAGTATCGCCCGCGCCGAAACCGCATCGGGCACACCGAGAATCCACCACCCGCCGTCCTCCGCGAGCCCGAGGGCGCATCGGCCCCGCCGCTCGGTGAGGAGGTCCGCCGAGTCGGCGAGCAGTCCCGCCGTCACTTGTGGTGTGTCCATTCCGATCTGGAGAATCGGCAGTCCGAAATGGCCGAACGTGTCGGCGTGGGCGTTCACCAACCGCTCCGCGAAACTCTCACCCCGCTGCGGCACCACGGTGAAACTGCTCAGCGTCGCGGCGATGTCGCTGCCCCGGACCGCGCGGGCGAGGTCGCCGGTCATCGCCACCACCCGCTGCGCCACCCCGGCCCCGGCGACGGCGTCGAGCGTGTCCAGCAGCGAGGCGGCGGCGAGGCCGGCGGCCCTTGTGTCGCCGACGTCCCGCGCCAGCCGGGTTTTCGCGAAGCCGGGCACTGGAGCCTTCGCGACGACGAGGACGGCGACGTCGAGGGTCACCCGATCACCTTCCAGAAGTCGTGGACGGCGACGACGGTGCCCTTCAGCGAACCCGACACCTTCGACGTGCCCGCGGTGCGCGGGCGATACGTGACGTCCTGCTCCACGACCCGCCAGTGGGCGCGGCCCGCGAGCACGAGAAGCTGCAGTGGGTAGCCGGACCTGCGGTCGTCGACCCCCAGATCGAGAAGGTCCTGCCTGCGTACGGCTCTCATCGCACCGAGGTCGTGGATCGGCAGCCCGTACCGGCGCCGGAGCCGGGCAGCGAGGACGGCGTTGCCGATCCTGCTGTGCAGCGGCCACGTTCCCCGTCGCCGCCCTACGGCGAGGTCGGCGCCCGAGTCCAGGGCGGCGACCAGCCGGGGGAGTTCACCCGGATCCATCGAGCCGTCGCCGTCCAGCACGCAGACCGCCATGGTCTGCGCCGCCAGCACCCCGGCGTGCACGGCCGAACCGTATCCCGGGACGGGCTCCCGCACCACCGACGCTCCGTGTGCCACCGCGACCGCGGCGGTGTCGTCGGTGGAGTTGTTGTCCACCACCACTGTCCGGTAATCGGGCGGCACCGCGGCCAGTACTCCGGGCAGGGAACCGGCCTCGTTCATGCACGGGATCACGACGGTGACGTCCCGCGGAGAGATCGGCGCGCGCTCAGACACGGGGAGGTCCCGCCGGCGCGGCATCCCTCAGGGGTGCATACGCGAACGCCGCGATCCCCTCGGCGGGCAGGATCTGCGCCCGGAACCCCAGCCGCTCCCGGGCCAGCCGGGGGTCGGCGACGATGTGCCGCACGTCGCCGGGACGGTACTCGCCGGTGACGACGGGTTCGGACCCTCCGTACGAACGCGCGAGCGTCGCGGCCACCTCGCCGATCGTGATCGGTTGTCCCGAACACACATTGAACGCCGAGAAACCCGGCAACGCCGCCTCGATCGCGGCCACGTTCGCCGCCGCGACGTCGTGGACGTGCACGAAATCCCGCGTCTGCCTGCCGTCCTCGAACACGCGCGGAGGGTCGCCGTTCTCGAGGGCGGAGCGGAACATCGCGGCCACCCCGGAGTACGGGGTGTTGCGCGGCATGTGGTCGCCGTACACGTTGTGGTAGCGCAGCGCCGTCACGGAACTGCCGGTGGCCAGTGCCCAGGCGAGGGCGTAGTGCTCCTGGGCCACCTTGGCCGCGGCGTAGAGACTCCGCGGCCGCAGCGGCGAATTCTCCTCCACGAGCGCCCACTCCAGGGGCTCACCCGTGCCGGGGTCCGTCTCGTCGAAGATCCCCGCCTCGAGGTCCTCGGCCCGCCGGGGTGCCGGCTCCACGAACTCGCCCCGGCTGTTGCGATACCGGCCCGCCCCGTAGACGACCATCGACGACGCGAGTATCAGCCGCCGGCAACCCGACTCGTGCATCGCGGCGAGCAGCGTCGCCGTGCCGAGATCGTTGTGACTGGCATAGGCCGGGGCGTCGCTCACATCCACGCCGGCGCCGACGACGGCAGCCTGATGACACACCACGTCCACACCCCTCAGCAATTCGGTCAGGGCTGGCAGGTCGCGCACGTCGGCACGCCGCACACCGTCCGGGGGTTCGGCGCCGGCGCCGTGCGCGGACGGAAGCAGTGCGTCGACGGCGACGACGTCGTGACCGGCCCCGGTCAGTGCGGTGCGGACGTGGCCGCCGATGAATCCGGCTGCGCCCGTGAGCAGTACGCGTGTTGCCGTCATGGCAACTCGATCGGCAGGATCACACCCTCGTGGACCCGGCAGGCGTCGCAGGGTCCGTCGGGGGCGGCGGCGATCGCGGACCGGACCAACGTCTTCAGTGAACCGAGGTTGCGCTGGAACTCGGCGAACACGTCCACGGCCCGCACCCCGTCGCCGGTCTCGATTCCCGCATCGAGATCGGTGACCAAAGCGATGGTGGCATAGCACATCTCGAGCTCCCGGGCGAGTACCGCCTCGGGATGGCCCGTCATGTTGACGAGGGTCCAGCCCTGCCGGGCGAACCACAGGCTCTCGGCCCGGGTCGAGAACCGTGGTCCCTCGACCACCACCAGCACACCGCCCTCGACGGTGCCCGGCCGGGCGGCGGCCTTGCGCAGGTCGGCGCAGTACGGGTCGGCGAACTGGACGTGCACGCCGCCGCCGTCGAAGTACGTCTGCGCGCGGCCGCTGGTGCGGTCGACCAGCTGGTC
Source organism: Rhodococcus sp. ACS1 (assembly GCF_002300155.1). NCBI lineage: Bacteria > Bacillati > Actinomycetota > Actinomycetes > Mycobacteriales > Nocardiaceae > Rhodococcus > Rhodococcus sp. ACS1. Next base: position 342,678 of record NZ_NSDZ01000005.1, read on the forward strand.
CGGCACGACCATCGTGCCCGGTCCCAGGTCCGGGGTGAGGCTGCCGGCGGCGCAGGGTGCGAACACCCGCTGCACGCCCAGCGTGCGCAGCGCCCACAGGTTCGCGCGGTACGGGATGGTGTGGGGAGCGAATTCGTGCCTTGCTCCGTGGCGGGGGAGGAACGCCACCGTCCTGCCGTCCACGTCGCCGACCGTGATCGGGGCGCTGGGGCGGCCGTGCGGAGTGTCGATCGTGACTTCCATGGCTCCCTCGTCGAAGAACGAGTAGAAGCCGCTTCCCCCGATCACGGCGACGTCCGCGCGGACCGGGTCGTGTGAACTCGTTGCGGTCATACGCTCTATCCTCCGTCGTTATGCTGGGCGCGAGTGCGACTTTCGTCGAAGGAGATGACGTCATCGGATCCCCACAGCGCACCGGCGAGCGGAATTTCCTCTACCGCGACTTCGCCGGCGCCGGGCTCGCCCTGGTCCTCGTGGTGGTTGCGTTCGTCGTCCCGTACCTGGGGAACGAGACGATCACCCCCATCGTCAACCGGACGGTGGAGAGTGTGCGGGATTTCGCGGACGCCGCGCCGCTGTTCGGGTTCCGCGACGTGCATTTCGGGTGGGGCAGCCCGGTCGCCGTCGTCGTCGCGGCGGCGGTCGTGGTGTGGGGCCGCGGGCTGGCGCAGACGCTGTCGTGGCGGCGCCTCACGGTCGGGGTGTGGCTCGGGTCCGCCCTGTGGGCGATGGCGCTCGCACTGGTCGACGGCTGGCAGCGCGGGTTCGTCGACCGCCTGACCTCCACCGACGAGTACCTGCACGACGTCCCCGCTGTCACGGACATCCCGGCGACGCTGCGGGGCTTCGCCGACCGGATCCTGGACCTGCAGCCCGATTCGTGGACCACCCACGTGTCGGGGCACCCGCCCGGTGCGCTCTTGACCTTCATCTGGCTCGACCGGATCGGACTCGACGGCGGCGCGTGGGCGTCCACGCTGTGCGTCACGGTCGGGTCGAGTGCCGGCGCCGCCGTGATCGTCGCCGTCCGGGCGCTCGGTGACGAGGCGACGGCCCGGCGCGCGGCCCCGTTCCTCGTGCTCGCACCCGCCGCGATCTGGGTGGCGGTGTCGGCGGACGCGCTGTTCGCCGGCGTGGTGGCGTGGGGGATCGCCCTGCTGGCGCTGTCGGCGACCCGCGCCGTTCCGGTCCCCGCGCTCGTCGCCGTGGCCGCAGGGGTGCTGCTCGGATTCGGCGTCTACCTCAGCTACGGGCTCACCCTGATGGCGATTCCCGCGGTCGCCGTCCTGGTGATCGCGCGCACGGCCCGGCCGCTGGCCGGCGCACTGGTCGGCGCGCTCGCGGTGGCCGCCGTGTTCACGCTGTGCGGATTCTGGTGGTTCGACGGCTACCAGTTGGTGCAGGAACGGTACTACCAGGGCATCGCGTCGGACCGCCCCTTCGCCTACTGGGGCTGGGCCAACTTCGCGTCGCTGATCTGCGCGGTCGGGTTGGCGGTGCCCGCCGCACTGCCCCGGACGTTCGCCTGGTCGCGGGTGCGGGCGCTGTCGCCGGTTCCCGTTCTGGCGGCCGCCGCGCTCCTCGCGGTGGTGATCGCCGACCTGAGCGCGCTGAGCAAGGCGGAGACCGAGCGGATCTGGTTGCCGTTCGAATGGTGGCTCCTCTCCGCCCCCGCACTCCTGCCGCGCGGAAGCCATCGGTTCTGGCTCGCGGTGCAGGCCGCCGGTGCGCTGGCCGTCAACCATCTGCTGTTCACGAACTGGTGACGGCCGGCGCATCCGGGTAGCCGTTCGACGGCCTACAGTCACTTGGTCGCGATCGTGATGGTGGCGATCCCGACCAGCAGCCCCGGCGTGACGGTGTCGGTCTTGAACGTCTGGTTCAGCAGACCGGCGGCGTCCGCCGAGATCTTGACCTCGGTGCCCTGCAGGATCGCCGTGTCGTTCGGTCCGGTCTGCAGAGGCTTCAGCGTGCGGCCGTTGAGATCGAACAGCACCGCGTCGGTTGCCGCGGGTGAACCGTTGACGCTCACGTCGCCGGTGAGGAGCGACGTGCCCGGATCGATCGCGAAATCGGTGAGTTCGACCACGGTTCCGGGCGCCGCCAGCGACAATCCGCTGCCGTCGTGCATGATCTCGCCCTGCACGTAGGGGTCGACCGTGCCCGGCTCCCAGTACTTCACGTTGCCGCCGGTGATCGGGAAGCTGACCGATCCGTCGGCGAGGGTTGCCGTGCCCACCACTCCGGGTGTGAGGCCGAGCGTCGTCAGCGCCCCGGTGAAGCCGGGATCGAGAGCGACGGCGGTACTCACCCCGGTCAGGTTGTCGACCTGGGCGACGGGTGCGGGCTGGGAGGATGCTGCTGCGCTCATATTCGAGGATGCACTCGAATCATTGCTCGAGCACGCCGCGAGCGGGGTCAGTGCCAGGGCGCCGATGGCCGCTGCTGCGAGTGCTTTTCGATAGTTCGACATGATGATCAAACAACCTTTCCGGAGGAAGGGGTGGTGGGTGGATGTTCACTAGGTATTCGGCGCTACTTCCCCGGCGGATGGGAGCTCTTACGCCCATTCCATCCGCGCGAAGTGCCGATTCGCATGCTGCAGAACATCGATCACCCGCAGCCCGGCCACGCGCGCGACCTCGGACACGGCGGCCACGCCCACGCTCGCCCAGGCGAACCAGTCTCCGACGAGATGCTCCGTCTCCCAGCGCAGGAGTTCACGGCGCACCCCCGCCGTGGTCGGCGGATCCACCTCGGCGATCACAATTCCGTTCGGTTGCAACAGCTCTCGTGCGCGGCTGAGCACGCGAACGGGTTCGCCGCCGATGCCGATGTTGCCGTCGGCGAGCAGCACGCGGTCCCAGTTCCCCGACCGCGGCAGCGGCGCGAAGATGTCCCGATGCAACGCGACGCCGCCGCGGCGGATCGTGAGTTGCACTGCCGTGAAGGATGAATCGACGCCCAGCGCTGTGACACCGGCGGACACGAGCGCCGCGGTGAGCCGGCCCGGACCGCATCCGAGATCGACGGTGGCGCCGTGACACGCCGCCAGCATCACACGGTCGGCGATCCGATCGGCGAGCGAAGCCGAGTCGCCGCCCATCCACCGGTCGAGCGGCAGGGCGCGCCGCGTTCCCCGCGCATCACGCACCCAGCACGGGAGCCCCGCCGACGCCCGCCGCAGCAGGAGGTCCGTGGACATCCCGCTCTTCCTCATGGTCGGCTCACCGCGCCGTCGTCGTTGCGGGACAGCGCGAGTCGGGTGGCGTAGGTGAGAGCGGAGAGCGCGAAGAACGCGGCACTGAGCAGCAGCCAGCGGTCGAGATACGGTTCCTGCGTCAACCCCGTCGCCGCAAGATATGCGTCGGCGCCCTGCTCGATGATCCCCGGCAGGAACAGCAGCAGCGTCAGCCCGGACGCGAGCGCCGGCACGCGAATGTAGTTCAGCGCCGGAACCGTCCGGGACCGTGGGCGTCTCCGTCCCCGGACCGCGTCCAGCCCCGACGTCAAAGACCGGTCGGCGAGTGCGTACAGCGGGAACAGCACGAGGTCGTGGGCGATCACCGCACCGAGGAACCACACGGCGATCGACTTCCACCACACGTCCGGATTCCACAGATTCGGCAGACCCACCACCGAGACCGCGTACCCGGCGAGTGCGAACGTGAACAGCACGGCCAGCAGATGCAGCGGGTCGGCTCCGTAGACGCGGGCGAATCGGCGCATCTCACGCCTCCCGGAATTCGATGGACTGCACCCATTTGGTGTTGTGGACGCCGGGCAGGGCGGGAACAATGATCCGGGCGGGATAGCCGTGGTCGAGGGACAGTTCCGCGCCGTTCACCTCGAGGGCGAGCAGGGCGTCGGCGTTTCGCACCTGATCGGCCGTGAGCACAGCCTGATTGAACGCCCCCGACCGCTCCAGCGACGTCACCTTCGCCGAGCCGAACGCCGTCACCCCGGCGACGTCCGCGAGGTCACGCAGTCGCACGCCCGTCCACGTCTCGACGGTGGACCACCCCTCGACGCACGCGATCGGGAGGGACACGGTGTGCGACGGCATCGCGCGCAGCTGACTTCGGCTCAGCTGCACCGGTTCCGCGCCACCCGCCACCGCGAGTCGCCAGGTGTCGTCCGTCTGTTCCGGGGTGATCTGCGCGGCCGCGGCCGTCCGGTTGATCTGAAAGTCGTTGGGGCCGTCGCCGTACGAGCGACCGCGCGGCAGCAGCAGCGCGGCGCCCCGCAGGAACCCGCCGGTGGTCTGCCCGACCGACAGCACCGCGACGAGCGCGGCGCCGCCACCGACGAGGGCGAGGGCGCCGCGCCTGCTGATCGTGGCCGGGGTGGGGTCCTCGGCCACGAGGCCGTTCTCGTCCGCCAGTTCGGGTCGCGTGTCGGCGCGGGACGTACGCAGCACTTCCCGGAACGACCGGGACCGCAGCGACCGCACCATCAACGGCACCTTCAGGATCGTGTGTGTCACGAACCCGGCGATGAAGACCCACGCGCCCCAGTAGTGCGCCGTGTAGAAGTCGAAACCGAAGATGTAGTCGTACTGGATGTTCAGGACCCCGGTGATGATCTCGAACAGCGCACCGCCGACCAGGGCGATCAGCGACAGCCGTTCGAGGGCCTGCGCCGGCGACCGCACCGGTGGGAACACGAAGAGTTTCGGGATCACCGACCACAGTTTGGCGAGCACGATCGGCACCAGGATCAGTCCGAGCCCGACGTGCAGACCCTGCGTGAGCCGGTACAGCCACGACGGCCGGGTGGGCCACGCGAAGTACGGGAGGTGCAGCCAGCCGACGTCGCCGGGGCGGGCCTGCCCGAACTGGGGCCCGTACGCGATGTAGGAGAGCAGCCCCGTGACGATGACGACGGGCAGTCCGATCAGCAGTACGAGGCCGAATACCGAGGTCAACCATGGTCCGCGCAGTGGACTGCGGAGCCGTGGGCCGCGTGAATGGTCGGTCATCGTGATCAATCCCTCCGGCTCGATCGTCTCGAGCCTCAGAGGTGATTCGGTACCGCCGCCGTGCAGGACGGGTATGCCCTTCGGGCCCGTGAGTACTTGTTAACCGCCCGACGTTAACAAGTACTCACGGGTGGCCGTGCCTGATCTCGTCCCGGGGCTGGTCGTAGCGAACCATCTCGTATCCGATCATCGCGAGCAGGACTGCGGTCAGCACGCCGAGGGTGGCGAGGGCGGGGATATGCCAGACGACGGGGAGCAGCGCGATCAGCACGACCGCCGTCACGACGCGCGGCACGGTTACCGACCTCGTCGCGTACGCCTTGAAGGCGACCAGCGCGAGGAGGTACAGAGCCGCGCCACCGAACAGTGCCACCAGCGGCCAGCCGTACAGCGGATCCACCAGCCGGTGATGGTTGCCGTCGCCGACGTACGACAGGATCTTCTTCAGACCCAGCGACAGCATCACGATCCCGATCACCATCGGCAGGTGGATGAAGCTGTAGCAGTTGCGGGCGATCTTGATCTGACGCGCACCGGTCGCCTCCTCGAACGCGTGCTCCACCGCCAGGGACGTGACGTCGAAGTACGACCACCACAGCAGTCCCGACACCGCGAGCCCCAGCAGGGACGCGACGATGATCGCCCACGAGATCGGCAGGCTCGCGACGCCGATGCCGATCGACACGATCGACTCGCCCAGCGCGACGATGATGATGAGCCCGTGCCGCTCCGCGAAGTGGCTGACCGACCGCAACCGCCAGTCGGTCCCGCCGACCAGTGTCCCGAGGTAGTCGCCGGCGAGGGCCAGGATCCACATGACGGTCTGCGCGGTACCGGTGAGCTGCGACGCGACGAGCAGGAACACGGTGCCGGTCAGCATGCTGGGCGCGAAGCGGAGCACCTGGCCGCGCAGTTGCGGGTCCTCGCGGCTGACCACCCAGAACATCACCAGGTGCAGGAGCCGGACGACGAAGTAGCCGAGGGCGAAGATGACGGGTCCGTCGAGTCCGCCCGCGAGGTCGTCGAAGGCCTCGGGGATCGTCAACGCGGTGACGAACATGGCGCCCATCGCACCGAACATCACGACCCGGACGATGCCCTCGTCGGCGCGCACGAGGTTGCAGAGCCACGCGTACCCCACCCAGCTCCACCACAGCACGGCCATCACGAGGGCGCCGCGCAGCAGATTGACGCCGGTGGGGTCCTCGGCCATCAGGTCGGTGACACGGGTGAGCGCGAAGACGAAGACGAGGTCGAAGAACAGCTCGAGCGGCGACACCGACGCTCGCTCTTCGACGAGACGGGGACGCAGACGATGGGCAAAGGTCACGGGAAGAATGCTGCCACCGGAGGGCGGCCCGGCAAAACCCCCCGTGAGTACTTGTTAACGTCGGGCGGTTAACAAGTACTCACGGGTGCTCTACTTGACGCCGCCCGCGGTGAGGCCCGACACTATGCGGCGCTGCAGGAGCAGCACGATGATGACGAGCGGGATGGTCACGACCGTTCCCGCGGCCATCACAGACGTGAACGGCTCCTCGTGCGGTTTGCTTCCCGCGAATTGTGCGATGGCGACGGTGGCCGGCTGGGTGATGTCGTTGGACAGCTGGCTCGAGATCAGGTATTCGTTCCACGACGCGATGAAGGCGAGGATCGCGGTGGTGAACAGTCCCGGTGCGGCCAAGGGCAGCAGCACCATTCGGAACGCCTGCCGCCTGCTGGCCCCGTCGATCCGGGCCGCCTCCTCGAGTTCCCACGGCAGTTCCTTGAAGAATGCGGTGAGGGTGTAGATGGTGAGGGGCAGCACGAACGAGATGTTCGGGATGATCAGCGCCTGATACGTGCCGAACCAGCCCATCGACGTGAACAGCTGGAACAGCGGTGTCAGGACGGCGACACCCGGGAACATCGACGCGGCCAGGATGATCCCGAGGACCGCGTGTTTGCCCCGGAACTGCAACCGCGCCAGTGCGTACGCGGTGCCGACCCCCACGATCAGTCCGATCGCGGTGGTGACGGCGCCGATGATCGTGCTGTTGACGAGCGCCCGGGCGAAGTGGTTACCGGCGTCCGTGGAGAACACGTTCGCGAAGTTGTCCAACGTGACGTGGGTGGGCCACGGGGTGGTGTCGAACGTGTAGTCGGAGTCCCGGAAGGCGGTGACCACCATCCAGTAGACGGGGGCCAGACCCCAGACGACGATCACCGCGAGGCCCGCGTAAGTGCGGATCGACGCGAGCGACGGTCCCCGGCGCCTGCGCGCCACCGTGGGCCGGGGAATTCCCGGCGTGACGACTGCTGTGGACATGGGTCAGGCCTTTCGCTGCTGCTCTTGGGTGTCGATCACGTTGACGCCCATCACCTTCACGAGGACGTAGGCGACGGCGAAGATGAACAGGAACGTGATCGTGGAGAGGGCGGACGCGCTGTTGAATCCCTGGCGCATCTGGTCGATCACGAGGATCGACAGTGTGGTGGTGGCGGTGCCGTCGCCGCCGCCACCGCCGGTGAGGATCGCCGGGAGGTCGTAGATCCGCAGGACGTCGAGGACGCGGAAGAGGACCGCCACCAGAATGGCCGGCTTGATGAGGGGCAACGTGATCGAACGGAACCGCTGCCACGCGCCGGCGCCGTCCATCCGCGCCGCCTCGTACACCTCGGCGGGCACCATCTGCAGTCCGGCGAGGATCAGCAACGCCACGAACGGAGTGGTCTTCCAGGCGTCGGCGATCACGACGGCGAACCGGGCGGGCCACGTGTCACCCGTCCACAGAATGTCCGTGCCGAGCAGTTTGTTGGCGATGCCGTCGTAGGCGAAGACGAAGTACCACAGTTTCGCGGTGACGGCGGTCGGGATGGCCCACGCGACGAGGATGCTGGTCCGCAGCAGTGCCCGGCCGCGGAACGCCCGGTTCATGATGGTGGCGAACCAGAGTCCCAGCGCGACCTCGATGGTGACGGTGACCACGGTGAAGAACACGGTGACCCACATCGACTGCCAGAACAGTGATCCCAGTGTGCCGCCGGGGCAGGACACCGACGCTCCGGTCGTGTCGGTGCACCGCTGGAACAGCCAGTGCGTGTAGTTCGACAGTCCCGCGAAGCCCTGGTCGACGAATTTGCCGGTGGCGGGGTCGATGGTCGGGTCCTTGAACAGCGACATCACCATCGCACTGACCACCGGGTACAGGACGACGATGCCCAGCAGGATCATGGTCGGCAGAACCAGGAGCATCGCTGCCCTGCTGCGTCCCTTCCGGGGCCGCGGCGGCGTTTCGGACGAATCCGGTTGCGGGACGACCTCGGTCGTCGGTTCCGAGAGTTCGTGAACGGTCATCGGCTTGTCTCCTCTAGGACCCGGCCGCGGCGATCGCGGACTGGATGTCGGCGGCGGCCTGATCCACCGTCTTCTCGCCCTTGATCGCGGCGTACGCGTTGTTCTGCACGGCCCGGGTGACCGCGGGATAGAACGGGGTCACCGGCCGGGTCACGGCGTTCTCGATCGACGTCTTCAGCGTGGGGATGTACGGGTACTGCTCGATCAGTTCCGGGTCGTCGTAGACGTCGGCGCGGACGGGCGCGAGCGACCCCTGCGAGAGGAAGAACGCCTGCGACTTCTTCTCCAGGAAGAACTTCAGGAAGTCGGACGCGGTGGCCTTGTGCTCCGAGTACACGTTGATCGCGGCGCTGTGCCCGCCGAGTGTCGAGTGACCGGGCCCGTTCTTCCCCGGCAGCGGCGCCACCGCGAACTTGCCGGACACCGCGGAACTACCCTGACCGTTCATCAGGCTGTACGCGTACGGCCAGTTGCGCATGAACAGCAGGTCGCCGCTCTGGAACGCCTGCCGGGCCTGCTCTTCCTGGAACGTGACGGACTCGCGGGGAATCGCACCCGAACGGTACGCGTCGACCAGGGACTGCAGGCCCGCCTTGGCTTCCGGGGTGGTCATCGTCGGGGTCACGCCGTCCGGTCCGAGGATCGACCCGCCCGCCGTGTTGATGGCCTCGGACGCGTTGACGGTCAGGCCCTCGTACTTGGCGTACTGGCCTGCGTAGCAGCCGATTCCGGCCTGCCGCGCCGTCCCGCACGCGCCGATCAGCTCATCCCAGGTGGCGGGCGGGTGATCGAGCAGGTCGGTGCGGTAGTAGAGCAGGGCGCCGTCGCTGGTCTGCGGCGCCGCGTACAGGACGCCCCCGTATGTGGCCCCCGCGACGGTGGCGGGGAGCAGGCCGGACGTGTCGATCGCCATCGGGCCCTCGAGCGGTTGCAGCCATCCGCGGGCCGCGAATTCGGCGGTCCACACGACGTCGACGACGGCGACGTCGTAGCCGGGATCGCGGGACTGGAAATGCTGCACCAGGTCCTCGTGCTGCTGGTCGGCCTGGTCGGACTGCTCCTTGAACGTCACCTCCTCACCGGGATGGGTGGCGTTCCACTCGTCGATCAGCGGCCGGACGACGTTGGAGTTGTCCTTACCCTGCACGTAGGTGATGGGTCCGCGGCCGTCCAGGTTCTGCTTTTCCGCCTGCGCGGCGGCCTCGATGCCCTGATCGGCGCAGGACGTCGCCGCGAACAGGACCCCGACGGCCACCGCGGCGGCGGCGACGCGCTTCATCGTGATTCACCCGAGCCCGGTTCCGACAGCCACACCGCGGCGTCGGACGGGAGTCCGCCGGTGATGCCGGCGATCGAACCGAGCACCACGGTCGAGCCTTCGGGAAGTGCGGCCGGTTCGGTGCCGGTGTTCACCCAGCACTGCACTGCGCCGCGGGCGAACGCGAGAACGCCCGGGGGAGTGTCGAGCCACTCGACGGGATGCGGGGTGTCGAAGAACTCGGGCCGCAGTTCCAGCGCCCGGCGGTACAGCGTGAGGAACGACTCGGGGTGGCCCGCCTGCGCTTCCGCGGTGTGCGGGGCCCAGTGCCCGGGCTGCGGAAGCCAGGTGTCCTCTTCCGCGTCGAACGGGGAGAAGCCGTACGGCACTGCGTCGTTCGACCACGGGATCGGCACCCGGCAGCCGTCGCGGCCGCAGTCGGTGAAGCCGGTCTGGAACCACGTCGGATCCTGACGGACGTCGTCGGGAAGGTCCTCGACCTCTTCCAGTCCGAGTTCCTCGCCCTGGTAGATGTACGCGGTGCCGGGCAATGCCAGCTGCAGCAGCGCGGCGGCGCGGGCACGGCGCCTGCCCAGGTCGTGGTTCGGCTCCTCGAGCGCCCAGCGGGCGCGCTCCCAATCGGTTTCGACGAGGTGGTCGGGCTGCGAGCGGGAGTAGCGGGTGACGGTGCGGGGCACGTCGTGGTTGGAGAGCACCCAGGTGGCGGGTGCGCCGACGGTGGCAGCCTGCTCGAGCGCGTCGTCGATCACGGCGCGAATGCTGTCCGAGCGCCACGGGGCGCGCAGGAAGTCGAACTGGAACGCGGTGTGGAGTTCGTCGGGGCGCAGGTACCGGGCCAGCCGGTCGTTGCCGGGAACCCAGGCCTCGGCGACGAAGACGCGGTCGTTGTAGGCGTTGGCGACGGTCCGCCAGCCCCGGTACACCTCGTGGACGGCATCCTGGTCCCAGGCGGGGTGCGGATCGGTGTGCTGCGAACCGGGAAGGCGCTCACCGGCATCGGGCAGTGCGGGATCCTTGGCCAGGCCGTGGGCGACGTCGATCCGGAAGCCGTCGACGCCCTTGTCGAACCAGAACCGCAGGATGTCCTCGAACTCCGCACGGACCTCGGGGTGCTCCCAGTTGAGGTCGGGCTGTGCGGGAGCGAACAGGTGCAGGTACCACTCGCCGGTGTCGAGACGGCTCCACGCGGGACCGCCGAATGCGCTCTGCCAGTCGTTGGGCGGCTCGTCGCCCGCCGGGCCGCGGCCGGGCCGGAAGATGTAGCGCTCGCGTGCCCCGGGCTCGTCGCGGAGCGCGGCCCCGAACCAGCGGTGCTCGCTGGAGGTGTGGTTGGGCACGATGTCGAGGATCACGCGGATCCCCAGCTCGTGGGCCTCGGCGATGAACGCCTCACCCTCCGCGAGCGTGCCGTACGACGGCTCGATGTCGCGGAAGTCGGCGACGTCGTAGCCGGCATCCGCCATCGGCGACGGGTACCAGGGGTTGATCCACACGGCGTCGACGCCGAGGTCGGCGAGGTAGGGCAGCTTGGAACGCAACCCGGTGAGGTCGCCGATGCCGTCGCCGTTCCCGTCGGCGAAGCTGCGGATGTAGACCTGGTAGACGACGGCCGTCTTCCACCAGGCTTCGGGGTGCCGGCTCGCGACGGTGGTTGCGGTCGACTCCACGGACTGGGTCATCGAATCTCCTCGGTGCGGGGATGGGATGGGCGAATGTGATGCGTAAACGTTTGCGTAATGAGCGTGAGGCACATCACAGGTTGCTGTCAACTCGAACAGGGTGATTTCTTTTCCGCACTACAGCGGCTTGCGTTCCGTGAGGAATTTGCGCAAATATTTGCGTTGCTCGCTTACTGTGGGAACGTGATCCCCAAGCAGTCCGTGAACATGGCCGACGTCGCGCGCCGCACCGGCGTCTCGATCGCCACCGTCTCCCGTGCGCTGCGCGGCGAGAAGGGGGTGTCCGACGCGACGCGACTGCGGATTCAGCGGGTCGCCGACGAGTTGGCGTACGTCATCTCGCCCGAGGCGTCGAAGCTGTCGGGCGGCGCGACGGGCCGGGTGGCCGTCGTCGTGCCGTGGATCGACGCCTGGTTCTACTCACGGGTCCTCGCCGGCATCGAGCACGAACTCCGTGCCGCCGACCTGGACGTGATGCTGTACTGCCTCGAGGAGTCGTCCCAGCGTGAATCGTTCTTCGAACGACTTCCGTTGCGCCGCAAGGTCGATGCGGTCATCGCCGTGGCGTTTCCGCTGACCGGGCCGGAGCGGGCACGGCTCGAGGAGATGGACGTGACCGTGGTGGTCATCGGCGCGCACGCCGGCGACTTCCCGTCCGTCCGGATCGACGACGAACTGGCCGCGCGTCAGGCCGTCGGCCATCTGATCAGGATCGGGCACACGCGGATCGGCATGATCCGCACCGTCGACCCGGAAGGGCAGTCCTGGGCGGGCGACATCGCCCGGGTCGCGGGTTTCCACGGTGCACTCGCCGACGCCGGACTCGACGACGACTGCATCGCGACCGTGCCCTGGGGCGTCGAGGGCGGCGAGCGGGGCATGGAACTGCTGCTCAGCCGAGCCGACGTGCCCACCGCGGTGTTCTGTCATTCCGACGAGGTCGCCGTCGGAGCGCTACGCACGCTGCGGCGAGCGGGGGTACCCGTCCCGGCCGGGATGTCGGTGATCGGCATCGACGATCACCCGACGGCGGAGCTGGCCGACCTGACCACGGTCCGGCAACCGGTGGCAGAGCAGGGAGCGGCGGCGGGCCGGGTGGTCGTGGACCTGCTGAGCGGGCGGGAACCGGCGGAACGGACGGTCGTGCTCCCGACCCACCTGGTGGTCAGGGGCTCGACCGCCCGTCCCGCGGAACTCTGAGGTCAGCGCACCAGGCGCTCGCCCGCCGCGTCGGTGGCGAAGAGGTGCGCGTGTGCCTCGTCGACGCGGACGTGCACGACCTGGCCCTTCTCGGGTGGGTTGCGCCAGTCCACGCGCGCGACCAGGTTCTCGGTTCGTCCGTGGACGGTGGTGCGGCCGAACACGAATGCCTCGGAGCCGAGCTCCTCGACGACGTCGATCTCGAGTTTCAGTCCGCCGGAATCGGCGATCTCGACGTGCTCGGGCCGGATCCCGAAGATCACCTCACGCCCGCCCGCCGCGGTCAGGGCGTCGCGGGGGACGGGCACCAGCTGGTCGCCGATCAGCACGCCGCCGTCGGTGACGGGCACGGTGAACAGATTCATCGACGGTGAGCCCATGAACCCGGCGACGAACACGTTCGCGGGCCGGCGGTAGAGCTCGCGGGGGGAGGCGCACTGCTGCAGCACGCCGCCCTTGAGGACGGCGACACGGTCGCCCATCGTCATGGCCTCGACCTGGTCGTGGGTGACGTAAACGGTGGTGGTGCCGAGGCGGCGCTGGAGCTGGGCGATCTGGGTACGGGTCTGCACGCGCAGTTTCGCGTCGAGGTTCGACAGCGGCTCGTCCATCAGGAACACCTGCGGTTGCCGGACGATGGCGCGGCCCATGGCAACTCGCTGCCGCTGGCCGCCGGAGAGTGCCTTGGGTTTGCGGTCGAGGTAGGCGCCGAGGTCGAGCATGTCGGCGGCCTCCGCGACGCGGGTGCGGATCTCGGACTTGTCGGTGCCTGCGAGTTTGAGGGCGAAGCCCATGTTCTCGGCGACGGTCATGTGCGGGTAGAGCGCGTAGTTCTGGAAGACCATCGCGATGTCGCGATCCTTGGGTTCGGCGTGCGTGACGTCGCGGCCGCCGATCAGGATCTGGCCGCCGTCGACGTCCTCCAGTCCGGCGAGCATCCGCAGCGACGTGGATTTTCCGCAGCCGGACGGGCCGACGAGGACGAGGAACTCACCGTCCTCGATGTGCAGGTCGAGTTGATCGACGGCGGGGACGTCGGACCCGGGAAAGAGCCTGGTCGCGCGGTCGTACGTGATTGTTGCCATGAGAAATGAATCCCTCCACCGGCAGGAACGTGCCGGACGATCCGAGTGTCAGGGGCGTGCCGGCTTGTGCCGACGGGAGAGAACTATGGCGCAGATCACAGGGCTTGTCCACTCGGGCGTCCGGCGTCCACGCCCACTCCGGACCAACGGGACGCTCGTTGCGTCAGATCGAACGAGCGTCCCGTTCGTCCGTCGAACATTCCGCCCCCGTCAGCGGGACGACTGCGTCCGACGCCCCAGGGCGGGGACGGCGATGCCGAAGAGGAACGCGATGGCGACGCCGAGCACGGTTTCGGAAAGCCGTTCGGTGAAGCGGTATCCGGCCTGTTCGGGATCGGAATACAGCAGCAGGACGAACACGAGGAACGTGGTGAACGTGGAGGTCACGTACCAGCGACTGCGGTGGGTTGCCGCGGCGGTCGCGACGACCGCGACGACGGCGGCGCTGTAGACCCAGTCGGCGGGAGTCGCACCGACGACGAGCACGGCCGCCGTGCCCCCGATGAGCATCGACGCGATCCGTCCCGCCATGCGGGTCACCTGTTCGTCGGTGTCGGGACGCATCACGAGAAGTGCTGCTGCGCAGGCCCAGCCGACGTGGTCGAGGTCGAGGGTGAACCCGATCGCGGCGGCGGTCGCGCCTGCGGCGCCGAGTCGGACGCCGTACCCGAGGGTGATCGCGGTCCCGGGCCGAACGGGCGCGACGGCAGCATGTTCGGGGAGCAGCAGCGAAACGACATACGCGAACACCGAACCGCCGATCATGAGCACGGCGAGTCCGACTGCTGTGGCCGGGTCGTCGTAGCTGAGCCCGACTCCGACCAGCGGCACCGACAGCGTCGACAAGACCCTGCCGAGGTTTCGCCGCTTCGCGACGGTGGTCCGTGCGAGCGCCGCCGCACCGACTGCGAGGGTGAACACGACCACGATCGCCAGCAGGGGTGTGTGGGCGACGAGTGAGCCCAGCACCATCGGCAGCCCGGTCAGGATCCCGATGAGAATCAGTGCAGCCCGCGCCCGTCGGGTCGGCGGCAGTCCCATGATCGCCGCGGGCAGCACCCCCACCGCCAGCGCGACACCCGACGGGACGGCGACGGCGGCGGTGACCGCGGCGGCCGGCGCGGCGTCGACGGCGCCCAGCGCCGCGGCCCGCCATTGCCAGTCGATGCGCCGGGTGCCGGTCTCGCCCGGTTCCGGCTGCTGGTGGGCGCCGGGCACGAGCTACGGGCCTGCCGGCTCGATCGACCATGGGGAGCTCATCGAATCCTCCTTCGTGCGATTCGGCGATCGCGATCTCAGATTCCTCCTACCTGTGCGGATGCGGATCACTCCTCGGGGATGAGATCGGGAAGCGGCCGATCGGTGCTGACATACCCAGCACTTTGTTCTCAGAAAAACCAAAGTACGTATTGATAACGAGCCAAAGGTCCTCTAGTGTCAGCGTGACACCGCTCACTCGTAGATTTGAAGAGGACACGAGACATGGCTCTGACAATTGGCATCGACGTGGGTGGCACGAAGATCGCTGCCGGCGTGGTCGACACCGACGGAGTCATCCACCGGATGGTGCGTCGTGACACCCCGTCCCACGATGCGCGCGGTGTCGAGAACGTCATCGCCGAACTCGTCCGGGATCTGGCCGATACCCACCCGGTCCAGGCCGTCGGCATCGGCGCGGCAGGCTTCGTCGCCGCCGACCTCAGCACCGTGCTGTTCGCCCCGAACCTCGCCTGGCGCAACGAACCGCTCGGTGCGGTGGTCGAAGCGGCGTGCGGATTGCCGACGGTGGTGGAGAACGACGCCAACGCCGCCGCCTGGGGCGAAGCGCGCTTCGGGGCCGGGCGGACGGGACAGACCGTCGTCGTGCTCACCGTGGGAACCGGGATCGGCGGCGGTATCGTCGTCGACGGCGTCCTCCACCGCGGCAAGTTCGGGGTGGCCGCGGAGTTCGGGCACCTCAACGTCGAACCGCACGGCCGCCGGTGCGGCTGCGGCAACCACGGCTGCTGGGAGCGTTACGCCAGCGGGCGGGCACTCGTCCGGGAAGCGCAGGACCTCGCGAACGTGTCGCCCGGTTTCGCCGCCGACCTCCTCGCCCGCGCAGGCGGCAGGGCCGACGCCATCACCGGCCTGCACGTCACCGCCGCCGCACAGGACGGCGACCCCGCCGCGCTCGAATGTTTCCGGGTGATCGGTTCCTGGCTGGGACACGGCATGGCGGACATCGCCGCGTTCTTCGACCCCGACCTGTTCATCATCGGCGGGGGAGTCTGCGAGGCCGGTGAACTGCTGCGCGGTCCCGCCGCCGCCGCTTTCGAGAACCGTCTCACGGGACGCGCACATCGACCGGTCGCCGAGGTGCGACTAGCGGAACTCGGCGCGAACGTCGGCATCGTCGGCGCCGCCGATCTGGCCCGGGAACGAGTTCTCGGGCTCGCACACAACGGCTCACGAGTATCTGGAGGAGTGCAATGTCCAATCGGTTGAGTCTTCCCATTCCGGTCGCCGAGGTGTGGGACTGGCAGAGGGACGCCGCGTGCCGCGGCTACGAATCGTCCACCTTCTTCCACCCCGACCGCGAACGCGGCCGGGCACGCGAGATGCGGGACTTCCGCGCCAAGATGATCTGCCGCGGCTGCCCCGTGCTGGTGCAGTGCCGGGAGCACGCGCTCAGTGTCGGTGAACCGTACGGCATCTGGGGCGGTCTCTCCGCGAACGAACGCGAAGAACTGCTCGCCAATCACCACGGCCGGGTCGACGAGGCGGTCGCGGAATCGTTCGGGTTCGACCTGGCACGCCAGGCCTGAGCGGTCAGCTGCCCGCGGGCAGCATGACCACCCGGCTGTTGTCGGTGTCCGCGACGTACACATCGCCCCGGCTCGACACGGCGATCCCTTCCGGCTGGTCCAGGCCCGTGAACGGGAGGACCTCCTGCTCGTCCGAACCGGCGGGCAGCCGCAGAATCCGATTGTGGTTCTGGTCGATCGCGTACACGGTTCCTTCGTCGTCGACCGCGACACCACCGACGCTCTGGAGGTCGGTGAACGGCAGGAAGCTCTGGGCGCGGGTGGCAGCGTTCCACGCGAGCACCTTGTTGGGCGTGCCGACGTACAGATCGCCCTGCTCACCGACGGCGACGGCGAACGGCCCGATCACCGTCAGGGGTACCGCGACGGGGGCGGCGGTGACGTCGCGCAGGGCCATCACCCGGTTGTTCAGCGTGTCCGCGACGTACAGCGTTCCATCCGGTCCGAGCGCGATTCCGAACGGCTGGTTCAGCCCGCCGATCGGCATCGGTACCTGGGTGCTGCCGTGCAGCATCGTCACGGTGTTGGTCACGAGATCGGAGACGTACACGTCGCCGGACGTGCTGACCGCAACTCCCTGCGGAACGTCGAGTCCGGTGAAGGGAAGAACCGTCTGCTCGTAGGACCCGGCGCGCACCTCCAGAACCTGTTTGGCCGCGCTGTCCGCGATGTACAGGTTCCCGCTGCCCGAGACCGCGAGCCCGGCCGGGCCCTGCAAGCCGGTCAGCGGGAGCACCACCTGCCTGTCGGCCGACTCCTCGCCAGGCCAGACGACATAGGCGACAGCGGCGGCGACGAGGACAACCGCCAGAAGGGCGGCGAGCAGCCAGCGTGTGCGCCGCCACCGGCCCGCGACCGTTGTCGGTGTCGTCGGCTCCGCACCCGGCTCGGCGTCGGGCCGGGTCACGGCGGGACGGCTCGTCCGGGTGGTCGCCGCGGAGTCGGCGAGGCCGGCAGGGCGGGTGACACTGCCCGGCCCGTCCCACTCGATCGCGTGGACGGCGTCGCTGAACTCACGACACGTCGAGTAGCGCTCCTCGCGGTCCTTGGCCATGGCGCGCGCGACGACGGCGTCGACACCGGCGGGCAGCCCGGGTCGCACCACACTCGGCTTGGGAATCGGCCCGTTCAGATGACCGTGCATCACCGACGACGCGGTGGTCCCGGGAAACGGCGGTTCGTTGGTGAGCAGATGGAAGAACGTGCAGCCCAACGCGTAGATGTCGACACGGTGGTCGAGTTTCCGGCCCTCGATCTGCTCGGGCGCCGCGTAGTGCAGCGTCGCCACCAGCATCCCGGTGCGGGTCAGCTGATGCGTCTCGTCCAGGGCCTTGGCGGTGCCGAAATCGGTGAGCAGCACACGTTCGGGGTCGCCCGGCGCGAGCAGGATGTTCGCCGGCTTCACGTCGCGATGCAGGATCCCCGCCTCGTGCGCGTGATCGAGCGCCTTCCCGGTCTCGCTGACGATGTGCACGGCGCGCTCCACGTCCAGTGCCCCGGAATTGAGCGCTCTCCGGGCGTCGACGCCGGGAACGTACTGCATCGCGATCCACAACCGGCCGCCCTCGCGGCCGCGGTCGTGGACGGTGACGATGTTGGGATGGTCGAGATGGGCGGCGTGGTCCGCTTCCGACTCGAAACGCGACCGGACGTAGTCGTCGCTCGTCCACGACGTGTCGAGCAGTTTGAGAGCGACCTTGCGCGGCAGGTTGGGATGCTGGGCGAGGTAGACGGTGCCCATCCCGCCTCGTCCCAGAACCCGTTCGATCACGTAGCCGGCAAACACCGTGCCCGGTTCGAACTCGCCGCTCACTCGGCTTCACCGCCTCCCGGGACCCTTCCCCATTGAACCCCGACGCCCGGTCAGTCCGGTAGCCTGCGCATCTCGATGACGGTCAGTCCCAGCGCGTCGAAGCGGGCCAGCATGCCCCGGAGATCCGTCGGGCCGTCGACCGGACCGTAGAGCGTCGTGTCACCGGTCGTGACGTCCGAGACGTCCAACTCGGGGAAGGCCGCCAGCACCCGATCGGACAGGGCGCCGCTGATCAGGAAGGCGTACCTGACCTTGCCGGGCCAGTTCGATTCAGGACGCACCACGGCGGGCTCCTTCATTCGCATCGTCGTTCCAGAACTCGGTCAGCCGTAGATTTCAGGGTGACCGACGGAACGGCGACGCGCCTCACCCGCAAGTGGTGAACCGTCTCAGAGCAAACCGTTGTGTTGCGCGGCGGCGATCGCGTCGCGGCGGGACGTGACGCCGAGTTTGCGGTAGATCCCGCGCAGATGCGTCTTCACCGTGTTCACCGACACGCACAGGTCGGCCGCGATCTGCTCGGCGGTGCGCCACGACGGAAGCTCCACGAGGAGTTCCAGTTCACGGGGAGTGAGCATGTCGGATGCCGTGCTCTCCGACCGCGGAAACGACGCGCGGAGCCTCTCCGCGAACGGTTCGAGGACCCCGAACCGGCCGGTGCTCCGCACGAGGAGATCCCGGATCTGTGGTCCGCAGTCGTGGAACGGACGCAGCACCGACTGCGGCTCCGCGAGACGCAACGCCTCGGTGAGTGCGCTGTGGGCGCGCGAATCATGTTTGCGGGCAAGCGCGATCGACGCGTCCACGAGCCACGCCGCGATCAGGTTGGTGCCCGCGGCGCATTCCAGTTCACCGTCCAGGACCGGCTGGATCGTCCGGCGGGCCAGGTCGAGGCGGTGCAGGTGCAGGTGAATGATCGCCTCGACGAGGGGTGTGTCGCCGGTGGGCCCGAGGATGGCCTGCGCCTCGGTGGCCAACTCGTGCGCCCACCCGATCTCACCGGCGGACAGATACGCGTACTGGATGGCGGGCAGCAGCACCGCCCGGATTCCCGGCGGCATCGGCAGCGCGGACGACACGGGGCTGTCCGCATGCACCATCGTCACCGAACCGTGCCGGTGTTCGGACTCGTCGAGACCGAACAGGGCCGCGGCGCCGTCGGCGAGACCGGCGGTTCCGGTGCTCGCGCGACGCAACGCCTCGGCGGATTCGGCGGCGACGCGGGCGGCGTCGGGGTCCATCCGCATGTAGCGGCACCAGGAGTCGATGAGCTTCGTCAACTGGAACGTCGGATCGCTCGTCGCCGACTGCGTCCGGCCGATCGTCAGGGCCTCGTCCACCAGTTCGGACGCCACCGTGACGTCCCCCCGCGACATCGAGACGGCGGCGAGAGTCCCCAGGCAGTACATGACGCTCAACGGTGCGTCGCCGAGCCTCGCGTGCGCGAGCGACCTCCCGAGCACGGCCTCCGCCTCGTCGTCCCGTCCGAGGAAGAGCAGCGCACGCCCTTCCTGGAGCAGGACGAACGCGTCGAGATCGGGGTCGCCGCTCGATCCGCCGCCCACGCTCTGCAGCCGCTTCAGCGCGGTCTCGATGTCGCCGGTGCCGATCGCGGTCTGCACCCGCAGCGATTCGCGGAGCAGCAGGTGCACCCGGGATTCGGTGGCGCCGTCCACCAGTAGCCCCGACTTCCTGCGGTCGAGGAGTTCGAGGGTGGACGTGGCCACCGGGATGTTTCCCGAGGCGAGCGCGGCGGCGGCGCGGAGCAGCCGCGCCGACGGATGGTCCTGCGACGCACGGGGCGCCCTCGTGAGAATCCGGTCGACGGCCTCGCCGTGGCCGCCGATGATCAGGGGCAGCGACGTCCGGGCCAGCAGAGCCACGATCTCGTCGTGATCACCGGAGTTCACCGCGTGTTCGAGTGCGAGCAGTGCATCCCCGAATTCGTCGTGCCAGTGGGCCGCCGTCAATTCGAGATGCTCGACTTCGACGTGGCCGATCCGGCTGATCTCCGCGCGCAGATAGCTGCGCAGCAGCGGGTGGTAGCGGTAGTGCGTGGGGTTCTCGGTGATCCGGCTGATCAGGAAATTGTGGTGCTCGAGCCAATCGATGTTGCCGTGCGCGTCGGTGCAGCCCGTGAGTTTCTCGGCGAGTTCGACCGTGAACGAGACGGGGACGGACGTGCGCAGGAGGAACTCGCGCATCTCGTCGGTCTGGCCGGCGAGGACCTCCTCGATGAGATAGTCGGCGACGGCCCGGCGGTCGCCCGAGAACTCGGCGATCAATCGGCTCGGATCCGGATGTCCTTCCAAAGACATTCCCGCCAGCCGGATTCCGGCAGCCCAGCCCTCCGTGCGAACCATCAGGGCGTCGAGATCGTCCGGGGACAGCACCACGCCGTGCTCGTCGAGCATCTCGGCGGACTCGTCGGACGTGAAGGCGAGATCCGTTGCCGTGAGCGTGAACAGCCTGCCGTCCAGGCGAAGCCGCTGCAGCGCGAGCGGCGGCTCGAACCGTCCGACGATGACCGTCCGCAGCATCGGTGGTTGCCAGCGCATGAACGACTCGAGGTCGGTGAGCACGTCGGTGTCGCGCAGGAGATGGGCGTCGTCGATGATCATCCAGATGTTCTCGCCGAGTTCGTGCAACGCGGCCGACAATGTGGCGCCGAGGTCCGGTGACTCGGAAACGAGCCCGGCGCACGCCTTCTGCAGACGAGGATTTCCGGAGTCGGTGAGCGCGCGGAGGATCGCCCGGTGGACGACGTCGAGGTCGTTGTGCCGCTCCTCGATCGTGAGCCAGGCAATGGTCGGAGCGTCGTCGGCGGCCAGCAACTCCCGCGCCCAGTCGGCCACCGCCCGCGTCTTTCCCGACCCGGCAGGCGCGCAGACCAGCGCGACCGGATAGGGGTGGGTCTCGTCGGTGAGCGCGTCGGTGAGCATGGTGTGCAGGCGGGTCCGGGTGACCGTTCGACCCCCTGCACTCGAAGGTATTCGAGTACTCAGATGAAATTCCCCGAGCGGTGCTGCCGCCACGCCGACCCCCAATTCTCGCTGCACCGAGAAACGATCTTCGACAAACGTCAATCTCCGACGCAGTAAGCCGGTGCGATGATTTTAGCGAGAACCCGGTGTTCTGTGTGGATGAACGTGGTTTCCGCAAACCGGCAGCAATCCGAAGTTCACACGAGACGGGTGAATCCGTAGCCGGCGGATCGGCGGACCATGGCCACGTCGGAGAGCACACGGCAGCGGCGAAGTGCCTGAATGGAGTGACCATGAAGTTGGCAGTGGCCGGGCTGATGATGTCGATCGCACTCGTCGCTGCGGGGTGCTCGACCAGCGACGATGCGCTGGAGACGAGCGCGTCGCCGACGACGGCAGGCGGGACCGGCGCGGTCACCGTGCCCGACGCCTACACGGGACTGATCCTCACCCCGATCGGTGATCCGACCTTCCCGTTCCCGGGAACCGACGGGAAGTACCACGTCGCCTACGACCTCCAGTTGACGAACGCGACACCCGTCCCGGCGACCCTCGACAAACTGGACATCGTCGACGGGACCGACCCGTCGAAGGTGATCGCGTCGTTCTCCGGTGCGGCGCTCGTCGAGCCGAATTGTCCGTACGGCGACTGCAACCGGTTGCGGATGCTCACCGCGCCGGCCGCGACCTCCACGGCGATTCCGCCGCAGGAAAGTCGCATCGTGTTCGTCGACTACACGTTCGACTCGCTCGATCAGGCCCCGAAGGCGGTGCTCCACCACCTCTACGGCAGCGCCGCCGCGGCCCCGTCGTCGCGGGAACCGTCCGCCGTCGACTATCTGACCACCGCCCTCGACATCGATGCCGGGACCCCACGCGTCATCTCGCCACCGCTGAAGGGCGACAACTGGATTGCCCTCAACGGCTGCTGCCTGCCGGGCTTCCCGCACCGGACGTCGCCGCTCCCGGTCGACGGCAAGATCAACAACAGTCAGCGGTTCGCGATCGACTGGAAACGCACCAACGACCAGGGCGAGTTCTACACCGGCGACCGGACGAAGAACGAAAGCTACGTCGACTACGGGTCCGACGTGTACGCCGTCGCCGACGGAACGGTCGTGGCCACGCTCGACAACGTGCCCGCCAACGCCCCGGGCACACTGCCCGCCGAGGTGCCGGAACTCGCCGCGAAACTCACCGTCGAGAACGTCGACGGAAACCACGTCGTCCTCGACCTCGGGGGCGGCGTCTACGCGATGTACGCGCACTTCATCGAGGGTTCGCTGCTCGTCAAGCCCGGGGACAAGGTCTCGAAGGGCGACACCCTCGCGAAACTCGGGAACACCGGCAACGCCAACGCGTCGCACCTGCACTTCCAGCTTATGAACGGCCCGAGCCTGCTCTACGCCGACTCCCTGCCGTACGTCTTCGACAGCTTTGAATACGAGGGGCAGGTGGCGCCGAAGCAGATCCTCGACGCGGACGACTACCTGTCGGGGCAGTTCCTGCAGGGAAAACTGCCCAGCGGTGAGCCGCGGACGGATCAGCTTCCGAGCAACCTCGCGATCGTCGACTTCGGATAGGCGGCTCCGCCGCCCGTGCGCCTTTCTGGTAGCTGGAACAACCAGAAAGGCGCACGGGCGCGGAGCGCCTACGGCGTGACGATCGGGAACGCGTTGTCGGGCGGGTCGAGCAATTCGGTGAGGGCGAGGAGTTTCGACGGGTCACCCGTCACCTCGATGCCCTCCAGACCCCGGCCGGCGAACAGGGCGAGCAATTGCATCTTCGTCAGGGTCAGCGTGACGTCCGGTTGCGTCGGCGTCCTCGGCGCGACCGTCTGGATGAGCGCGCCGTTGGACAACGTCGTCCGGTAGTGCGCTTCGGGTTCGGTGAAGTGCCACTCCGCGACGAGGGTCGCGTCCCAGGCCCGCGGGCCGTTGATGCGGAGGGCGACGGAGTCGAAGATCTGGTCGATCGTCAGGGCGCTCAGCATGTCCGCGCCGAGGTCGCTGAGCGGCGGGGCGACGATGCCGCCGCGCAGTTCGAGTGCCCCGGTGAGGTAGAAGTTGCGCCACGTCGCGTTCTCTGCGCCGAACCCGAGTTGCTCGTACGTGCGGGCCAGCAGGTCCTTGGCCGCGTCGTCGGAGGGGTCGGCGAACACGGCGTGCTTGAGCAGTTCGGCCGCGAACCGCAGGTCTCCGCGCTCGAGGTACTGCGTCGCCTTCGACCGGACCTCGTCCTGGCCGCCCATGCACTCGACGTAGCGGGTGGCCACGCTTTCGGGTGGATGCTGCCACAGCGACGTCGGGTTGCCGTCGAACCAGCCCATGTACCGCTGGTAGATCGCCTTCACGTTGTGGCTGACCGAGCCGTAGTACCCGCGCGCATGCCAGGCGGATTCGAGGGCGGGCGGCAGCGGGAAGTTTTCGGCGATCTCGATCCCGGTCAGTCCCGCGTTGAGCATTCTCAGCGTCTGGTCGTGCAGGTACTGGTACAGGTCGCGCTGCTCCGACAGGAATTTCACCACCCGGTCGCGACCCCACGTCGGCCAGTGGTGGGACGCGAACGCGACGTCGTAGCCGCCGTCGAACATCTCGATCGCCTGGTCGAGATACCGCGACCAGGCGCGGGGATCGCGGACCAGTGCGCCGCGCAACGTGAGGAGATTGTGCAGGTTGTGGGTGGCGTTCTCCGCCATGCACAGTGCCCGGTGGTCCGGGAACAGGAAGTTCATCTCGGCGGGCGCCTCCGTTCCCGGTGTCACCTGGAAGAGGATCCGGATGCCGTCGACGGTCTCCTCCTGACCGGTGTGGGTGATGTCGACGGTCGGCGGGATCAGCCCCGGCCTGCCGGTCGACGTGTTTGTTCCGAGCCCCGCACCGAGGTGCCCGCGCGGACCCTTGGGCAGCAGCGGTCCGTACATGTAGGTGGCGCGCCTGCCCATTGCCGTTCCGGCGTAGATGTTCTCGGAGACCGCGTGTTCGAGGAACCCTTCGGGGGCGAGGATCGGGACGTCGCCGCGACCGTCCGGGAGGACGCCGAAGACGCCACCGAAGTGGTCGATGTGGGAGTGGGTGTAGATGACGCCGGTGACGGGCCGGTCGCCCCGGTTCTTCCGGTACAGCGCGAGCGCGGCGGCCGCGGTCTCCTGCGAGATGAGCGGGTCGATCACCAGGACACCTGTCTCGCCCTCGACGATCGTCATGTTGGACAGGTCGATTCCGCGTAGCTGGTAGATGCCCTCGGTGACCTCGTACAGACCGTCCTTCGCGCACAGTTGCGATTGCCGCCACAGACTCGGGTCGGCCGTGTCCGGGCAGTCGCCGGACAGGAACGCATACTCCTGCATGTCCCACACCGCGCGACCGTCCGCGTCCGTGACGGTGCAGGGGTCGAGACGGTCGACGAAACCGCGGTCGGCGTCCTCGAAATCGGTGGTGTCGGAGAAGTCGGGTGTCATGGTTCTTCCTTCTCGTGTCGTGGCGGGGTGGGGGTGGTGGCCGGTGCCGGGGGTGTGGGAGAGCTGCTGAGGATCGTGTTGACCCACCTCGTGGACGGGTCGATGTCGATCAGAAGTGCCTTCGCCATCAGCGTCAGCGGGATGGCGAGGATCGCGCCGAGCGGTCCGAGGATCCATGTCCAGAACACCAGCGACAGGAACGTGAAGGTCACGGACAGGCCGACGGCGTCCCCGACGAACTTGGGCTGGATCACGGACTGGATGATGACGTTGATGACGCTGTACAGGACGATGACCGTCAGCATCAGTCCCGGACCGCCCTGCAGCAGCGCGAGCAGGGCGGGTGGGACGAGTCCGAGAACGAAGCCGACGTTCGGGATGTAGTTGGTGATGAACGACAGCAGGCCCCACAGGATCGGCAGCGGAATCCCCAGTGCCCACAGTGCCCCGGTGTCGATGACGGCGACGATCAATCCGAAGACGGTGGTCACGACCAGGTACTTGCGGGTGCCGAGGGAGAAGGCGGACAGGGCGGTGGCGATGTCGGGGCGCATCCGCGTGACGAT
This sequence comes from Rhodococcus sp. ACS1, assembly GCF_002300155.1. NCBI lineage: Bacteria > Bacillati > Actinomycetota > Actinomycetes > Mycobacteriales > Nocardiaceae > Rhodococcus > Rhodococcus sp. ACS1. The sequence continues at coordinate 367,869 of NZ_NSDZ01000005.1, forward strand.
GCCCATCCGCGAACCGTAGGAGCTTCCGTCGACCGCCATGAACAGCAGGAGGGCGGCGAGGAACAGCAGGTTCGAGAAGATTCCCAGCATCGCCTGCAGGATGCCGTCCACGAAACCGAACACCGTGGCGTAATCCACTTGGGAGAGCATGGTCTGGGCGCTGGCGGAGTTCACGCCGTTGCTGTTCAGGAAGCTCTCGGCGTCGTCGATGAGGGACGTGAAGTCGTCCGCGTACTGCGGGAGCAGCGTGGCGAGCTGCGCGACCGACAGCGCCAGCGACAGCACGAGTACGACGAGGATGCCGTTGACGACCAGGATCGCGGCGATCGTCGCGAGCCACGCCGGCACGCCCTTCCTGTGCAGCCATACGGGCAGCGGATGGACCGCGACGGTGAGCATGAGGGCGAGGAAGATCGGGGCGAGGATCGGTGCCGCCACCTGGATCCCGGCCACGGTGACGACGAGCGCGGCCAGTCCGAGGATCACGATCAGGCCCCGCGGCATCGACCACCGAGAGTCCGGCTCCGCGCCGGATACGTCCTGCGGATCGATCATCGCGTGTCCCTTCGCAACGCCGGGGTTCCGGGATGCCCCGATTCGACTCTTGCACCGGCGCGTCGGCGTCACATCATCCGTTGCAGATGAGGATCACCCGGCGCGGATGATGCCTCCCACCGCTGGGGGCCGGACGATTCGACTGTTCGCAAACACACTTTCGAGAAGGGCATGGACATGACGACTACCCCGGAGTCCAGGACGGACAGCCCTGTGAAACAGGGTTTTGCAGCAGGAACTTCACTGGCAGCGGCGATATTACTGCTGACTGTCGGCGTGATCTCGTTCTTCCAGGGCATCGCCGCAGTCGCGTCCGACGACCTGCTGGTCATCGGCGTCCAGTACACCTACCAGTTCGACACCACCGCGTGGGGCTGGATCCACATCGTGCTGGGCGTCGTCCTGGCCATCAGCGCGATCGGACTGATGACGGGCGCCACGTGGGCTCGCGTCGTCGCGGTCTGCATCGCCGCGCTGTCGATCCTCGCCAACTTCCTGTGGCTGCCCTACTACCCGCTGTGGTCGATTCTGATCATCGCACTCGACGTCGTCGTGATCTGGGCGGTCACCACCTGGGACACCGCCAGGGACTAGGACGATGACGACGTGGTGAGTACCGTGACCGGCACCTGGCCGGTGTTCGGCTCGCTGCGGGACTACCAACGGGGGTGGGTCAGGCCCGATGTGATCGCGGGCCTGACTGTGTGGGCGGTGCTGGTCCCGGAGGCACTGGCCTACGCGACCATCGCGGGGGTGCCACCGGTCGTCGGCCTCTACGCGGCGGTCCCGGCACTGATCCTGTACGCGGCGGCGGGCAGTTCGCGTCACCTCGTGGTGGGTCCGATGTCGGCGACCGCAGCCCTGTCGGCGGCCATCGTCGCGCCGCTGGCCGGTGCGGACGGCGGAAAGTATGCAGCGCTGTCCGCCGTCCTCGCGATCGCCACCGGGATCGCGGGGCTGCTGGCCGGTCTGCTGCGCCTCGGATTCATCGCCTCGTTCATCTCCGAGCCGGTGCTGAAGGGCTTCATCGTCGGTCTCGCCCTCACCATCATCGTCGGACAGGTGCCCGCGCTGTTCGGAGTGGAGAAGGAGAAGGGCAACTTCTTCGAACAGGCCTGGGGGGTGCTCACCCATCTCGGGGACACGCACTGGGTGACGCTCGTCGTCGGCGGTCTCAGCCTGGTGGTGGTGCTCGGGTTCAAACGCTGGCTGCCGCTGGTCCCGGGATCCCTGCTCGCCGTGCTCCTCGGGATCGCGGCGGTGTCGCTGTTCGGGCTGGACGACCGGGGCGTCGACATCGTCGGTCACATCGATCCAGGTCTGCCCTCGCTCGGTCTGCCGGCCGGAGTCGGGTTCGACGACTACGTGGACCTGCTGGGTCCGGCGGTCGGGGTGCTGCTGATCGGCTTCGCCGAAGGTCTCGGCGCCGCGAAGACATACGCGGCGAAGGAAGGCTACGAGATCGACCCGAACCGGGAACTTCTCGGCCTCGGCACCGCAAACCTCGGTTCCGGGCTGTGCTCGGGAATGGTGGTCAACGGCAGCCTCTCCAAGACGGCGGTGAATGGAGGGGCGGGCGCCAAATCTCAGGTCAGCGGTCTCGTCGTCGCCGCGCTGACCGTGGTCACGCTGCTGTTCCTCACCGGCCTCTTCGAGAACCTGCCCGAAGCGACCCTGGCCGCGGTGGTGATCGCCGCCGTCGTCGAACTCGTCGACATCGCCGCGCTCCGCGGGCTGTACGGGGTGTGGACGAGGCGGCTGGGCAGCATCTACGGCCACGCCGCGCGCGCCGACTTCGCGGCGGCTCTCGCGGCGATGGTGGGCGTCCTGCTGTTCGACACCCTGCCCGGGCTGGTCATCGGCATCGGCGTCTCCATGCTCCTGCTGCTCTATCGGGCCTCCCGCCCGCACGTCGCGGCGCTCGTGAAGGACGGGTCGCTGTGGGTGGACGCCGAACGCCACCCCGAACTGCCCTCCACCCCGCACGTGGTGGTCGTGCGGGTGGAGTCCGGATTGTTCTTCGCCAACGCCGATCACGTGAAGGACCGCATCGGAGAACTGTGCACCGACGACACCAGGACGGTGGTGCTCGACGCGGAGACGTCCCCGTTCATCGACGTCAGTGCGGCGCAGATGCTCGGGCAACTGCGGGACGCCCTGAAACGCAAGGGCGTCGACCTCCGGGTGGCCCGCGACATCGGCCAGTTCCGCGACACGATGCGCCGGGCGGACTCCGGAACTTCACCCGTCGGCCTGTACCCGACCGTGCGGGAAGCGCTTGCCGATGTGAGCCGGAAACGGCCAGAGGAGGATTCGTGACCGTCAGCGCAGAATTGCAGGAACTCGCCGCGAAGGCGTGGGTGTACGGGTTTCCGCTGGTGTTCGATCTCGACCAGGTGAACCGCTTCGTGTCGGAGGGGATGGGGAGCCTCGACGAGGGACCCTTCAACACGTTCAGCCATGCCCGCACACTCGCCGGGCCGCGGGACACGTTCGTCTCGGTCAACAACGACACCGTCTACTCGATCGCCCAGATCGACCTCGGCCACGGACCGCAACTGCTCCGGGTGCCCGACAGCGGCGGCGCGTACTACGTGCTGCAGTTCGTCGACGCGTGGACCGACAATTTCGCGTACGTCGGCAAACGCGCGACGGGAACGGCGGCCGGCCGTTATCTGCTGACCGGCCCCGGGTGGTCCGGCGAGGTCCCCGCCGGCGCGACGCGGATCGCGTTCCCCACGTCGGTGGGCACCATCGTCGGCCGCTGGGCCTGCGACGGCGAGGCCGATCTGGAGCGGGTGAAGGCACTGCAGTCGGCCCTGACGTTGGAACCTGTCGGCGACCAGGCGCAGGTGGTCGGTCTGCCCGCACCCGACCCGAACGTCCCCGAGGACCTTCGGTTCTGGGAGAAGCTGCGGGTGTATTCGCAGGCGTACCCGCCCGCCGCGCAGGACCTGATCGCCGAGCAGATGTTCGCCCCACTCGGGTTGCTCGAGACCGGGGCGTCGCCGTACCTCGAGGCGCCGCCGGACCTCGCGTCCGTCCTCACGGCGGGCGCCGAGGCCGGGCACCAATCGTTGGTTGCCGCACTGAAATCGGGTGCCGGTGCGGCGGTCGTCAACGGCTGGCAGTTGATGTACCACGCCTTCGACTACAACGACGACTTCTTCGAGGTCGGCACCGTGAACTCACCCGAGTGGCGGATCGAGGACCGCTCGAAGGCACTGGGACTGCGGGCCGGCGCCGCGATGGCGGGACTGTGGGGCAACCACGGCTACGAGGCCGCATACGCGCCGATCTACCACGACAGCGAAGGCAACGAACTGTCCGGCGAACACACCTACATACTCACGTTCGCGCCGACCCCGCCCGTCGACGCGTTCTGGTCGATCACCATGTACGACCTCCCGGAGTTCTTTCTCGTCGACAATCCCCTCGACCGCTACTCGATCGGCGACCGCACCCCGGGACTGGTGTTCGCCGACGACGGTTCGCTGACCATCACGCTCGGCGCGACCGCCCCGGCCGACCCGGTCGCCCGCGCCAACTGGCTGCCCACACCGGACGCCGGATTCCGGCCGATGCTGCGGATGTACAGCCCCCGGGCCGAGGTGTTCGACGGAACGTTCGAGATCCCGCCGATCGTGAAGACCATGTGATCCGGGAGACAGTGAATCGGCGGTAGTGTTCGGGCCGATTCGAGGGGGGATCGAGTGAAGAAAGTCGCCGCGGCGCTCCTGTGCGCCGCGATCACGTCCGGGTGCGCGCACAGCGTGTCGGGGACCGCGGGAGCGTCCCCGCTGCAGGAACTGAGTCCGGACCAGCAGCGGCACGTCCACGTCGAGGATGAGCTCCGCGCCGCCGATCCGTGCGGACTGCTCGACGAGGCGGTGGTGCGGCACGCCGGGACGGTCCAGCAGTACGGGTCGGCCGTGCAACTGCCGGTGTGCTCGGCGCTGATGACGCGGCCCGACGGCGTCACCACCTATGTGGAGGTGTCCCTGCTGCCGTCGATGCTGTCCGACGCGTCGCTGACGCGGCCGGAGACGGTGGACGGGGTGACCGTCTACCGCGGTGCGGGCGCCGACCTGACCCGCGGGACGTGCGAGCGTGTCTTCCGGCTGCCCCTCGGAACCGACGACGAACAGGTGGGACGGCCGCCTGCGACCGTCCGCGCCGGAACCGTCGCGGGCCAGGACGCCTGCCCGCTGGCCGACGCGGTGCTGGACTCGGCGATCGACAGGATGCGGTCGGGGCTGCCCGCCCGCGACGCCGGCTCCCCGGATCAGGTGGTGCTCGCCGTCCACGACCCCTGCGAAGTCCTCGACGTGCTGGGGACCACGGCGGGCGGACGCGTCGTCGATCCGGAGTCGCCGCCTGCCCCGTTCGACTGCGTCCTGTTCCCGAATCCGAATCGGGTGCCCGGGAGCGAGGTGACCGTGTCGTTCACGATGTCGCCGGTGAAGGAAAACAGACCACTTGTTCCCGCCGAGCCGGAGACGGTCGGCGACCGGTGCCAGTGGACGAGCCCGATGGGTGAGCCGATCGACATCACACGGCCCGGGGCCGGTGTCGACGAGTTCACCCGCAGGCTCGGCCACGCGGGTGCAGTCGTCACTGTTCACGGCCCGAACTGCGCCGCCGTGGCAAGGGTCGTGGACGCCGCGAACACGGCGTTCGGATAGGCCGCCGAACGGACTCACCCGGGATCAGATTGGACTCCGCCGGTAAGCTCGACAGCTGGACCAGTACAGATTCATCGACCTGGAGGTAGAAACGCGTGGCTCTCGTCGTCCAGAAGTACGGCGGATCCTCGGTGGCAACCGCCGAGAGAATCCGACGAGTGGCTGAACGGATCGTCGAGACCAAGAAGGCCGGCAACGATGTCGTCGTCGTGGTTTCAGCGATGGGGGACACCACTGATGAGCTGCTCGATCTGGCTCAGCAGGTGTGCCCAGCCCCACCCGCCCGCGAAATGGACATGCTGCTGACCTCCGGTGAGCGCATCTCCAATTCTCTCGTCGCAATGGCAATTCATTCGCTCGGTGCGGAGGCCCGTTCGTTCACGGGCTCGCAGGCGGGCGTCATCACCACCGGTGCTCACGGCAACGCCAAGATCATCGACGTCACACCGGGCCGCGTCCGGGATGCGCTCGACGAGGGCTCGATCGTCCTCGTCGCCGGATTCCAGGGCGTCAGCCAGGACAGCAAGGACGTGACGACCCTCGGGCGCGGCGGTTCGGACACCACCGCGGTGGCCCTCGCAGCAGCCCTCGAGGCCGACGTCTGCGAGATCTACACCGACGTCGACGGAATTTTCACCGCCGACCCGCGCATCGTTCCCGACGCGCAGCGGCTCGAGACGGTGTCGTTCGAGGAGATGCTCGAACTCGCGGCGTGCGGCGCGAAGGTGCTCATGCTCCGCTGCGTCGAGTACGCCCGCCGATACAACGTGCCTGTGCACGTCCGTTCGTCATACACGACCAAGCCGGGCACCATCGTGTCCGGATCGATGGAGGACATCCCCGTGGAAGAGGCAATCATCACCGGAGTCGCGCACGATCGCGGCGAGTCCAAGATCACCGTCGTCGGCCTGCCCGACACCCCCGGTTACGCCGCGCAGGTCTTCCGCGCGGTCGCCGAGGCGGAGATCAACATCGACATGGTGCTGCAGAACATCTCGAAGGTCGAGACCGGCAAGACGGACATCACGTTCACCCTGCCGACGGCCGACGGCCCGCGGGCGGTCGAGAAGCTGACCAAGTTGCAGGGCGAGATCGGCTTCACGCAGGTGCTGTTCGACGACCACATCGGCAAGGTGTCGCTGGTCGGTGCGGGCATGAAGAGCCACCCGGGCGTCACCGCGACATTCTGTGAGGCGCTCGCGAAGGCCGGCGTCAACATCGACCTCATCTCCACGTCGGAGATCCGCATCTCGGTGCTCGTCAAGGACGTGGAGCTGGACAAGGCCGTGAAGGCGATCCACGATGCATTCGAGCTCGGCGGCGACGAAGAAGCCGTCGTGCACGCAGGAACGGGACGGTAATCATGACCACCATCGCTGTCGTCGGTGCCACCGGACAGGTCGGCATCGTCATGCGCACCCTCCTCGAGGAACGCAATTTCCCCGCGGACAAGGTGCGGTTCTTCGCCTCCGCGCGGTCGGCGGGCAAGAAGCTGCCGTTCCGCGGCGAGGAGATCGTCGTCGAGGACGCGTCCGCGACGTCCGACGAGGACCTGAAGGGCATCGACATCGCCCTGTTCTCGGCCGGTGCCACGCTGTCTCGTGAGCAGGCCCCGCGCTTCGCGGCGGCCGGTGCCACCGTCGTCGACAACTCTTCGGCGTTCCGCAAGGATCCCGACGTGCCGCTGGTCGTCAGCGAGGTGAACCCGGAGCAGGCGAAGAACCCGCCGAAGGGCATCATCGCCAACCCCAACTGCACCACCATGGCCGCGATGCCGGTGCTGAAGGTCCTGCACGACGAGGCCGGACTGCAGCGTCTCATCGTGTCGAGCTACCAGGCCGTCTCCGGCAGCGGCATCGCCGGTGTCGAGGAGCTGGTGGGCCAGGCCCGCGCCGTCATCGGCGACGCGGAGAAGCTGGTCCACGACGGCAGTGCCGTCGACTTCCCGGCCCCGAACAAGTACGTCGCACCGATCGCGTTCAACGTGCTGCCGCTGGCCGGCTCCATCGTCGACGACGGCAGCGGTGAGACGGACGAGGACCAGAAGCTCCGCAACGAGAGCCGCAAGATCCTCGGCCTGCCCGACCTGCTGGTGTCGGGCACGTGCGTCCGCGTCCCCGTGATCACGGGTCACTCGTTGTCGATCAACGCCGAGTTCGAGCGTCCGCTGTCGGTGGAACGCGCGCAGGAGATCCTGTCGAAGGCTCCCGGTGTGCAGCTCGTGGACGTCCCCACCCCGCTGCAGGCCGCGGGCAGCGACCCGTCGCTGGTCGGGCGGATCCGTCAGGACCCGGGTGTCCCGGAGGGTCGCGGTCTGGCGCTGTTCGTGTCCGGCGACAACCTGCGTAAGGGTGCCGCCCTCAACACCATTCAGATCGCCGAACTGCTCGTCTAGCTCCCCCCCACGTGAGTGGCAAAGTGTGCTCCCGCACGCTTTGCCGCTCACGTGTCGGTTGCGGGTGGATACTGGGCCGATGAGAGTGGTCGGGGCTGCGGTGGCGGCGGTTCTGCTGCTGCTCACCGGCGCGGCCGAGGTCTCCGCGCAGCCTCCCGGGATCCTGCTGTCGCAGGAGCAGCTGCCCCCCGGTACGGTCCCCGCCCAGGCGGGAGACAGCGTCCGGGTGCGGTACTCCACCCTCCGTACCTCCACCGCGACCGGTGAATCGACCGGATCGGTCTTCCTTCCCCGCGGCGACCCGCCCGCCGGCGGCTGGCCGGTGGTGTCCTACGCCCACGGCACCGTCGGTGTCGCCGATCAGTGCGCACCGTCCGTCGCCGGGTTCAACTACGTCGAACTGCCCGCGATCGAGCAGTGGCTCGCAGCCGGGTATGCCGTCGCGGCAACGGATTACGCGGGAATCGGCACAGCGGGTGTCAACGCCTATCTGGACGGTCCGGCGGCCGCCGCGAACGCCGTCGACGTCGTCCTGGCCGCACACGAGGTCTACGGCGACGTGCTCGCCGACCGGTGGATCGTCACCGGACTGTCGCAGGGCGGGCAGGCGACCTACTTCGCCGCCCGCGAGGCCACCACCAGGGCACCCGCGCTCGACTTCCGGGCGCCGTCGCCGTGGCCGCGCCGACCCACCTCGACCAGCTCTTCCCGGCCGTGGGCCCGGCCATTCCGGCTCTGCCGACCACCGGAATCGTGAACTACGCACTGCTGACCCTCGCCGGTATCGACGACCAGCGTCCCGAGGTCGACATCCGGCGCTACCTGTCGCCGACAGGACTCGACCTGATGGAGTTCGCGAAGGTGACGTGCAGCCGCGAACTCGGCCGGTACCTGCTGGCCCACCCCACGTCGGTCGGCGACCTGTTCGCGGCGCCGCTGTGGAACGACCGGTTCCGGGAGCTGTTCCGGGAGATGCAGCAGGTGCCCGTCGACGGCTTCGACCGTCCCCTGCGGGTGGTGCACAGTTTGTCCGATGCGTCGGTGCCGATTCCGTTGACGTGGGCGCAGCTCGCCGAGATGCGGCAGCACGGGGTGAACGTCGAATTCCAGCAACTCGTCGGTGAGGACCATCGCGGGTCGCTGATGGCCTCCATGCCGGACTCCCTCGCGTTCGCCGCGCGCGTGCTGTCCCCCAGGTGAGTGGCAAAGCGTCCCCGAGCACGCTTTGCCGCTCACCTCACCCGGGACGTGCGAGGCGGACACGGCCGCCCGACCCTACGGTTCGGACATGGGCTCAGTCATCGGAGAACTGTTACCGCTCGCGGTGGGTGTCGCGATCTCGCCGATACCGATCATCGCCGTCATCCTGATGTTGCTGTCGAAGCGTGCAGGCGGGGCGAGCGCGGGCTTCGGTGTCGGCTGGATCCTGGGCATCGTCGTCGCGACAGGGATCTTCGTGCTCCTCGCCGGCAGCGTCGACACGTCCGACTCCGACGGCCCTTCCGCGACGGCGTCGTGGGTGAAAGTCGTTCTGGGTGTGCTGCTGCTCCTGCTCGCGGGGCGGCAGTGGCGAAGTCGCAACGCCGACGCCGAACCCCCGAAGTGGATGCAGGCCATCGACGACCTGAACTTCGTGAAGTCCACGGGACTCGGATTCGCGCTGGCGGCGATCAATCCCAAGAACCTGCTGCTCTGCGTGTCCGCGGGCGTCGGAATCGGCACCGCCGGCGTGAGCGGGGCAGAGCAGGTGATGGCCCTTCTCGTGTACACCGTGCTGGCCGGGTCGACCGTCCTCGTCCCGGTGGTCGCGTACGCCGTGGCCGCCGACAGGATGCGCGGGACCCTCGACAGCCTCAAGGTCTGGCTGCAGGCCAACAACGCCGCCGTGATGAGCGTGCTGCTACTCGTGATGGGCGCCGTCGTCCTCGGTAAGGGACTCGGCGGCCTGTTCTGACGCGATCGCGTCCGGTCCGCGCAGGTAGTGCCCGACGTAGCCCTCGTCGAGCGCGATGGCCTTGACGATCACCGCGGACCCTACGATCACGACGGACAGGACGAACAGCCAGCTGATCGCGGTGAATACCAGGCCGAGCGGCCCGAACTGGTGTTGCGCGGCGGCGGTGATCCGGGGCAGGACGAGGCGTCCGCCGACGTGGAGGGCGGTGAGCGCGGCGGCGGTCAGCATCCCGGTCGCCCAGAGCACGCGACCCTTGAGGGTGCCTATCGTCAACAGGTATGGGCTGAGGGTCCATACGGCCATCCACACCGCGAACTCCCCGGCGACTGCGAGAGGTGGCCCGATGAACCGGACGTTCGTGAGCTCGCTGGCCAGGCCGATCGCCGTCCCCGACAGCGCGACGGCGAACAGGACGACGAGCCACCGCCAGGCGTCTCGGAGGTTGATCGACGGGACGTTCCAGATCTTGCCGTAGACCCGGGCGAGGGCCCGCGCGAAGGACGTGCCGCTGATCGCGATCATCAGCAGCCCGACGACCCCGAACGCGGCGAAGGAGGGGTTCGTGGTGTCGACGTCGCCGGAGGTGGATGTCAGTTCCGTGGGGTCGAAGCCGAACTGGGTCTTGATGGTGCTTGCGGTCACGTTCCAACTGCTCAGTGTGGATGCCGCGATCATCACGGGCAGCACGGACGTGAAGATCCTGGCGGCGAGCGTCATCGACCTGTCGAAGAGTTCGATCCCCACCAGCCCGTCGATGATGCGCCGGACCGTGCGCCCGGGCGGGGTCCCCTGGAGCCAGCCGTTTGCCGTTTCGGTGTGCGCGGCCAGAGCTTCCCTGGCCAGCGCCACAGATAGTTTCGTCGACCGCACTCTTCGAGCGAACACCGATTCGGACGGGTTGTCATCATCCGCGTCAGGTGAGAACGCGGGGTCCGGTCACGGGCGGACGATGCACCGGAACCCGATGTGGCAGGTTGACGTCTCCTCGGTGTCACCCTGCCGGGCCGAGGGCCGGTAGCGGAGGCAGTAGTTGGGCGCGCAGAGATGCGAGCCGCCCTTGATCACGCGGCGCGCGTACGGCTCGTGCGGGTCCGCGGCGACAGCGGTGTCGATGCGGGGGTTCGCCGGAATGCAGCAGGAACTCGCGGGTGCCACGTTCTTGCCGCCCGCGGAGTGATCCGCGGTGAAGTAGTCGGTGGTCCATTCCCACACGTTGCCGGCCATGTCGCCGAGTCCGTAACCGTTGGGCCGGAAATGGCCGACCGGCGACGTCCCGGCGAACCCGTCCTCGAGGAGGTTCTCCCACGGGAACTGCCCCTGCCACACGTTTCCGCCGGGCCTGCCACCCGGTTCGTGCTCGTCGCCCCACACGAACGGCTTCCGGTCCAGGCCGCCGCGGGCGGCGAACTCCCATTCGGCCTCGGTCGGCAGGTCCTTGCCCGCCCACTCCGCGTAGGCGCGGGCGTCGAACCACGACACTTGGGTGACGGGATGGCGTTCGCGTCCGCCGACGTTGCTGCCCGGACCCTCCGGGTGCCGCCAGTCGGCGCCCGGCGTGAACGACCACCAGCGGGTGAAGTCGTCGAGGGGCACGGGGCCGGGGGTCGGGGTGAACACCAGCGAACCGGGCACGAGCAACGCCGGATCCGCGCCGGGGTACTGGGTGGGGTCGGGGGCGATCTCGGCGGTCGTGACGTGGCCGGTGTCCTTCACGAACCGCCGGAACTCGGCGACGGTGACCTGGTGCGAGTCCATCCAGAACCCGTCGACCGTCACCTGGTGGACGGGGCGTTCCTCGGGGTAGAAGTCCTCCGAACCCATCCAGAAGGTGCCACCGGGGATCCATGCCATGTTCTTCGGAACTGCACGAGTCATGGGGTCAGACTGGCACGACGACGGCCGTCGTGCGACGGTGCGCCCGTAAACCGGGTGCGCGCAGCGACGGTTGGGGTACCGTCGGCTACTCGAGTCGGCTACTCCAGTCGCAGCGCTGGTCGCATCGTGCAGGGGGCTCCACCGTATGGATGGACGAATTCCGCGTAGGTCGTTCGTGCGTGGTCTGGCGCTGACGGCCGGGCTCGGCGCCGTCGGAGCGGGGTCGGCGAGCGCCTACCCGTTCGGGATCGATCCACTGCGGCCGTTCGTCTTCTCCTCGCCGCCGCTGCAGCCGTTCCGGGAACAGTTGCCGCCGTTGCCGGTGCTCGGCGGGACCGCCGTCGAGGTGCACGCGAGCAGCACGATGCACGTGTTCCATCCCGACCTGCCTGCATCCCCGGCCCTCGGCTACGGCGGCATGGATTACCTGGGCCCGACGATCGAGGCGCACGTCGGCGAACGGACCTCACTGACCTACCGCAACGACATCACGAGCAACCCCCTCGCCGCCGACGTCGACACGCGGATCCACGGCGTGAGCGAGCAGGACCGCACCCAGGTCCCGACGTCGCTGCACCTGCACGGCGGACGGACGCCCCCCGAGTTCGACGGACACCCCGAGGACACGATGCGGCCGGGACAGGGGATGGTGCACGAGTTCCCGAACCGGCAGGACGCCTGCGCGCTCTGGTATCACGACCACGCGATGGGCGTCACCCGGCTCAACATCTACGCAGGGCTGGCGGGCATGTACCTGCTGCGCGACGAGTACGACACCGGTCAGACCGGCAACCCGCTCGGTCTGCCTGCGGGCGAGTTCGAACTGCCGCTGGTGTTGCAGGACAAGAACTTCACCGACGACGGACGGCAGAGTGTCCGCTCCAACCCGCTGAATCCGCAGGGCAGCTGGGAGGCCGCCACCCCCGGCGACGTGGGGGTGGTGAACGGCAAGGTGTGGCCGGAGATGCCGGTGGCGCGCGGCCTGTACCGGCTGCGGATGGTGAACGCCGCGTCGTTCAGCGTGTGGAATCTGTTCTTCGAGAACCGGATGAGGTTCTGGGTGATCGGCGCCGAGGGCGGGCTGCTCGACGCGCCCGTCGCCACCGACCACGTCCGCCTCGGACCGGGGGAGCGGGTGGACCTCCTCGTCGACTTCGGGGCCCTCGCCCCGGGTACGACGGTGGAACTGCGCAACGACGAGCCGATCCCGGCGCAGGTCGCGCAGCGGGGCGTGCAAATCATGCCGCGGTTCTGCCGGTTCCGGGTGGGGCCCGCCGCCGGGTTCACCGGTGGCGTGCCGGAGACGCTGCGGGGCGGAAGCCGTGGCCTCGCCGTGCTCCCGCCCGTCGCGCGGCCGTCGGTGGTGCGCAACGTGTCGGTGATGCAGCTCGCGCAGGGTCTGGGTCAGCCGTCGCCGCTGATGTCGCTGAACAACCTGCGCTACACGACCGACGACATCGAGATGCCCCGGCAGGGGACCGTCGAGCAGTGGAACATCGTCAACGTCACGCCCGAACCGCATCCGATCCACCTGCATCTGGTGACGTTCCGGGTGATCGGACGGCAGGCGATCGACACGAACGCCCTGATGCAGGCCGTCCCGGTACCCGCGGTCGGGGTGCGGTGGACGCCGTCGGCGGACCCGTTCGTTCTCGGGCCGAACCTGGCGCCGCAGGTGTGGGAGTCCGGGTTCAAGGACACCGTGATTGCGGACGCGAACTCGATCACCCGGATCGTCGTCCGGTTCCCGACGGCGGACGAACTCGGCTTCGACCCGGACGCCACGTTCGGGATGTCGGCGGCGCACACGATGGATCACTCCGGTGGCGGCCACATGGAGCCGTCGTCGCATCCGCTGCAGGGGTACGTGTGGCACTGCCACATGCTCGACCACGAGGACCACGACATGATGCTGCGGTACCGCCTCGTGCCGTAGGCCCGTGAGTACTTATTAACGACCCGCGGTTAATAAGTACTCACAGGTGCATTTACAAGCAGTCTGGACTGTTTTCTTTTTTCCGCTTACAGTGCTGGGTGTGACACCTGACACGGCAGTAGCCAAAACGACCCGCACGCAGGCCGAGCGGACCGCGGCGATGCGCACGAAGCTGCTCGACGCGGCCGTCGACTCCCTGGTCGAGCTCGGATACGCCCGCACCACGACGCAGGGCATCGCGCGGCGGGCCGGGGTGTCGCGCGGCGCGCAGTTGCACCATTTCCCGACCAAGGAGTCGCTGGTGGTCGCCGCGGTGGAGCATCTCGTGGACAAGCGGATGGAGGAAATCCTCGCCACCGAAGTGGATGCCGGCCGCGGCATCGAGGTGCTCGCCGACGCCTTCTCTGGACCGCTGTTCTACGCGGCCCTCGAACTGTGGGTGGCCGCCCGCACCGACCCGGCCCTGTTCGAGGCGACGGTCCCGCTGGAGCGGAAGGTCACCGACGCGCTGCGTCGCGGGTCGGCGGAGGTGTTCGGCGATCGGTTCGACTCCGACGCCATCGAGCTCAGTATCGAATTGGTTCGCGGTCTGGCGGTGTCGGCACTGTTCCGCACCCCCGAGGCCGAACAGTCACTACGCGCGCGGCTGTTGCCCGTGTGGGAATCGAAGGTGGAGAAGTCGTGAATCTTCCGCAGCACGTACACACCCTGATCGTGGGGGCGGGTTTCGCGGGCATGGGCCTGGCGGCGCGCATCCTGCAGACGCAGCCGCAGGCCGACGTCCTGATCATCGAGCGCGGCGACGACGTCGGCGGCACGTGGCGCGACAACACCTACCCGGGGTGCGCGTGCGACGTCCCGACGTCGCTGTACTCGTACTCGTTCGCCCCCAGCGCCGACTGGAGTCACACGTTCGCCCGCCAGCCCGAGATCCATCGCTACCTGAAGAAGGTCGCGGCCGACACCGGTGTCCGGTCCCGGGTGGTCACCGAGTGCGAACTGCAGGAGGCGCACTGGGGCGACGACGCGGCCGTCTGGACCGTTCGGACGAGCCGCGGAACGCTGACGGCCGACGTCGTGGTGGCCGCGACCGGTGCGCTGTCGACACCCAGCGTCCCGGACATGCCCGGGCTGGAAACCTTCGGCGGCACCACGTTCCATTCGGCCACGTGGAATCACGACCATGACCTCACCGGTGAACGTGTGGCCGTCATCGGAACCGGCGCGTCGGCGGTGCAGTTCGTGCCCGAGATCGCGCCCGTCGCCGAGCACCTCACCGTGTTCCAGCGCACCCCCGCCTGGGTGATCCCGCGACTCGACCGTGCACTGCCGGACTCCGAGAAGGCCCTCTACCGGCGACTGCCGTTGGTGCAGAAGGTAGTCCGCGGTTCGGTGTACAGCTTCCGGGAAGCCTTGGGCGGGGTGCTCGCCCACGCCACCGGACTGCTGCCGGTGTTCGAGGCGGTGGCCCGGGTGCACCTCCGCCGGCAGGTGCGCGATCCCGAACTGCGCCGCAAGCTCACACCGAACTTCACGATCGGCTGCAAGCGGATGCTGCTGTCGAACGACTGGCTCCGGACCCTCGACCGTCCCGACGTCACGCTCGTCGACGCCGGACTCGCCGGGGTGACAGCGGACGGCGTCGTCGACGCGGTGGGCAACGAGCACAAGGTCGACACCATCATCTTCGCGACCGGGTTCACGCCGACGGAACCGCCGGTGGCGCACGCGTTGCGCGGGGCGAACGGCCGCACCCTCGCCGAGCACTGGGCCGGGAGCCCGAGTGCGTACAAGGGGACCACCGTCGCCGGGTTCCCCAACCTGTTCCTGATGTACGGGCCCAACACCAATCTCGGTCACAGCTCCATCGTCTACATGCTCGAATCGCAGTCCGCGTACATCGCGGACGCGTTGACGGCGATGCACCACAGCGGAATCGCCGCGTTCGAGGTCACCGAGGAGGCGCAGCGCCGATACAACACCCGCATCCAGTCCGAACTGCAGACCACCGTCTGGAACAAGGGCGGCTGCTCGAGCTGGTACTACGACTCCGAGGGCCGGAACTCCGTCCAGTGGCCGACGTTCACCTGGAAGTTCCGCTCTCAGTTGCAGAGCTTCGACCGGGAGAACTACGTATCCCGGCGCAGGACGGCGAAGGAGACCGTCGCGTGACGCATTACGACGTGGTCGTGGTCGGCTCCGGTTTCGGCGGTAGCGTCGCGGCGCTCCGGCTCACCGAGAAGGGGTACCGGGTCGGTGTTCTCGAGGCGGGCAGGCGCTTCACCGACGACGAACTGCCCGAGACGAGCTGGCGGTTGCGACGCTACCTGTGGGCACCCTGGCTGGGCTGTTACGGCGTGCAACGGATCCACCTCCTGCCTGACGTCCTGGTCATGGCCGGCGCCGGGGTCGGCGGTGGATCGCTGAACTACGCGAACACGCTGTACCAGCCGCCGCGCCGCTTCTTCGAGGACCGGCAGTGGGCGCACATCACCGACTGGCAGTCGGAGCTGGCCCCGTATTACGAGCAGGCGAAGCGGATGCTGGGGGTGACGACCAATCCGTCGTTCACCCCCGCCGACGCCGTCATGCGCGAGGTCGCCGAGGAGATGGGCGTCGGTACGACGTTCACGTCCACACCGGTGGGTGTCTTCTTCGGCGAACCGGGGTCGCGGGTGGCCGACCCGTTCTTCGGCGGCGAGGGTCCCGACCGCACGGGGTGCACCGAGTGCGGCAGTTGCATGACGGGTTGCCGTGTGGGAGCGAAGAACACGCTCGTCAAGAATTACCTCCACCTCGCGGAGAAGGCGGGCGCCCGGGTCCATCTGCTGACGACGGTGAAAGAGTTGCGCCCCCGGCCCGGCGGCGGCTACGAGTTGCGGACCCGCCGCACCGACGGAATCCGTAGGCGGGAGCGCACGTTCACCGCCGACCAGGTGGTGGTCGCCGCGGGCACGTACGGCACCGCCCGGCTGCTGCTGGCGATGAAGGAATCCGGTGCGCTGCCACGGTTGTCGCCGAGGCTGGGGTCGGTGGTGCGCACCAACTCGGAGGCGGTGCTCGCGGCCACGGCCAGGAACCGCGACACCGACTTCACGAAAGGCGTGGCCATCACGTCCTCGTTCCACCCGGACGACCACACCCACATCGAGCCGGTGCGGTACGGCAAGGGCAGCAACGCGATCGGGCTGCTGCAGACCGTCCTCAGCGACGGCGGTGGCCGGGCGCCGCGGCTGCTGAAAACGGTGGGAGTCGCGCTGCGCCGGCCCGGGGCGTTCGCCCGCAGCCTGTCGGTGCGGCACTGGTCGGAGCGCACCGTGATCGCGCTCGTGATGCAGACCGACGACAATTCGCTCGAGCTCGCCAAAGGGAAGGGCCGACTCGGGCGCGCGGTCACCAGCCGTCCGGGTCCCGGAGATCCGCCGCCTGAATGGATCCCGCAGGGGCACACAGCCATCAGGAAGGTGGCCGCGCGGATCGGGGGAGACCCCGGCGGCTCCGTCGCCGACGTCGTGAACATTCCGATGACCGCGCATTTCCTCGGGGGATGCGCCATCGGGGACTCGCCGGACACCGGGGTCGTCGACCCCTACCTGCGCGCGTACGGACACGACGGGCTGCACGTGGCCGACGGGTCGGTGGTGAGCGCGAACCTCGGCGTCAACCCGTCGCTCACCATCACCGCCCAGGCCGAGCGCGCGTTCGCGCTGTGGCCCAACAGGGGTGAGACCGACACCCGGCCCGAGCCAGGCAAGCCATACGTACGTATCGCACCGTCACCGCCCCGGAATCCGGTGGTGCCCGCCGACGCGCCGGGCGCACTGCGGCTTCCGCTGACGGTCGTGAACCGAAGGGAGACAGTCGATGTGGAGCGTGCCTGAATCGACCACCGACCGCACCGACTGGCCCGAGAGCTCACCGCCCCCGTGGCCGGCGGCCGTCCGCGCGACGCTGTGGTGGCACCGCAGCACCGCGGCCGCCCGCGCCCTCGGACCCGGCGGCGCCACCGTCCCGATGACCCTCGCGATGATGGTCGACTATCTCGACTCGCCCGTCGGGCCCTACCGGGAAATCCTCGCCAGCCCGGTGCTCCGCGCGCCGGGGCGTCGTATCGGCGTCCTGCCGCGCATGGCGGTCCCGTTCATCGCCGTGGATTCGGAACCCTCCGTGCACGGTGGACGTGCACACTGGAGCCTGCCCAAGGTGCCTGCCGAGTTCGGCGGCGACGTGCACGGCGACTTCGAGGCGTCGTCCGGGGCGTGGCGCGTCACCACGAGCACCCGGCCGCGCGGACCGCGGCTACCGATCGCCGGAGCGCTGGGGTTCGCGCAACCGGGTGACGACGGTCGTGGTCTCGTGACGGCGTCCGCGCGGCTCCGCGGCCACTTTCGGTACGCCCGCGTGGACGTGGCGGCCGACGGACCCACGCTCGCCGACTGGCTTACGCCGGGAACGCATCACGGCGTCGTGATCACGGACGGCCGGATGACCACCGGGCCCGCGCGTAGGCGCTGACAGCCCGGGGCGCTACGCGATCTCCGCGGCGACGCCGGCGAGGCGCGGCAACACGGTGTCGCGCCAGCCCGGACCCATCCGCTCGAACGCGTCGCGGCTGCGTTTGTCGTCGAGGTCGAAGCCCGAGTGGTCGAGGAACAGGCGCGTGCCCGCACCCTCGGGAACGAGGCGCCACACCAGCGTCCAGTTCTCGGTGAACGTGTAGACGAAGCGCCGTTCCGGCTCGACCTCGACCACTTCGCAGGGCACGGCGCCCCAGCCGGGCATGTCGAGGTGGAACCGGTGCCCGACGGTGGCGGCGATGTCGCCCGCGGCCCACCAGCGGGCGAGCAGATCCGGCTCGGTGAGGGCGCGCCACACCTTGGCCGGCGGCGCGGCGATGAACTGGTCGACGGAGATCCGGGTGGTGGTGCGGTCGGTCACGAGTCCTCCTCGAGGAAGTCGGCGAGTGTGCGCAGGCGGTGACGCCAGAACCGCTCGAACGGGTGCAGCCAGTCGCCGACGTCGGCGAGCGGCTCGGCGGTCAGGTGGTAGTGCCGCTGCCGTCCGGACGGTTCGTCGCGGACGAGCCCGGCCCGGCGCAGCACCTGCAGATGCTCCGCCACCGCGGGGCGGCTGAGGTCGAACCGGCCCGCGAGCTCCCCGGCGGTGAGCGGTCCGTCCACCAGGATTTCCAGCAGACGCCGTCGCACGGGGTTGGCGAGGGCGAGGAAGACGTCGTCGTCGGGCACGGGGCGAGCTTATGTCGGAGATTTCCGACATGTCAATAATCTCCGACACATCCTTTTCTTGACTAATTCCAAAAAGGCGCGATACTGGAACACATGCAACACGGCACGGATCCCACAGCGCAGCTGCGCGGCGTGGGCCTCCGTGTCACTGCACCACGTGTTGCAGTGTTGAATGCGGTTGCCGTACGGCCGCATTCCGACGTCGACGACATCGCAGCCGTAGTCCGCGAAGAGCTGGGATCGGTCTCCACCCAGGCGGTATACGACGTCCTCAAGGCGTGCACCGCCGCCGGTCTGCTCAGACGTATCGAACCCGCGGGATCGCCCGCACGGTTCGAAACCCGTACCGGAGACAACCACCACCACCTCGTGTGCCGCAGCTGCGGGACCGTCGTGGACGTGGACTGCGCGGTCGGCGAGGCACCGTGCCTCGACCCCTCGCAGGCCCACGGATTCGAGATCGACGAGGCCGAGGTCGTCTTCTGGGGGCTCTGCTCTCAGTGCCAGGCCGACGCGCAGAGCGAAACCGGGTCGGCAGCAGCCCTGTCCTGATCCCGGTTCGTTCCCGCCGATACACCCTCACCCGATTGCAACCTGGAGGCTCTCAACTGGGTGGGGGTCTAGGGGGCCGCGTCGTAGGCCCCTCGGCGTACAGGTTTCCGGTCAGCGAGTTTTCGACCGGGAGGATCGCGACGTCAACCTGGGTCGACCTGCACCGGAGAGTGTTCGGGCCGACAGGGCGGAAGCAGTTGTACTGCCGGGTGTCCGGCTCGACCGGCCAGGAACCCCCGCTCGCCGATCAGGAAATGGCGTTGCGTGAGCGTGCCACCGGCACCGTGTACCGGGCCTACCAGCATCGTGGTTCCGGTCTACGGGAGAGACTCGAGCGGGCGCAGCGTGACGACGCAGCCATCCGCCAGTTCGCGGTGGTGCGGGTGGTGGCGGGATCGGTCGGCGTGGGTTTCGGGGTGGCGTGGATCGAGCGTGACGTGTCGGTGGTCGGCGTTAGGGTCGAGGCCGTCGGTGAGGATGGGGACGCAGTCTAGGGTGGGGGAGCTGATGGGAGACGATCATGGCGTTGAGGTGGGCCAGCTGATGGCCGATGCCGGATTGCCTGCGCTGCGGCAGTTCTCGTTCACCACCCGCCCGTACCTGGCGGTCGATGACATCACCGGTGAGCCGATCGGACTCGACGATGTCGACACCCGGGTGGGGTGGCTGCTCGACCTGATCTCGGGCGCCGAAGCGCGGCTGCTGTCGCGGCTGTGGCGACCGGCCACCTTCGATGTCCTCGCCGCCGGCGTGGACCGCCAGGGCCGCAAGCTCCCGACGCAGGGCCATGTCGCTGCTGCGCGTCTGGGCTGGACCCCGCACTACCCGGACGATGTCTACATTCCGTCACGTGTCACCCGGGTGGTCACCGCACAGGCGATGGCGACGCTGCGGACCCTGACATACCGAGACACCGCGATTACTGCACTGTCGGCCCGGTTCGACCCGGCCACTGGCACTCTGGCGCCGCCGACCGAACCGGGTGACTGGGTGCCATTGGGTTTCGCCCGGGGCGTGGTGCGGCAGCTCACCGCGCGCGCCTGCCGCACCGACGGCGCGGTGCAGGCGCGGCTGCGGATCACCGACATGCAGGCACCACCGAAGACCTCGGCGATGGCTCGGCTGTCCGCAGCGGATCGACAACTCGCACACATCACCGTCACCGACGCCGTCATGACGTTGACCGTCAAACTGCCCACCACCGTCGCCCCGACAGGACATGCGCAGTGGCGACGAGTCCGGTTGACCGCCGCGATCCCACCGCACCTGCACGACCGGCCGATCACCGACTGGCATCTCCCCACCCTCGTCCTCGACCGGAAAGGCCTGTTGTGGCGGTGCGCGGCCACCGAGACGGTCCCCGCCGCTGATCTGACATCGGGAACTTCCGCGGTGGGCGTGGACTGGTGCCCGTCCACGCTCGGTGCCGCCGCCACCGCAGCAGAGGGCCCGGAGGGGCTGGTCTCCGATTACCGGGGCGTCACCTACGACGACCGCGGCCTCGGGACCAAACTCGCCCGCCTGCAGGCCGAGGGGCAGATGCTGCACCGCAAGGCGGCCCGGCTGACGCGACTGGCCGCCACCGCCCCACCCGAGGTCCGCGCCCGGCTGGAGGCGAAGATCGCCGTCCTCGACGCCCACCGCGAGGCGGTGGGTATCAAGCGGGGAAAGATCAACCGAGAACTGGCCTTCCACTTCGCCCGGCAGGTCACCGACTACGCCACCTCGGCGGGCGCACGGGTGATCGCGGTGGAAGACCTGACCACCCTCGAGACCCGCGGGCATGGCCGGGTCAACAACAATCGGGCCGCGCAGTCCGCCCGCCGTAAAGCGACCGCCGCTCTCGCCCACACCGCCGCCGGTGTCGGTATCGTGGTGGTCTCGGTGCCCGCCCGAGGATCCTCGGCACAGTGTCCGGGCTGCGACGAACCCCTCGCCCGCCCCGGCGGCTATCACACCGCGTGGTGCCCGGGCTGCCGGGTCGGCGGCAACCGGGACCACGTCGCGGGGGTGAACCTCGCCAAACGCGCGCTCCTCGGCAAAAACAAGGCCACCCGGCGGCGGGGGCAGCTGCCGGCGATTCGGGTCGCCGAGCACACACCGGTGCGCCGGTCCCGGGACAAGACCAGTCCGACCCCGCGTCGGCCGCGGCATCGCCGGGTCCGCCGCAGCCTGCCCACCGTGACACCGCGGGTGGGGGTGACTCCGAAACAGCATGTTCCTGCACCACAAGCGTCGGTGTGGGACACGGTCAAACCCGCACCACCTCACGGTGATGCGGGTAGCCGTGACACACGTCCATCTCCCACGCCGCCACGCAAGTGGCAGACAGTATGAGATCTACGTAGACGCTTTGCCATGCCTGAAACACAGCGCGCGACCACCACCAACGCCGGGATTCCCGTCGCCAGCGACAACGAGTCGCTCACCGCCGGGCCGCAGGGTCCCATCCTGTTGCACGACCACTACCTCGTCGAGAAGCTCGCGCAGTTCAACCGCGAGCGCGTCCCGGAGCGCGTCGTCCACGCCAAGGGCGCCGGCGCGTTCGGCGAACTGGTCGTCACCCACGACGTGAGCCGGTACACGAAGGCCACGCTGTTCCAGCCCGGCGCGAAGACCGAATCGCTGGTGCGCTTCTCCACGGTCGCAGGTGAGCAGGGCAGCCCCGACACCTGGCGCGACCCGCGCGGATTCGCCGTGAAGTTCTACACCGAGGACGGCAACTACGACCTCGTCGGCAACAACACGCCCGTCTTCTTCATCAAGGACCCGATCAAGTTCCCCGACTTCATCCACTCGCAGAAGCGGCTGCCCGGATCCGGTCTGCGCGACCACAACATGCAGTGGGACTTCTGGACGCTGCGGCCCGAGTCCGCACACCAGGTGACGTGGCTGATGGGTGACCGCGGCATCCCGAAGACGTGGCGGCACATGGACGGCTTCGGCTCGCACACGTACCAGTGGGTCAACGCCGACGGCGAGCGGTTCTGGGTGAAGTACCACTTCAAGACCGACCAGGGCATCGAGTTTCTCACCCAGGACGAGGCCGACACCCTCGCGGGCACCGACCCCGACCATCACCGCGCCGACCTGTACGACACGATCGCCCGCGGCGAGTTCCCCAGCTGGACGCTGAAGGTCCAGGTCATGCCCGTCGACGAGGCCGAGGGCTACCGGTTCAACCCGTTCGACCTCACGAAGGTGTGGTCGCAGAAGGACTACCCGCTGATCGAGGTCGGCAAGTGGACCCTCAACCGGAACCCCGACAACTTCTTCGCCCAGATCGAGCAGGCGTCGTTCGAACCGTCGAATGTCGTTCCGGGAATCGGTTTCTCACCCGACAAGATGCTGCTCGGGCGGGTCTTCTCCTACGCGGACGCGCACCGGTACCGCATCGGCGCCAACTACGCGCAACTGCCGGTCAACGCCCCGAAGAACCAGGTGAACGCGTACTCGCAGGACGGCGCGATGCGGTACGCCACCAATTCACCCGAGACCCCGGTGTACGCGCCGAACTCGTACGGCGGCCCGCACGCCGACGCGTCGCTCGCGGGCGACGAAGGCCTCTGGGCGTTCGACGGTGAGTCGGTGCGCGCCGGTTACGTCGAGCACGCCGAGGACGGCGATTTCACGCAGGCGGGCACCCTCGTCCGCGAGGTCCTGAGCGACGACGAACGCGACCGCCTGGTGAACAACATCGTCGGTCACGCACTCGGCGGTGTCAGCGAACCGGTTCTGCTGCGGGTGTTCGACTACTGGAAGAGCGTCGACCCCGACCTGGGCAAGCGAGTGGAAATCGGTGTCCGGGAAGGACAGACCGGGAACTGATGTCGTTGGTGGGGCACGCTCAGAGCAGGCCCCACCAATAGATCAGCAACGCGAGAACGAATACCACCACAGTTTCCACGACGACCCTCCTTCGCCCGGCTGCACGCACCGCACGATTCCATCATCCCCCATGCGCTTCGCGCCCGTGAGTACTTCTTAACCGCCGGCGGTTAACAAGTACTCACAGGTGTGTGACGGGTGTGTCGGATGTTGTTGCTAGGTTGAGCGGTGTCAGGACACCGGCTCGGATGACCGTGTCCCGAGTCGGGGTCGAAAGGTGCTGTCTTCCATGGTGATGGGTCCCACCCACGCAATGTCCGGTGCGGCCGTCGGTCTGGCGGTGGCAGATCTGCTGCCGCTCGACTGGGGTGGGCCCACGTCCACCGCCGAGACCCTCACGTTCGCGGCGGTGTGCGCCGGGGCGGCGCTGCTCCCGGACCTCGACACGAGCCAGTCGACGGTGTCGCGTTCGTTCGGTCCGGTCAGCAGCGTCGTCGCGAAGGGTGTCGATGCGGTGTCGCTGGGTTTCTACACGATCACCAAGGGCAAACGGGACGGCAAGCGGCGGGGTGGGCACCGCACGCTCACCCACACCGCCCTGTTTGCGGCCGGCATCGGGGCCGGAGTGTCCGCGCTCGTCGTCCAGTTCGGCAAGCCCGCCATCATCGCGACGCTGTTCGTCTGCCTCGGCCTGGCCCTGCGCGGGCTGGCCGGTGAGCTGGCCAAAGAAAAAGGCTGGCTGGCGGTTTCGGCGGTCGCCGCGGTGCTGTCCGCGCTCACCTGGCAGTCGTATCCCACCGAGGCCGGTTCCACCGGGCTCGGCGTCGCGGT
Organism: Rhodococcus sp. ACS1; assembly: GCF_002300155.1. NCBI lineage: Bacteria > Bacillati > Actinomycetota > Actinomycetes > Mycobacteriales > Nocardiaceae > Rhodococcus > Rhodococcus sp. ACS1. The sequence continues at coordinate 391,729 of NZ_NSDZ01000005.1, forward strand.
GGCCCTCGGCTGCGCAACCCACTGTCTTGGGGACGCCATCACCAAGGAGGGCGTCCCCTTTCTTGCGCCGTTCCTCACGCTCGGCAAGGAACGGTGGTGGGAGTTCCGGCTCCCGTCGTTCCTGTCCATCCGGGCGGGCGGGCCCTTCGAGAAGGTCGTGCTCGGGCCCGCCCTGACAGTGGCCGTCGGACTCATGGTCATCTGGGCCATCGACGGTGCGCCGCAGGCAATCTACGACGCGTTCGTGCCCGCGCCGAAGTGACTCGGGGATTCGGCGACTCAGGCGGCGAGCATCTTCTCGAGGTCGTCGAGGACGAGCATCGCCCCGGTCGGTCCGAGCGCGAGGAACCAGGTCTCGTCGCTGACGTGCACGGACTTGCCGTCCTTCACTGCCTGCATCTGATTCCACAGCGGGCCGCCGACCACGGTCGACTCGTCGGTGGTCTCGGGTGCGCCGTAGCTGGAGTAGAAGATCCGGTCGGCGTCCGCTTCGCCGATCGTCTCCTGGCTCACCTCGACGGCGAGTTCGTCGATGTTCTGCACCGTGGGGCGCGGGAGCCCGACGTCCTGCAGGATGACACCGATGAACGACAGGTTGCCGTAGAGGCGGATCTTGCCGGACATGAACCGGACCAGCGAGATCGTCGGCTCGCCGGTGATGGACTCCCGGACCTCGTCCGCGCGGGTCTGGTAGGCGTTGAGCACGTCCTCCGCCTTGGTCTCCTCGCCGAGGGCGTCCGCGACGAGCAGGAAGTTCTCCTTCCACGGGAAGCCGGGGCGGATGCCGAATACGGTCGGTGCGATCGACGACAGCTGCGGGTACAGCTTGTCGGCGCGCAGCTTGCTGCCGAGGATCAGATCGGGCTGCAGCGCGGAGATCGCCTCGAGGTTCAGGTTGTTGGTGGTCCCGACGTCCGGGACTCCGGCGAGCTTGTCGGCCAGGTAGGACGGCTGTCCGGCGGCGCTCTCCGGGCTGGCCAGTCCGACGGGCGTGATTCCCAGGGAGAGCACGTCGTCCAGCTCGCCGCCGTCGAGGACGATCACCCGCTCGGGCTTCTTCTCGATGACGGTTTCCCCGAGCGCGTGGGTGATGGTCCGGGGGAAGACGCCGGGTTCGGCATCGGTGCCGAGTTTGGCGGTCTCGGCGTCCGCCGTGGCGAACTGGCGGCCGCCGGTGGCGACGTCGGTGTTGCCGGCGGTCGAACCGGTGTCGGTGGTGCCGCAGGCGGCGAGAAAGACGCTGGCCAGGGCGACCAGCCCGGCGCGTACGTAGAGCCTCGATGACATGAGGTGAGGCTAGCCTGAGGTTTCGGAGCGGTGGCCGCGGGGTCCGGGCAACCGGAAAACGTCCCCACCACGCAGAAGAGGCCTCGACCGGCGAACCGGTCGAGGCCTCTTCTCGGTGTCTCACACTGTCGGGGTGGCGGGATTTGAACCCACGACCTCTTCGTCCCGAACGAAGCGCGCTACCAAGCTGCGCCACACCCCGTGTTGAACCTCGGCTAGCTTACATTACCCAACCAGTCACCATTAAATCCCCTGGTCAATTGCGTAAAACGGTGCTCTCCGACGACTCGGCGCGAGCCCGCGCGGTGTCGGAGTCCGAGCCGCCGCGCTGAGCCGGGACCAACGTCAGGAGCGTCGCCTCGGGGCGGCAGCAGAAGCGGGCCGGCGCCCACGGCGACGTCCCGATCCCGGCGGACACGTGCAGTTGGGTGTGCGCCCCCCACTTGGACGGCCCCTTCACCCGTGAGCGGTCGATGTCGCAGTTGGTGACGAGTGCGCCGTAGAACGGCAGGCACAGCTGACCGCCGTGCGTGTGGCCGGCCAGCACCAGGTCGTACCCGTCGTCCGCGAACCGATCGAGAACCCGCGGCTCGGGCGAGTGGGTGATGCCCAGCCGGAGATCGGCCAGCGGATTGGGCGGACCGGCGATGGTGTCGTACCGGTCGCGCTGGAGGTGCGGATCGTCGACCCCGGCCGACGCGATCCGGACCCCCGACACCTCGAGGTCGCGGCGCACGTGCGTGACGTCGAACCAGCCGCGTTCGGTGAACGCGGCCCGCAGGTCGCCCCACGGCAGCGGCTCGCCGAGGATGCGCTTGCGATCCTTGCGGAAGTACTCGAACGGGTTCTTCGGTTTCGGCGCGAAGTAGTCGTTGCTGCCGAACACGAACAGTCCGGGGCGGGCGAGCAGATTCCCCAGCGCCTGGACCACGGCGGGCACCGCCCGCTGGTGCGACAGGTTGTCGCCGGTGTTCACGACGAGGTCGGGGTCGAGGTTGTCGAGTTCCCGCAGCCAGTTCTGTTTCAGCCGCTGTCCGGGCATCATGTGCAGGTCGCTGATGTGCAGCACACGGAGCGTCGACGACCCGGGTTCGAGCACCGGCATCGTGACCTCACGCAGCGCGAACGCATTGCGCTCGATGAGCGAGGCGTAGCCGATGCCGAGGGCGGCGGCACCCGCCGTACCCAGGGCGGCGCGGGTCAGGTTGGTGCGGAACTCGTCAGACACTCTTCCAGGATACTGATGAGCGCAATCGAGATGCAGTGGACAAATCGGGGCGCGTAGCGTTTCGCCCATGCCAGATTCACTGAAAGCAAGACTGCGCTCCGACATGACGGCCGCCATGAAGGCCAAGGATTCGCTGCGCACCGCCACGATCCGCATGCTGATGGCCGCCGTGCAGACCGAAGAGGTTTCCGGCAAGGAAGCCCGCGAACTCACCGACGACGAGGTGCTGAAGGTCCTCGCGAAGGAGTCGAAGAAGCGCGGCGAGTCCGCCGAGATCTACACCGAGAACGGTCGGGGTGAGCTGGCAGCGCAGGAGCGGGCCGAGGCGCAGATCATCGACGAGTACCTGCCGACGCCGCTGACCGACGCCGAACTCGTCGACGTCGTGGACACCGCCATCGCCCAGGTGGCCGAGGAGATCGGTGAGCGTCCCGGCATGCGTCAGATGGGTCAGGTCATGAAGGCCGCCGGCGCGCTTGCGGGCGGCAAGGCGGACGGTTCGCGGCTCTCGCACGCGGTGAAGTCCCGCCTCTGACCCGCGCGTGAGTGGGAAAGCGTGCGCCTACACACTTTCCCACTCACCTGCGGGTCACCGGGGTATGGGCGGCAGCTGGATCGGCGGCAGGCCGGGCAGCTGGATGGGCGGAACGGGGATTCCCTGAGCCGGGGCCTGCGGGGGAGCGGCCTTCACCGATCCGTCGCTGACGTAGATCGTGATCGTCGACCCCGGAATCGCCGAACCGGACGGCGCCGAGCTCGTGACCGTCCCCTTGGCGACCTGTGACGCGGTGGTGATCGCGTTCACGGTGAATCCGGCTCCCTGCAGGCGGGACGTCGCGGCCGACTGGCTCAGGCCGGTGACGTCCGGAACCTGACCGTTCTGCGAACCCCGCGCGTACTTCTGATCGATCGGCGGCAGCGTCGTCGGCCCGAAGTTGTTGGCGACGGGATTCATCGCAGCGAACCACGTCTGGGCGGGCTCGTTACCGCCGTAGAGATTTCCGTCGCCACAGGGCCGTAGCGGGCCCGAGCAGATCTCGCCCGGTGTCGGCGAGTCGCCGAACACGTAGACGGCGGCGGCGAAGTTGTTGGTGAACCCGAGGAAGCCCGATGACATGTGGGACTCGGTGGTTCCGGTCTTACCCGCCATCGGGAGGGTCCAGCCGGCGCTGCCCGCGGCCCCGGCCGACGTGCCGCCTGCCTTGTCGTCCTTGCTCATGGCGTTGGCGAGGGTGTCCGCGAGGCCGGGCTCGACAACCTGCTCGCAGGCCTGCTGCGTGACCGAGACGGGCTTGCCTTCACGGTCGAAGACCGAATCGATGGGGGTGGGCGGGCACCACTTGCCGTGCGACGCGAGCGTTGCCGCGACATTCGACAGTTCCAGCGGATTGACCCAGGTGGGTCCGAGGGTGAACGAACCCAGATTCTGATCCTTCTGGAAATCCGCCATGCTGCGGTCGTCGAATCCGGAGGTGCCGGGGTCGGCGTACGACCGCAGCCCCAGCCGCACCGCCATGTCGACGGTGGGGGCGACGCCGGTGGCCTGGATGAGCTTGACGAACGCCGTGTTGGGCGACTGTGCGAGCGCGTCCGTCACCGACAGCGACGCCGGGTACTTGCCTGCGTTCTCGACGCAGTACGTGGCCGCCGGGCATCCGCGGGCACCACCGCTACCCATGCCGCGGGCCTCGAACCGTCCGGGGACGTCCAGGACGGCGTTGGTGCCGAGGCCCTTCTCCATGGCGGCGGCGGTCGTGAAGATCTTGAAGATCGACCCGGCGCCGTGACCGGCCAGCGAGTACGGCTGGGCCTGCACGGTTTCGTTGGCGTTCGCGTCGAGACCGTAGGTGCGGCTACTGCCCATCGCGAGGATGCGGTGTGAATCCTGGCCGGGCTGGACCACGTTCATGACGTTGGCGATGCCGTCGAGTCCGGGGCTGGCCTTCGCGGTGAGCGCAGCCTTGGTGGACGCCTGCACCGCGGGGTCGAGCGTCGTCTTGATCAGGTAGCCGCCCTTGTCGATCTGCTCCCGGCTGATGCCGGCGTTCGCCAGGTACTGCAGGGCGTAGTCGCAGAAGAAGCCGCGGTCGCCGGCGGCGATGCACCCGCGGGGCAGCCGGTTGGGTTCGGGCAGCACGCCGAGGGGCGTCTCCTTGAGCTCCCGCAGTTCGGCGGCGCGCTCGGGGATGCTCGAGATCATCGTGTCGAGAACCACGTTGCGGCGTTCGAGGACGCCCTCGGGGTTCGTGTACGGGTTCAGCGCCGAACTGGACTGCACCATGCCCGCGAGCATCGCGGACTGCTGGGTGTTCAGTTCGGACGCGTCGATGCCGAAGTACGTCTGGGCGGCGTCCTGGATGCCGAACGAGGCGTTGCCGAACGGCACCAGGTTGAGGTAGCGGGTGAGGATCTCGTCCTTGGTGAGTTCCTTGTCGAGCGTCAGCGCCATCCGGATCTCGCGGATCTTGCGGGCGGGCGTCGTCTCGATCGCGGCCCGGCGTTCGGCGTCGGTTTTGGCGACGACGAGCAGTTGGTAGTTCTTCACGTACTGCTGGTCGAGTGTCGACGCGCCCTGCTGCACCTCGCCGCTGGTGGTGTTGGTCAGGAAGGCGCGCATCGTGCCCTGCCAGTCGACGCCCTTGTGCTCCGGGAACCGGCGGTCCTCGACGGAGACGATGGCGAGCTTCATCTCGTTGGAGATCTTGTCGCTGGGCACTTCGAAGCGGCGCTGGTCGTACAGCCACGCGATGGGATTGCCCGCGGAGTCGACCATCGTCGAGACTGCGGGAACCGTTCCTTCGACCAGTTCGGCGGAGACGTTGTCGACGGTGTCAGCCGCCCTGTTGGAGGCGTAACCGAAGCCTCCGGCGAGCGGAAACATCACGCCGGCGAGGAGCACTCCTGCCAAGGCGGAGGATCCTGCGAGCTTCCCCACTGTTTTTGCAATCGACACGATCTACAGACTACGTGGGGTCTGAGGGTGCGCTGGTTGGGCGCAGAATTCGGCCAGGAAAATGCCCTGAGCACGGGGTATGGACGGGCGTACCAAAAAAGCATGTTCACCGTCTTGCGCGTGGCGGTTTCTTTACCTAAATTGTTGGAACAGTGTGATGGAGATAACACCCCATCGCTTATGTGGTGCAGCCTCGGCGTGCTACGCGCTGGGTTTGCGCAGACTCGAAGAGGGGAAACGAATGCACATGACCACCCCAACCAGCCGTCTGGACGTCGAGCAAGCAGAAGCGCGAATCGCCTGGGTCACCCAGGCCCGTTGCCGGGAAGTCGATCCCGATCAACTCTTTGTACGCGGCGCAGCACAGCGCAAGGCCGCAACCATTTGCCGGCATTGCCCGGTATTGATGCAGTGCGGAGCCGATGCACTCGACAACCGTGTCGAGTTCGGCGTGTGGGGTGGCATGACGGAACGTCAACGCCGGGCGTTGCTCAAGCAGCACCCCGAGGTGGACTCATGGTCCGATTTCTTCGAAGCTCAGCGGCAGCACCAGTCCGCTGTCTGAGATTCGGGATCGGATTCGCAGTCAGGCAGGACACAGGCGGGTGACCGGTTCTCCGGTAGCGAGCTGATCAGCTCGTCCGGGTGAGCTGGTCGCCTACCGCTCTCAAGGCCTCGAGGTCCGACACCTCGAACGGCAGCGAGGGCACGCCGACGATCGGCACCCGAGGGTGGGCCGCCGTGAACCGGCTCAGTAGTTGGACCTCACGCTTGGCGATCACCGCCCGATGGGCGTGGATTCGCAGCACAGCGGCGGTGAGGGGGTCTTGGTCCCCGAGTTGGTCGGCGGCAGTGACCGCGTGATCGGCCGACAGGGAACTGAGAGTGGGGTGCGTCCGATTCAGGACGAGGCCCGCGAGCGGCATCTCGTCGCCTGCGAGCCGGTCGACGAAGAAAGCCGCCTCACGCAGCGCATCCGGTTCCGCTGCGGCGATCACCAGAAATTTCGTTCCCGGCTGCCGGAGCAATTCGTAAGTGCGCGTTGCCCTTTCCCGGAAGCCGCCGAACATCGAGTCCAGTGACTGGACGAAACTCGAGGCGTCCGACAGCATCTGACTGCCGACGATGGTGGACACACCGCGCAGCGCCAGGCCCATCGCGCCGGTGACGAGCCGGGTGAGGCCGCGGCCGGGCGCGGTGAGCAACCGGATCATGCGGCCGTCGAGAAACGCGCCCAGACGCTGGGGTGCGTCGAGGAAGTCCAGGGCGTTGCGCGACGGTGGCGTGTCGACGATCACCAGATCCCACTCGTCGCTGGAGGCGAGTTGCCCCAGCTTCTCCATCGCCATGTATTCCTGCGTTCCCGAGAACGAGCTGGCGACGGTCTGATAGAAGGGGTTCGCGAGAATCTGCTCCGCCTTCTCCGGCGTGGAGTGCTCGATCACCATCTCGTCGAACGTGCGGCGCATGTTGAGCATCATGGCGTGCAGTTCGCCCGTCGCGTCCGGTCCGAGCTGCACGGGCTGCGGCGTGTTGTCGAGTTCCGCGACGCCGAGAGCCTGCGCGAGCCGGCGTGCCGGGTCGATGGTCAGCACGACCACCTTGCGTCCCTGCTCCGCCGCGCGCAGTGCCAGCGACGCCGCCGTGGTGGTCTTGCCGACGCCGCCGGCTCCGCAGCAGACGACGATCCGCGTTGCCCTGTTCTCCAGAATCCCCGCGACGTCGAGTGCGGAGGCGGTGCGGCGACGCTCGTGTTCAGTTGTCTGGGTCATCGGACACCCTGTTCCGTCAGATATTCCGCGAGCTCGTACAGCCCGCCCAGGTCCACACCGTCGGCGAGGGACGGCAGGTGCAGCCGCGCCCCGTCCACTTCGCTGAGCTGTCCGGCGCTCTCCTCCTGCGCTTCGAGGACGGACGCGTGTTCGATCGTCTCGGTGAGCAACCCGGCGAAATTCTCTTCGTCCAGGGTGATCCCGGTCTTCTGCAGTCCGGCCCGGACGGCCTCGGCGTCGATGCGGCCCTTCGCGACGTCGGCGAGGGTGTCGGCGGGCAGGAACTGCGGGCTGGTGCGGTTGACGACGACGGTGCCCAGCCGCAGGTCGGCGCGGGCCAGTTCCTCTGCGGCGTCGGTGGTCTCCTGCACCGGCAGCGCCTCGAGCAGCGTCACGAGGTGGACGACGGTCTCGTCGGAATGCAGCAGGCGCACCACGCCCTCGCTCTGCGAGCGCACCGGCCCGCCCTTCGCGAGGTCGGCCATCGCCTTCGTCACGTCGAGGAAGTTGCCGATCCGCCCGGTCGGCGGGGCGTCGACGACGACGGCGTCGTACACCCGTTTACCCGACTTGTCGGAGCGCACCACACATTCCTTGATCTTGCCGGTCAGCAGCACGTCCCGGAGACCCGGTGCGATGGTGGTGGCGAACTCGATGGCGCCGAACTTGCGCATAGCGCGGCCCGCGAACCCGAGGTTGTAGAACATCTCGAGGTATTCGAGGAACGCGGTCTCGATGTCGATGGCCAGTGCCATGACCTCTCCGCCACCCTCGGCGGCCGCGACCTTCGTCTCCTGCGGCGGCAGCGGGGGCACGTCGAAGAGCTGAGCGATCCCCTGCCTGCCCTCGACTTCCACCAGTAGCACGCGGCGCCCACCCTCGGCCAGGGCGAGCGCCAACGCGGCGGCCACCGTGGACTTTCCGGTGCCGCCCTTTCCGGAGACGAAGTGCAGCCGGGCCCGCGCGGCCTTCTCGGGCCACGTCGGGGTGAGCTGGTCTGGGGATGCAACCACGGGGTCGAGCCTATAAGTCTGGGAGCCGGGATGTGCGGGGGATAGGCTCACCGGCATGAGTGAATTGACTTCCTGGGAGTACGCCACCGTTCCGCTGCTCACACATGCGACCAAGCAGATCCTCGATCAGTGGGGCACCGACGGCTGGGAACTGGTGACGGTGCTGCCCGGACCCACCGGTGAGCAGCACGTCGCGTACCTGAAGCGTCCGAAGGGCTGAGGGCCGTGGCAGAGACTCGGAACTGGTCCGCTCGCCTGAGTGAACTCGGCATCACGCTGCCGTCCGTCGTTCCGCCGGTGGCCGCCTACGTGCCCGCCGTGCGCACCGGCAATTACGTCTACACGTCCGGGCAGCTGCCGATCGTCGAGGGCAAGCTGACGATCGCGGGCAAGCTCGGCGCCGGTGTGTCGGACGAGGACGCCAAGGCCGCGGCCCGGGCGTGTGCACTCAACGCGCTGGCGGCGGTCGACGCCCTCGTCGGCATCGACTCGGTGGTGCGGATCGTCAAGGTCGTCGGGTTCGTCGCCTCCGCCGAGGGATTCACCGGTCAGCCCGGCGTCGTGAACGGTGCCTCCGAGTTCCTCGGCGAGGTGTTCGGCGACGCCGGGGCCCACGCACGCTCGGCCGTCGGTGTCGCGGAACTGCCGCTCGGCGCCCCCGTCGAGGTGGAGCTCATCGCCGAAGTCCAGCCGGAGTCGTAGAGCCATGACGCTTGCCCATCCGGCCTACGCCCAGGTGCGGGAGGTCACCCCGATCGTCTCGGTCGTGCTCGAAAACAATCCCGGCATGATGACGCTCGACGGAACCAACACGTGGATTCTGCGCGCGCCGGGCCGGGACGAGTGCGTGGTGGTCGACCCGGGCGACGCCGACGAGGAGCACCTCGCCCGCGTCGCGGCACTCGGACCGGTCGCATTGACGCTGATCACTCACCGTCACTTCGACCACACCGGGGGAGTGCAGCGGTTCTTCGAACTCACCGGCGCGCCCGTGCGCTCGGTGGACCCCGAGTTCCTTCGCGGCGGCGGCGAACCCCTCGTGGACGGCGAGACCATCGACGTCGCCGGGCTCACCGTCACGGTGATCGCCACGCCCGGGCACACGAAGGACTCGGTGTCCTTCACCGTGGAAGGTGAGGGCACCGTCCTCACCGGCGATACGATCCTCGGCCGCGGCACCACGGTGCTCGACGACTCGGACGGCGACCTCGCCGACTACCTGTCGTCGCTGCGCCGGCTGCTGGACCTCGGCACCGGACACCGGGTGATGCCCGGCCACGGACCCGAACTGCCCGAACTGAACGTCGTGGCGCAGCAGTACCTCGATCATCGCGAGGAGCGGCTCGACCAGGTGCGGGCCGCGCTCGGTGCGCTCGGGGGCACCCCCACGGTCCGCGAGGTGGTCGAGCACGTCTACTCCGACGTCGACCCGAAGTTGTGGCCGGTGGCGGAGAAGTCCGTCAACGTGCAGCTCGCCTATCTGCGCAGCCTCGACTGACCGCATAACGACTTCGGCCACCCCCTCGCTGTGAGGGGGTGGCCGAAGTCGTGGATGCGGGGACTACCGTGCGCGACGTGCCAGGCGCTCGGAGTCGGAGATCAGCACACTCTTGCCTTCGAGGCGCAGCCATCCGCGGTGCGCGAAGTCGGCGAGCGCCTTGTTGACGGTCTCGCGGGAAGCGCCGACGAGCTGGGCGATCTCTTCCTGCGTGAGGTCGTGGGTGACGCGCAGTGAGCCCGCCTCCTGGGTGCCGAACCGCTGTGCGAGCTGCAGCAGCGCCTTGGCGACACGACCGGGGACGTCCGTGAAGATGAGGTCGGCCAGGTTGTTGTTGGTACGACGCAGACGGCGCGCGAGGACCCGCAGCAGCTGTTCGGCGATCTCGGGGCGGTGGTCGATCCACGCCTTGAGCGCTTCGCGGTCCATGCTGACCGCGCGGACCTCGGTGACCGTGGTCGCGGTGGACGTACGCGGACCCGGGTCGAAGATGGACAGCTCACCGAACATGTCGGACGGGCCCATGATCGTCAGCAGGTTCTCACGGCCGTCCGGCGAGCGGCGGCCGATCTTCACCTTGCCGGAAACGATGATGTACAGGCGGTCACCGGGCTCACCTTCGTTGAAGATGACATGTCCGCGGGGGAAGTCGACAGGCTGCAGCTGCTTGGTCAGCGCCGCTACCGCTGAGGGCTCGACTCCTTGGAAGATGCCGGCTCTTGCCAGGACGTCGTCCACGTGCGCTCCTTGGGAATATTGTTCGTCTGTATGCATATTGTGCGCGATTTGCTGCATGTCGACGATGCCCCGGTGATCCGCGGCGTGTCGCTGTGCAACAGGTACGGCTCTGAAGTCTACGTTGAGACGGCTCGGTCTGAGTGACCGATGCCACGGAAGTCGCAAAAGTTAACCGGATGATGCGTCCGGTGGTGCGTCTTTGCGGGGGTTTCCAGGGGTCAGCTGGCGCGCCGCGAGCCCACTCCGGTGATGTCGGCGTCGTCGGATTCGAAGCCCGACCGCCCCTTGCGACGTCGATGGAAGCGTGCCAATGCGTGGGGGAAACCTTCGTGGGCCAGGGTGGCCACTTCGTCGTGACTTGCCTGGTCGAGGAACTCTTCCACCTCTTGCTGACGAACCGTGAGCCGGCGGAGTCTGAACTCCACCCGCTCCATTGCCAGCGCAAACAGCATCAGCAGCACTGGGAAGAGGACCACAGCGAGACCTTGCATACCGGGAAGTAAACACTGCAAATGTCTCAGAAGCGACACAGCAGCAATTCGGATCGGTCGGGTATCCGTAGAGTTGATCCCGTGCATGCGACCCCCAGCGACGGCTCCGAAGTGCGTGGACGCACCCGTTCGCGGGCCGCGAAGCAGGAAGAAACCCGACTCGGACTCGTCCGGCGCGCCCGGCGGATGAACCGCAGGCTCGCCGAGGCCTTCCCTCACGTCTATTGCGAACTCGACTTCACCACACCCCTGGACCTCGCCGTCGCGACGATCCTGTCCGCGCAGTGCACTGACGTGCGGGTGAACATGGTGACGCCGGCGCTGTTCGCCCGCTACCCCGATGCGAAGGCGTACGCGGAGGCCGAACGGACCGAACTCGAGGAGTACATCCGGTCCACGGGTTTCTACCGAAACAAGACGAACTCTCTGATCGGGCTCGGGCAGGCGCTGCTCGAGCGTTTCGACGGTGAGGTCCCCGGCAATCTGAAGGATCTCGTGACGCTGCCCGGGATCGGCCGGAAGACGGCCAACGTGATCCTCGGCAACGCGTTCGATGTGCCGGGAATCACGGTCGACACCCACTTCGGGCGGCTCGTGCGGCGGTGGAAGTGGACCGAGGAGGAAGACCCGGTCAAGGTCGAGCACGCCATCGGCGCCCTGATCGAGCGCAAGGAGTGGACGCTGCTCTCGCATCGGGTGATCTTCCACGGCAGACGCGTCTGCCACGCCCGCAAGCCCGCCTGCGGGGTGTGTGTGCTCGCTGGCGACTGTCCGTCGTACGGGCTCGGCCCGATCGACCCCGACGTCGCCGCCGGACTTGTTCGTGGACCGGAGACAGAGCATCTGCTGCGTCTGGCCGGCAGGTGAGGGTAGATACGAGTGTCTAGTGCAGCGCGGTGGAGTCTGGCCGCCCTCGTGGTCGTGGTGGCTCTCGTCGTCGCGATCTGGCCGCGGGGCGACGACGCGGAGACGCCCTCGTACGAGGACCGGTTCGGTGCGGGCGGCAGCACCCCGACGTCGGTGAGCGCCGATCCCGACGCGCTCGCGGCACTGAGGACGCAGGCGGGCCTGGCTCCGTGCCCCGCCCCGGCGGCCGCGTCCGGGCCTTCGGCGGATCCGGTGCTGTCCGGCATCACACTGGAATGCGTGGGCGACGGCAGTCAGGTGGATCTGGCGGCCGCGCTCGGTGGTAAACCGGCGCTGCTGAACCTGTGGGCGTACTGGTGTGGCCCCTGCGCCGAGGAGCTGCCCTATATGCAGCAGTTTTCGGATCGTGCGGGCGACGCGGTTACCGTGCTTACGGTGCACACCGATCCCAACGAGTCCAGCGCGCTGTCGCGGCTCATCGATTACTCCGTCACCCTGCCCGGTGTGCAGGACGGCGACGGTCGCGTCCGCGTCGCGGTCGGGGCCCCTCCCGTCCTCCCGGTCTCGGTGCTGATCCGGCCCGACGGCACGGTGGCGAAGGTCCTGCCGCAGCCGTTCCGCAGTGTCGACGAGATCGCGGACGCCGTCGAACAGAACCTGGGGGTGGCGGCATGACGTCTTCCGTGGACGGCGTCGCCGTTCCGCCCTGGCTGCGCCGGGTCGTGCACCGCACGCCGGCCGACCCGCACAGGATCAACCCCGTCCTCGATCGGCGCGCACCCCGTGGTGCGATCACCCGTGAGGCGGCGGTGCTCGTGTTGTTCGGCGGTCCCGTCGAGGCGGACCCGTTGATGTCGGGCGGCCTGCCCGCCGGCGCCGACGTCCTGCTCACCCAGCGTGCGTCCACGATGCGTCAGCACAGTGGTCAGGTGGCATTCCCGGGCGGTGCCAGCGATCCCGGAGACGAGGGACCCATCGCCACCGCGTTGCGGGAGGCCCAGGAGGAAACGGGACTCGACCCGTCCGGTGTCCGCCCACTCGCCGTGCTCGAGGAGATCTTCATCCCGCCGTCCGGCTTCGACGTCACTCCCGTCCTCGCGTACTGGGAGAAGCCCAGCGCGGTCGGCGTGGTCGATCCCGCGGAGGCCGAACGCGTCGCCCGGGTTCCCGTGCACACCCTGATCGATCCGCGGAACCGGTTCCAGGTGCGCCACCCGGCCGGATACCAGGGGCCCGCGTTCGCCGTCGACGGCATGCTCGTGTGGGGTTTCACCGCCGGCATCCTGGCCGCCCTGTTCGCGGTCTCCGGTTGGGAACAGGAGTGGGACCGCCACGACATCCGCGACCTCGACACCGTCCTCGCCGAACTCGACAACGACCTGGACGACGACCACCTGACCCACGGTCACGGCCGGCCGGCGGCCGAGCGATGACGGGCTCGCACTGGATCGACCTGGCGATCGTGCTGATCGCCTTCGTCGCCGCGACGTCGGGCTGGCGTCAGGGCGCCGTGGCGTCGGTACTCGCCTTCATCGGCGTGGTGCTGGGCGCGGTCGCGGGCATCCTGATCGCCCCCCACGTGCTGGTGCACGTGGACGAGGGCCGCGGTCGCGTGCTGGTCGGCATCGCCCTCATCGTGGTGCTGGTCATCGTCGGCGAAGTCGCGGGCATGGTCCTCGGCCGAGCCGCGCGGGGAAGCATGCACAGTCCGGTCGCGCGGTCCGTCGACAGCGTGATCGGCGCCTGCGTACAGGCGGTCGCGGTGTTCGTCGCGGCGTGGCTGCTGGCGATCCCGCTCACGTCCTCGTCCCAGCCTCAGCTGGCGGCGGCGGTGCGCGGGTCGACCGTCCTCGAGACGGTCGACAACATCGCGCCCGCCTGGATGCGGCAACTGCCCACCGAGTTCACCGCGCTGCTCGACACGTCCGGGCTTCCCGACGTCATCGGGCCGTTCGGGCGCACCCCCATCACGACCGTCGACCCGCCGGACGCCAGCGTCCTGGAGAGCCCCGTCGCGTCCTCGCTGCAGTCGAGCGTGCTGAGGATCCGGGGTGTTGCCCCGAGCTGCCAGCGCGCGCTGGAGGGATCCGGGTTCGTCGTGGCACCCGACCGGGTGATGACCAACGCGCACGTGGTCGCGGGAACGGCCGGGATCGTCGTCGACACCGCGAACGGGCCGATGGACGCCGAGGTCGTGCTGTTCGACCCGTCCGCCGACGTCGCGGTCCTCGAGGTGCCCGGACTGGACGCTCCCGTCCTGAACTTCGCGCCCGAACCGGCGCAGACCGGCGACAACGCGCTGGTGCTCGGCTACCCGGGCGGCGGCCCGTACACGGCCAGCGCCGCGCGGGTCCGGGAGATCCTGGACCTCAGCGGTCCCGACATCTACCGGGCGGGCACCGTCCAGCGTGAGGTGTACACGGTCCGCGGTTCCATCCGGCAGGGCAACTCCGGCGGACCGCTCGTCGACAGCGACGGCCGGGTGCTCGGGGTGGTCTTCGGCGCCGCCGTCGACAACAGCGACACCGGGTTCGTGCTCACCGCCGCCGAGGTGTCGCGTCAGTTGCAGGCGGCGTCCGGGGCGTCGGTCGCCGTGGACACCGGGGCGTGCATCCTCTGACGGTCAGGCCGTGCGGGGCGCGACGAGGTCGAGCAGGGCGGCGTTGACGCGTTCCGGGGCTTCCCAGTGCGCGTAGTGGCCGACCCCGGGCACGGTCTGCATCTGCTGGGTGGGTGCGAAGCGGTGGCTGCGGCGCACGGTGTCCGCGAGCACGTACGGGTCGAGGTCGCCGTGCAGGTGCAGGACGGGGATCCGCAGCGTCTGATCCATCGACGCCATGAACCGGCTGCCGTCCGGCCGGAACTGACTGCGGAACGCCCACCGCTGGTACTCCAGGGTGCAGTGCGCGGTGCCGGGAATCTGGATCGCCGACCGCATCCGTGACACGACGACGTCGAATTCCGGATTCTCGGTCCAGCCGGGGCCGGAGCGTTCGCGGATCAACCGCTCGACCTCCGACCCGTTGTCCCGGGTGAGGCGACGTTCGGGACGCCACGGCACCTGGCAGGAGACGAACGAGGGCAGCAAAGCTTTGCGCTGGTAGCGGTCGTGGAGGACGGCCTGCTTGAGCGCGAGTGGATGCGGCGAGCTGACCAGTGCAATCGACCGGACGAGACGAGCATGGAGGACCGCCGTGGCCCAGCAGACCAGGCCGCCGTCGGCGTGCCCGACCAGTGTTGCCTCGCCATAGCCCATCGCCCGGATCAGGCCGGCGATGTCGCCGGCCAGCGTCCACCCGTCGTAGCCGCGCGGCGGTTTGTCGGAATCGCCGTAGCCGCGGAGGTCGACGGCGACGGCCCGGTACCCCTGCTCGGACAGCGCGGTCAGCTGGTGGCGCCACGACCACCAGAAGTCCGCGAACCCGTGCAGCAGGATGACGAGCGGCGCATCCGGTGCGGATGCGCCGACCTCGACGGTGTGGAATCGGATTCCGTTGGCATGGATGTCGCGATGAATCCAGGGGCCGTCGAAACGGACGGTGGACGGATCGGGTGGTGCCACAGGAGCGAGTTACCGCGCGTGACGTCCGGTGGGCGATGCGAGATGGGCCTCCGCATCCGAGTACGACGTGGGCAGCACCGTCTTGGCCTGCCTCAGGGAGTCGATGGTCTTCTCGGGTGCGCGGAGTTTGCGTACCCGCAGATAACCGAGCAGCGCGAGGATCGCCGTCACCACGAGCATGATCAGGAAGACGATCAGGAACGCCAGCCAGCGGGCGATCCACACGTCGAGGAGTTCGGCGAGGAAGAAGAAGAAGAAGAACGAGCTGAACAGCAGCACGGTGAACGCGAGGATGAAGAACAGGCTGCCCTGCAGGCCCTTCTTGACCTCACCGGTGACCTCGGCCTTCGCGAGCTCGACCTCGGCGCGGACGAGGGTGGACACCTGCGCGGTCGCATGCTTGACCAGCGTGCCGAGGCTCGCCTCGCCGGGTGTCTGAGCGTCCACGTCCGTGAGCGGGATCGACGACACCGTGTTCGGCACCCCGTCTCCCGTATAACGCGGGCTGTCTCCCTTGCCGTGAGTGATGCTCACTTGTCGACCCCTCCAGGTAGCTCTTGCACGTCCGAGTCATCCTGCCGGGCCGCATGGGCCCGACCGCGTCGCCACAGTAACGCTGATCCGATCAGCGACGCTGTCAACGATGTCACGAGCACCGCGACCTTAGCTATTTCGGCCGCGCTGCCGTCACCGATTCCCGCAAGCGCGAGATCCGCTACGAGAAGGCTAACGGTGAACCCGATCGCACCGAGCACTGAGAGGGCAAACATGTCCCGGAACCCCAGTGCACGCGGTTTCTTCGCGATACCCAGGCGGATCGCGAGCCAGGAGACGCCGAAGATGCCGACGGTCTTGCCGACGAGGAGCCCGGCGATCACGGACTGCGAGATGGGGTCGGTGAACAGCTGCCCGAGGAGCTCGCTGCTGAGGGCGACCCCGGACGCGAACAGGGCGAACACCGGGACACAGAAGCCCGCCGACAACGGCTGGATGCGGTGCTCGAGGCGGGACGCGGGGGATTCGCGTTCGCCGGGGTCGCGCCGCACCCGGGTGAGGAGGCCGAGAGCGACGCCGGCCAGCGTGGCGTGGATTCCGGCTTGGTGCATGCAGTACCAGGCGAACAGTGCGAGCGGAACGTAGAGCAGTGGGGTGGTGATGCGCCGGTGCTGGGCGACCGCGTAGACGACCAGGCACACGGCGGCGCCCAGCAGCCACAGCAGGGCGATCGAACTGGTGAACAGGACGGCGATGAGCACGATCGCGAGAAGGTCGTCGACGACGGCCAGGCTGAGCAGGAACACGCGGGCGCTCGCCGGGATGCGGGACCCGGTCAGCGCCAGCACACCCAGTGCGAACGCGATGTCGGTGGCGACGGGGATGGCCCAGCCGCGGTCCATGCCGGGTGTTCCGGCGCCGATCGTCGCGGCGATGATCGCGGGCACCACCACCCCGCCGCAGGCCGCGATGATCGGGAGCAGCGCACGTTTGCGGTCGGCGAGTTCGCCCACCACCAGTTCTCGTTTCAGTTCCAGGCCGGCGACGAAGAAGAAGACCGCCAGCAGCCCGTCCTGCGCCCACGTCCCGACCGTCAGGTTCAGGTGGAGCGCCTCCGGGCCGATCGTCCAGTCGCGCAACGCGAAGTAGGAATCCGAGACGGGGGAGTTCGCCCACAGGAGGGCGACCGCGGCGGCGGCGAGCAGGATCGAACCGCCGACCGTCTCGGTGCGGAGGTAGCGGGAGAGTTCGGAGCGGAGGGGCTGGGTCACCGGGGTCGCTCGCTTTCGATGTGGTCGGGGTACGGCAAATGCTCTGCCGACCAGACTTCCCGGCGCACCGAGGAGAGCTTATCCAATTTGCCAAGCGAAAGACACGAGGTGTTCAATTCCTAAGGAATGGACTGTCGTCCCAATAGTTGAAATAGCATCGTGCAGGAGTAAGTCGAGTGAGCAGTGCCGTCGATACGTCGAAGCCAGAACCGGACGGCGGGGCCACCGTCGCCGGCGTACCCAGAAGCCGGATCGTCGTTGCGAGCATGGTGGGAACGTCCATCGAGTTCTACGACTTCTACATCTATGCGACCGCGGCCGTGTCCGTGTTCCCGCATCTGTTCTTCCCCAAGGGAAACGGCACCACCGCCCTGCTGGCGTCCCTCGCCACGTTCGGTCTCGCCTTCGTCGCCCGGCCGCTCGGTTCGATCCTGTTCGGCCACTTCGGCGACCGCATCGGACGCAAGACGACGCTCGTCGGCTCACTCCTCACCATGGGCCTCGCGACGTTCGTGATCGGTCTGCTGCCGACCTACCATCAGATCGGCATCGTCGCGCCCGCGCTGCTGGCGTTGATGCGCTTCTGCCAGGGTCTGGGACTGGGCGGTGAGTGGAGTGGCGCGGCACTGCTCGCGACCGAGACCGCCCAGAAGGGCAAGCGCGCGTGGGCGGCCATGTGGCCGCAGCTGGGCGCGCCGATCGGCTTCTTCCTCGCCAACGGTCTGTTCCTGATCATCACGCTGTTCCTGGACCACGACAACAGCAGCCCCGACCTGGACGGCGCGTTCCTCACCTGGGGTTGGCGGATCCCGTTCCTGCTCAGCGCGATCATGGTGATGATCGGTCTGTACGTGCGGCTCAAGCTGGAGGAGACGCCCGTGTTCGCCCGCGCCGTCGCGCGCGGCGAGAAGGTGAAGACCCCGATCGCCGAGGTGTTCAAGACCAGCTGGCGTCAGTTGATCATCGGCACGTTCGTCATGCTCGCCACCTACACGCTCTTCTACATCATGACCACCTGGGTGCTGAGTTACGGCACCGGCAAGACCCCCGCGCAGGGCGGCACGGGAGCCGGGTTCCATTACACCGACTTCCTGGTGCTGCAACTGGTCGCGGTCCTGTTCTTCGCGGCCGCCGTCCCCGTGTCGGGGTGGCTGGCCGACCGCTTCGGGCGCCGCATCACGCTGCTCACGATCACCGGGTTCATCATGCTGTTCGGCCTCACGTTCGGTGTCATGCTGAACCAGGACGGCATGGGCAACGCCCGCATGCTCGTGTTCCTGGCAATCGGAATGTTGTTGATGGGAATGACCTTCGGGCCGATGAGCGCCGTTCTGCCGGAGCTGTTCCCGACCAACGTGCGCTACACGGGTTCGGGGATCGCCTACAACACCGCCAGCATCCTGGGCGCCGCCGTCGCACCGTTCATCGCCACCTGGCTCGCCACGTCGTACGGCGTCGGCTGGGTGGGCATCTACCTGCTGATCGCCGCCGCGCTCACGTTCATCGCGCTGCTGGTGATGAAGGAGACGAAGAACGAGTCCCTCGACGACGTAGGGGTGTAGTCCCCGTGCGCCTTTCTGGTAGCAGGAGCAACCAGAAAGGCGCACAGGCGCGGAGCGCCTATAGTTCTTGCATGGCGAAAGCCGTGCTGCTGTCCAGGACGGCCCGGATCCGGCTGCCGAAGCAGGATCTGTGGTCGTTCCTCGCCGATACCGATCGGCTCAATCGCAACATCGATCTGTCGCCGGTGCGCTTCGCTCCGATGCTGGACCGCCGGCGCAAGGGGCACTATTCCGCGGAGACGCGTTCGTACGGGCGGCGGGTGCGGTACGAGGAGTTCCCGTTCGAGTGGGTCGAGGGCCGCTTCTATCAGGTCCTTCGACGTTTCTCCCGCGGTCCGCTCGTGGAGGTGTCCACGGGTGTCCGGCTCCACCCGGCCGCCGACGCCACCGAGGTCGAGGTGTTCGCCCGGATCGTCCCGCGCACCCGGTTCGGGACGATCGCCGCGCGAACGCTGCTGGCGCGCACGGGAATAAGGAAGACGGTGGCGCTCGCGCACGCGCTGGAACGACACGTCCGCGACCCGCGCGCGCATGCCGTCCCCGCCCTGCCGCCGCCGGAGCAACTCGACGCAGGCAGGCTGGAACTCCGCACGGCGCAGCTGTCGCGATCGCACGACGCCCCGAACCTGATCGGGCGCTTGGAGTCCCACTTGCGGACCGCGTCCGACCTGGAGGTGACGGGCATGCGCCCGTTCGAGCTTGCGGACCGCTGGGGTGCCGACAGGATACAGCTGCTGTACGTCTTCCTCCACGCCGCGGACTGTGGTCTGCTGGACCTGAGCTGGAGCGTGCTGTGCCCGGTCTGCCGGACCGCGCGCGAGGACGCCGCCCACATTCGACAGTTGCCGAGCCGCGTCCACTGCGACACGTGCGACATC
The DNA here is from genome assembly GCF_002300155.1 of Rhodococcus sp. ACS1. NCBI lineage: Bacteria > Bacillati > Actinomycetota > Actinomycetes > Mycobacteriales > Nocardiaceae > Rhodococcus > Rhodococcus sp. ACS1. The sequence continues at coordinate 411,344 of NZ_NSDZ01000005.1, forward strand.
GCGTTCGACACGGACCTCGCGCGGTCGGTGGAGATCCGCTTCGACGTCAACCCGGCCGTCCGCCGGGCGGAGCGGGCCCGGTACTGCATCGGTGGTCCGGCGAATTCACCGTCGGCGGTGGCTCAGTTGCGGCTCGAGCCGGGGGAGCGGCGCTGCGAGCGACTCGAACTCGACCCCGGGTGGCTGCGCATCCGGTGCTACCAGGTGGGCGCCCCGGTGGCCTGGGAGGTCGGTCCGGCCGGCGGCACGCTTCGGGTCGACTGCGGGCCCGGTGAACTCCGAGTGCGTGATGCGCCCGGCACCGACGGTGCCTGCCTGCTGGAGGTCGCGAACCGGCTTCCCGGTGAGGCGCTTGTGGCGGTCGAGCGGGAGCGGTGGAAGGACGCTGCGGCGACCGGCGCGCTCGTGACGTCGCTCGACGGTTTCCAGGACCTGTTCCCGGATCAGGGGGTGGCGCCGGGCGACGAGATCGGGATCGCGAACCTGGCGGTGCTGTTCACGGATCTGAGCGGTTCGACCGCCCTGTACGAGCGCATCGGCGACGTCCGGGCGTTTGCGTTCGTGCAGAGCCATTTCCGCTACCTGCGTGACGCGGTGGTCCGCGAGAACGGCAGCGTCGTGAAGCAGATGGGTGACGCGGTCATGGCGACGTTCGCCGACGCGCGGGAGGGCTGGTCTGCGGCGGCGTCGATGCAGGCGGGCTGGGACGACTTCCGCCGCCGGCACCTCGGCGACGACGACTCGGTGTCGTTGAAAGTCGGGTTGCACCAGGGGCCCGCCGTGATGATCGACAACGCCGGCCGCACCGACTACTTCGGTGCGACGGTCAACCTGGCGGCCCGGGTGCAGGGCTGTGCCGCGGGCGGCGACATCGTCCTGTCCCGGGCCGTTCACGACGACCCGGAGGTGGCGCCGCTGCTCGCGACGTCCGGCTACCGGTGCGACGTCTTCACCACCGGGCTGAAGGGAATCGGCGAGGAGCAGACGCTGTGGAGGCTTCGCCGCCCGTGAGTGGTTGAGGAGTGCAGAGACTCGTCAACCACTCACGGGGCGCGGAGCGCCCTACTTGCCGCGGATCGCGTCGAAGACCTTGGGGTCGACGAGGGTGGAGGTGTCGCCGAGGTCGCGGCCTTCGGCGATGTCCTTGAGCAGGCGTCGCATGATCTTGCCCGACCTCGTCTTGGGGAGTTCGGGGACGATCGTGATCTGGCGGGGCTTGGCGATCGGGCTGATCTCCCGGGACACTTCGGCCTTGAGTTCGGCGATGAGGGTGTCGCCGGTGTTCTCCACACCTTCGCGGAGGATGACGAACGCGACGATGCCCTGGCCGGTGGTCTCGTCGGCGGCGCCGACGACGGCGGCCTCGGCGACGCCGTGGTGTCCGACGAGGGCGGATTCGACCTCGGAGGTGGAGATGCGGTGTCCGGAGACGTTCATGACGTCGTCGACGCGGCCGAGCACCCACAGGGCGCCGTCCTCGTCGTACTTGGCACCGTCACCGGCGAAGTACCAGCCCTGCTCGGGGTAGCGGGACCAGTAGGTGTCGCGGTAGCGGTCCATGTCGCCCCAGATGCCGCGGAGCATCGCCGGCCACGGCTTGTCGAGGACGAGGTAGCCGGAGCCGCCGGCGCCGAGTTCGTTCGCGTCGTCGTCGACGATCTTCGCGGAGATGCCGGGCAGCGGTGCCATCGCGGAGCCGGGTTTGGTGGCGGTGATCCCGGGCAGCGGGGAGATCATGATGGCGCCGGTCTCGGTCTGCCACCAGGTGTCGACGATCGGGGCCTGGTTGCCGCCGATCACCTCGCGGAACCATTTCCAGGCCTCGGGGTTGATGGGTTCGCCCACCGAGCCGAGGAGCCGGATGCTGGACAGGTCGTGGGCGTCGGGGATGTCGCGGCCCCACTTCATGAATGTGCGGACCAGGGTGGGTGCGGTGTAGTAGATGCTGACACCGTATTTTTCGATGATCTGGAAGTGGCGGTGCTCGTCGGGGGAGTTCGGGGTGCCCTCGTAGACCACCTGGGTGACGCCGTTGGACAGGGGCCCGTAGACGATGTAGCTGTGGCCGGTGACCCAGCCGATGTCGGCGGTGCACCAGTACACGTCCTGGCCGGCCTTGTGGTCGAAGACGTTGTGGTGGGTGTAGGAGGCCTGGGTGAGGTAGCCGCCGGAGGTGTGGATGATGCCCTTGGGTTTTCCGGTGGTGCCGGAGGTGTAGAGGATGAACAGCGGGTGTTCGGAGTCGAACGGGGTCGCCTGATGGGTGCCGGACGCCTTGTCGACGGTCTCGTGCCACCACAGGTCCCGGCCCTCGGTGACCTCGACGTCGATGCCGGTGCGCTTGACGACGAGGACGTGCTCGACGGATTCCGCGCCGTCGACGGCTTCGTCGACGGCGGGTTTGAGGGGTGCGGCCTGGCCGCGGCGCCACTGTCCGTCGACGGTGACGACGAGTTTGGCTTCGGCGTCGTCGATGCGGGAGCGCAGGGCGCTGGCGGAGAAGCCGGCGAAGACCACGGAGTGGGTCAGGCCGAGGCGGGCGCAGGCGAGCATGGTGACGATGGCCTCGGGGATCATCGGCATGTAGATCGCGACGCGGTCGCCGGCGACGAGTCCGAGGTCGGTGAAGGTGTTGGCGGCCTTGCTGACTTCGGTGAGCAGGTCGTTGTAGGTGAGGTCGCGGGTGTCGCCCGGTTCGCCTTCGAAGTGGATGGCGACGCGGTCGCCGTTGCCGGCGAGAACGTGGCGGTCGACGCAGTTGAAGGCGACATTCAACTCGCCGCCGACGAACCATTTCGCGACGGGTGCGTCGGAGAAGTCGAGTACCTCGGTGAAGGGCGTGTGCCAGTGCAGGCGCTCGGCCTGTGTCGCCCAGAATGCGAGTCGGTCCTCGTCTGCGGCAGCCTGCAGTTCGGGGCCGGCGTTGGCCGCGGCGGTGAACTCGGGGCTCGGCGGATATACCTGCGGGACGGCATCCGAGTGGTCCGACTGATCCGTCGCTCCGCTCGCCTGTGCGGCATTCCCCGTCGCTCCGCTCGCCTGTGCTGCACTGGTCATTGTGGGCCGGCCTTCTTTCCAGTCTCGAATTCGGCACTTCTAGCACGTGTGAGGGTAGTCACAAGGGCTCCCGAGCGCACCGTTGCACAAGGTTGCATGCCCATATTCTGCGACGATCGGTCGAATGGGCGCGACGGACGGCAAGCGCGGACGACGAGTGGCGACCCCAGCGCCGACGATGTTTCGATCGGATGCCGATTCCGCGAGTTTCACCCGTCGTGGCCACACAGATTGAAACGTTGACTTATCGTCATCCCATCGTTCGGGCTGCGCCCGGCACGGCTGCCCGGAACCATGCAGATCTGGGAGGATCGTCTTGCGCATCACACGTGTGGCAACCGCCGTTCTGGCGGTTGGCCTGGCAGCAGGGATGCTGTCCGCCTGCTCGTCCGGTGACTCGACGGGCGGGGGTGGCAGCGGAATCGTCAACGCCTGGGCAGGTGAACCGCAGAATCCGTTGATTCCCACCAATACCAGCGAGAATCAGGGTGGCCGCGTCGTCGATGCGCTGTTCGCGGGGCTCGTCTCCTACGACTCCGACGGTGGAGTGAACAACGAGGTCGCCGAGTCCATCGAGACGACCGACGGCAAGAACTTCACCGTGAAGCTGAAGGACGGCTGGACGTTCACGGACGGCACGCCGGTCACCGCGGCCTCGTTCGTCGACGCCTGGAACTACGGCGCGCTGTCGACGAACGCGCAGCTCCAGGCGTCCTTCTTCGACCCGATCCAGGGCTACGACGAGGTGGCTCCCGAGAACCCCACGGCGCAGACCATGTCGGGACTGAAGGTGGTCGACGATTCGACGTTCACGATCGAACTGAAGCAACCCGAGTCCGCCTTCCCGGACCGTCTCGGTTTCGCCGCGTATTACCCGCTGCCCGCGGTGGCGTACCAGGACATGGCCGCGTTCGGCGAGAATCCCATCGGCAACGGGCCATACATGATGTCGGGTCCCGGGGCGTGGCAGCACAACGTGCGAATCGACACCGTCGTGAACCCCGACTACAACGGCAACCGTAAGCCGAAGAACGCCGGCGTCGACTTCGTCATGTACAACAGCCTCGACACGGCATACACGGATCTGCTCGCGGGCAATGTCGACGTCCTCGACCAGGTGCCGCCGAGTGCCGTCACCACGTTCGAGACCGACCTGCCGGGTCGCACCGTGAACCAGCCGTCCGCGACCATCGAGACGTTCACCATCCCGGGCCGTCTACCGCATTTCAGTGGTGAGGAGGGCACGCTGCGCCGGCAGGCCATCTCGATGGCGATCAACCGAGACCAGATCACCCAGCAGATCTACAACAACACCCGCACCCCCGCGCTCGACTTCACCAGCCCCGCCATCGAGGGCTGGTCGGATTCGCTCGTCGGCAACAGCAACCTGAAGTACGACCCGGAGGCGGCGAAGAGGCTGTGGGCCCAGGCCGACGCCATCGCCCCGTGGTCGGGCAGTTTCGAGATCGCGTACAACGGCGACGGCGGCCACAAGGAATGGGTCGACGCCACCGCCAACAACATCCGCAACACCCTCGGAATCGACGCGAAGGGCAAGGAGTATCCGACGTTCGCGCAGATCCGCACGGAGGCCACCAACCGGACCATCCCCAGCGCGTTCCGTTCGGGGTGGCAGGGCGACTACCCGCAGCAGTACGGCTTCCTCGCGCAGAACTACCAGACCGGCGGCAGCTCCAACGACGGCGACTATTCGAACCCCGAGTTCGACCGGCTGCTGCGAGCCTCCGCGGGTGAGGTCGATCCCGGAAAGGCGCAGGACCTGCTGAACCAGGCGCAGGAGGTTCTCCTGCACGACCTGCCCGCGGTCCCGACGTGGTACCGCAACGCGGCGAGCGGCTGGTCCGAGAACGTGTCGAACGTGGTCATCGACTGGAAGGGCATCCCGATGTACTCGGACATCGAGAAGAACTGACGCACGGGAGTTTTCTCCGACGGGTGGGGCCGCGAGCTGTCAGTTCGCGGCCCCGTTCGGGAATACGGGCCGAGGCTCCGGATTCCTGACGTCACGGCCCCCGACGAATAGGAGGTGATCCGATGCTCTGGTACGTCGGTCGCCGTTTGCTCCAGATGATTCCCGTGTTCATCGGGGCCACGTTCCTGATCTACGCGATGGTTTTCTTGCTGCCCGGAGACCCGATCGCGGCATTGGCGGGCGACAAGGCCCTCAGCCCCGCGGTGGCGGCGCAGCTCCGCGCCCGGTACCACCTCGACCAACCGTTCCTGATGCAGTATTTCCTGTATCTGAAAGGCATCTTCACGCTCGACTTCGGTACGTCCTTCTCCGGTCGCCCGGTCAGCGAGGTTCTGGCGCAGGCCTTTCCGATCACCATCAAGTTGTCTCTGATGGCACTCGCGATCGAGGGGATCTTCGGGATCGGCTTCGGCCTGTTCGCCGGGCTCCGCAAGGGCGGCATCTTCGACAGCACCGTCCTCCTCGTCAGCCTGGTGATCATCGCGATCCCGATCTTCGTCATCGGTTTCCTCGCCCAGTTCTTCATCGGCGTGAAGTGGGGGCTGGTGCCGCCGACGGTCGGGGGCAACACCAGCTTCAAGAATCTTCTGCTGCCCGCCTTTGTCCTCGGGTCGGTGTCGTTCGCGTACGTGCTCCGGCTCACGCGGACGTCGGTCGCCGAGAACCTCACCGCCGACTACGTGAGGACCGCGACCGCCAAGGGTCTTTCGCGGCGCCGGGTGGTGCAGGTGCACGTGCTGCGGAACTCGCTGATCCCGGTGGTCACCTTCCTCGGCGCCGATCTCGCCACCCTGATGGGCGGCGCGATCGTCACGGAGGGCATCTTCAACATCAACGGTGTCGGCGGCACGATCTATCAGGCGGTCACCCGCGGTGAGGCGCCCACGGTGGTGTCCTTCGTGACGGTGCTGATCGTCATCTATCTGCTCGCCAACCTGATCGTCGACCTCCTGTACGCCGCGCTCGACCCGAGGATTCGTTATGTCTGAGAAAGTGGAGAACGAGTCCGCCGGAACGGGCGACCGGAAGACCCGTCAGGCGCATTTCGTGGCGCCCGAGGAAGTGGCGGCGCCCGGGGAGACCGACGCCGTCCACATCGACCAGCCGCCGACGAGCATGCGGTCGGATGCATGGCGCGATCTGCGTAAGCGCCCGCTGTTCCTGGTCGCATCGGTGATCATCGTCGTGGTGATCGCCGTGGCGGCGTTTCCGGACGTGTTCACCAGCACCGACCCGCGGTTCTGCGATCTCGCGTTCAGCATGCAGGGGCCGTCGGCGGGGCACTGGTTCGGATTCGACAAGCAGGGCTGCGACATCTACTCCCGCACGATCCACGGGGCGCGGGCGTCGGTGCTGGTGGGTGTCGGCGTCACGTCGATCGTGCTCGTGGTGGGCGTGGTGTTCGGTTCGGTCGCCGGGTTCTACGGCGGCGCGGTGGACTCGCTGCTGTCCCGGGTCGCCGACATCTTCTTCGGCATCCCGCTCATCCTCGCGGCGATCGTCCTGATGCAGCTGTTCACCAACCGCACCATCTGGACGCTGATCGTCGTCCTCGCCCTGTTCGGGTGGCCGCAGATGGCGAGAATCGCTCGGGGCGCGGTGATCTCGGCGAAGGGCAACGACTACGTGATGGCGTCGCGGGCGCTCGGCGTCTCGAACGTGCGCACCCTGATCCGGCACGTGCTGCCGAACTCCCTCGCTCCGATCATCGTGATCGCGACCATCTCCCTCGGCATCTACATCGTGGCCGAGGCGACGCTGTCCTTCCTCGGCATCGGGCTGCCGTCCACCGAGATCTCGTGGGGCGGAGACATCAGCACCGCCCAGGTCACCCTGCGCCAGGGTTCGCCGATCCTGTTCTACCCGGCGACCGCCCTGGCGATCACGGTCCTCGGCTTCATCATGATGGGCGACGCTCTCCGGGACGCGCTCGACCCCAAGGCCCGGAAGAGGTGAGCGCGATGACCGCGAACGATCCGGCCGGACCGCAGAATTCGGCCGACGAGGTGCCGCTGCTCGAGATCCGGGACCTGGAGGTGTCGTTCCAGTCCCATTCCGGGCTCGTGCCCGCGGTGCGTGGGGCCAGCCTCACGGTGTATCCGGGGCAGACGGTGGCTATCGTCGGTGAGTCCGGTTCGGGCAAATCCACCACCGCCCACGCGATCATCAACCTGCTGCCCGGAACGGGAAAGGTGACCGGCGGCCGGATCCTGTTCGAGGGGCAGGACCTCGCGGAGGCGCCCGAGCGGGAGTTCGTCGCACTGCGCGGGAAGAAGATCGGCCTCGTCCCGCAGGACCCGATGTCCAACCTCAACCCGGTGTGGAAGGTCGGGTTCCAGATCGAGGAGGCGTTGGAAGCCAACGGGATCGCGAAGGGCAAGGCCGCGAAGGCGCGGGCCGCCGAACTCCTCGAGGAGGCGGGCCTCGCCGACGCCGAGAACCGGCTGGGCCAGTATCCGCACGAGTTCTCCGGGGGCATGCGCCAGCGCGCGCTCATCGCCATCGGGCTGTCGGCCCGCCCGCAACTGCTGATCGCGGACGAGCCCACGTCCGCCCTCGACGTGACGGTCCAACGTCAGATCCTCGACCACCTCGACGGTCTCACCGACGAACTCGGCACCGCGGTCCTGCTCATCACCCACGACCTCGGTCTGGCGGCCGAGCGGGCGGAGCACCTGATCGTGATGAGCAAGGGACGGGTGGTCGAGGCGGGGCCCGCACTGGAGATCCTGCAGCGGCCGCGTCACCCGTACACCCGGAAACTGGTGGCCGCGGCGCCGTCGCTGGCGTCGCAACGGCGGAGTTCTTCGCTGGCCCGGGCGGACATCCGGGAGCACGCGCTCGAGGTGGTGGGCGAGGCCGAGGAGCACGGGCAGATCGGCGTCGAATTCGGCAAGGCCACCGACGACGTGGTCGTGGCCACCGGGCTGACCAAGGTGTTCAAGATCCGCCACGGGCTACGGAAGTCCACCGACTTCACCGCCGTCGACGACGTCTCGTTCGCGGTCCGGCGTGGGACGACCACGGCCATCGTCGGCGAGTCGGGGTCGGGCAAGTCGACGGTCGCGCAGATGGTGCTGGGACTGCTCGCTCCGACGGCGGGGAATGTGGTGTTCGACGGCAAGGACGTCGCGACGCTGGACCGCAGGGAGACGCTCGCGTTCCGCCGGCGGGTGCAGCCGATCTTCCAGAACCCGTACGGCACGCTCGACCCGATGTACTCGATCTTCCGCACCGTCGAGGAGCCCCTGCGCACCCACAAGGTGGGGACGAAGGCGGAGCGGGAAGCGCGGGTACGCGACCTGCTGGACAAGGTGGCGTTGCCGGCTTCTGTCATGCGGAGGTTCCCGAACGAGTTGTCGGGTGGCCAGCGGCAGCGGGTGGCGATCGCCCGGGCGCTGGCGCTGCAGCCCGAGATGGTGGTGTGCGACGAGGCGGTGTCGGCGCTCGACGTGCTGGTCCAGGACCAGATCCTCACGCTGCTGAACGACCTGCAGGCGGAGCTGGGGCTGACGTACCTGTTCATCACCCACGACCTGGCGGTGGTGCGGCAGATCGCCGACGACGTGCTCGTCATGTCTGTCGGCGCGATCGTGGAGAAAGCCACCACCGACGAGGTCTTCACGTCGCCGAAGGAGGAGTACACGCGGAAGCTGCTGGACGCGATTCCCGGCGGATCGATCCGGCTCGGCGCCTGACCCGCGGCGGCGCCGGGTAGCGTTCCAGTACGTGAGCGACCCGTTGCAGCCCCTCGTCGACCTTCCCGGTGTCCGCGAAGCCGCGGACCGTGCGCGCGACGCGCTCGGCGCGGTTCACCGGCACAAGACCAACCGGCGCGGCTGGCCGACCACGGCGGCCGAGGCGGCGGTCCGGGCGGCCCGCGCCTCCGCGTCGCTGGACGGGGGCAGCACCGAACTGCCCGCCCCCGGCGAGGCCGGCGACCCCATCCTGTCGGGTGCCCTGCGCGTCGGGCAGGCTCTCGACGGTGACGCCCTCACGCTTCTGCAGTCCACGTGGCAGCGGGCGCCCCTGCAGGCCCTTGCCCGGCTGCATCTGCTGGCCGCGGCCGACCTCGTGGAGGATCAGGAATTGCTCGGCAGGCCGCGAGCCGGGTCCGGCGTCGCGGAGCGGCTGGACGGTCTGGCTCAGCTCGTGACGGGAGGAACCGCTGCACCCGCGCCCGTTCTGGCGGCTGTGGTGCACGGGGAATTGTTGACGCTGAGGCCGTTCGGGGTGGGCGACGGCATCGTCGCGCGCGCCGCATCCCGTCTGGTCTCGGTGTCGAGCGGGCTCGATCCCCACAATCTCGGGGTTCCGGAGGTCAGCTGGCTGCGCCGGCAGCAGGCGTACCGCAACGGGGCAGCGGCCTTCGCCTCGGGCGAGCCGGACGGGGTCGGGAGCTGGGTCGTCCTCTGCTGCGGTGCGCTGGAGGCCGGGGCCCGTGAGGCCACGTCCATCGCGGAAGCGGCGGCAAGTTAACTCGAATCCGTTGCACTGCAACATGTTCCCGACATGTGAAACGGGCGGCGCTGCCGACTGGTGTCGACTTCGCCGCCCGTTAGCACGGACAACCGGTTACCAAGCGTGCAATGGTGGGTTGTGTGGGTGGCCTCGGCGAGAGTCCGAATATCGTCGGGTCGTCCTTGCAACCTGTGCAGGGTCCTTGCCGGTGAAGACTCGAGTCTCGCAGGCCCACAACGCTTTTGCCCTTATAGTGGCTTATGCTTCGCGTGGGTGCCTAGTGCCCGTGCTGGGAATCCTGGTCGGGAGATCGATCCTTCTCTTCTGGGTCGACCTTGGCCTTCCGTTCTTCCGTAACTCCTTTGTACCCCGTGACCCCCCTCACAGCAAGTATCAAATTAGGTTTGTGACCGTGTCGCGGGTTGCGGCGGTCAGCGCTTGCGGCGCAACACTCCATAGGTGAATGCGCCCGCCACCAGGGCCCCGACGCTCACCGCGGCGGTGGTCGCCAGGGTGGTGGCGGACGGCGCCTGGAGGCGCGCCCTGAGGGAGACCGGATTCGAGAAAGTCAATATGGGCCAACCGTTTCCGGCCGCGGCCTTCCGGAGCGCCCGGTCCGGGTTGACGGCCGTCGGGTGGCCGACCGCGGTCAGCATCGGCAGGTCGGTCACGGAGTCGGAGTAGGCGTAGCATGCCGACAGGTCGTAGTGGTATTCGTCGGCCAGTTGCCGCATCGCCTCGACCTTGCCCTCGCCGTAGCAGTAGAACTCCACCTCGCCCGTGTAGAGCCCGTCCGCGACCGCCATGCGGGTGGCCATGCTGCGTGTCGCCCCGAGTGCTTCGGCGATCGGCGTCACCACCTCCTCGCCCGACGCCGAGACGACGATGACGTCGTGACCCCGCAGCTTGTGGTCCGCGATGAGGTCGGCGGCCTCCGCGAACACCAGGGGGTCGACGATGTCGTGGAGGGTCTCGGCGACGACGGACCGGACCTGCTCCACGTTCCAGCCCGCGCACATGCTCGTGAGGTAGGCGCGCATCCGCTCCATCTGATCGTGGTCCGCGCCCGACAGCAGGAACAGGAACTGCGCGTAACTGCTCTTGAGGACGGACCGTCGATTGATCAGGCCCTGGTCGAAGAACGGTCTGCTGAACGCGAGGGTGCTGGATTTCGCGATGATCGTCTTGTCGAGGTCGAAGAATGCGGCAACCCGACCCGTCTCGGTGTGTCGACCTGTCTTGGCACTTCTCTGTGGCTTCGCGGTCACAATTTCCAAGGATATGCGGACTTCGGCCCGGGGTGCGCGTTCCGTGCAACGGCCCGGAACAGGGGCGTTCGGTATCTCCGACACCGTAAAACATTTGAACAGTTGAACTTGCAAATACTGATCTGGGGAGGTGTAGTATTGCTGATGTCCGGATTTGATCCGGACGATGTTCAGCCCGACCCCCCGGGGCTGAACACTGACGACCCTCGCCTCCTCCCCCCCTGGCGAGGGTCGTCCTCTGTTTGTGGGCGCTCTGCCATCCTTCGCTCTCTGCTCTCTAGAAATTGGTGCGGTAGTACCAGTTCTTATCCCCAGCCCCGAAGTTGTCCACAATTCGCAAAGGGCACCTTTCCGCGGTCTCCGGCAGCGGGCACGCTCGCTGCATGGACGCACATGACGGTGGCGAAGTGCTGGTTCTGGTAGACGATCCGGCGCTGCTGCACAGCATCAGGCGCGTGGCGGCAGCGGCCGACCGGACGCTGAACGAGACCGACGTCGCCGACGCCCGGCACGCCTGGGGCAGCGCGCCGATCGTCGTGCTCGACGCGCGTGCCGCCGCCGCGTGCCGCAACCGGCTTCCACGCCGGCGGCGGGTCGTGCTGCTGTGCGACGGGCCGCCGGGCATCGACGAGTGGCGGATCGCGACAGCGGTCGGTGCCGAACACGTGCTGGCCGTGCCCGACGACGAGTCGGCCCTGGTCGCCGTTCTCGGCGAGCAACCCCAGCGGCCCGAAGCGGACGGAACCGTCGTCGCCGTGGTCGGCGGGTGCGGCGGAGCCGGCGCCTCCACCCTGGCGGCGGCGACCGCCCTCACCGCGGCGGCGCGGTCGCAGCTCACACTGCTGCTCGACACCGACTCGTGGGGATCCGGGCTCGACGTGCTGCTGGGCATCGAGGACGTGCCCGGACTGCGGTGGTCGGGACTGTCGATCGAAGGCGGCCGGATCTCTTCGGGCGCGCTCCGGGACGCGCTGCCCGCTCGAGGCGAGCACCTGCGGGTCCTCGCCTGCAGCAGGACCGGGCACGGCGCGGGACCGACGGCGGCCGCGGTCCGCGCCGTCACCGACGCCGGGCGTCACGCCGGCGAACTGGTCGTGTGCGACGTGTCGCGGTTCCCGGGTCCGGTCACGGAGGCCGTCCTCGAACTCGCCGACCTCGTGGTTCTCGTCGTGCCCGCGACCGTCCGGGCCTGCATCGCCGCGGGGAAGGTGTCGCAGTGGATCACCGAACGGAATCCCAATCAGGGACTCGTGGTCCGTGGCCCGGCACCTGGCGGGCTTCGCGGGGCAGACGTGGCGGAGGTCCTCAACCTGCCGCTGATCGCGTCGATGCGCGCCGAGCGCGCGCTTACCGGAATGCTTGAACACGGCGGTCTGCGGCCGGGGCGGCGCTCCCCGCTGGGCGCCGCGGCCGAGGCGGTCCTCGACACCGTCGGCAGCAGACCGCGCACACGGGAGTGGGCGGCATGAGTTCCCTCGTCACCCCCGACCTCCTCGACCGGGTGCGCGAACGCCTCGCGCACACGTCCGGCGAGCCGACACCCGCGACGGTTGCCGCGGCCATCCGGACCGAGTCCGGCGGCGTGCTCGGCGACACCGACCTGCTCGGTGCGTTGCGGGTGCTCATGACCGAACTCACGGGCGCAGGCCCGCTCGAGTCGCTGCTGACGGAGCCTGGTGTCGCGGACGTGCTCGTCACGGCGCCGGACCGGGTGTGGGTGGACCGCGGCCGCGGACTCGAGCGCGCAGCGGTCCGGTTCACGGACGAAGCAGCCGTGCGCCGACTCGCCCAGCGACTCGCGCTGTCTGCCGGCCGCCGCCTCGACGACGCCCAGCCGTGGGTCGACGGAAGGCTGCGGGACGTCGGAAACGGCTCGTTCGGTGTACGGCTTCATGCCGTACTGGCGCCCGTCGCTCAGGGCGGCACCTGCCTGTCGCTGCGGGTGCTGCGCCCGGCCACCCAGGGGCTGGGTGCGCTCGTCGCGGGCGGCGCCGTGACCGAGGCGGCCCACGATCTGCTGGTGAAGATCGTGCACGCACGCCTCGCCTTCCTCGTCACCGGCGGCACCGGGGCGGGGAAGACCACGCTGCTGGCCGCGTTGCTGGGTGCGGTGGACCCGGCGGAACGGATCGTGTGCGTGGAGGACGCCGCAGAGTTGGCGCCGACGCACCCGCACGTGGTCAGGCTGGTGGCCCGGGCACCCAACGTCGAGGGCGTGGGCGAGGTGACCGTCCGGGACCTCGTCCGTCAGTCCCTCCGTATGCGACCCGATCGGATCGTCGTGGGCGAGGTGCGCGGCGCGGAGGTGGTCGACCTGCTGACGGCGCTCAACACGGGGCACGACGGCGGCGCCGGGACGGTGCACGCCAACTCGCCAGAGGAGGTGCCCGCCCGGCTCGAAGCGCTTGCGGCACTGGGCGGAATGGACCGCGCGGCGCTGCACAGTCAGCTGGCCGCGGCCGTGCAGGTGATCCTGCACGTCCACCGGTCGTCGAGTGGAGCGCGGCAGTTGACGCAGATCGGTGTCGTCACTCGCGACGAGCACGGACGCGTCACGATCGTTCCCGCCTGGAGTCACGACAGGGGGGAGGGGCCGGCGGTGGACCGGCTCCGCCTCTGGTGTTCTCGGCGGGAACGGTCGGCTTCTCCTCGGGAGGCGTCGTGATCGCAGGTCTGGTGGTGCTTGCGTGTGCGGTACTGGCGGTGCCGTCCGCGCGGTCGCGTCCGCGCTTGCTCGCGGTGACCGGGCGGGGAGGTTCCGGGCGGCGGATGCGTCTGCCCTGGGCGGTTCCGGCGGCGGTCGTCTGCGCTCCGGTCGTGTACGAACTCGGCGGGATCTGCGCGGTTCTGGCGTCGGTGATCGTCTGTGCGACAGTGCGGTTCAGGTCGGTGCGACGTCGGTCGGCGAAGGCGAAGGACGCCGATCTGCGCGTCGTGCTGGCGGGCCTCGAGGTGGTAACGGCGGAACTTCGGGTGGGCGCGCATCCCGCCGCGGCATGTCAGACCGCGGCCGACGAATCGGTGGGCAGTGTGTCGGCGGCGTTCCGGGCCGCTTCGGCGCGCTCGCGGCTCGGGGGATCCGCCGCCGACGGGTTCCGGATCGCGGACTCCCGTGTCGGCACCGAGTTGGGGCGGATCGCCGACATCTGGGCGGTGGCCGACGCGCACGGTCTCGCGCTGGCGGAACTGCTCGAGGCGGCGCGGACGGACCTCCTGGGGCGCAGTCGCTTCCGTCAGCGGACCGAGGCGTCCCTCGCCGGAGCGAGGGCGACGGCGACCGTGCTGGCCGGGCTGCCGCTCCTGGGTGTCGGTCTGGGTCAGATGATGGGGGCGTCCCCGCTGGCGGTGCTGTTCGGCGGCGGGGTGGGCGGCATCCTGCTGCTGCTCGGTGCGGGATTGGTGTGCGCGGGACTGCTGTGGACCGACCGGATCACCGGGCGGGTGACGGGATGATCTGGGGCGCGGTACTTCTCCTCGCCTGCGCCGTGTTGGTTCTCCCCGCACCCAGATCACCGGTGCAGCGACTGCGCGGCGACACCGGCGGTCCGGGCGATGCGGTGGCCACGGCGGACGACCCCGCGCGCCGCGAGGACCCGCTCGCGACCGCCGCCGCCTTCGACCTGCTGGCAGCGTGCCTGCGCGCAGGGTTGCCGGTCGCGACCGCGGCGCTGGCCGTGTCGCGGTCCGCGCCGGCGCCGCTGTCGGAATCGCTCCGCCGCGCCGCAGACCTACTCGCGCTGGGGGCCGACGCGGCGACCGCGTGGGAGGCGGCGGCGTCGGACCCGGCCACCGAATCGCTCGCTCGGATGGCGCGACGGTCGGCGGCATCGGGTTCGTCGCTCGCCGGTTCGATGACGGAACTCGCCGCCGACGGCCGAACCCAGGTCGAGCATCTGGCGGCGGCATCGGCCGAACGAGCGGGTGTGCTCATCAGCGGTCCGCTCGGGTTGTGCTTCCTGCCGGCGTTCATCTGCCTCGGGATCATCCCGGTCGTCGTGGGGCTCGCCTCGCGCGTGCTGGACGGCGGGTTGCTGTGACACGCAGACACTTCCGGCGCAGAACCGCTGCGCCGGACACTCTGAAGGGGGAACACCATGAAACACGGAATCCGGTCTCTGGCGGCAGTGCGGGCACTGACGGCGCACCTCGCGCTGCTCGCGACGGACGAGGACGGCATGTCGACCGCCGAGTACGCCATCGGCACCATCGCGGCCGCGGCGTTCGGGGCCGTCCTGTATTCGGTCGTCACCGGCGACAGCATCGTCACGGCGTTGACCAACATCATCGACAAAGCGCTGAACACCGCGGTGTGATGAGGTCCGCCGAGAACCTGCGCCGGTCGGAGGCAGGCGGCGTCACGGTGGAGGCGGCGATTGCGATCGCGTCGATCGTCGCGGTGGTCGTGCTGTGTGTCGGCGCGATCACCGCGGTGACGCTGCACGTCCGGTGTGTCGATTCGGCGCGCGAGGCCGCCCGGCTCGCCGCCCGCGGAGACCACGAGTCGGCGATCTCCGCGGCGGAGGGGGTGGCCCCGGGCGGCGCCGAGGTGTCGGTACGGACCGAGGGGGAGTTCGTCGTCGCGACCGTGCGGGCACACAGCCCACTTCTTCCGCTGGTGAACATCTCCGCGGAGGCGGTGGCCGCTCTCGAACCCACGGTGCCGGGGTGGAGTGGGGGAAGCCGGTGAGTGCGGGGATCTCCGACGACCGCGGTGCCGCGACGGTGCTGGCGTGTTGTGCGCTCGCGGCCTTGGTGGTGGTCACGGCGATGCTGGTGCACGTCGGTTCGGCGGTGGCGGTGCGGCACCGGGCGCAGTCGGCCGCGGATCTGGCCGCTCTCGCCGCGGCCGTCGGTCTGGACCGCGGCACCGCCGCGGCGTGCGACGCGGCGCGGGAGGTCGCGGGGCGGATGCACACCGAGGTCGTGTCCTGTGAGGTCGACGACTGGGACGTGGAGGTCGCGGTCACCGCGCCGGTGCTGCTGTCCGTGCCGGGGGTCCGGGACGCCCGGGCGGTGGCGAGGGCGGGCCCCGCGGAGTGACGTCGACGGCGGGGCGGCACTGGTGACGCCCATCGCTCCAGCGTGCGCGGGGTTTCCCGGATTATGACCAGATCGGTAATAATCCCCGGCCGGAGAAGTATTGGACGGCATGGATCCTGTGATGCGAGTCTCACTGAAGCGAGCTGGTTTCCATTCACACCACTCCCCTTGGCGAGAGAGGGCACTACATGACCACGGCACCACCGCAGCGGACCGAGGCCGAGACGAAAGCACGGAGAGCGGGCATCGCCTCGTTCATCGGCACCACGATCGAGTGGTACGACTTCTACATCTACGGCACCGCGTCCGCCCTGGTCTTCGGTCAGGTGTTCTTCTCCGACACCCTGCCCGCAGGCATGGGCACCCTGCTCGCGTTCGTCACGCTGTGGGCCGGGTTCCTCGCCCGACCGATCGGTGGCATCGTCTTCGGGCACCTCGGCGACAAGATCGGCCGGAAGACCACCCTCGTCATCACGCTCGTGATGATGGGGACCGCCACGGTCGGGATCGGCCTCCTGCCCTCCTACGCACAGATCGGGGTGTGGGCGCCTGTCGCACTGGTCTTCCTCCGCGTCGTTCAGGGCGTGGCCGTGGGTGGCGAGTGGGGCGGGGCCGTCCTGATCGCCAGTGAGAACGCACCCAAGGGCAAGGGAATTCTGTACTCCGCGTTCGCGCAGCAGGGGTCGCCCGCCGGAAACCTTCTGGCCACGATGGCGTTCTTCCTGCTCTCCGCGATGCCCACCCCGGAATTCGTGCTGTACGGCTGGCGAATCCCGTTCCTGATCTCCGCGGTCCTGGTGATCGTCGGCATGATCATCCGCCTCAAACTCGAAGAGTCGGACGCCATGAAGACCGTGCTGAAGCGCAAGAAGACCGTCGCACTGCCGATCGGTGAGGTGTTGCGCAAGCATTGGGTCCTCGTCCTGCTCGGTGCGGGCGCGCTGCCCCTGGCGCAGGTGACGTACTTCAAGAACACCTTTGCGTTGTCGTGGGCCACCAGCGAACTCGGCTACGACCGTGGCACGTTCCTCGGTGCCATCGCGATCGCCCTCGTGGTGCAGTTCATCGTGCAGCCGTTCGGCGCCGTCCTGGTCTCCCGGATCGATATGCGGAAAGCCATGTGCATCATGGTAATTCCCGAGTTCGTCCTGATGCCGGCGATGTTCTTCGCGATCCGGACCGAGAACTTCGCCGTCGCCGTGGTCATGATGTGCCTCGCAACCATTCCGCATTCGATGTTCTACGGCGCCATCGCCGGTGTGCTCGCGCGTGCCTTCCCCGCCAACATCCGCTACACCGGCTTGTCGGCGGCCTACCAGCTGTGTTCGCTGATCGTCGGCGGCGGCACACCGGTGCTGGCGCAGTGGATGCTCAACTCGTCCGGCAACATCGTCGGTGTCGCCTTCGTGTCGGCCGGCTACGCCGCCGTGTCGCTGGTCTGCACGCTCCTGCTATTGAACCGGACCGGATTCGACGCGCGCCGGTTGTCGACGGCGGAGCAATCCGACGCCGACGAACTGCAACTCGACGTCGAGGAAGACGACGAGGCGGACGGCACTCCGAGCGCAGGGCAGGCACATGCGACAGCCCACTCCTGACCGCGCGGTGTCATTCCGGAGTGGGCAGTCATTCCGGAGTCGGCAACGCCTCTTCGGACAGCCTGAGGACTTCCCGCAACGCGGCGCTGTCGTCGTCCGCACGCCACGCGATCCGCAACTGCAGGGTGCTGGGACCTCCGATCAGCGGGAGGAACACGACATCCGGGTTGTTGACGTTCTCGACGACGGAGGAGACGGTCAACGCGCAGCCGACCTCCGCGGACACCAACGCCATCAACGACATCGAGTCCGGCGCACTCTGCACGATCCGGGGCGTGAAACCGGCGTCGTGGGCGGCCCTCTGCAGGGAGTCGCGCAGCGCGGATCCGGGATCGGCGGGCAGCGCCACCCAGGGCTCGGTCGCGAGCTCCTCGATCCGGACGCCGTCCCTGCCCGCGAGCGGGTGGTCGACGGTCATGGCCACCACGAAGTCCTCGTTGAGGATGACGCGGGACGCGATGCCGGGTGGGGTGAAGATCCACCGGCCCAGGCCGATATCGAGGGTTCCGTCGAGGAGTTTGTTCAGTGCCTCGCTCGCGAAAGCGGAACTGTTCAAAACGAATTCGATTCCCGGATGAGTGTGCCGGACGAGTTTCGCCCACCGTCCGATGAGCAGATGGGACGAGACGCCGGAGAAGCCGATGCGCACCCGGCCGACCTGGCCGCGCCCGGCGGCGGCAACGGCGATCTCCGCGAGCCGGCAGGCGTCCAGGACCTCGCGCGCCGGGCCGAGCAGTGCCTCGCCGGCGGAGGTGAGGCGGACGTTCCGCGTGTTCCGGTCGAACAGGGTTGCCCCGAGCTGCTTCTCCAGTTGCCGAATGGTTCTGCTCAGCGGCGGCTGAGCCGAGTGCAGGCGCTGTGCGGCCCTGCCGAAGTGCAACTCCTCGGCGACCGCGAGAAAGGCAGTGATCTGAGAAATCTCCACACCAGAACTATTGCAGTTCGAGCAATAGAACTGTCAACACTATTGAGCGCGACGGCGGTAGTCCGGTGGGAAGGTTCCCGAAGCGACCCCCGGCCGGTCCGGAGAAGGGCATGGCAATGAGCAAAGTGGTCAGTATGGCGGACGCCATCGAGACGTACGTCGAAGACGGCATGACCGTGTGCCTCGAGGGCTTCTCGCATCTCATCTCGTTCGCGGCTGCGCACGAGATCATCCGGCAGCAGCGCCAGAACCTGACGCTGTGCCGGATGACGCCGGACATCGTGTCGGATCAACTCGTGGCCGCCGGCTGCGTCACCAAGCTCGTGGCGTCGTTCTTCGCGAGCGGCTCGGCCGGGTCCCTGCACGAGTTGCGACGACGCATCGAGCGTCACGATCCGGTGCCGCTCGAGGTCGAGGAGTACAGCCACTACGGAATGGTCTGCCGCTATCAGGCGGGCGCCGCCGGTCTGCCGTTCTTTCCGCTACGGTCCTACGCCGGAAGCGACCTTCCGCGGCTCAATCCCCGAATTCGACTGGTCGACGACCCCTACGGGGAGGGCACCGTCTACGTCGTGCCGCCGCTGAACCCGGACGTCACCATCGTTCACGCGCAGCGCGCGGACCGCCACGGCAATGTGCAGATCTGGGGGATCTCCGGGGTCCAGCAGGAGGCGGTCTACGCCGCGAGGAAGGCGATCGTGGTCGTCGAGGAGATCGTCGACGACGAGGTCGTCCGCTCCGACCCCAACCGCACGTTGATCCCCTCCCACGCCGTCGACGCCGTCGTCGTCTGTCCGCGTGGGGCGCATCCCTCGTACGTGCAGGGCTACTACGACCGGGACTGCGCGTTCTACCGGCGCTGGACCGCTATCAGCAAGGACTCGGGACTCCTGCAGGCGTGGCTGAAGGAATGGGTGCACGGCACCGCGAATCACGAGGAGTACCTGGACAAACTCGGCGGCGACTACTGGGACGACCTCGCCGTCGCGCCTCGATTGTCCGAACCAGTCGACTACGGGAGCAGAAAATGACCACAGCACGAGTCGGAGGGATCTCGGCGACCGAGGTCATCGTGTCCGTTGCCGCCCGCGAACTCGCAGGCAAGAGGCGTGTCTTCGCCGGCGTCGGCCTGCCGACGCTCGCCGTCGACCTGGCCAAGCGGACCAGCAACCCGGATGTCGAACTGATCTACGAATCGGGTGTGTGCGGCGCCCATCCCAGCGCGATGGCCGAGGGCATCGCAGACTCGGTGGTCGTGTCGGGTGCGGAGTCGGTGGTGTCGATGTCGGCGTTGTTCGGGTACGTGCTGCAGGGCGGCAACGTCGACGTCGGGTTTCTCGGTGCGGCCCAGATCGACAGGTACGGCAGCCTCAACACCAGCATCATCGGCGACTGGGACAGGCCGACGGTCCGATTGCCCGGTGCCGGTGGTGCCGTGGAAATCATGCCCAACGCCGGCGAGATCTTCGTGGTGATGCGGCGACACGATCCGAGCGCCTTCCCCGCGGAACTCGACTTCTGCACGTCGCCGAGCCCGGTCCGGGCCCGGGCGGCGGGTGACGGGATCGCTCCTCGCGGCCGCGGGGTGACGAAGGTGTTCACGAACCTCGGCGTGCTGTCGCGGCAGGGCCCGTTCGACGAACTCGAGTTGGTCAGCGTGCACGAGGGGGTCACCGTCGACGACGTGCGGGCGCAGACCGGCTGGGAGTTGAAGGTCGCCGACGATCTCACGGTCACCGCGCCGCCGACCGGCGAGGAGATTCACCTGCTCCGCGATGTGATCGACACGGTGCGGTTGTATCTGCGCTGATCGGAAGGCGGTATCTCAGCCGAGCGAGTCCAGCACCGCGGAGAGGACCTGGATCGCCCCGTCCTTGTCCAGGGGATCGTTGCCGTTTCCGCACTTCGGCGAGTACACGCAGGACGGGCACCCGGACGCGCATTCGCACGAGCGGATCGCTTCGCGGGTCGCGCCGAGCCAGCGGGTGAGTTCGGCGTGCCCCCGGTCGGCGAATCCGGCGCCACCGGCGTGACCGTCGTAGACGAACACGGTGGGAAGTCCGGTGTCGGCGTGCAACGCCGTGGAGACGCCGCCGATGTCGCCTCGATCGCACACCGCGACGAGCGGCAGGAGCCCGATCGCCGCATGTTCCGCCGCGTGGAGTGCCCCGGGCACGCGTTCCGCCGGAACACCCGCCTGCAGCAGGAGTTCCGGGGTGACCGTGTACATCACCGCGCGGGTGGGGAGGGTGTGCTTCGGCATGTCCAGTTCGACGGCATCGAGGATTTCGCCGGACGACAGTCGCCGCAGGTACCCGATCACCTGATGGGTCACCTCGACCTCGACGAGCGCGACTTCGACATCGCCGAACTGCTTCTGCTCGAGCACCGAGGTGACGGTGATCTCGGTGGTTTCGCGGGCCGACGTCGTCCAGTCGGGGTCCTCGGCGTGGACCAGGGCGAGGCCCTGGTCGAGGTCGAGTTCGTCGACGACGTACGACTCGCCCTGATGGATGTGGACGGCACCGGGGTGCGCTGTGGCGGGAGCGCGGCCGGTGTCGACGGTCCCGAGCATGCGTCCGGATTCCGACACGACAATCGCAACCTGGGTACCGATTCCACCCCGGATATCCACTGCGCCATGAGGATTTGTGCCGGCGGTGACGAACCAGCCGTGTGCGCGCCGTCGGATCAGGCCCTGCTCCGACAGCTTCGCGAGCACGTCGAGCGCCCCGAACGCTTCGGCCTCCGCGTCGGACAGTGGTAGTTCCATTGCCGCGCAGAGCAACTGCGGGCCGAGAACGTACGGATTGCTCGGGTCGGTGACGGTGGCCTCGACGGGCTTGTCGAGCAGCGCGGACGGATGATGGACGAGGTACGTGTCGAGCGGGTCGTCGCGCGCGACCAGCACGACGAGCGAGCCTTCGCCGCGCCGGCCGGACCGGCCGCCCTGCTGCCAGAACGACGCCACCGTCCCGGGGAACCCGGCGACCACGACGGCGTCGAGGCCGGCGATGTCGACGCCCAGTTCCAGCGCATTCGTCGTCGCCGCCCCCAGCAGGGTGCCGTCGGCGAGGGCTGTCTCGAGTTCACGCCGGTCCTCGGCCAGGTAACCGGCCCGGTACGACGCGACGCGCGACGCGAGTTCGGGATCGATCTCCCCGAGTAGGCGTTTGGTCGCCATCGCGGTCAGCTCGGCGCCCCGGCGGGAGCGCACGAACGTCAGCGTGCGGGCGCCTTCGACCATCAGATCGGCCATGATGCGGGCGGCCTCGGAGCCGGCGGGCCGCCTGACGGGGCTCCCGTTCTCCCCGGTGACCTCCCGCATGAGCGGGGGTTCCCACAGTGCGACGGTCCGGGGACCGTGCGGCGAACCGTCTTCCACGATCTCGGCGCAGGGCGCCCCGATCAGCCTCGACGCCGCCGCCCCGGGGTCGGCTGTGGTGGCGGACGCGAGGACGAAGACGGGGTCGGCGCCGTACCGCGCCGCGATGCGCCGCAGCCGCCGCAGCACGAGCGCGACGTTCGAACCGAAGACGCCACGGTAGGAGTGGCATTCGTCGATCACCACGTACGCCAGATTGCGGAAGAAGTGCGCCCATCGCTGATGGGTCCGGAGAAGCGAGATGTGCAGCATGTCGGGGTTCGTGAAGAGCCACCGCGAGTTCTCCCGGGCCCAGTGCCGCACCTCGAGGGGGGTGTCGCCGTCGAACACACACGGGCACGCACCGCGCAGGTCGTCCCCGGCGTCCAGGACCTCGGAGTCGATGAGGGCCGTCACCGCCCGGAGCTGGTCCGCTCCCAGCGCCTTGGTCGGCGAGAGGTAGAGCGCGGTCGCCCGCGGATCCGTTGCCAGAGTGGTGAGTACCGGAAGCTGGTAGGCGAGGGATTTACCCGAAGCGGTGCCGGTGGACACCACGACGTTCGTCCCGTGATGCGCCAGGTCGGCGGCAGCGGCCTGATGAGTCCAGGGACGGGCGATCCCGTTCTCCTGCATGGCCCGGACGACGCTGGGGTGCGCCCAGGCCGGCCATTCCGACAGCTGGGAAGTCCGGGCGGGCATTTCTGCGGCGAAAGTGAGCGGTTTTTCGTCCCGGGGAACACCCTCGAGGACTCGGTTCAGCAGTGTTCGGCCGTATGTTTCGCCCGTATTTCCACTGTCGTCACGGGGTGAAAACGGTGTGCTCACTGAAGTCTCCGGGCTGTCGTAGGGACGGGCGAGTAGCTTCCACACCGCCACGACCTGCGCATTTGATGATAACGAGTGCCCCTTCGGGCCTGTCGCCCGGGGTGTCGCGACGCCGTCGCTAATGCCCAGTTCCGTGCCTGTTCGCTACAAGATCAACTTTTTGTGTGAATTGTTCGGATTTCGACTGTTGCGTTCCCGGAGTTCATGGTTGACTACAACTGGTCGCAGCTTCTGTGTTCGTAGGCTTGAAAGAGTGAACGTTCGCAGGATCGATGTTGCGAACGCGGTGCTCTGCTTTTCCTGAGGGGGAAATCTAGAAGTACAGCGGTCGGAACCGGCCCGGCGGACTGTATGTGCTGTCCGCCGAATCCGGTGGTTAGAAAGAGAAGGAAAAGCATGGCACAGGGCACTGTGAAGTGGTTCAACGCGGAAAAGGGCTTCGGCTTCATCGCACCCGAAGACGGCTCCGCTGACGTCTTCGTTCACTACTCCGAGATCCAGGGCAGCGGCTTCCGCACCCTCGAGGAGAACCAGCGCGTGGAGTTCGAGGTCGGCCAGGGCACCAAGGGTCCCCAGGCAACCGGCGTTCGCGCAGTCTGATTCTGCCGTTCACGTTCGTGAACACGTAAATCAGATAGGCGGGGTCCTCGTGGCCGCGTCTGATTCGTCCCCCATCGCCTGAGGCGGTGGGGGACGAGTCGTTTTCACGGCAACGGTGCCGTGGCAAAAGGGGGTACTTCAGTGAGCCAGCTCTCCTTCTTCTCTGCGGAGGCGATGCCGCCGGCGATCACCGATCTGTGTGGTCTTCTCGCGGCGACGGGCCAGGTGGTCACGTCCGGCGGGCGGGCGCGCATCTCCATCGTGGTCGACGCGCAGTGGCGGGCGGAGGCGATCGCGGAGCTGATCGCGCAGGCCGGACTCGAGGTCGAGATCACGCGGAGCGACGAAGGTAGTCCCCTGGTCCGCACCGCGTCCGTCGTCGACCTGCGGCCTCTCGCGGACCAGTGGACGAGGGGAGCGGTCAAGGCGGTGCCCTCCGGCTGGGTGCCGTCGGGGCGTCAGCTGAGGGTGTGGGCGCTGGCGTCGGGTAGGGGTGAAGCGGAGGGCGAACGGTTCGTCCTCGGACTCGATCCGCACGCCCCGGATACCCACGCGCCGTTGGCCCAGGCCTTGATGCGGTCGGGCATCGCGCCGACGCTGATCGGCACCCGTGGGTCCGGTCCGGGTCTCCGGATCTCGGGTCGGCGTAGGCTCGGCAGACTCGTCGAGAGCATCGGCGAGGCTCCCGGAAATGTGGACGACCGTACCGGTTGGCCCCACGTGTAGGGCCGCGTAGACGGTACTGATCTGCGAGGATGGGTTCCGGGTATGTCACTCTAGTAATAGGCGAACCGGGTATAAAAGGGTTTGTCTGCACAACTGTCGAGTGGCAGCGATCGACTTCAGGAAGGCTCGGGCTTCACGTGGCTAAAGGGGACAACGGCAGTGCACAGGGTGCGGCGGGAGCGTCCGGCCAGCCTCGCCGCCTCGTGATCGTCGAGTCGCCGACCAAGGCCCGCAAGATCGCCCCGTACCTCGGAAAGAACTATGTCGTCGAGGCGTCGGTCGGCCACATCCGCGACCTTCCGCGAGGAGCCGCCGACGTCCCGGCCAAGTACAAAGGTGAGCCGTGGGCGCGGCTCGGCGTCAACGTCGACCAGGACTTCGAACCTCTCTACGTGGTCAGCCCGGAGAAGAAGTCCAAGGTCACGGAGCTGAAGAGCCTCCTCAAGGACGCCGACGAACTCTTCCTCGCCACCGACCCCGACCGCGAGGGCGAAGCGATCGCCTGGCACCTCCTCGAGACGCTCAAGCCGAAGATCCCGGTTCGCCGGATGGTCTTCCACGAGATCACCGAGCCGGCCATCCGCGCGGCGGCCGAGGACACCCGCGAGCTCGACACCGACCTGGTCGACGCGCAGGAGACCCGCCGCATCCTCGACCGTCTGTACGGCTACGAGGTCAGCCCCGTGCTGTGGAAGAAGGTCATGCCGCGGCTGTCGGCAGGCCGCGTGCAGTCCGTCGCGACCCGCGTCATCGTGCAGCGCGAACGCGAGCGGATGGCGTTCCGCTCGGCCTCCTACTGGGACATCTCCGCCACTCTCGACGCCGGCGCGGACGCCAGCCCCCGCAGTTTCGGGGCGCGTCTGGTGACCGTCGACGGGTCCCGGGTGGCCTCCGGCCGCGACTTCGGTTCGGACGGACAGCTGAAGACGAGCACCGTCACGGTTCTGGACGAGGCGCGGGCGCAGCGCCTGGCCGAGTCCCTCGCGGGTGTCGATCTCACCGTCTCCTCCGCGGAGAGCAAGCCGTACACCCGCAAGCCCTATGCACCGTTCATGACGTCGACGCTGCAGCAGGAGGCGGGCCGCAAGCTGCGGTTCACGTCCGAGCGGACCATGCGCATCGCGCAGCGGCTGTACGAGAACGGCTACATCACCTACATGCGTACCGACTCGACGACGCTGTCGTCGTCGGCGATCGCTGCCGCCCGGGCGCAGGCCACCGAGTTGTACGGGGCCGAGTATGTGCACGACACTCCGCGGCAGTACACCCGCAAGGTCAAGAACGCGCAGGAGGCACACGAGGCGATCCGCCCCGCCGGCGACGTGTTCCAGACCCCCGGTCAGCTGCATTCGCGCCTCGACACCGACGAGTTCCGTCTGTACGAGCTGATCTGGCAGCGCACCGTCGCGTCGCAGATGGCCGACGCACGGGGCACGACGCTGACGCTGCGGATCACCGGAACCGCGGGCACCGGCGAGGAGTGCACGTTCTCGTCGTCGGGCCGCACCATCACGTTCGCCGGCTTCCTGAAGGCCTACGTGGAGAGCGTCGACGAGGAGGCCGGCGGCCAGTCCGACGACGCCGAGTCCCGTCTGCCGGTGCTCGTCGAGGGCCAGGCGGTCACCGCCACCAAACTCGACCCCGACGGCCACACCACCAACCCACCCGCCCGGTACACCGAGGCGAGCCTGATCAAGACCCTCGAAGAGCTGGGCATCGGCCGCCCGTCCACGTATTCGTCGATCATCAAGACCATCCTCGATCGCGGATACGTCTATAAGCGCGGCAGCGCGCTGGTCCCGTCCTGGGTGGCGTTCGCCGTCATCGGCCTTCTCGAGATGCACTTCGGACGGTTGGTCGATTTCGACTTCACCGCCGGGATGGAAGACGACCTCGACGCGATCGCCGGTGGTCGCGAACAGCGAGGCAACTGGCTCAGCAGTTTCTACTTCGGCGGCGATCACGGAGCCGAGGGTTCGGTGGCCCGTGAGGGCGGCCTGAAGAAGATGGTCGGCGTCAACCTCGAAGAGATCGACGCCCGCGAGGTCAACTCGATCCGGCTCTTCGACGACGCCGAGGGGCGGGAAGTGCACGTCCGCGTCGGACGGTTCGGTCCGTATCTCGAACGGATGGTCCAGAACCCGGACGACCCCGAGGGCGACCTCATCTCCCAGCGCGCCAACCTGCCCGACGACCTTCCGCCGGACGAGTTGACACCGGAGTACGCGGAGAAGCTGTTCTCGACGCCGCAGGAGGGTCGCAAGCTGGGCGTCGACCCGCTGACCGGGCACGAGATCGTCGCGAAGGAGGGCCGCTTCGGCCCGTACGTCACCGAGATCCTGCCCGAGCCGGAACCGGAGCCCGAGCCGGCCGTGGTGCCGGTGCCCGACGAATCGGCCGACGGGACGACCAAGACGAAGACCGCTGCTGCCAAGAAGGCACCCGCGAAGAAGGCGGCGAAGAAGGCCACCGGCCCGAAGCCGCGGACGGGCTCGCTGCTCAAGTCCATGGACCTGGCGACGGTGACCCTCGACGACGCCCTCAAGCTGCTGTCGCTGCCGCGTGTGGTGGGTGTCGATCCGGAGTCGAAGGAGGAGATCACCGCGCAGAACGGCCGCTACGGCCCGTACCTGAAGAAGGGCACGGACTCGCGGTCCCTCGCCAACGAGGACCAGATGTTCACGGTGACCCTCGACGAGGCGCTGAAGATCTACGCGGAACCGAAACGTCGCGGACGTCAGGCCGCCGCCACACCGCCGCTGCGTGAGCTGGGCGTCGACTCGGTCAGCGAGAAGCCGATGGTGATCAAGGACGGCCGGTTCGGACCGTACGTCACGGACGGTGAAACCAACGCCAGCCTCCGCAAGGGCGACGAGGTGGAGTCCATCACCGACGCTCGCGCTTCGGAACTGCTCGCGGATCGGCGTGCCCGCGGCCCCGTCAAGAAGAAGGCCGCTGCGAAGAAGGCGCCCGCCAAGAAGGCTGCGAAAAAGACCGCCGCCAAGAAGGCACCCGCCAAGAAGGCCGCCTCGACGAAGGCCGCGGACAAGAAGGCGTGAGCCGGTACCGCGGGCCGGTAGGGATGTCGCACGTGCCGGTTAGGCTGGCGCGATGACGGTATTCGACCGGTTGGTGGGCCAGGAGGACGTCGAGTCCGAGCTGACGGCCGCGGCGACTGCCGCCCGTCGTGGAGTCGGCGAGATGGGCTCCGCGATGACGCATTCGTGGCTGTTCACCGGCCCGCCCGGCTCGGGTAGGTCGGTGGCGGCGCAGTGTTTCGCCGCCGCCCTGCAGTGCACGAGCGACGGCACACCCGGCTGCGGCGCCTGCCACGCCTGCACCACCGCGATGGCCGGCACCCACGGCGACGTCCGGCAGGTCGTCCCCGAGGGCCTGAGCATCAGCGTCAAGGAGATGCGCGCCATCGTGCAGACCGCCGCCCGCCGTCCCAGTACCGGGCGCTGGCAGATTGTCGTCGTCGAGGACGCGGACCGGCTCACCGAGGGTGCGGCCAACGCGCTCCTGAAAGTGGTGGAGGAGCCACCGGACCGCACCGTGTTCCTGCTGTGCGCGCCGTCCGTCGACCCGCAGGACATCTCCGTGACGCTGCGGTCGCGCTGCCGGCACATCCATCTCGTGACGCCTTCGGCCGACTCCATCGCCAAGGTCCTGCGCGAGCGGGACGGCCTGGCCCCCGAAGACGCGCAACTGGCGGCCTCGATCAGCGGCGGCCACGTCGGGCGCGCCCGGCGTCTCGCGACGGATCTGAACGCCAAGGTGCGTCGGAAGGACGCGCTCGATCTGGCGGTCGCGGCGCTGCGGCCGGCCACCGCGTTCGCCGCAGCGGAGGAACTTGTGCGTTCCGCCGACGCGGAGGCGAAGGAGATGAGCGCCGCTCGGGACGAGCAGGAGACCGAAGAGTTGCGCACCGCTCTGGGCGCGGGCGGTACCGGTAAGGGTGCGGCCGGAGCCCTCCGTGGTTCGGCAGGCGTGCTGAAGGATCTCGAGAAGCGCCAGAAGTCCCGGGCCACCCGCACGGGCCGCGACGCACTCGACCGCGCACTGATCGATCTGGCCGGTCTCTACCGCGACGCGCTCGCCGTCGCGTGGAAGTCGAACGCCGCCGCGAATCACCCGGACATGGCCGATCGAGCCGCCGACCTCGCGTCGCGAACAACCCCGGAAGGCCTTCTGAAGTGCATCGAAGCCGTCCTGGAGTGCCGCGAGGCGATCACCGTCAACGTCAAACCGCAGTGGGCTGTCGACGCCATGGTGGCCAGTCTCGGCGACGCGTTCAGGGAGCCGTTTTCGCATACTCGGGGTTGAGGCGCTAGACTCGCCACCGCCGAAAGGCACCGCTGCCTTAGCTCAGTCGGTAGAGCATTTCACTCGTAATGAAAAGGTCGAGAGTTCGATTCTCTCAGGCAGCTCAGCGGTCCTCTGGCCCTTCCCGATCAGTCGGGAAGGGCCAGAGTCGTCTCCGGGGTCCGATCCACCGCAGACCGGAAGAATCGGGAAGACTGGACGGGTGGACACCCAGAGTGGAACTCCGGCGACGCGGGCGGTCGGTCTGCGTGCACTCGGAGCACCCGCCGCTGTCGCCGCCGGCGCCGTGGTCGCGACCGCCGTCCTCCACTTCCGGGATCCGCATCAACCGGGTTCGTACGGTTTCTGTCCCGTCTACGCCCTGACCGGGTGGTGGTGCCCGGCCTGTGGCGGGCTGCGGGCAGTGCACGACCTGACCAACCTCGACCTCGGCGCGGCCGTCGCCGGCAATGTTCTGATCGTCCCGTTCATCGCGGTCATGGTTTTCGCCTGGATCGGCTGGGCACGTCACCGCTGGCAAGGACGACGCGACCGCGTCTTCGTGGTGGGACCGCGAGTGACAGTGGGTGTGCTCATTGTGCTTGCGGCGTTTACCGTCACCAGGAACACATCTTGGGGAAGCTGGCTCGCGCCGGTCTGACACCTGGTCGCCGCGGGCACGAAACAGAGAGTCGGTTCACAGATGGCAATGCAGGTCTTTTCGTTGATCGCGATCCTGGGCGCGCTGATCGTCCTCATTCCGACCGCGCTGCGAGTCTTCGGCAAGAGCGACAACGTGAAGGCGCCGGACGAGACCGAGGAGTGATCGTGTTGCACTCTCGACAACCCATCGCCGCACGACCATGATTTCGATATGAGCGATTCGCTGAAGGACCGGGTGCGCGAGAAGCTGTTGCGTCAGCTGGCCGAGGACGGGGGGCACCCGGTCCAGGAGGCGGAGGGGGACGACCCACGATTGGTCTCCATCGACTCCGACCTCGCGACGTTGGAACAGGCATCGGAGGGAGATCTGGTGATCGAGGAGCTGGCTGCCAAGTACTGGGTGCCCTGAATCGGCCGAATAGCGACGTTGACCTGGCGATTTGGTGTTCTCGTTTCCCTTCGCGTAACTTATTCCAGGTCAGAGCGACACGGACACCGACCCCGGCCGGAAGGCGGGGGACACGAGGTTGGACGAAGGCGCCTGGTAAATCGGAAGTTCACCGCCGTGTATGGTGGTGCTTCAATCCCGGTTTGATCTTGATCAGCGTCACGGCTTGCGCCGGTGAGGCTGGTAGGATAAGATGGAACGGTTGCCCCGGAGAGGCTGAAGTTGATACTTCGGCAGTGATGGTGTGCGCGTGTTCTTTGAGAACTCAACAGTGTGTCGATGAATGTCAGTGCCAAATGTTTTTGGTACTCCGCATCACGGATTGCTTTCGGGGCCTTCGGGTTTCGGGGTGTGTGGTGTGGGTATTTGCTGGCTTCCCTCCTTCTTCCGTCGGTGGGGGGTCAGTGTTTGATAATGCTAGTTTGAGTTTTTGATCGCTAGTGATTTGACTCGATGTCTATGACTGATTAACGGGTTCGCCTGTGAAATCTAGAGTCTTCAACGGAGAGTTTGATCCTGGCTCAGGACGAACGCTGGCGGCGTGCTTAACACATGCAAGTCGAGCGGTAAGGCCCTTCGGGGTACACGAGCGGCGAACGGGTGAGTAACACGTGGGTGATCTGCCCTGCACTTCGGGATAAGCCTGGGAAACTGGGTCTAATACCGGATATGACCAAGGACTGCATGGTTTTTGGTGGAAAGGTTTACTGGTGCAGGATGGGCCCGCGGCCTATCAGCTTGTTGGTGGGGTAATGGC
The DNA here is from genome assembly GCF_002300155.1 of Rhodococcus sp. ACS1. Classification (NCBI taxonomy): domain Bacteria; kingdom Bacillati; phylum Actinomycetota; class Actinomycetes; order Mycobacteriales; family Nocardiaceae; genus Rhodococcus; species Rhodococcus sp. ACS1. Next base: position 441,374 of record NZ_NSDZ01000005.1, read on the forward strand.
CTACCAAGGCGACGACGGGTAGCCGACCTGAGAGGGTGACCGGCCACACTGGGACTGAGACACGGCCCAGACTCCTACGGGAGGCAGCAGTGGGGAATATTGCACAATGGGCGAAAGCCTGATGCAGCGACGCCGCGTGAGGGATGACGGCCTTCGGGTTGTAAACCTCTTTCAGCAGGGACGAAGCGAGAGTGACGGTACCTGCAGAAGAAGCACCGGCTAACTACGTGCCAGCAGCCGCGGTAATACGTAGGGTGCAAGCGTTGTCCGGAATTACTGGGCGTAAAGAGTTCGTAGGCGGTTTGTCGCGTCGTTTGTGAAAACTCACAGCTCAACTGTGAGCCTGCAGGCGATACGGGCAGACTTGAGTACTGCAGGGGAGACTGGAATTCCTGGTGTAGCGGTGAAATGCGCAGATATCAGGAGGAACACCGGTGGCGAAGGCGGGTCTCTGGGCAGTAACTGACGCTGAGGAACGAAAGCGTGGGTAGCGAACAGGATTAGATACCCTGGTAGTCCACGCCGTAAACGGTGGGCGCTAGGTGTGGGTTCCTTCCACGGGATCTGTGCCGTAGCTAACGCATTAAGCGCCCCGCCTGGGGAGTACGGCCGCAAGGCTAAAACTCAAAGGAATTGACGGGGGCCCGCACAAGCGGCGGAGCATGTGGATTAATTCGATGCAACGCGAAGAACCTTACCTGGGTTTGACATATACCGGAAAGCCGTAGAGATACGGCCCCCCTTGTGGTCGGTATACAGGTGGTGCATGGCTGTCGTCAGCTCGTGTCGTGAGATGTTGGGTTAAGTCCCGCAACGAGCGCAACCCTTGTCTTATGTTGCCAGCACGTAATGGTGGGGACTCGTAAGAGACTGCCGGGGTCAACTCGGAGGAAGGTGGGGACGACGTCAAGTCATCATGCCCCTTATGTCCAGGGCTTCACACATGCTACAATGGCCAGTACAGAGGGCTGCGAGACCGTGAGGTGGAGCGAATCCCTTAAAGCTGGTCTCAGTTCGGATCGGGGTCTGCAACTCGACCCCGTGAAGTCGGAGTCGCTAGTAATCGCAGATCAGCAACGCTGCGGTGAATACGTTCCCGGGCCTTGTACACACCGCCCGTCACGTCATGAAAGTCGGTAACACCCGAAGCCGGTGGCCTAACCCCTTGTGGGAGGGAGCCGTCGAAGGTGGGATCGGCGATTGGGACGAAGTCGTAACAAGGTAGCCGTACCGGAAGGTGCGGCTGGATCACCTCCTTTCTAAGGAGCACATCTCCAGTAGGAGATCAACACAGGTTGATTTCTCCTCTGGCAGAGACTGTTTCGTTCCCACATGTGGAACGGCAGACGCTCATGGGTGGAACACTGACACATTTTCCCGCGTATCGGTCGATCTGATGATCGGCCGGCGGGTGATATATCGATGCACTGTTGGGTCCTGAGAGAACACGCGAGTGTTTTTTCCAGGTAAGAACGACAAGCGATCATGGTGGTCATACCGGCCGGGTTTTTCCGGTGTTCGGTGGCGACAAGAACATGGTTGGTTGTGTGTTGTTTGAGAACTGCACAGTGGACGCGAGCATCTTTGTTGTAAGTAATGAAGAGCGTACGGTGGATGCCTTGGCACCAGGAGCCGATGAAGGACGTAGGAGGCTGCGATAAGCCTCGGGGAGCTGTCAACCGAGCTGAGATCCGAGGATGTCCGAATGGGGAAACCCAGCACGAGTGATGTCGTGTTACCCGCACCTGAATATATAGGGTGTGTGGAGGGAACGTGGGGAAGTGAAACATCTCAGTACCCACAGGAAGAGAAAACAATAGTGATTCCGTGAGTAGTGGCGAGCGAAAGCGGAAGAGGCTAAACCATGGATGTGTGATAGCCGGCAGGTGTTGCATTCGTGGGGTTGTGGGGTTCATCTTGTCAATGCTGCCGTGTTGGCCGACAGTAAGAAATCATTGTGTTAGTGGAAGTGGTCTGGAACGGCCTGTCGTAGAGGGTGAGAGTCCCGTACACGAAAACATGATGACTGTCGTGATGGAAACCCAAGTAGCACCGGGCCCGTGAAATCTGGTGTGAATCTGTCGGGACCACCCGATAAGCCTGAATACTCCCTGGTGACCGATAGCGGACTAGTACCGTGAGGGAAAGGTGAAAAGTACCCCGGGAGGGGAGTGAAATAGTACCTGAAACCGTGCGCTTACAATCCGTCAAAGCCTTCGCACACTTCGGTGTGGGGGGTGATGGCGTGCCTTTTGAAGAATGAGCCTGCGAGTTAGTGGCATGTCGCGAGGTTAACCCGTGTGGGGTAGCCGTAGCGAAAGCGAGTCCGAATAGGGCGTTTTAGTGGCATGTTCTAGACCCGAAGCGGAGTGATCTACCCATGGCCAGGTTGAAGCGACGGTAAGACGTCGTGGAGGACCGAACCCACTTAGGTTGAAAACTGAGGGGATGAGCTGTGGGTAGGGGTGAAAGGCCAATCAAACTCCGTGATAGCTGGTTCTCCCCGAAATGCATTTAGGTGCAGCGTCGCGTGTTTCTCACCGGAGGTAGAGCTACTGGATGGTCTAGGGGGCCCACAAGCTTACCGAAATCAGCCAAACTCCGAATGCCGGTGAGTGAGAGCGCGGCAGTGAGACTGCGGGCGATAAGGTTCGTAGTCGAGAGGGAAACAGCCCAGATCGCCAGCTAAGGTCCCTAAGCGTGTACTAAGTGGAAAAGGATGTGGGGTCGCGAAGACAACCAGGAGGTTGGCTTAGAAGCAGCCACCCTTGAAAGAGTGCGTAATAGCTCACTGGTCAAGTGATCCTGCGCCGACAATGTAGCGGGGCTCAAGTACACCACCGAAGCTGCGGCATTCACACAATGCACCCCTGCGATTCTGCGGAGTCGTGGGCAGTGGTGTGGATGGGTAGGGGAGCGTCGTGTGGCCATGGAAGCGGCGGGGTGACCCAGCCGTGGAGGCCACACGAGTGAGAATGCAGGCATGAGTAGCGAAAGACGAGTGAGAAACTCGTCCGCCGAATGACCAAGGGTTCCTGGGCCAGGTTAATCCGCCCAGGGTGAGTCGGGACCTAAGACGAGGCCGACAGGCGTAGCCGATGGACAACGGGTTGATATTCCCGTACCCGTGTGAACGCGCCCCTGGTGAATCAGTGATACTAACCATCCTGAAGCGTCCTTACGTCCCTTCGGGGGCCCTGGATGTGGATGCATGGGACCTGATCTGGTAGTAGCCAAGCGATGGGGTGACGCAGGAAGGTAGCTGAGCCAGTCAGTGGTAATACTGGTGTAAGCCTGTAGGGCGAATGGTAGGCAAATCCGCCATTCACACAGCCTGAGAGGTGACGCATAGCCGAATGAGGCGAATTCAGTGATCCTATGCTGCCGAGAAAAGCCTCTAGCGAGCTTTCACACGGCCCGTACCCCAAACCGACACAGGTGGTCAGGTAGAGAATACTAAGGCGATCGAGATAACTATGGTTAAGGAACTCGGCAAAATGCCCCCGTAACTTCGGGAGAAGGGGGGCCTCGTCCGGTGATCACTCTTGCAGTGTGAGCTGGGTGGGGCCGCAGAGACCAGTGAGAAGCGACTGTTTACTAAAAACACAGGTCCGTGCGAAGTCGTAAGACGATGTATACGGACTGACGCCTGCCCGGTGCTGGAAGGTTAAGAGGACCGGTTAGCTCTTCGGAGCGAAGCTGAGAATTTAAGCCCCAGTAAACGGCGGTGGTAACTATAACCATCCTAAGGTAGCGAAATTCCTTGTCGGGTAAGTTCCGACCTGCACGAATGGCGTAACGACTTCTCAGCTGTCTCAACCATAGACTCGGCGAAATTGCATTACGAGTAAAGATGCTCGTTACGCGCGGCAGGACGAAAAGACCCCGGGACCTTCACTACAGCTTGGTATTGGTGTTCGGTTCGGTTTGTGTAGGATAGGTGGGAGACTGTGAAGCGCTCACGCCAGTGAGTGTGGAGTCGTTGTTGAAATACCACTCTGATCGTATTGGACCTCTAACCTCGGACCATGATCTGGTTCAGGGACAGTGCCTGGTGGGTAGTTTAACTGGGGCGGTTGCCTCCCAAAATGTAACGGAGGCGCCCAAAGGTTCCCTCAGCCTGGTTGGCAATCAGGTGTCGAGTGCAAGTGCACAAGGGAGCTTGACTGTGAGACTGACAGGTCGAGCAGGGACGAAAGTCGGGACTAGTGATCCGGCACCGGCAAGTGGAAGCGGTGTCGCTCAACGGATAAAAGGTACCCCGGGGATAACAGGCTGATCTTCCCCAAGAGTCCATATCGACGGGATGGTTTGGCACCTCGATGTCGGCTCGTCGCATCCTGGGGCTGGAGTAGGTCCCAAGGGTTGGGCTGTTCGCCCATTAAAGCGGCACGCGAGCTGGGTTTAGAACGTCGTGAGACAGTTCGGTCTCTATCCGCCGCGCGCGTTAGAAACTTGAGGAAGGCTGTCCCTAGTACGAGAGGACCGGGACGGACGAACCTCTGGTGTGCCAGTTGTTCCACCAGGAGCACCGCTGGTTAGCTACGTTCGGAAGGGATAACCGCTGAAAGCATCTAAGCGGGAAGCCTGTTCCAAGATGAGGTTTCTCACCCCCTCGAGGGGGTAAGGCCCCCGGCAGACCACCGGGTTGATAGGCCAGAACTGGAAGTCCGGTAACGGATGCAGGTGACTGGTACTAATAGGCCGAGGACTTACCACAAAGAAGCTACGCGTCCACTGTGCAGTATCTGAAACAACACACGTTTCGGAACTGAAGAAGAAGAACCACCACCACCATCGGTCCAACGATGTGTGGTTGTGTCTTCGCTGATGTTCCGTGTGACAGTTTCATAGAGTTACGGCGGCCATAGCGGAGGGGAAACGCCCGGTCCCATTCCGAACCCGGAAGCTAAGCCCTCCAGCGCCGATGGTACTGCACCCGACAGGGTGTGGGAGAGTAGGACACCGCCGAACATCCGTTACCGAAAGCCCCCCAACCATGTTGGGGGGCTTTCGGCATTTCACAACACTTTCACCCACCGCAACTTGATAACGCTGCGGTAACGTCCCCCCGGTTCCCCTTTGGCAGGTCCTTCGCCTGCGTAACGTGGCCCGGGCAGATCCGTTGGGATCGTGCCGTGCGGTGCGCGTCCTCCCGGATCACCCGAGGTGACGAAGGGGAATCTGTGGTGACGAGCACGATGTCGAAACAACGTCCGGCTGTCAGAGCGGCTGTCGCGTTCGCAGGCTTGATGGTGGCCGCCGGCTCCGTCGCGGGGTGCACGAAGACCGACACCGCGAGCGGCGGATCGCTCCTCCAGCAACTGCAGGACAGCGGAACGGTGACCGTCGGTTTCGCCGGCGAGGCGCCGTACAGCTTCGAGCAGGACGGAAAGTTGACCGGCGCCACCGTGGCGTTGCACCGGGAAATCTTCGAGAACCTCGGCATCGACAACGTCGAGGGCGTGAGCACCGACTTCGGAGCCCTCATTCCCGGACTGCAGGCCCGCCGCTTCGACGTCGTCAGTGCCGGCATGTCGATCTTGCCGCAGCGCTGCGAGCAGGCAGCGTTCAGTGAGCCGGAATTCAACTACACGACCGCGCTGATGGTGCCCAAGGGCAATCCCGCGAACCTCACCGACATGCAATCGGTGCAGCAGAGCGGGGTGCGGATGGCCGCGATGACCGGGGCGATCGAGTCGGACTACGCGCAGCAACTCGGAATCGACGCGATGCAGGTGGCGTCGCCGCAGGACGGAATGGACGCTGTCGCCAACGGGCGAGCGGATGTCTTTGCGCTCACCGGGATCTCGCTGAACTGGCTGGCGCAGAACAACCCGCAGGCCCCGGTGGAGGTGACCAACTCCTTCGTCGCAGTGATCGACGGGGTACCCCAGGTCGGTGCCGGCGGAACGGTCTTCCGGAAGGAGGACACCGAGTTGCGCGATGCCTACAACGCCGAACTCGCCAAGATCACGTCCGACAAGGAGAAGTACCTGTCGATCGTCGGACCGTTCGGATTCACCGAAAAGGAACTGCCCGATCCGAACCTGACCACCGCCAAACTCTGCGGCGAGACCGGCTGATCGACGCCGGGGTCTGCTGCCTGTGAAGGAGAACATCGACGCGCTGCTGGATGCGTGGCCGAGCATCCAGGAAGGCATCGTCGTCACGCTCCAACTGACGGCGGGAGGCGCGCTCCTGGCGTTCGTGCTCGCGCTCGCTCTCGGGTTGGCTGCCCGTGCCCACAACATCGTGATCCGGGGATCGGCTCGCGCGTTCATCGAATTCTTCCGGGGCACTTCGCTGTTGGTGCAGTTGTTCTGGTTGTTCTACGTGGTTCCGCTGTTCGGCTATCTCATCGACCCGGTGCTGTGCGGGATCCTCGCGCTCGGGCTCAACTACGGCGCCTACGGAGCCGAGGTGGTCCGCGGTGCGATCAACTCGGTGCCGCAATCGCAGTGGGAGGCGGCGACGGCACTGGACTTCAGTCACTGGCAACGGCTGCGCCGGGTGGTCTTCCCGCAGGCCTGGGCCGAGATGATTCCTCCGCTGACGAATCTGCTGATCCAGCTCCTCAAGGGCACCGCGCTCGCGAGCTACATCCTTTTGCAGGACTTGACCTTCGAGATCGACCAGCTGCGGCAGACGACCGGGAACACGCTCTTCGCGTTCGGTGTGGGGCTCGTCATCTATTTCGTCATCGGCTATGTGCTGACCCTGCTGATGAACGCGCTCGAGGTGCGGGCGAAGAATCGCCTCGGCACGGGGCCGTCTCTGCGTGAAATCTTCAGTCTCGCACCGTCCGATCCACGGGGATTGGAGGCGGCGAAACAATGAGTGCACACTGGAGCTGGGACCGCGCATTCGAGGCTCTGCCCGTGCTGCTCGAGGGTTTCAAGATCACCCTGATCGCCACCGTGCTCGGGTTCCTGATCTCCGTCGTACTCGGACTCGTCATCGCGTTGATCCGGCAGGCCGCACCGCGGTGGGTGAGTGTGCCGGTCCGCGCGGTCAGCGAATTCATCCGGCTGACCCCGCTCGTCGTGCAACTGCTGTTCGTGTACTACACGTTCACGGGACTGTCTCCGCTGCAGATCGGTGTGGTGGTGCTCGGAATTCATTATTCGACGTACATGGCAGAGGTGTACCGGGCGGGGATCGAAGCGGTGCCCGTCGGTCAGTGGGAGGCGGCGCGGGCGTTGTCCATAGCGCCGACCCGGACGTGGCGGGCGATCATCCTGCCGCAGGCCATCCGTCGCGTCGTCCCGGCGCTGGGCAACTACGCGGTGTCGATGTTCAAGGACACCCCGTTCCTGTTCGCCATCACTGTGGTGGAGATGGTGACGGCCGCACAACAGTTCGGTGCCCGGCACTTCCAGTACCTCGAACCGTTGACGCTGGCGGGTGTGATCTTCCTGCTCGCCAGCTACCCGACGTCCCTGCTCATACGGCGATTGGAGAGACGTCTTGCCCGATGACGCGAGCGCAGCAACCCCGATGATCCGATTCGACGACGTCGTCAAGCAGTTCGGCGACCATGTCGTGCTCGATCACCTGGATTTTCAGGTCGAACGCGGCGACCGTGTGACCCTCATCGGTCCGAGCGGATCGGGGAAGACGACGATCCTGCGGCTGCTCATGACCCTCGAGAAGGTGAACGACGGCGTCATCTGGGTGGACGGAGCGCCGCTGACGCACGAGGAGAAGGGCAGCAAACTCGTTCCGGCGTCGGAGAAGTACGTGCGCCGGATACGACGCCGGATCGGCATGGTCTTCCAGCAGTTCAACCTGTTCCCCAACATGAACGTGATCGAGAACATCACCGAAGCGCCTATCCACGTGCTCGGCCTGGACAAGGCCGCGGCCGCGAAGCGGGCACGCGAGTTGCTCGAGACGGTCGGTCTGTCGGACAAGGAGACCGCGCACCCGACGCAGCTGTCCGGTGGTCAGCAGCAGCGGGTCGCGATCGCGCGAGCCCTGGCGATGGACCCCGACATCCTGCTGCTCGACGAGGTGACGTCGGCACTGGATCCGGAGTTGGTGGCGGACGTCCTCGACGTGCTCAGGGACGTCGCGCGCACCACCGACATCACGATGCTGATCGTCACACACGAGATGCAGTTCGCGCGGGACGTGTCGAACCGGGTGATGATGTTCGACGCGGGCCGCATCGTGGAAGAAGGCGACCCGGCCACGATCTTCACTGCGCCGAAACACGAGCGCACCAAGGCGTTCCTGAAGGCTGTACTGGCCGACTGATTCCCGGACTAGCGTGAGGTGGTCGCGAGTTCCGTGTCGTCGGCGGGAGCGCGCCGTGCCAGCCTGCCTGCCATCCACGCGCACACCAGCAACTGCAGTTGGTGGAACAGCATGAGCGGCAGCACGATCAGGCCGATCGGCTGGCTGGCGAACAGGACGGTGGCCATCGGAAGACCGGTGGCGAGGCTCTTCTTCGACCCGCAGAACGTAATCGTGATCTGATCGGCCCGGTCGAACCCGAGTCGCTTCGACCCGAACCAGGTGAGGGACAGGACGATCGCGAGCAGCACCGCGCACACCGCGAGCAGGCCGAGGAGCCGGCCGACGGACAGCGTGCCCCAGATGCCCTCGTTCATTCCTTCGCTGAATGCGACGTAGACGACCAGCAGGATCGACCCCCGGTCGACGAGCTTGAGCGGTGCGCCGTGCTTCTTCACCCACGGACCGATCCACCGTCGCACGGCCTGACCGGCGATGAACGGGAGCAGCAGCATGACGAGGATGCCGATCGCGGAGGACGCGTCGAAACCCGCACCCTCGCTCGTCATCAACAACGCCACGAGCAGCGGAGTGACGACGATGCCGAGGATGTTGGAGAACGACGCGCTGACGATCGCCCCGGGCACGTTGCCGCGGGCGATCGACACGAAGGCGATCGACGACTGGACGGTCGACGGCAGGAGGCAGACGTACAGAAGGCCCAGATACAGCGGCTGGGTCAGGATCGTCGGGACCAGCACGCGTGCGGCGATTCCGAGGAGCGGGAAGATGACGAACGTCGCCGCGAGGATGGTGAGGTGGAGCCGCCAGTGACGCAGGCCCTGCAGCGCCTCCTGTGTGGAGAGCCGGGCGCCGTAGAGGAAGAACAGAATTCCGACAGCAACCTTCGTGGCCCAGGTGAACGCCGTCAGGGCCGTGCCGTCAGCGGGGAGCAGGCTGGCGATCCCGACGGTGATCAGGATGCCGATGATGAACGGATCGAGTCTTCCGAGCAGCGGGATCTTGGTCAGCATGGTTCGACCGTAAGGAATCCGCGGATATTTCGAAAGGCGATAGTGACGTTTACTGTAATGCTGAACCGTGATAACAATGGATCATGTTCGATCCGGTTCACCTGCGGAGCTTCCTGGCGGTCGCGCGCACCAGGAGCTTCACCGCCGCCGCCCGGCGCCTGGACCTGCGGCAATCGACGGTCAGCCAGCACGTCGGCAAACTCGAGAACGCCGCCGGTCGCCGCCTGTTTCTGCGGGACACGCATTCGGTCGAACTGACGGCGGACGGCTCCGTGATGGTGGGGTTCGCGACGTCGATACTCGAGCGGCACTCGGACGCCGAACGCTACTTCACGCAGTCCGGGGTGCGCGGACGCGTCCGGTTCGGCGCGTCCGAAGATCTGGTTCTGCACGAACTCCCCCGGATTCTGGGCGAGTTCCGGCGCAGCCATCCGCTCGTGGATCTCGAACTCACCGTGGCGTTGAGCGAAGTGCTGTTCCGGCAACTGCACGAAGGCCGGCTGGACCTGGTCTTCGGGAAGCGTCGCCGAGGAGACCGGCACGGGGAACTGGTGTGGACCGACCGGTTGGCGTTTTTCGCCGCACCCGATTTCGTGCCGGACGCCGAGGGCCCGGTGCCGCTGGTGACGTACCCGCCGCCGTCGATCACGCGGGCAGCGGCGCTGGACGCCCTGGAGAAATCCGGGCGCGGCGCGCGCGTGGCCTGCGTGACGGACAGCTTGAACGGGTTGCGGGCCGCCTGCCTCGCGGGTCTCGGCGTCGTGTTCCACGCGGAGACCCTTCCACCCGCGGGGCTGGTTCCGGTGCGGATGCGTTCGCGCGACGAGTGGGGGCCCGCGGTCGACGTCGAATTCGTGCTGGAGGCCCGCCGGAGCGTTCTCAGCGAACCGGAGCAGGCGTTGCGCGCCGCCATCCTCGAGAACGCGGATCGACTGCGCGCGTGACCTCGGTGGGAGGGCTGCCCCACCGAGGCCGTCGAGCTTTCAGAAGATGAGGACGGACAGCGCTGTGGACAGCACCAGGCCGGACACCACCGGCACGAAACACTTCCGGGCGAGTTCGAGGACGGGCACCCGGGCGAAACCGGCCACCGCGATCAGCGACGACCACGCGACGAGCGTTCCGCCGCCGGACCAGATGTTTCCCATCTGACCGATCGCAGCCAGGGTTGCGGGATCCATTCCGACCGCGGGTCCGAGTGCGCCTGCGAGCGAACCGGTCAGCGGCAGGCCCGTGAAGCCGGAGCCTTCGAGTCCCGCGATCATTCCGATGGCGAGAATGCCGAACGACGTGACGAACGCGTTCTGGGGCAGGTGGGACTGTGCGGCGTTGACCAGGTCGAACAGCAACGTCGGACCGGTCGCGTCCGCGGGAAGCCCGAGAATGGCGGCGGAGAAGTCACCGTTGCCGATGAAGAAGAAGCCGGCGATCGGGATCACGATGCCCATCGCCTTGAACGCGAAGACCAGGCCGTCGATCAGGTGCTCGGACGTCGTTTCGAGGAAGCCCTTCTTGTCGTTGGTCGCGGCGGCCGCGAACAGGATGAGCGCCGCGATTCCGCCGACCATCGCTGCCGCGTCGCCGCCCTTGAGGTCGGGCACCAGGTCGGTGAATTTGCCGACCATGAGGTAGACGATGAACGCCAGATACGCGGTGGGCACGAGCACCGCGAAAGTCTTTGCGGCGCGGATGCTCTTGAACGTGTCGTCGATGACCTGCCGCGCCGACGCCGTGACGGGTTCGGCGAGGACCGCCGTCGACGTCTGCGGAGCGGTAGTCGTCGCCGCCTCGGCCGGTGCGGGACCGGTCGTCGTCCCGCCGCCGGTGGGGGCCGCACCGCCGTCGGGGGCGTCGCCGACGGGCTTGCCGAAGTCGCTCTCCGCGCGTGACTCCCAGTCGGTGAGCAGTTCCGGCGCGGGGCGGCGCATGTGCCTGCGCTGCGTGACGTAGGCGATGACGAGCGCGGTGAGGCCGACGATCAGGGACATCACCAGGGCGCGGTCCGCGACGACGTCCGGATCGACGCCCGCCGACTTGGCCGACAGGCCCGGCGCCACCTTGATGATGTAGTCCGAGGACAGCGCCATGCCCTGCCCGCAGATGGCGATGGCCATGCCGACGGCCATCGGGGGAAGGCCGGCGCGAATGGCGACGGGGATGAGGACGGCGCCGATCAACGGAACCGCCGGGGTGGGCCAGAAGAACAGCGAGATCGTGTAGGTGACGACGGCCAGGACGATGAAGCTGCTGGTGCCGCCGCGCATGACGCGCCGGAACGGGGCGACCATCAACCTGTCGGCGCCCATCTGCCGGAGGGCGCCGAGCATTGCGGTCACCAACGAGATGATGAGGAAGATGTTGAAGAGCTCGCGGGCGGCGACGAGGCTCGCGTTGAAGATCGACGCGAGACCGGTGACGAGGCTGTCGGAGAACACGAACGCGGTCAGGAACGTGCCGATGACGGCGGGGACGACGATGTTCTTCCGCATGAGCATCGTCCCGAGGATGACGACGATTCCTCCGAGATACACCCAATGTGCGGCGGTGAGACTTACATCCACGGTGCGCCCCTTCGAAATAGGTACAGACTAGTGGCACTAGTCACAGTGCAGTGATACTGCGCGGGGCGTTTTCCAGGGTCAACGTCCAGAGTGCACATCGATAACCAGCGTATTTGTGCATTGTGCCCGGCATTTTTCCGCAGGATTGCTTGTTGTCACGCGTAAGTAAAGGAATGCTCGGGAGAGGCCCTTTCCCGGAATCTTGTGTTCATAATTAGGATTGCCTAACCAAATTTGAGGGCGGGCGTGTCAAGGGTTGCGCGGCGAGAACGGGCATCGCCGAAGCGCGAATTCTCGGATGAAAGTGGACTCTATGATGACGGCGATCGGTCAGGCGCGGAGCGCAACCGCGAGTGAGGAACGAGGACCGGGCACGTCGCCCGCGCTGGCGGCGCTGCTCGCCGGAACGTTCGTCGGCACGGTCAGCAACAACATCGTCAACGTTCCGCTGAACGCGATCCTCACGGACTTCGACGCCGGACTCGGTGGCGGCATCTTCGTCGTCGTCGGATTCCTCCTCACATTCGCGACGACGATGCCGCTGGCCGGGTGGATCGGGGACCGGTTCGGTCGCAGGCGCGTGTACTGCGCCGCCCTGCTGGGGACCGCGGTCTGTTCCCTCGGCGCGGCGCTCGCGCCGTCGCTGCCTGCGCTCGTGATCTGGCGGTCGCTCGGCGGGATCGCGGCGGCCGCGTTCGCGCCCGCGGTCATGGGGCTGATCGCGTGGCTGTTCGGACCCGCGCGGCGGGCGAGCGCCGTCGGCGCGTGGGCGGCGGTGAACGGCATCGGTCAGGCGGTGGGTCCGTCCATGGGCGGAGTCGTCAGCGACTGGTGGGGCTGGCGGTGGGCGTTCGTGCCACTGGTGCCGGTCGCCCTGATCGGATTCGCCGCGACCCTCCGCTACATCCCGAGATACCCCGGCAAGAAGATGCGGCTCGACGTGATCGGGGCGCTCACCGTCACACTCGGGGCGGCCCTGCTGATCCTCGGTCTCACGACCGTCTCGCAGGAGCAGGTGCCCGCCTGGGCCAGCATCGCGACCATCGGCCTCGGAGTCGCCGTCATTGCCGCGTTCGTGATCCACTGCAGGCGGGCGGCGAACCCGTTCGTGCCCATCGACCTGGTGATCGAATCACGTTTTCTGCGTAGCGCTCTCGCCGCCTTCACTCAAATGTTCGCGCTGGGGGCAGTATTGCTCGCGCTTCCGCTCTACCTGACGGGCTCGGGCAGTTCGACCACGCAGGCCGGGCTGATGCTCTTCGTGCTGCCGGTCGTCATGACGTGCGTGGCACCCGTCGTCGGGCGTCTCGTCGACAGGATCGGGGCCCGGGTGGTGATGCGATCCGGTCTGGCCGTGTTGATCGGTAGCCAAGTGGCACTGGCGATCACGTTGTCCGCCGACGTCCGGAACCCGGTCGCGCTCGGAGCCGTACTCGTCGTCGCCGGACTGGGAATCGGCATGGTTCAGACGCCCGCCGCGGCCGGTTCGACCCGGTCGCCCGCGGGGGCCGTGGGGACGGGTCTGGGACTGTTCAACCTCATCCGCTTCGGCGGTTCCGCCGTGGGCGCCGCCTGGGTCGGCGTGTCCGCACACCTGGCGTCCGATCCGTACGGGCTGCTGTTCGTAGTCGCCGCCCTCGTCGTCGTCGCAGGATTGGCCGGGACCTTCATCGGCGAAGACCCGGTGGCCGCGTGAGGTCTAGCGAGTCACGATCTCGTTGTTGACCGTGTCCTGCACCTGGGAGAGCAGATCGAGCCGGAGCGCCAGCCACAGCGTGAACTGGTTCTCCGGTTCCCGGATGTCCATGCCGATGAGCCGCGACGTGCGGTCGAGCTTGGCGATCATCGTGTTCCGGTGGATCCGGAGCCGCCGCGCGGCGGCGTTGATGTTGCCGCCTTCTTCGAGATAGGCGAACAGCAACTCCTCGGTGTCGGCGTGCGAATTCGACGCCCGAAGGGGGCCGAGAACGTCGCGGATGAGCCGACGGCTCTCGTCGGTGTCGGTGGCGCGGGCGAGCACGCTGAACCCGCGCAGGTCGTTGTAGGCCACCGAGCCGGACAGCCCGAGCCGCTGGGCGATACCCAGGGTGATGCGGGCCTCGCGGTAGCTTTCCCCGATGTCGCGGGCGCCCGCCGCCGGGCGACCGTGGGCAACGGGAATCCGCTGGCCCAACCGGGTTTCGAGATCGAGCGCCATGGCGTGCGCGTACTCGCCGATCTCCGAGTCGACGCCGGGGGCGCCGGCGGAACTCAGGGATCGGATCACCACGAGCACGTCGCCGATGACGGTGACATGAGAACGTACGCCCGGACGGGGGAGCACGCCGGCGGCGTAGCGAGCCAGCCGGACCATGCTCGCGCCGGGTCGTCCCGCCGCCCGATCGACGAGACCGGGAGCGACGAACACGATGTAGTGCAGGTCCAGATCGATCTCGTGCAGTGCGGCCCGGGTGCGCAGGTCGTGGTCGTTGGCGAAGTTGCCGTGCACCAGGGCCTGAACGAAGTCGCCCCGGGCCCGCTCCTCGGCCTCGTCCACGCTCCGCTGCCGGAGCATCTCGGTGCCGATGATCGTCCCGGCCTGCTCGACGACCACCCGGTGCTGCGCGATGTCGTGCCTGCGCGGGTTGGCCCCGGGCACGATGACGACGACCCAGCCCTCGTAGCGGCCTGCCAGTTGCATCGCCCCGGCGACCGCCGTCGTGGGGGCGAACAGTCCATCCGGATGCTCCAGGCGGATCACGTGCACGTTGTGCATCCGTGCCGGTGGCGATTCCTCCAACCGCGGCAGGGCGTCGGCGAGCGCGTCGAGCAGCGCGACGGTGCCCGCGTCCTCGGCGTCCGGAAGTCCGGCGTGCGCGAGGAGGCGTCCCCGGACATCCAGAGCGACCGCGACGTCCGAGGTCAGCGCCGCGACCTCGCGGATCAGCATCGGCAGGCCCGCCCCACGGTGCAGCAACCCCGCGAGCGACTGATGCACGGTGAGCGCATAACGCATCACGTGCGCTTCCTGGGTGAGTGCGCGCTCGGCGAGGAGTCGGTTGAGCGCCGTGAACCCTACGGGAAATCCCAGTTCCACGACCGTCAGTCCGGTCGGCCAGGTGATGCCTACGGGCGCCGACCCGTCGACCAGGAGGACGCCGGCACCCCGCGCCACCAGCGACTCGAGTTCGCGTCCGGGTGCGGACAGGGTTTCGGGCCGGGTGTAGACGGCGACCTCGGCGAGCGAGTCGGGCCTGCTCATCACCTCACCCCACGGCAGGCACCACGTCACCGGGCCGCTCAGGGCGTCCGTGCCGGACAGCACCCGGGCCGACGCGAGCAGTGGCTCTTCGAGCAGGCCGCGCAGCGACAGTCGCTCGTCGTCCGCGTTCGGCGTCGTGGTGTCGTCCACTACGGACCTCCTCGGCTGGAGTCGAAAGGTGCAGTATGGCGGAGCGCGCACCTGCACTGCCTATGCACTATGCCCTGATTTCACGGAAATTGCCGGATAGTTTGACCATGGTTCCGCCGGCGATGCCGGTGATAGAAATCGGTGCATCACTTCCTCCCGAATACGCAACGGAGAAGACCATGCATCAGGTTCACCGCATCACCCTCGACGACGCACTCCCGCTGCTCGCCGCGGGACGCGCGAAGGCCGAGGAAATCGGCGTCAAGCAGACCCTGTGCGTCTGCGACGACGGCGGCAACGTCCTGGCCCTGCACCGACTGCCCGGAGCGCGCCTCACCGGAGTCGACATCGCGATCGCCAAGGCGTTCACCGCGGCCGGCCACGAGCGGGCCACGCACCTGTTCAACGAGGCCCCGGACGGCCCCGCTCTGCCCGGGAACGAGGCATTCGGCATCAGCCACATGCTGCCGGGCAAGTTCGCGGTGTTCGTCGGCGGATTCCCCCTCGTCTTCGACGGCCAGATCGTCGGCGGCATCGGGATCAGCGGCGGAAACGGCAAGCAGGACAAGGCGGTCGGAGCGGCGATGCTGGCCGAGTTCGAAGCTCTCGCGGTAGTGCGCAACTGACAAACTTCCCGGTGTGCCGACAACGTGCACATCGAAACCGTTCCGTCGCAGTCACTTCGACCGTGGTCGCCCCGATCTCGAGTCGATACCGTCGAATTCACTCCAGTCGGAGCATTCCCCAACCATCTCATACCCGAGGAAGACGAGGCACATCATGACCGAACTACTGGGCAGGGACGAATTCCGCACAGCTCTGGAGAACGCCATCAAGGGCCGCGAGGCGAAGAACGCGTCGTTCAGCAAGGCCTGGGCCGAGGGCAAGCTCGAGAAGCACCACTTCGCGCGGTGGGCGGAGAACCACTACCACTACGTCGGTCCCTTCGCCGACTACCTCGCGAATATCTACTCGAACACCCCCGACACCTTCACCAATGCAAAGGATTTCACCCTCCAGAACATGTACGAGGAGGAACTGGCCGACATCCGGCACACCGACCTCCTCATCAAGTTCGCCGAGGCGTGCGGCACCACGAAGGAACGCGTCGAGGATCCGTCGAACATGAATGCGATCACCCGCGGATTGCAGTCCTGGTGCTACGCGGTGTCGCAGCGTGAACACTTCGTCGTGGCCACCGCCGCACTCGTCGTCGGACTCGAGTCGCAGGTTCCGAGCATCTACAAGAAGCAGATCGTCCCGCTGCGTGAGGTGTACGGGTTCACCGAGGACGAGATCGAGTTCTTCGACCTGCACATCACGTCGGACGTCGTGCACGGTGAGCGCGGATACCAGATCGTGCTCGACCACGCGGACACCCCGCAGCTGCAGCAGCGTTGCCTGCAACTCGTGCAGTGGGGAGCCGAGATGCGCTTCTCGTACACGAAGGGTCTCTACGACACGTACGTGGCACCGGACCTCACGCTCGCGACCGCCTGACCGTGCGAAGGGAGGGGCCCGGACCGGGCCCCTCCGGACGCAGGCCGCCCGACAGGAGAGAACGATGGAGACGAACTGGACCCGGCTGGTCACCGTGCGCGAACTCGGCCGCCGCCGGAAGCTTCGAGTCGAGGCCGGGGACACCGCGATCGCCCTGTTCCAGACCGACGACCGGATCTACGCCTTCCGTGATCTGTGCGTCCATCAGGATCGGTCGCTGGCGAAAGGCACGCTGCTGCACGGGCGCGTCATCTGTCCGGGCCACCAGTGGGCGTTCGACCTCGACACCGGCTACGAGGAAGACCAGGACCTGTGCCAGCCGACCTACGCGGTGAAGGTCGAGGACGACGTCGTCTACGTGGATCTCACCCGCAGCCCCGATTACGCCGAGACCGCGACTTCGCCGGCCGAAGTCGACTGAGAGAGCGAGTGACACCATGACGCTGAACACCATCGTCACCATCGGTGCCGGCCAGACCGCCGCCGTCGCGGCGCGCACCCTGCGGCGCCGAGGGTTCGACGGCAGGATCCTCCTCGTCGGCGACGAGCCGCACGCGCCGTATCAGCGCCCACCGCTGTCCAAGGAATTCCTCGCCGGGCAGGAGGACCGCGAATCGTTGATGCTCCTGCCCGACGCATGGCGAGACCAGCAGAACGTCGAACTCCTCACCGGCACGACGGTGACGCGGATCGACGCGAGCGGCGGATCGGTCGAACTGTCCGACGGGCGGAGCATCGCGGCCGATGCCGTCCTCGTCGCGACCGGCGGCAGGCCGCGCACGATGCCGGTGACCGGCCCCGCACCGGAACGGGTGCACTACCTGAGGACGATCGACGACGCCGAACGGCTCGCCGCCCAGCTTCGCCCCGGCGTTCGACTGGTGCTGATCGGCGGCGGTTTCGTCGGACTCGAAATTGCTGCCACCGCGCGAACTCTCGGGGCGGAGGTGACGGTCCTCGAGGCGGACGCGGTGCCTCTCGCCCGGATTCTCGGGCCCGAGATGGGCGACATCTGCACGCGGTTGCAGCGCGAGAACGGCGTCACCGTACGCGGCGGCGTCCGGGTCGACGCCGTGACGACCCGGCCGGACGGCGTGCTCATCGCGCTCGAGGGCGGAGACGTGATTGAGGCCGACGTCGTGCTGGTCGGGATCGGGATCGTCCCCAACGTCGAGGTCGCGCAGGCCTCCGGACTGGCCGTCGACGGCGGAATCCTCGTGGATGCGCAGGGGCGGACGTCGATTCCGCACGTGTACGCCGCCGGCGACGTGGCGGCCCGATTCTCCGACGCGGCAGGCAGACACGTTCGCGTCGAACACTTCGACAACGCGAGCAAGCAGGGGGCCGCGACGGCGAACCTGATGCTCGGACGCGTCGGGGCCGTGGACCCCGCGCACTGGTTCTGGTCCGATCAGTTCGGCAAGAACATCCAGTTCACCGGCGCCGCCACCTACACGGACCTGGTATTCCGCGGCAATGCCGACAGCGGCGAATTCGCCGCCTTCTATCTGGACCGCGGCGTCGTGCGCGGCGCCTTCACGCTCGACCGCGGCGAGGAGATCGGCGCGGCCAGGGAACTGATCGGCCGGGCGATCGCACCGGCCCGGTTGGCGGACGAGAGCGTCGACCTGTTCGACCTGATGGACGAGGACGACGAGGAATTGGTGACGGTGTCATGATCGAGGGACTCAATTTGATCGACGGGCAGTGGGTTCCGTCGTTCTCGGGCGAGGTGTTCGAGCGGCGCAACCCCGCCGACCACCACGACGTGATCGGCGTGTTCCCCGATTCCACCGAGGCGGACGTGGATGCCGCCGTGGGCGCGCTGGCCAAGGCGGCGCCGCAGTGGGCCGCGACGCCCCCGGAACGCCGCGCGGCGATTCTGGAAGGTGCCGCCGCGCACCTCGAGACGCGGGCAGCCGAACTCGTCGACGAACTCGTTCGAGAGGAGGGCAAGACCCGGGCGGAGGCGACGATGGAAGTCGGCCGCACTCCGATGAACCTGCGCTTCTACGCGGGTGAGGCGCTCCGGACCACCGGCAGCACGTATCCCACCCCGGGCGAGGGACTGGTCATCACCCTGCGCGAACCCGTCGGCATCGTCGGCGCGATCACCCCATGGAACTTCCCGCTCAACATCCCGTCACGCAAACTGGGACCGGCCCTCGCCGCGGGAAATGTCGTGGTGTTCAAACCGTCCGAGTTGACGCCGCTGATGGGACAGCGGCTGGTCGAGGCACTGCTGGCCGGGGGGCTTCCGGCCGGGGCCGTCGCTCTGGTCCAGGGCTCCGGCCGCGCCGGCGCCGCAATCGCGGCGGACGAGCGCGTCGACGCCGTGACGTTCACCGGCTCCACCGGCGTGGGCCGCGCGATCCACGCGGCGGTGGGTCCGTCGCGCCGGAGTCAACTCGAGATGGGCGGCAAGAATCCCGTCGTCGTCCTCGACGACGCAGACGTGGACAAGGCGGCAGCGCTGATCGTCAAGGGCGCCTTCGGGTTGTCCGGGCAGGCCTGCACGGGCACCAGTCGGGTGATCGCGGTGGACTCGATCCACGACCGGTTGCTGGACCGCGTGGTGGAACTCGCCGGCGAGATCACCGTCGGGCCGGGCGCGGACCCGGGGGTGGGGATGGGTGCTCTCGCGAGCGCGGGGCAGCTCGCCAAGTTCCTCGAGTACGTGCAGATTGGCCGTGACGAAGGCGCCGAACTGGTCTGTGGCGGAACCAGTCTCGACAGCGAGAACGGCTATTTCGCCGTCCCGACCGTGTTCGCCGGAGGCAGCCCGGACATGCGGGTGGTGACGGAAGAGGTGTTCGGACCACTGCTGGTATTCTTGCGGGCCGCCGGCTTCGACGAGGCGGTCGCACTCGCGAACGACACCGAATTCGGGCTCAGCGCCGGAATCGTCACCAACGACGTGACCAGGGCGCTCGCGTTCGCAGGCCGTTCCGAATCGGGCCTGGTGAAGATCAACCAGCCCACCACCGGCATGAGCATGAACGCGCCGTTCGGCGGGTACAAGGCGTCGAGCACGCAGACCCACAAGGAACAGGCGGGGGACTCGATGATGCAGTTCTACCAAGCCGAAAAGACCGTCTACCTCAGCCCTTCGGCCTGAGACCGACCTGTCGACAGAGGGAGAAGACCATGGAATTCACTCGCGTTGCGCGCTCCGGACAGGTTTCCGAAGGCATCGTGCGCCGCTTCTTCGCCGGTGACCACGAGTTCGCCGTGGCCCGCCTGAACGGGAAGGCCTACGCCACGTCCAACTACTGCACGCACCTGGACTGCCTGCTCTCGTCCGGGAAACTCGTGGACGACGGCATCGGATGTTCCTGCCACGGAAGCGTGTTCGACCTCGAGACCGGTGAGCCCGTGTGCCCGCCGGCGACGGTGGCCATCAAGACCTATCCCGTAGAGGAACGTGACGGCGAGATCTTCGTCGGCATCGACCCGGACGACATGAGCTCCATTCCGCGCCGGCGGGCCGCGCGGGGGTGCATGAAGTGAACCCTCGACCGTCCACCCTCTCCACCGACGGCATGGTCTCGTCCAGTCATCCCGCGGCGAGCACGGTCGGTGCGCGCGTACTCGCCGACGGCGGCAACGCGATCGACGCGACACTGGCCATGGCCGCGATGACCTGGCTGACGTTGCCCGGCCAGTGCGGGATCGGCGGCGACGCGTTCGCCGTCGTCCGCGAACCCGACGGAACGGTGTGGACGGTCGGGGGCAGCGGCTTCGGGCCCGACGGCGCCGACGTGGACTTCTACACCGAACGCGGGCTGCGGTCGGTTCCCCTCGACGGGGCGCTGGCGGTGGCGGTTCCCGGAGCGCCCGCCGCCCTCGCCGCACTCCACGCGGGTGGGGCCACCCGCTCGCTGGGGGATCTCTGGGCGCCGGCGGTCCGCGCGGCCGAGAAGGGGCTGCCCTGCTCGGCCAAGACTCGCGACGACGTGCGGGAGGCGCAGGCCGCGATCGCCGCCGACCCCGGACTGCGTGCCGTGTATCTGCCGGGCGGGCGGTTACCGCAGGTCGGGGAGTTGCTGCCGCAGCGCGATCTGGCCGGATTCCTCCGTCAACTGGCGCGCGACGTGCACGGTTTCTACACCGGCTCGTTCGCTCGGCGGGCCGTCGACGCGCTCCGCGCCGGAGGGGCGCCGTTCGGCGGGGACGAGTGGGAGGCAGGCGCCGACGTGCGACCGGAGTCCGCGATCAGCGGCCACTACGCCGGCGCGGTCGTGCACCAGACGCCGTTGCCCACACCCGGATGGATGGTGCTGCAGCAGGCAGCGCTGAATGATGGCGTCGTCGGCTTCTCCCCGTGGCTGACCGCTCCGGCCGTCGACCGCATGGCGAGAGCGGCGCGCCTGGCGTTCGAGGATCGGCTCGCGACCTGCGGCGCCGGCAACGACGGGTGGCAGGCGGTCCTCGAGCCGGCCGCGGTCGGGTCGGCGCGGGACCGGCTGGACGGTCACCGGGCGTCGTCGGGAGCCTTCAGTGTGAGCGCGGGAGACACCACCTCCACCGTCGCGGTGGACGCCGACGGCCGTGCCGTCAGTTTCATCCACTCCCTCGCCTTCACGTTCGGCGCCAAGATGACCGTCCCCGGCACCGGGGTGGTGCTGAACAACCGATACGGCCGCGGGGCCTACCTGATCCCGGGACATCCGAACGCCGCGGCGCCGCGGCGCAAGCCGCTGCACACCCTCAACGCGTGGGTCGTCACCGACACGTCCGGGAATCTGCTGCACGTCGGCAACACCCCGGGCGGGGACGGGCAGGTGCAGTGGAACATGCAACTGATCTCGCACCTGCTCGACCACGGACTCGACCCGGCGGAGGCCGTCGCGGCCCCCCGCTTCACGGTCTTCCCCGGCAGCGACGCCGACGTGGTCGGCCGCCCGGCGGAACTGCGCTGCGAGTCCCGTATCCCGGAGAAGGTGCGTGCCGAGTTGGAGCGGCTGGGTCACGACGTCGCGGTGCAGGGGCCGTGGGCGGCAGGCGGCAGCGCTCAGATCATCTCCGTCGACACCGCACGCGGACTGCTGTCCGGTGCCGCCGACCCTCGTCAGGAAGGGATAGCGCTCGGTGTCTGAGCCGGAATCCGTCCCGCGGCCGCAGGGCCGCTACATCCCCGCCGTCGTGCACGACGGGATCGCGTACAGCGCGGGGATGACACCGCGCCGCGACGGGGTGCTGACCGTGGCCGGTGTCGTCGGACGAGACCTGGACATTCCGCGGGCCCGGGAGGCGGCCGGGTTGGCGGCGAGAAACGCGATCGCCGCCGTCGCCGCGGCCGTCGGTGGCACGGCCGCCATCTCCCGATGCCTGCGGATGAGCGTCTTCGTCGCGTGTGCCCCGGACTTCCGCGAGCTGTCCGCGGTGGCCGACGGTGCATCCGACGTGCTGGTCGAATGCCTGGGACCCGGCGCGCTGCCGGTGCGCAGCGCGATCGGCGTGTACGCCCTGCCGTCCGGCGCGCCCGTGGAGATAGAGCTCACAGTGGCCGTCTCGGCATAGACCCGTCCTCGGCTCAGGAGTATAAATACATCTTGTGTCTATGTTGTATTCCGCCGCGGAGCAGGCCTATCGCGAGGTCAAGGAACTCATCCTGTCGGGCGGCCTGCCCGGCGGTGAGCTGATCAGCGAGGGCGAGATCGCCGGACGGATGGGGCTCAGCCGCACCCCGGTGCGCGAGGCCTTCCTCCGGCTCGAGGCCGAGGGCTGGATGCGGCTGTACCCGAAGCGGGGCGCGCTCGTCGTGCCCGTCGCGGACGGCGAGGCGGAACACGTGGTCGACGCCCGCCAACTCGTCGAGACACACAGCGTCCGGGTGCTCGCCGATCAGCCGCACGCCCGCCAACTCCTCGTCGCCCGCCTGCGCGAGAACCTCGCGGAGCAGCGCGAGATCGCCGCACGAGGCGACGTCGCGGCCTTCAGCGCCGCCGACGCCGACTTCCACCGGATGATCGTCGAGGCGGGCGAGAACCCGCTGCTCGCGACGTTCTACTCCAGCATCCGCGAGCGCCAGCGCCGGATGACGGCACACTCCATCACCCGCGACCCGGGACAGCTGCCCAGGATCATCGCCGACCACGAACAGCTGACGGAACTCGTCGAGGCCGGTGACGCCGCCGGCTTCGACGCCGCGGTGCTCGTCCACATGCGCCAGGTCCACGCCCTCAACCCGAGAGGAGTTGCGCGATGACCGCCGTCCGCGAATACCCGACGGAGATGCCGCAGGCCCTCGCGTCGCCGCGCGCCTGGATGCTGGTGGCCGCGACCATGTTCGCCGTCGCCTGGGGTGGCAACGAGTTCACGCCGCTGCTCGGGATGTACCGCGCCGATCACGGATTCTCACCGGTCACGGTCGACCTGTTCCTGTTCGCCTACGTCGTCGGGATCGTGCCCGCCCTGCTCCTCGGCGGACCACTGTCCGACCGGCTGGGACGACGGCCGATCCTGCTCCCCGCGCCGTTCCTGACGGTCGCCGGCTCCGCACTCCTGGCCCTCGGCGCCGACTCCGCGGCGATGCTCATCGTCGGCCGCGTCCTGTGCGGCGTCGCGCTCGGCCTCGGCATGGCCGTCGGCGGCAGCTGGGTGAAGGAGTTGTCGACCCCGCCGTGGGATCCCGCGGCCGCGGACGGTGCGGGTGCGCGGCGGGCCGCGATGAGCCTGACGGGTGGGTTCGGCCTGGGTGCCGGTGTCGCCGGGTTTCTCGCGCAGTGGGCGCCGCTGCCGAGCGTCCTGTCCTACGCCGTGCACAGTGCGATCGCCGTCGCCGCAGCCGTCGCGCTGTGGCGGGCCCCCGAGACCCGCGCGGCCCAGCCCGTCTCCGAACGAGTCTCCCTCGCCCGCGACCTCGCGATCCCGTCCGCCGCGCACAAGCGGTTCCTGTTCGTGATCGTGCCGCTCGCGCCGTGGGTGTTCGGCACGGCGGCCGCCGCCTACGCGGTGCTCCCGTCGCTGATGTCCCGGAACACCGGTGGGCTGCCGCTCGCGTTCTCCGCGCTCATGTGCATGGTCGGCCTCGGGGCGGGTTTCGCCATCCAGGCTCTCGGCCGCAAGATCGACACTCCCCGGAACGCGCGGGCCGTCGTGGTCTCGCTCGTTGTCGTCGTCGCCGGAATGGGTGTCGCGGTGGTCGCGGCGTCCGCGCTGACCGTCCCGCTCGCGCTCGCCGCGGCCGTCGTGCTCGGCTGCGGATACGGCATGGCGATGGTGTCGGGACTGCAGGAGATCCAGCGGATCGCGGGCCCGGACGACCTCGCCGGACTGACCGCGGTCTTCTACTCGCTGACGTATCTGGGGTTCGGGACACCCGTCGTGATGGCGTACCTGTCCGAGACGTTCCCGGCGGTGACGTACCCGAGAATGTTCGTGTTCGGGGCGGTCGCGGCCGTCGGCTGCCTCGCGCTCGCCCTCACGAAGTGGCGCGCGCACCTGCCGAATTCGGAAGCGGCGTCAGATCACATCGACGGCAGCGTCTTCTCCCCGAGCCACGAATCCCACAGCAGGCGCAGCGATTCGTCGGTGTAGTGGGCGGCCAGATCGGTGAACTGCTCGCTCGTGACGGTGGAGTGGCGATGGGCCAGGGTCCACTCGCGCAGCAACGCGAAGAACTTGTCGTCGCCGAGCCGGCGCCGCAGCGCGTGGAGCGTGAGCGCGCCGCGCTTGTAGACGCGGTCGTCGAACATCAGCTGCGGTCCCGGATCGGCGATCATCAGGTCCTGTGGTTTACGGGCCAGGCCCTGATGCGCCTGCAGGGCGAGTTGGTGCGCCGAATGTCCACCGGAATTCTCCGACCAGATCCACTCGGCGTAACAGGCGAAGCCTTCGTGCAACCAGATGTCCCGCCACTGGCCGAGCGTCAGGCTGTTGCCGAACCATTGGTGGGCCAGTTCGTGCGCCACCAGACGCTCGGCCCAGCGCCTGCCGGTGCAATGGTTGGCGCCGAAGATGGACAGTCCCTGCGCCTCGAGCGGGATCTCCAACTCGTCGTCCGTCACGACCACCGTGTAGTCGGCGAACGGGTAGGGGCCGAACAACCGGGAGAACACGTCCATCATCTGGGGCTGTCGGCCGAAGTCCACGTCGAACGACGCTCGTAGCCGCGGCGGGTGGACGGCGAACATGGGAACACCACCGGAACCGAACCTGCGGCGCTCGTACGGCCCGATTTGGATGGTGGCGAGGTAACTCGGCATCGGCTCGGTCTGCTCGTACACCCACGTCGTCTGACTGGCCCGGGTCTGTTTGCTCACCAGCGCGCCGTTGGCCACCGTGTAGTACGGCGAATCGGTCGTGATCGCGATGCGGTAGCTGGCTTTCGAGCTGGGATGGTCGTCGCACGGGAACCAGGACGCCGCCCCGTTGGGCTGACTGGCGACGAGGGCGCCCTCGGACAATTCCTCCCACCCGACCTCACCCCACATGCTGCGGATCGGTTTCGGCGAACCCCCGTACTGGATGGTGAGCACGAGAGCGCCGCCCGGGGGGATCTTCTGCGCGGGCGTGATGATCAGCTTGCCGTTGCGGTGCAGCCACTTCGTGTTGCGGGAACCGTTGGCCGCGACCTTCGTGACGTGCATGCCGGCCGCCAGGTCCAGGGCGAACCGGGAACGTACCGCGGTCGTGACCGCGGTGATCGTGGCCTTGCCCGTCAGCCGGTTGCTGTGGACCTTGTAGGTGAGGTCGAGTTCGTACCGGGACACCCGGTATCCACGGTTGCCGTTTTGGGGGAGGTACGGGTCGACCGGCTCGTCCATCCCCTTGTCGGACTTCACGTGGCCGCCCAGGGGGCGATCGGGTTCCCCTGCCACCGCGTGGACGGCGGCACGGAGTCGCCGCGCATGACGAGGGAGGCCGGTCCGACCGTGCCGCCTTCGCCGATCCGGGCGGCGGGCAGCGCGACACAGTGCGGCCCGAGGGTGGCTCCGGCTCCGAGGATGACGGTGTCCATGGACATGATCCGATCATGGAACAGGTGAGTCTGCACCACGCACCCCCGTTCCACGGTCGCCCCGTCGCCCAGCGTCACGAGATCGGCCTCGGGGAGCCAGTAGGTTTCACACCACACCCCCTTGCCGATGGTGGCGCCGAGGCCGCGCAACCAGACGTTCAGCACTGCGGTGCCGGTGGCGGCGCGCGCGAACCAGGGTGCGGCGACGGTCTCCACGAACGCGTCCGACACCTCGTTCCGCCACACGAACGAACTCCACAGCGGGTGTTCGATCTTGCCGATCCGACCCACCACCAGCCACTTCGCGATGACGGAGATCAGTCCGGCGGCCGCACCCGCGACGAGGAGCACGAGCCCGCTGGCCAGCGCCGCGAGCCAGAAACCGACGCGGCCGGCCATCACCTCCACCGCGAACAGCACGCCGAGCCCGATCCCGAACGTCACCATCACGGGAAGGAGACGGCACGTTTCGACGACGGCACGAGCGACCTTGAGCCGGAACGGCGGACGGAACGTGCGGGAGGCGTCGGTGTCGCCGGGCGCCCGGCGGAGGCGGACAGGCGGACTGCCCAGCCAGGAGGAACCGGATTTCGCCTTCGACGGCGTGGCCGACAGCACGGCGACGAGACCGTTCTTGGGGACCCGCCTACCCGGGCCGGTCATCCCGGAGTTGCCGAGGAACGCGCGCTTGCCGACCTTCGCGTGCTCGATGTGCATCCAGCCGCCGCCGAGTTCGTAACTCGCGATCATCGTGTCGTCGGCGAGGAACGCGCCGTCCGCCACGGTCGTGAACTTCGGCAGCATGAGGACGGTCGACGCTTCCACGTTCTTGCCGATCCGGGCGCCGAGCAACCGCAGCCAACCCGGTGTCAGCAGGCTCGCGTACAGCGGGAACAGGAACGTGCGGGCCGAATCCATGAGCCGTTCGGTGGCCCACACCTGCCAGCCGATGCGACTACGGACCGGGTGGTAGCCCTCGCGCAACCTGATCGACAGCAGCCGGACGGACACGACCGTGAGGACGGCGAACACGGCGAGGCTGACGAGCGTCGCGACGGGGAGGATCACCAGCGACTGGAGTGCGGCCGCCCCGACCGTTGCCGCGTCGCGGATCCACCACCCGACGACCACGATGCCTGCGACGAGGGCGAAGATCGGCAGTCCGGCGATGAGCATGGACGTCACGCCGAACGCGGGAACCCAGTAGGCCGCGCGGCGCGGGGTCCCTTCCGGCCACGGGTGGACCGCCTTGCCGACCTTGACCGCCGGTGAACCGGCCCAGTGCTGATTGGCCTTGACGCGTCCGAACACGGCGGAACCGGCCTCGACTTCGGCGTTACGTCCGATGGTGGCGCCGGGCAGCAGCGTCGATCGCGCGCCGACCGAGGCGCCGGGGCCGATCTTGATCCCGCCGATGTGCACGACGTCGCCGTCCACCCAGTGCCCGGACAGGTCGACCTCCGGTTCGACGGAGCAGCCGTCGCCGAGTTCGAGCATGCCGGTGACCGGCGGCAGGGTGTGCAGGTCGACGCCCTTGCCGACGTCGGCGCCGAGCGCCCGCGCGTAGTAGAGCATCCACGGGGCCCCGGACAGGTTCGCGGCGCCGCTGGCCTCGGTGAGGCGCAGTGCCACCCACAGTCGCAGGTGTTCGCTGCCGCCGCGGGGGTACGTTCCCGGCTCGAGCCCGCGCAGCAGGATCCGTGAACCGAGCACCGAGATGGCCATCCGGCCGACCGGGCTGATGAACGCGAAGAACGCGAGCAGAATCCACCACCACGACACCGTCGGCGCCCAGGACACGGTCGTGAACCAGGAGAAGACGTTGTTCGCGATCGCCAGCCACGTCACCCACTGCAGACCGGTGAGCGTGGTGAGCGGGACCGTGGCCGCGATCTGCGCGAGCTGGCTTCGCCGCGGAGTCGGGGTGACGATGCGGGGTTCGGCGGCGTCGATCGGCGCCAGCTCGTCGAGGTATTCGGCGAGGGAACCGAGCCGCGGATGATCGTAGAGTTGCGCGACAGTCACTTCGGGGAACCGTTCGCGCAGCGCCGTGACCAGCTGGGCGGCGGAGAGGGAACCACCGCCGAGTTCGAAGAAGTCGTCGTCGGTTCCGGTGATCTCGGCGCCCAGAATCGACGTCCACAACTCGGCGACCCACGCCGGTGTGCCCTCGAGGCCCAGCTTCTCCGCGGCGTCGTCGACGCCCGGCGGCGGCCAGGGAAGGGCGTTGCGATCGACCTTCCCCGACGTGCGGGTGGGGAGTTCGTCGACCAGCACCAGCCGCGGGACCAGCGCGGCCGGAAGCTGGCCGGTGAGCGCGGTGTGCGCGGCCTTGAGGTCGAAGTCGGGGTTGGTGCTGGCCAGGTAGCCGACGAGGATCTGGTGACCGGCGCCGGTCCGGCGCACGGCCGCGGCGGCGCCGCCGACGCCGGGGAGGTTCTGCAGCGCGTTGTCGACCTCGCCCAGCTCGATCCGCCTGCCGCCGAGTTTCACCTGGTCGTCGGCGCGGCCCTGGAACAGGAGCCCGCGGCGGTCGAGGCGGACCAGGTCGCCGCTCCGGTAGGCCCGATCCCAGCCGAGCGTCGGCATCGGGGCGTACTTCTCGGCGTCCTTCGCCGGGTCGAGGTACCGGGCCAGGCCGACACCGCCGATGACCAGTTCGCCGACCTCGCCCTCGGGTACGGGTTCGCCGGATCCGTCGACGACGGCGAGGTCCCAGCCGTCCAGCGGGAGGCCGATGCTGACCGGGCTCCGACCGTCCATCAGGGCGCCGCAGGCCACGACCGTCGCCTCGGTGGGCCCGTACGTGTTCCACACCTCGCGACCGTCGACGGCGAGGCGTTCGGCCAGTTCGGGTGGGCAGGCCTCGCCGCCGAAGATCAGCAGGCGCACGGCCTCGAGGGCCTCGGCGGGCCACAGCGACGCCAGGGTCGGCACCGTCGAGACGATGCTGACGTCGCGGGCGACGAGCCACGGGCCGAGGTCCATGCCGCTGCGCACCAGCGACCGGGGTGCGGGAACCAGGCAGGCGCCGTGACGCCATGCCAGCCACATCTCCTCGCAGGACGCGTCGAACGCCACCGACAGTCCGGCGAGCACCCGGTCGCCGGGCCGGATCGGGTCTTCCTGCAGAAACATCCGGGCCTCGGCGTCCACGAACGCTGCCGCGTTGCGATGGTTCACCGCGACACCCTTGGGGGTGCCGGTGGACCCGGAGGTGAAGATGATCCACGCGTCGTCGTCGACGGTCGGCGGGCGGGCGCTCGGCGCGTCGGCCCTGGCCGGTGCGGTGCCGGCCATGATCCCGGTACCGGTCACCACACACCGCACCTGCGCCTCGCCGAACACGAGTTCGGCGCGTTCTTCGGGGTCGTCCGCGTCGACCGGCACGTACGCGGCGCCGACGGCGAGCGTCGCCAGAATGGCGACGTACAGCGAGCACGACCCGGACGGCATGCGGATTCCGACACGATCGCCGGCCCCGACTCCCGATCCGGCGAGGACGTCGGCGGTCTGCCGGATCTCCTCGAGCAGTTCCTGGTACGTCAGCGACGTGGTGCCGTCGTCGATCGCGGGGGCCTCGGGGTTCGCCTCGGCCGTCGCGAACAGGATGTCGACGAGGGTGCGCGGCGCCGGTGCGAATTCACGGCGGAGGAATTCCCGGGGTATACGGAGCGACAGGTCCGAATCCGTCGGCGACTGGAGAGACAATCCAGGATTCCTTCTCTGAGCGGGTAGTGGTGCGTACGGCTCGTTATCTCACGATCAAGTGGCCAGATGGTGAACAGTTGGTGGTTGGCAGGCCTTCTTCGACCATTCTTCACCTGCTGTTGGAGGTTTCTCGCCGCGGATGTAGAAGTTCGCTACTTTTCTTCGTCGTCTGGTCAGAGGGAGCACCCGAGTTCCTTCGAACCGAGGAAGGATGACCCCATGTACTACCTGGCATTGCTGGCGGACGAGAAGAACGCCACCGAATGGGCACCGGACAGTCCGGAGTTCGCGGTGGCCGTTGCGCGCCATCAGGCGTTCACGGAGAGAGCGGGCTCCGCGATCGTCGGAGGTGGTGCCTTGTATCCGAGCACGGCGGCGGCGACCATCCGGAACGAGGGCGGCCGCGCGCTGATCACGGACGGTCCGTTCGCGGAGACCGTGGAGGTGATCGGTGGTTTCTACGTTCTCGAGGGACCGGACCTGGACGAGGTGCTGAATGTCGCGCGGCACATCCCCGAGGCGATCATCGAGTTGTGGCCGATGTTCGAGTGGATGCCCGTGACCGATCAGAAAGGCTGCTGGATGGCGCTGCTCCGCGAACCGGTGGCGGCTGCGGTGGCGCCGGGCACACCCCAGTGGGACGAGGGGATGGCCGAGCACGAGAAGTTCGGTCGCCTCGCCGGGTCCGCGGTGCATGGTGGCGGAGCCCTGTATCCGCCGGACTCCGCGACGACGATCCGCGTCCGAGACGGCGAACTTCTGCTCACCGACGGCCCCTTCGCCGAGACCACCGAGGTCGCGAACGGTCTGTACGTGCTCGCAGCCGACGACCGGGAGAGCGCGATCGCGTTGTCGGCGAAGATCCCGGTGTCGCCGAAAGGCTGCATCGAACTCCGGCAGATCGTCGACTTCGCCGAGTAATGGACGGCGACACGCTGAGCCGCGTCTTTCGGGAGGAGTCCGGTCGGGCGCTGGCCACCGTGGCTCGGATGGTCGGTGACCTGTCCCTCGCGGAAGACGCGGTGCAGGAGGCGTTCGCCGAGGCGATCCGCAGCTGGCCGGATTCGGGTGTGCCGAACAACCCGGGGGCCTGGATCACGACCGTCGCCCGCAACCGGGCACTGGACCGGTTACGCAGGGAGTCGCTGCGCGGCGACAAGGAGCACGATGCGGCGAGGCTCGTTCCGCCTCCGGACGAGGAAGAGGTGTGGCCGGTGCGTGACGACCAGTTGCGGCTCATGTTCACGTGCTGCCATCCCGCGCTGTCCTCGGAGTCGCAGGTGGCGTTGACGCTCCGGCTGGTGGCCGGGCTGAGGCCTGCGGAGATCGCCCGGTTGTTCCTCGCCCCGGAACCGACCGTGTCCCAACGGCTCAGCCGCGCCAAGGCCAAGATCCGGACGGCCGGGATCCCGTTCCGGGTTCCGCCCGACCATCTGCTTCCCGAGCGCACCCCGCAGGTGCTCGCCTGCATCTACCTGGTGTTCACCGAGGGGTATTCGGCCACGTCCGGTGACGCCGCGATCCGGGACGAACTCTGCGACGAGGCGCTGCGGCTCGGCCGGTTGCTGTGCGAGCTGATGCCGGACGAGGGTGAGGCGTGGGCGTTGATGGCGCTCATGCTGTTCCACGACAGCAGGCGGACCCAGCGCACCGACGACGCCGGTGACCTCGTCCCGCTCGAGTGCCAGGATCGCAGGCGGTGGGACCGGGCGAAGATCGAGGAAGGCGTCGTGTGCCTGCGGGCCGCCCGGCGCCGGGGAGGCGGTCCGTACAGCGCGCAGGCCGCGATTGCCGCCGCCCACGCGACGGCGCCGAACTGGGAAGCCACCGACTGGGATGCCGTCGTCTCCGGATACGACGATCTCGCCGCGTACGGTGACTCACCCTCGGTCCGTCTCAATCACGCTGTCGCCGTGAGTTTCCGTGACGGTCCCGACGCCGGCCTCGCCGAGGTGGACGCGCTCGTCGGGGAACCGAGGCTGGCCCGGACGCACACCCTGCACGCCACCCGCGCCGACCTGCTGCGCCGAGCAGGCAGGCCGGCGGAGGCGAGCGTGGAATACCGCGCCGCGATCGCACTGGCGGCGAACGAACCGACCCGGCGTTTCCTGACCCGACGGCTCACGGAAGTGGACGGCGAAACCGGTGCCCGTCAGATCCGCCCGCGCGGCTGATGCTGGGTGATGCAGTGGATGCCGCCGCCCCGCGCGAAGATCTGCCGGGCATCGACGGTGACGACGCGACGACCCGGGTAGACGCTCGACAGGATGTCGCGGGCGAGGGCGTCGTGGGGGTCGTCGAAGCCGCACGCGATGACGCCGCCGTTGACGACGAGGTGATTGATGTAGCTGTAGTCGACCCACCCCTCCTCGTCACGCAGGACCGTCGGCGCGGGCACCTCGACGATCCGCCACGGCGCACCGGACCGGTCACGGCTGTCGGACAGCACCTTCAGGATCTCGGCGGTCACCTCGTGGTCGGGGTGGGACGGGTCGCGCTGGCAGTGCACCAGGACCACCCCGGGTGCGGGAAGCGCCGCGACGATGTCGACGTGCCCCTTGGTGCCGAACTTCTCGGAATCCCGCGTCAGGCCGCGCGGCAGCCAGACGACGTGCTCGGCGCCGATCGTGCGCGCGAGTTCCGCCTCGACCCCGGCCGCGTCCAGGCCGGGGTTGCGCAGTGGGTCCAGTTGCACCGTTTCGGTGACGAACACGGTTCCGTGGCCGTCCACCTGAATTCCGCCGCCTTCGTTGACCATCGACGATGGGACCGGCCGGGCGCCCGACCACGCCGTGACGGCCGCGCCGATGGAGCGGTCGTGGTCCCAGGTGGCCCACTCCTGCTGTCCCCAGCCGTTGAACACCCAGTCGACGGCACCGAGGCGGTCCTCCTCGTCGAGGACGAACGTGGGACCGATGTCGCGCATCCAGGCGTCGTCGAGGGGCGCCTCGACCACGTCGATGTCCGGGGACAGGTACTGCCGGGCGACGTTCCTGTCTGCCGGATCGACGACCATGGTGACCGGTTCGAATTCGGCGACCGCGTGGGCGGCGGCCGCCCACGCGGTCCGCGCCTCGTGGGCGTCGTCCGCCGTCGCGGTCATCGACGCCCCGAGAGGCGGGAACGCCATCCAGACCCGCTCCTGAGGTTCCGTCTCGCTGGGCATCCGCCAGGTCATGACCGGGTCTCCGCGGCGGCGACCGTCGACGGAAGACCGTAGGGGTGCTCGTGGTCGACGGCGTCCGTCAGCCGGGTGTACGTGTCCGGCCTACGGGTGGTCAGGAACGGGAAGAGGTCGAGCCAGTCCTTGCGCTGGTCGAGGTCGAGGTCGGCCACGAGGACCGCTTCCTCGTCGCGGGGAGCGGACACCAGCACTCGGCCGTACGGGTCGGAGATGAACGAGGAACCGTAGAAGTCGATGCCGCCCTCGTTGCCGCAACGGTTCGGGACAACCATGAATGTGCCACTGGTGATGCCGTTTCCGACGATCACGTGCTGCCAGATCGGCTGCGTGTCGAACGCCGGGAAGCTCGGCTCGGACCCGATCGCGGTGGGGTAGACCAGGATCTCCGCGCCGGCGAGCGAGTACATCCGCGCCACCTCGGGGAACCATTCGTCCCAGCACGTCGGCAGTCCGAGGGCGGCGCCGCCCAGTTCGGCAGGCCGGTAGACGGGATAGGCGTCGTCGGCGGGGCCGCCGCGGAAGTAGGTGTCCTCGTAGTATCCGGCGCTGACGGGGATGTGCAGCTTGCGTGTCCGGGACAGCAGTTCACCGGACGGGGACACGAGGATGGCGGTGTTGAAACCGAGACCGTCGGGGCCGTCGGCTCGTTCGTAGAGGGAGGCATGCACGCATACCTGGTGGCGGGCAGCGGCGGCGGCCGCGAAACTGTATGTCGGTCCGGTCGTGAGGTCCTCGGCGTCGCGCCCGGGTCTCCCGGTCGCGCGGGTGTCGGCGGGGTACTTCGATAGCGTGAGTTCCGGCAGGAACACCACTGCCGCGCCGAGGGCGGCCGCCTCACCGATCGCGTCGGTCAACCCGGTGCGCAATGCGTCCGCGTCGGCGAGCCAGCGGTGCTGCACCAACCCGACCCGCAGCGGAGTGCGGGCGGACGCCGTGGAACGTGCGGGGGAGGAGGGTGCGGGCAGCGCGGTGATCGTGCGGATGGTCATCGTTTTTCCTTCGTTCTGGTGGTGACGGGGTTGTCGGTGGTGCGGTTGGGGGGCTCGGACATCACGACGTCGATCGCGCCGAGCAGGTGGGAGCGGGCGTCCTCGGTGGAGATCTCCTTGCAGAGCCACCGCCCGGACAGTCCTTCGACGAGGGCGGTCATCGTGACCGCGGTGCGCCGGGGGTCGAGGGAGGGGGAGATCTCGCCGGTGGCCTGCGCCTGCGTGATCGCGTCGGCGATCTCGGCAACCCACGCGGCGGTGGTCCGCGCGAGGGGCTCCCGCAGCGCCTCCTCGTACACGGCGGAGGCGCGTAACTCGTTCCAGGCCAGCGAGTTCTCCACGACCTCGGGGCGGTCCTGGATCTCGCCGAGGAGCGAGCGGGTGAGCCGGTCGCGTGCGGAGTCCGCGGACCCCTCGCCCTCGCTGCGGTAGTCGCGGGCACGGTCGTTGATGTAGTTCAGGGCGGCCTCGAGCAGGCCGATGCGATCCTTGAAGTGGTAGTACAGCAGTCCCGGCGAGACGCCCGCGACCTCCGCGACATCGTTGACGCGCAGCCCGCGGATACCTCGCTGGGCAATCGCCGTCGCGCTGGCCTTCAGAATCGCGTCGCGTCGCTCGCTCATCGGAATCTCCTTCGGTTCGTGTCGTGCTAGGACGACGGCGCCTCGACCGGGGCCACGTGTTCGGGCCACAGTCGCAGCGCGACGAGGTAGCCGGCCACGGCGATGACCGATGATCCGATCAGACTGACATCGACACCGTGCGCGATGTCGGCAAGAGGCCCGGAGTACAGCGACGTGTCGACCGCGAGCAGGCCGAACAGCGATCCTGCGGCCCAGGGGATGACGGCGCGAAGGTTCCAGCCGCCGGTGAACCAGTACCGCCCGCCCTTCCGGCCCAGGTTGAACACCTGGAGATCGACGGCGTCGTACTGCCCTCGCCGCGCAACCAGGAAGCCGGCGACGTTGATCGCGACCCACGGCGCGGCGAAACCGTTGAGCACCAACGTCATCGCCGTGATCGAATCGACGGCGTCGACGACGAAGACACCGATGTAGAGCAGGGCCACCGCGAGCGCCGACGTGATCAGCGTCGTGTGGACGCGGCGTAACCGGGGGATCAGCGCCTCCAGGTCGAGTCCGCTGGCGTAGACGTTGAGGACGCCCTGGCCGAGTCCGCCCGCGAGGGCGACGAGGACGATCGGCAGCACGTACCAGCCGGGAGCCTCCGCCACCAGGTCGGC
Source organism: Rhodococcus sp. ACS1 (assembly GCF_002300155.1). Taxonomy (NCBI): domain Bacteria; kingdom Bacillati; phylum Actinomycetota; class Actinomycetes; order Mycobacteriales; family Nocardiaceae; genus Rhodococcus; species Rhodococcus sp. ACS1. The sequence continues at coordinate 476,193 of NZ_NSDZ01000005.1, forward strand.
GACGTAGGAGTCGCTCAGCGTGGTGAACGTCGACGCGGTGAACGAACCGAATGCCGCGGTCAGGAACAGTCCGAAGAAGATGCCGGCCATGGTGGCCGCGACGATCGAACGGTCGCTGAACCGCACCCGGGAGATCCGCCTGCTGTAGTCGCCGAGCGTCGGGGCGTAGGACAGCGGACCGCCGACGGCGAGGACCACGGCCAGAATCCAGGTCGGCCAGAAACCGCCGAGCAGGTAGTCGCCGCTGCCCGCGCCGCCGTCGAAGTGGCCACCGAACGCGAAGACCCCCAGCAAGAGTAGTGCGGCGACGACGGGCAGCACGAACTTCTGGAGCGCGACCACCGTGCCGTGGCCGAACAGTGCGACGGCCACGATCTCGGCGGCGATGATGCCGTAGCCGAGGGCGAGCATGCCGTTGTCGACCGGTGTGCCGAACAGGCGGTGGGCGGCGGCGATCAGTGCGTCCCCCGACGTCCAGACCGCGATCGCCGCGTACGCGAGGGCGAAGAGGAGGGTGAGCCCGGAGCCGATCATCCGTCCGCTCACGCCGAAGTGCGCACCACTCGACACGGTGTTGTTCGTGCCGGTGCGCGGTCCCAGGAGTGACAGGGGAGCGATGAGGAGCGTTCCGAGCCCGATGCCGATCGCGCTGGCCGCCAGCGCGCTGCCGAAGCTGAGCCCGAATGTGATGGGGAGCCAGCCGAACACGATCACGGAGAACGCCAGATTGCCGCCGAAGAACACCGCGAGCATGTTGAGCGGTCGCGAATCGCGTTCCGATTCGGGGATGTACTCCACGCCGATCGTCTCGACGTGGCCGAACCGGTCCTCCGGCGGGGAGGGAGCGGTGTCGTCGAGGGGCGTCGTCGGGTCGAGATTCGTGGACACTGCGGACCTCACATTCGGGGCGGAGGTGACCGGTATCACGTCCTGTTGGCTACCGAACATATTACAAACTGAAAATTCAGTCAAGACCAGACGGTGACGTGCGCCACCGCGGACTGTGCGGAGTTTGCGCTGCTCTGGCGACCGGACTAGCTATATGTGTGACCGTTCGTCTCATGTAGCTACCTGTCATCGGAGTGCCTGTGTCTGCGGCCGCCATCGCCAGTCGTCTCGTGAGCCGGCGCCGGCTCACCGCCGCGGGGGCGGTGCTCGACCGGTGCGACATCGAGGGCGCACGGTGAGGTCGCCGATGGTCCGGTGGCAGCTGATCGGCTTCGTTCTCGTCGCCCCCCGGGGGGCACGGCCAAGCCGATGCCCGTCGAGGAGTTACTCGCCAGCGCAAAGGGATTGACCAAATCCGCGCCGATCGACGCGCTCCACACCGTCGTGACGGAACTCGGCGCGGCATTCGACGGAAAGGGTGAAGACCTTCAGTCGCTGGCGGACCGGCTGCGCAGCAGCGACCCCGATGTCCGGCGGCTGATCGATAACGGAAATCCCGCGAGAAAGCAACTGGGGCAACTGGTCTCGGATGCGGGCCCCGGCATCACGACGAACCTCGCCACCCTGTCCGCCACGGCGAAGGTGATCTCCGTGCACCTGGGCCGGGTGGCCGAGGCGAACAACCCGCCGTCGTGCACCGTCGGGTAGGAGGGCACCCGGGCGATCCTCCGGGAGATGAAGCGCCAGGATCCGAACTTCGACGACACGCAGCAGGACTTCCCGCAGAACACCGCCGCCACCTGTGCGGCCCCGCAGGGCAGTCTCACCGGCGTCCGCAGCGCGAACCGGATCGTGTTCGGCGACCCCGCCACCGTTCAGCCGTGGGACTCCACGCCCAAGAAGGACCCGAACAAGCTGGACCTCAACCCGATTGCGAATCGGCTCGCCCCGCTGCTCGGAGTCACCCCCAACTGACGCGAGCGCCGAGCCCGGATCCCGGACCCTCCCGGTGTCGGGTTGACAACTGCGCGCCGATCCTGCAATCTTCGAAACAGGTCACGAGTACCAGCGTCAAGCCCCGGCTAGCTGGTCGGCAACCCTCCACCGCGGCGGGGTGCTCCGGGTGACGACCAGGCTGAGGTTCATACCGAACCCGGCAAGCGCGGACTCCGAGAGGGCACCGACCCTGCGACGAGTCCCTGACTACGAGGGATGTCGTGATGACTGCTGTATTGACCGCTGACGTGTGTGTTGCCCCCCTGGCTCAGGTTTCGGGTTCCGACCTGCGGGTTCCGCTCGTTCAGGGCGGCGACTGCACCTACGTGAACTTCGACTACGCGGCCAGTGCGCCGGCGTTGGCGCAGGTGACGGACCGTATCGGGGCCCTGCTTCCGACGTACTCCAGCGTGCACCGCGGCGCCGGTTACGCCTCGCGGGTGTCGACCGAGTGCTACGAGAACGCCCGCGACTCGGTGGCCCGGTTCGTCGGAGCGTGCGACGACCAGGTGGTGGTGTTCACCCGCAACACCACCGACTCGCTGAACCTGCTCGCCGGCTGCGTTCCCGGCAGCACCGTCGTCCTCGACATCGAACACCACGCGAACCTGCTGCCGTGGAAGGACTCTCGCGTCGTGCGGGCGGCGGACACGCTGGCCGAAACCGTCCGGCTGCTCGTCGCCGAACTGTGCTCCAAGCCCACCGCCCTGCTCGCGGTGACGGGGGCGTCCAACGTCACCGGTGAGGTGCTGCCGATCGCCGCCCTCGCCGAGGTGGCGCATCGTTGCGGCGCACGGATTCTCGTCGACGCCGCTCAGCTCGCACCGCACCGCCGCATCGACGTCGAGGAGTGGGGTGTCGACTACCTCGCCTTCTCCGGGCACAAGCTGTACGCCCCGTTCGGCGCCGGCGTGCTCGTGGGCCGCCGGGACTGGCTCGACGCCGCCGAGCCCTACCTCGCGGGCGGCGGCGCGGTCCGGAACGTGACCGTCGAATCCACCCAGTGGGCGCCTGCCCCCGCCCGGCACGAGGCGGGAACCCCCAACGTGCTCGGCGCCGCTGCCCTCGCCGCCGCGTGCGATGCGCTGTCCGAACTCGACTTCGGCACGGTGGCCGAACACGAGGCGGCACTCACCGGCCGGCTGCTCGACGGCCTCGGCTCCGTCGACGGCCTGGAGTTCCTGCGGCTGTGGTCGGACGCCCCCGACACCGTGGGAATCGTGACGTTCACGATCGACGGTTTCGAGCCGGGGGAGATCGCCGCCTACCTGTCCGCCGAACACGGAATCGGAGTTCGCGACGGACGCTTCTGCGCACACCCGCTGCTCGGCCGCCTCGGCAAGCCCGACGGTGCCGTGCGGGTGAGCCTGGGTCTCGGAAGCTGCTCGGAGGACGTGGATCGGCTGGTCGACGCCGTGTGCACCCTGGTGGCGGGACGCCGGAACTGGGCCTACGCCAAGGAGAGCGGCCAGTGGAATCCGGTGCCCGAGACCCGCTTTTCGCGAGACGCGCTAGTATGACGGCATGGCATCGCAGGCTGGGAGCACAATGATTGCTCACTGGTGCCGTCGGCATGTCGATCTGTGCCGAACCGCCTCGGGTATGTGTTCGAGCTGACCGGTCTTCCCGCTCCGTTTCACTCACACGCACACGTCATTCCCGAGGAACCCTTATGTCTCGAGACAATGCCTTCGTTTCCCGTCCCCTTCGCGTCGCCGTCGAGCTGACCGGATCGGGACACCACCCGGCCGCCGAGGGCGCCGCAGGCACGCGGCCGATCAACGGTGCCGACTACTGGGTGGACCTGACCGCCGACTCGACGGATCAGCTCGACCTCACGTCGTTCCCGCCGAACGTCGTCCGGATCCGGGCCGCCGATCTGCGTGAGGCGCAGCAGGAGCGCGCGCGGATCCGTGCCGAGATCGTCGCCGACGGCCGCGACCCCGACAGCGTCACCGTCCTGGTGGACCTCGAGGTGCTCATCGCCGGAGAAGCCCGCGCCGCGCGCAAGGAACTGGCCCTCCTCGACAGTGCGCTGGACACACCGCGCACACCGGTGTCGTTGCAGTACATCGGAACTCCGGTCGGCCTCGCCGGCCTCATCGCCGACATCCAGGCGGCCGGCGTCGCCGACGGCGTGACCCTGCTCCCGCTGTCGCTGCCCAGGGTTCTCGAGCAGCTCGTCGACGGCACCCTCCCGTGGCTGGAGCAGCGGGGTCTCGTCACGTCCGCCGAAGCGGTGGACGAGGCGCTGCGCCGCTTCGACCTGCCCCGCGTCGAACGGGTGCTGGCGTCCTGACCAGGTCAGTTGCCGTTGTTCGCTGAACCCAGCGGAGTGGGCCGGTAGTACCGGCCCTCGTGATACAGCAGGGGAGCCGACGCGGAATCGTCGTCGGCCTCGGCGTGGACGCGGGTGACGAGGCCGATGACGAGCGTGTGGTCGCCGACCGGGATCAACTGGTCCACGACGACCCGCATCCAGCTGGGAGTTCCGTGGAGAACCGGTTCGCCGGTGTCGAGCCGCGCCCACAGCGACTCGTCGGAGAACCGCTGGTCCGCGCTCCGCGAGAAGCGCTGAGCCAGGTGCTGCTGGTGCTCCCCGAGCAGGTGGATCACCAGCGAGCCCGCCGAGTGGAGCGCATCGATGCTCGACGACGTGTTCGCGATGTTGAACGACACCAGCGGCGGGGCCAGCGAGACGGACGAAAACGAGGATGCGGTGAAGCCGACCGGGCCCGATCCCGAGTCGAGGGTCACGATGGTGACGCCCGCCGGGTGACGGCGCAGGGCTGCGCGGTAATCCTCCGCACAGATTCCGGGGGCGAGTTCGGGGTCGCGGGGGAGGTCCGAACCATCGACGGTATCGGCGTTCTCGGCTCTGTCGGACAAATCATTCTCCGGGTCGGCCCGTGTGGGCACTGTGTCATTCTCGAGCGCGGTCATTCTCGCGCGCGTCATTCTCGTTCACGAGATCTGACGTCAACTATAAGGGCGGGAACCGCCCGGGATTCAGTCGACGTCGATCGCCAGGCCCGCGGTGATCCGGACCAACTCCGAGAACGACGTGCGGAAGACGGTGTCCGGGTGACCGGCGGCCGCCCACAGTTCCGCGTACTCCGACAGGGCGTTGTCGACGTAGGTCGGAAGGTTCGTGGGATGGCCGAGCGGGGCGATACCGCCGATCGGCTGCCCGGTCGCGATCCGCACCATGTCGAGGGGTGCCTGGGTCAGATTCCCCTGCAGTCGTTTGCCGGTGTTCGCCAGATCCACCTCGTGCGCCCCCGACACGAGGAGCAGGATCGGGTCGTCGTCGAGGAGGAACACCAGCGACTTGGTGATGGCGCCGACATCGACCCCCAGAGACTCCGCCGCCTCGGCCGCGGTGTGGGTGGAGTCGGGCTGGGTCACGATCACCCCATGGTGCCCTCGCGCGATCAGAGTCTCGGCGACATGCGCGGCGTGGGGGTGCAAGGGCGTCGGCATGAACCAAGAGTAGGTCCATTCCCCTGGAACGACATCAAGAAGCGTCTTCCGACACGACATCGGAACGGGGCGTAGTCGATTCCAGCTTCCGGAGCCGCCGGACGGTGAACCCGAACAGCAGTCCCAGCCCGACCGCGGAGTACAGCGCGAGGGCGAGCGCGGGCTGTCCCAGTCCCGCGTCGTCGAAGTACACGATGCTGCGGATTCCCTCGGTACCCGCGCCGGGGGTGATCCACCGTCCGATGGCCGCGTAGAACGTGGGGATGACGTTCGAACCGAACGCCCCGCCGGCGCTGGGATTGCCCAGGATGACGAAGACGGCGATCGCGAGCGGCACCGCGAGGATGCCGACCGAGGCGCGCAGGCCGAGCGTGAACACGGCCGTGCCGAAGACGACACCGGTCCCGAGAAGCCACAGCGGGAACCAGTGGCCCGCGAACGTGCCGAGCACGTGCGTCGTGATCAGGGCGCCGAGTGCGCCGGAGAGCAGGGCGTAGCCGAACAGGACGGCCGTGTGCGCCGACGCCTGGCGCAGCGTCCGAGGGGCGCCGATGAACAGGCCGATCGCCGCCGCGAGCAGGTAGCCGCCGACCACCCACCCGATCGCCAGGTAGAAACCGGACAGCCCGCGGTTGTCGTGTGCACCGACGGGAATCTCGTCGCGAACGGTGAACTCGCGACCCTGACTGTTCTCCACCTGGGTGAAGACCGATTCGAGTGCGCTCGAGATGGAACTGCCGCCCGCGCTCGCCGTGATCAGGGTGTCGGGGCCGGCGGGATTGACGACGAACGCGCCCTGGATCTCGCGGTCGTGGAGGAGGCGACGGGCTTCCGCGGTGTCCGAGACGACCCGTGCGCGGAGCGGCCTGCCGTCGATCGCGCCGAGCCGGTCGGCGACCTGCTGGTCCGTCCCGGCGGGCAGTCCCGCCGCGGCGACGACACCGATCTCGATGTCGCGGGGCGTCGGCTGATGGAACGCGGCCACGTAACTGAGGATGAAGCCGAGCTGGAGGAGGAGAACACCGAAGACCAGCGCGGCCATCACCTTGGGCGCGCCGTATTTCGGCACCGGGCTGTCGTGGTGCGCGGGAGCCGGGGTGGTGGTTTCGCTGGCGGTGATGGTCATCGGACGTCCTCGATCCTTGTCGATACCGTGGGTATTGAATACCATAGGTATCGTGATTGAAGAACGTCAACCGGACAGTCGTCACACCGAATGGACGCCGACGACGCGTCCCGGTCGCGACGTCGTACGCCGGCGCCTCCTCGACGCGGCGGCGGAGGAATTCGCGGAACGCGGCTTCAGTGCGGCCCGGCTCGCCGAGGTCGCGCGCCGGGCCGGATTCACCAAGGGCGCGGTCTACTCGAACTTCGAGTCGAAACAGGACCTGTTCGCCGAACTCTTCGCGGCGCGCTCACTCGAACTCGCGGGACGGGTGCTCGCCGAGATCGCAGGTATGAACCCGACGGACGCCGCGGGGAAGGGTGGCGAGGCCGTCGCGTCGTGGATGGTGCGTGAGCCGGGCTGGTCGCTGCTGGTACTCGAATTCGGTGTGCTCGCCGCCCGCGACCCGCAGATCGCGCAGGCTTACCTGCGGGAACGGCGGCAACTACGGGGACGGCTCGTCGAATTGATCGGCGAGCGCGCGCGGGAGTGGGGAGTCGACGACACGTTCGACGTCCGCACCACGGCCATCTCGCTGATGGCCCTCATCTCCGGCCTCGTGCTCGAACACTCCGTCGACCCGGAGGAAGTGGGCCAGCAGACGATGGGCGCCGCGGTCACCGCGTTGTTCGCAGGTGCCGTCGCCCGGGCCGGGCTCGTTTGAACAGTCCGGGCCGGGCTCGTTTGAACAGTCCGGGCCGGGCTCGTTTGAACAGCCCGGGCCGGGCTGATGTCAGGCGGTCTGCGCGACGACCCCGTCGAGGAAGCCGTCGATGTGTGCCCACGTGGAGTCCTTGGCCTTCGGGCCGGCGACGAGTCCCAGGTGGCTGCCCGGCGCGGACTCGAACCGCACCGACGGTGACCCGGTGAGCACGTCCGTCGCCGCCCGGACCGACGGGATCGGGGCGATGACGTCCTCGGTGCCGCCGATCGCGAGGACCGGCACCGTCAGATCGGCGAGCGCGATCGCGCCGTTCCGGGTCTCGAAGTTCCCCTCGGTGAGCGCGTTCCCGAGGATCAGCTGAGTGCAGACCTGGCGGAAGAAGCGTGCGGGGTACCCGGGCATGTCGGCCATGAACCGGTCGATGGACTCCATGCGGGCCAGGGTCTCGGTGTCGTGCAGGTTCCGCGCGATGAACCACGGCTTGGTGAGTTCGCGCTGGAGTGCGGTGAAACGGTAGCTGGCCTGGACCAGTGGCGCGGGCAGTCCGCCCATCGCTCCCGTGGCGGTGGTGAGGGGACGGTCGCCGGTGAACCGGCCGACCGCCCGCAACGGCGCGATCATGGTCACCGACTCGTAGTCGATCGGCGTGCCGATCGCCGTCACCGAACCGATCGGCAGATCGCCCCGGCCGGCGGCCGTGAGCAGCGACATCGTGCCGCCGAGGCTCCAGCCGATCAGGTCGACGGGTGCGCCGTCGTGGAGTCGGGACACGCGGTCGACGGCGGCCGGGATGAAGTCGTCCACCCAGTCCTCGAACCCCAGGCCGCGGTCGGCGTAGCCCATCGTTCCGTAGTCGACGAGATACGTGGCCTTTCCCGACCCGGCCAGGTGCGCGGCCAGGCTCTGGCCGGGCCGGAGGTCGAAGCACTGTGCGGGCGCGGCGAGCGGCGGCACGAGGAGGATGGGCCGGTCGTCGTCGGTGTCGGAACCGTCGAACCGGTACAGGTCCTGATGGGGTGCCTCGTGGATGCGGGTCGACGGGGTGCGCTGGACGGGCGCGATGCCGCCGCCGAAGGACAGCCGCCAGGCGTTGCGGGTCAGCGTGTTCAGCGTCGGGTTCCAGGCGATGTCGAGCACGGATTTCCTCTCGTGGCGGCGCAGATCCTCCAGGTATCTGTGACGTCAACATACAGGTAATCCTGCGGTGGTCCGTCAGCGGGAGGCGAGCAGAACCCGCAGCACCGTCGCCGGTCGGAGCAGCGTCCCCGGACGGTCGAGGAGATGCGTCACCCGGAGGAAAGCGGACCCCACGGCCGGGTCCACGGACGCGGCCCGGTCGAGCCGGGACGCATAGGCATTGGCGAACCGCACCCGCGCCGACCGTCGTCCCGGCACGGCCGGGATCCGGAGGTCATTGTCGGCGGTGAGGGTCCACGCGGCATCGATGCACCGGTTCGCCCCGCGCAGGAACCGGCGAGCGAGATGCGTCCGACCCGACCGCAGGCAGTCCCGCAGGATCTGCGCCTCCACCGCGGCGACACTCATCCCCTGACCGTAGATGGGATTGAACGAGCAGATGGCGTCCGCGAACGGCAGATAGTTCGGCGGCAGATCGTCCGCGGAATAGTGCCGCCGGACGGTCGTCGGGATCCGGTAGCGCACGCCGTCGTCCACCGGCACGGCCGTGCGCAGTGCGTCGTACATGTCCGGGGCCGGGAACGACTTCACGAAGTCGAGGAACCCGCCCGGATCCAGCGGCGGCACGTCGTCGCCGTACCCGGCGAGCGTGACGATCCACGTGCCGTTCTCCTGCACGCCCATGAATCCACTGCGCGGACTCGACGGTCCCGGCGCCATCCCGATGCCGGAATCGCCGTCCAGGTGCGGCGGGTCGAGCCGGAAGTGCCTCGTCGCGTAGCTGACGGCCACGGCCACCTGTGACTCGGACGGCGGCGAAAACCCCAGCGCGCCGAGCCGGGCGACGCTTTGCGAACTGCGGCCCGACGAATCCACGACGAGATCGGCCCGGACGACCTCCGGCGGAACCCCGCCCCGGTGCTGCACGGTCACGCCGGTCACCCTCCCGCCGTCCAGGGCGAGACCCGTGACGTCGGAACGGTCCAGGATCCGCACGTTCGGCAGGGCCTGGATCCGCCGCCGCACCTGCCACTCGACGAGCGGCCTGCTGGCGAGGATGCCGGGAACCCCGCTGGTCGCGCGGGCCATCCGATGCCCGTCGACGATCCACCGGATGTCGCCGAGCGCGTCGCCCGCGGTGGCGCCGAGGGCGAGGAGTTCGGACACGAGACCTGGCAGGAGGTCCTCCATCGCGGCCTGCCCGCCGGCGAGGAGAGCGTGCACGTGGCGGGCCTGCGGCACACACCGGCGCGCCGTGGCCGCGTCGGGAAGAACGTCGCGGTCGAGGACGACGACATTCCGGAACGTGCTGCCGAGCGCCGCGGCGGCCAGTAGACCACCCATTCCGGCGCCGACGACCACGGCGTCGCCACCCGGGGTCGTCCGATGCGTCATCGCGGCTGTCCGTTCGCAAGGCGATGCAGAGACCTCCAGGGTATTTCTCCTGACACCGGCGAGCGGAGGTTACTCTCGAGTAATGACCGAACAGAAGACCTGGAATGCGTTCACCGTCGAGCGCAAGGATCACGTCGCGCAGGTGACGCTCACCGGACCCGGCAAGGGCAACGCGATGGGGCCGGATTTCTGGAGCGAGCTCCCCGAGATCTTCGGTGAACTCGACTCCGATCCGGATGTGCGGGCCGTGGTGATCGCGGGCTCGGGCAAGAACTTCTCCTTCGGTCTCGACCTGCCCGCCATGAGCGGCAGCTTCGGCTCCGTGCTCGCGGACAAGGCACAGGCAGGCCCGCGCACCGCGTTCCACGACATGATCAAGCGGATGCAGTCCGGCATCAACGCGGTCGCCGACTGCCGCAAGCCGGTGGTCGCGGCCATCCAGGGCTGGTGCATCGGCGGCGGCGTCGACCTGATCTCCGCCTGCGACATCCGTTATGCCGGCGCCGACGCGAAGTTCAGCATCCGTGAGGTGAAGGTCGCGATCGTCGCCGACATGGGCAGCTTCGCCCGGCTGCCCGCCATCATCGGCGACGGCCATCTGCGGGAACTCGCGCTCACCGGCAAGGACATCGACGCGGACCGCGCGCAGAAGATCGGTCTCGTCAACGACGTCTTCGCGGACGCCGACGCCGTCCTCGCGGCCGCGCACGCCACCGCAGCCGAGATCGCGGCGAACCCGCCGCTCGTCGTGCACGGCATCAAGGACGTCCTCGACCACTCCCGGGCGGCCGCCGTCGACGACAGCCTCCGTTACGTCGCCGCGTGGAACGCTGCGTTCCTGCCGTCTCAGGACCTGACCGAGGCGATCACCGCAGTCTTCGAGAAGCGCGCCCCCGAGTTCAAGGGCGAGTAGTCCGGCGGCGGCAGGGCTTATCCGCAGGTAAAGCCCAGTCCAACAGTTGCCCGAATCCTCGCTGCGCTCGCATACTTGCCGACTACAAGTAAACGACAGCGCAGCGAGGAAACAGTGTCGAATTCGGTCGAAACGCCGGTGGCCTACACCCACCGGCAGATCCTGGCTGTACTCAGCGGGTTGATGCTCGGCATGTTCCTCGCCGCGCTCGATCAGACGATCGTGGCGACGGCGATCCGCACCATCGCCGACGACCTCGACGGCTACTCGCTCCAGGCGTGGGCCACCACCGCCTACCTCGTCACCGCCACCCTCGCGACGCCGCTCTACGGCAAGCTGTCCGACATCTACGGCCGCAAGCCGTTCTTCATGTTCGCCATCACGGTGTTCGTGATCGGCTCGGTCCTGTGCACGTTCTCGACGTCGATGTACATGCTCGCGGCCTTCCGTGCGGTGCAGGGACTCGGCGCCGGCGGCCTGTTCTCGTTGGCGCTCACCATCATCGGCGACATCGTCTCCCCGCGTGAGCGCGCCAAGTACCAGGGCTACTTCCTGGCCGTGTTCGGCACGTCCAGCGTGCTCGGGCCGGTGCTCGGCGGACTGTTCGCCGGGCAGGACGTGATCCTCGGAATCGACGGCTGGCGTTGGGTTTTCCTGGTCAATGTGCCGGTGGGGCTGGTCGCGCTCACCGTCGTCTCCCGGGTGCTGCAGCTTCCGCGGCGACCGGGCGGAAGCAGGCGGATCGACTGGTGGGGCGCGATCGCCCTCGCGGTGGGTGTCGTGCCGTTGCTCGTCGTCGCCGAACAGGGGCACACCTGGGGATGGGGCAACTCGAAGTCGTTGGCGTGCTACGTGATCGGCGCAGTCGGCGTGCTCGCGTTCGTGCTCGTGGAACTGGCGATGAAAGACGACGCGCTCATCCCGATGCGCTTCTTCCGCAACAGCACCTTCGCGCTCGGCGTCGTCATCAGCCTCGTCGTGGGCGCCGTGATGTTCGGCGGCATCACCCTCCTGCCCCAGTACCTGCAGGTGGTGAAGGGCTCGAGCCCCACCCTCGCCGGGTTCCAGATCCTGCCGATGGTCCTCGGTCTCATGGCCGGGTCGGTGGTCAGCGGCCAGATGATCTCGCGGACCGGGCGGTACCGGTACTTCCCGATCCTGGGGACCGCCCTGATCGCGGTCGCCGCGTTCCTGCTGCACACGCTCGCAGCCGACACCCCGATGCCCGTCGTGATGGCGTTCATGCTGATCCTGGGACTCGGTCTCGGAAACCTGATGCAGCCGCTCACCCTCGCCATTCAGAACGCCCTGCCCCCGCAGGACATGGGGGTGTCGACCGGAGCGGCCACCTTCTTCCGGCAGATCGGCGGCACCGCAGGCGTCGCGATCTTCCTGTCGATCCTCTTCTCCCGCCTCACCCCGGCCATCGGCGAGCGCGTGACGGCCGCCGCAGGCACCTCCGACTTCCGGCGGGCAGTCGTAGCCGCCGCGCAGAGCAACGACCCCGCCGAGGCCGCCATGGGTCAGGGAATGCTCAGCCCCGACCACGCAGGCGTCAGCGGCGTCCTCACGGACAGTTCGGTGATCGGAAGACTCGACGACGTGCTCGCCCTGCCGTTCCGGCAAGGATTCGCCGACGCCATCGGATCCGTCTTCCTCAGCGTCTCGATACTCGCCGTCGTCGCGTTCGTCCTCACCGTGCTGTGGAAGGAAGTACCCCTGCGGAGTGAGTCCGGACTGCAGGCCGCGGCCCGCGGCGACGCGGGGGAGTGAGACGGCAATGGCGCCCGGTCCACCCGATGACGGGAGAACTGGGCGCCGCTCGAACGAACGTCGGGCTCAGTGCCCGCCGTTGTCCTTCAGACGCTCGAGCGAGGCCTCGACCTCTGCCTTCGCCTCGGCGAGCCCGACCCAGTCGGCCGCCTCGACGTGCTTGCCCGGCTCGAGGTCCTTGTAGTGGACGAAGAAGTGCTTGATGGCGTCCAGTTCGAACTGCGGGACGTCGCCGATGTCCTGGATGTGGTCCCAGCGCGGGTCGCCGGCGGGCACACACAGCACCTTGTCGTCGCCGCCGGCCTCGTCGACCATCTTGAACATGCCGACGGGACGTGCCTCGACGATGACTCCCGGGAACACGGACTCGGGGAGCAGAACCAGCGCGTCCAGCGGGTCGCCGTCCTCGCCGAGGGTGTTCTCGATGTAGCCGTAGTCGGCCGGGTAGCCGAACGCGGTGTACAGGTAGCGGTCCAGCTTCACGCGACCGGTCACGTGGTCGACCTCGTACTTGTTTCGCTGACCCTTGGGGATCTCGATGGTGACGTCGAACTCCACGCCGATTCCTCGCTGTCGTGTCGATGATGATTCGGGGAGAGGATATCGGGTCGAGGATAAGGTTGGTTGTCTGACCACCCACGAATCACAGTGAAGACGGAGGCGCGTTGCCGGGCCAGGGAAAGAAGAAGATGGGCTCGTTGGCGGGACGCCACCGTCGGAACATGCGAATTCTGTTCGCGTCGGTCGTCGTCGTGGTGCTCGCGATGGCCGCCGTGCTGGTGGTCGCGGTGAGCGCGCACAACGCGTCGGCGGGCCGCGGTGAACTGACGATCGCCCCCGCACCGGCGCCGATCATCGCGGCTCCGCAGGTCACGCCGGTCCCGGACGACGCGCCGATGCCGACTGCGCAGGGGATCGCGGCCGCGGTCGATCCGGCCGCCGCCAACCCCGACCTCGGCAAGTTCAGCGGAACGGTCGCCGACGCGGTCACCGGTGAGGTCTTGTGGAGCGTCAACCCGCAGACCCCGATGACGCCTGCGTCGACCACCAAGGTCCTCACCGCGGGATCCGCGCTGCTGTCGTTGCCGTCCGACCACCGCGTCACGACGAAGGTGGTGCAGGGGGCGACTCCCGGGGAGATCGTCCTCGTCGCCGGTGGTGATCCCACTCTCACCGCGAAGCCGGTCGGGGAGAACGGCTACTACCCGGGTGCGGCTCACATCTCGCAACTGGTCGATCAGATCCGGAACGCGGGCATCCAGGTGACGCGCATCGTGGTCGACACCGGCATCTACTCGGGCGACACCATGGCGCAGGGGTGGTTCCCGACCGATGTCGGCGCCGGATTCATCACCCCCACCGAGCCGATCATGATCGACGGCGGACGCGCCGACCCACTCGTGGACGAGTCGCCGCGCAGTTCGACGCCCGCGCTCGACGCCGGGCGGACGCTGGCCGGTGCGCTCGGCGTCGACCCGTCTGCGGTCGCGTCGGGCGTCGCGGCACCCGGCGCCGCCACCGTCGCGAGTGTGCAGTCCGCGCCGCTGCGCGACCGGTTGCGGCAGATGATGGAACACTCGGACAATGTGCTTGCCGAAGCGATCGGGCGGGAGGTTGCCATGAATGCCGGCGCGGAAGCATCGTTCGCGGGCGCCGTCGCGACCATCGGCCAGACCCTGTCCGGCGCCGGATTCGATCTGTCGGGGCTCACGCTGCACGACGCGAGCGGGCTGTCCGTGGACGACCGCATCGCACCGCACACGCTCGACCAGGTCCTGACGGCCGCTGCCGGGGAGGGAAATCCCGCCCTGCGGCAGATGCTCGACTACCTGCCGGTGGCCGGTGCCACGGGCAGCCTGTCGGACCGGTACGCGTCGGGGAACCGCACGGGCGCCGGATGGGTGCGCGCGAAGACCGGCACCCTGTCCACGGCCAGCGCCCTCGCCGGCTACGTGGTGGACCAGAACGGGCGCGTCCTCACGTTCGCGCTGATGTCCAACGACCGCCCGCCGGAGGTCAGCCGTCCCGCGCTCGACGCACTGGCGGCCGCGCTCCGCACGTGCGGGTGCGAGTGATGGCCGCCGAGGGAAATGCCTTCAGCGGTGCCGTCGACTGGAAACTCGCAGCCAGGACGGGAGTGAGGCTGGCACGCAGCGGGCCCGCCACGTCGCGGTACACGGCCGAAACCGTGGTCGCGGAACTGGCCGACGCGTCGATGCGCGCGGAACTGCCCGTCCGTGAAGTCACCGGCCTCGCCGACGGACTGCCGGTGCCCACCGCCCAGATCCTCGACCGGGCGGGGTGGATCCACGCCGCCGCGCATTCGATGTCGCAACTCACCGGCGGCGACGCCGCCCCCGGCATGCTCCTCGGCAAGCCGGCGGGCATTCAGGCCGGGGCGATGCTCGCCTACCTGTCCTCGGCGATCCTCGGCCAGTACGACCCGTTCACCGGCGACAACGGAACCCTGCTGCTCGTCGCGCCCAACGTGGTGTCCGTCGAGCGCACACTGCGGGTGCGGCCCAGCGACTTCCGGCTCTGGGTGTGCCTGCACGAGGTGACGCACCGGGTGCAGTTCTCGTCGTCACCGTGGCTCACCGGGTACATGCAGGAGTCGGTGGAGACCCTCGGATCCGCCGAGGACGAGTCGATCACCGACATGGTCGGCCGGTTGTCCTCCGCGCTGCGCGACCGTGGGCGCACGGAGCCCGACGAGTCGGGTGCGCCGGGCGGCATCGTCGGACTCCTGCGCGCGACCCAGGCCGAGCCGCAGCGTGAGGCACTCGACCGTCTGCTGGTGCTCGGCACACTCCTCGAGGGGCACGCGGACCACGTGATGGACGCGGTCGGTCCCGCGGTCGTGCCGTCGGTGGCCGCCATCCGCGCGGCCTTCGACAGCCGGCGCCGCCGCAAGAGCAACCCGGTGCAGCGCGTCATCCGGGCGCTGCTCGGAATGGACGCGAAGATGGCGCAGTACGTGCGCGGCAAGGCATTCGTCGACGCCGTCGTGGACAAGGTCGGGATGGACCGGTTCAACGTCGTGTGGACGGGCCCCGACACATTGCCCCGGCTCGCGGAGATCGACGCGCCGGACGCCTGGGTGTCCCGGGTGCTGGGCTGATTCGCGAAGGACTGAGCCGGTGACAGTGCTTCCCGAGGAGCCGGCGATCCTCGAGGTTCGTCACGCGGTGCGGCGCTGGATCGCGGCACACGCCCCGGACGGCGACGTCGCGGTCGCTCTGTCGGGCGGCGCCGATTCACTGGCACTGACCGCGGCGGCCGCCGCCGAGGCGCGTTCGGCTATCGCCCTGGTCGTCGATCACCGGCTGCAGCCGGGGTCGGACGCCGTCGCCGACGAGGCGGCAGCGCGTGCCCGGGCCCTGGGTTGTGCGTCCGCCGAGGTGCTTCCCGTCGACGTCACCGGAACCGGCGGGCTGGAGGCCGCCGCCCGGCAGGCCCGCTACCGGGCCCTCGACTCGGCGCGCGGAACCCGCCCGGTGCTGCTGGGGCACACCCTCGACGATCAGGCCGAAACCGTGTTGCTCGGGCTGTCGCGCGGTTCGGGCGGTCGATCCATCTGGGGAATGAGCCCCTACGACAGCCCATGGGGCAGGCCGCTACTGGACGTGCGACGCGCGGTGACCCGGCAGACCTGCGCGGAACTAGGCCTGCGCCCGCACGAGGATCCGCACAACAGTTCACCCGACTTCGTCCGGGTGCGACTGCGCACCGAGGTGCTGCCGCTGCTGGAGGACGTCCTGGGCGGCGGCGTCGCCGGGGCCCTCGCCCGCACCGGGGAACACCTGCGCGAGGAAGGGGCCGTCCTCGACGCGGTGGCCGCCGACGCCGAAGCGAAAGTCGTGGTGGACGGGGAAATCGACGCGGTGCTCCTGGCCCTGTCGGCGCCGCCCGTCCGCCGCCGGGTACTCCGCAGCTGGCTGCTCGCGGCCGGTGCGCGCGGCCTCGGAGACACCCAGCTGCGGGCCGTGGACGACCTCGTCGCACGGTGGCGGGGACAGGGACAGGTGGCGGTCGGGGGCGGAACACCGGATGCGAGGTTGGTGGTCCGACGGCGACGTGGCAGGCTGAACGTCGGATTGGACGACCGACGAAGGGTTTGATCGCGTGTACGAAGGCGACATCGCATCGGTACTGATCTCCGAGGACGAGATCCGTCGACGTACCGTCGAACTGGCCGAGGAGATCGCCAAGCGCTACCCGGAGGGCGCCCCGGAAGGGGATCTGCTCCTGGTGGGTGTCCTCAAGGGCGCCATCTTCTTCATGACCGACTTCGCGCGGGCCCTCCCCATCCCCACCCAGATGGAGTTCATGGCCGTCAGCTCCTACGGGTCGTCCACGTCGTCCTCGGGTGTCGTGCGCATCCTCAAGGACCTCGACAAGGACATCGCCGGCCGCCACGTGCTGATCGTCGAGGACATCATCGACTCCGGTCTCACGCTGTCCTGGCTGATGCGCAATCTCTCGACGCGGAACCCGGCGTCGCTCGAGGTCGTCACGCTGCTGCGCAAGCCCGACGCCATCAAGGTCGACATCAACGTCGCGAACGTCGGCTTCGACATTCCCAACGAATTCGTCGTCGGCTACGGCCTCGACTACGCCGAGCGCTACCGCGACCTGCCGTACATCGGAACGCTCGAGCCCTCCGTCTACGGCGGCTGAACCCCGCCCGTCAGCGGACGGGTTCGTGGGACACGGCGAGCTCCAGCGCCCGCAGATCCTGCTCCAGCTGGCGGAACAGCCAGTACACGCCGACGAACGCGAAGATGCCGCCGACGCACAGGATGCGGACGGCGATGATCACCAGCGTGATCTCGTCGGGCGACAGGAACGTCACCCCGGCCACACCGGCCAGCGGAACCGACGCGGCCACCGCGAGATACAGCGTGCTGCGGCGGTCGAGTCCCCGCAGTTTGTGCGCGTCGGCGCTGCTCGCGATGTCCTGCGGTAGCAGGGTCGGGTAGATGCAGCGCACCGCGAAGAACGCCACCACGAAGAACGGGTACGCCACCGACACCGCACCACACACGATCAGCGACGCGATGAAGTGCACGTACGCGCCCGGCGGCACGTTCCCCGCCGCCAATTGCAGGGAAATCGGATAGGCGATTCCCGCGATCACCCACAACCCGAACACCACGAGCACCACGCGGTCGCCGAGCAGCAACGTGTCGGTGCGGGCTCGGGCCAGGGTCTGGCGGTCGTACGTCCGGCCCTTGCGCAGACCCCGCGGAACCAGCAGCGGGTAGCGGCACCAGTAGAGCAGCATGATCGCGCCCAACGGGAAAGCGATCGAGTTGATCACCAACTGGATCCCCTCGAACGACTGCTGCGCCTCCGGCGTCAGATTGCTGATGATCAGCATCTTGTTGTGGTGATAGTTGTACGCGCCCGCGAGCGCGTTCGGCACCGCGATACCGAAAACCAGAATCGGAAGCGCGAAGCGGCGCAACCGCATGCGCCAACTGTTCGGCGGCGGATCGACGAGATCACGGGCCCGCGGGTTCAGGCACAGGTCGAACTGCTGGGCCAGTTCGGCGCCGGACGACCACCGGTCCTCCGGCTTCGGCGCCAGACACGTCAGCAGTACCCGGCGCAGCGACGGCGGGCAGTCGGCGGGCAACTGGTCCAGGAATTCCGGGTCGACGTCGCGGCTGCGGCTGTCCAGCATCGCCTCGAGTGCGGCGAGCGACTCGCTCGACACGTCCTCGTCCTGGAACGGACGACGCCCGCACATCAGCTCCCACAGCATCACCCCGAGCGCGAAGATGTCGCTGCGGGTGTCGAGGTCCGCCGCCGTTCCCGGCATTCCGCGGTGACACGCCTCGAGTTGCTCGGGGGACATGTAGGCCAGGGACCCGCCGAAGTAGGCGAGCGGTGACGCCCCGGTGACGGTGTCGCTGAAACTGATGTTGAAATCGGCGAGCTTGGGCACACCCTCCGCCGTCAGCAGGATGTTGGCGGGTTTGATGTCGCGGTGCAGGACGCCGCGCTTGCCTGCGTAGTCGAGGGCCTCGGCCAGTCGCCGTCCCAGCCACGCGATCGTCTCGGGCCAGGTGAGGGACGCGATCTCGTCGCGCACACTCGAGTCGGTGGGCCTGAGTTCGCCCTTCTCCCGCATCTCCTCGTCGACGACGTCGAGCAGCAGGCTGCCGGTCCGCTCCCGCTCGGGGGTGACGCGCACGCGCCGCAGAACCCGCAGCAGGGTGCCACCCGGCAGGTACTGCATGTAGAGCAGGCGCAGTTGACGGTCCTCGAGCAGCCGCTGGTCGAACACGCGGACGATGTAGTCGTGGTCGAGTTGCGCGAGGGTCTGCGGCTCGTTGCCCTTGTCGTGGGAGATCTTCACCGCGACGAGACGCTGCATCGACCGCTGGCGTGCGAGGAACACGCGGCCGAATGCGCCGCTGCCCAGCCCCATCAGCAGATCGAAGTCGTCGACCTGCTGCCCGACCTCCACGTCGTCGAGCGCCGCATTGCCGGGCGGCATGGTGATGAGCGTGTCCGGCTGCCGGGCGGTCACGGTCGGACGGGCCTCCGCGGTCTGTTCGGCGGCAGCGGTTCGCTCGGCCTCCGCGGTCTGTTCGGCGGCAGCGGTTTGTTCGGACGCGGCGGTCTGTTCGGCGGACGCGGTCTGCTCGGCGGTCATCGTCCGTGCCGACAGTGCTTGCTCAGCCGTCACCGTCGACGGGCCGGCCGCGACCGTCGCTTCGCTGCTCTCGTGTTCGGAGTTCGTGACTCCGACGGTCCGTTCGGCAGAGTCCGATCCAGCGGCCGATCCGTCTCTGCCCGACCCGTTTCCTCTGGTCATTGCACATCGAGGGTTCTACTGGGCGGGTTCTCTGGGCACATCGAGGTTGTCTGGAGCGGTGTGAAGAGTCCCATCCAGGGACAAGCGAATGGTAACCCCGCAGACCTGCCGTATCCAGCGCGAATACTCGAAATCGCTGCTGCGCTGCACCATATACTCGGGTGATGGGGGACTCCCCGTTCACCTCAGCCGTCGTTGTCGCCGAGCAGGTCCGCTCGGGCGTCTCGAGCCCGATGGAGCAGGTCGAGGCCGCGCTCGCGGCCATCGCGGAGCGTGAACCGAAGATCCAGGCGTTCGCCGCGGTCCTCGGCGACCAGGCCCGAGCCGAAGCGCTGGCCCTGTCCCGCCGACCGGATCTGGCCACTCTTCCACTGGCCGGAGTGCCCGTCGCGATCAAGGACGTCATCCCCGTGGCCGGGCTGCCGATGCGTGAGGGATCGGGCGCGACCAGCGCCGAACCGAAGGCCGCCGACCATCCGGTCGTGGCGCGACTGCGGGCGGCGGGAGCGGTGGTGGTGGGCCTGACGACCCTGCCCGAACTGGCGGTGTGGGGAACCACCGACGCGCCCGGCCACATCACCCGCAACCCGTGGAATCCGTCCCGGACCTGCGGCGGCTCGTCCGGGGGAGCGGCCGCCGCCGTCGCCGCGGGAATGGTGCCGCTGGCGCACGGGACCGACGGTCTGGGGTCGATCCGCATCCCGTCGGCGAACTGCGGAGTGTTCGGTATCAAACCGGGCAGGGGAGTCGTGCCGTCCGAACTCGGCGCCACCTCCTGGTTCGGCATGGCCGAGAACGGGCCCATCGCCACGACCGTCGACGACGCCGCCCTCATGCTGTCCGTGATCGCCGACCGTCCCGAACTCGCAAGGATCGGGCCGTCGGAGCCACTGCGGATCGCGGTGGCGTCGGGGTCGCCGACGTTCCTGGCCACGGTCGATCCGCAGTGGCGGGACGCGGCCGTGCGTGCGGGGACGGAACTGACCGGCTCGGGCCACGACGTGGAGCCAGCGACGTTGCCGTACCCGGTCAACCTGATTCCGGTTCTCGCCCGCTGGACGGCGGGAACGGCCGCCGACGCGGAGGGCCTCGACCGCAGGCGACTGCAGCCGCGGACCCGCAGGCACGTCGCGTTGGGTCGCGCGCTGGGCCGGTTCGTCCGCCCGCAGCAGGTGAACAGGCTCGAGGACTCGCTGCGCGCCTTCTTCGAGAACTACGACGTGGTGATCACCCCCGCGCTCGCGCAGCCGCCGCTCGCGGCGACGACGTGGAGCGAGCGGTCGTGGTTGTCGAACATCGTGGCCAACGTGCGGTACGCCCCGCTCAGCGCGCTGTGGAATCTCGTCGGCTGGCCGGCGGCCAGTGTCCCCGTCGGCACGCACTCGCATTCGGGCACCCCGCTGGCCGTGCAGATCGCGGCGCCACCCGGCGGAGAGGCCAGAATCCTGGCCCTCGCCGCCCACATCGAGCGGGTCGGCGGCGGCTGGCCGAGGGTCGCGCCTACGCGGTGACCTCCCGCACATCCGGACCCGGATCGAGGCGGAGGGAACCGATGGGCCGCCGCGCGCGTTGAACGAAATAGAGACCGCTCGCGACAGCGGTTGGCTGCTACCTGGAGTCGCCGGGGTGCCTTCGCGGTAACCTGGTTTGTCCGGTTGGCAGCCGGAAGGCGCACCCGGAAGACCCGCACTCTCGAAAGGACCGGCCATCTCGGCCGACCTGTATGAACCGTAAGACTGTGTTTCGAAACCTGGCGATAGTTGCCGGCATCCTGCTGGTGATCTACGCCTTCAGCTACTTCGGCAACGACACGCGCGGCTTCAAGGGTGTCGACACCTCCGTGGCGATCGCGCAGCTCGACGCGAACAACGTCGAGAAGGCGCAGATCGACGACCGGGAGCAGCAGGTGCGCCTGTGGCTGAAGGACGGCAACGACGCCACCGACGGCAAGACCGAGATCCTCGCCAAGTATCCGGCGTCGGCGTCGGAGCAGATCTTCAACGAGATCTCCGACAAGGGCCTGCAGAGCTACAACACCACGGTCACGCAGGAGAGCTGGCTCACGTCCATCCTGCTGTTCGTCCTGCCGATGGTGATCCTGCTCGGCATCTTCTTCTTCGTGATGAGCCGCATGCAGGGCGGCGGCCGCGGCGGCGTCATGGGCTTCGGCAAGTCGAAGGCCAAGCAGCTGTCCAAGGACATGCCGAAGACGACCTTCGCCGATGTCGCGGGTGCGGACGAGGCCGTCGAGGAGCTGTACGAGATCAAGGACTTCCTGCAGAATCCGGCGCGCTACCAGGCACTGGGCGCGAAGATTCCCAAGGGTGTCCTGCTCTACGGTCCGCCCGGAACCGGTAAGACCCTGCTCGCCCGCGCGGTGGCAGGCGAGGCCGGTGTCCCGTTCTTCACGATCTCCGGTTCGGACTTCGTCGAGATGTTCGTCGGTGTCGGTGCGTCCCGCGTGCGCGACATGTTCGACCAGGCCAAGCAGAACAGCCCCTGCATCATCTTCGTCGACGAGATCGACGCCGTCGGACGCCAGCGTGGCGCCGGTCTCGGTGGCGGTCACGACGAGCGTGAGCAGACCCTCAACCAGTTGCTGGTGGAGATGGACGGCTTCGGTGACCGCACCGGCATCATCCTGATCGCCGCCACCAACCGCCCCGACATCCTGGACCCGGCGTTGCTGCGTCCGGGCCGCTTCGACCGGCAGATCCCGGTCGGCGCCCCCGACCTCGCCGGCCGTCGCGCCATCCTGAAGGTGCACTCGCAGGGCAAGCCGATCGACCAGCACGCCGACCTCGAGGGCCTGGCCAAGCGCACCGTCGGAATGTCGGGTGCCGATCTGGCCAACGTCATCAACGAGGCGGCGCTGCTCACGGCCCGCGAGAACGGCACCGTCATCACGGAGGCCGCGCTCGAGGAGTCCGTCGACCGTGTCGTCGGCGGTCCGCGCCGCAAGAGCCGCATCATCAGCGAGCACGAGAAGAAGATCACCGCGTACCACGAGGGCGGGCACACGCTCGCCGCGTGGGCGATGCCCGACATCGAGCCCGTCTACAAGGTCACCATCCTCGCCCGCGGCCGCACCGGCGGTCACGCGATGACCGTGCCCGAGGACGACAAGGGTCTGATGACGCGGTCCGAGATGATCGCCCGCCTGGTCATGGCGATGGGTGGCCGCGCGGCCGAGGAACTCGTGTTCCACGAGCCCACCACCGGTGCGTCCTCCGACATCGACATGGCGACGAAGATCGCCCGGTCGATGGTCACCGAGTACGGCATGAGCGCCAAGCTGGGTGCCGTGCGGTACGGCCAGGAGGGCGGCGACCCGTTCCTGGGCCGGTCGATGGGGCAGCAGTCCGACTACTCCCACGAGGTTGCGCGCGAGATCGACGAGGAGGTCCGCAACCTCATCGAGGCCGCGCACACCGAGGCGTGGGCGATCCTCAACGAGTACCGCGACGTGCTGGACATCCTGGCCACGGAACTGCTCGAGCGGGAGACCCTCACCCGCAAGGATCTCGAGAAGATCTTCCACAGCGTCGAGAAGCGCCCCCGGATCACGGCGTTCAACGACTTCGGGCACCGGACCCCGTCCGACAAGCCGCCGGTCAAGACGCCGCGGGAACTCGCGACCGAGCGCGGCGAGCCGTGGCCCCAGCAGCCCGAACCGGTGTTCGCGCAGCAGCAGTCGCAGCAGGCCCCGCCGCAGCAGCACTACCCGCAGCAGGCGCCCGCCAACGGCTACTCGCAGCCGACTCCGGCCCGGCCGCAGGGCGGCATGACGCAGCCGCGTCCCGACTACGGCGCCCCCGCGGGATGGTCGGCTCCGGGCTGGCCGCCCCGCGATCCGGGCAACCAGAGTCCGGAGGGGCAGTACCCCGGCAACCAGGGGCCGGGCACCAACCAGGGTCCGGGGAACCAGTGGAATCCGCCGCACGAGCAGCGGGGCACCGGGGACGACGATGCGCAGACGAGGGCCTGGAAAGGACCGGACGGATCGAACTGATCCGCCCGACACTAGGCTGTTGCTTCGGGACGATCGGTCCCGGTACTGGAGGAGTTTCGGTTGTCGGTGAATCATCTCGGTAGTGAGCCCGTGGCACTCGAGACAGGCCGGGTGTTCGATCAGCCGCGTGCCGAGGCTGCGGTGCGGGAACTGCTGATCGCGATCGGTGAAGACCCTGATCGTCCCGGACTCCGCGATACGCCCGCCCGCGTGGCGCGGTCGTACCGCGAGGTCTTCGCGGGCCTGTACACCGATCCGGACACCGTGTTGAACACGACGTTCGACGAGGGGCACCAGGAGTTGGTGCTCGTCCGCGACATTCCGCTGTACTCCACGTGTGAGCACCACCTCGTGTCGTTTCACGGGGTCGCGCACGTCGGGTACATCCCGGGCCGGACGGGCAAGGTGACCGGGCTGTCGAAGCTGGCCCGCGTGGTCGACCTGTATGCCAAGCGCCCGCAGGTCCAGGAGCGTCTGACCAGCCAGATCGCCGACGCCGTCATGCGCAAGCTCGATCCGCGCGGTGCGATCGTGGTCATCGAGGCCGAGCACCTGTGCATGGCGATGCGGGGGATCCGCAAGCCTGGTGCGAGTACCACCACCTCCGCGGTGCGTGGTCTGCTCCAGTCCAGCGCGGCCTCACGTTCCGAGGCTCTGGACCTTATTCTGCGGAAGTGACCGTGATCGAGCTGCCCTCACCGGGCCGCACCGTGGTGATGGGGATTCTCAACGTCACCACCGATTCCTTCTCCGACGGCGGACGCTTCCTCGATCGTGACGCGGCGCTCGAACGCGGTCTCGCGTTGAAGCGTCTCGGCGTCGACATCGTCGACGTCGGCGGCGAGTCCACCCGGCCGGGCGCGGCGCGGGTCGATCCCGACGTCGAGGCCGGACGGGTCGCACCCGTCATCGCGGACCTGGTCGCCGAGGGCATCTGCGTCAGCGTCGACACGATGCGGGCGTCCGTCGCGGAGGCCGCGATCGGCGCGGGCGCGTCGATCATCAACGACGTCGCCGGTGGTCGTGCCGATGCGGCGATGGCGTCGGTGGTCGCGGACGCCGGAGTTCCGTGGATCCTGATGCATTGGCGTTCGGCCGGCGACTACGTGCACCGCGGTACCGCCGACCACTACGACGACGTGGTCCGTGAGGTCCGGGACGAACTGATGACGCAGGTCGACCTTGCCGTGAAGGCCGGGGTGGATCCGGGCTCGCTGGTGCTGGATCCGGGTCTCGGTTTCGCGAAGAACTCCGATCACAACTGGGCGCTGCTGAAGGCGCTGCCCGAGTTCAACGAGCTGGGATTCCCCGTTCTCGTCGGCGCATCCCGCAAGCGGTTCCTGGGTTCGCTGCTCGCGGATGCGGACGGCGAACCCCGTCCCCCTGCGGGCCGGGAGACCGCGACCGCCGTCGTGTCGGCGCTCGCCGCGACCCACGGAGCGTGGGGAGTGCGTGTGCACGACGCACAGGCCTCGCTCGACGCCATCGCGGTCGCCGAGGCCTGGACGAGAGGTGCAGCCGGACGTGAGTGATCGAATCGAGTTGCGCGGATTGAAGGTTCGCGGCAATCACGGTGTCTTCGACCACGAGAAGCGGGACGGTCAGGACTTCTACGTCGACATCACCGTCTGGATGGACCTCGCGCCCGCCGCGGCGTCGGACGACCTCGGAGACACCCTGGACTACGGCGGCCTCGCCGAGCGTGCGGCCGCGATCATCGCGGGCCCCTCCCGGGACCTGATCGAGACCGTGGCGGCCGAGATCGCGGACGGGGTGATGACCGACCCCCGCGTCCGGAGCACTGAGGTGGTGTTGCACAAGCCGTCCGCGCCGATCCCGCTGACCTTCGCGGACGTCGCGGTGGTGGCGCACAGGTCGAGACCATGAGTCGCGCGGTGCTGTCGATCGGGTCGAACGTCGGCGACAGCCTTGCCCACCTGCAGTCCGTCCTCGACGGTCTGGGTGACGCGGTCGTTGCGGTGTCCCCGGTGTATTCGACGGCGCCGTGGGGCGGCGTCGAGCAGCAGGACTTTCTCAACGCGGTCCTCGTCGCCGACGATCCCGCCCTCGACGGCTACGGCTGGCTGCGGCGTGGGCAGGAACTCGAGGCCGCCGCCGACCGGGTGCGCGTCGAACGGTGGGGTCCGCGCACGCTCGACGTCGACGTCGTCACGTGCGACGACATCCGCAGCGACGACCCGGAACTGACGTTGCCGCACCCGCGAGCTCACGAACGTGCCTTCGTGCTGATTCCGTGGCTGGACGTCGAACCCGACGCCGCGTTGCCGGTCGACGGCACGACGACCCGCGTGGACGCGCTGCTGCCGCTGCTGGACGCCGAAGAGCGGGCCGGTGTGCACCGGACGGACCTCGCCCTGGACCGGCGGTCGCGATGAAGCCGGAGCCGACGGGCACGATGAAACCCACCCGCATCTGGGATCTGCTGTTCCTCGCCGCGCTCGCCGTCGCCGCCACCTGGATCCTGGTGCGCGTGTTCTACGGGTCGTTCCCGCCCATCCCCGTGTACGCGGGGGCGTCGCTGTATCCGGTCGCGCTGATCGAGGTCGTGCTCGCGTTCATGGTGCGATCCCGGGTCAGTAACCATCAGGTGGGTGACGGGCCGCGTCAGCTGCACCCGATCACCGCCGCCCGGGTTGCCGCTCTGGCCAAGGCATCCGCACTCGTCGGCGCCGCGACGGCCGGGGTGTGGGGAGGCTTCCTGCTGTACCTGCTTCCGCAGCAGTCGGTGTTGCGCGCCGCCGGCTCGGACAGTCCCGGCGCGTGGGTCGGTCTCGTCGCGGCACTGGCGCTCGTCGGTGCGGCGCTGTGGCTGGAACACTGCTGCCGCACCCCCGACGACCCCTCGGACGAGCCCGCGCATTAGGGCACAGGGGATCGCCGCAGGTCGGATGGAATGCGCGGTGCACCCTTCGCGGCCAAGTACCCTTGGCACCATGACGAATCCTGGTCGCCTCAAGTCTGCGCGCCGCAACAGGCGCAGCGCGAGCCAGATGATCGTTGCGGGTCTGCTCGCTCTCGCGGTGATCGCGTCCCTGTTCCTGATCTTCAGCGACAGCGTCCAACTCCTGCGCGTGGGACTGGTGGCCGCGCTCTGGGCCGCCACGGTCGGTGCCATCGCCATGACGAAGTACCGGCGCGAGTCGGCGCTCGACAAGGCGAAGGTCAGCGACCTCCAGACCGTCTACGAGTTGCAGCTCGAGCGGGAGATCTCGGCACGGCGCGAATACGAGCTCACCGTCGAGAAGCGGGTGCGCAGCGAAGTGCGTGCCGATGCAGAGGAACTCGCCGCGCTGCGCGCCGAACTCTCGTCGCTCCGCAAGAATCTCGAGGCACTGTTCGACGGCGCGATGCCGACCGAACGGATCGCGCTGCGGGCGGATTCGACGCGTGTGCAGGAACTCGCAGGCGGCTCGTACAGCAGCTATCAGCCGGCCGCCTCGGGCCTGTACATCCCGGGCGCGGGGCACGCCGCGGGAGCCGGGCATCAGAGCGGTTCCGCGCAGTCTTCGCATTTCGCGAATCCCGACGACGATCCGGTCACCGCCGAGACGTCCATCGTCGAGCCCGCCGGCGCCGGACAGACCGAACCCGAGATCGAGGTCGAACCGGAACCGGAGCCCACGCCGGAGCCTGTTGCCAAGATCGCGCCGGTCACCGCGCCCGCGCCCGTCGCGAAGGTCGCGCCCGCGCCTGTCGCCGAGCCGGAACCAGAGCCCACGGACCCCGAGCCGGAGCCTGAGCCCGAGGCGGCCGAGCCGGAGCCCGAGGGGCGGCGGGGCCGCAGGCGGGCGGCGGAGGACGACGACTCTTCGGGCGCGCACTCGAACGGGCTGTCCGTCGCCGAGATCATGGCCAACATGCAGTCCGCGTCGGGGGCGTCCCAGAGCGCCGGAGGCAGGCGTCGCCGGGCCGAATAGGCTCCGACTCGCCCGAGGATCAACCCGCACGGTGTGAGGCGTATATCACTCTGCCTGCGCATGGCGGGCCGAGTTCGAGCCGGGCTATCCTCACCGTGGAACGTCTGGTACCCGCCGAGCGGGACTGGAACGAACGAGAGGACGAAGGTGACCTCTTTCGGGATCACTAATGGCCCTGCGCCTGCGAGATTGACAGTAGGAATCGTCTCCGCCGGCCGGGTCGGAACAGCAATCGGTGCCGCGTTGGAGCGGGCGGGTCACGTCGTCGTCGCCTGCTCGGCCGTCTCCGACGCGTCACGGCATCGGGCACGTACCCGGCTTCCCGAGACCGAGATTCTGCCGGTCGCGGAGGTCGCGGCCCGCTCCGAACTGCTCATTCTCGCTGTCCCCGACGCCGAACTGCCGTCACTGATCGCGGGGCTGGCCTCCACCGGTGCCGTGCCAGGTCGCGCGATCGTGGCCCACACGTCCGGCGCGAACGGCATCGGGATCCTCGGCCCCCTCACCGAGCAGGGTGTCGTTCCGCTCGCGATTCACCCCGCGATGACGTTCACCGGCCACGACGAGGACACGGTCCGTCTCGCATCCGCCTGTTTCGGTATCACCGCCGCCGACGACATCGGCTACGCGATCGCGCAGTCGCTGGTTCTCGAGATCGGCGGCGAGCCGGTGCGGGTCCGCGAGGACATGCGGCCGCTGTACCACGCCGCTCTCGCTCACGGCAGCAACCACCTGGTCACGCTCGTCGTCGACGCCGTCGCCGCACTGCGAGTCGCGCTCGAAGGCCAGGAACTGCTCGGCCAGGAGTTGATCGGCGACGATCCGAACGGCCTGGCCGAACGAGTTCTGCAGCCGCTGCTGTCCGCGGCGCTCGACAACGCCCTGCGCCGCGGACCCGCGGCGCTCACCGGGCCCGTCGCCCGGGGCGACTCCGAGGCGGTGGCCACGCATCTGCGCGTCCTCGAGGAAGTCGATCCGCGGATTGCGGCCGGCTACCGGGCCCTCTCGCTGAGGTCGGCGCAGCGCGCCGGCGCCCCACCTGAACTGCTGGACATCCTGGAAGACCGGAGGTGAGCCCCGTGAGTGATCTGCAGGGCGGATACAAGCGCGGCGAACTGACCGTGCACCACGACCCGAGCGTGCTGACGCGGGTCTCGAAGGCGCTGCGCGGCGTCGGCCGCCAGGTCGCGCTCGTGCCCACGATGGGAGCCCTCCACACGGGTCACCTGGAGCTGGTGCGGCAGGCCAAGCTCACCGGCGCGGTGGTGATCGTCTCGATCTTCGTCAACCCGTTGCAGTTCGGTGCCGGCGAAGACCTCGACGCCTACCCGCGCACCCTCGACGCCGATCTCGAACTGCTGCGTGAAGCCGGAGTCGAGCTGGCGTTCGTGCCGACCGCGGCCACCATGTACCCGGCCGGTCCGCGGACGACGATCCATCCCGGACCGCTGGGCGCGGAGCTGGAGGGCGCGTCCAGGCCCACGCACTTCGCGGGCATGTTGACCGTCGTCGCCAAGCTGCTGCAGATCGCCGCACCGCACGTCGCGTACTTCGGCGAGAAGGACTACCAGCAGCTGACGCTGATCCGGCAGATGGTGACCGACCTGAACTTCGACGTCCGCATCTTCGGCGTGCCCACCGTGCGTGAACACGACGGACTCGCGCTGTCCTCGCGGAACCGCTACCTCGACGAGGATCAGCGGAACGCGGCGACGACGTTGTCCGCGGCCCTGATCGCCGGTGCCCACGCCGCGGCCGGTGGCGCCGAGGCGATCCTCGCCACCGCGCGCGAGGTGCTGGCGTCCACCCCCGAGGTGGAGGTCGACTACCTCGAGGTGCGGGGCGTCGACCTCGGTCCGGCCCCCGCGCGAGGCGATGGCCGGCTGCTCGTCGCCGCCAGGCTCGGAAACACCCGCTTGATCGACAACGTCGGTGTCGCCGTCGGCACCGGTTTCCTCGAACGTGACACCGAGGCGTCGGACGCGTCGGCGACAGACGAACTTCTTTCCCGCTAGAAGAGTAAGGACCGGAACATGTTTCGCACCATGATGAAGTCGAAGATCCATCGCGCCACCGTCACACACGCCGACCTGCACTACGTGGGCTCGGTGACGGTCGACCAGGATCTGATGGATTCCGCCGACCTCCTCGAGGGTGAGCAGGTGTGCATCGTCGACATCGACAACGGCGCGCGGCTCGAAACCTATGTCATCGCCGGCGAGCGGGGAAGCGGTGTCATCGGGATCAACGGTGCGGCAGCGCATCTGGTCAAGCCCGGCGATCTCGTCATCCTCATCGCCTACGGCGTCATGAACGAGCAGGAGGTGCGCGACTACGAGCCGCGCGTCGTGTTCGTCGACGCCGCGAACACGCCGGTCGAACTCGGTGCCGACCCGGCGCACGCGCCGGAGGGCTCCGGCCTGATCACCCCGCGCATGCTGTCGACGCTCGACGCCGAGCGCGAATCCAGTTTGGTGTAACCCGTGCTCCTCACCGTCGACGTCCGGAACACGAACATCGTTCTCGGGCTGTTCACCGGTACCGGTGAACATTCGAAGTTGGTGCAGGACTGGCGGATGCGCACCGATGCCAGGATGACGGCCGACGAACTGGCGCTCATCTTCCGCGGGCTCCTCGGCGCGCACACCGATCAGATCACGGGGGTGTCCGCGCTGTCGACGGTGCCGTCGGTGCTGCGGGAGATCCGCGTGATGCTGACGCGGTACTGGGGGCACGTCCCGCACGTGCTGGTGGAACCCGGGGTGCGAACCGGTGTTCCGCTGCTCGTCGACAACCCCAAAGAGGTCGGCGCCGACCGGATCGTGAACAGTCTTGCGGCGCATCACCTCTACGACGCGCCGTGCATCGTGGTCGACTTCGGGACGTCCACGTGCGTCGACGTCGTGTCCGCGAAGGGTGAGTTCCTCGGCGGCGCCATCGCGCCCGGCCTCGAGATCTCCTCGGACGCACTCGCGTCGCAGTCGGCGGCGCTGCGCAAGGTCGAACTGGTGCGGCCGCGCTCCGTCGTCGGCAAGAACACCGTCGAATGCATGCAGTCGGGTGCGGTGTTCGGTTTCGCCGGCCTCGTCGACGGACTGGTCCGCCGGGTGCGCAGGGAACTGCCCGCCTTCTCCGGTTCCGACGTGGTGGTGATCGCGACCGGCGACCGTGCGCCGCTGATCATGCCCGAGACGGAGACCGTCGACGAGCACGAACCGGATCTCACGCTCGAAGGGCTGCGCCTGGTCTACGAGCGGAATCAGGCCCGCAAGGGAGCGCGTCGCAGTCCGCTCGACTGATGGGTTCCCTCTTCGCGGAAGTTATGTCAGAATGGTTCCCGTGAATCTCTGCACGAGTGCTCAGGAGTGTTGTCGAGGCTGAACGCTGCCTTGACCAATTCACACTTCTGGGAGTCTCTCTCGTGCTCGCAACGTATTCTTCTGCATCTGTACCCACCCGTCTTCGCCCGGCTGACCTGCTGCGCATCACCGATCAGGGTGCTTCCGAGGTCCTCGACGGCCGCCACGACGTCCTGCTCCCGCAGAGCTGGCCCACCGACGAGCGCTGGTCGACCCGGCTCTACTCGGACGACGACGTCGACGTCTGGCTGATCAGCTGGGTTCCCGACCGGAATACCGAATTACACGACCACGCAGGATCTTTCGGTGCGCTCACCGTTCTCAGCGGCGCGCTGTCCGAGTTCCGTTGGGCGGGTGATCAACTGCGTCACCGCATCCTCGACGCCGGCGATCAGGCCTCGTTTCCGCTCGGCTGGGTCCACGACGTGGTGCGGGCGCCGGACGCACCCGGGGCACAGGCGGTGACGCCGACGCTGAGTGTGCACGCCTACTCGCCGCCATTGTCGGCCATGTCCTATTACGAGGTCACGGACCACGGCACGCTGCGCCGTACCCGGACCGAGCTCACCGATCTCCCCGAGGGCGGTTCGAAGTGAATATCGACCAGATGCTCGAAGAGGCCCGCACCAAGATCGACCGGATGTACGCGTTCGAGCTGCCCGAGGCCGTGGCGCGCGGCGCGATCGTGGTGGACATCCGCCCGCAGGCGCAGCGCGCGATCGAGGGGACGCTGCCCGGCGCGCTCGCCATCGAACGCAACGTCCTCGAGTGGCGCTGCGATCCCACCAGCTCGGCGCACCTGGCGCTGTCGGTGGATCACGACGTCGAGTGGATCATCGTCTGCTCCGAGGGCTACACGTCGAGCCTGGCCGCGGCGGCCCTGCAGGAGCTGGGTCTGCACAAGGCGACCGACCTCGTCGGCGGGTACAAGGCGATCAAGGCGGCGGGGCTGCTGGGGTCGCTCATCGCGACGCAGCACTGCGTGCGGGAGTTGGCCACCGTCTCGGCGCACTGACGGCGAGCCGTCGGTCGGTGCTGACAACGAGCCGTCGGGATGAACGCTGACCTCTGAATAGGGGCACGACCGGCTGTCGATTAGGCTGGTGACCCGTGAGTGAAGTAGCAGCCCAGCCAGTCGACGACACCCCCGAGCAGCTTCGGATCCGCCAGGGGAAGCGTGAGCGCATTCTCGCGGAGGGACGCGAGGCGTACCCGGTGTCGGTGGCGCGCACCCACTCGCTGGCGGAGATCCGCGCCAAGTATCCGGACCTCGAGCCCGACACGACCACGGGCGACCAGGTCGGTGTCGCCGGCCGGGTGATCTTCGTGCGCAACACGGGCAAGTTGTGCTTCGCGACGCTGCAGGAAGGCGACGGCACCCAGCTGCAGGCGATGATCAGTCTCGCTGCTGTCGGCGAGGACGCTCTCGTGTCGTGGAAGGCCGATGTCGACCTCGGTGACTTCGTGTTCGTGCACGGTGAGGTGATCAGCTCCCGTCGCGGTGAGCTGAGCGTGATGGCCGATTCGTGGCAGATCGCGTCCAAGTCGCTCCGGCCCCTGCCCGTTGCGCACAAGGAGATGAACGAGGAGTCCCGGGTCCGGCAGCGTTACGCCGATCTGATCGTGCGCCCCGAGGCGCGGGACAATGCGCGTAAGCGTGTGGCAGTGGTCCGTGAGCTCCGGAACGCGCTCGAGCGTCGCGGGTTCCTCGAGGTCGAGACGCCGATGCTGCAGACGGTGGCAGGTGGCGCGGCGGCCCGTCCCTTCATCACGCATTCCAATGCCCTCGACATCGACCTGTATCTCCGGATCGCCCCCGAACTGTTCCTGAAGCGGTGCGTCGTGGGCGGTATCGAGAAGGTTTTCGAGATCAACCGGAATTTCCGCAACGAGGGCGTCGACTCGACGCACTCGCCGGAATTCGCGATGCTCGAGACGTACGAGGCTTACGGCACATATGACGATTCGGCCGTCATGATCCGCGAACTCGTTCAGGAGGTGGCGCAGGCCGCTTTCGGTTCGCAGGTCGTCACTCTTGCCGATGGCACCGAATACGACCTGAGCGGTGAATGGAAGACCCTCGAGATGTATCCGTCGCTGTCGCAGGCGATCGGTGTCGAGGTCACTCCGGATACCACGGTCGAGGAATTGCTGGCTCTCGCCGAGAAGGTGGGCCTCGAAGTCCCGAAGGACAAGGGTTACGGGCACGGGAAGCTGGTCGAGGAACTGTGGGAGCACCAGTGCGGCGACCAGTTGTTCGAGCCGACTTTCGTCCGTGATTTCCCGGTCGAGACGTCGCCGCTGACTCGTGACCACCGCAGCAAGGCCGGGGTGACCGAGAAGTGGGACCTCTACATCCGTGGGTTCGAGTTGGCCACGGGCTATTCGGAATTGGTCGATCCGGTGATCCAGCGTGAGCGGTTCGTCGATCAGGCGCGTCTCGCGTCGGCCGGCGACGACGAGGCGATGGCCCTCGACGAAGAATTCCTCGCCGCAATGGAGCAGGGAATGCCGCCGACCACCGGTACCGGAATGGGAATCGACCGTCTGCTCATGGCATTGACGGGATTGGGAATCCGCGAAACAATCCTCTTTCCCATTGTTCGGCCTTCTTCTCGCTGATTCGCTGGGGGTGAATTCGCGCGGATAAATTCGATCCATTCCTCGTATTCCGAATCGGAAGAACAGGGGTATGGTTACCTCGGGTCGTAGCTCACGTTGACGATGAGACGTCGCTTCATTCGAGAGGAATTTCATCCCATGGCTAAGAAGGTCACTGTCACCCTGATCGACGATGTCGATCAAGAGGCGTCTGCCGACGAGACGGTCGAGTTCGGACTCGATGGTGTTCAGTACGAGATCGACCTTTCCTCGGAGAATGCGGCGAAATTGCGCGAGCAGCTCGACGTGTGGGTTTCCCACGCGCGCAAGGTGAGCTCGCGCAAGCGCGGCAAAGCGGTGGCGGCCCCGGCCGTCACCAAGTCCCGAGTTTCGGTCGACCGGGAACAGAGCGCCGCTATCCGGGAATGGGCGCGCAAGAACAACAAAAAGGTTTCTGCGCGCGGCCGTATCTCCGCCGAAATTATCGAGGCCTACAACAAGGCGAACTGAAAGTTAGCTGGGAACAGAATTCGCTGATTCGCTCCGCAAGGCGACCTGGACTGTTACCGTCCCGCTCTGATCCGACATTCGGGGAGTCTGGGGGTAGCTGTGCGCCGCTGCGTGTCCGTTTCAGGGATTCTGTTCCTGGCTTTCGTTATGTGGGCCGGGGTGGCATCTGCAGCGCCTGCCTATCCGGTGCCGGATTCGTTCCTCGCCGGAGTGCCCCTCGAATTGGGAAATCCGGACGGTTCGGCCCCGGGCTCGAACGACTGGTCCTGCCGGCCGAGTGACGCGCATCCCGAACCGGTGGTCCTCGTCCACGGGACGGGAGGCGCGCGCCAGACCAACTGGGCGGTGTATGCACCCCTGCTCGCCAACGAGGGCTACTGCGTGTACTCCCTCACCTACGGCAACTTCCCCGACCTGCCCTGGCCGCTCGACGCGATCGGCGGAATGACGCCCATCGACATCGGCACCGCTCAGATCGCCGCGTTCGTCGATCAGGTGCTGGCGAGTACGGGCGCCGCGAAAGTCGACCTGGTGGGACATTCCCAGGGCACGGTGCAGGCGAATAATTACGTGAAGTTCTTCGGGGGTGCGGACAAGGTCGCGAAGATCGTGTCGCTCGCCCCGCCGTGGCAGGGCACGTACGGAAACGATCAGATCAGTGCAGGCCGGTTCCTGCGTTCGCTCGGCGTCGACGACGCGGTGGCGGCAGGTTTCCCCGTCTGCCAGGCGTGTCCCGAGATGCTTCAGGGGTCGAAGTTCATCGACCGCATGCGCGCGGGCGGGGTCTACGTCCCCGGGATCGAGTACACGAACATCGTCACCCGCTACGACGAACTGGTCGTCCCGTACACGAGCGGCCTCGAGCCGGGGCCGGACACCACCAACATCGTCGTCCAGGACGGGTGCCAGCAGGACTATTCCGACCACGTCGCCGTCGCCGGCTCCGCCCGCGCCGCCGGTTTCGTCCTGAACGCGCTGGACCGCGACAATCCGCGCGTGGTGCCGTGCAGTTTCGTCGCCCCTG
This sequence comes from Rhodococcus sp. ACS1, assembly GCF_002300155.1. NCBI lineage: Bacteria > Bacillati > Actinomycetota > Actinomycetes > Mycobacteriales > Nocardiaceae > Rhodococcus > Rhodococcus sp. ACS1. The sequence goes on from NZ_NSDZ01000005.1 coordinate 510,880, forward strand.
TCGCGGGGTAGCCCCCCGCGAGATCCATCTGCCGCCAGTTACCGGGGGGAGGCCTGGGCAACCCGCTGGGTAACGCCGCCGACCCCGGCGGAAACGAATGGGTGGCGAACTCACAGCTCGTCGACATACCCTGTCCGGATACGCAGGTCTCGCCCCCTCGGGGAGCGGGCCGCCGGCCTCTATCGACCGGGTGCCCTTCACAGGCACCACCGGACCTGTTCGCTCCAGGCGTACAGCGAAGGGGAAACGATTGCCGGAGCTGGGGCGTTAAATACGAATAAGCAGGCGTGCTCGCCCACCTAAAGGGGTGGAGGGGCAGCAGGTCGATCGGCAGCCAACTAGAGTAATAGCTGGGGTCGTGGAACCTTCGTCGGTTCGGGGCTTCTGCCCTCGGAGCAGGCGCTGGCGATCTGCTTGTAGTGCCGGAGCGAAACGCGGCGAACAGGGACGAGACACCCGGTCTCGTGACTGCACGTCGGAAAGTGTGAGGGAGAGCGATGTTCGAGAGGTTCACCGATCGCGCACGGCGCGTTGTTGTCCTGGCTCAAGAAGAAGCCAGGATGCTCAACCACAACTACATCGGTACGGAGCACATCCTGCTCGGCCTCATTCACGAGGGCGAAGGTGTCGCTGCCAAGTCGCTGGAGTCGTTGGGCATCTCCCTCGAAGGAGTGCGCAGCCAGGTCGAGGAGATCATCGGCCAGGGCCAGCAGGCCCCGTCCGGCCACATCCCCTTCACCCCGCGTGCCAAAAAAGTCCTGGAGCTCAGCCTGCGCGAGGCACTGCAGCTCGGACACAACTACATCGGTACGGAGCACATCCTGCTCGGCCTCATCCGCGAGGGTGAAGGCGTCGCAGCGCAGGTTCTGGTGAAGCTCGGCGCCGATCTCAACCGGGTCCGTCAGCAGGTCATCCAGCTGCTTTCCGGTTACCAGGGCAAGGAGCCGGCCGAATCCGGCGGCACTCGTGGCGAGGCGGGCACCCCGTCCACGTCGCTGGTGCTCGACCAGTTCGGTCGCAACCTCACCCAGGCGGCCCTCGAAGGCAAGCTCGACCCCGTCATCGGCCGCTCGAAGGAAATCGAGCGCGTCATGCAGGTGCTGTCGCGCCGTACCAAGAACAACCCCGTGCTGATCGGTGAGCCCGGTGTCGGTAAGACCGCCGTCGTCGAAGGTCTCGCTCAGGCCATCGTCAACGGCGAGGTCCCCGAGACGCTCAAGGACAAGCAGCTGTACACGCTCGACCTCGGGTCGCTCGTGGCAGGCAGCCGCTACCGCGGTGACTTCGAAGAGCGCCTGAAGAAGGTCCTCAAGGAGATCAACACCCGCGGCGACATCATTCTGTTCATCGACGAGCTGCACACCCTGGTGGGTGCCGGCGCGGCCGAGGGCGCCATCGACGCGGCCTCGATCCTCAAGCCGAAGCTGGCCCGCGGTGAGCTGCAGACCATCGGTGCGACCACCCTCGACGAGTACCGCAAGTACATCGAGAAGGACGCCGCACTCGAGCGCCGCTTCCAGCCGGTGCAGGTCGGCGAGCCGACGGTGGAGCACACCATCGAGATCCTCAAGGGTCTGCGCGACCGTTACGAGGCGCATCACCGCGTGTCCATCACGGACGGTGCACTCGTCGCCGCGGCCACCCTGGCCGATCGCTACATCAATGACCGCTTCCTGCCGGACAAGGCCATCGACCTCATCGACGAGGCCGGAGCACGGATGCGCATCCGCCGGATGACCGCACCGCCGGACCTCCGCGAGTTCGACGACAAGATCGCCGACGCCCGCCGCGAGAAGGAGTCCGCGATCGACGCGCAGGACTTCGAGAAGGCCGCGAACCTGCGCGACAAGGAGAAGACCCTCGTCGCTCAGCGTGCGGAGCGGGAGAAGCAGTGGCGTTCCGGTGACCTGGACGTCATCGCCGAGGTCGACGACGAGCAGATCGCCGAGGTCCTGGGTAACTGGACCGGTATCCCCGTGTTCAAGCTCACCGAGGAGGAGACCACCCGTCTGCTCCGTATGGAGGAGGAGCTGCACAAGCGGATCATCGGTCAGGAAGACGCGGTCAAGGCTGTCGCCAAGGCCATCCGTCGTACCCGTGCCGGCCTGAAGGACCCGAAGCGTCCGTCCGGTTCGTTCATCTTCGCCGGCCCGTCCGGTGTCGGTAAGACCGAGCTGGCCAAGTCGCTCGCCAACTTCCTGTTCGGTGAGGACGACGCTCTCATCCAGATCGACATGGGTGAGTTCCACGACCGCTTCACCGCGTCGCGGCTGTTCGGTGCCCCTCCCGGCTACGTCGGCTACGAAGAGGGCGGACAGCTCACCGAGAAGGTGCGCCGCAAGCCGTTCAGCGTGGTGCTGTTCGACGAGATCGAGAAGGCACACCAGGAGATCTACAACACCCTCCTGCAGGTGCTCGAAGACGGCCGTCTCACCGACGGTCAGGGCCGGACCGTGGACTTCAAGAACACGGTGCTCATCTTCACCTCGAACCTCGGCACGTCGGACATCTCCAAGGCAGTGGGTCTCGGCTTCACGTCCGGTAAGGGCGACGAGTCGAACTACGAGCGGATGAAGCTCAAGGTGCACGACGAGCTGAAGAAGCACTTCCGGCCCGAGTTCCTCAACCGCATCGACGACATCGTCGTGTTCCACCAGCTCACCACCGAGCAGATCGTTCAGATGGTGGACCTGATGGTTGCGCGCGTCGAGGTGGCCTTGAAGAACAAGGACATGACGATGGAGGTCACCGACAAGGCGAAGTCGCTGCTGGCCAAGCGTGGCTTCGATCCGGTCCTGGGTGCGCGGCCGCTGCGTCGCACCATCCAGCGCGAGATCGAGGACCAGCTGTCGGAGAAGATCCTCTTCGGCGAGGTCGGCCCCGGTCAGATCGTGTACGTCGACGTCGAGAACTGGGACGGCGAAGGCGCGGGCGAGGACGCGAAGTTCACGTTCCGCGGCGAGACGAAGCCGGTCACGGTGCCCGACGAGGTTCCGGTCGACCTGGCCAAGTCGGGCGCAGCCGACTCGGAGTAGTCGGGCAGTAGTCGAACGAGACGGGCCGCCGGTGGTTTCCACCGGCGGCCCGTTCGTGTGTGCGGGTCAGATGCTCTTGCGTCCCGACCAGTTGACGAGGCGTTCGGTGGGACCGGCGGTGGGGTGCGGCTCGACCACGTCCGCGAACGGCACGTGCCCGCCGCGTGGTTCCGCTGGGATCGCGCGCTGTGCGACGGCGAGCATGGCCTCCGCGAGTTCGGGGCGGGTTTCGGAGGGCTGGCCGGTGGCGACCGCCAGATCCCAGCCGTGCACGAGCGTCTCGTTGATGTAGCCCCAGATCGCGGCGCGGCCGGGGACGGTGCCCCACGGGGCGGTCACCGTTGCGTCGAGGCGGCTGTCGTCGGTCCAGACGGGCCACATGCGGTCGGCGGCCGACCGGTAGGCGTCCGCGTAGCCCTCGTCGGGGATGTCGGTGACGACGAGCGGAACGGTGGCCGGGTCGCCGCCCTCACCGATCACGCGGGCACGCTCCACGGTGGCGACGAGGTGGCCGAGCATGGTGCGGACGTCGAAGTCGGCGCACGGGGTGGATGCCGTCAACTGGTCCTCGCGGACGTTCTCGATGAGACCGGTGGTCCAGGTGAGGGCTTCGCGGTACAGGGGCCGGGGATCTGTCGTGTTTGTCATGAGGCAACTATCGCCGCAATACATGACATCCTCTGTCGTGTATTTCTGACAGACTTTCCGCATGCGCGCCGACCGTCTGCTCTCGCTCGTCCTCCTGCTCCGCAACCGTGGGCGAATGTCGGCTGCGGCGCTGGCCCGCGAACTCGAGGTGTCGCCGCGCACCGTGCTGCGAGACATCGATGCGCTGTCGACGGCGGGGATCCCGGTGTACGCCGAACGCGGCCGGGACGGCGGTTTCGAGTTGCTCCCGGGATTCACCACCGACCTCACGGGCCTGACCGTCGACGAGGCCAAGGCCCTGCTGGCGGCGGGCTCCGCGGTGACCTCGGAGTCGCTGGGCATGGCGCCGGCGTTCGCGTCGGCGATGCGCAAGGTGGTCGCGGCGATGCCGGACGCGCACCGGGCCGCGGCGACGAAGGTGGCGGAGCGGGTGTTCGTCACCCAGGGTTCGTGGCTGACCGATCCGGAACCGGTCGACGACCACCTCGGGCTGATCCAGCAAGCGGTGTTCGTGGGCAGGCGCCTGAGCATCCTCTACCCGTCGCGGGGCAACGAACCGGTGTGGCGGGTCATCGACCCGCAGGGTCTCATCCACGCGGGGGGACGGTGGTACCTGGTGGCGACGGACGCCGGCCGCGACCGGACGTACCGGCTCGAGCGGATCGCGGACGTCCGCGAACTCGACGAACCGGCACAGCGACCGGCCGACATCGACCTCGCCGCGATCTGGGAGCATCGCCGTTCGGCGTTCCGGGCACGCGGCACACCGATCGTCGTCGACGTTCTCGTCCGCCGGGAGTGCCGCGACGTTCTGGCGGAGCGTGCCTACGCCGTCCGATCCGAGCAGCCCGCCGACGGCGACCGGGTGCGCCTGGAAGTGGTGTTCGGCGACGACTCCCACGCGAGCGGCGTGCTGTGGTCGCTCGGCGAGGACGCAGAAGTGCTGGCGCCGGACGATCTGCGGGCCGCCCTGCGTTCCCGGGCGCTGCGGATGTGCGCCAGGTACGAGTAGGTTCGACACGTAAACCGAAGAACCACGAGAGGATGTGGCATGCCGACACGTACCGCACGGACCGCTTGGAACGGATCACTCGAACAGGGAAGCGGCCAGGTGGAACTCACCAGTTCCGGTGTCGCGACCTTCGACGTCTCGTTCCCGAAGCGCGCGGCGGAGGAGGCGGGTGGAACCACCAGCCCGGAGGAGCTGATCGCGGCGGCGCATTCGTCCTGCTACGCGATGCAGCTGTCCGCACTCATCGCGGAGGCAGGCGGAACCCCGCAGAGCCTCGAGGTGAAGGCCGATGTCTCACTCGGGCCGGACAACCCGGGTTTCAAGCTCACCGGCATCAAGCTGACGGTCCGCGGTGAGGTGGACGGGCTCGACGCCGACGGCTTCGCCAAGGCCGCTCAGGCCGCGAAGGAGTCGTGCCCGGTGAGCAAGGCGCTCACGGGCGTCGAGATCACGTTGGACGCGGCACTCGAATCCTGAGTGCCGGCTACCGACGGTTGAACCGTGCGCGTATTTCCTCCATCTTCGCCTGAAGTTCGTCCGGGCTGATGACGCCCTTGTCCATCAGCGCGTGCGCGGTGGCGACGACGGACCGGGAGCGGACGGGGAACTCGCGGTAGATGGTTTCGCCCAGCTGGTCCTCGGTGTGGCGCCTGTCGAGATTGTCCCAGGCGCCACGCCAGGACAGGCATTCCGCGGTGGCCTGCATGCTCGATTCCCACGGGTCGGGCTTGCGGTCGAGGTCCGGGAGCGTCACGTCGTCGCGAGTTGTCGCCGGTGTCAACGTGTTCAGGATGACGTCGTAGCCCCTGTCTGCCATCATCGCGCGGCTCCTCCGTTGTCCGAGGGTGGTGTGGTCGCCGTCCAGTCGACCTGCGGGACGGCGACGCCGATCATGGTGTCGCGGGTGACGATCGACGCCAGCTGTTCCTCACTCCACCCCTCGGTGCCCTCGGGGCGCATCGGCATCACCATGAATCGCGATTTCTGATTCGAATCATGCACGCGCACTTCGACGTCCGACGGGAAGTGCAGACCGAACTCCGCGATCACCTCGCGGGGCCAGCGCACCAGCCGGCGGCGGTAGTTGGGTGTGCGGTACCAGTCCGGGGACATGCCGAGGACGGGCCGCGGATAGCACGAACACAACGTGCAGACGATGACGTTGTGCATCTTCGGGGTGTTCTCCAGTACGTAGAAGTACGTGTAGTCGCTCGGTGTGCCCGACCCGGTGGGGTCGCGCCAGTCGATCCCCACTTCCTTGCAGGTCTCGGTGCCGTCGGCCAGTAGGCGCTTCTTGAATTCCGGATCCACCCACGCCTTCGCGACCAACTTCGAACCACCCGACGGCCCTACCGATTCGGCCCATTCCGAGAAGCGCCGGTGATCCTCGCGGGAGAACAGTCCGTGTTCGATGGACAGTTCCCGGATGGCGGTTTCCAGGATCTCGAATTCGCTGACCTCCTCCGAGGCCTGGATCGGGGCGTGATCGTCGTGCGAATGCGTCATGTGTCGGCCTCTCCTGCCGGCTCGAGCCAGCGCTCGGAGCACTCGGTTTCCAAGGTGTCGATCTCGTATCCGGTGTAGCGGGGCCAGAGGTCGGTCTGCTGGAAGCGGACGACGTAGAACGGCTCGGTCCGGCCGTCGTCGACGCGTCCCCACGCCTCGTCCTCGGGGATCACCCACTCCGGGCGGTGTTCGACGACGACGCCGGTGTGCCCGCGGATGAATGCCTGCGTGCGGGTGTGGAACATCGACGTCGCATCCTTGACGGTGACGCGGTCGCCGATCTCGAACTTCGTCATGACCGGCCTCCCGCCGTAGGTCCGCCGGCGGTCCGGGCCCGCACTTCGTCGATCTTGGCGGAGAGTTCGTCCGGCGTGATCAGGCCCTTGTTGATGAGTGTCTTGGCAGCCACCGTGATCCACCGCGCGTAGTACGGCAATCCGAAGTAGAGCGTGGCACCCAGGTCGTTCTCGGCGCGACGGCGTTCCTCCGAGTTCCACACGCCCCGCCAGCCGAGGCATTCGCACGTGACGTACGTGCTCATCTCCCAGTCCTCTTCGACCTTCTCCTCGTACGCGACGGGAAGGGCGGGCTGGCCGCCGACGTCGTGCAGCACGTGCCGCAGCGCGTCGAACGCGGAATTGGGGAGGTAGTACGGCGAATCCATCTCTTCGTGATGGAGGGGGCCGTACCCCGCCACTCTGTTCGCCTGTGCTTCGAATTCTGCTGGAGAGTTCATCGCGCGCTCCGTAGGGGTGGAACTAGTGACAGGGGACTCCCAGGAGATGGCGTCCGTCGTGCATCAATTCGTGCAGGTACATGCCACTTCGGGAGATCGCACCCTGGTCGAAGCCGACCAGGTAGAGGGTGAGAAGTGAGAGCAGGACGACTCCGACGGCGATCAGCACGATTCCGACTGATTCGACGGACTTGCTCGGTGAAGAGACGTAAACCATGGCTACTCCTGGAGGAGTTCGGGTTCCGCAACCATCGGCCGTCGATTGTCCGGGCATCGCGACGAGCGCCCCTCGTTCAGCGGCACGATCGATACGACGTTACTCTCGCCGTGTCGACACCCTCACCGTACCGTTCGGTCGAATTCGGCGGGCGTAAATACACCACGGCGAGCCAAGACATCCTCTGAGCGGAACGAGCCGGAACAGAATCCGGCACCGATCTGTTCCACTGAACTGTGACGACACAGCAGAAGCACGACGGCGACATCGAGATCGAGATCTGGTCCGACGTGGCCTGCCCCTGGTGCTACATCGGCAAGCGCCGTTTCCTGTCGGCCCTCGACGAGTTCGAGGGGCGCGACCGGGTCAACGTGACGTGGCGGTCGTACCAGCTGTCCCCGGACACCCCGGTCGGGGAGCGGCGCACCGAACTCGACGCCCTGGTGGAGAGCAAGGGGCTGTCGGCGGAGCAGGTCCGTCAGATGTTCGGGCACGTCGCGCAGACGGCGGCCGACGAGGGTCTGCGACTGGACTTCGACACGGTCGTCGCCGCCAACACCTTCGACGCGCACCGGCTGATCCACCTCGCGGGCGACAGGCGAGATGCCGTGGTGGAGGGACTGTTCCGCGCCCACTTCGGTGAGGGCGCCGTGATCGACGACCGCGAGGTGCTCGTCGACATCGCGGCGCGGGCCGGGCTCGACGCCGACACGGTGCGCGCCGAACTCGATTCCGATGCCGGTGCGGACGCGGTCCGGGCCGATCTCGACACCGCTCGTGCGTTGCAGGTGTCGGGGGTGCCGTTCTTCGTCGCCAACCGCCGGGTCGCGGTATCCGGTGCGCAGCCGAAGGACGTGTTCCTGCAGCTCCTGACGCAGGCGAGCGCGGCGCCGGTCACCTAGCAGCGGGCGAAGTACCGGTTGGCGTCAGCCCGGAACATGAGTGCCAGTGCGGCGATCACCGCCGCGAGGTGCGTGAGCCGGGCGAGCGCGATCACCGCGACGTCGAGCGTCAGACCGGAGACGGCGGACATCGGGTCATCGCACGCCGTCATCCAGGCGATCGGCTCCGCCACGAGCGACGTGACGCCGAAGGCGCCGAGGCTGATCGCGAGGACACCCCGCGCCCACGCCCTGCCGCTGCGGAACCGGGTCATGACGAACAGCACCGCGGCGTAGACGAGAACACGGACCGCGAGTTGTCCGGCGAGCCCGGCGACGTCGGCGTCCGGATTCTCCAGTGCGGTGGACGCGTGTGCAATCGCCTCCACCACGCCGGCGAACAGGGCGAGCCCGAGCAGCCAGAACGCGTGTTCGACCGTCTGCGGGGCCGGTGGTGCGGTGCGAGTGGTCATGTCCCCAATGCTGGTATCGGTGACATCGCGGGCACATCACCCCGGGGAGTGGCGGCCACCCCTACTCGGGTATCGGTGCGGCACCTTGCCATCACTCCGGACGGGGAGCACATTGAAAAGCACGTCGTCGGCAGGGAGGCACTGTGCGCGAGCAGACACGATCCGGAGATGCATGGCCGGCGTTGAAGGTGGACGAGTGGACGCCGACGAGGGACACCCTGCACATGTGGACGCAGATCGTCGGGAAGATCCGCCTGGCCCACGCACCGCTGATCAACCACTGGTGGCAGGTGCCGCTGTACGTGAGCCCCCGCGGTCTCACCACGTCGACCGTCCCGTACGGCACCGAGTGTTTCGACATCGAATTCGACTTCGTCGACCATCGGCTGGTGATCCGCACGAGCGCGGGCGGAACCGGAACGGTTGCGCTCGAACCGAAGTCGGTGGCCGATTTCTATGCGGAGACGATGGACACGCTGGCCGAACTGGGCGTGACGACGACCATCCTGGCCAGGCCCAACGAGGTGGAGACGGCTGTTCCGTTCGCCGAGGACACGCAGCACTGCTCGTACGACGGTGAGTCGGTGCACCGGTTCTGGCGGCAGCTCGTGCAGGCGGATCGTGTGCTGCACGAGTTCCGTGCCCACTTCATCGGGAAGGTCAGTCCCGTGCACTTCTTCTGGGGTGCGCTCGACCTGGCCTGTACCCGGTTCTCCGGTCGAAGCGCGCCCACTCATCCTGGGGGAGCGCCGAACTGCGGCGACTGGGTGATGGTCGAGGGCTACTCACACGAGCTGAGCAGCTGTGGATTCTGGCCCGGCGGTGGCGTCGAGGGCGCGTTCTACGCGTACGCCTATCCGGAACCGGACGGCTTCGCCGACTACCCGGTCGGGCCGGACGGCGCGTTCTACAGCGCGGAGTTCCGGCAGTTCCTGCTGCCGTACGAGACCGTCCGCACCGCGGACGACCCCGATGCGGCTCTACTGAAGTTCCTGCACAGCACGTACGATGCGGCCGCCGATCGGGGTGGCTGGGACCGGGCCGCCCTGGAGACGGACCCGGCCCGTTGGGACACCCATCCCATGTGAGTGGCACGGTGTGCTCCAGCACACCGTGCCACTCACATGGTCAGGCAGAGGCGTTCGCCGACGCGGGCGCCGTGGCCCGGGTGGCACGCTCCGTGAGGAACGCGAACACGAGTCCGAGAACCAGCCACAGCGTGGCCTGCGTCGCGAGGGACGACAGCCGGAACTGCCACAGCAGCACGGCGGGGAAGTCGTCACCCACTTCGTTGATCGTGGGCAGCACGAGGTATCCGATGGTCGCCACCACGAGGAACGCGACAACCGGCGCCGCGATCCGCACCGACAGGAACTCCTGCGCGGCGACGGCCTTCGCCGCGAAGACGGACGCCACCACGGCGAGCAGGCCCAGCGCGACTGCGGCAAGCCACAACCAGGTGCGCTGGTTGATCGTGTCGGGATCGCCGACGGCCGGCGGGTTGGCGGGGTACTTGAAGAACGGCACGGCCTCGATCGCCAGCCAGCCGAGCGCGGCCAGCGACATGCCGAAGACCGGACCCGACAGCGTGGTCAGCCGTCGCGCGTAGTGGAGGACGACGGCGAAGATCGCTCCGAGAGCCAGTCCGGCGAGGGACGTGGCGAGGAACAGTCCGAAGCGCTGCCCGTCGCGGCTGACCAGTGCGTCTTCCTCGTCGTGCGAGTGCCCGGCAGGCTCGTCCGCCTGGGTGGCGTCGTGCGAGTGGCCTTCGGGTTCGGCGGCGCTGTGCGATTCCTCGATCGCGATGGCCGCGTCGATGTGCGACTCACCGAGAACGAACGCGACGCCACCGGCCAGGATGCCTGCGATCAGGCCGGCCAGCAGACCGCGGATGAGGAGTTTCGTGAAGGAATCGGTCAGTGGCATGGCAGACCCAGGAGGTGGCGGCCGTCGTGCATCAATTCATGCATGTACATGCCACTGCGCGAGATCGCGCCCTGGTCGAATCCCACGAGGTAGAGAGCGAGCATCGCGAACAGAACGATCGCGAAAGAGATGACGGCGAGACGGGTCGTGTCGACCGACGAGCCGGGTGCGTAGGCGAGTGCCATAGTTCCTCCTGGGATTTCGCGTCCCCTAGGTCCAGGCGATGGCCGCAGTATCTGGCTGTCGAGGTGGTTCCCGTGAAGGACTACTCCGATTTACAGTGGCGCGACCGCTCCGGGATTGCACCGGATTCCTGCCGAACCATCGCATTGTCCTGCGAACTTTTGCACCCGGCGGGCCGTCGTGTCAATCCTCGGCCCGCCCCCGCCGCTCAGCTCTTGTTCGCCGCCGCGACGTCGAGTACGACCTCGAACTCCAGCAGCGACGCCCCGGACGCCACCGGCTTCTTCCGCTCACCCGCATGTGCTTCCCGGGCCGGACCGTCGCGCCACGCCGCGAATGCCTCTTCGCTCTCCCACTGCGTGACGACGAAGTAGCGGTTCTCGCCCTGCACCGGACGCAGGAGCTGGAAGCCGAGGAAGCCGGGAGAGTTCTCCACGGCGTGCGCGCGCGCCGCGAAGCGCTTCTCGAGTTCGGGCCCCGCACCCTCGGGGATTTCGATTGCGTTGATCTTCACCACTGCCATGCGGGCGAGATTACTCCGCTAGCGTCGGAGTGGTGGCGGGTGAGAGTGCGTTGCACGACGAGGGTGGGACGGGACAGCCGATTCTGCTGCTGCACGGACTGATGGGCAGTGCCCGGACGTGGGGACGGCACGTGCCGTGGCTGCGCGAGCACGGCCACGTCTTCACGTTCGACGCCGCAGGCCACGGCAGGCCCGCGCCGTCGCGGTTGACGACGGAAGCATTCGTAGCAGATCTGTCCGCGGCTCTCGCGGCCTTCACCGAGCCGTGGGTGGTGATCGGCCATTCGATGGGCGCCCTGCACGCCTGGTGCCTGGCGGCCGAGCACCCGGACAAGGTGTCGGCGCTCGTCCTCGAAGACATGGCCCCCGACTTCCGTGGCCGCACCGCCGACGACTGGGCGGCGATGATCTCGAACTGGCCGCAGCCGTTCGCGACCCGGGAGGATCTGTTCGAGTTCTTCGGTCCGGTTGCCGGACAGTACTTCCTGGAGTCGTTCGAGAAGCGCGCCGACGGCTGGTACCTGCACGGCGACGTCGACACGTTCCGCGACATCTCGGCGGAGTGGGGCGACCGGCACTTCTGGGACCAGTGGGCGTCGATCACCGTTCCGGCCCTGCTGATCGAGGGGGAGTTCACCATCACCCCGGACGGTCAGATGCGGACCATGGCGGAGCGGCATCCCGGCGCCGAGTACGTCCGCATCGCGCAGGCCGGGCACCTCGTCCACGACGACCAGCCGGAGCAGTACCGGAAAGTGGTCGAGGAATTCCTCGACGAACTCGGCTGAGAGCCACCTCGTCCGCTGCTCAGGACATTGTGTGTTCGTTTTTTTCGTTTTATGGTTGAGGTATGGCCGCTCTGATGAACCACACGGTGTTGCCGCCGGGCGCCGACGATCGGGACCTTCTCACCGCGTTGAAGTTTGTTCTCGCTGGTCAGGGCGATGTGACTATCTCGACCCCGGAGGGTTCGGCGCCGTTGCCGGACAGTGTCCGCGGGTTGCTCGTCGACGCGGTCACGGCTCTGGATCGGGGGCAGGCGGTGACGGTGGAGCCGCACCGGACGGTGCTGACGACGCAGGAGGCCGCCGAACTGCTGGGCATTACCCGGCCGACGTTGGTGCGGTTGCTGGAGGCCGGGAAGATTCCGTACTCGTCGCCGGGCCGGCATCGGCGGGTGGAGTTGGCGGATGTGCTGGCCTTCCGACAACACGAGCGTGCGCGACGCGGTCAGGTGTTCGAGGAGATGGCGCACGAGGAAACCCCGGACCCCGGCGACGCCGCTGACGGCTTCGTCTCGACCCGCTGATCGAGGGGCAGGGCAACCGGTGGCTGCCTTTCGGGTGGTTCTCGACGCGTGCGTCCTGCTTCCGCAGGCTCTGAACAACCTGCTGCTCACCCTGGCCGATGCCGAGTTGTTCCGGCCGGTGTGGACGCCGGATCTGCTCGACGAGGTGGAGCACAACCTGGCCGGGGAGAGGTTCGGTAAGTCGCCGGAGCAGGCGGCGCGGCGGATCCAGCAGATGCGCAGAACGTTCCCGTTCGCGGAGGAGGAGTCACGCGGGTACCGCGAGTTGATTCCCGCGATGACCAACGATCCGAAGGACCGGCACGTCCTGGCCGCGGCGGTACGGTCCGGTGCGGCATTGATCGTGACCGCGAATCCGAAGGACTTCCCACCTGCGGCCCTCGACCCGTTCGACGTCGAGGCGATCCACCCCGACGAATTCCTCTGCGATCAGCTCGATCTGGACTCCGAAGCGGTGTTCGAGCGGATCCACGTGCTGGTCGCCCGGAATACGCTCCCGCCGCGCACGGTGGGGGAGCTGCTCGAGTTACTCGACCGGCTGACCCCACGGTTCGTCGACGCGGTCCGGGCATTGCTGGTCGACCGGGACGACGCCTCGGACCGCGGTGCGGTGCCGGCGGTGTCCGCCCTTCCGGAGCTGACCGACGAGCAGATCGACTCGTTGCCGCCCGAGGTGCGGCAGACGTACCGGCAGATTCGTGCGGTGGATCCGGCCGAACTGGTGCGGTTTCTCGGGCACACAGATCTGGTGAATGCGGCGTGGGCATTCCTGATGCCGGTGTGTGTGGACGGGGATCTGCTGTCGGTATGGCCGAACGTGGACCCCGACTTCCGGGCGGTACTCGCGCAGAAGTGGGTGCGTGACAACCACTATCAGATGACTGTTGACGGTTGGGACAGTGAAGCGGTTGAGGCGGCCCTTGCCGGGCCTGTGCCGGATCATCCGCTGTGGGTGCATTTCGAACGCGTGCATCTGCGGTCGTTCCGGGCGATGCTGCCGGATCCGGCGACGTGGGGAATCGGTTCAGCCACCAGGATGGTCGCCCCGGGGGTCGAGGCGCTCTACGTACTCGACGCCTCGGCGCTGGAGGGCGGCCTGTGGCAGCCGAACGATCCCCGGTACGTGTGCCCGGTCCTCATGCATCTCGTCGACGGGCGTTGGCTGGTGCGAAATCTGGGGTCGGAGTCGGACCCTGCGACTACCACCTGAACCTACGTCGGTGCGGGGCGGGGGTGAATGGTTGCCAGCCCCTGGGTATCTATCGCGCGACGCGGTGAAACCTCACGCTGGTGGAACGCCCGGGAGTCCGGGAGTTCCACGTATTGCTGTACTCCACGACCTATTCAAAGGCGCACAATGTACTTCGACTTCCGTGACAAGCCCGACCGTCTCTGTGTCAAAGAAATGGTTCACGGCTACAACATATCCAGCTGCTTGTTCGTAGCCGTCGAGCTGGAGCTCGCCGATCTGCTGGCGGCGGGCCCACTGGCGCTTGCCGACCTCGCCCAACGAAGCGGCACTGATCCCGATGCGCTGAATCGGATCCTCCGCCTGCTGATGAGCGCGGGGATTTTCTCCGTGGACGAGCAGGACAGATGCGCACTCACGCCGCGAGCCGAATTCTTGCGCAGGGATAATCCGGAATCGATCGCAAGCGAGGTGGAGCTCTTTGCCGGCGCAGAAACGTACCTGGCCTGGAGCGAGCTGCTCCAATGCGCTCGTACGGGGCAGACAGGATTCGGCCAGTTCTTCGGCAAATCCCTCTTCGAGTACCTGGCCGAGCACCCCGACTCCGCCCGGCGCTTCCATCTGGGCTGGCACGAGATCTCGATCCGCGCCGGTCTCGAGACCGCGGAGGCGATCGATTTCGCGGACAATCGGCACGTCGTCGATGTCGGCGGTGGCTACGGCATCGTGACCGCCCAGCTGTTGCGCAAATACGGTCATCTGCGGGGCACGATTTACGACCTGGAGTTCTCGCTGGCCAGGGCCGGTCACACCTTGCGGGAATATGGCGTCGATGAGCGGTGTGGCATTGTGCCCGGCGACGGTTTCACAGAGGTGCCTGGCGGGGGCGACGTCCATCTGCTCAAGAGCGTTCTCCACACGATGAACGACGACGACTCGGTACGTGTCCTCACCAATTGCGCGAACGCACTCGAGCCCGGCGGCAGGATCCTGGTGCTGGAGCGGGTGATCAGCGAGGACGGCGGATACGTCTGGGGAAATGTGGTGGACGTCGCCATGCTGGTCATGACGGGCGGCCGGGAGCGAACGATTCAGGACTACGCGCGCCTCTACGAGCGCGCAGGCCTCGGACTCACCGGCAGTACGCTCCTGCCCTGCGGCTTCAGCGTAATCGAGGGCCGGAAGTGAGACCGGCCGGACGAGCGCGACCTCCGGGAATCAGCGGACCTCGGGGAGCTGGGTCGGCATGGCTCACATCTTGATCGTCGGCGGACATGACGAGACTTTCCGAATGATCGAAGATCTACCGGTCGAGCTGTCTGTGTTTCAGAATTCCGAATCGGTCACCGCGCAGCAGGCCAGGCGCGCCCACCGGCTGTGCGTATTCGATTACCGCAACCATGCAGAGGCGCTCAGCATGGCGCGGGAGCTGCACGAGGTCGAACCCGTCGATGCCGTCGTGTCCTTCACCGAGCACGGCCTCATGCCGGCCGCCGTGATCAAAGAGGCATTGGGCATCAAGGGCAATGCGCGGGAAGCCGTCCGGTTGACCCGCGACAAGATCGCCATGCGCGAGCACCTGGCCGGTCGTGATCTCGGAGCTGTGCGGACCCGAAGCTGCCATTCGGCCTCCGAGGTACGGAGCTTTCTTCAGTCAGTGGGCGGCCCGATCATCGTCAAGCCGGCTGAAGGCGCCGGCAGCTCCGGTGTTCTTCGCGTCTCCAGCCTTGACCAGGTCGAATCCGCATTCGCCTGCTCTCGAGGCGAGTACCCCGGGCCGACCCTCGTCGAAGAGTTCATCGACGGCCCCGAATACAGCGTCGAATCCTTCACCATGGATGGCCGGCACGACATCATCGCAGTGACCGCAAAAACCACCACCGGCCCGCCACGGTATATCGAAACCGGTCATCTGATGCCGGCCGTGCTCGCGGTATCGGCCCTTGCCGAGCTCCGCGGTCTCGTCACCGATTTCCTCAGTTCGATCGGTCATTCCTTTGGGCCGGCCCATACCGAAGTGCGTATCGGTTCGGCCGGGCCCCGGATCATCGAGGGCAATACCCGTCCTGGAGGCGATTTCATTTGGGAGCTGGTGCACCGTGCGATGGGTCGCGATCTGGTCCGGGAGTCGATCTGTCATCTTGCCGGGCTGCCGCCGCAATCGCGAACACCCGGGCTTGGAGCAGGCTGCGTCGCATTCTTTGGTTACGAGAATGTGGTGATCGAACGCGTGCAGGGCATCGAGGCCGCGCGTCAGGCCGAGGGGATAATCCGGTTGCAGTGTTCTCTCGAACCAGGGCAACACCTCGGTCCGCTCCGGTCCTCTGCGGATCGTCAAGGTGTCATAGTCGCGGTCGGCACCGATCTCGTGGACGCCGAGCGCCGGTTGGCTGACGCGCAGGCTCGGATTCGGGTGGAGACGAGTCCGCTCCCGCACTGACCGGGCAGATTCATGTTCTGCCCGGTCAGCCAGGTGTGGGGCATTGCGTGGGCTGCTCGATCGGTACGACTTGCACGGTCGTCAGGATTTCGCGAATGAGTGAGGTCACTTCCGAGCTCGACCGGCCGGCGACGATGCCGCTGACGGGTAATTCGAAATCGAAATAGCTCACCGTCTCCGGAAGAGAAGCGCCCGCGTCCAGCTCCTTCCATCGAACAACGTCTGGGTGGGCCTGAAACCGTTCTCCACCCGATATCGCGCAGTACCGCGACGGAAGCAGGTGACCCGGGAACATGAAATCCCCGTAGACCGTGCTGCTCGCCGTACTTTCGAACCATCGTTTCAGTGGATTGATGTCGAGAGGTGACCAATCGAGGTTGCAGGCCAAACCGGCCGCGACCAAGTCGATGCCTGTGGCAAGCCGGAACGTCTCCTTGATATGTCCGCCGCCGGGGCGGGCGCCGACCTCCAGGAAAACCATTCCATCTGCGGCCTCGATCATTTCGAGATGAAATGGGCCATTGTCGATACCCACGGCCCGAAGGTACTCGACCGCTACCTTGCAACGCCCACCGTCGTCGTCGACTTGAATCGATCCCTGCGGAACTCCCTGGGCGAACTCGAGGCAAGTGCCCAGATATCTGCTGGCGACGATCGCCACCGGCGCACCGGCAAGCATCACGCCATCGAAGTGAAAGATCGGCCCCTCCACATATTCTTCGAGCTGGAAGCGTTCCGGATCCCAGTCCTCCAGACCTGTAGGGTGATTGAGAATCGCAGCGCCGGCGTCAGCGTAGGTGGCGAAAACGAAAACATCCTTGCTGGCGGTTCCATCGAGTGGTTTGAGCACCGTCTTCCCAGCCCAAGGAGCGACATCGGCGGACGCAGCGGTGAGCGCCTCGTCGCAGCGAACAAATCTGGGCACGCGAAGTCCGCATCCTGCGACCGCGGCTTTCATCGCTACCTTGTCGTTCACGATGTGGACCTGCTCCGGTGATGTCCCTTCTACTCCGAGGCTCCGTCTTATCTGCGCCGCCTCCATCATCTCGTATTGGGAGACGCTGATGACCCGGTCGAAGGCATCGTCGGTGGAGAACAGGGTGCGAACTTCCTCGGCCAGACCTGCTCGACCCGGGCGTTCAACCCTCGTGCAGGGAAGGTCGGGCGGCAGGGTCGCAAGTTGCGCGCTCGAGCCCACGTAGACGACATCGTGAATTCCATGATCGATGACACGATGGTATTCGATGAAGGAATACGGAACGCGATGGAGGATGAGCAGTTTCATTCGGAAGACCCCGCTGGATGGAATACAGTTCGGCGAATAGGACTTTCACCTTCCAGTACTATCCCGAGCCGACGGCCGTGAAGCTAGGAACCCTGGGGGGAAAGATCGCCCACCTTGTGTGGTCGTCATCGGATCGCGGACCGGCCGTTGGTCAAGCGCCGATACTCGGTTGCAATCGCATCGACCACTGCGGACTTCGCATACCGGATCTCGTCGATGCCGGAAACCCCCATGATTTCGATCGCAGTGCCACACAGAAATGCGGCGTCGAACGATCCGATCTCGTCGTAGGCGATGTCGCGTTCCGTTACCGAGAGCTTCAGTCGCGGACACAACTCATCGATGACCACCCTTCGGGTAATCCCGTCGAGGGCCAATTCGGCAGTGGGCGTGAACAATGCGTCTCCCTTGACGAAGAACACATTCGAGCCGCTCGACTCGCACACAGCGTCGGCTGTCGAGAGGAAGAGCACATCATCGTAACCGTCGGCCCGCCCGCGGTGGCTCAAGTAGCTCAACGCGTAGGTAGACGACGTTTTCGCCTGATACGGGTGGCACGAGGCGGGTGCACGCCGCCACGTTGCCGTCGAGAGCCGATAGTGCTCCGCGGCCGAATACGAAGGAAAGGGCAGCGCAAACAGGACCACCTTGCTGGACGAGCCCTGCGCCTTGAAACTCACATCGGTGTCGTCATAGAAGACCAAGCACTTGATGTACGCATCGGTAAGGTCGTTGGCCCTCACCAATTCGCGGCAAGCATCGGCCAAGTCCGCATCCGAATAGTGCACGGTGTGCCCGAACAACTCGGCGGACCGCCGCAACCTCGCTATGTGGTCGTCACATTTGAAGATGCTGCCGCCGTACGTGCGGATACCGTCGAACACCGATGTGGCATACGACAACCCATGGGTGGCAGGTGACAGGCTCACCTCGTCGAATCGCACGCATCGTCCATCTGCCCAGGCTATTTCGCTGATCATCTAGTCTCCAAGTCGCGATCTCGCGTAGTCCCGCATCGCCTGCGTACGCCGCGTGTTGACCGGAATCAGCCAGTTGTCCAGGTCGACAATGTGAATTGCGCCTACCCGGACCTTCGCGTCGATGGCGCCTCGGCCGAGGCAGACGTCCGCGAAACCCAGCCGATCCGCGAAATGATACATTTGGTAGTAGTCGGCGATGTACAGATTCAATCCGCGTGGAATTCGGTCATGGTCCAGTCCCCGAACGAGTTTCGTAAACACGCCACGGTGGTCGTCGGCGTAGCTCAGTGATCCGGCCAACGGAGTATTCGAATACTTGTCGTAGTCCAGCTTCACGAAGTATTTCTCACCTTCGGACGAGCCTGCCAGCATACGCAGCACATCGTTCGTATAGAGGTTCTTGGCGTGTCCGTATTTGGCCACATTCAAGGCCTGAAGGCAGGCGAAATCGCGCAGGACCCGATTGTCTTCTGCCACGTCCGAGAGACGGTGTATCTCGGTTGTGCACGCCGCCTCGGCCTTCCTCGTGAGCCTGACGATCGATTTGTATTGGCTGGCTCCTACCGCGGTTCGCAGGGCGAGGTCCACACTTCGCGAAGACCGGAAGAATGCCGCCTTCATGAATGGAACTGCAATGACGTCGGCGCGCCGGCGGCGATCGGATCTGCGAAGGGAAGGGACCAGCAACCAGTCGGCGGTTGACGCCAGGCTCGACAACTCCGCCAGTGCCCGATCGTCGGGCTCGTCGCACACGGGCATGTAGAAGTATCCGGGTGCGACGTACGCTCGCTCGTGGTGCAGGGCGTCATCGCTGCTCACGCTGCCCTGGAGTACCGCGTTCCAGTGCGCGATGTTCCTCAGCGGAAGTTGTGGCCGTGGAACGTTGTGACTGTTACAGAACGCATCGCGTTGGGGCAGCCATTCCATGGTCTTCCTCCTTTCCATTCCAGTTCCGATCGGCTCTCGTGTGCGACTGGCCGGAATTCTCGAGGAGGCGTCGCTCGCCGTTGAAGTGGAAGACTCGGCTGGCAAGTTCGGTCAGCCCGGGATTGTGCGTGATGATGAAGAAGAGCGTGTCCGGCAAGGCAGAAATCACGGCCTGCAATATCGAGAGCTCTGCTGCTGTACTCAACTCGGATGTTGCTTCGTCGAGAATTGCGATCGCGGGGCGATTGATCAACAGGTCGAGGAGCGCCAGCCGCTGCAGTTCCGTCTTGCTCAGATTCAACTGACCGGTGGCGGGGACGGGCTCGTCGAATCCGGACGGTAGTCGCCCGACGACGTCTGCCACGTCGAGATAGTCGACGACGCGAGCCAATTCGAGCGGTAACGGGCTGTTGAAGTGTTCGATCAATTTGCCTGGCTTGAAGATCGGACTCGACGTCAGGAGGAGGATGTCTTCGGCGTGGGAATTCGAGACGTATCCCGTCGTCCGGCCCAATGTCGAGAGGACGCCTGTTGTCGGCTGCAGACTGCCCACAACCAGCTTCGCAAATGTCGACTTGCCGACCCCGCTCGGCCCCATGATGACCACGACGTCTCGGCTGGCAAAGGACTCGGAAAGCTCTTCCAGCAGCACCGCCCCGGTGTGCGGCGCGACGTACGCTACTTCCGAAAACGACACGAGCGCTGCGTCGTCAACTGCTGAGCCGGTCCAGCACGGCGCCGGGCCGGTCGGAGGCGTGAGGAGGCGATCCGCGCTGTCGAGAACCTGTCTGAGGTCCACCAGGCAACGGCCCACTCGGGCGAAAACGGCGATGAGGCTGTACGAGAGACTGAGCGCGAGAACACCGCTGAGGCCGGATCCGCCGCCGACCTGGACAAATACGGTGGAGCCGACGACGACCGACAGGAAGAGCACACCCATCAAGTCGAGCTTGTAATTGAACCAGCGGCGCGCGCCCGCATTATCCATCGAAGCGAAGGCGCGATTCATCAAACTCTTGTTCAGCCAATTGACGAGGGCCGAGTTGTCGCGTGCCAAATCGAATCTCGCTGAGCTCCAGGTAATGGCCTCGACCCGCTCCAACACGGTCGACGTCGTACCGATCTCTCTATCGTTGAAGTCCTGCAGTCGCCTTCCCGATCGCTTCGAACTGTGCCAGTAGGCGAAGCACATCCCGACAAGGGGCAGCAGGACGAAGATGTTCTTGCTCAATACGAACGCGGCGGTCGTGAGCAGCAATGTAACCGCACCCAGCGTATTCAGAAGTACTTCTGGCAGAAGTTCGTCGATACGTCGTTGATCCCATGTCAGTTTGCTCTGATAGTCCTGATCGACCTCGTCGAAGGCCGACCTGGAGGGCTTTGGACTCATGACGGTCGAGAAGTAATTCCGACACTTTCGGGATGCCGCCATGATGCTGCGTTTGACGATGAACAGGGAGGTGAAGATCGACAGGAGTGCCCCGGCGGACAGTGCGGCGATGAGGATTGTCGCTGCTGTCCGCGCATTCGTGGTCGAAATTCCGCTGGCAGCTGTGTAGTCACCGACGATCGTCAGAACGTCGCGGCACGCAAACAGGACGCATGCGACAACCGCGACCTTCGCGACGCCCAGGCTCATCAGACTGCGGCGTGACGAGGTCGAGAATTCGGGTCGGTCCACGCCCTGGGGACGGCGAGCGACCGACCGATCCTCGTGAGCGAGCGCCCCGTTGCGGTCTCGAACAGGATTCGCCGCACGTGGTGTGAGGTTTCGCATCACCTCCACGACCTCGCCTCCGGCCACTACCCATATCTCGTCTGCGGCATCTTTTTCATCGGGCTTGTCCGTTGCATAAATGACCGTGGTGTCGTGCCACGGCCCGCGTAGAAGGGCGGCCAGCAGCCCATTCGCCAGGTCGTCGTCCAGCCCTGCTGTGGGCTGATCCAGGTACACGAACTTCGGTTCGGCCAATAGTGCCCGTGCCAGTTCCAGTCGCTTCCCCTGCCCGCGGGACACGTTCCAGCCCTCGGTCCGGTCGCGTGACTTGCTCGAGAGGTAGTCGCCGTAGAAGGTTTCGGGAAGTCGGGACAGTGTCAAGGCTCGACGGGCCTCGTCGTCGGTGAATTCGCTTCGATAGAGACACAAATTCTCGTAGAGCCCGCCAGGGAATATCCACGGTTCATCCGGTACGAAGAACGTTTTGCTGTTCACCTGGCTGCTGTGACGTGCACCGATTTTCAGAACGGATGTCTTGCCACTGCCCGCGGCGCCGACGACGGCGATGTGCTTCGCCGTTGTTGCCGGTAGGCGCGTTGCGGTCGCATCGGTGTCCAGCGGGTGCGGACTGGATAGATACTTCGCAACGTTGGTGTGCCCGACAATGCCCTGGGACAGACTCTGAACAATGAAGGGAATATTGTTGGCGACGGATTTCAAGCCTCCGACCAGCGCCATTGTGGACAACAGGCCTGCTGGATCGACGTAACCAAGGTGGGCCAGCTGGGTGAACACCGCGGCCAGCATGGCAACGATCGGAGTGAGTGTCGATATGAGGTTGATCCGCGCGATGAGACGCGCCGCTTTCAGGAGCGCGCGCTCCTCGCCATCTCGCTTGTCGGCATAGCGCCGAAACAGTTCGTCGTTCCAGTTCTTGAGCCACGCGAGCAGGCGATTGTTCAGCGAGAACAGGCCGACTTCGATGCGATCTGCCGCCGTCGCCGACAGTGCAGCGTGCGCGGCATTCAATTGTTTGGCGTTCCAGTAGATCACCGCGGAACTGACGAGAATCACCGACAGTGCCGCCAGAGCGCTCAGTCCCAACGCCACGAAGAAGTACGCGGAGGTGAAGGTGATGGTTGCGAGTGCCAGAATGATGAAAATGAGTCCGGACCACGCGTTTTCGACGCGTGCTGCCTCCCGGTCCAGCAGCGTGACCAGGTCGGCCGGTTGGTCGGAAGGGGCATTGCTGCGTTTCTTGTGCAGCAGCCTTTGTTCTATGTATGTCCGGGCTCCGATGCCTACCACGTCGGCTTGCATGAAGGTGTGATTCAAGGCAAGCCATGCCAAGTAGGTCAGCACGATGCAAGTGATACCGAGCGTGAGGTTCGTCGTGACTGCTGAATCGCCGGTGACGAGGTGCTGGATCAGCGATTTCAGCGTGATCGCAGCACCGAAGGCGCATCCTGCATTGACCGCGATGGCCACGAGCCCGAGCATGATGTCACGACGAAGTCCGCCGAAGACGGATCTGCTCAGTCGCTCGCCTCGGGGCGCGTTCACGCTGTCCCGCTGCGCCGCGTCACACCACCGCTGCCATCTGGCAAGGTGTGAGGCGTTGGGCACCGGGTCGAGTCGAGTTCGGGGTGTGGGAACCTCGAACCAGACGATTTTCCTGAGGACGCTCAGCATGTGGAGTACGTGGGGACCGCCGTGTCGGCCAAGGCGATCGACGCGATTCTGTCGCACAATTGCGTGATCATCTTCCATCCCTCGGCAAGTGCTTCACGGAGTTCTCGAATCTCGGCCGGCGTTGCTCGATCGAGCAGATCGATTCCCATACTCACGTGCTCGCCGTCGTCTTCTCCGTGTTCTTGGAAGTGCGGAATTGCCGGAAATGCTCGCGCCGCTTCCCGGTGCCAGATTTCGCCACTACCTTCCAGCACCACATGCATCAGCAGAGTGCGCACCATGTCGCTCCGGTACAGCATTTGATGCCTGAACCACTCCATTGTCGATACGAACGTCTCATCGGTGACCGGCGCGTGCGCTGATCCCCGTTGGTTGCGCAGGTTGTCGTTATGGCCCAGTTCCTCGACCAGATGGTCGAGCGCCACCTGCTTGTGCGCCGTATCGGTAGTCATCGCGACACGCAGGTGCAGCAGGTCCTGAAACACGTCCGACCAGGTCTGCTGGCAGTCGAGCAGCCGTTCCCGAACGTGTGGGTTGTCGAACGAGGGGTCGTCGATCAGCCGCAGCAGGCTGCTGGTTCCGAATTGCTGCAGGTACTTCTCGTTGTCCGCCAGGAGCACAGCCGCCCGATTCGGTACCTCGCCTGCAAACACTGCGTTGGGCTGCTCGGCGTCCTCGTAGAGTGCCTTGCCGTCGAACTGGATCGAGAGCGCCCAGAAACCGTCCTGGGTTCCTTCGAAGCCGTGCCAGGTGTCGCCGGGTACGAGGATCATGTCTCCCGCACCGACCTCCTGCTCTGCACTGCCCATCGTTCGTCCGGAGCCCTCGCAGATCAGGATCAGGCTGGGCTCCGGGTGCTTGTGCACCGCCAGCACCTCACCGCACTCCAACCTGACCCAGCTGATCGCCAAATTGCTGGAAGCAGGAATGAATTGCGCCAACTGAGGGTGCTGGCTGAATATCTTGACGACACCCAGGTTGTGGACGCTCCCGCCGACAACGGCTTCGTTGATCGTCTCGAGTGCGCTTCTGGCGATTATGTGCATAGATTTCTTCCTTCTGTGGGATCGACCTGCCTCGAGTTCTGTATCGCTCCCAATCCTGGGCACGTGCCTGCGGGCGGAACAGGCACCCCAGGGTTGAAAACGTCACCCCCCCAGCGGAAAGGGTGCCGCAAAGTCTCCCTAGGGTGTCTATCCGCATTCGCCGCGCGTCGTCGAAGATTGCTGAACACCGCAGTAAGGATGAGAGGCGGGTTTCGCATTGATTTCCGAAACGCTGCTCGAAGCCGAGCAGAAGTTTGTTCGTTCCGGCGTGATCGGCGTCGGGGGCACGTGCGTTCAGGCTGCTGAAGCGACGACCGATGAATTGTCTGGACGCAATATCGAGAATGCGCTCCGACAATGGGAGGCGGGGGACGCGGAGTTTCCCCATGCGGCCGTCGCGGCCCATTATCAGACGGTCGGGCGCAACGGGGTCCGGCCCCGCCTGGTCGCCATGCTGCAAAACTTCCATGACAACAACCGTGCGCATCATGTTCTCGGTGCCTGGCTACCGATGACGTTCGATGCCCAGAATGGCGACTATCTGTCATATGTCGGGCTCGACTATTTCGACCAGGTCGTCCGGTCCGATGACGCGCAGCGCGTGGACGCATTCGTTGCTGCCGCGGCCATGGACCTCGCGTTGCTGGAGGCGCGAGCACTCGGGAGGTCGGCACACGCACCCCAGGTGGTCCGGACGCGCGCAGTGACACGGGTCGTGACCCAACTCGACAGGCTCGCACCCGATTTCTCGCTCGAACCTTCCGTCGCTGCGGCCGGTCTCGCGGCGCTGGCTCAGCCGGGCGCCGACTACGGCCCGTTTGCTTCAGTCGCTGCGCCGGCGCTGAACAGTGTGCCCGAAGAGATCGGAAGTGCAGTTCGGCTGACGTTGCTGCCGACGACGCGCCTGCACGACGAGCAGATGTTCATCCGCTGCATCCAGATCTTCGAAGGTCTGTATCGGCAAGTCGCGACGGCGATTTCGAGGTCGATCCGTGACCTGCGCGACGGTCTTGCTGCAGCGGCGAAGGATCGCCTCGACCGGGCGTCGATCCGCCTCGAAGCGGTGCCTGCGCTCTTCCGGGTTCTCACGACGATGCCGGTTGACGCCTTCTCGATTATTCGCGGCTTCACGCATGGGCGGAGCGCGGTGCAGTCGCGCGCGTTTCGTGAGGTCGAGTTCGCTTGCGCTCCACCTGAGTCCCGTGACTTCGAGCACGTTGGGAAAATCGATATCGGGGAGGATACATTGCAGGACGTCTATCTCGCGATGCGCAAGACGCATCCGGATGCACACGTTCTCGAGGAGGCGATGCGGCGCCTGGACCGTGCGTGGGTTGCGATGAAGCGCGGCCACTGGGGCATCACCCTGAAAGTCATCGGAACGGTGCCTGGCACCGGCGGGACGGCAGGCGCGTCGTATTTAAAACATGCTGCGATGACGTCACTCTTCCCGCGGCTGTCCGAGGTGGCGTGAACATGAGCGATATCAACCACCGAGTGAGAAAACAGATCATGGGATACATCGTGTCCCAATCTATTTCAGCCGTCTGTGAGCTGGGTGTGCCCGACCGACTGGCGGACGATGCGTGCTTGCTCGGCGATCTCGCGGCGAGCGTGGGCGCCGACGCCGACGCACTCGGTCGATTCCTGCGGGTCCTCGTCGCGGAAGGCTTGTTTGCGGAAGACGGTGGAGGGCGATTTGCGTTGACGGAGGCCGGTGAGCTTCTGCGGGCAGACACTCCGGGCTCGCTTCGTCACCTGGTCGGCTTGATGTCGAACGAGGCCTACCTCGTGTGGGGGCACGCAGCGCATTCGATCCGGTCGGGGAAGGAATCGTTTTCAGCGGCGTTCGGCAAGCCGTACTTCGAATGGTTGTCCGAGAATCCGTCGGCAGCCGATGAGTTCGCACGGGGCCAAGCAGGGCTGGTCGAGCTGCGTTTGCTGCCCTTGCTCGACCACGACTGGTCTGACGTGGGAACGGTCGTCGACGTCGGTGGCGGGACCGGCGCGCTGATCACCCGGTTGCTCGATCGGCACGAGCATCTACGCGGAATTCTGTTCGATCTGCCTCATGTGGTAGCGGAAGCGCCGTCGACGTTCGGTTCGGCCGGCATCGGTGAACGAACGACAGTCGTGGGCGGAAGTTTCTTCGACGACGTCCCAGGCAATGGTGACGTGTACGTGCTGTCTCAGATTCTCCACGACTGGGATGACGCGTCCGCAGGCAAGATCCTCAGCAGTTGCCGGCAAGCGATCCCGCCAGGCGGACGATTGATGATTGTCGAGCAGGTCCTGCCGGAATCGGCGACAACCCACCCTATGGCTCTGCTGGATCTCCACATGCTGGTTCTCCTGGGAGGTCGCGAGCGCACGATCACCGAATGGCGCCGACTGTTGACCGACCACGGATTCACGCTGGATTCGATCACGCAAGGTCCGCGGTCATCCGTCATCGAAGCGGTTCCGGTGTGAGCTGGCTGCCCTCGCCCGCGAGGGCGAAGAGCCCGTCGTCGGTCTGCTCGACGAGGCCGTCGATCAGCAGGGAGTGGAGGGCGCGGTCGCGTTGCCCGGGGTCGTCGAGCCACACCTGGTCGAGCAGGACGCGTTCGACCGGGGCGGTGCTTTCGCGGAGTACGGCCATGAGCTTGCCGCGCACCTGACGGTCGGTGCCTGCGAATTTCTGCACCTTCCGGCGCTCTCCGGTGTGCGCGGGACGTCCGGCGTCGACCCAGGCGCAGTTCGGCAGCGGGCAGCGGGAGCATTCGGGGGAGCGGGCGGTGCAGACGGTGGCGCCGAGTTCCATCAGGGCCGCGGAGAACGTGGCGGCCCGGGCACGCGTCCGGGGAAGCAGGGTGGACACGTCGGCGAGGTCACGGGTGGTCGACGGGTTCCCGGGCTCGGCGCTGCCGTGGACGGCCCTGGCGACCACCCGCCGGACGTTCGTGTCGACGACGGGGACCCGCTGTCCGTAGGCGAAGCAGGCGACGGCCCGCGCGGTGTACGCACCGATGCCGGGCAGGCCGAGGAGGGTGTCGACGTCGCTGGGCACCACGTCGCCGTGTTCGGAGGCGAGCACACCGGCGCATTCGTGGAGTCGCAGCGCACGACGCGGGTAGCCGAGCTTGCCCCACGCGCGCAGGACGTCGGCCTGGCTCGACGCGGCCATGCGGGAGGGGACGGGCCAGCGCTGCACCCATTCCTCCCAGATCGGGGCCACCCGGACGACCGGTGTCTGCTGCAGCATGATCTCGCTCATCAGGATGTGCCAGGCGGTGACGCCGTCGCGGCGCCACGGCAGATCCCGGGCCTGGGCCTCGTACCAGTTGATCAGCGCGGAGGAGTCAACGGCCACTTCGTCCTCACAAGTCCCTTCGTTCACGGGTGAAACAGAATTTCCGGGGTCGTCATAATCCCGTCGCGACGGTGCCACACGCCCGGTGCACAATGATCCCATGCCTAATTCGAACCCGGTGTCCGCATGGAAAGCCCTTCGTCAGGGTAACGACAGATTCGTCAGCGGCACCTCGCTCCATCCCAGCCAGGGCGTCGCCGATCGGGCGAAGCTCGTCGGCGGCCAGCACCCCACGGCCGTCCTGTTCGGTTGCGGAGACTCCCGCGTCGCCGCCGAGATCATCTTCGATCAGGGTCTGGGCGACATGTTCGTCGTCCGCACCGCGGGTCACGTGATCGACGACGCCGTGCTCGGGTCCATCGAGTACGCGGTCGGCGTGCTGAACGTCCCGCTGATCGTCGTGCTCGGTCACGACAGTTGCGGTGCCGTGAAGGCGACGCTCGACGCCCTCGACGACGGCAACGTGCCGCCCGGCTTCATCCGCAGCATCGTGGAACGCGTCGCGCCGTCGATCCTCATGGGACGCCGAGAGGGCCTCAGCACCGTCGACGAACTCGAGGGTCGCCATGTGGTGGAGACCGGTGCGCTGCTCATGCAGCGTTCGCGCATCATCGCGGAGAAGGTGGAGAGCGGCGCGTGCGCCATCGCGGGCGTCACGTACAAGCTGTCCGACGGCCGTACCCACCTGCAGGGCGCTGTCGGGGACATCGGTGAGCTCACGGACTGACCGCGACACGCCGCAGCCGCTGAGCCGTTGCCGCGCGACGCCGAACTACCGTTGACGTCGTGCTGGAACCGAATGGACCGTTGCCCCCCGAGATTTACTGGCGCCGCAGGGCGCTGGCGATCGGCGGCGCCATCGTCGTGTTGCTGCTCGTGGTGTGGTTGATCAACTCGCTGCGTGGTGGCGGTGACTCCGAGACGGATCCGGCGGCAGCGAGTTCGTCGTTGACCACTCCTGTGTCGATTTCCCCGACAGCCTCGGGTTCGTCCACGTCCAGCGGTGGTTCGGGCGGTTCCGGTGGCGGCGGCGGTGGCGCCGCTGCCGCCGGCGGCGAGGCGTCGTCGGGCACGTCCGGTTCGTCGGGGGCGTCGAGCAGCGGCGCCTCGAGCAGCGCAGCTCCCAGCGGTCAGCCGGTCGCTGCGGGACAGTGCCCGGACCAGTCGCTGGCCATCAAGGTGGCGGCAGACAAGCCGACGTACCTGCCCGGTGAGGAGCCGAGCTTCACGACGGTCGTCACCAACATCGGCACCACGCCGTGCGAACGCGATCTGGGCAGCAGCCTGCAGCAGGTGCTCGTCTACACGATCGACGGTGCCGTGCGCCTGTGGTCCAACATCGACTGCTTCCCGCAGTCCGCGGCCGATGCGCGCACCCTCGCCGCGGGCGAGCAAGCCCAGTTCACCGTGAAGTGGTCGGCCAAGACGTCTGCGCCCGACTGCCTGACGCAGCCGGAACCCCAGCGTGATCCGGTGGGGCCCGGCGCGTACACGGTGGTCGGGCAGCTCGGTCAGCTCCGCAGTGCGCCGGAGCCGTTCAATCTCAGCTGATCCTCGGTGCGGGGTCGATGCGTGAGCGTCGATCGAATTCCTTGTCGAGGTCGGTGTGCTCGGGGTCGGCGAGCAGCGCCGCGAGCAGGATGCGGGCCTGACCTGCTCTGAGGTCGGTGGAGAACAGTGCCCCCGCCGAGATGAGGTCGTGTCCGCCGCCCCCGCCGCCATACGTGGCGGAGGTCGGGCCGTGCGGCACCCGGGTGGTGACCACGACCGGGATTCCGGCGGACGTGCAGTCCCGGACCGCCTCGACGATCGCGGGGTTCGCGTTCCCGGATCCGAGCCCGTCGAGCACCAGCCCCCGGGCCCCGGCCGCAAGGCACGCGTCGATCTGGACGCGATCCGCGCCCGGATAGGCGGCCACGATGTCGACGCGGGTTCCGGAGATCGGATGCCACGACAGCGGATCGGGACGTTGCGGCAGCAGGTCGCCGGTGGGGTGGACGGATCGGAACGCGTCGAGGGACGTCGTGTCCGCCTTGCGCGTTCCGGACGCCCGGTGCAGGGCACCTCCGAACGCGATGAGGACACCCGCTCCGCGCAGGGCGGGGTTCGTTCCCGCGGCGATCGCGTCGGTCAGGTTGGCGCGGGCGTCGGATTCCGGATGGTCGAAGGTGCGCTGCGCACCCGTGAAGACCACCGGCCGCGGGTCGGCGTGGTGGAGGTCGACCAGGAATGCGGTCTCCTCCATGGTGTCGGTTCCGTGTAGCACGACCACCGCGTCGAGATCGGGGTCGCTCAGCTCCGAGGTGACGGTGTCGCGGACCCGGTCCATGTCGGCGAACGTCATGCTCGAACTGTCCTTCGACATCACGTCGACGACACGAATTTCCGTTCCGGCTCGGGTGCTGCCCAGCAGATCGGAGCCTGCGACCACGGGCCTGCTGACACCCTGCCCGTTCCGGGTGCTGGCGATGGTGCCTCCGGTGGTGACGACGGCGACTTTCGGCACTGTTGTCCTTCCTGCTAGGCGTTGGGGCGGTCGGATGCCAGGGTCCGGATGCGGTTCCTCGCGCCGTACCATCCGATCACCAGCAGCGGGGCGATGATCGCGATGGATCCGACGGTCCAGGTTCCGACCGGGTGATCGAATGCCATCAGTATGACGACGCATCCGAGGAAGACCAGGGTGAGGAGCCCGGTGTAGGGGGCGCCGAACATCCGGAAGCCGGGGCGGGTGAGGGTGCCGTCCTTCGCGAGTTTCCACAGTTTCAGCTGGCACAGAACGATGACGGCCCAGGCGCTGATGATCCCGAGTGCGGCGAGGTTCAGAACGATCTCGAATGCCTGCGTGGGAACGACGGCGTTGAGTCCGACGCCGAGCAGGATGACGAATCCGGTGAGGGCGATGCCGCCGTACGGAACTCCGGCCTTGTTCATCCGGGCGGCGAACGACGGGGCCGACCCGGCCATGGCCATCGAATGCAGTATTCGTCCGGTGGAGTACAGGCCGGCGTTGAGAGACGACAACGCGGCGGTGAGCACGACGAGGTTCATGATCGCGTCGGCGCCCTGCACATTGATGGAACCGAA
This sequence comes from Rhodococcus sp. ACS1, assembly GCF_002300155.1. Lineage (NCBI taxonomy): Bacteria > Bacillati > Actinomycetota > Actinomycetes > Mycobacteriales > Nocardiaceae > Rhodococcus > Rhodococcus sp. ACS1. Next base: position 541,044 of record NZ_NSDZ01000005.1, read on the forward strand.
GAACGTGACGAACGGGCTTTCGCCGGCGTGGTACTCGGTGTAGGGGAGCAGTAGCGACAGCAGCAGGACGGATCCGACGTAGAAGACGAGGATCCGGACGATGACCGTGTTGATCGCCTTCGGGATGACCTTCTGCGGGTTCTTCGTCTCGCCCGCAGTTGTTCCCACGAGTTCGATCGAGGCGTAGGCGAAGACGACGCCCTGGATCACCACGACGGCGGGCAGGATTCCGTTGGGGAAGAGTCCGCCGTTGTCGGTGATCATGCTGAAGCCCGACGAATGTCCTTCGATCGGCGTTCCGAACAGCACGAAGTAGATGCCGAAGCCGAGGAACGCGGCGAGGGCGACGACCTTGATGAGGGCGAACCAGAACTCCAGTTCGCCGAACACCTTGACGGAGACGAGATTCAGCCCGAGGACCAGTACGACTGCGGCGAGGGCGAAGACCCATTGGTCGACGTTTCCGAGCGGTGCCCAGTACTTCTTGAAGAAGTTCATGTACAGCGCGACTGCGGTGACGTCGACGACGGCCGTCATCGCCCAGTTCATCCAGTACAGCCAGCCCGCGGCGAAGGCCATCTTCTCGCCGAAGAATTCCCGCGAGTACGACACGAAGGACCCGGACGTGGGGCGATGCATCACGAGTTCGCCCAGGGCCCGCAGGATCAGGAAGGCGAAGAACCCGCAGAGGGCGTAGACGAGGACGAGTGCGGGGCCGGCCTGCTGGAGGCGTCCGCCCGCGCCCATGAACAGGCCGGTGCCGATCGCACCGCCGATCGCGATCATCTGGATCTGTCTCGGGCCGAGCGCTTTCCGGTAGCCGAGGTCTTCCTCGACGAAGATGTCGGCGCCGGAGGTGTCGTCCTTCTCGATCGTCACGAGACCACCTCCGCGGCAGCGGCGACGGGTGTCTGCCGTGGCGAACCGGACGCTCTCAGATTCGCGAGATGCTCGGGACTGAGGAGGCGGTCGAGTTCCTCACGGTCGAGCAGGCCCGCCTCGATCACGAGGTCGGCGACCCTGCGGCCGGAGACCAGCGCTTCCTGTGCGATCCGGGTCGAGGCGGTGTAGCCGATGTACGGGTTGAGCGCGGTGACGAGTCCGATGGAGTCCTCGACCCGGGCCCGCAGCAGATCGGCGTTGGCGGTGATGCCGAGTACGCAGCGGTCGGCCAGGATCCGGCAGGCGGCACCGAGGTGGCGCATCCCCTCGGACAGGGAGTGCACGATGATCGGTTCGAATGCGTTGAGCTGGAGCTGGCCGGATTCGGCGGCCATCGTGATGGTGACGTCGTTGCCGATGACCTCGTAGGCCACCTGGTTGAGGACTTCCGGGATCACCGGGTTGACCTTGCCGGGCATGATCGACGAACCGGCCTGTACCGGTGGGAGATTGATCTCGTTCAGGCCCGCGCGCGGCCCCGACGACAGCAGGCGGAGGTCGTTGCACACCTTCGACAACTTGACCGCGATCCGCTTGAGCACGCCGGAGAGGTGGACGAACTGACCGACGTCCTGGGTTGCCTCGACCAGGTCCGTGGCGAGGACGAGGGGGAGTCCGGTGAGTTCCCGGAGTGTGTCGCACGCCGCCTCGGCGTAGCCGGCGGGTGCGTTCAGGCCCGTGCCGATCGCGGTGGCGCCGAGGTTGATCTCGTGGACGAGGAGAGCGGCCTCGCCGAGACGGGCGCGGTCCTCGTCGATCATCACCGAGTACGTGGCGAACTCCTGGCCCAGCGTCATCGGCACCGCGTCCTGGAGTTGGGTGCGCCCCATCTTCACGGTGTCGGCGAACTCGACTGCCTTGGTCGCGAAGGCCTCCTGCAGGACCCGCATGGCGTCCAGCAGGTCGTCGATCGCGAAGATCGTCGCGATGTTGACCGCGGTGGGGTAGACGTCGTTGGTCGACTGGCTGAGGTTCACGTGCTCGTTGGGATGGAGTTCCGTGTACTCCCCGCGCCCGTGGCCGAGGATCTCGAGTGCCCGGTTGGCGATCACCTCGTTGGCATTCATGTTGGTCGACGTCCCGGCGCCGCCCTGGATGACGTCGACGACGAACTGCTCGTGCCAGCGGCCGTCGACGATCTCATGGCACGCCTGTCCGATCGCGTCGGCCTGGCGGTGATCGAGGATCCCGAGTTTCTCGTTGGCGCTCGCTGCGGCCCATTTGACGTAGGCGAGTCCGCGAATCAGGTAGGGGTTCGTGGAGATCGGCCTGCCGGTGATCGGGAAGTTCTCCACGGCCCGCAGCGTGTGGATTCCCCAGTAGGAATCCGCAGGCACTTGGCGGTCGCCGAGCAGATCGTGTTCTGTTCGCGTTTCGAGCACTTGATCATTCCTCACGGGGATTCGCGCGAGCCGTTGCTCTGCACGGATGCGGTGGACGGAGTCTGCTGCTCGAAGAGGTAGATTCCTCGGTCGAGCCACCCGGCTATCCACCTGCCAGGCTGTCAGACAGGTGCAATTGTTACCTCGCTCACTCGCAGCCGTCAACCCGGGACCGTGCCGTGTTGACGCCGCCGCCGGGGCGTGAGCAGAATATCCCCATGAACCTGTCAGACAGCTGGGCAGCCAGGCGCCCTGTCACGGCGCGGGTCAGTGCCGCCGAGGCGGTCCTCGCGGATCTGCGGGACGCGATCACCTCGGGTGAGCTGTCGGTCGGTGAGCGACTTCCGTCCGAAGCGTCCCTCGCGGCGCGGCACGGAGTCAGCAGGTCGGTGATCCGGGAGGCCCTGCGTTCCTGTCACGCGCTCGGACTCACGGAGACGAAGTCGGGCCTCGGTACGTTCGTCGTCAGCGATTCGATCGCCCGCGACCTCGACTTCGGGAACTACGCGGCCAACGAACTCGTCGAGGCGCGCCCGCACGTGGAGATTCCCGCCGCCGGATGGGCGGCGCAGCGGCACACCGCCGAGGACCTGGCCGCCCTGCGTGGCCTGGTGGACCAGATGCGGGACGAGGACGACCCGCTCGTGTGGGTGTCGCTGGATGCGCAGTTCCACGCGTACATCGCCCGGACGAGCCGGAACCGCGTATTCGAATCCGTGATCGTCGACATCCGCGAAGCCCTCACCCGCCAGTCCGAAACGCTGAATCTGGTTGCGGGACGGCAGCAGAAGTCGAACGACGAGCACGACCGGATCGTGGACGGCATCGCATCCGGAAGCTACGACAAGGCCGCCCGCGCCATGGCCGAACACCTGGACGCGGTGCGGGTCGCACTGGAATCCGTGGTCGGAGAAGGCAGCCCGGACCACCGACGGTGAACTGCGACCGCCGACGACTAGTCGTACGGGCCGGAGATCGACGTCTCGGCGAGCCGGGACAGGCCCTCGCGGATATGGCGCGCCCACAGCCCGCCGATCCCCTCCACCGACTGCAGGTCGGCGGCCGTCGCGGCCAGCAGTGACTGCAGGGTTCCGAACGAGCCGACGAGCCGGTGAATCTGGTTGAACTGCAACCGGGGAACGCGAGTGAGGACGCGGTAGCCGCGGGGGCTCATCGGCGCCTCGAGCGCCTCGATGGTGCCCGGGTAGCCGAACGCCCGCGCCAGCGTCGTGAGGTCGAGAAGGTCTGCGTCCGTGATCCTGTCGAGCGCGGTGAGCGACTTCTCGACGTCCTCGGCGGGCGCCGGGCCGGAACCGGCCAGATAGTCGCGCACGATGAGTTCCCTCGCCACGTCGTTGTCGCCGACGAGTTCCTCGAGTTGCAGTGCGAGCTGCCGCCCGTCCGTCCCGAGTTCGAGCACGTCCTGCTCGATCTCGACGGACACGCGCCGCACCATCTCCAGGCGCTGCACCACGGTCAGGGCGTCGCGGAGCGTGACGAAATCCTCGATCTCCACCACCGACAGCTGGCGGGTCACCTCGTCGAGCCGCGCCTTGTACCGCTCGAGGGTGGCGACCGCCTGATTGGCGCGCGACAGGATCGTGGCGGACCCGTCGATGACGTGCCGGATGCCGCCGACGTACACGCTGACGATGCTCATCGACTGGCTGACCGACACCACGGGGTATCCGGTCTGCATGGCCGTCCGCTCGGCGGCGCGGTGACGGGTGCCGGACTCGACGGTCGGGATCTTGTGGTCGGGCACCAGTTGGACGTTGGCGCGCACGATGCGGGACCCGTCGGTGGACAGGACCACGGCGCCGTCCATCTTCGACAGCTCACGCAGGCGGGTCGGGGCGAACTCCACGTCGAGTTCGAAGCCGCCGTCGCAGATCTCTTCCATCTGCTCGTCGTAGCCGAGGACGATCAACGCACCGGTGCGGCCGCGCAGAATGCGTTCCAGGCCGTCGCGAAGTGCAGTTCCGGGAGCCAGCCGGGCAATCGTTTCGCGCAGTGCAGACGACGACTCGGCATCGTTCATCGCGCAATACTCCCGCTGAGGTAGACGTCACTTGTCGGGGACCGCCGCGGAAACACGTCCGGACCCGCGTTTAGATTACCTATCCATGAGTGGTACCTGGACTTTGCCCGACGACCTGACCCTGCCCGGCCGGGTCGACAGCTTTCCCGCCGCAGGTCAGCCGGTGCCGCACCACTGGTCGAGGTGCTTCGGGTGCGGAGACCAGTCGCCCGCCGGCATGTCGATGAGCTTCACGGCCGGGAACGGGCTCGACGTGTGGGGCCGGCTCGAGGTGGCACCCCGCTACCAGGGCGGTCCGGGAGTGATCCACGGCGGCATCCTGTCGACAGCGTTCGACGAGGCGCTGGGCATGGTGTGCCGGTCGATCGTCGACGGACCGGTGGTCACCGGGCATCTCGAGATCGACTTCACCAGGCCCATACCGCTGGGTTCCGTCCTCGAATTCCACGCGCGGGTCGACGGGTCGATCCGGCGCAAGGTGTACGCGAGCGCCGAGGCGCGCATCGTCGAGGGGCCCACCGCCGACCCTGGCGTGGTGGTGGCGACGTCGAGGGGGCTGTTCCTCACCGTCACGGCCGAGCACTTCGAGAAGACGAAGGACTTCGTGGACGGCGTGCCGGAGCGCCCGTTCGGAACCTCGTCGATCTGAGCAATCTCACCGCAGCGACGCGATCGCTGCTCCCAGGTTCCCGACCTCGGTGACCTTCATACCCTTCGGTGCCGCCCCGGAGTCGAGGGGAACGATCGCGCGGGTGAACCCGAGGCGGTGCGCCTCGGCGAGCCTGCGCCCGACGCCGGGCACCCGGCGAACCTCACCGGCCAGTCCCACTTCGCCGAGGATCACGAGCCCGTCGGGAACGGGACGGTCCTTCACCGCGGACGCGACGGCGAGGGCCAGCGCCAGGTCAGCGGACGGCTCGGTCATACGCATCCCGCCGACGGTGGCGGCGTAGACGTCGTTCTTCGCGATCGGCACCCCGCACCGGCGGTCGAGCACGGCCAGGACCATGGCCACCCGGGCGCTGTCGAGTCCGCTCACGGCGCGCCGGGGTGCGGGCATGGACGTGGCCGCGACGAGTGCCTGCACCTCACCGAGGAGTGGCCGTTTGCCGTCCATCATGACGGTGACGGCGGTTCCGGGAACGGCTTCGGCGCGGTGGTGGAGGAACAGTCCGGACGGGTCGCTGATTCCGGCGATGCCGTCTTCGCGCAGTTCGAAGCAACCGACCTCGTCGGCGGCACCGAAACGGTTCTTGACGCCGCGCACCATCCGCAGCGTCGAATGCTTGTCGCCCTCGAAGTGCAGCACCACGTCGACGAGATGCTCGAGCGACCGCGGACCGGCGACCGCACCGTCCTTGGTGACGTGGCCGATGAGGAGCACCGGCACGCCGCTGGCCTTCGCGAGGGAGGTGAGGGCGCTGGTGACGGCCTTCACCTGGGTGACGCCGCCGACCACGCCGTCGACGTCGGCGGCCAGCATGGTCTGCACGGAGTCGACGATCAGCAGGGTGGGACGCACCTGCTCGACGTGACCGAGGATGGTCGCGAGATCGGATTCGGCGGCGAGATAGACCCGCTCGTGGACGGCGCCGGTGCGGTCGGCCCGCAGTCGCACCTGCCCGGCGGATTCCTCGCCGGTGACGTAGAGCGACCGGTCGTCCGGGCCTCGCCGGGCCCACTGGTGGACCACCTCGAGGAGCAGGGTCGACTTGCCGACGCCGGGTTCGCCTGCGAGGAGAACGACGGAACCGGGCACCACACCGCCGCCGAGAACACGGTCGAGTTCGTCGATGCCGGTGGGCTTGGCGCGGGTGGACGTGCTGTCGATCCGCGTGATCGGAGTGGCCGGGGTGGACGGAAGGACCGCTCCGGCTCCCGCTTTCGCGAGCGAGGCGCCGGAGCGGCTCGCGACGGCTGCGACGATCGGGGCCTCGTCCATCGAGCCCCAGCTACCGCATTCGGGGCACCGCCCGACCCATTTGGGAACCGTGCACTGGCACGACGAGCAGCGGAAGCTGGATTTGAGTTTGGCCACCCGGCCAGCCTAGGTATCGGGTCCGACAGCGGACCCGATACGGCTGCTAGTGTCCGCCGCCCTCGGCTTCGGTGCCGGGCGACTTGTCGGAGACGTGCCGCTCGGTCTCGTGGCCCGCGTCGACGGGAACGGACACGGTGATGTCTCCGGCCTTCTCGAACGAGAACGTGACGGGGAAGGTGAGGCCCGGGCGGACGCCTTCCTTCAGGCTGTTCAGAGTCACCAGGACGACGTCGGTCGGCGCGTCGGCGCTCTTGTCCGTCTCGGCGGCGGCGTCCGCGCCGGCTTCGGCGTCCCCGACCGGCAGGCCGGCGACGAGCGCGCTCTGCGGCGGAATCTCGAGTCCGCCGGACTTCTCGCCGAGCGTGACGGACTGCGCGAAGTCGGTGCTGATGCGGGTCAGCGTGTCCGGGGTGTCCTCGTTGTTGTTGATCGCGGTGAACGCCAGGACGGCGTTGCTCCCCGGCTCGAGGCTGTACTCGGCGGAGTTGGGGTAGACGACGTGCACGTTGCGCAGGGCGATCGATCCGGCCTCCGCGCTGTTGCCGTTGACCGCGGCGACCTGACTCGACGTCTGAGTGATCTGGCCCGCACTGCACGCGGACAGCACGAGGGCTGCGCCGGCAGCGAGAGCGACGGCGGTAGCGACTCGGCGAGTCGACTTGTCGAGAGCAGTCACGAGTTGTCCTCCGGTGTCAGGTTCGCACTTCAACTAGGCAGAGTAGTAGTTCCCCCGCGTGGCCTGCTCGCTGGGTACTCACAATGGTTGTCTGCGTGCGGTTTCGGTGCCGGAGAACGGCCGGATCGGGGTGTCCGGAATGCACGTATCGGGACCCCTGTCAACCCCTAGGGTCAGGCCATGATGCCCCTGACCTGCACCGTTGATGCGACCAGGATCCGGACACGTGTTAAACTCGAATGATCGAAAGGGGCACGGGACAGATGATTTTTAAGGTCGGAGACACCGTCGTATACCCCCATCACGGTGCGGCGCTGATCGAAGCTATTGAAACCCGCACCATCAAGGGTGAGCAGAAGGAATATCTCGTTCTCAAGGTTGCTCAGGGCGATCTCACCGTACGGGTTCCCGCAGACAACGCAGAGTACGTGGGCGTACGCGACGTCGTCGGCCAGGAAGGTCTCGACAAGGTCTTCCAGGTACTGCGGGCTCCGCACACCGAAGAACCCACCAACTGGTCACGCCGCTACAAGGCGAATCTCGAAAAGCTCGCGTCCGGTGACGTCAACAAGGTCGCCGAGGTCGTTCGTGACCTGTGGCGTCGTGAGCAGGACCGCGGTCTGTCCGCGGGAGAGAAGCGCATGCTCGCGAAGGCGCGGCAGATCCTCGTCGGCGAACTCGCACTCGCCGAAGGCACCGACAGCGACAAGGCCGAGACCATCCTCGACGAGGTCCTCGCGGCCGCGTCCTAGACAGTCGCGATACACACAGTGGCCGAGGGACAAGGTCCTGTAGTCGCGCTGGTTCCCGCCGCAGGTCAGGGAGTGCGTTTGGGTGAGAACAAGCCCAAGGCATTCGTTGATCTCGGGGGGACGACCATGCTGACACGCGCGGTCGACGGGCTCCTGCAGTCGGGGGCTGTCGACCGCGTCGTCGTGATCGTCCCGGAGGAACTCGTCGAGTCGACGCGCAGCCTCCTCCCCGGTGACGTCACCGTCGTCGCCGGTGGGAGTGAGCGGACCGATTCGGTTCGCGCCGGACTCGCCGTCGCGGACGACGCCGAATATGTCCTCGTGCACGACGCCGCCCGCGCTCTGACGCCGCCGTCGCTCATCGCGCGGGTGGTCGCGGAGCTGCGGTGTGGCCGCACCGCGGTGATTCCCGTCCTCCCGGTGGCGGACACCATCAAGACCGTCGACGTTCTCGGCGCGGTCACCGGCACCCCCGAACGGTCCGAACTGCGGGCGGTGCAGACGCCGCAGGGTTTCACCGCGGAACTGCTCCGCCGCGCGTACGCCGCCGCCGACGGCATCGCCACGGACGACGCCGGCCTGGTGGAGCGGCTCGGGGAACGGGTCCGCAGCATCGTCGGAGAACCCACAGCATTCAAGATCACCACGCCGCTGGACCTCGTCCTGGCCCGCGCGCTCGTGGAAGAGGGAGCGCACTAGTGCGAGTCGGAATCGGGACGGACGTCCACCCGATCGAGCAGGGACGGCCGTGCTGGATGGCGGGCCTGCTGTTCGAGGACGAGAACGGCTGCGCGGGTCACTCCGACGGCGACGTCGCCGTCCACGCACTCTGCGACGCCCTGCTCTCCGCCGCCGGCCTCGGCGATCTCGGCTCCGTCTTCGGAACCGGCAGACCCGAGTGGTCCGGGGTGAGCGGCGCCGCGATGCTCGCGGAGGTCCGCCGGCTCCTGGAAGAGGACGATTTCGGTGTCGCCAACGCCGCGGTCCAGGTGATCGGGAACCGGCCGAAGATCGGCCCGCGCCGGAACGAGGCCCAGAAGGTGCTCAGCGACATTCTGGGAGCCCCGGTTTCGGTGTCCGCGACCACCACGGACGGGCTTGGTCTCACCGGCCGCGGCGAGGGGATCGCCGCGATGGCCACCGCATTGGTCATTCCCGATCGAAGCGCCAGGTAGGATCGCTGGTCGTGACCCTGCGCCTATTCGACACCGAGACGCGGGCCTTGCGTGACTTCGCTCCGCTGGCCCCTGGACACGCATCGGTGTACCTGTGTGGCGCCACGGTGCAGGGCGACCCCCACATCGGTCACGTACGCAGCGGCGTCGCCTTCGACGTGCTGCGACGCTGGCTGCTCGCCCACGACTACGACGTGGCGTTCGTCCGCAATGTCACGGACATCGAAGACAAGATCCTGAACAAGGCCGCCGAGGCGGGCAGGCCGTGGTGGGAGTGGGCCGCCACGTTCGAGCGGTCCTTCACGTGGGCCTACCAGCAACTGGGTGTGCTGCCGCCGTCCGTCGAGCCGCGCGCCACCGGGCACATCACGCAGATGGTCGAGATGATGCAGCGCCTCATCGACAACGGCCACGCGTACGCGGCGGGCGGCGACGTCTACTTCGACGTCCGTAGCTACCCGCAGTACGGCAGCCTGTCCGGGCACAAACTGGACGACGTGCACCAGGGCGAGAGCGCCGGCGAATGCAAACGCGACCCCCGCGACTTCACGCTGTGGAAGGCGGAGAAGCCGGGCGAGCCGTCGTGGCCGACGCCGTGGGGCCGTGGCAGGCCGGGCTGGCACCTCGAGTGCTCCGCGATGGCCGAGTTCTATCTCGGGGCGGCGTTCGACATCCATTGCGGTGGCCTGGACCTGGTGTTCCCGCACCACGAGAACGAGATCGCGCAGGCCAAGTGCTCCGGCGACGACTTCGCGCAGTACTGGCTGCACAACGGCTGGGTCACCATGGGTGGCGAGAAGATGTCGAAGTCGCTCGGCAACGTTCTCTCCGTGCCGAACGTGCTGAAAAAGGTTCGGCCGCAAGAGCTTCGGTACTATCTCGGCAGTGCCCACTACCGGTCGATGCTCGAGTACTCCGACACCGCGCTCGACGAGGGCGCGGCCGCGTACCGCCGCATCGAATCGTTCGTCACGCGCACGCAGGAGCGCGCCGGTGAGGTCGCGGTCGGCCGGTGGACGGACGCGTTCGCACGCGCGCTCGACGACGACCTCGCCGTCCCCGCCGCACTCGCCGAGGTGCACGGCAAGGTCCGCGAGGGCAACATCGCGCTCGACGGGGGAGATCTCGAGGGCGCGCGCGCAATCGCGTCGCAGGTCCGGGCCATGCTCGGAATCCTCGGCGTCGACCCGCTGGACGCGCACTGGACTCAGGAGACCGCGGACGCGTCCGCGGCAACCGATGCCCTGGACGTTCTGGTCCGGGCCGAACTCGAGCGCAGGCAGACTGCCCGCGCCGAGAAGAACTGGGCTGTGGCCGACGAGGTGCGTGACCGTCTCATCCGGGCGGGCATCGAGGTCACCGATACCCCCAACGGGCCCGAGTGGTCTCTCAAGGCAGGACAGTAGTAATGGCTGGAAATTCGAGTAGGCGCGGAGCCATCCGCAAGGCCGGCACCAAGAAGGGCCAGGTCGCCGGTTCCGGTGGCCAGCGTCGCAAGGGGCTGGAAGGCCGTGGCGCCACGCCGCCCGCGGAGGCCCGCACCAAGCACCCCGCCGCGAAGCGGGCCGCCCGCGCCGCCCGGGACGCCGAGAAGCAGCCGGGCCGCGGTCGTCAGACCGCGGGTCGCAAGGTGCTCGACGGCCCCGAGAACGTGCTGGGCCGCAACCCCGTCGTCGAATGCCTGCGTGCCGGTGTCCCCGCGACCGCACTGTACGTCGCGGTCGGGACCGAGAGCGACGACCGTCTGAAGGAATCCGTCCAGCGGGCGGCCGACGCGGGCATCTCCATCCTCGAGGTTCCCCGCACGGATCTCGACCGGCTCAGCGCCAACGGCATGCACCAGGGCATCGCGTTGCAGGTGCCGCCGTACCGCTACGCGCACCCCGACGACCTGATCGCGGAAGCCCGCAAGCACCAGGAGGCGCCGCTGCTGGTGGCCCTCGACAACATCACCGACCCCCGCAATCTCGGTGCCGTCGTCCGGTCGGTGGCTGCGTTCGGTGGTCACGGTGTGGTCATCCCCGAGCGGCGCAGTGCGTCGGTCACCGCGGTGGCGTGGCGCACGAGCGCCGGCGCCGCCGCGCGTCTGCCCATCGCCCGCGCCACCAATCTCACTCGCACGCTGAAGGATTGGGCGTCCAAGGGCGTCCAGGTGGTCGGGCTCGACGCGGGTGGCGACACCACGCTCGACGAGTTCGACGGCAGCGGCCCGGTGGTCGTCGTGGTCGGCTCCGAGGGCAAGGGACTGTCGCGTCTGGTGCGCGAGAACTGCGACGCCATCCTCAGCATCCCGATGGCAGGCCCCGTCGAATCGCTCAACGCGTCCGTCGCCGCGGGTGTTGTGCTCGCCGACATCGCCCGGCGCCGCCGGAGTTAGATTTCCGCCCCGATCACTTCGGGATCGGCGACGTCACCACCCGGTGGAAGCGCACCCGGTGCCCGGGTCGCAACTGCGCGGCCATCGGCAGGTCAGCCTCGGCGACCACGGCGATCACCGGGTAGCCGCCCGTCACCGGATGGTCGGCGAGGAACAGGATCGGCTGACCGTTCGGGGGCACCTGCAGGGCACCCGCCACCATCGCCTCGCTCGGCATCTCGTCACGCACGGATCGGTGCAGCGCTCCCGGGCCCTCGAATCGCGCCCCCACCCGGTTGGTGTCGGAACTGACCGTCCACGTCTCGCGGAGAAGGGCGTCGACCGACGCGGGCGTGAACCAGTCGTCCCGCGGTCCGAGGCGGACACGCATCGTCAGCGGATCCTCGGGGGTGACCGGTGGCGGGATGATCTCGTCCGCGGGCCAGTCGCCGGCATCCGCACCCACGAGCAACCGGTCACCCTCGGCGACGGGATCGGGGCCGAGGCCCGACAGTGTGTCGGTGGACCGGCTCCCCATCACCGCGGGTACGTCGAACCCTCCCCGCACCGCGACGTAACTGCGCAGCCCCTCGGTCGCGAACGCGATCTCCAGTAGATCTCCCGTGTTCAGGTGGAGCATCGTGTAGTCGGGTCGGGGTTCGGAATTGACGGTGACGGGGTTGCGGGCGCCCGTGACGGCGACGGAGACGGTCCCGGTCGCCCGCACGGCCAGCCCGCCGAGCGTGACCTCCAGTGTGGCTGCGCCGGAGTGGTTGCCCACCAACCTGTTTGCGCTGTCGTGCGCCTCGCGGTCGGCGGCACCCGACTCGCCGACACCGATGGACGCATAGCCGGGGCGGCCGCGATCCTGCACGGTGGTGAACGGTCCGGTGCGCACGACCTCGAGCCAAGCCATCGTCCGATTGTCCCGCATCCCGGCGTCGTCTGGATACGCTCTCGACCATGTTGACCGCGACTCTGTACGGCCTCGGCACGGCCGTACCCTTGCTGATCGGTGCCGTCGTCGGGCTGCGCTACGACCTGCCGCGGCCGGTCCTCGCGGCACTCATGGCGTTCGGTGCGGGAACGATGGTGGCCGCCGTGTCCACCGAATTGTTCCAGCCCGCGTTCGAGACCGAAGGGATCTGGACGGCAGGCGCGGCCCTGTTCACGGGGGCACTCGTCTACGTGGTCGCAGACCGGCTCATCGAGCAGAAACTCGGTGCCGCCGCTCTCGGCTGGGCGTTGATGCTCGGTGCGCTGCTCGATGGCATCCCCGAGAACACCGCCCTCGGGGTGACGATCAGCAGCGCAGGCGGGGTGGTGCTGCTCGTCGCCGTCGCGGTCGGAAACGTGCCCGAGGCGGTCGCGGGCGCGGCGTCCATGCGGTCCCAGCCGCACTTCAGCCGCGGCCGCGCCCTGTCGGTGTGGGTGGCGACCGCCGTCCTGCTGGTGGTGATCGGTGCCGATGCCGTGTCCGACACCATCTCCGACGGCACCATCGCGACCATCCAGGCGTTCGCCGGTGGCGCGACCATCGCCGTGCTCGCGGACTCGCTGATGCCCGAGGCCTACCGGGAAGGTGGGTGGTGGGTCGGGTTGTCCACCGCGCTCGGGTTCCTCGTCGCGTTCGGACTCGGCGCCTAGCCTGCTCAGGCGGGCAGTAGCTTCAGGCGGGCAGTGTTTCAGGCGGGCAGTGTTTCAGGCGGGCAGTGTCGCGACCGGGTAGCCGTGCGCGGCAGCGACTTCGGTGGACAGCAGCTTGCCGTCGTGGGTGGACAGTCCCTCGGCGAGGCCGGGGACGGTCGCGGTCGCTTCCTGCCAGCCCTTGTCGGCGAGCGCGACGACGTACGGCAGGGTGGCGTTGGTGAGGGCGTAGGTGGAGGTGCGGGGGACGGCGCCGGGCATGTTGGCGACGCAGTAGAACACCGAGTCGTGGACCTGGTAGGTGGGTTCGGCGTGCGTGGTGGGGTGGGAGTCGGCGAAGCAGCCGCCCTGGTCGATGGCGATGTCGACGAGCACGGAGCCGGGCTTCATCCGGGAGACCAGGTTATTGGAGACGAGGGTGGGGGCCTTGGCGCCGGGGACGAGGACGGCGCCGATGACCAGGTCGGCGTCGAGGACGGCCTGCTCGAGTTCGAGACTGTTGGAGACGATGGTCTTGACCTGGCCGTGGTACTGGGCGTCGATTTCCCGCAGCCGGGCGATGGACAGGTCGAGGACGGTGACGTCGGCGTGCATGCCGTGTGCGATGGCGATGGCGTTCTTGCCGGAGACGCCGGCGCCGATGACGACGACCTTGGCCGGGCGCACCCCTGGGACACCGCCCATCAGGACGCCGCGGCCACCGCCCTGGCGCATCAGGTGGTAGGCGCCGGCCTGCGGGGCGAGGCGTCCGGCGACCTCGCTCATCGGGGCGAGCAGCGGCAGGGAGCCGTCGGCGCCGGTGACGGTTTCGTAGGCGACGGAGGTGGTCTTCGACGCCAGCAGGGCGTCGGTGCACTCCTTGGATGCGGCGAGGTGCAGGTAGGTGAACAGCACCTGGTCCTGGCGGAGGCGGGGGTATTCCTCGGCAATGGGTTCCTTGACCTTCAGCAGCAGGTCGGCACTCTCCCAGACCTGGTCGGCGGTCGAGAGGATCTGGGCGCCTGCGGCTTTGAAGTCTGCGTCGGCGAAGGACGAGCCGACGCCGGCCCCGGTTTCGATGATCACCTCGTGGCCGCGGCCGACAAGTTCGTGGACACCGGCGGGGGTGATGGCCACGCGGTATTCGTGGTTCTTGATTTCGCGGGGGATGCCGATCTTCATGAGAACTCCGTGCTGTTGGAAATTCGATTGGTAGGTGCCAATAGTGAAGAAAGCGATCATTCATGCCAACAGTTCTGAAGATAATTCTCAACATCGGGGTTCCGGATCGCGACTATTCGGATGTCGGCACCCTGAGCCGGTTCTCGTCGAACGATGTTCGAGAGTGGCTTCGCCCCGTGAGTACTTATTAACCGCCCGACGTTAATAAGTACTCACGGGCGGCGGAGCTGCAGGATCAGCATGGCCGTGTGCAGCGACGTCCGGGACTCGGCGTCGTCGAGGTCGACACCGAGCAGTCGCTCGATCGTGGCCAGCTTCGCGTAGAGCGTGGGGCGCGAGAGGTGGAGCCTCTTCGCGAGTTCCGTCTTGTTGCCGCCGAGTTCGAGGAAGCTCCGCAGGACTTCGACGCTGTCGCCGCCGTGGCGCGCGCGATGCTCCAGCAGGCCGCGGAGTTCGGTTTCGGCGAACGCCTGCACCCGCGGATCGGTCCGGATGAGGGCGAGGAGCCCGCGCAACCGGATGTCGGCTGCCCGGTGAAAAGCCTTGTCGTCCGGTGGCAACGACAGCGCGACGTCGGCGATGTGCGCGGATTCCGTGAGGCCGCCCGCGGCGTCCAGCAGCCGGGTCGATTCGGGGCCGACGCCGATCGTGCAGTGCAGGACGCCGTCGAGCCGGGCGAGTGCGGCGCGGATCGCCCCGCAGAGTTCGGTCAGCGCGCCGCGTGCGGACGCCGGCGGATGGGACAGGAGCAGGTCGATCTGCCCGGCCCGGGTGTTCGCGGTCAGTGCCGTCTGCCGCGACGTCCGGACCGCGTGACGCACGGCGTCGAGCATGGTGATCCGGCGTCGCTGTGCCAGAACCTGGTCGGCGCTGGCGGTTTCGCCGACCCGGACCGTCATCGGCAGGTAGGTCAGTGCCGGCCGGAGACCGAGTGCGTGGGCGCGTGCGGTCGCCTCGGCCTCGTCCTGGATGCGTCCGCGGCGGAGTTCGTCGATGAGCCCACTCTGGGCCTGCTGCTCGAGTGCGGTCCGGTCCTGCTCGACCATGCGGTGCAGTGCGAGCGCCTGGGCCGCGCGTTCGAGGGTCATCCGCGCACGACCTTCCGCGGCGACGGGGCGGGGGGCGACGAGTCGTCCCCATTCCTGCCGATGTGCGCCGACGGGCGTCGTCGTCCACGACTCGGGCCCGTCCACCGCGGTCTGCTGCGACACGGGCGTGAGCCGCGACCGGCGTTCCCACTCGGCGAGGAGGTCCGCCGTCGCGGTGCCCTGCGCCGCGAACGCCAGCACCTGCCGGTTGAGGTCTTCGAGCACGATCGGGGCGCCGAGCATGCCGGCCGCGGCGTCGACGATCTCGCCGAGCGACGCCCGCTTCATGCTGAGGTCGGTGAAGACCTCGTGGGCGTGCCGTGCGAACGCGACCTCGTCGTACTGCTCTGCGACGATCGACCGGTGCACCGCCTCCGTGACCTCGACGAACTTGATCTGACGGTGCAGCGCGATCACGGGGAACGACAGTCTGTCGGCGGCGCGTGCCACCCCGTCCGGGACGGTGTCGACGTGGACGCCGAGTTCGACGACGAGTCCGGCTGCGCCCGCCGCGGCCAGCCCTTCCAGGTATTCCACGCTCGACGAGTCGTCGGCGAGGGGTTGCCCGGTGGTGAGGACGAGTTCGCCGCCCTGGAGGAGGTTCGACAGGTCGGGTAGATCGCTGACGTGCACCCATCGCACCGGCCTGTCGAGTGTTCCGCCGCCGATCACCTCGGGCGTCCCGGCCTGGACGACCGGGAGCGCCAGGATGTCGACGATGGTGGGCAGCATTTACGCAGTGTAAATCAGAAGGCGGATTGTTATACAGATCGTCGGGGTCTGGGGGCTGGTTCACGGACCAGAGTGGAGGCATCACGCGATCCGTGCGGATCGCCCCGGTATCCGCTCTCTCCCGGTTAGGACACCCATTTCATGACACACAGCGACGGCGCCGCGCAGACCCGAACGATCTCGCACTGGTTCGACAACAAGAGCTTCGCGGGCACCAGCGGGAACACCGCCCCCGTCACCAACCCGGCGACCGGCGCCGTGACCGGGCAGGTCGCCCTCGCCAGCGTCGAGGACGCCCGCGCGGTCATCGACTCGGCCGCCGCCGCCTTCCCGGCGTGGCGTGACACCTCGCTGGCCAAGCGGACGCAGATCATCTTCAAGTTCCGGGAACTGCTCAACGAGCGCAAGGGCGAGTTGGCCGAGATCATCACCTCCGAGCACGGCAAGGTCGTCTCCGACGCCCTCGGTGAGGTGAGCCGCGGCCAGGAGGTCGTCGAATTCGCGTGTGGCATTGCGCATCTGCTCAAGGGCGGCATGACGGAGAACGCGTCGACGAATGTGGATGTGCATTCGATCCGTCAGCCCGTCGGACCGGTCGCGATCATCTCCCCCTTCAACTTCCCCGCCATGGTCCCGATGTGGTTCTTCCCCGTCGCGATCGCCGCCGGCAATACGGTGGTGTTGAAGCCGTCGGAGAAGGACCCGACCGCCGCGATCTGGATGGCCGACCTGTGGGCCGAGGCCGGCCTGCCCGCCGGGGTGTTCAACGTGCTGCAGGGCGACAAGACGTCCGTCGACGAGCTCCTCACCAACCCGGCCGTCAAGGCGATCAGCTTCGTGGGGTCTACCCCGATCGCGCAGTACGTGTATGCCACCGGCACCGCCCACGGCAAGCGAATTCAGGCATTGGGTGGGGCGAAGAACCACGCCATCGTCCTGCCGGACGCCGACCTGGATCTGGCCGCCGACGCCATGGTCAACGCCGGGTTCGGGTCCGCCGGTGAACGGTGCATGGCGATCTCGGCGCTGGTCGCGGTCGGGGACATCGCCGACGAGTTGGTCGCGAAGATCACCGAACGCACCAACACGTTGAAGATCGGCGACGGCACCAAAGATTCCGACATGGGACCGCTGGTGACGAAGGTGCATCGCGACAAGGTCGCGTCCTACATCGACGCCGGGGAGGCCGCCGGGGCCACCATCGTCGTCGACGGCCGGCAGGTGCAGGCCGACGGTGCCGAGGACGGGTTCTGGCTCGGCCCTACGCTGATCGACCACGTCACCACCGACATGTCCGTGTACACCGACGAGATCTTCGGACCCGTCCTGTCCGTGATCCGCGTCGAGAGCTACGACGAGGCGCTGGAACTCATCAACTCCGGCCCGTTCGGCAACGGCACCGCGATCTTCACCAACGACGGCGGCGCCGCCCGGCGGTTCCAGAACGAGGTCGAGGTCGGGATGGTCGGAATCAACGTGCCGATTCCGGTCCCGACCGCGTACTACTCCTTCGGTGGCTGGAAGAACTCGCTGTTCGGCGACACCCACGCGCACGGCGCCGAAGGTGTCCACTTCTTCACCCGCGGCAAGGTCGTCACCAGCCGTTGGCTCGACCCGAGCCACGGCGGCATCAACCTCGGCTTCCCCCAGAACAACTGAGCAGGAAAGGACCCACGGTCATGACGACGACAGTCTCCCAGGAACTCCTGCCCACCGGTCAGCCCCTCGACGCGGCCCGTGCCGAGGGCGAGCGCGCCTACGCGCTCGACCGCGCGCACGTGTTCCACTCGTGGTCCGCGCAGGAGCAGATCACACCGATGACGATCCTCGCGTCCGAGGGTTCGTACGTGTGGGACGGTGCCGGGAACCGCATGCTGGACTTCTCGTCCCAGCTGGTCAACACGAACATCGGGCACCAGCACCCCAAAGTCGTTGCTGCCATTCAGGACCAGGCCGCGAAGCTGTGCACCATCGCACCGCAGTATGCGAACGACGCCCGCTCCGAAGCCGCGCGGCTGATCGCCGAACGAACCCCGGGCGATCTGAACAAGGTGTTCTTCACCAACGGTGGCGCCGACGCCAACGAGCACGCCGTGCGCATGGCCCGCCTGCACACCGGCCGGTACAAGGTGCTGTCCCGCTACCGCTCGTACCACGGTGGCACGGACACCGCGATCAACCTCACCGGCGACCCGCGTCGGTGGCCCAACGACTACGGCAACAGCGGAGTCGTCCACTTCCACGGACCGTTCCTGTACCGGTCGCAGTTCCACTCGGAGAACGAGCAGCAGGAAACCGAGCGCGCGCTCGAGCACCTCGATCAGTTGATCCGCCTCGAGGGGCCGAACTCGATCGCGGCGATCGTGCTCGAATCGGTTCCCGGGACCGCGGGGATCATGGTGCCCCCGCCCGGTTACATGGCCGGCGTCCGCGAGATCTGCGACCGCTACGGCATCGTGTTCATCGCGGACGAGGTGATGTCGGGGTTCGGCCGGACCGGAAAGTGGTTCGCGATCGACCATTTCGGTGTCGTACCCGACCTGATCACGTTCGCGAAGGGGGTCAACTCCGGTTACGTTCCGCTCGGCGGTGTCGCGATCAGCGAGAAGATCGCGGCGGCGTTCGCCAACCGGCCGTACCCGGGCGGACTCACCTACTCGGGACATCCGCTCGCCACCGCCGCCGCGGTCGCGACGATCAATGCGATGGAGGACGAGCGGATCGTCGAGAACGCGGCCAGGATCGGCAGCGAGATTCTCGGTCCCGGACTGCGTGGCCTCGCCGACCGGCACCCGTCGATCGGTGAAGTGCGCGGGCTCGGCGTGTTCTGGGCGATCGAACTCGTCGCCGACCGTGCCACGAAGGAGCCGCTCGCCCCGTACGGCGCGTCCAGTCCGGCGATGAACGAGGTGATCGCGGCCTGCAAGGCAAGTGGACTGCTGCCGTTCGCCAACTTCAATCGTATTCACGCGGTGCCGCCGTGCACCGTCACCGAGGCCGAGGCCCGTGAGGGTCTCGCGATCCTCGACACGGTTCTCGACATCGCGGACGCACACCGCAACTCCTGACACACCCCGTCCGACGACACACCCGTGTCCCGGCACTCGATCCGTCCCGCGGTCAATGGCGCCCGCGGGGCGGATCTTTCTCTATTCCACGACAACCACTCGGCGCCCGGATCTCAACGGAGAGAATCTATGAGCTCGATTTCGTCCACGATCGCCCTGTCCCTGCCGGAAGGCTATGTCGAAGAACGGGATCGGCCACCGCTTCCCGACGTCGCCATCCTCGACCGACTGACCGCCGACGCCTTCGACCTGCACGTCGACACCGCCGGAACCGGTGAGAATCCGCAGTTCCGGGTCACGCTCTACAGCGGCGGCTCGACCGTGTCGCTCGAGCGGGTGCTCCGCCTCCTCGGGAGTCTCGACCTCGCGGTCGACGACCAGCGGACGTCCGTATTCCGCCGCGCCGACGGACTGGTGTGCCGGCTCTACGACTTCCGGGTGTCCGCGGGACCGCTCGTCGCGTCCGCGATGGCCGCGGGATCCGTCGAGCCCGAGGCCGTCGTGGAGACGTTTCGGGCGATGTGGTCGGGCCGGGCGGAGGCGGATCGGTTCAACGTGCTGGTGCTCGCCGCCGGCCTCGACTGGCGGGAGGTCGTGCTCCTGCGCGCCTACGCGCGCTTCCTGCGGCAGAGCGCTCTGCCCTACGACCAGGGCCGGATCGAGGCGGTGCTGTTGTCGCGTCCCGAGTTCGCCTCTGCGCTCGTGGGTCTGTTCCACGCGCACTTCGATCCGCGCGGGCATTCTGCCGGCGACGTCGAAACCTGCCGAGCCACGGTCGAGTCACTGCTCGAAGAGGTCGAGGGCCTCGACGCCGACCGGATCCTGCGCGCGTACGTGAATCTCGTCTCGGCGACGACCCGCACCAACTTCTACCGGGACGGGACGCTCGGCCCGGCCCGGCCCCAACTGTCGCTGAAGTTCCGCTCCGGCGAGATCGACGAACTTCCGCGGCCGCGGCCGTTCTACGAGGTCTTCGTGTATTCACCGGACATGGAGGGTGTGCATCTGCGATACGGACCCGTCTCGCGCGGCGGCCTCCGCTGGTCCGACCGCCCCGACGACTATCGCACCGAGATCCTCGGACTCGTCAAGGCGCAGGCGGTGAAGAACGCCGTGATTGTGCCCGCAGGCGCCAAGGGCGGTTTCGTCGTGCGCAATCCGTCGTCCACCGGCCTGGACTGCTACCGGCAGTTCATCTCCGGGTTGCTCGACGTCACCGACAACCGTTCGGACACCGCCGAATCGGTTCACCCGGACGGCGTCGTCTGCCGCGACGGCGACGACCCCTACCTGGTGGTGGCGGCGGACAAGGGCACGGCCACGTTCTCCGACGCCGCCAACGAGGTGGCCCGGAAATACGACTTCTGGCTCGGTGACGCGTTCGCGTCCGGTGGTTCGGTCGGCTACGACCACAAGAAGATGGGCATCACCGCGAAGGGTGCCTGGGTGAGCGTCACCCGGCATCTGTCCGAACTCGGAATCGACGTCGATCGTGACAGCTTCACGGTGGCGGGGATCGGCGACATGAGTGGCGACGTCTTCGGCAACGCCATGCTGGCGACGTCGGGGATCGGCGTGGTCGCCGCGTTCGACCACCGGCACATCTTCGTCGACCCCACTCCCGGCCACGAGCAGGCCTGGCAGGAACGCCGCCGGTTGTTCGAGCTGCCGAGGTCGTCGTGGGCCGATTACGACCGGACGCTCATCAGTGCGGGCGGGGGTGTCTGGTCGCGGGACAGCAAATCGATTCCGGTGAGCAGCCAGATGCGGACTGTGCTCGGTCTCGCTCCGTCGGTGACGACGTTGACGCCGCCGGAGATGATCCGCGCCATCCTCGCAGCCCCGGTGGATCTGCTGTTCAACGGCGGCGTCGGGACGTACGTCAAGGCCTCGTCGGAGTCGCACACGGACGCGGGGGACAAGGCGAACGACAACGTCCGGATCGACGCCGGCCGGCTGCGCGCACGGGCCGTCGCCGAGGGCGGGAACCTCGGCATGACCGCACTCGCCCGCATCGAATTCGCCCGCACGGGTGGACGCGTCAACACGGACGCACTGGACAACTCCGCCGGCGTGGACTGCTCGGACCACGAGGTGAACATCAAGATCCTGCTCGACTCGCTGCCGGTCGACCGGCGGCTCGATCCGGCCCGGCGCTCGGACCTGCTCGGGACGCTCACCGACGACGTGTCGGAACTCGTCCTCGCGAACAATCGCGCACAGAATCGGGTTCTCGGCGACGCCCGGTCGAACGCCCACCGGATGGTGGACGTGCACGCACGGATGGTGGGCGACCTGGTCGACAAGCGCGGCCTGGACTGCGAACTGGAGGCGCTGCCGAACGCCGACGGCTTCACCGAACTGTCGGAGGCGGGGCTCGGGTTGACCTCACCGGAACTGGCGACCCTCCTCGCGCACGCCAAGCTGGATCTCAAAGCGGAACTGGTGGATTCGGCCGTCTTCATCGACGGGTACTTCTCCGGACGGCTCGGCGCGTACTTCCCGGCTGCACTGCGCTCCGTCCTCCCCGTCGACGCGCACCCCCTCCGCCAGGAGATCCTCGCCACCGAGATCGTGAACGATATCTTCGCCCGCGGCGGGCTCACCTATGCGCACCGGTTGCGCGAAGAGACGGGGGCCGGCCCCGCGGATGTGGTGCGCGCGTTCGTCATCACGTCGGAAGTGTTCGGGCTTGCGGAACTCTGGTCCGACATCGCCGCGGCGAAACTGCCGCCGGCGACGGAGTACGAGCTGGTCGTCGAGGCCCGCAGGTTGCTCGACCGGGCGTCGCGGTGGTTCCTCGCCAACCGACGCCAACCGCTGTCGGTGGACGCCGAGATCGACGACTTCCGGCGTGCCGTCCACACGCATTCCGGCGATGTCGCCGGATGGCTCCGCGGCGCCGAGGTACTGGCGATGGAGGAAACGCGGCGAATCTACGACGAGGCGGGCGTCGAGACGTCCATCGCCCGACGGGTCGCGGACGGCCTCTACCGGTTCAGCCTGCTCGACATCGCCGACGTCGCCCGCGAACTGGACCACGACGTCGCCGAGGTGGCGCCGCTCTATTTCGCGCTCTCCGATCACCTCGGTGTGGATCGGTGGCTGATCAAGGTGTCGGCGCTTCCGCGGGGTGAACGGTGGCACACCCTCGCCCGGGTCGCGCTGCGTGACGACCTGTACCGCTCCGTCCGGCTCCTGACCCGCGACGTGTTGTCCTCGGGTGAATCCGGAGATTCAGCGGACTCCCGGATTCTGCTGTGGGAGAGCACGAATCGGGCGAGAATCGAGCGCGCTCGCCGGACGCTGGGGGAGATCGACGCCGCGTCCACCCACGATCTCGCGTCACTGTCGGTCGCGGCGCGCCACGTGCGCTCCATGGCCTGATGCGCTTCGCGCCTGTGAGTACTTATTAACCGCCCGCGGTTAATAAGTACTCACAGGCGAAGCTATACGGTGCGCGCCGGGTCGGCGGCGGGGGCGTCGTCCTCGTCGTCGTCGGGCACGAAATCGGCCTCGACGGCGGACGCCGGTTCCTTCCAGACCCACGGCTGACCGTCCTGGACGACGCGCCGGTAGGCGTACAGCACGATCGACAGGGACAGGACGAAGACCCCGACGATCAGTTCCTTCGTGCTGCCGTAGCCGGTGATGGAGGCGCTGAGAGCGCCGACGACGACCATGATCGTGTCGACGACCACGAGGACGCCGGCGATGTACACCCACTGCTTGCCGAGCTTGATGGGGCGATGGGCGTCCGGTTCGTCGCGGCGCAGGTTGAGGAAGCCGGTCAGCGACAGGATGTGGCAGATCAGGTAACCGACGATGCCTGCGACGATGACGGCGAGGGCCTCGCCGACGAACAGGATCAGGATGACGTTGACGAGCAGGTCGAGCGACATGGCCCGCCCCGGGACCTTGAAACGGTTGAGTTCACCGAGTTGCTTGATGGTGAGGCCCTCGCGGGCGCTGCCGTGGAGCACGCGTCCGCCGTCGGCGGTGGTCATGACCATCAGGAGAACGAGGCCGGCGATGAGGCAGATCGCCATCACGATGTCGCCGCCGGGGAGGAGGCTTTCGAACACGGTCAGGTAGAAGGAGACGGGGTTCTCGGCGACGTCCGCCTGATCAACGAGTCCGCCGACGCCGAACGGGACCAGGATGTAGACGGCGATGACGAAGAAACCGGCCAGTCGCAACGCAATTCGGCTGTCGCGGATGGTGTCGCGGAACTCGGGCACGAACGAGGCGACCGCCTCGATGCCGTAGACCGACCAGGCGAGGACGAACATCCAGGCGATGGCGGTGCGCCAGCCCGCTTCACCGCTGGCGGCGATATCCCAGTGCAGGTTGCTCATCGACCAGGTGTCGGACAGGAGCGGAGCGGCCGCGAAGACGACGATCGGGACGAGGACGAGGGCACCGGTCGCGTACATCAGCCACATCGCGGGACGCATCCCGAGGACGTTCAGTCCCCAGCCCATGAACAGGACACCCAGTGCGATGACGTGGGGTAGTCCAATGGTGGCAAGGCCCGTGGAGAACGTCCACGTCTGTTCGGGGAACCACTCGGCCTGGACCAGTTTCCCGATCTGGAGGCCGTAGATGGCGAGCGAACTGGACCACGAGAACCAGTAGCCGTAGGTCGCGAGCGGACCGACGAGGGTCGAGCGGGTCCGCCAGCCCTGATGGGCGTACATCGAGATGCCGCCGACCTTGTCGACGAACATGCTGGCCATCTCGGAGTAGATGAAATTCTGCAGGCACGCCAGGACGGCGACGGCGCCGAGGAGGACGAGCGTCGTCCAGGCGCCGATCAGGCCGATTGCGTAGCCCATGCCGACGAACAGTGCGGCCGGGATGGAGAGGCTGATGGTGAAGCCGTCCCACCACCGCAGGTTCTTCTCATAGGTGTGGTCGTCGGCGAAGGAATCGTGCAAGCTCACGGGATTCTCCAGTTCTGGGCCTTGTCGGCGCAGTGTGTGTATTCAGAATGCGGCCCTCGGTGACTCGAGTCGAGTGGGGTGGACGCCGACGGGCCGCCGCAAGTATGTGATTCAAGACACTAACACCGCGCAATGCGTCGCACAAGGTGAAATTGCCCTCGCAATGCGCCTCAATCGACGCTTAGCATCAACGAAATGCAGCTGTTCTTGCCCGCAACGCCACTGATCTCGTCGTTCTGGATAGAGTCGGTGCATGTCTCAGCACACTCTGGACGAACTGGACCGCGCGATCCTGCGGCAACTCGAAGACGACGGGCGGCGAGCGTTCCGGGAAATCGCCCGCAACCTGGGTTCGTCCGAGGCGACGGTACGAGCCCGCGTGAAGCGTCTGCAGGACCTGAACATCCTGCGCATCGTCGCGTTCGCCGATCCCGAGCGGCTGGGCGACTCCCAACTGGCTCTCGTGTTCCTCACCGTCGACCCGGCCCGGCACCAGGACGTCGTGGACACGCTGACCGAGATGCCCGAGATCACGTACGTCTCGACACTGCTGGGGCGGAGCGACATCTGCGTCGAGGTCGGCAGCGCCAACAACGCCGAACTGTGGGCCTTCCTCAATCAGCACGTCAGCGCCATCGAGGGCGTGCGCACCACGGAGACCATCTCGATCCTCAAGGTACACAAACTGCGGTACGGCACGCCCTCGAAGGAGTAGCCCTACTGCGTCGCGCCGAACACCGTGCGGTGCCACGCTTTCCGCGACACTCCGGTGATGTCGCTCATGACGTGCTTGACGGTCAGGTACTCCTCGAACGAGTACGTCGACATGTCCTTGCCGAAGCCGGACGCGCCGACCCCGCCGTGCGGCATCTCGCTGATGATCGGGATGTGATCGTTGACCCATACACAACCCGCGTCGATCTCCCGTGATGCGCGCTGCGCGCGGTACAGGTTCGTCGTCCACGCCGACGCGGCGAGACCGTAGTCGGTGTCGTTGGCGCGGCGGAACGCGTCGTCGTCGCCCGAATGACGGCTCACGGTGAGCACCGGTCCGAACACCTCGTCGCGGTACACCTCCGCATCCTCGGTGACGTCGGCGATCAGGGTGGGGAGGTAGAACGCTCCGGGCAGGTCGGGGGCGGATCCGCCCGTCACGATCCGGAAGCCGGCGGCGCGGGCGCGCTGCACCATGCCGTCGACCCGGTCGCGATGCGCGAGCGTGATCAGCGATCCGAGGTCGGTGTCCGGGTCGTAGGGATCGCCCACCACCACCCGTTCCATCAGTTCGGCCACACCCGCGACGAAGTCGTCGTACAGCGAGTCCGCCACGATTGCGCGGGTCGCCGCGGTGCAGTCCTGGCCGCCGTTGATCAGCGACGCCGCGACCGCGCCGTGCACTGCCGCCTCGAGATCGGCGTCGTCGAACACGACGAACGGGGCCTTGCCGCCCAGCTCGAGCTGCACGCGGGTGCCGTTCGTCGATGCCTGCGCCATCACCGTGCGGCCCACGGCGGTCGACCCGGTGAAGGTCAGCATGTCGATTCCGCGGTGTCCGGCGAGCGCGGCGCCCACCTCGGCGCCGGTGCCCGTCACCACGTTGAACACTCCGTCGGGGAGCCCGGATTCGGTGGCCAGCCGGGCGAGGCGGAGCGTCGTGAGGGGGGTGAGCTCGCTCGGTTTGAGCACGACCGTGCACCCGGCGGCCAACGCAGGAATCACCTTCCAGACTGCCATCTGCAGCGGATAGTTCCACGGCGTGATCGACCCGACGACGCCGACGGCGTCACGCCGGATGCTCGACGTGTGGTCGGGGGAGTACTCCGCGGCGGCCTTGCCCTCGAGATTGCGGGAGGCTCCGGCGAAGAAGTCGATGTTGTCGATGCTGCCCGGGACGTCGAACTCGCGAGCGAGCCGGATTGCCTTGCCGGTCTGCGCGACTTCTTCGCGGGCGAACAGTTCCGCGTCGCGCTCGAGTGCGCGGGCAAGGGTGGTGAGAACTGCTGCGCGCTCGGCCGGGGCGGCACCCGACCAGCCGGGGAAGGCGGCACGCGCCGACCGGACGGCGGCGTCGACGTCCCGGGCGGTCGCGAGGGTCAGTGCCGTGACCGGGGCGCCCGTCGCCGGATCGATGATGCGGTGGATGTCGCCGGAGCCCTCGGCCGGGGATCCGGAGATCCAGCAGCCGGGCACGGTGGTGGGCAGGCCGAGCGAGGTGGACGGCGGAAAAGGGACCGAGACGGTCATGAGATCACTCCAAGACGGGGGCGAGAAAAAAGATTCACCCACAGTAGAAGAGCGCACTCGTGTTGGCTACCCGACGCCACGAATTCAGTGACCAATCCGGAACATTTCCTGCGCATTGCGTCAATATTTATCAAGTTGCTACTTGAATTCGCGGGCAGAAGGCGTCACGATTGACGCATGCCGGATCGGACCTCGGCGTTCGACGGCCTGCCGAGGCGATCGGCCCGGATTCGGCCTCTGATGCTGGACCAGTCCGAATTCGACTGAACCGAAACACAATTGAGGACTACGATGACTGCAGTCACCGAAAGAACCACGACCGGACTCGAAGCGTCCGCCCGCCGCCATCTGTGGGGGCATTTCTCCCGGCACGGGGACAACATCACCCCGCCGATCATCACCCGCGGCGACGGCGCCCGGATCTGGGACTCCACCGGTAAGAGTTACCTCGACGGACTGTCCGGGCTGTTCGTCGTGCAGGCCGGACACGGCCGGGCCGAGCTCGCCGAGGCCGCCGCCAAGCAGGCCGAACAGTTGGCGTTCTTCCCACTCTGGTCCTACGCCACCGAACCCGCCATCGAACTCGCCGAACGCCTCGCCGGCTACGCCCCCGGCGACCTGAACCGGGTCTTCTTCACCACCGGCGGCGGCGAGGCCGTCGAAAGCGCCTGGAAACTGGCCAAACAGTACTTCAAGAAGGTCGGCAAACCCGGCAAACACAAGGTCATCTCCCGCTCCATCGCCTACCACGGCACCCCCCAGGGGGCGCTGGCGATCACCGGCATCCCCGCGCTGAAGGCCCCGTTCGAACCGCTGACCCCCGGCGCGTTCCGGGTCCCGAACACCAACATCTACCGCGCCCCCGACCCCCTCGGCAGTGATCCGAAGGCGTTCGGGATCTGGGCCGCCGACCGGATCGCCGAGGCCATCGAATTCGAGGGCCCCGACACCGTCGCCGCCGTCTTCCTCGAACCGGTGCAGAACGCCGGCGGCTGCTTCCCGCCGCCGCCCGGCTACTTCGAACGGGTCCGGCAGATCTGCGACGAGTACGACGTGCTGCTGGTCTCGGACGAGGTGATCTGCGCGTTCGGGAGGATCGGGTCGATGTTCGCGTGCGAGGACTTCGGGTACGTGCCCGACATCATCACCTGCGCCAAGGGCCTGACCTCGGGGTATTCGCCGATCGGGGCGATGATCGCCTCGGACCGGTTGTTCGCACCGTTCGCGGACGGGACGTCGATGTTCGCGCACGGCTACACCTTCGGCGGGCACCCGGTCTCCGCGGCGGTGGCATTGGCGAACCTGGACATCTTCGAACGCGAGGGCCTCAACGCGCACGTCGCCGAGCAGGCGCCGGCGTTCCGGGCCACCCTCGACAAGCTCACCGATCTGCCGATGGTCGGGGACGTGCGCGGGGAGGGGTTCTTCTACGGCATCGAACTGGTCAAGGACAAGGCCACGAAGGAGTCGTTCAGCGACGCCGAGGCCGAGCGGATCCTGCACGGGTTCCTCTCCACCGCCCTGTTCGACGCCGGCCTGTACTGCCGGGCCGACGACCGCGGCGACCCGGTCATCCAACTCGCACCGCCGTTGATCTGTGGGCAAACCGAATTCGACGAAATCGAAAACATCCTCCGCGGCGTCCTCACCGAAGCGTGGACCCTGTTGTAACGCAACAGGCCCCACACGAAGGCGGCACTTCGACAACGGCGTCGAGGTGCCGCCTTCGTGTTTCCGGTGCGCCTCACGCGCGCATCGCACCTTCTCACGAGAACGGCAGAATCATGACTTCCCACTCCTCGCTGTCCGCGAACGGCGGTGCCGGCCCGGACGGCCCCGATCGCGGCGAGAGCATGCATCCCCTGAACCGCGGATTGGGCGTCGGCGCCATCGTCTTCATGGTGGTGGCCGCCGCCGCACCGCTCGCCGTCGTCGCCGCCCAGGTGCCCATCGTCATCGCGTTCGGCGGCAGTATCGGTGCGCCGCTGTTCTTCCTGATCGCCGCTGTCATCCTCACCTTGTTCGCGGTCGGGTACACGCTGATGAGCAGGCACGTCCGCAACGCGGGGGCGTTCTACTCGTACGTGCAGGCCGGGCTCGGACGGATCAACGGGCTCGGTGCCGCGTTGCTGGCGCTCGTGTCGTATTCGATGCTCCTCATCGCCGTCTACTCCTATCAGGGGGTGGCGGCGAGCAACGCCGCCGCGCAGTACCTGCATGTCGACGCCCCCTGGTGGGTGTTCTCGTTCGCAGCTTTCGGGATTGTCTCCGTGCTCGGGTACCGCGACATCGAGCTCAGTTCCAAGGTTCTCGGGGTACTCCTGATCACGGAGGCGCTCATCGTCGTCGTGCTCGACGTCGCCATCCTGGTCAAGGGCGGCGCAGCAGGACTGACAGCCGCCCCTCTGCTGCCGACCACGGTGTTCGACGGCTCGCCCGGGCTGGGTCTGATGTTCGCGTTCTTCGCCTTCTTCGGGTTCGAGGCCACGGCCGTGTTCCGGAACGAGGCGCGCGACCCCGACCGCACCGTTCCGCGCGCAACGTACGTCGCGGTCGTGTCGATCGGTGCGTTCTACGCGCTGTCCGCGTGGGCGGTGGTCGTCGGAGCCGGTGCGACCGATGCGGTGGATACGGCATCGGACGATCCCGTGAACATGGTGTTCGACCTCGCCACCCGGTACGCGGGGACGGTCGTGCACGACATCATGCAGCTTCTCGTGGTGACCAGCGTCTTCGCGTGCGTGCTGTCGTTCCACAACGTCATCACGCGATACCAGTTCACTCTCGGCTCGATGGGAGTGCTGCCGTCGGCGCTCGGCCGGGTCAGCCCGAAGTACGGGGCGCCCTCGCGCTCGTCGATCGTCCTGACCGCGATCTCCGGAGTGCTGCTCGCGGTGGTCGCGGTCAGCGGTATCGATCCGATCACCCAGGCCTACACGTGGCTGTCCGGTGCGGCGACGCTCGGGATCGTCCTGCTCATGGCGCTCACCAATCTGGCGGTCATCGTGTTCTTCCGCAGGCACGATCTCGACAAGCGCCGGTGGCACACGGTGGTGGCACCGTCGCTCGCGATCCTCGGTCTGCTCGCGGTGGTCGCTCTCGTCGTGACCAACTTCGAACTCCTCATCGGAGATCGGCTGGGCGCGTTGATCATCGGAGGCCTGGTGCTCGCCGCGTACGGTGTCGGTGTGGTCGTCGCCCTGCGGATGCGACGGTCCCGCCCGGCTGCCTACGCGGCGCTGCGGGACGGCGAAACGCAGACCGGCGACTGACGCTGCGCAATGCGCAGCAGGACCGACGAAGTTCGACGCAAAGTTTCGGTGTTTCTAGGGTTGTGTGGCGGTTTGCGCGCTGTTAATGTGGTCTGCAACACGCAAAGCGTTGAATCAATCCGCATTGGCTGCCGAAATGCGCAGCATCGAGTCGAATCCGCCGCCGAAGCGGCGCAATCAGAGGAGCGTGTCTTGACGATTCAGGACTTTCCCACCGCAGACTGGCCGGGCGGCAAGGCCGCCGCGGTGTCGTTGACCTTCGACGTCGACGCGGAGGCCGGCTGGCTCGGGGAGGGCGACGAGTACGCACGCCGTCTGACCATCCTGTCCGAGGGCCGCTACGGCGTCACGCGCGGAGTGCCGCGCATCCTCGACCTGCTCGCCCGATACGACATCTCGGCCACATTTTTCGTCCCCGGACACACCGCGCAGCATCACCCCGCGATGGTGGAGAGCCTGCTCGACGCGGGGCACGAGATCGGACACCACGGACACCTGCACCTGCGCAGCGACAAGGTGAGCGAGCAGCAGCAGATCGACGAGATCGACAAGGGCCTCGAAGCCCTCGAACGGCTCGGCGTCCCGCGGCCGCAGGGATACCGCTCCACGTCCTGGGAACTCACCCCCGAGACATTCGGACTGCTCGTCGACCGCGGATTCCTCTACGACTCCAGCTGCATGGGCGACGACCGACCGTACGTCGAGTCCTGGGACGGCCTCGAGATCCTCGAACTGCCCGTGCACTGGTCGCTCGACGACTGGCCGCGCTTCGGCTGGAACATCGACGGAGGCGGCAACGTCGCCGACCCCGAAGAGCTGCGTCGTTGCTGGACAGCCGAATTCGAGTCCGCCCGCGCCGAACGTCGGCACACGAGCTTCACGATGCACCCCGAGGTCATCGGACGCCCCTACCGGCTCGGCCAGTTCGAGCAGGTGGTGGCGCACATGGCCGAATCCGGCGACGTGTGGTTCGCCCGCCTCGACGAGGTCGCCGAGTTGGTGGCGCCGCGACTGCTGCGGGTGGCGTCGTGACCCGCCGGTTCCGCTCCACGCAGACCCGGCCGTGGGACCGCGGACACGAATTCGGCAGTGCCCACGCGGAACAGGTCGGCGCGTCGGTGGCCGCGTACCAGCAGCTGTTCGACCGCGCTGCCGGCTCGGCCGTCGACCTCGACCACTGGGGGACCCTCGCCCTCGAGCGGATCACGGCGGCCGCACCCGCACTCGCCGACGAGATCGCCGGCATCGCGGACGGCGCCGGTCTGTCGGTGGCCGCGGTCGCGGCGATCAATGCGCGTACCGAAGTGCTTGCGGCGGTTGGCTCGATCACGCCGAGTGAGTGCTCGACCGTCGTCCGGCTCCGGGACGGGGCGCCGCCGGTCTCCGTGCAGGCATGGGACTGGTTCGCCGAACTCGCCGACCTGTGGCTCGTCTGGGAGATCCCGCACGAAAGCGGTCACGTGACCACCACCGTCAACGAATACGGCATCGTCGGCAAGATCGGCGTCAACGACCGCGGCCTGGGCGTGCACTTCAACATCCTCCACCACACCGGGGACGGAAACGGGATCGGCGTCCCGGTGCACGTGCTCGCCCGCGCCGTGCTCGACGAATCACGCGACCTCAACCACGCGCTCGTCCGGCTCGCCCAGGCGGAGGTGTCCGCGTCGACGTCGCTGACGCTCGTCGCGAGCACCGGCGGCGAATCCACGGCCGTGAGCGTCGAACTCAACCCCGGCGGAATCGGGTACGCACTGCCGGACCCCGACGGCCTCCTCGTCCACACCAACCATTTCCTCAGCAGCCCGGCGAACCTGCACGACAGGGAACTCCGGGACGGACCGGACACCGTGATCCGGTTCGACATGCTCCGCCGTCGACTGTCGGGCAGACCGGACGTCGACGCACCCGCGGTCGTCGAGGCGATGGCGTCGCACCTGCTGGGCGGCGGGGCGACGTGCTGCCACGTCGACCCGGCCCTGCCGGCGTCGGCACGCTTCGAAACCCTCGCCACCGTCTCGCTCGACGTCGAGAACGGAACCCTGACCGCCCATTCCGGTGGGCCCTGCACCATTCCTGCCGATTTCGCGGCACCGACCAAGGAGAACACCGTGCTGAAACTGAAGCGCATCGACAACATGGACATCCTCACCCGCGATGTCGACGCCCTCGTGGAGTTCTACCACGGCGTCCTCGGGCTGCCCTTCCACCTCCCGTACGAGAAGGACGAGGAGTGGGCGGCGATCGACATGGGCAACGTGACGCTCTACATCTTCAAATCCGAAGTGGGCGAACACGCTCCGCGCCGCACCGCGGTCAACCCCGACAACCCACCCGGCTACGATTCGATCGCGTTCGAGGTCGACAGCCTCGACGAGGCCGAGGCCGCGCTGGACGGACGCGTCGAATGGGTCGACGAGCGGATCCAGTGGAAGCACCCCAGTGGCACCTGGTACCAGTACCGCCCGTTCTTCGACCCCGACGGCAACATGCTGTACGTCACCGAGCCGCACATCGTGGGGGCGGGAGCATGAGTGTCACCGCCATCCCGGGTGTTCGGCTGGACGACCGTGTCGCGCTGGTCACCGGCGCCGCACGGGGCATGGGAGCCGCACATGCCCGGACCCTCGCGGCCCGCGGCGCCGACCTGATCGTCGCCGATCTCGACGCCGCGGAACTGTCGGCGGTCGCCAAGGAGATCCGCGACAGCACCGGCCGCCGCGTCGAATGCCTCGAACTGGACGTCACCGCACCGGACGCCGGCGAACGCGTCGTCGCCGTCGCGAACGACAACTGGGGTCGCCTCGACATCCTGGTCCACAACGCCGGCATCATGCACGACTGGAAGTCCCTCGGCGACACACCTGTCGAGAACCTCCGGCCGTACCTCGACGTCAACGTCCTCGGGCCGTACGCCATCACCCGCGCCGCCGCGCCGCTCCTCGCCCGCAGCGAGGCACCGCGCGTCATCTTCATCTCCTCGCAGTGGGGGCAGGTCCCCGGCGGCCACTCCTACGGCTACATGGTGTCCAAGACGGCGCAACTCGGGCTGATGAAGGCGCTGTCCTCCGAACTCGTCTCGCAGAAGATCCTCGTCAACGCCGTCGCACCGGGCGCGATCCACACCCGGATGGTCCCCGACGACGTCTATGCCGAAGAACTTGCCGCCGTCCCCCTCGGCCGTCTCGGCGACGCCCACGAAATCGCCGCGGCCGTCGCCTTCCTCGCCTCCGACGGAGCCGCCTTCATCACCGGACAGACCCTCGCGGTCAACGGTGGAGCGCTCGTCGTCGGCGCCTGATCTCCCCGAAAGGACCCTCGTGACCACCTCGATCCCCACCCCCACCAAACGCGAACTGGCCGAAGCGTCGATGCGCCGCTCCTGGTTCCCCGTCGCCCGCCTCTGCGACCTCGACAAGCCCCAGACGGCCACGCTTCTCGGCGTCAGCCTGGTGATCTACCGCGACGGCGAGGGGCGGATCTCGGTGCAGTCGCGGCGCTGCCCGCACCGCGGCGGCGACCTGTCGATGGGCGAAGTGCACCAGAGCTCCATCGGCTGCCCCTACCACGGCTGGGAGTTCTCCAGCACCGACGGCAGCTGCAGCCGCATCCCGTCCCTTGCCGATCAGGGCAAGATCCCACCGCGCGCGTCGATCGCCACCTACCCCGCCGTCGAACGGTTCGGTCACGTCTGGACGGTGCTCGAAGACCCGATCCGCGACATGTACGAGATCGAGGAGTGGCAGGGCCTCGACCTCGAATGGCTGGCCGCCGACCCGATCGACTCGTCGGTCGGAGTCGGGGTGACGATCGAGAACTTCCGCGACGTCGCGCACTTCCCCTTCGTCCACAAGGTGTCGATGGGCCCGACACCGGAGATCGTCGAACCGCTGAACGTCAACCGGGACGGACTCGACGTGTGGATGGACCGGCCACTCGACGCCGGCTCCGGCGACTGGGCCAACGACGGCGACTGCATGATGCGGTACCGCTGCTCCGCACCGGGTCTCGCGTCCATCACGTACCACTACGAGAAGCTGGGCCGCCGCGTCGTCGCCGGGTTCCCGTCGCCGATCGATTACGAGCACGTCAAGATCTTCTGGGGCGTCGCCAACGAGGTCGGCTACCGCGGCGCGGACCTCGAGGAGTGCCTGCGCGTCGAGGAGATGGTGTACCTCGAAGACATCCCGATCGTCGAATTCATCGAACCCCGTGAAATCCCGTGGGATTCCGAGTTCCAGGAATTCTCCGTTCCCGCCGACCTGTTCACCCTCAACTACCGGCGCTCGTTCACCGAGCTGATGAACCGCGTCAAGGACGGCAGCCATGTCAACGAGTTCGTCTGATCCGCAGACCCTCCCGCTGCGTGTCGTCGCTGCCCGCTGGGAGGCGGAGTCGATCACGTCGTACGAGTTCACCCGTTCCGACGGCGGCGAGCTGCCGGCCTGGGAACCGGGCGCACACGTCGACGTGCACCTGCCGTCGGGGACGGTCCGGCAGTACTCGCTGTGCGGCGACCCCGCCGACTCGAGCCGCTACCGCATCGCCGTCCTCGAACTGCCCGCGGGCAGGGGTGGCTCGGTGGAGGTCCACCGCGAGCTGCGTCCGGGTCGCGTGGTCGAGATCGGCTGTCCCCGCTCAAATTTCGCGTTGACCGAGGCGGACCGGTACGTGTTCGTCGCCGGCGGCATCGGCATCACCCCGATGCTGCCGATGATCCGGGAAGTGCAACGCCGCGGCGGAACCTGGGAACTGGTGTACGGAGCGCGCACCGCCGAGCACTTCGCGTTCGTGAGCGAGCTGGACGCGTCCGCGGTGCGGTTGGTGCCGCAGGACACGGACGGTCACCTCGATCTGGCGTCCGTCGTGGCGTCCTCGTCGGGGGCGGCGGTCTACTGCTGCGGGCCCACACCGCTCATGGACGCGCTGGTGGAACGGATGTCGCAGGCGGGTCGCGCCGCCGATCTCCACCTCGAACGGTTCGCCGCGGCGGCCCCGGCGGTCGGGTCGAGTGGTGAGTTCGAGGTCGAACTCGCCCGCAGCGAGAAGGTGGTTCCGGTGCGTCCCGACCAGACCGTGCTCGAAGCGGTCCGCGACGCCGGCAT
Organism: Rhodococcus sp. ACS1; assembly: GCF_002300155.1. Taxonomy (NCBI): domain Bacteria; kingdom Bacillati; phylum Actinomycetota; class Actinomycetes; order Mycobacteriales; family Nocardiaceae; genus Rhodococcus; species Rhodococcus sp. ACS1. The sequence continues at coordinate 575,672 of NZ_NSDZ01000005.1, forward strand.
CGACCATCCGTCGTCGTGCGAGATGGGCATCTGCGGGTCCTGCGAGGTGAAGGTCCTGAGCGGCGACGTCGACCACCGCGACGACCTCCTCACCGAAAGCGAACGCGCGCAATGCAACAGCATGATGATCTGCGTGTCCCGGGCGAGGGGTGATCGTCTGGTCCTGGACCTGTGATGCGGCTCCGCCACCCGTGAGTACTTATTAACCGCGGGCGGTTAATAAGTACTCACGGGCGCGAAGCGCACGACGACGCCGGGACGGAGCAGGGCAGGGGGAGTGCGCCCGGCATCCCAGATCGGTTCGTCCGTGGTTCCGATGAGCTGCCATCCGCCGGGCGAGGAGCGGGGGTAGATTCCCGTGAACTCCCCTCCGAGCGCCACCGTCCCGGCGGGGACGGAGGTCCGCGGCGTCGCGCGGCGCGGCACGTGCAAGTCGGGTGCACCGCCGGTGAGATAACCGAAACCGGGGGCGAAGCCGCAGAACGCCACCGTCCAAGGCGTTCCGGTGTGCGCCGCGACGACGCCGTCGACACCGAGCCCGGTCAGTTCGGCCACGTCCTCGAGGTCGGGGCCGTCGTAGCGCACGGCGATCCGGACCTCCTCCGGGGCGCCCTCGGCGACCGCCGCCGCCGGTTCCGTCGTCCGCACCCACTTGGCGACGCGGTCGCGGCTCGTCGCGCCGTGGTCGAACCGCACCAGGATGGTGCGCGCCGCCGGTATCACCTCCCGGACCCCGGGTGGCCGGGAGTCGTCCAGAGCACGGAAGTGCGCGAGCACGGTGACCTGGTCCTCGAACTCGGCGAGGATCGCGCTTTCTCCGACGTCGAGGATGCGCATCACACGAACGGCTCCACCGTGACGCCCTCGGCGTCGAGCAACGACCGGATGGCGGTGGCCATCTCGACGGCGGCGGGCGTATCGCCGTGTACGCAGACGGATTCGGCGGTGACCGCGAGGACGGTGCCGTCGACGGCTTCGAGGGTGTGATCGACGACGAGTCTGCGGACCCGCTCCGCCACGACCGCCGGATCGCGCAGGACCGCGCCGTCCGTCGTGCGGGGCACCAGCGTTCCGTCGGGCGTGTACGCGCGGTCCGCGAACGCCTCGATGACCGTCCGCAGCCCGGCCTTCTCGGCCTCCTCCAGGAACACCGAACCGGGCAGACCGAGAACCGGAAGCGTGTCGTCGTACGCGGTCACCGCCGCGACCACCGCGCGGGCCTGCTCACGGTGATGCACGATCGCGTTGTACAGCGCGCCGTGCGGTTTCACGTACGCCACCGCGGACCCGGAGACCTGGGCTAGACCGTCGAGTGCGCCGATCTGATAGACGACGTCGGCCGTCAGATCACGCGGGGCGACGTCGATGAACCGGCGCCCGAACCCGGCGAGGTCGTGATAGCCCACCTGCGCGCCTATCCGGACCGTCAACTCGGACGCCGCGGAACAACAGGCCCACAGCGTCGCGGGGTCGCCCGCATGAAAACCGCAGGCCACGTTGGCGCTGGTCACGAGCTTCAGCATCGCCACGTCGTCGCCGAGGGTCCAGGCACCGTAGCTCTCGCCGAGGTCGCTGTTCAGATCGATTGCCGGCACATATTCGATACTAGGGTTCCGAATGCCGTCTTGTAGATTCTCTCGCGGGGGCGGGCGGAACCGGTGAGGGTCCTGCTGCGTCAGAACAATTGACCGTGTGTGGCGGACCGCGCCATCGGAGGGGGAAACGTGACCGACCCGGCATACATCAAGGATCCCGAGAACTTCCACTCGGACCAGTGGGACCACGCGAGGATCGCGAGTGCCGTCGCCGGCATGGACGTCGAGCACGTGAGCGGCATCGCGCGAGCCTGGACCGAACTGGGGACGACGGCCCACGACGCGATCGTCGAGTTCAGCGACGCGATCAAGAAGGCGATCAGCGAGAGCTGGCAGGGGGCTGCCGCGTCGGCGGCCTATGGCGAGACCGAGCGGTACTCGACGTCCGCGCCGGAGGCACAGGATCAACTTCACGGAGTGGCGGCGGCGCTGACCCCGCTGGCGGAGACGGTCGCGTCGCTGCGGTCGCAGGTCCCCGAAACCATCGGCACCGGACTGTGGGACAAGCTGACCCCCTGGGACACGGACACCGAGGACGAGTACTACCGGCGCGAGGGCGAAGCGCGCGAGAAGATGGCCACGATCTACAACCCGGGGCTCGCGACTTCGGACGGCAACGTCCCGGCGTTCACGAGACCGGAGAGCCGGGTCGATGTTCCTTCGGGTCCGTCCGCGCCCGGCGTCGATTACTCGAGCGGCGCCCCCAGCTCGAGCGAGCGGTTCGGGGGACCGAGCGCCGGCCGGCCGAGTTCCGGCGACGCTCCGGATATCGACAGTCCCGCCAGCGACGCGTCCGCTGCGCCCGGCACCCCCGCAGCGGACGGCGCGCAGCAGAATGCGGAAACCGCGCCGTCGTCGGCCACCGCGCCCGCGGCGACGGCCCCGGCCTCGGTGTCGGGTGATCAGGCGCAGAGCCGATCGGTCCTGCCGCCGGGTGCCGACTCGTCCTCGGGCGCCGGTTCACGATCTGCGGGTGTGGGTGCGGGTGGGGGTGCCGGTGCGGGCGGATTCGGCGTCGGCGGGCTCGGCGGCGCCAGCGGCGTCGGTGCCGGAAGTCGGGCGGGTGCCGGTGCCCGGTCGGGCTCCACACCCGGGGTCGCGGGGGCCGCAGCCGGTGGTCGCACGGGCGCCGGGATTCGAGGTACCGGCCCGATGGGCGGCGGAATGATGGGCGGCGCCCCCGGGGCTGCCAAGGGCGGCGGCGAGGACAAGGAACACAAGACGCCCGACTACCTGATCACCCTCGACAACGGCAACGAGCTGATCGGCAAACTGCCCCTCGTCTCGCCGCCGGTGATCGGCGCATGAGCATGCGCAATTGGCGGCTGCGTCCCGAACTGTTCGAAGCCCTGTGGGCAGGCACCGGGCAGGACCGCATCCCGTACCCGTTCCGGATCGTGAGTGCACACCCCGGGCTCAACGCCTATGTGGCAGAGCAGAACCGGATTCGAGAAGCCTTCGCGGGAGCCGAGCACGACGACGTGAAGTCGGCGTTGGGCGTGCTCGCCGAGCCCGACGTGTATGTAGAGATCTCCGGTTCCACCGCCGACGAGACACAGATCCGCATCATCGGTGCCCAGCACCGGCAGTGGGTCGTGATCGCGTCACAACTCCCCGGCCGGGCACCGCGGATCGGCGGCGACGTGGTGATCGGCGCCGGGCAGGCCGGAAAATTGGGCGCGCAACTGATCGGCCTCATCCCGCAGAACGCCGCCGGCAGGCGCCGGTTCCAGCGACGGGACGACGAAGATGCCCACTTCTCCCAGGGAATCCTGCAGGAGGTCAACCGGGCGGCTCCCGTCCCCAGACTCGAATCCGCCGTGCAGAAGGGATACGCGGGCCGCGGCAAGATCCGAGTCTTCCGCGGCCCCCGCTACGGCGCCGGCCGCGACGTCGGCGTCATGCAGTGGATCGACATCGCCGGCGACGGCCGCTACGTGATCGGCCCGCACGATCCCGCCGCCGCGCACCCGGCAGGTCCCGACCAGCTCGTATCCTCGCTCGACACCCTGATCAGGGTCGGTACGACTCCTCGGGCAGGCTCGGTCGGTGCCCGCGGTTGGTAGATTGCCACGCGCCGGCGATTTGCACAGGTGGGGACACCGCAGGACACACGGAGGGGGCACGAACATGGCGGGGCCAGAAGCACCGGAAGCCGGTTGGAAGGCTTTCACCGAGAACATCGTCGGGGGAGGCAGGCTCGAACTCGACCCGGCTGGCTTGGAACAGTGCATCAAGCTGTGCCAGGACCATGCGGATCGCATGGGTGATCTCGCCCGCCGGGCAAATGAGGAACTACGCGCCACCACTCTCGGGATCGGAGAGAAGGACATTGCTTCTGCAGCCGAGCTTGCGCGCAAGTTCGATGAGAAGGCGATCAGCGGCAAGGACATCGAATTCGCCAACACTGCGCGCGGGCTCTTCACCGCTCATCAAACGTATGCGCGAGATATGAAATCGATGTTCGAGGCTGTGCTTGCCCGATATCAGGAGCAGGATGCGCAGATCGCAGGAAACCTGGGCGCCGCGGGAACCGAACTGTGAACGGCAAGCGAGCCGCAGCGACTGCAATGTCGGCACTGGCCTTGTTGGGATTCGCTACTTCCTGCGAGCAATCCTCAGACGGCGAAGCAACAGCCGACCCCGCTCCGACTATCGGTTTCCACCCGTGCGACGACCTGCCCATAGAGGCGATCAAGGAGGCGCGGATTGACGCTCGCCCCTCTAGTCGCGCGGATCATGAGTCGACATCGAATTTTGCGTGCATGTTCACGTCGCACGATCCTTATTACGGGATCACGATCGCTGCTCGCGGCGACACGATCGAGGACATTCGGCAAGATGACCGCTTCGAGGTCGTCAACGAAACCGAGATCGGCGGCCGTCACGCGATAGTGGGGCTTTTCCTCGGTGGATCGTGCAGTGTCGCGGTCGACATTGCGCCGGGAGTCCTCGACTTCGAAATTCTCTACAGCGAGGGAAGCCCGGAATTCACCACGGCGAATGCGGCGTGCGATCAGGCGACGAAGGTGGCGACGGCGCTGGCGCCGTATTTCCCCGACCACCTCTAGGCCCGCTTGCACTGAGCCGCCACCCTTCGGCGTGTGAGGGCCGATTCGGCCGCTGAGCGGCGAATAGTGGCGGCTCAGTGCGTGTGTGCGTGGGTGTGGGCGATGCGTCCGGCGTTCTTGCGTCGTGAGGAGCCGCTGAGTCGGCATGCGAGGTAGATGACGAACGAGATCGTGGTGACGAAGCTGGACACGGGCACGCCGGGTGCGAGGGACAGCAGGATGCCGCCGACGGCGGCGAGTTCGGCGAACACGATCGACAGGACGGTCGCCTTGAGGGGGCTGGCGGTGACGTAGGCGGCGGCTGCGGCGGGGGTGATGAGCAGTGCCATGACGAGTAGTGCGCCGACGATCTGGACGCCGAGGGCGGCGGTGATGCCGACGAGGACGGCGAACACGATCGACAGGGCGCGCACGGGGACTCCGCGGGCTTCGGCGACGTCGGGGTCGGTGCTCGAGAAGAGGAGGGGACGGTAGATCAGGCCGAGGACTCCGATGACGAGCACGGCGCAGAGCAGCAGCAACTGCAGGCCGCTGTCGCCGGGTGCGACGATCTGGCCGATCAGCAGCGAGAAACTGGTGCCGGTGCGCCCTTGGTACGACCAGATGAACAGCACCGACAGGCCGAGGCCGAACGCCATGATGACGCCGATGACCGAGTCGCGGTCGCGGGCCTTCGCGCCGAGCAGCCCGAAGAGGACGGCCGCGACCACCGAACCGGCGATGGCGCCTGCCCCGACGCTGACGCCGATGAGCAGGGCTGCCGACGCACCGGTCAGCGACAGCTCGCTCGTGCCGTGCACGGCGAACGACATCTGCCTGCTCACGATCAGCGGTCCGATGGCTCCCGCGAGGAGGCCGAGGATGGCGCCCGCGATCAATGCCTGCTGCACGAAGTCGTACTGCAGGAGGTCGACGGTGGCAGAGACGTCGAACATGCGTGACATGGCGTCGGTGAACTTGTTGCTCATGCGTGTCCCTCGTCGGTGTGGTGCACACCCTCGCCGGGGCGGAGGCCGCCCGCGCTGCCGAGGGCGTCGATGGCGTCGCCGGTGCCGATCACGACGAGGCGGCCGCGCACGTGCAGCACCTCGACGTCGGTGCGGTACAGCTCGGACAGCACCTCCGACGTCATGACCTCTTCCGGTTTGCCTATCCGGAACTGGCCGTCGACGAGGTAGAGCACGCGGTCGACGAGGGGGAGGATCGGGTTGATCTCGTGGGTGACGAACAGGACCGCGGTGTCGTGGGTGCGGCGCCGCCGGTCGATGAGTCCGGACACGAGGTTCTGGTTGGCCAGGTCGAGGCTGAGCAGCGGCTCGTCGCACAGCAGGATCTGCGGGTTGCCGACGAGGGCCTGCGCGATCCGCAGCCGCTGCTGCTCGCCGCCGGACATGGAACCGATCGGCGCGTCCGCGTAGTGCTGGGCGCCGACTTCGGCGATCGCCGCGTCGACGATGGCCCGGCGCCGGCCTCGCCGGAGGAGACCGGTTCCCCACTGGTGGCCGTCGACGCCGAGCCCGACGAGGTCGCGGCCGCGGAGCGGCAACCCGTCGTCGAGCGACTTCTGCTGGGGGATGTACCCGACGTGCGAATTGCCCTTTCGCGCCGGGGTTCCGGCGATGCGCGCGGTGCCGGAGCTGAGGGCGAGCTGACCGAGCAGCACCTTGAGCAGCGACGTCTTGCCCGACCCGTTGGGTCCGAGGACGGCGACGAATTCGCCGGGTTCCACGGTGAGGTCGAGGTCCTGCCAGAGTGTGCGTTCGCCGAAGGACAGTCGCGCCCCCGTCAGTTCCAGTGCGGGGACGCGACCGTTGCCGGCGTTCTTCGAAGTGGGTTCTGTCACAAGCCGATCAGTTCTATTGCAGAGCCGCGGCGAGCGACTCGGCGGTGTTGGTCTGCCACTGAATGTAGTCCAGGCCTTCGGGGAGGGTTTCGGTCACCTCGACGACGGGGATTCCCGCCGACTCGGCCGTGGCCCGCACGTCCTGGGTGACCCGGTCCTGCGTCTGCACGTTGTAGACGAGGGCCTGCACCTGCTTGCCGGTGAGCAGCTGTCGCGTGGCGGCGATGGCGGCGGGCGCGGGGTCGTTGCCGTTCTCGATGGCGCTCGTGAAGTCGGGCGGGGTGACGTCCTTCAGGCCCGCGGACTGCAGCAGGTAGTAGGCGATCGGTTCGGTCTGGGCGACGGGCGCGTCCTTGTGGGCGGCCGCGATGCCGTCGGTGATCGCGGAGATCTGCTCGAGCTGACCGTGGAAGGTGGCGGCGTTGGCCTTGTAGGCGTCGGCGTTGTCGGGGTCGAGTTGGCCGAGCTTGTCCGCGATGGACTGCGCGGCGGCGTCGACGGTGTCGACGTCGAACCAGACGTGTTCGTTCACGTCGCCGTGGTCGTGGCCCTCGTGCGAGTCACCGCCGCCCTCGCCCGCGTGCGCGCCGCCCTCGAGGAGGTCGAACGCGTTGACCGTGAGCTGGTCGCTGTTGCCGGTGCCGATGATGTCGTCGACGAAGTGGTCGTATCCGCCGCCGTTGTAGACGATCAGGGACGCGTCGGTGAGCTTGGCGGCGTCGGTCGGGCTCGCCTCGAACGAGTGCGGGTCGGACGACGGTTCGGTGATGATCGAGGTGACGTCCACCTTGTCGCCGGCGACGGCCTGCGCGACGCTGCCCCACACGTTCGTCGACGCGACGACGGTCAGTGTGCCGTCACCGGTCGTGTCGGAGCCGCACGCGGTGAGGGTGAGGGCCGCGGCGAACGACAGCCCGACGGCCGCCGTGACGGCACGAAAACCTGAGGAAGCGCGCACAGAAAACTCCTGACCGAATACGAACGCTAAACGCTATTGGAAACCGTTACCGTTGCACTTTAGCGGATAGGTCCTGGTAGTGCACTTTCGGTGCAGCCCCGACGCGCCCGAACGCGGGCCAGGTACTAACGTCCCCCTATGCCCAGGTCTCGACAGCCTCGTCGCCAAGCCACGCTGGCGTCGCTCGCGGCCGAGCTCAATATTTCGCGAACGACGGTGTCCAACGCCTACAACCGGCCCGATCAACTTTCCGCGGAACTCCGCGACCGGGTGCTGCAGGCGGCCAAGCGCCGCGGCTATCCCGGCCCCGACCCGGTGGCCCGATCCCTGCGCACCCGCAAGGCCGGGGCCGTGGGACTGCTGCTCACCGAGGCCCTCAGCTACTCCTTCCGCGACCCGGCCGCGATGAGCTTTCTGTCCGGACTGGCCGAGTCGTGCGAGGCCGCCGGGCAGGGGCTGCTCCTGATTCCGGCGGGTCCGGGTCGCGAGGAGGCGGACGCCGCCGCGGTCGTGCAGCAGGCGGGCGTCGACGGGTTCGTCGTGTACTCGGTGGCGGACGACGACCCGTACCTCGCGGCGGTGTGCGAGCGGCACCTGCCGATGGTCGTGTGCGATCAGCCGCGGGAAATCCCGGGTGCGTCGCTCATCGGCATCGACGACCGCGGCGCGATGCGCGGACTCGCCGACTACCTGATCGGCCTCGGCCACCGCGACATCGGCGTGCTGAGCATGAGGCTGGGGCGCGACCGCGCGGACGGGGTCGCCGACGCGGAGCGCCTGCGGTCGCCGAACTTCCACGTCCAGCGCGAACGCATCGAGGGCGTGCGCGACGCCATGTCCGACGCCGGCCTGGACCCCGCCACCCTCACCGTCATCGAGCGGTTCGAGCACACCGGGAAGTCGGGGCACGCCGGTGCCGCACAGGCGCTCGCCGTGAATCCCCGGATCACCGCGCTCGTGTGCACCACCGACGTCCTCGCTCTCGGCGCACTGGACTGGGCGCGCTGGCAGGGCATCGACGTGCCCGGACAGCTGTCGGTCACCGGATTCGACGGCGTCGACGACGCACTGCGCGAGGGCCTGACCACCGTGCGGCAACCTCAGGAGGAGAAGGGCCGCCGCGCGGGGGCCCTGCTCATGTCGCCGTCGCACTCCGGGGTCGCGACCGTCGAAATGCTCGAGACCGAACTGCTGCGCGGTTCGACGGCCGGGCCCGCCAGACGCTGACCCGGCCGCCGGCTCAGGCCAGGAGCTGAGCGCAGCGCAGCAGTCCCAGGTGGCTGTACGCCTGGGGGTGGTTGCCCAGCGACCGCTCGGCGACGGGGTCGTACTCCTCGCTGAGCAGTCCGGTCGGTCCGGCGGCGTCGACCAGTTGCGCGAACAACGCTTCCGCCTGCGACCGCTGACCGATCAGCAGGTACGCCTCCACCAGCCAGGCCGCGCAGAGGTGGAACCCGCCCTCGGTGCCGGGCAGTCCGTCGTCGTGGTGGTACCGGTACACGGTGGAACCGCTGCGCAGTTCCGCCTCGGTGGCCGTGACGGTGGCCGCGAACTTCTCGTCCGACGGGTCGATCAGCCCGGACAGTCCGATGTACAGGGTGGCGGCGTCGAGGTCGGTGCCGTCGTAGGCGGCGGTGTACGAGCGGACCTCGTCCTTCCAGCCTTTCTCGCGCACCTCGTCCGCGATCTTGTCGCGCAACGGCGTCCACCCGGGCTCGATGTCGCGGCCGAAGTGCTCGGCCAACGCCACCGCACGGTCGATGGTGACCCACCCCATCACCTTGGAATACACGTGGTGCCGGGGGTTGTCGCGGATCTCCCAGATGCCGTGGTCGGGTTCGAACCAGCGACGTTCGACGGCCTCGACCATGGCGCAGACCAGTTCCCAGTCGCGGTCGTTGAGCGCCACCTCGGCGCCCTGCTTCTCGCGGGCGTGGGACAGGTCGTGGATGAGCTCGACGATGGGTCCGAACACGTCGAGTTGGACCTGCTGGTTGGCCGCGTTGCCGATGCGGACCGGCCGCGAGCCGGCGTAGCCGGGCAGCGAGTCGATGACGGCCTCGGGCGGCAGACCGCCACCGTGCAGCGTGTAGAGAGGGTGCAGGCGTTCGGGGCCGGGCAGCGTCTCGAGGACGTCGTGCACCCAGTCGAGGTAGCCCTCGGCCTCGCTGAGCGAACCGAGGCTGACGAGCGCGGACGCGGTGAGCGCCGCGTCGCGGAGCCAGCAGTAGCGGTAGTCCCAGTTGCGGACGCCGCCGATCTCCTCGGGCAGCGACGTGGTGGCGGCCGCCATGATCGCGCCGGAGTCGACGTGGACCAGGCCGCGGAGGGTGAGCGCGGAGCGCTTCATCAGGTCGGGTTTGAGCGTGGGCAGGGTGAGGCTCTTCGCCCAGTCCGACCAGTACGATTCGGCCAGCGCGCGACGTTCCGCCTCCGGGGTTTCGGATGGTCCGAGTTCTTCGGTGCCGCAACGCAATTCCAGGACGACGTCGCCACCGGACGGATCGACGACGGCATGCGCGGTCTGCTGGTTGCCGTCGGAGGTGACGTTCCACTGCACGCCGGGGGAGCGCAGCACGATCGGCTCGTTGGTGCCGTGCACCCGCAGTCCCTCGCTGACCGCCTCGAGGATGACCTGGCCCTGACCGAATTCGGGCCGCGGTGCGAACGTCACGACGGCGGCGGCCTGCCCGCTGATCACCCGGGTCAGGTCGGTGCGGCCCAGACGGACGTCGTGCGGCAGGTAGTCGGTGACGGAGAGGCTGGCCCACCGGGTCTGCACGGTCATCGTGCTGTCGATGTACCGCTGGCTCAGCGGCAGGGCGCTGCGGTGCGGGCCGACGCTGAAGTGGCCGGCTTCCGGTCCACCGAGCAGGTGCGCGAACACGGACGCCGAGTCGGGTTCGGGATGACACAACCAGGTGAGGGTCGCGTCCGGCGTGACGAGGGCGACGGTCCGCGGGCTGGCGAGCATGGTGAGGCGCTCGATCGGCGGCGCGTGGGCCCCGGACAGCCAGGTGCGGCGCTCCTCGAGCAGGAACGCAAGGGCCGCGGCGACATCTTCGGTGCTCGACACCCGGAATTCGGCGAGGCTGTCGCCGGGGCCGACCTTCACGCCGAGGTCGGGGCCCTGGAGGCGTGCGAACGCCTTCTCGTCGGTGACGTCGTCGCCGACGAACACTGCCGCGGTCGCGCCGTCCTGGTGGCGGATCAGGTCGAGGGCATGGCCCTTGTCGGTGGCGACGACGGCCAGTTCGATGACGGACTTGCCCTCGGTGACCTGCACGCCCACCCGCTGCCCGGCGTCGGCGCGCACCGCGGCCAGTGCGCGGGCGCCTTCCTCGGCGTCGGCGTTGCGGACGTGCAGGGCGACGCTCGCCGGCTTCGCCTCCACCGACGTGCCGGCGTGCAGGGCGGAGATCCGCCGGAGTTCCTCGGTGATCTCTCCGAGAAGTTTCTTGGCGTCGGCGTCGATCGCATGGATGAACCCGATGTCGAATTCCGAGCCGTGGCTGCCGACGAGTTGAACCTCGGCGGGCAGCCGCGACAGCGCGGCGAGGTCTTTGAGTGCCCGGCCCGAGATCACGGCCGCCGTGGTTCCGGCGAGGCTGGCCAGGGCGCGGAGAGCACGCACCGATTCGGCGTGGGGAAACGCCTTTTCGGGGTCCGAGACGATGGGGGCCATCGTGCCGTCGTAATCGGACGCGACGAGCAGACGAGGGGTCCGCGCGACCCGGGAGAGGGCACGACGAAGTTCGATGGGCAGATCATGGGCGCTCACACGTTCAAATCTAGGGGATGTGACGGATGTGAGCGCGTTCTCGGCCGGGGCTGTGCCCCGATCGCGTCCTACTCGGGTCTGCGGCTCCCGTCACCGAGCAGCAGTTCGACGGTGAGTTCGAGCCGATTCGCGACATCGGTCGCCGACGAGCGGCGTGTGAGCCAGGCCACCAGGTTCGACAGCCACACGTCGGAGATGACGCGGGCGACGGCCAGTTGGTCCTCGGTGGGTTCGGTGTCCGTCATCGCGCGGGCGAACAGCCGGTCCATCAGCTTGCCCACCTGATCGACCTCGGCGGCGGCGGACGCGTCGGCGAACATGAACGCGCGCGTCATGGCCTCGGTCAGCAGCGGGTCGCGCTGCATGGCCCGGGTGATCTGGCTGAGGATCAGCTGCATCCGCTCGAGGGGGTTCCGGCCCGGCGGGTTCTTTCCGCGGGAGTCGATCCGCTCGAACTCGCGGGCGAGCGCCGACACCAGCAGGTGCACCTTGGACGGGAAGTAGCGGTACAGCGTTCCCACGGCGACGTCGGCGCGTTCGGCGACGGCCCGCATCTGCACGGCTTCGTATCCTCCCTTGGACGCCAGGGCCAGGGTCGCGTCGAGGATCCGCTTGCGCCGTTCCTTCTGCGCGTTGGAACTGAGATCGTCCTCGCCCAGCGTCGCCGCAGCGACCGTCGTGGACCGTGATCGAGAGCTGGTCGTCATTACCTGTTTTCCTTCGCGCCTTGACTCATGGCCAGGTGTCATATTAGAACACGTTCTAGACGAATGTGTCATTCAGGAGAGGCGGATACCCGTTGTGACTATCGCCACCACCGAGGAGCAGAGAGCTGCAGCGGGTGCGATCCAGGCTTGGGCGCGCTCGACGGACCCGCTGGTCACAGTACGGCAAGGACCAGCAGATTCGTGGCACACGTCGTGGCCGTCCTTCTCTTCGCTCGGAATTTTCTCGGTCGCCGTGCCCGAAGAGGTCGGTGGGTCGGGGGCGGAGATCGTCGATCTCGCCGCGATGCTCGAACAGGCCGCGACCGAACTCGCCCCGGGTCCTGTTCTCTCCACCGCTCTGGCCGCTCTCGTCGTCGGGCGCAGCTCCGGCGCCGCCGCGAAACGATGGTCCGAGGATCTCGCCGACGGCGCGATGCCGTGCGCGGTGGCTCTCGGCAACTCCCCGGTGAACGCGACCCTCGGGGCCGACGGCGGGTTGACGGTCACCGGCGACGCCGGCTTCGCGATCGGCGGCGACGCGGGCGTCGCCGTGCTGTTGCCGGCCGACACGGGCGAGCAGGTCGTGTGGTGCCTGGTCGACGGTGAATCCGACGGCCTGAACATCGCGGTCGCCGACACGATCGACAAGAGCCGTCCGCTCGCGCGGGTGCGGTGCGACGGGGTGGCGGTGGCGGCCGACCGCGTGGTCACGGGGGTGCGGGACGGGCTGGTGTCCGACCTCGCCGCGACCCTGGCCGCCGCGGAGGCGTCCGGCATCGCGGCCTGGTGTCTGCGAACGGCGGTGGAGTACGCCAAGATTCGCGAGCAGTTCGGAAAACCGATCGGATCGTTCCAGGCGATCAAGCACCTGTGCGCGGAGATGCTGTGCCGCGTCGAACAGTCCGGGGCCGCGGCGTGGGACGCGGCCATTGCGGCGGAGGACGCGTGGAATGCGGACGGTGGCGAGCTCCCGGTGGCGGCGGCGGTGGCGGCGACGATCACGCTCGACGCCGCCGTCGAGACCGCCAAGGACTGCATCCAGGTGCTCGGCGGAATCGGCTTCACGTGGGAGCACGACGCCCACTTCTACCTGCGCCGGGCGACGTCGCTGCGGCAGCTGCTGGGCGGCTCCGCCCGCTGGCGGTCGCGGGTCACGGAACTGACCCGGGCGGGCGCTCGCAGGCACCTGTCGATCGACCTGACGGGCCTTGGCGCCGAGCGGGCCCGGATCCGCGCCGACATCGCCGCACTGGTGGCGCGGCCGGAGCCGGAGCGACGCGTGGCCTTCGCCGAGTCGGGCTACCTGGCCCCGCACTGGCCCGCGCCCTACGGGCGAGGTGCGCGCGCCGCGGAGCAGATCCTGATCGAGGAGGAACTGGCGGCCGCCGGGATCGGCAGACCCGACCTCGTGATCGGCTGGTGGGCCGTGCCGACCATCCTCGAGCACGGCAGCGCCGCGCAGATCGAGCGTTTCGCCACCCCGACGCTGCGCGGCGAGATCATCTGGTGCCAGCTGTTCAGCGAACCCGGCGCCGGCTCCGACCTGGCGGCGCTGCGGACGTCGGCGGAGAAGGTGGACGGCGGGTGGCGGCTGAACGGCCAGAAGGTGTGGACGTCGAGGGCGCAGGAGGCGGACTGGGCGATCTGCCTGGCCCGCACCGATCGGGAGGCGCCCAAACACAAGGGCATCAGCTACTTCCTCGTCGACATGACGAGCCCCGGCATCACCGTCTCGCCGCTGCGCGAGATCACCGGCGACGCCCTGTTCAACGAGGTGTATCTCGAGGACGTGTTCGTGCCGGACGACCTGGTGGTCGGGAATCTCGGCGACGGCTGGAAGCTGGCCCGCACCACGCTGGCGAACGAGCGGGTCGCGATGGGCGGGGGCTCCTCGCTGGGCGCGGCGATGGAGGAACTGCTCGCACTCGCGGGTGACGGCGACCCGGTCACCGACGACACGCTCGGCCGGCTCATCGGCAACGCGCTCGTCGGCTCGCAACTGGAACTGCGCACCACCCTCCGGCAGCTGGACGGCCAGGACCCCGGGCCCGAATCGAGCGTCCGCAAGCTGGTGGGCGTCCGGCAGCGGCAGGCGGTCGCGGAATTCGCGATGGAACTCGGCGGCACGGACGGCTGGGTGGAGGGACCGCTCGCGCGCGAGTTCCTGAACACCCGCTGCCTCTCGATCGCGGGCGGAACGACGCAGATCCTGCTGACCGTGGCGGCCGAGCGCATCCTCGGGCTGCCGCGCGGCTGAGCCGGGCCGGGCTCGGCCTTTCGCGGGGTCCGGGATGGTGATACAACTAGAACACGTTCTAAATCGAAAGTGGGATTGTCAGCGTGGACTTCACTCGAGACGAAACCCAGGAGGCCGTGGCCCAGGTCGCGGCCGGACTGCTGGCCCGCGACCTCGACGGCGACGCCCTCTGGGCCGCCTTCGCCGACGCCGACCTGCTGACCCTCGCACTGCCGGAACGTCTCGGAGGCGAAGGGCTCTCGGTCACCGACGTCGGTGCGCTGCTCACCGAGGTCGGGCGGAAGGCGGCGCAGGTCCCGGCGCTGGCGACGCTCGGATTCGGGGTGCTGCCCATCGTCGCGCTGGGCGACGACGCGCAGCAGGACGCCCTGCTCACCGGTCTCGCCGACGGTCGCACGTTTACCGCGGCGCTCGCCGAACCCGGGGCGCAGTTCCCGGCACGGCCGTCGGTGACGGCGGTCGCGGACGGCGACGGCCACTCCGTCACCGGACGCGTGCTCGCGGTCCCGTACGCCGAGCGGGCGCACCGGATCCTGGTGCCGACGGACGCCGGGGTGGTGCTGGTGGATCCGGGCGCGGACGGCGTCGCGCTCACACCGACGCCCTCGGCGTCGGGCAGCCCCGAATTCGCGATCACGTTCGACCGGGCGCGGGGCGATCTGCTCGCGGCCGGCGACAACGCGGTGCAGACGCTGTACCGGATCGCGCTGGCCTCGATCGGGGCGGTGTCCGACGGACTGCTCTCCGGTGCAACGGTTCTGGCGGGCGAGCACCTGGCCACCCGGCACCAGTTCGGCAAGCCGCTCGCGACGTTCCAGGCCGTCTCGCAGCAGATCGCCGACGTCTACGTCACGTCCCGCACCCTGCACGTGTCGGCGCTCGCGGCGTCGTGGCGGGTGTCCGAGGGCCTGGACGCCCAGGACGATCTGGACGTGATGGCCTACTGGATCGCCGCCGAGGTGCCCGCCGCCATGCAGGTGCTGCACCACCTGCACGGCGGGATCGGCGTCGACGTGACGTACCCGCTGCACCGCTACTACTCGACCGCCAAAGACCTGGCCCGCCTCGTCGGCGGCGCCTCGTACCGACTCGACCTCGTGGGGGCCCGGTGTTCATCGATCTGACCGACGAGCAGCGTCAGCTGCAGGCGGAACTCCGGCGCTACTTCTCCGGGCTGATCTCCCCGGCCGAGGCCGAGGTGATGCGCACCGAGCGCCACGGCGCCACCTACCGCGAGGTCATCCGCCGGATGGGCAAGGACGGCTGGCTCGGGGTGGGCTGGCCGGTGGAGTTCGGCGGCCGCGGCTTCGGGGAGATCGAGCAGCAGATCTTCGTGAACGAGGCTGTGCGCGCCGATGTTCCGCTGCCGTCGGTGACGCTGCAGACGGTCGGGCCGACGCTGCAGACCTACGGCACCGAGGAGCAGAAGCGCAAGTTCCTGCCCGCGATCCTGGCGGGCGAGGTGCATTTCGCGATCGGCTACACCGAACCCGAGGCGGGAACTGATCTGGCGGCGCTGCGGACCACGGCCACCCGGGTGGGGGACGAGTACATCGTCAACGGCCAGAAGATCTTCACCACCGGCGGCCACGACGCCGACTACCTGTGGCTCGCCGTCCGCACCGGTTCGGCCGACTCGCGGCACCGTGGCATCTCCATCCTGATCATGGACACCAAGGACCCCGGCTACAGCTGGACACCGATCATCACGTGCGACGGCGCGCACCACGTCAACGCCACGTACTACTCCGACGTCCGGGTGCCCGCGAACATGCTGGTGGGCGAGGAGAATCAGGGTTGGCGCCTGATCACCACCCAGCTCAACCACGAACGGGTCATGCTCGGGCCCGCCGGCCGGGTCGGGGGACTCTACGACCGCATCCGCAACTGGGCGGTCGCGCACGACCTCCTGGGCGAACCGGACGTGCGGCGCGCGCTCGGCGAGATCCACGCGACGTACCGCCTCAACGAACTCCTCAACTGGCAGGTGGCGTCCAGTGAGTCGGACGCCGTCGACATCGCCGACGCGTCCGCGACGAAAGTGTTCGCCACCGAACGCATTCAGCGCATCGGCAGGCTCGCGGAGGAGATCGTCGGACGTTACGGCGACCCGTCCGAGCCGGCGACCGCCGACCTCGTGACGTGGCTCGACATGCAGGTGAAACGCAACCTCGTCATCACGTTCGGCGGCGGCGTCAACGAGGTGATGCGCGAACTGATCGCGACAGCCGGCCTGAAGCTTCCCCGAGTCCCGCGATAGGAGCGCCGCGCGATATGAGTTCCGAACAGATTCTCGCTGCCGCAGAGGAGGTCCGGTCGGCGGGCCCGAGTGCTCCCCGGCCCGGACGGGACCCGATCAACCTGCCGATGATCCGCAATTGGGTGGAGGCGATCGGCGACAAGAATCCGATCTACGTCGACGAGGCGGCCGCGCGGGCAGCGGGACACGACGGCATCGTCGCCCCGCCCGCGATGGCGCAGGTGTGGACGATGCAGGGCCTGAACGCCGTTCGGCAAACCGACGACCCGCTCGGGCGCATGACGACCATCCTCGACGAGGCCGGGTTCACGTCCGTCGTCGCCACCAACTGCGATCAGATCTATCACCGCTACCTGAAGGTCGGGGAGGAGGTCACCATCACCACGACCCTCGAGGACGTGGTGGGCCCGAAGAAGACGGGCCTCGGCGAGGGATGGTTCTTCAACACCCGCAGTGTGTGGCGCGACGCCGCAGGCGAACCGGTGGCCGAGATGCTGTTCCGGATCCTGAAGTTCATGCCGAAGACCGACCGGCCAGGGCCGTCGGGGAACGGGCAGGGTGCGTCCTACGACGACCTGGACCCGTCGAGGATGATGCGGCCCAGTGCCTCGCAGGACACCCAGTTCTTCTGGGACGGCGTGGCCGCGCACGAACTGCGGATCCAGCAGCGCGAGGACGGGACGCTGCAGCACCCGCCGGTGCCCGCGCTGTGGAAGGACAAGTCGGAGGCGACGGACTATGTCGTCGCGTCCGGCCGCGGCACGGTGTTCAGTTACGTCGTCCACCACGCGCCGAAGGTCCCGGGACGTTCGCTGCCGTTCGTGGTGGCGCTGGTCGAACTGGAGGAAGGCGTCCGCATGCTCGGCGAACTGCGCGGGGTCGAGCCCGCCGACGTGACGATCGGGATGCCGGTGGAGGCGATCTACCTCGACTTTCCCGGTGACGACGAGACGGGCGGCGCGCCGTGGACCCTGTACGCGTGGCAGCGCGGAGCGAAGGAGCAGTCATGACGTCCACTCTCGATGTCGTCGTGGGAACGACGCTTCCGGAACTGTCCGTCACCGGCGACCCGACGTTCGTCGTCTCGGCCGCACTCGCGACGCGCGACTTCCAGGACGTCCACCACGACCGCGACCTGGCGCAGCAGCGCGGATCGAAGGACATCTTCGTCAACATCCTCACCGACACCGGTCTGGTGCAGCGGTTCGTCACCGACTGGGCGGGACCGACCGCGGTGATCACGTCGATCGCGCTGCGCCTGGGGGTGCCGTGGTACGCCTATGACACGCTCACGCTGAGCGGCACGGTGGCGTCGGTGGACGACGGCGTCGTCACGCTCGATGTCGTCGGGAAGAACGGTCTCGGCAACCACATCACGTCGAAGGTGACCCTCGTCCTGGACGGACGCACGAACGGAGCGGGTGCATGAGCGGGTTGTCGGGCAAGGCTGTCATCGCCGGGATCGGCGCCACCGACTTCTCGAAGGATTCGGGCCGGAGCGAATTGCGGCTGGCGGCGGAGGCCGTGACGGCGGCGCTCGAAGACGCCGGGCTGACACCGGCGGACGTCGACGGGCTGACGTCCTTCACGATGGACACCAACACCGAAGCCGCCGTGGCCCGTTCGGTCGGTATCCCGGATCTGAAGTTCTTCAGCCGCATCCACTACGGCGGGGGCGCGGCGTGCGCGACCGTGCAGCAGGCCGCGATGGCCGTCGCCACCGGCGTCGCCGACGTGGTGGTGGCGTACCGGGCGTTCAACGAGCGGTCGGGGATGCGGTTTGGGCAGGTGAACTCCGGTCTGGTGCAGCAGGTGAACTCGTCCGGTACCGACAACGCGTTCTCCTACCCGCACGGCCTGTCGACGCCTGCGGCGTTCGTCGCGATGGTCGCGCAGCGGTACATGCACGAATACGGCGCCACGAGTGAGGACTTCGGACGGATCGCGGTCACCGACCGCAAGCACGCGGCCACCAATCCGAACGCCTTCTTCCACGGCAAGCCGATCACCCTCGAGGACCACCAGAATTCCCGCTTCATCGCCGAACCGCTGCACCTGCTCGACTGCTGCCAGGAGTCCGACGGCGGCATCGCGATCGTGGTCACGTCGCCGGAGCGGGCGAAGGATCTGAAACAGAAGCCGGCGGTGATCGCGGCGGCGGCGCAGGGGAGCGGCAGCGACCAGTACATCATGACCAGCTATTACCGGCCCGAGCTCGCGGGACTGCCCGAGATGGAACTGGTCGGCAGGCAACTGTGGGATCAGGCCGGACTCGGCCCGCAGGACATGGATCTGGCGATCCTGTACGACCACTTCACACCATACGTATTGATGCAGCTCGAAGAGCTCGGCTTCTGCGGTCGCGGCGAGGCCAGGGACTTCATCGCCGACGGCGCCATCGATCTCGACGGCAGCCTGCCGCTCAACACCCACGGAGGCCAGCTCGGGGAGGCCTACATCCACGGCATGAACGGCATCGCCGAGGGGGTGCGGCAGATCCGCGGCACGTCCGTCAACCAGGTCTCCGGTGCGCAGAACGTC
Source organism: Rhodococcus sp. ACS1 (assembly GCF_002300155.1). Taxonomy (NCBI): domain Bacteria; kingdom Bacillati; phylum Actinomycetota; class Actinomycetes; order Mycobacteriales; family Nocardiaceae; genus Rhodococcus; species Rhodococcus sp. ACS1. Next base: position 594,685 of record NZ_NSDZ01000005.1, read on the forward strand.
CTCGTCACCGCAGGCACCGGAGTGCCTACGTCAGGGTTGGTGCTGACGGCCTGACACCGGCCCGGGACTGCCTGCGCGCGATGTGTTTCGCGACGTAGGCGGCGTCGCGGCCCACCCCGCCGGTGAGCATCGACGCGAATGCCTGCAGGAACGGCAGACCGACGAAATACAGTCCGGGATGGTCGGGTGAGACTCCGCGGGACTGCTCGGGCCACCCGTCCGCACCGGTGACGGGGATCTGGATCCAGGTCGTGTCCTTGCGGAACCCGGTGCACCAGATCACGTTGCGGACGTCGAGAGCGGTGCCGTCGTCCAGGATCGGTGTGCCGTCGCGCACGTCGGTGACCTTCGCCTGGAAGTGCTCCACACCAGCCGCGGCCAGGTCGGCGCGCTTGACCCGGAGCAGTGGGCCGCCACCCGAGCGGACGTGGGTGCGCATCTTCCGGCCGATGGGGGTGCGTTCGGTCAGAACGTGATTCGCCATGAACCACATGATCGGGATCGCGACGTGCGCGGCGCGCCCCTCGAGGTCGAACGGCACCTCACCGCGGACGGGACCGCAGATCGTGGTGCGATGCGAACGGGAGGCCTCCAGGGCGATGTCCGCGCCGGAGTGGCTGCACCCGACCACCAGCACCGGCCCGTCCTGCAGTTGGGAGGGATTGTGGTAGTCGCTGGAATGCAGTTGCCGGATCCGGGGGTCGAGGCGGTCGGCGAGGTCGGGGATGACCGGGGTCTGCCAGGTGCCGGACGCGACGACGACGTTGCCGGCCTCGAATCGGTCCGTTCCGGCGGTGACGACGTAGCGGTCGCCGAGACTGGACAGTCCGTCCACGGTGACGCCGGTCCGGACCGGCAGCGCGAACCGCTCCGCGTAGGCCTCGAAGTAGTCGGCGACCTCGTCCTTCCCCGGCCAGGACCAGGCGGGGGCGGGAATTCCCCAGCCGGGCAGCCCGTCGTACCGGGCCGGACTGTAGAGCCGGAGCGAGTCGAACCGTTCCCGCCACACGTCCCCGACGCGGTCGTGGGCGTCGAGGATCACGAAGTGCTGCCCGCGTTCGGCGAGGTGGTAGCCGGTGGCGAGGCCGGCCTGCCCGGCACCGATCACGATCGTGTCGAAACGTTCTGTGGACATCGGGTGCCTTCTTCCCTCGGCGTTCGGTGGTTGTGCTCAACGCTAGGAGCGAGGCCGACCCGGGCGCGTCGGGAGAAAGGCGCAGATACGTACGACCGTATGGGTACTTTCATGTAGCCGGGCCGACGAGGTGATGCTCGTAGGCATAGGCCGTGGCCGCCGACCGCGACGAGATTCCCAGCTTGACGAAGATGTTGCTCAGGTGCCGGGCGACCGTCTTCTCGCTGAGGAACAGTTCCGTCGCCACCGCCCGGTTACTCTTGCCCGCCGCGACGAGGCGGAGCACGCACACTTCACGCGGGGTCAGCGGAGTGGAGTCCGCGGAGCCGGGACGGAACTCCGCCCGCAGTCGCTCGAGGTCGGGGAGCGCGCCCAGTTGCCGGTACGTGGCGGACGCGAGGTCGTGCTCCATCTGCGCGGTGTCGTCGTCGCCGAGGTCGCGGCAGACCAGCGCGACCGACTCCCGGACCCGCACGCACTCGTAGGGCGCGCCGATCTCCTGCCAGCGCCGCCACGCGTCGCGCAGAACGGTCAGCGCGTCACTGCCCCGGCCCTCGGCGTGCAGCACCGATCCCGAAGCCTGCGCCGCCAGGGCACACAGATAGGGAATCGCGAACCCGGTTGCCGTCGAGTCGAGTTCGTCCGCGGCCGATCTCGCCGCCGGGACGTCGCCCGAGGCGAGCAAGATCTCGACGCACGCGGGCAGCAGCCGGGCGCGTTCCACGGCGCCGGTGGCTTCGTCCAGCGCGCAGCGGATCGACGCGGCCGCACTGCCGACCCGCCCCTGCGCCATCCGCAGCAGCGCGAGTCCGGGTTGCGGGCGCCTGCCCAAGCGGTTCGCCTCCAGGAACAACTTCTCGGCCTGGGCGACCTCGCCGCGCAGGCGGTGGAGGTCGGCCATCACGTAGGCGGCGGACCCGGCCGCGGGTTGCGAGGCGAGTCGTTCGTGCGCCCGCCGCGCCGAGTCCATCGCCGTCGGCCAGTCGCCCTGCAGTTGCAGGATCTCGGCACGATGGACGAGGCATTGGCCGCGGTAGGGGACGAGGCCGGGTTGCGAAGAGCACCATTCCTCCAGCGCCACAGTCCATTCCCGGGACCGGCGGAGGTCGCAGATGTTCTGGCACTGCTCGATCACGGCGCAGTACACGATCCCCGCGACCACCGGGGACACGTTGTCGGACGTCACCCCGACCATCGCCTCGTCGAAAGCGGACACCGCCTCCGCGACGTGCCCCAGCAGGACGAGCGAATGGCCGGTGCCCAGCACCCCGAGCGTCGTCAGATCCGGGTCGGCGAACCGGATGCCCACGTCCGTCACCGTGCGGAAGATGTCCTGGGCCGCGGTGCCGTCGCCGTCGTCGATCCGGCGTAGCCCCTGCGGCACCAGCAGGTAGCCACGCTCCGCGCAGTCCACGCCCGCGGTGTCCAGAAGTCGCTGGGCCTTGCCCAGCCAACCGCCGCCGCGGGCGTGCTCGCCCCGCATGAGCAGGCCGAACGAGAGCCAGAACGCGCACCGCGCCGAGCGCACCGGTCGACCCGTGCGGGTCCACTCGTGCACCGCCCGCTCCCACCATTCGGTGCTGGCGTCGTCCTCACCGAGCAGGTAGGCGGCGGTGGCGAGCAGTTCGAGGTCGTCACCCGGCAGCGGGTCCTGCCGATCGGCGCTCGACAGGCGGGTGTAGGTGTCGCGCCAGTCTCGCCGCTCGAAGGCCGCACGGCCCGTCCGGAGTTCCGACGCCGCATCCGACATCATGGTCTCCTGCCGAAGATCTGCACGCTGACCTGCCCGAATTTCAGACTACCGCCGCACAGGGCCTGCCCGGAACGTCGAATATTCCGCTGCACCTGTCGGTGCCTCGAGTCACACTGGGTCGACACGCCAACGGATGGGAACTTCTGATGGTCGATGCGATAACGGCAGAGGGTCTGGTCAAGAAGTACGGCAAGGTCACAGCGCTGGACGGGGTCGACCTCGCGGTCCCCGCGGGAACGGTGATGGCGCTGCTCGGCCCGAACGGCGCAGGCAAGACGACGGCGGTGCGGGTCTTCACCACCCTCCTCGTCCCCGACGCCGGCCGGGCAGAGGTCGCCGGTCTCGACGTCGTCCACGACGCGCGGGTGCTCCGGTCCCGGATCGGCGCGTCGGGTCAGTACGCGGCCGTCGACGAGTACCTCACCGGTTTCGAGAACCTCGAGATGGTCGGTCGGCTCTACCACCTCGGGGCCAAACGCAGTAAGGCGCGAGCCCGCGAACTGCTCGAACAGTTCGACCTGGTCGAGGCGGGAGATCGCCCCGTCAAGGGCTACTCGGGCGGCATGCGCCGGCGTCTCGACCTCGCCGGAGCGCTGGTGGCCGAGCCGGAGGTGCTGTTCCTGGACGAACCGACCACCGGGCTCGACCCCCGCGCCCGGCTGGCTCTGTGGGACGTCATCGACAATCTGGTCGCCCGGGGCACCACGCTGCTCCTGACCACCCAGTACATGGAGGAGGCCGAGCGCCTCGCCGACCAGATCGCGGTGATCGACCACGGTTCGGTCATCGCCCGCGGAACCGCCGACGAATTGAAGGATCGCGTGGGCGGTGAGCGCATCGAGTTGAGCGTCCGGGAGGGCATCGACCTCTCCGTCGTGCGCGACGAACTGGCCCCGCTCGCCGCAGGCGAGATCCTGCTGGAAGAGAACGTCCGCCGGGTGACGGTGCCGGTGACCGGCGGTGCGGACGCCCTCGTCGAAGCGCTGGGCCGACTCTCCAATCGAGGAGTGAAAGTGTTCGACGTCGGACTCCGCAGACCGACCCTGGACGACGTCTTCCTCACCCTGACCGGACACGAAGCCGAAGAGGAGCACGTCTCATGAGCGCACCACAGACGGCGTCCGTGCACACCGCGCTCGCGGACGGGCTCACGATCGCCAAACGCAACATGATCAAGATCAAGCGCGTCCCCGACCTCATCGTGTTCACCACGTTGTCGCCGATCATGTTCGTGCTGCTGTTCGCGTACGTCTTCGGCAGCGCGATCCAGGTTCCCGGAATGTCGTACCGCGAATTCCTGATCGCCGGGATCTTCACGCAGACAGTCATCTTCGGGGCCACATGGACGGGCCTTGGGATGGTCGAGGATCTGCAGAAGGGGATCATCGACCGATTCCGGTCGCTGCCGATGGCCCCGTCCGCCGTCCTCCTCGGCCGCACGTCCACCGACGTCCTGATCAACATCGTCAGCCTCGTCGTGATGTCGCTGACCGGTCTGATCATCGGGTGGCGCATCCACTCGAGTCTCGGCGAAGCAGTTCTCGGCTACCTGCTCCTGCTGTTGTTCGCCTACGCCCTGTCCTGGGTGATGGCGGTGGTCGGACTCTGGATCCGCACCCCGGAAGTGTTCAACAATGCCAGTTTCATCGTCATCTTCCCGCTCTCGTTCATCGCGAACACGTTCGTCGAGACCACCAACTTGCCCGGCCCGCTCAAGGTGATCGCCGAATGGAACCCGGTGTCCGCGGTGACACAGGCCGTGCGGGAACTGTTCGGAAACACCAACCCGGCCATGACCGTTCCCGACGCCTGGCCGTTGCAGCACCCGGTCATCGCCTCACTCCTGTGGTCGGCGGTCCTGCTGGTGATCTTCGTACCGTTCGCGATCCGGCGGTACAAGAAGGCGGTCAGCCGCTGAACGGTGCCGGCCGTGCTGTCGCCGGACGAACGGGACGCTCGTTGCGTCAGATCGAACGAGCGTCCCGTTCGTCCGAGGCGCTAGTGGAGTTCGCGCGGCGAATCGACGTCGCGTCCCGAGCCCAGATCGGAGCAGTCGACCGCCTCGGCGCCGTGTGCCGCGAGGTACTTCCGCGCGCCGGAGTCCCCGGTGAGGCCGTGCCGCAACGGGAGCCAGTGGTCCCGGCCGATCAGAACCGGGTGACCCGGGCGTCCGCTGTAGTGGGCCTGGCGCAGCGCCGACCGGGCGTCGCCGGGCGGCACCGACACGATCCGCCGGACGGCGTCGACACCGAGGTCGGGGAGGTCGACGAGGGTGATGACGACGGCGTCGACGTCGTCGAACGTCGCCGCGACCTCCAGCCCCCGACGCAGGGACGCGGACATTCCCGACTGCCAGTCGTCCGCGATCCCGACGGTGACGGGGACACCGCCGGGCAGGAGGTGCTCGGCCTCGTCGGCGCGGGCACCGAGCACCACGACGGTCGGCTCACATCCGGCCTCGGACAGCACCCGGACCCCGCGCGCGAGCCACGGTTCTCCGTCCGCGCCGACGACGAGCGCCTTCGGCATGCCCATGCGCGAACCGGCCCCGGCCGCGAGCAGCACGCCCCCGATCGTCATCGAACTCTCACCGTCCCACGCTGCATGCGTTCAAACATACGACGGTACGGCCGTAGACTGGCCGGTGGCCTCGGCAGGCCCAACAGACGGCACGCCCAACAGTCGGAACGGACGGACGCATGGTTGATCCGAACAGAGTCGGCGAACCTGCCCAGCAGGAGTTCGCGCAGCGATGGGGTGGCGCGGGCAGCATCGTCGACCTCGACGGTCCCGTTCACTGGGTCGAATACGGCGAGGAGACCGAGTTCCCTCCGGTGGTCATGGTCCACGGGCTCGGCGGCTCGCACCTGAACTGGGTGCGGATCGCACCGGTCCTCGCCGAGCGCACCCGCGTGCTCACCGTCGATCTCCCCGGGTTCGGGCTCAGCCCGTCCGGACGACGCCGCACAGGGGTCGGCGCCAACGCGAAGGTGCTGCACCGTTTCCTGCGCGATGTCGTCGGCCGTCCCGTGATTTTGATGGGCAACTCGATGGGCGGCATGATCTCGCTGTTCGAGGCGGCGGCGCACCCGGAGACGGTCTCGGCGCTGGTCCTGGTCGACCCCGCACTGCCTGTCGCGCAACGGATCCCGGATCCGCGGATCGCCGCACAGTTCGCGATGTACTTCACCCCGTTCGTGGGGGAGCGGTTCCTGCAGTACTCGAGCCGGAAGTTGACGGACCGGCAGTTGGTCGAGCGGATGATCGACCTGTGCTTCGCCGATCCGAGCCGGGCGTCGGAGGATTCCCTCGACGCCGCAGCGGCGCTCGCGGGCTACCGGCGCGGGCTGCCGTCCGAGGACGCGGCGTTCCTCCAGGCCAGCCGCTCACTGATGCGGGTCCTGGCCCGCCCGCGCCGGTACCTCGACACCATGCGGTCGATCGCGCAGCCGGTCCTCCTGCTCCACGGCGACCGCGACCGGCTGGTTCCGGTCGCGGCGGCCCGCAAGGTGGCGACCGCGAATCCGCGGTGGGACAGCGTGATTCTCGCGGATGTGGGGCACACTCCGCAGCTCGAGGTCCCCGACACGATGCTCGACCGTGTGCTGACGTGGGTCGACCGGCACGGTCTGATCGACGTCTAGGTTTCGGCCGCTCCGCCGGTCCCGGCGATCGACTGCGCGAGCGCACGGAACAGGTGCGTCAGTTCGGGCCGCGTCGCAGTTCCGCTGCGGACGACCCCGCACACCGGGATGCGCAGTCGATCGTGCGCCTCGCGCAGGAAGCTCAGCCCCCGCCGGGGCGTCGCGTCGGCGGTGTCGGCGTACAGCACCGTCCACGACCGCGGGGTGGTGAGGACGTCGAGGGTGGCCGTGTGGTCGCTGGGGATCGACGGTCCGAGCATCACCCGCTGCCCGACCTGCCGGAATGCGTCCTCGACGACGTTGTGGATCAGGATCTGACTGCTGCGGGGCGGCAGCAGCAGGGGGTAGGGCGCCAGTTCGCTGAGGTCGACGGTCGAGACCCCGGCGAGTGGGTGTTTGCTCGACGTCACGATCACCAGGTCTTCGAGCCCGAATTCGACGGTTTCGAGGCCCGGCCGGTCGACGCCGCCGCGGATGAGTGCGAGGTCGGCGTCACCCGACGCGACGGCGGTCATCCGGTCGGTGAAATCCTTGATGACGAATTCGATGTCGAGCTGCGGGAAGTCTTCGCGGACAGCCGATATCGCCTCGAGGCTCTGGGTCGCGAAGCTCATGCTCGCGCTGATCCGGAGCCGGTTGCGGGGATCGAGTCCCACCGACAGCGCGCGCGCCTCGAGGCCCATCATCTCGGCGGCGATGGGCATCAGTCGTTCGCCCGCCGCGGTGAGCCGGGTGGCGCGTGTCGAGCGTTCCAGCAGGGTGGTGCCCAACTCGGTTTCGAGTTTGGCGATCTGATGGCTGATCGCCGACTGGGAGATGAAGCAGCGTTGTGCCGCGCGCGAGAAACTGCCCTCCTCGCCGACCGCGAGGAAGTAGCGAAGCTGTCGGAACTCCATGACCTGAGGTTACGTCCTTCGGGGAAGACTTATGAGCAATCGAGATAACACTATTTCGATTTCCCCAGCTTACTGGCAATTAACAACGGTCGATCCCTAATGTGGAGCTCATACGCGGAGCTAAGTAGACGCATGAAGCAGTAGGAGGTTTTCGGTGGATCGCACACAGGTTGTCATCGTGGGATCGGGATTCGGCGCACTCGCGGCGGCGAAGAAGCTCGGCAAGGCCGGCACGCCGTTCGTGCTGATTTCCGAGACCACCGAGCATCTGTTCCAGCCCCTTCTGTACCAGGTCGCGACCGGTGTCATCTCGCCCGGCGAGATCGCCCCGTCCATCCGCGCGATCCTCGCCAAGTACCCCAGCGGCGACGTCCGCCTGGGCCGCGTCGTCGACGTCGACCCGGACAAGAAAGAGGTCGTCTACGAGGCCGGCAGCATCCGCCACACCATCGGTTACGACAGCCTCATCGCCGCGACGGGCGCCCGGCAGGCCTACTTCGGGCGCGACGAGTTCGCCGAGGTCACGTACGCGCTCAAGACCGTCGCCGACGCCGACCGGCTGCGCAGGCAGATCGTCCGCTGCTTCGAGGAGGCGCACACCACCTCCGACCCGGAGCGTCGTCGCGACCTGCTGCACTTCATCGTGATCGGTGCCGGCCCGACCGGTGTTGAACTGGCAGGTCAGATCAAGGAACTGGCGGGCCGCTACTTCGAGAAGTCGCTTCGCGACATCACGTCCGAAGAGGTCACCGTCACGCTCGTCGAGGGTGCGAACGAGACGCTGCCGGTCTTCGGCGGCAAGCTCAGCAAGTACACGCAGGACTCGCTGGAGAAGGCGGGTGTCGAGGTGGTTCTCGGCACGATGGTCACCGACATCGACGACCACGGCGCCACCCTGTCGTCGCCGAGCACCGGTTTCGAGAAGCGCCTCACGGCGGACACCATCATCTGGTCGGCGGGGATCCAGGCCAACGACTTCGCGGCAGTGCTCGCGGACCGGACCGGCTGCGAGACCGGCCGCGGCGGCCGGCTGCTGGTCGACGAGGACCTCACGGTGGGCCGCTACGACGACGTCTACGCGATCGGCGACATGGCGTCGCTGAACAACCTGCCCGCGCAGTCGCCGTTCGCGATGCAGGGTGGACGCCACGTCGCGGCCATCATCACCGGGAAACGCGCCCTCGGCACGCCGTTCACGTACCGCGACAAGGGCAGCATGGCGATCATCAACCGGTTCCGCGCGATCACCCGCGTCGGCAAGGTCGAGCTGACCGGTGTGCTCGCCTGGTTCCTGTGGCTCGCCGTGCACCTCGTCTACCTGGTCGGATTCCGCAACCGGTACGTCGCGGTGATGTCGTGGTGCGGTTCGTTCCTCGGACACCGCCGCCCGCACTTCCACTACGCCCAGGAGATCGAAACGATCGAGTTGAGCGACCAGCGGGAGGACGCCGCAGCCTAACGTGGTCCCATGACCGTCACCAGCGCTGGAGTACTCCTGTATCGCACAGACGATGCGGGGGTGCTCCAGTTGTGGATCGTGCACATGGGTGGCCCGTTCTGGGCGCGCAAGGACGACGCCGCGTGGTCGATCCCCAAGGGCGAATACGTCGAGGGCGAGGATCCGTACGCGGCCGCGCTGCGCGAGTACGAGGAAGAGATCGGCGCGCCGCCGCCCGCGGTCGAGTACGAGTTGCTCGGCGAATTCCGGCAGCCCTCACGCAAGGTGATCACCGTGTACGCGGCAGAGGTGAGCGAAGACGTCGCCTTCGTCGAGAGCAACACGTTCGAACTGGAATGGCCGCCGAGGTCCGGGAAGATTCAGCAGTTTCCCGAGGTCGACGACGCCCGCTGGTTCCCGTCGGATGTCGCCGAAAGGAAGCTGGTCAAGGGGCAGCGTCCCATCGTCGAGGCACTGCTGCGGCTTCGCCGCCCGTGAGTACTTATTAACGTCGGGCGGTTAACAAGTACTCACGGGCGGCGAAGCCGCACGCCACACGGCGGCGGGGGTCATCGGGAGCCGCCGAAGCCGGGCGCCGGTGGCGTCCGCGATCGCGTTGGCCAGGGCCGGGGCGACCGGGTTGTACGGGGACTCACTCATCGACTTGGCGCCGTGCGGGCCCAGCTCGTCGTAGGTGTCCGCGAAGTAGACCTCGGTGTCCGGCACGTCCACGAGCTGCGGGATGTGATAGTTCCGCAGCTGCGGGTTGAGGACGGTCCCGGCGCCGTCGAGCAGGATCTCCTCGTACAGCGCGCTGCCGATGGCCTGCGCCACGCCGCCCTCGACCTGCCCGCGGCACTGCTGCGGGTTGAGGACCGTGCCGGCATCCGCGGCCTGGATGGACTGCAGGATCCGGACCTCCCCGGTGACGGTGTCGACCGCGACCCGGAAGGCGTGCACGTTGAACACCACCGACCGCGGGGTGCCGTCGTGGTGGCCCTCGGCCCGGAGCGGTCCCTCGGGTACCAGCTTGTCCAGTTCGACGGTCCGCCCGGCGACCACGACCGCGTCGGGTGTGAGCGCGCAGTCGCTGTCCTCGGCGGCGCCGGCGACGCGACGGGCGACCTCGAACAACAGCTCCCGCAGCCGGGTTCCGGCGAGATGTACCGCCTTCCCGGCGACGACCGTGCCTGCCGAACCGAATGCTCCGGTGTCGTGCCCGGCGACGTCGGTGTCGGATTGGATCACGGTGATCCGGTCGGCGGTGGTGCCGAGCGCGGATGCGGCGAGCTGCGCGTGCACGGTGGTGGTGCCGTTCCCGAACTCGGCTGTGCCCACCCGCAGTTCGTACCGGCTGCCCTCGACGAGGGTGCAGGACACGTCCGCGAAGTGCCCCCGCGGCGGGATGGTCGCGATCATGGACGCCGCCATGCCCTCACCGACCCGCCACTGCGGCCCGTCCGGCGGAAGCGCGTCGTTGCCGCGGCGCAGGGCGGCCTCCGCCAGGTCGAGGCACTGGTCCAGTCCGTAACTGCCGTACGTGAGGTCGCCGTGTTCGACTTCGAAATCGACGAAGTCGTCGCCCGGGACGACCACGTTGCGACGACGCAACTCGAACGGGTCGATCCCCAGCTCCGCGGCCAGCTGGTCGAGCGCGGACTCCACCGCGAAGATGATCTGCCCCAGCCCGTAGCCGCGGAACGCCCCGGACGGCAGGTTGTTGGTGTAGACGGCCTGGGCGTCCACCCGCTTGTTCGGCGACCGGTACAGCGCAACGGATTCGCTGCAACCGTGGAACATCACGCCCACCGAATGATTGCCGTACGCACCGGCATCCGACAGCACGTCGACGGCGAGTGCCGTCAGCCTTCCGTCGCCGTCGGCACCGACCTTCACCGACACCCGCATGGGATGCCGGCACGGGGCGATCGTGAACTGGTCGGAACGGGTGAACTCGTACTGCACCGGTCGGCCGGTGCGCAACACGGCGAGGGCGACGAGGTCCTCCACCAGCATCTCCTGCTTCGCGCCGAAGCCGCCCCCGACGCGGGCCGTGAACACCCGGACCTGCGCGCGGTCGAGTGAGAACAGGTGAGCGAGTTCGTCGCGGACGAGGAAGGGCACCTGGGTGCTGCTGCGGAGAGTGAGGCGACCGTCGGAGTCGAGCCAGCCGATGGCCGAGTGGGTTTCGAGATGCGTGTGCTGCACGCGCTGGGTCTGCCACGTGCCCTCCACCACCGCACCCGTGTCCCGCGCCGCCGCCAGTCCGGCGGCGAGGTCGCCGGTCTCGCCGTGGACCTCGGCCACCAGATTCCGGGCCGGGTCCGCGATCCGGGACTCGGTGCCCTTGTCGCCGTGCAGCAGGGGTGCACCCGGGCGGCGCGCCAGGTCGGGATCGAAGACCGGTTCGAGGACTTCGTACTCCACCTCGATCAACTGCAGTGCGCGCCGGGCGATGTCGACGGAGTCCGCGACGACCGCGGCGACGCGCTGCCCGCGGAACCGGAGGATCGTGTCGAACACGTAGGTGTCGTCGGGGTCGTCGGTGCGGAACTCGTGACGCGCGGTGGAGAAGGCCACGCCCGGACTGTCGCGGTGGGTGAGCACCCCGTGGACGCCGGGCAGTCGCTCGGCGGCAGACGTGTCGAGACGGGTGATGCGGGCGTGCGGGTGCGGGCTGCCGAGGATCTGGATGTGCGTCAGCCCGTCGACGGCCAGGTCGAGCGTGTACGGTTCGGCGCCGCACACCACCCGGGTGGCCGCGGGTGCGGGAATCGAACGACCGAACGACTCACCGGCACTGTCCGATTCGGTGGTGCACACGCCGCCGACGGCGTCGCGGATGGAGCGATAACCGGTGCAGCGGCAGAGATTTCCCTTCAGCGCGCGCGGCAGGTCGGCGCGTTGCGCGGAGTCGAGCGCGGACGCGGTCACCACCATCCCGGGTGTGCAGAACCCGCACTGGAATCCCGCCGCGTCGACGAATTGCCGTTGCACGGGATGGAGTTGGTCGGGACTGCCGAGACCGGCGGCGGTGGTGACCTCGCGGTTCTCCGCGCGATGCGCCGGCACCACGCAGGAGTGCACCGGGGCGCCGTCGAGCAGCACGGAACAGGCGCCGCAATCCCCGGCGTCGCAGCCCTTCTTGACCGCGAACCGCTGCTGTTCCCGCAGGAAGGTGCGTAGGCACTGACCGGGCCGTGCGTCGGCGTCCACCGACTGACCGTCGACCGTCAACTTCATTCCAGCTCCCTCCGGATCTCCTCGGCGAGGACGCCCGTGACGTGACGACGCCAGTCCGCGGCGCCGTGCGCGTCCGTCAGGTAGTCGTCGGGGGAGATCCGTTCGGCCAGAGCGGCGCTCAACGCATCGGTGCCGGGAACGGCGGGGAAGCGCAGGACGAACGGGCGGACGGTCGACGCGGTGACGGTCAGCGTGAATCCGTCCGCGCCGACGCGTCCGGCGAGCAGGGCACCGGACCGTCCGAGCGGCGAGTACGCGATCTTCCGCAGCGCCGTGCGGCCCCGCAATGCGGCGGCGGGGAGGTGGATGCTGCGGATCAGTTCACCGGCCCCCAGCATCGTGCGGCCGGCCCCGGTGACGAACCGCTCTACCGGAACCCGGCGTTCACTGCCGTCGGCGGACCAGATCAGGAGTTCGGCGTCGAGCGCGCAGCACAGCGTGATCATCGCGCCGGCAGGCAGCGCCAGCGCGAGGTTGCCGCCGACGGTCGCGGTGTGCCAGATCTTCCACGACGCGGCGAGCGACTCGGCGCACGGCCGGAACAGGTTCTTCGCCGACCACTCGGCGGGAAGCGGTGCATTGCAGAGGTTCTCGATGGTGCACGTCGCGGCGAGTTCGAGTCCGTCGTCGTGGACGGTGATCGCAGGCCAGTCGAGGGTGGCCAGGTCGACCAGCCGGGTGACCGTCGGTTGCGGCTCCGAATACAGCCAGGTGCCGCCCGCCAGGTACGCCGTTCCGGGTTCGGGGGCGGGCAGGTCGTCCCGGCTGCGCGGCGCCGAGATCTCCGTCACGAACGACAGATCCATGGTCTCACCCCGCCTTGCGCACCAGGGCCCGGTGGGCCTGCTCGACCTCCGCGGCGACGTCGTCCTCGTTCACGGTGATCACTCTTCCACGCTCGACGACGGCGCGCCCGTTCACCAGAAGCAACTCCAGCGGCGCCGTGGCCCCGAGAACCAAAGCCGCCACCGGGTCGGTGATGCCGGAATGTGCGAGGGTGTCGACCCGCCACAGTGCGAGGTCGGCCAGTTTGCCGGGTTCGAGGGAGCCGAGTTCGTCGTCCCGGCCGAGCACCCGGGCCCCGCCGATGGTGGCGAGTTCGAGCGCGGTGCGCACCGTCATCTCGCGCGGGCCGCCGCGTGCCCGGGCGAACAGCACGGTGTGGCGGGCCTCCTCGAGCATGTTGCACGCCTCGTTGCTGGCGGCGCCGTCGACACCGAGTCCCAGCGGGACCCCGGCCGCGTGGAGGTCCCGGGCCCGGGCGATCCCGGCGCCGAGGCGGGCGTTGGACGTGGGGCAGTGGGCGACGCCCGTGCCGGTGCCGGCAAGGGTGGTGATCGCGACGTCGTCGAGGTGGACGGCGTGGGCGTACTAGACGTCGGGACCCACCCAGCCGAGTCGCTCCATGTACTGAACCGGGGTGCAGCCGAACCGGTCGAGGCAGAAGTCCTGCTCGTCAACGGTTTCCGCGAGGTGGGTGTGCAGTCGCACGCCGGCGGACCGGGCGAGGGCCGCGGCCTCGGTCAGCAGGTCGGCGGTGACGGAGAACGGGGAGCAGGGCGCCACCGCGACCCGCAGCATCGAGTCGGGCGCCGGGTCGTGCCAGCGGTCGATGACGTCCTGGGTGCCGGTGAGGACGTCGTCGAGACGCTCCACCACCGAGTCGGGTGGTAACCCGCCCCGGCTGTGGCCGAGGTCCATCGACCCCCGGCTGGGGTGGAACCGCAGCCCGACGGTCCGGGCGGCCTCGATCTCGGCGCCGAACACGTCGCCGCCGTCGCGGGGCACGACGTAATGGTGGTCGGTCGTGGTCGTGCACCCGTGTTTCGCCAGCCAGGCGAGACCGCCGGTGGCGGCGGTCCGGACGGCGTCGGCGTCGATGCCCGCCCAGATCGGGTAGAGGGTGGTCAGCCAGCCGAACAGGTTGTCGTCGGCGGCGAGCCCGCGGGTGATCCACTGGTACAGGTGGTGGTGGGTGTTCACCAGTCCGGGTGTCAGCAGGCACCCGCGTCCGTCGACGACCCGTGCGCCCTCGATCTCCGGCGCGGGACCGGCACCGACGTCGACGATGCGGTTGCCCCGGACGACGACGTAGCCGTCCGGATGCTCGGTACCCGACGTGTCGACCGTGGCGACGTACGCACCGGCGACGACGACCGTGCCGGGGCCCTCGGACATCAGCTGAGCCACCCCGCGTACGCGGACCACGCGGGCCCGGGGTTCGGGGCGTCGGAACGCTGCACCGTGGCCTGGATCAGGCCGTACGGGCGGTCGGCGGCGTGGAAGACCTCGTTGTCGTTCTCCACGCCGAAACGCGCGAGGTCGTGTGCGAAGTGGTGCTTGTTCGGGGCGGACAGCCGCACCTCCGCGAGCACGGGGTAGCGCTCCAGGATCGCCTTGCCGATCTCGTACAGCGTCTGCTGCAGGGCGAGCGAATGGACGGTCGCGAACGTCGCGACGATCTGCTCCTTGATGCCGGCGTAGACGCTGTTCCAGTCCACGTCGGTGGTGACGAACCGCCACTGCACGACCAGCGACGTCGCCATCACCCGGTCGTGGGTCTCCTCGAGGATCGTGTACTCGTCCTTCAGGAATCCGAAGAATTCGCTGCCCGTGGACTTGAGGATCACCAGATCCTTCAGCCCGCCGACCACCCACGTGCCGTCGGCGTCGACGGTGATCGCCGCGGTGCGCACCTCCTCGCCCTTGCGCACCCAGGTGTGGTCGTGTTCCGCCCCGTCGACCACCGCCCGCTGCCAGGCGTACTCCTCGATCTCGATGCGGGCACCCGCGACCGGGGCCACGTCGTCCACGAAGTGCCGTGCCAGCGTGAGCCCGTACTCCTCGATGGAGTCGAGTCCCTTCTCCTTCGCGTAGGAGTACGCCGTCTGCTTCTGGGTGTCGGTGGGCAGCACCGAACTCTGGTCGCCGGCGAGGTGCGCGGCCGAGAAGTCGCCGCGCAGGCACGTCGACACGCTCACGTCCCGGATCTCGTGCCGCGGGGTGTCGCGGTAGATCCGCACGATGCGGTTCTCGGCCTTGCCGTACTGGTGCTCGCCCAGGACGATGGCGCCGGTGAGGTCGGTCATTCTTCAGCTCCCGCGGTAGGTGGAATAGGCGAACGGGGACAACAGCAACGGGACGTGATACCCCTGCTGCGGGTCGTCGAGGACGAACGTGACGGTCACCTCCGGGTAGAACGTCTCCCGGCCGCGGGCGGCGAAGTAGTCGCCGGTGGCGAAGACCAGCGAATAGGTGGCGGCGGTCAGACCGTCCGGCGCGATCTCGGCGATGCGGCCGTCCGAATCGGTCGTCGCGCTCGCGAGGACGTCGCCGGCCGAGGACACCAGCTGGACGTGCACCCCCGTTGCGGGTGTGCCGTCGGTGGCGTCCAGTACGTGGGTGCTCAGGATCTTGGACATCAGGGGACCGTGTCTCCGATCTCGCCGAGAAGGCGTTCCAGGCGCAACCGGTTGATGGCGGCGAGTTCGGTCCGCAGGATCTTGCGTTCCGTCGCCGCGTCGTTGCCGAGACGCGCGTGCAGCACGTCGAGTAGTTCCTGCGCCGACCGACCCGACGCGCACACCAGGTAGACGTGCCCGAACCTCTGCTCGTACTCCTCGTTGCCCGCCCGCAGGCGCGCGCGGACGTCGTCGTCGGCGGACGCGACCGCCGACTGTTCGCGCGCCGACGAGGGGTTGTCCGCGCGGTCGCCGATCCGCGGATGACCGGCCAGGGCCGCGTCGACCTCGGACTCGCTCAGGTCGGCCAGCACGTTGTCGGCGGCGGTGTGCAGCGCGTCGGCGGACGGGAACGGCCGCCCGGCGGCCATCCGCTGCGCCCACACCGTCGACGCACAGCACTGCACCAGCAGGTCGGCGGCCCGCGCGTCGCTCAGCGCGTTGAACGCGATCAGGCCGGGCGGTTCGGTCATGACGGCTCCTCGCTCGTGCGCCTTTTCGGTATCTCTGGCTACCACTATGGCGCACAGGGCGCAGCCATTCGGGGTCAGCGACCGAAACCCTCGAGCAGTCCGGTGTATTTCTTGGGCAGGGGAGCCGCGAACTCGCCGCGCGCGCCGGTCCGCAATCCGAGCGTCACGAGGGACTGCACCATGAGGGTCGCCGCCGCCACGCCGTCGACCACCGGCACGCCGAGTTCCGCCGAGATGACCGCGCACAGGTCCGCCATGCCCGCGCAGCCCAGTACGATCGCGTCCGAACCGTCCCGGTCGAGGGCGGCGCGGCAGGCCTCGGTGATCACCTTCACCGCGTCCGGGTCGCGGTCGAGGTCGAGGACCGCGATTTCGCACGCGTGCACCCCGAGGCAGAAGCGTTGCATGCCATACCGTTCGGCGAGTTCCCACGCCCGCCCCCGGGTGCGTCCCAGTGTGGTGACGACGCTGAACCCGCGGCCGAGGAAGCTCGCGGTGTGCATGGCCGCCTCGGCGATGCCGAGCACGGGGCCGGAGGCCAGTTCCCGGGCCGCGTCGAGGCCCGGGTCGCCGAAGCAGGCGATCACGTACCCGTCCACGCCGGTCTCCTCGCCGCGCGCGATCTCCTCGAGAAGCCCAGGGACACTGAGTGCTTCGTCGTAATGACTCTCGATGGAGGCGGGGCCCATCTGCGGGCTCACAGCCTCGACGAGCGTCCCGGGCCCGGCGACGGTGCGGGCGCAGTCGCCGATCTTGTCGGTCATCGCCCGGGTGGTGTTGGGATTGACGATCTTGATGTGCACGTTCCTCGACCTACACCTCGGCCGGGGCCGTGCGGTGCGCACGACGCGCGCCGGTGGACAGTGCGAAATAGCAGAGGAATCCGATGCCCATGCCCAGGAACCACGAGTACTGGGCGGCGCCGGCCATGCCCCACACGTCCAGTCCGAACGGCTGGGCCTTGAGGATCACGGGAACCATCGCGACGATCGCGCCGACGACGGTGGAGATGATCGCG
Source organism: Rhodococcus sp. ACS1 (assembly GCF_002300155.1). Classification (NCBI taxonomy): domain Bacteria; kingdom Bacillati; phylum Actinomycetota; class Actinomycetes; order Mycobacteriales; family Nocardiaceae; genus Rhodococcus; species Rhodococcus sp. ACS1. The sequence goes on from NZ_NSDZ01000005.1 coordinate 611,746, forward strand.
GCCGGGTTGTAACCCTTCTTGTACCAGTATGTTCCGTCGTGCGACATGGTGAACATGTCGTCGAGGATGATCCGCTGCCTGCGCACCAGGTAGTAGTCCGCGATGAGGATTCCGAACAGCGGCCCGATGAAGGCGCCGAGCGTCTCGAGCGTGTAGTGGATCACCTCCGGGTTGTTGTACAGGTTCCACGGGGTGATCAGGACGGATCCGACGGCGGCGATCATTCCGCCCGTGCGCCAGCTGATGCGCTGCGGGCTGACGTGCGAGAAGTCGAAGGCCGGGGACACGAAGTTGGCGACGATGTTGATACCGATGGTGGCGACGATGAAGGTGAGCAGCCCGAGGACGACGGCGAACAGGTTGTCCATCTGCGCGACCGTCTCGACCGGATCGGTGATCAGGCGGCCGTACACGGGCAGGGTCGCCGACGCGGTGACGACGGTGAGGATCGAGAAGAACAGGAAGTTCACCGGGAGGCCGAGGAAGTTGCCGCGCTTGACCGCGGCGAACGTCTTTCCGTACCGGGAGAAGTCGCCGAAGTTGAGCATCGGGCCCGAGAAGTACGACACGACAAGGGCGATCGCACCCAGCACCACGGGCACCGCCGACCAGCCGGTGTAGTTCACCTCGCCGAGGTTCAGGCTGATGTTCGACCAGCCGGCTTCGCTGATCAGGTAGATGGCGAGCATCAACATCACGACGTAGACGGCGGGGCCGCAGAAGTCGATGAACTTGCGGATGCTTTCCATGCCGCGCCAGAAGACCAGCGCCTGCAGCACCCACATCGTCATGAACCCGGCCCAGCCGAGCGCCGACAGGCCGAGGAATCCGTGCTCGTGCACGTCCGCCCAGGGCGCCAGGCCCGGCCAGATCTTCAGGCCGAGGATCACGAACGCGTGCGACGCCAGGTAGGTCTGGATTCCGTACCAGGCGACCGCGATGAGGCCGCGGATGACGGCCGGGACGTTCGCGCCCAGGACGCCGAAGGCGCTGCGGCACATGACCGGGTAGGGGACACCGGTGACCTGGCTGGGTTTGGCCACCAGGTTCGCGAACACGTTGACGATCGCGATGCCGACCACGAGGGCGACGAGGACCTGCCAGCTGGTCAGCCCGAGCGCGAAGAGGCTGCCCGCGGTGACGTACCCGCCGACGCTGTGCACGTCGGACATCCAGAACGCGAAGATGTTGTACGACGACCACGACTGGGTCTTCAGCGGCGCGAGGTCGTCGTTGGTCAGTCGCGGGTGGTAGCCGGGTTTGATCAGCCCGGCGCCGGCCAGGTGTGCACCGGGGACGGTTTCCCCTTCGGAGGAGGAGGGCGCTGTCTGAGTCATCGTTTTGCTCCCTGGTGCAGTCCGGAGACGACTGCTTCGACGTGAGGGTGCCTCGGTGAAAAGCACACCACCGAAGCGCTGGGAGCAAAAGTAGTTTTCGGATATTTCCTGACTGTGACGGCGAAGATATATTCTCGCGGGCGCCCGATCGGGCCGAGAATATATCTTGCCGCACGGCCTACCCGGGCGTGTCCCGGAAGATCCCGGTGTCCGTGGGCAGGGCGGCGATCACCGTGTCGAGTTGTTCGTTGTGCCGATCGGTGGCCGCCTTCAGCGCGGCGGCGTCCCGGGCGAGGAACGCCGCGAGCATGTCGCGGTGCCCGAGGTGCAGCCGCAGCCGCTCCGGGGTGTCGACCTGCGACATCGGCTGCACCGGCTCGGTGATGTTCCACGCCGCCTCGAACATGTGCAGCAGCCGCTGCATCCGGCACGGCGACGCCAGGGCGAGGTGGAAGTTGCGGCTCTCCCGGTGATACGCGGTCAGGTCGTCCTCGAGAACCGAGCGGTCGAGCGCCGCGTACGTCTCCCGGGCCCTCGTGTCGTCGGCGTCGTCGGCCAGGGTGATGGCCACCGAGTGCGCCGCCGACTCGAGGACGCCCCGCACCAGGTAGAGCTCCTCGAGTTCGTCGACGGTCAGCCGGGCAACCGTGTATCCGGCATTGGCCCGGTGATCGACGAGACCCTCGCCGATCAGCGTCTTCAGCGACTCCCGGATCGGGATGCGGCTGACACCGAAGTGCTCGGCCACCTCGTCCACCGGGATCGGGGTGCCCGGCGGGGCGCCGCCGCTGAGGATCACCCGGCGCAGTTCCTCCAGGATCACGGTCTGCGAGCTGCCGGGATCCCGGTTGGCCAGGTTCGTGACCAGCAAGGACGGTCTTCGCGGGGGCATCGGTCCGTCCTCAGGCGGGGTGGACGGCGCGCCAGTGGCGGGCGATCTCGATGCGCCGGGCGACCCACACGTCGTCGTGGGACTGCACGTGGTCGAGGAAACGCTCCAGCGCCGCGGTGCGGGCGGGCCTGCCGACGATGCGGCAGTGCAGACCCACGGACAGCATCTTCGGCGCCCCGGCCGTGCCCTCCGCGTACAGGACGTCGAAGGCGTCCCGCAGGTGCGCGAAGAACTGCTCGCCGCTCGGGAAACCGCCGGGCGACGCGAACCGCATGTCGTTGGTGTCGAGGGTGTACGGCACCACCAGGTGGTCGACGAGGCCCTTCCCGGGGGCGTCGACCTTCACCCAGTAGGGCAGGTCGTCGGCGTACGAGTCGGAGTCGTACTCGAAGCCGCCGTGCTCGACCACCAGCTTCCGGGTGAGCGGGGAGTCGCGGCCGGTGTACCAGCCCAGCGGGGCTTCGCCGGTGAGGTCCCGCAGGATCTCCACCGCCTCGGCCAGGTCCCTGCGTTCGGCGTCCTCGTCGGACAGCTGGTACGACTTCCACCACAGGCCGTGGCAGGCGATCTCGTGACCGAGTTCGCGAAAGGCGCTGACGGCCTCCGGGTTCCGCTGCATGGCCTTGGCCACCGCGAAGATCGTGAGCGGCAGTCCGCGCCGCTCGAACGCCCGGAGCACCCGCCAGAGCCCGGCGCGGGAACCGTATTCGTAGATCGATTCCATGCTCATGTGCCGGTTCGGGAACGGCTGCGCACCGACCATCTCCGACAGGAACGTCTCCGACGCGTCGTCGCCGTGGAGGACGTTGTTCTCGGCGCCCTCCTCGTAGTTGAGGACGAACTGGACAGCGATCTTCGCGCCGCCCGGCCACTGCGGATCGGGCGGGTGCTGCCCGTATCCGACCAGGTCACGGGGATAGCTGTCATCGAAACCGTGAGTCATGCCGTCAACCCTGCCCGTCCCGCGTCGGTCAGGGAACCCCACAACCGCAACCGCGCCATGCCGCCGTCCGGGAAGATGTCGAGCCGGGCCTCCGTGACGGGCCGGTCGCTGTCGATGACGAAGCGGTGCCTCGTGTCGGGCTGCAGGCGCGTCCGCGGAAGCAGATCCGTCCACTCGCCGTCGCCGTCCCGGCCGAGCAGGCTCGCCTCACCGGGGGCATTGCCGAGGAAGTAGGAGGTGTCGAGCTCGGCCAGCGACACCGTGCCCTGGGCGGCGAGCCGGATCTCGACCCAGTCGTTGCCGTCGTCGCGGCGGCGGGACGTCTCCCAGCCGTCGCCCATCACCCGGGCGAGACCGGGGAGCAGCATGTTCTGCGGCGACCCGTAGAACATGTTGGAACAGGACGTGACTCGGGCGCCGTTCTCGAGCGCCGCGAGATCGACGGGGCCCGCGTCGAGGAAACGGGGGTCGGGACGGCCCTCGCCGTGCACCCGGAGCCGGGCGACACCGCCGTCCGGGTGCATCGTGAGCTTCACGTGCGTCCACCGAGCGCCGGAGTCGACCGCGAACGGATTCTCGGTGTCACCCTGGACGGGGCTGCGCTCGACGATCGTGGTCCAGTCGGCGGCGACCAGTTCGTCGGCGGACGGGTAGCCGTCGACGGACGCGGCCTGCACGGAGATCTCCGGTGGGTAGTTGCCCTTGAACCAGGCGGTGTCGACCACGACGCCGCGCACCACACCGGGAACCCCGAGCCGGACGATCGCCTCGTCCGTGCCCGCCACCCGGCGGCGGCGGGTCTCCCAGCCGTCGTACACCTGACCCTTGTGCCCGAACGTCGCCGGCTGGTACACGGCGGCCGTCGGGCGGATGAGGTTCTCCCGCTCGGCGAACAGCTCGTCGTTGGCCCACACGACGGCGCCGCCGAGTGTGCGTACGGCCAGGTCCGGCAGACTCCGGAAGCTGGGCGGGGTCAAGGCGTTCGGGGTCACGGGCGCTGGTACCTCCTGATCGGGCGTGGGCCAAGTGTAGGACCTCGGAGGGGGTGGTGCGGGTGGTCCTCGTGGGCGGGGAGGCGGTCAGCTCTCCGGGACCACCGCCCGGGTGAGGAGGTCGCGGAGCGTGTCCACCGTGCATCCGGGGGCCTGCGCGCGGACCGCGTCCTCGTCGAACGCTCCGCACGCCAGCCCCCGCAGCACCACCGTCGCGAGGGCCTGCGCGGTGGCCGGTTCGTCCATCACCCCGCCGCCCTGGCGGTCGAGGTAGGCCTGCAGGCGGGTGGCCGCGGCGGGCAGGGCGTCGCGGTAGAAGTCGAACGTCGCGAGCCAGCGGGTGATCAGATGCCCGGGATGCATGTCCCACCCCTGGTAGTACCCGCGTTCGAGCGAACGGGTGACGAGCCGGTAGTGCCGGGCCAGCGCCGCGCGGATCTCCTCGTCGCTGCCCTGCGGGACCACCTGGGTGGATCCGTCGCACACCCACACCCCGGTTTGGGCCGCCGCCACCAGCATCACGGACTTGGCGTGGTCGGCCACCGGGTGCTCGAGCGACTGGAACCGGGAGGCGATTCCGCAGGCCGCGCTGTAGTCGTAAGTGCCGTAGTGTAATCCGGTGCAGCGTCCCTCGGCGAGCTGGATCGCCTTCGCGACGGTCACGGTGCCGTCCGGCCCGAGGACGGCCTGCGGGCTCTCGATCTGCAACTCGAAGCGCAGCGACCCGTCAGGAAGCCCGTACGCGCTCTCCAGTTCCTCGCACAACGCGACGACGGCGGTGACCTGCTGGGCTGCACGCAGTTTCGGCACGGTGAACACGAAGCCGTCGGGAACCCCACCCGCGCCTTCGAGGACGAGTTCGAGCGTGCGGATCCCGCGGCGGCGCTCGTGCGGCGCCAGGCCCTTCGCGCGGATCCCCAGGGACCGCGGTCCGGACAGGTCGGACGACAGCTGTCGCAGCGTGCGACCCGTCTCCAGTGCGGCCGCGTCCTCGACGTCGTCGCTCCGCCAGCCGTAGCCGTCCTCGAAGTCGATCCGCAGATCCTGGATCGGACTGCGCTCGAGCGTCGCGCGCACGTCGGGAAGTGCACCGGTCGTGCCGATTTCGGACAGTGCCTCGGTGTACCTGTCCAGCAGTTCGACAGCCTGCTCACCCCACACCCTCGGGGTGTCCGGGCCGGCGTCCGCCGCGCTCACGTAGACGGTGTGGATGGGCTGCGGTTGCTGCCGATCACCCGGAAACGCCGCCGCGAGGTCGCTGTCCACGGGCGCGAGGAGTGCGTCGACGCGGTCGAAACCGCTGTCGGGGAGACGGCTGAGGTACTGGGGGTTCACGTCACGATCTTCGCAGAAATGCGGGCTTCTCGTCGCCTCACTTGCCTCCTTCGGGCCGTCGCGCCGCACAGTCTCCCTCCTCACATCTGCTTGTCGCCCGAGACTCCCCGTTCGTAGTGTCTCCTTCCGTGAATGTAGAGGTTCTGCTGGACGACGCGCAGCGCCCGGCCGCGGCAGTCCTGGACGAGACCGCCGACGGCCTGGCGCAGGGGAGACCCGGGGTTCGCGGCGTGTACCTGTGGGGGCCCGTCGGACGTGGCAAAACCTGGCTGATGGATCGCTTCCACGCGGCTTCCGAGGTCCCGAAACGGCGCGTGCACTTTCACTCGTTCTTCCGCCGCCTCCACGCCGACGCGCACGCGCTGGGGTCCATCGACCTCGCGATCGACGCGGCGCTCGGCGACGTCCGGTTGCTGTGCTTCGACGAGTTCCACCTCCACGACGTCGGGGACGCGATGCTGGTGGCGCGGCTGCTGAAGGCGCTGTTCGCCCGCGGCATCACGCTGGTGGCGACGTCGAACTATCCGCCCGAAGGACTGCTGCCCAACCCACTGTTCCATCACCTGTTCGAGCCGACGATCACCGTGCTGGAACGGAATCTGACCGTCCTGAGGGTGGCCGGACCCGTCGACTACCGCACCGCGGGAGCGCCGGACGCCGGATTCGCCGCCGGCCGCTTCGTCAATGCGTCCGAAGTCGAGGTTCCGGCCCCGTCCGAGCGGGTCGCCCTGACCGTCGGCACGCGGACCGTGACGGCAGCGGCGGTACGCGACCGGGCGGTCTGGTTCGAGTTCGCGGCGCTGTGCGGCACCCCGACCGCGCCCGCCGACTACCTCGACCTGTCCGAGCGGTTCGGCTGCTGGGTGATGACCGGTGTGCCCCGGCTGCGGGAGGCCGCCACGGACACCGTGCGACGGTTCGCGAACGTCGTCGACGTGCTGTACGACCGCGGCACCGCGCTGACCGTGGTGGCGGACGCGCCATGGGAGGGCATGTTCAGCGGACTCGCGGGCACCCTCGACGTCGACCGCCTGGTGAGCCGGTTGTCGACGCTGCGCCGGTGACCGCCGAGGCAGACCCGTACGTGGATCTGCCTCGGCACATCGATCAGACGTACCGGCTGTACGCGGGGAGGTCCAGCTGGCCGTTGCCGGACAGTCCGATGACCACGACCTCCGGTTCGGTGACCGTGCGGGCGTGCGCGACGGCCGCGGCGACACCGTGCGTGGATTCCGGCGCGGGGATGATGCCTTCGGCGCGGGCGAAGAGCAGGCCCGCGGTGAGTGCGTCATCCTGCTCGATCGCGGTCGCCTCCATCAGTCCGAGGGCGACGGCGTGCGAGACCATCGGCGACATGCCGTGGTACCGCAGACCGCCCGCGTGGATTGCAGGCGGAACGAAGTCGTTGCCCAGCGTGTACATCTTCAACAGTGGAGTCAGACCCGCGACGTCTCCGAAGTCGTAGCGGTACTCGCCCTGTGTGAGCGACGGGCAGGCCGCCGGCTCACACGCGACGAGGCGGGTGGTGGTGCCCTCGCGCAAGTTGCGGCCGAGGAACGGGAACGTCAGGCCGGCAAGGTTGGAACCGCCGCCGGCGCAACCGAATACCGTGTGCGCGACCGGCTCGCCCGCCTCCTCCAGCTGGGCCATCGCTTCCTGGCCGATCACGGTCTGGTGGAGCATGACGTGGTTGAGGACGCTGCCCAGTGAGTAGTGTGCGCGCGGGTCTTTGGCGGCAACCTCGACGGCCTCGCTGATCGCCATGCCCAGCGAACCCGTCGTGTCGGGGTGCTCGGCGAGAATCGCCCGTCCCGCCTCGGTGAGGTCGGACGGCGACGGATGGCAGATGCCGCCGTACGCCTCCATCTGGAGTCGGCGGTACGGCTTCGCGTCGTAGGACGCGCGAACCTGCCACACCTCGACGTCGAGACCGAGCAGCGCACCGGCGAACGACAACGACGCGCCCCACTGGCCGGCGCCGGTCTCGGTGGTGAGCTTGGTGGTGCCCTCGAGGGCGTTGTAGTAGGCCTGCGCGACAGCCGTATTCGGCTTGTGCGAGCCGACCGGGCTCACACCCTCGTACTTGTAAAAGATCCGTGCCGGGGTGCCGAGCACCCGCTCGAGCCGATGCGCCCGCACCAGCGGCGACGGGCGCCACATGCCGTAGATCTCCCGAACCGTCTCGGGGATCTCGATGTAGCGGTCGGTCGCGACCTCCTGCTCGATCAGGCTCGCCGGAAACAGCGGCGCCAGGTCCTCCGGTCCCAGCGGCTCGCGGGTGCCCGGATGTAGATGCGGCGGAACGGGTTCCGGAAGATCCGCCGCCAGGTTGTACCAATGCGTGGGAACGGCCGAGGGGACCGCAACCCCCAGAGGCTCCAATGAACGAGCCAGTTCGGCTCCGGTTGCCGGGGACATGGTCAAGTAACTCTCCTTCGTCGATGGGTGCGTCCGGAACGTGCTGCGCTGCAATCGGTGCCCCGACGGATGAGCCTGCTGGATCACCGTGCGGGCGCCGGCCGGCACGGTGACGCGGGTGGCCGTCAGCGATAGGGCCACCAGATAGCCGCCGGCAGGTTCACAGACCAGATCGTACCCGTCGATTTGCCGCAGGGGCCGGAATGCTCATCCGGGCACCCGCGTATTCTCCCAGTGCGGCGTGCGCAGTTCCCGTTTGAGGATCTTGCCTGCCCCGGACATCGGTAGTGCGTCGACGAATTCGATGGAGCGGGGCACCTTGTAGCTCGCGATTCGTTCCCGGCAGTGCTCCCGCAATCCGTCCGGGCTCGCCTTTTCGCCGGGGTGAACCACCACGACGGCATGCACCCGCTCGCCCCAGCGGGTGTCGGGCACGCCGATCACCGCACATCCGGCCACCGCGGGGTGCTCGGCCAACGCGTTTTCCACCTCGACCGAGTAGACGTTCTCACCCCCGGTGATGATCATGTCCTTGAGACGGTCGACGACGAAGACGTATCCGCGGTCGTCCATGTATCCGCCGTCGCCAGTGTGCATCCAACCGTCCCGCACAGCGTCGGCGGTGGCCTCGGGTTTGTTCCAGTACCCGCGCATGACGTGGTCGCCGCGCGCGACGACTTCGCCGATCGTTCCCCGGGGCACCTCGTTGCCCTCGGGGTCGACGATGCGTACCTCAGCGTGGGCGACCGCGCGTCCCGTTGCGCGTGTCAAGGCCGGGTCGTCGTGGTCGGACGGTGCGAGCAGGGTGGTGATCGGCGAGAGTTCGGTCATGCCGTATGCCTGGGTGAATCGGGCGGTGGGAAAGAGTGCGCGGGCACCGTCGAGTAGTGCTTCGGAGATCGGTGAGGCGCCGTAGACGAAGTGCTCGACGCTGGTGAGGTCGATGTCGGCCCCGGACGGGTCGTCCACGAGCATCTGGATCATGGTCGGTACCAGTAATGCATCCGTGATGTGGTGTTCGGAGATGGCGTTCAGGGTGGCGGCGGAGGTGAACGTCGGGATGATGACGTGCGTGGAACCGGCGAGATTGCCGATCGTCCACATCGCGATGTCGGCCATGTGGAACATCGGGGCGGCGTGCAGTATCCGCCCGCCGTGTGTGACCACCTGGCCGGTCGCCAGGGATCCGAGCCCCGACGTGACGAGGTTGTCGTGGCTCACCATGACGCCCTTCGGGTGCCCGGTTGTTCCGCCCGTGTAGAACAGGCCCAGCAGTGCGTCGCCGCCGGTCCGCGTGTCCTCCACCGCCTCGCTGCCCGCGATCAGGTCCTCGTATCCGAATGCCGTGTCCGGGACTTCGCCCTCCCCGGCGAAGATGGCGATCTGCAAGTGTTCGACCTGATCTCGAAGCGCTGGAACGATTTTCGCGAAAGCCTCGTCGACCAGCAGGACACGTGTGCCCGAGTCGGTCAGGGAGTAGGCGATCTCGGCGGGGCTCCACCGGATGTTGACCGGGTTGACCACGCCCCCGATCCACGGCACCGCGAACAGATACTCGTGGTAGCGATCGGAGTTCAGACCGAGAAATGCGACGCGGTCGCCGGCCTGGACTCCGAGTGACCGCAACGCCCCGCCGAGTCGGGCGATCCGATCGACCGACTCGGCGACCGTGCGGACCCGGTCCCCGAAGATCGTGGCGATGCGGTCGGGCTCCTGCTGAAGCGCGCGGTGCAGTGATTGGGTGAGATACATCGTGGATTCCTTCGAGAAGTGGGCGTCAGGTGTCCGGGTCTCGGCCGCGGCCCCGGCCGTTCCGATCGATCAGCTGGTGGCCGGTGCACACCAGTCCAGCGCGAGCGCCGCATAGGTTCGCGCGGCTGTGTGCACCTCGTCGAGCAGGCAGTACTCGTCGTCCGCGTGCGAGACCCGGAGATCACCGGGGCCGTAGCTGATGGCCGGGACACCTGCGCGAGTGAGGAAGGAGCAGTCCTCCACGGCGCAGAATCCGGTGACCGTCGCCGGGCCGGCGTAGGGGGTGTCGCCCGCGGCGGCGACGTGGGCGGCCGAGACCGCCGCGGTGATGTCGACGGCGGCCTCGCCGGGATCGTTGGCGGGCCAGTTGAGCTTCCACTCGACTGTGGGCGGGTGGTCCCGCAGCCAGCCGTCGGTCTGCGCGATCGCTTCGATCTGGGCTTCGATCTCGCGTTTGACGTCCTCCGGGTCGTCCTGCGGTGGATACCAGACGCAGTACTCGGTGGTCATCGACTCCGACAAGAAGAACGGCACCTGGACACCGTGAGGTCCCCCGGCGACGACTCCCGGATGGATGGTGAAGTGTCCCGGAGCGAACAACGGATGGGTTTTCGTGAACGCCCACTCCTCCTCGAGACGCTGAATGGCCTGGTAGACGAGGAAACCTTTGTCGATGGCGTTCACGCCCACGCTGGACCCGCCGCCGCCCGCGCGGATGGTCTGCCCGCGCATCGAGGAGTGGGTGGTCTTGCCGCCGACCGTGACCGAGAACCACAGCAGACCGGGACTGACCGGAATGACGCCGAGCCGGGTCGGGCCACTCGGTTCCGCGACCACCGCGGCGTCCGCACGGTAGCCACGCTCCAGGGTGGACGAGATTCCGCACTCGTGGTCCATCACCTCCTCCCCGACCACGGCTTGGATGATCAGGTCACCCTGTAATCGAACTCCGGCGCGGGTAAGAGCTTTCACCGCGAAGGCCTGCGCCACCAACCCGGCTTTCATGTCGCTCGCACCGCGGCCCCAGATGCGGTCGTCGTCGATTCGGCCGGAGAACGGCGTTCCCGATTCCCACCGGTCGGAGTTGCCCGGCGGAACGACGTCGACGTGACCGTTGAAAATGAGGGACCGACCGGGGCCGCCGCTGCCGGAGATCGTGCCGACCGCATTCGTCCGCCCCGGCTCGACCGCCCATCTTTCGACGTCCGCACCGGCATCCTGGTAGATCTCGGCGAGCACCTCACTGACATGCCCCTCTTCACCGACGACGGCGTCATACACCTGACCGGGATATTTGGGATTGACGCTGGGAATCGCGATCACGTCGGACAGCACGGAGACCATGTCGTCGCGCAGAGCATCGACCGCATCGAAGACGGCGTTCAGCTGTGTTCTTCCTGTCGGTTGCCGGGACATTGCGATCTCCCTCATTCCGCGATCGGTGTGCGCGCCGGAGCAGGTGGCAGCACGATCGCCACCCCACTCGCGATGAAGGCAAGAATCCCGATCAGTACGAGTGCTGCCCCGAGGCGGAGATCGGCGAAGCCCCCCAGGGCACAGGCGAAGGCGCCGGCCTCCGCACTCGTCGGTTCGGCACAGATTGCGTTCATCGCGTGAAACCTCTCTGGTTGGGTGTGCTTCGGCGTCTCAGCGTGCCGACGACGAACCCCGAGGGGAATCCGTCATCGTGCGGATCGCATGCGGAGTTCGGAGTTCGGCGCACATGTATCCGGCGGTCCGAGCGCGCGAATCCGTAGCCGGATACGTACAACGACCGATGGCAGACCGGCGGCGGCGTCCGAGGATGTGAAGTGCCAGCCTGAACCGATCCCACGGGAGTGCATCGCCATGACGACGATCTCCGAGCCATTCGTCCAACGGACCCTGCGAACCTTCTTCGGACGGATCCCGAGCGGGGTTCTCGCGCTCGGTGCCATGGTGGACGGTGAACCCGTCGGCATGGCGGTGAGTTCATTCACCAACGTCTCGCTCGACCCGCCGCTGATGGTCGTGTCCATCCGCAACGAATCTGCCACCTGGCCGCTGATCGCCCGGGCGGAGGCGATCGGCGCGAGCATCCTGGCCGAGTCTCAGGGCGCGTGCGGGGTGCAACTGTCCGCGAAGGAGGCGGACCGGCGCTTCGACTCGGTCGGTTACCGCGTGACCGCCTCGGGGGCGGTCGTCATCGACGATGCGTCCGCATGGTTCGAGGCCACGGTGTCGGAGGCCATCCCCGCCGGCGACCACTTCCTCGTACTGCTGGCGCTGCGCCGTATCTCGAACGGTGTCGACCGGTCGCCCCTGTTGTTCTTTCGCAGCACATTCGCGGCGGTGCGCCATGCCTAGTCAGGTGTCCGCTGCGCGTCGAATCGCAGTGTTCGTCGTGGGCCGCCACACCGATCCGGTGTTCACCTCGACCGGTGCGGTCTGCGACCGCTATCCGCACCTCCTGGACGCGGACAACCTGCGTGAGGCGGCGCTGGAAACCGGCAGGCTCGAGCCCGACGAGGCGGGGAGAACCCCGCTGCCGCTTCTGCGCATCGACACGACGGCTTCGGTACCGACCGGCCCGTACCGTCCCCTCGACGGCCGGGCGGTTCCCTTCCCGAATTCGCCGCGGCTGCTGGCCGGCCTGATCGCGGACGCGAGACGGGTGGGTGTGGCGTCCGGCGCGCTGATCGCGGTGGACGGCCCGCCGGCTCTGCGTCACCGACTGCGGGGCGCCGTCGTCGAGTACCTCCGCCACGCGGGCTTCGACGTCGTGCTCTACCTGCCCGGCTGGGTCCTCGACGAGGGGCTCCTCGCGCGGACGAGCTGAACTGACCGGCGCCGATATCGAATCCAGTCGATCGTTCCCGAGCAGGAATAAACTCGAATGACCGGGATCGCCGACCGATGCACACCTTCGCCGAGCAGGGGACGGATATGGCCAATGGATGACGTCGACCCGCTGGCCACTCAGCGCGGATCGGCGGTCGATATCGCCGCCGAACTCGCTGCCGACGGTTTCTGCAATGCGCGGGAGATCGCACGTGGCGGCTTCGGAGTCGTCTACCGCTGTGAGCAGACGCCACTCGAACGCACAGTTGCAGTAAAGATTCTGACCGCGGATCTCGACGAAGAAAGTTTCGAACGGTTCATCGAGGAACAGCACGCGATGGGTCGACTGTCCGGACACCCGAATATCGTCACGATCCTCCACGCGGGAGCAACCGAAAGCGGCCGGCCCTACCTCGTGATGCCCTATCACCAGCAGGAATCGCTGGAGACACACATCCGCAGGCACGGCCCGATCGGATGGACCGACGCGCTCCGGCTGGGCGTGAAGATTGCGGGTGCGCTCACCGCCGCACACCGCATCGACATTCTGCATCGCGACGTCAAGCCGGGGAATATCCTGCTGACCGAGTACGGCGAACCTGAGCTGACCGACTTCGGGATCGCACGGATCACCGGCGGATTCCGGACCGCCGCCGGCGTCGTTCTCGGGTCACCGGCATTCGCCGCGCCTGAAGTGCTCCGCGGGCAGCCGGCCAGTGCCGCATCCGATGTCTACGGTCTCGGAGCGACGCTCTTCAGCGCGGTAACCGGCCATGCCGCGTTCGAACGACGCAGCGGAGAGGACCTCGTCGCGCAGTTCCTGCGTATTACGAATGAACCGATTCCGCCCCTGCGCGAGTACGACATACCCCCCGACGTCGCCGCCGTGATCGAGCGTGCCATGGCGCAGAAACCGGAGGATCGTCCCGCGTCGGCGACGGAGTTCGGTGACGAACTGCGGAATATTCAACGGCGCCACGGACTGCCGGTCGACGAGATGGCGACGCCCAGCATGCTCGGCGTCACACCACGGCCCGCCGCGGCGCCGTCCCGCGACACCCGTAAGAAAGACGCCGGGAAATCACCGCTGCGCCGACACAACATCTCCGCCGACGTGACGAGCTTCGTCGGCCGGAATCACGAACTTCGCGAGATTCGAGAACTGTTGCGGCGGGCACGATTGCTGACGTTGACCGGTATCGGGGGCGTGGGCAAGTCACGGCTCGTGAAATCCGCGGCCCTCGGATTGCAGCGGGCGTTCCGCGACGGGGTGTGGCTGACCGACTTCAACTACGTCCAGGACGGCAGATTCGTCCAACAGGCGATCCAGGACTCGATACCGGGGCCCGGCACGGTATTGTCCCTGGCCGAGCAACTCGGCGACAAGAACACCCTGCTGATATTCGACAACTGCGACACCCTCACTACCGAGATCGGGGACATCTCGGCGAGCGTGCTGGCACAGTGCCCCAACGTGAAGATCCTCGCGACATCGCGAACCTCCCTGGACATCAGCGCCGAATTCGTATTGACGGTCCCGCCGTTCGCCCATTCCGGTAACTCGGACGCCGAGAACGACGCCGTCGTGCTGTTCCGGGAACGCGCGCAGGCGGTAGGCGGGTGTGGGCAGGGAACCCTCGATGAAAGCTCCGTCGTCGAGCTGTGCAACAGACTGGACGGCCTGCCCCTGGCCATCGAGCTGGCCGCACTGCGGACACGGACGATGTCGATCGAGGACATCGGCACCCGGCTGGTCGATCGATTCGGGCTTCTCCGTGGCGGTCCCCGCGACGTGCACCCGCGCCATCGCAGTCTGTGGACGCTACTCGAGTGGACCTGGGATCAGTGCAGTACCGCCGAGAGATCCCTGTGGGCCCAGTTCTCCGTCTTCGTCGGTTCGGCCTCGCTGGACGCGGTGCACAGCGTCTGCACACTGAGCGGTGACGGTGACATCGCCGATGCCGTCGACGGTCTCGTGCAGCAGTCCATTCTGTCGCGGAGGCAGGCGGGGCACCTTCTCCGATTTCAGATGCTCGACACCATCCGTGAATTCGGCCAGTTGATGCTCGAGCGGGAGGCGGCGTCCCTCGGACTCGCTGCGCCACAAGCGGATCTGCGTGACCGACACATGCGGTTCTATTCGGCGTTGGCGAAGAGTTCGGAACACGACTGGTTCGGCCCGGAGCAACACCGCGCCAGTTCGACTGTGTCCGAAGAGATTGCGAACATGCGTGCCGCCTTCGAGTGGGCGCTCGAAACCAGCGAACACTGTGGGACAGGCGCCGCGATGGTCGCCGATCTGTGGTTCTACTGGCTCGGTTGCGGGCATTTGAAGGAGGGCCGGCTGTGGTCGGAGCATGCGTGGGACCGCGTGCACCGCCTCGGCATACCGCACGAGGCCAGGTCACTGTGGACGCTGGGATGGAATCTGCTGATCACCGGGGAAATCGATCGTGCGGAACAGCACCTGCGGGAGTGCCTCGCGCAGGCCCGGCAGCAGGACGACGCACGAGCGGCCTCCTTCGGCAGAGCGATGCTGGGTGCGGTGTACTTCTTCCGAGACGATTTCGACGGGGGTGTCGAGCTGTACCGGACCGCGATTTCGGAAGCGCGGCAACGCGGCGACGGACTCGCCACCGCCATGTTCTCGTATCAGCTGGGGGAGGCGTACTGCCTGTACCGAGAGTTCGATCTCGCGGAGGAGTGCTGCCGGGACTGCATCGCGGTCTGCGAGAAGAACGGTGACCACTGGTGCATCTCGTACGCCCGATGGGTTCAGGCCCTCGCCGCCTACCTGCAGGGATCGTACGAACACGCCGCGTCGATCGCGAAACACGCGCTGGCGGCAATGGCGACCATCGACGACCAACTCGGGATGGCGCTGATCGGCGAACTGCTCGCCTGGCTGGCCGCGGAGGACGGCAGATACCTCGAGGCGGCACGAATTCTCGGTGCGACGCAGGCGTACTGGTCTGCAAGCGGTTCCTCCGTGATGGGATTGCACCGGTTGATGCAGCACCGCGACGCCTGTGCCGCGAAAGTCCGGGCTCATCTCGCCGAGCGCGACGTCGCAGACGCCACCGCGAGCGGTGCCGCACTCGGGATCGAATGGATCGCTACACTGCCCGGTGCGGACGTCGCCGACTCCGCGGCGGCCCATCGCGGCGGCCGGGTTCCGGAGGTGGATGCGAGATCTGCGGTCCTGCAGCACTTGACGAACCGGGAGCGGGAGATCGCCGGCCTCGTGGCGCGCGGGATGACGAACAAGGAAATTGCGGCCCAGTTGATCATCGGAAAGCGCACCGTGGATACCCACGTCGCGCATGTCCTCGCGAAATGCGGTCTGCGCCGGCGGTCGGAGATTGCCTCTCTGGTGACCGCGAATCCGGAAATGCCGTGATCCACTGTCACCGGTGAGGCAATCTCCCACCTGACCACTCACTTCCAGTGGATGTGGGCGCGCACCCGGCCGCTGCCGGAGTCGGTCCACCCTTTTCCCGCGGCATAATCGACCATCGCTGCGAGAGCGGTGTTCCACTCGTCGGTTCCGCGCCCACGGCCGCGGAGAAAGTCGACGTCGATCCAGAGATGATCGCCGTCCACGGCGCCCGCTCCCGTCGACACGGCGACTGCGGTCACCGCTTCCCGCGTCAGCCCGACCGCGTCGACCGCCAACTCCGTGAAGTTGTCCCTGTCGTCGAGTCGGATCACTCCGTCTCGACGTGCATCATCGGTGGTGACGACGACGATCATGACCCCTCGCTCAGATTCGTCACGTGCAGCGCCGGTCGACGCTCGGCCCATGGTCGCGCCTGCTCCAGTTGCGCCGCGAGACCGAGCAGGAGGTCTTCCCGGTACACGTCGGCGCCGAATTGCACGCCGACAGGCAAGCCGTCGCTCGTGGTGCCGAGCGGGAGGCTGATCGCCGGCGCACCCGTGACGTTGTACAAGGCGCACATCGGATGCGGTGTGATGACGTGACGCACCCACTCCTGCGCGGAGAACGATGCGTCGTTCGCGTCGAACGTCCCGAGATCGACCGGCGGCGTGATCGCGGTCGGTGTGACCAGGATGTCCCAGTCCGCCATGAACGCCGCCACCTGCCTGCTCACCCGGTTGTTCGTCGCGAACGCGCGGGCGAGGTCGACCGGTGTCAACGCGCGGCCGGCCTCGGCGCACGCGATCGTCGTCGCCTCGAAGTGGTCCGGGCTCAACCCGACACCGATCGCCTCGCCGAGCGGTATTACGTCCGCTGCGCTTCCCGCGCAGAACGTGGTGGTCAGCGCGTCGAGGAACTCCTCCCACTTCAACGCGGGCGTGACGACGTCCACCTCGTGGCCGAGGTCGGACAGCAACTCGATCGTCGACATCAACACGCGCCGGACATCCCCGTGTACCGGGCGGTCGCTCCACGAATCGAGGCATACCGCGATGCGTAGCGGCGATTGTGGTCCTCGCATCTCGTCGCGGTACGGCCGGGCCGGACCGGGCGCGCCGTACTTTTCCCCGGGAAGGTTCCCGTGCACGGCATCGAGCAACGCCGCCGCATCCCGCACCGACCGGGTGAGGGCGAACTCCACCACGTTGCCGTAGAAGGCCTCCTGCATGCCGGGACCGATCGGGATCCGCCCACGACTCGGTTTGAGGCCGACGGTGCCGGTGTGACAGGCCGGAATGCGGATCGACCCGGCACCGTCGTTGGCGTGCGCGATCGGGACCGCTCCCGCCGCCACCAGCGCTGCGGATCCGCCACTGGATCCGCCGGGGCTCTTGGTCGGATCCCACGGGTTGTGGACCGCACCACCGAACAGGGGCTCGGTGGTGGGGCACAACGCGAACTCGGGAATCTTCGTGCTTCCGACGGCGGCGAGTCCGGCGCGACGGAACCGGGCCATCAGTTCGGAGTCGTGATCGAGCACGATCCCCGCCGCGAGCGCCCGGCTGCCCAGGTGGAGCGGTACCCCGGCGGCGTGGCAGCAGAGGTCCTTGAGCACGAAGGGAACTCCGGCGAACACGCCCTCGGTGCTGGCGTCCAGCGGCGAATCCCACGGCCCTTCCACGGTGGCATGCAGCCGCTCGTTCGCGAGTTCGACTGCCTTGATCCCCGCCTCGTGAATCTCCGCCGGCTTGACCTCACCCGAACGCACCAGGCCCGCCAGCCCGGTGGCGTCGTAGGACGCGTATTCCTCGATCGTCACCATCAGTACGACACCTCCGCCGGCGCATCTGCTTCGACGTGAGTCCAGATGTCGCGGTGCATCAACCACGATCCGTCGTCCTGCCGGACGTGGACGACGAGGTAGTTGCTGTGCACCTCGGATCCGGCGGCGAACTCGCCGATCGCGCGGCCTTCCTCGACAGCGACGGTGTCGCCGATGGTCAGTTGGACGTTCTCGACGGCCTGCGTGACGAGCCCCGCCCTCAGCCAGTTGCCGAACTCCTCGGCGATTGCGTCGCGCCCGTGTACAGATCGCCCGTCGGGCGTCAGCAACCTGCCGTCGCTGGTGTACAGCGACGCGAACAACGCCGGGTCGCGATCCTCGATGGCACGGACCACGCTGCAATGGAGGTCGGCCAATTGCTCACGATCGAACGTCGACATGCTCACCCCGCCAGTTCTTCGGCGGTGTCGATCTCGTAGCTCGGACGCTGCCGCGGGTCGCCGGGAAGCAGACCGACCGGCCCCGTGCGGACCACACCCGCGGGATTGTCGAAGTACGGAATCACGTACCTGCCGAAGTTCTCGATCGACTGCATCCGCTCGTCGTGGGTGCCTCCGTCGATGCGCAGCACGATCTCGTCCGCCCCCATGTCGGCGGTGCGCTGAACCTGCTCGACGCAGTGCTGCGGATCGCCGACCAGAACGGTCGGGCCGCAGGTACGCAGCCAGTCCGCGTCGTCGGCGTGCTTGCGCAGCAACCCGATCCGGGAGAATTCGCCGTACTGCTCCGGTGACCGTTCGGCGAGTTGCACGTAGACGTCGTTGATGATCATCTGCGCAAACTTCAGCAGATCGGCCTCCGCGTGTGCGAGTGCCTCGTCGTTTGTCTTGGCGCATCGCGCCGACATGACGCTGCTGGCCGCCGACTTGATCGCGTAGCGGCCGACGGGCGAGACCTCGTCCTCGGACACCGCGTTGTAGGCGTCGAGGTTCGCTTGCAGGACCTCCCAGCCCAGGTAGGCGTCGGAGGTGATCATGCCAAGGCCCTTGCGCCGGGCGTCGGCGGCAGACTCCACACTCTGGACGATCTTGTACAGCGGCGGGTGCGGCTCCTGCAGAGACTTGGGGCTCAACCGGCGCTCCGGGATCGTGCCCCAGTGCGGGCCGTCGTGGCTGAATGTGTCATCGCTCAACGCCCGGACGATGAGGTCGAGTGCCTCCTCGGACCGGTCGCGGGTTTCCTCCAGGGAGACGCCGAACGCGTCCAACTGCAGCAACGTATTTCCCCGGGCGGTGGTCAGCTCGACGCGGCCGTCCGACAGCAGGTCGGTGGTCGCGGTCTGCTCCGCGACGAGGATCGGATGAATCACGGAGGTCAGCCGGCTCATGTACCGCAGACGAATCCGGTTCGTGCGCATCGCGACAGCGGTGAACAGACATTCCGGCGCGGATGTGACGCACATGTCGTTGAAGAAGTGGTGCTCGGAGGTGCCCCAGCCGTAGAAGCCCATCTCCTCGGCGAAGACGGCTTCGTCCACCATGTCCCGATAGCGCCGGTGGTGCGTGGTGCCGGGCTCGGTTGCACATTCGCTCATCATGATGAATCTCATCGCGACTTCCTTCGGTTCGGGGGAGTGCCTCTGTCGGCACGTTCCAGCGTCCGCCATCGAGTCCCGCCGCAAATCCGTCATCATGCGGAGGAGATACCGAACTTTGCTGCGGATACGGAGTCGTGACATCGAACCGGGAGGTACGTGTCGCTGCGCTGTTCACGGGGGTGAACGAGTGATTTTCCCGGTCCCCGCGTGTCACGATGGAGGGGCAACTCGGGAGTGAGGATGCCGGACCGTCGGGTGATGAGCAGGGTCGTCCACACGGTCGCCCTGCTGGCGGCCGTCGTGACGGTCACCCTTGTGGTCAGGGCGGTCCCCGCACCCGACACCCCCGCCACGACGGCGGAGCCGGGTGCGGGGGCGACGCGCGCGTTGGTCGTGCTCTCGGCGATCGCCGTCGTCGCCGCGGCCGTGGCGCTTGCGTCGGCCGTGCGCGGCGGCCGGCCACGGGTCGCCCCGGACCCGCCGACAGTCGGGCCGACCGGGAACACCGGGTCCTCGGTCTCGCGCCGGCACGTGGTCGGGTGGGCGGTGTTCGCCTCCCTTCTCGTGGCCGCGGCGTTCCTCCTCGGATCCGTCCGTGGCGACGAACCCCCGGGCCGTCAGCGGCCGACGACGACCCAGGCCGCCGACGAGGGGGCCGACCGCACCGACCAGGTGGTACCCGGCGAGACGGTCCCGCCGCCCGACACGGTTGCCGAGGCCCGCGAGGACCTGGCGGAATTATGGACCGCGGCAGCGATTGTCGGGCCGATGCTGGTGACGTTGCTGATCCTAGGCGCCGTGGCCAGGCGCCCCCTCCGGGCTCGGGTCGGCGCCTGGACCGCGGCGAGTTCCCCCGACGGCCCGGCCGCCTCGCAGTCGCTGGCCCGGGCGGCGGAGGAAGGTCTCGCCGTGGTCGTGGCCCCGAGTCTGCCGCCGCGTGAGGCCATCATCGCCAGTTACGCGGCCATGGAGGATGCGCTGCGCGGGGCGCCGGGCGCCGAGCCGCGGGATTCGGACACACCGTCCGAAGTACTGGCTCGCGCAGTCCAACTCGGAGCGCTGCGCTTCGAGGCGGCGGCGCCGCTGGTGCGGCTGTTCTCGGAGGCGCGGTTCAGCCTGCATCCGATGGGCGAACAGCACCGCGACGAGGCCGCGGACCTGCTCCGGCGCGTGCTCGCCGACCTGGGGAGCGACGCGTGCTCGCCGTCGCGGTAATCGGGGTCGGAGTGGTACTGGCCGTGGAGGTCCCGCTGGTGGCCGCGGGCCGGTACGGCGCTGCCGTGCTGATCGCGGGAGCGGTGACGGCGCTGGTGCTCTTCGAGATTCGGCGACGGATGGCACCGGCAGACGTCGACGGCGACACGTCGGGTCTGGAAGCGGAACGGGCCGAGGCGACGGCCCGCTGGATGGCGCGGACGGAATCGTTGATCAGTTGGGCGGACGGTACCCGCGGCGACTGGGATCACCATCTGCGTCCGTTGCTGGCGCGCGAATTCCAGCAGTCCACCGGACAGCGGCAGGGACTCGACCCCGCCGACACCGCCGCCGCGGGTGAAGTGTTCTTCGGCGACCTGTGGCGGTGGGTCGATCCCGACGGCGTCCAGCGCGTCGACAGGACGGAGCCCGGTCCGGGCCGGGACGTCCTCGACCGGATCCTGCAACGACTGGAGCAGCTGTGACGATGCCCGCCGAGGTCACCACCGCGCGCGCCCACGCCGTGCTGGCGGAGGTCGAACGGGCGGTGGTCGGCAAGCACGACGAACTCACGTCGATTCTGCTCGCTGTGCTCGCGGGCGGACACGTGCTCATCGAGGATCTGCCCGGACTCGGAAAGACGTTGGTGGCACGCTCTTTCGCCGCCGCGCTCGGACTCGACTTCACACGCGTCCAGTTCACCCCCGACCTGCTGCCCGCCGACCTGCTCGGCGCCACCATCTACGACATGCCGTCGGGACGCTTCGAGTTTCGTCCGGGCCCGATCTTCACCAACCTGCTCCTGGCCGACGAGATCAACCGCACCCCGCCCAAGACCCAGGCCGCTCTGCTCGAGGCCATGGCCGAGGGGCAGGTCAGCGTGGACGGCACCACCCGGATCCTGCCGCGACCCTTCGTCGTGCTCGCCACCGACAACCCCATCGAATACGAGGGCACCTACCCGCTGCCCGAGGCGCAGCTGGACCGGTTCACGCTCCGCCTGAGACTGGGGTACCTCACCGAGACCGACGAGCACGAGATGCTGCGCCGCCGGCTCGACAGGGGATCCGCCGCCGTCGTCGTCGAGCAGGTGGTCGATGCCGCCGACCTCCTGGCGATGCGGGAGTCGCTCGAACAGGTCAGTGTTCATCACGACGTCCTCGGGTACGTCGTCGCACTCGCGAACGCCACCCGGCACCACCCGCAGGTCGAGGTCGGGGCCAGTCCCCGCGCCGAACTCGACCTCGTCCAACTGGCGCGGGCACGCGCCCTCCTCTCCGGCCGGGACTTCGTCATTCCCGAGGACATCAAAGCGCTGGCCGTTCCCGCCGTCGCGCATCGCATCAGCCTGCGGCCGGAGATGTGGGTGCGCCGCATCCGCAGCGACGACGTCCTCGCCGAACTGTTGCGCCGCCTCCCCGCGCCGAGGGCACGATGACGCCGAGGGAACGATGACGGAGCACCCGCTGACGTGGCGGGCGTCGCCGGCGGCCCTCGCCCTGACGACCTGCGCGGCCGTGGCACTGACCGTGGGCGTCGTGGGGCGGTGGTGGGAACTGATGGTGTTCGCCGCCCCGATGCTGGGCGCGCTCGGTGCGCTGACGTGGTTGCCGCGACCGGCCACCGGAGTGCGGGTCGACAGTTCGGGCGGCACCGTGCGGTGCTTCGAATCCGAATCCGTGCAGTTCTCGGTGGACGTGACGACGTGCGGCGGCGCGGCGGAACTGACGGTGACACCGGCGCCGTCCGACAGCTACCGGGTCGAGCAGACCGGCGACGGCGAGTACCTGCTGTCCGCGGACCGGTGGGGTCGATACGAACCCGCACTGATCGTCACGGCGCGCGCGGGCGGCGGCCTGCTGACCGCGACGGCGCGGGTTCCCGTCACGGAACTGCGGATCTTTCCGCTCGCACCGCCGATGCCGACGCCACTCCCGCACGCCCCGCTTCCGGACCGGATCGGCGCGCACCGCACCCGACGATTCGGTTCGGGAGTCGAATTCGGTGACATCCGGCCGCACGCCCCGGGAGATCCGCTGCGCAGCGTCAACTGGCCCGTCAGTGCCCGTCGCGGCAGGCTGCACGTGACCGAACGGATCATGGACCGCGCCGCGGACGTCGTCGCCGTACTCGACACCACCCCGCAGGCGCCCGGCCCGGCGTCGGAGAGTCTGCACCGCACCGTCCGCGGGGCGACGCAGGTGGTGCAGACCGCCCTGCAACGCGGCGATCGGGCCGGGGTCGTCGCCCACGGTCTCCGGCTGCGGTGGCTCGGCGCCGACATCGGGCGCAGGCAGTTCTACCGGATCCTCGACACCGTCCTCGACGCCGGCGGCGCGGCTGAGGGCACGCTGGTCCCGCGGGTCGCGTTGCCGCCGCGGGCGGTGGTCATCGCGTTCTCCACCATGCTGGACACCGGGTTCGCGCTGTCGCTGCTGGAGTTGCGGAGGCGCGGTCACGTCGTCGTGGCCGTCGACGTCCTCCGCGGTCCGCCGTTCGAGCACGAACTCGATCCGATGACCGGCCGGATGTGGCGGCTCGAGCGCCGGAACATGTACCGGAACATGGGTGTCCTCGGGGTCCCGGTGGTGGAGTGGGAGGACGATTCGGCACTGGATCTGGCGCTGGCCCTCGCGGACCGGGCCCGCAGGCTGTCGGGAGCGCACCGATGAGATGGGTTGCGGTGCTCGCGGTGCAGGGGGCGCTCATCGCGCTCGTCCTGGGCGACGCGTCCGCGCCCGCGGCGGCCGCTGCCGGCGTCGCGGCGACGGCACTGCTGCTCGTCGCCTACGTCGGCCCCGCCCGGGGAATCCCGACGCTCCTGCTGGGAGCGGTCGCCGCCGGCGCCGTGGCCGTGCTGGCGGCGGCACTGCCGGACGCGCCCGCGTGGGCGGCCCTGCTCGGACCGGTCGCGGTGGTGGTGCTGTTCGTCGTCGCGGTGTGGCCGTACGTCGGCGACCGTCAGAACCGCCGGATGTCGTAGATGTGGAACTGCGACAGCGGCGCCAGACCCACCGGCACGCCGCGCCCGTACGCATTGAAGACCTGACCGAAGCCCGCGTAGATGCCGATGTGCGACGCGTCGTCGTTGAGCACCACGATGTCGCCGGGAGCCAGCGCCCACAGCGGAATGTGGGCACCGACCTCGGCCTGCTCCCAGGTGGTGCGCGGCAGGTTCACCCCGGCCTGCCGGAATGCCCATTGCACCAGACCCGAGCAGTCCCACGCGTCCGGACCCGTCCCACCCCACAGATAGGGCTTGCCCGTCTGGGTCGTCGCGGCCGCGAGCGCGGCCAGCCCCGTCGGAGTGGGAATGGGCGTCGGGAGGACGGACGAACCCATCGAACTGCCGCCGGTGCTGCCGCTGTCGGAACTGCCCGCCACCGGTGCGGCATTCGCGGGAAGAGCGACGAGAGCGGTCGCACAGAACGCGAGAGCACCGGCAACGGCGGCACGGCGCACGGGACGGAGAGGTCTGCGCTGGGACACGAGGTCCCCCCTTTGTTCGCTACTGATCGTGAAGAGCCGTGGAACCGCCCCGACCATCGGTTGACACGTCTCGATGAGGTCACGGACAGCGTACAAAGTGTTGCGGCGTCGTGCCTGGAAATTGCGAATATCCGCCGGAACTGGGCGAATTCGGTCAAATTTCGGTAACTGTCACCCCTCGGTCAGGGTCAGGACCACGTCGGCCAGGGCCGGGGCGTGATCGCGCTGGGGGACCGTCGCCGAGA
Organism: Rhodococcus sp. ACS1; assembly: GCF_002300155.1. Lineage (NCBI taxonomy): Bacteria > Bacillati > Actinomycetota > Actinomycetes > Mycobacteriales > Nocardiaceae > Rhodococcus > Rhodococcus sp. ACS1. The sequence goes on from NZ_NSDZ01000005.1 coordinate 635,922, forward strand.
TGAGGAGCCTGCCCTCTTCCTCCCAGATCCGCGTGTGCAGTGTCTCGCCGGGGAACACGACGCCGGCGAACCGGACCCGGAACCCCGCGACCCGCGCTGCGTCCGAGTCGAGGACCGCGTCCACGGCCGCCTTGCACACGATTCCGTAGGTGCACAAGCCGTGCAGGATCGGGGCGGGAAACCCTGCGGCGGACGCGAACTTCGGGTCGGAATGCAGGGGGTTGCGGTCACCGCACATCCGGTACATCAGTGCCTGCTGCGGGAGGACGGGGGTGTCGACCTCGACGTCGGCGGGCCGGTCGGGCAACGCGACGGACTGGGACGGTCCGCGCTCACCGCCGAAACCGCCTTCGCCGCGGGCGAAGATGGACGACCGCCCGGTCCACAAGGGAGTGCCGCCGAGGTCGGTGGTCACCGATTCCTGCACGATGACGGCGGCCTTGCCCTTGTCCCACACCTCGGCGATGCGGGTGGTGGTGCGGGCCTTGCCCTCCGGGGGAATCGGCCGGTGCACCGTGACTTCCTGGGTGCCGTGGACGACCTTGGCGAGGTCGATCTCGACTCCCGGGAACGACACGCTCGGCGCCTCGGTGGCGTGGAAGTTCGCCGCGACCGTGGCGAACGTCGGAAGCACCTGCGGTGTCCCGTCGGTCAGGTAGCGCAACTCCCTCTCGTCGAGCGGGCGCGACCCGGCGCCGAGAGCGAGGTGGTAGTGCTGGACGTCGGAACTGGTCCAGGAGAACTCCTGGGTGGGCAGTTCGGCCCCGATGGCGATGTTCGGATCAATGGGCATTGGTGGCGTCTCCGGTCAGTGACGTCGGCGAGTCGGACTGGGCGGACTTCTCGAGGATATCGAGAACCGCGAGGTAGCCGAACGTCATCGCCGGACCGATGGTCGCGCCGGGGCCGGCGTAGGTGTGGCCCATCACCGGACCGCTGGCATTGCCCACCGCGTAGAGGTTCTCGATGGTGCTGCCGTCCGCCCGGAGCACGCGGGCGTTGCGGTCGGTGCGGAGCCCGCCCTTGGTGCCGAGGTCGCCCGGAACCATCTTGACGGCGAAGAACGGCGCCTTCTCGAGCGCGCCGAGGCTCGGGTTCGGTTTGTTGCGGGGATCCCCGTAGTAATGGTCGTATCCGCTCTCGCCGCGGCCGAAGTCCTCGTCCTTGCCGTTCCGGGCGAAAGTGTTGAAGCGCGAGACCGTTTCGGTGAGTGCGTCGACGGGCACGCCGATCTTCCCGGCCAGTTCGGCGACGGTGCCGGCCTTGACGATGACACCGGCCTTCAGCCAGCGACCGGGAAACGGAGACCGCGGGGTGACGCCGGCGAACGCGTACCGGTCGCGGTACCGCTGGTCGAGGACGAGCCAGCACGGGACGTTCTCGCCCGGCCCGTCGCCCTGGCCGTGCGTGCCGCCGTACATCGCGTGCGTCGCCTCGACGTACGGTGCCGATTCGTTGACGAAGCGCTTGCCGGATTCGTTGATCATGATGCAGCCGGGCAGGCTCCGCTCGGACAGCGCGAACCACGGTCCGCCGGTGAGCGGGATGGACGGCCCCCACCACGCGTCCTCCATCAGATCGAGCGCGGCACCGAGCTTTTCGCCGGCCCAGATGCCGTCGCCCGTGTTGGCTTTCGCGCCGACGGTCCACTCGGTGCCGATCGGCGCCCGCTGGTACTTCTTGCGGGCCTCGTCGTTGTGCTCGAAGCCGCCCGACGCGATCACCACGCCGCGGCGCGCCCGGAACACCTGCGGCTGTCCGTCGACCGTGGCGTTGACGCCCTTGACCACACCGTCTTCCACGTACAGGTCGGTGAGCGGGGTGTCGAGCAGGATCGGGACGCCGGCGGCCTTCAGTCCGGCCTGCAATCCGGCGACGAGGGCCTGACCGCGGACGAGCAGGCGTTTGCCGGTGAGTTTGGCGCCGAGGAACCGGAGCCCGACCCGGGCGGCCCGCAGCGGACCGCGCGGGTTGCGCATCAGCAGGTTCAGCCAGCGGTAATCCGCCTGGGTGATCACGAAATTCGACGGGGCCTTGACGTAATCGGGTTCGAGCTTCGCAAGGTCGGCGCCGAGTTTCCGGCCGTCGAACGGGGTCGGCTCGACGGACCGTCCGCCGAGCCGACCGCCGGGCGCCTCCGGATAGTAGTCGGAGTATTCGGGCACCCACTGCAGTTTCAGCGGGCTGTTCTTCAGCACGAACGACAGCATCTCGGGGCCGCGGTCGATGTAGGCGTCGATCCGGTCCTTCGGGACGACGTCGCCGATGATGCTGTGGAGGTAGGTCCGCGCGGCGTCGGTGGTGTCCTCGACGCCCGCGGCGATCAGCGCCTCGTTGTTCGGGATCCAGACGCCACCGCCGGAGCGCGCGGTGGAGCCACCGAAGTGCGCTGCCTTTTCGAGGATGACGACGCTGAGTCCCTTGTGGGCCGCGGTCAGGGCCGCGGTCATTCCACCGGCACCGCTACCGACGACCACGATGTCGTATTCGTGCTTGCTCATGTAGAACACGTTATAGAATGATGGGGTTGTCAGTCCATCGTTTCTGCCAGGAAGTATTACTGACGCCAACGAAGAAGAACGAAACACGTTGCAGTGGAAACCGGTGGGCGTGCGCACGCACACGAACTTCAGGGAAGGCCTCGCACCATGCTCTCGACGCACCTACGCACCGAGTTGGCGGATCAGCTCGACACCGCGGAACGCGGCCGCGCTCCCATCGGCCCCTTGACCGCGGACCATCCCGACATCGACGTCGTCGACGCCTACGAGATCCAGCTCATCAACATCCGCCGCCGGCTGCAGGACGGCGCGAAGGTCGTCGGGCACAAGGTGGGCCTGTCCTCCCTCGCCATGCAGCAGATGATGGGCGTCGACGAACCCGACTACGGCCACCTGCTCGCCGACATGGAAGTGTTCGAGGACCAGCCCGTCGACACCGCCCGGTTCTGCTTCCCGCGCGTCGAGGTGGAGGTCGCGTTCGTGCTGGGCGCCGACCTTCCCGGCGCAGGCTGCACCGAACAGGACGTCCTCGACGCCACCGTGGCGTTCGCGCCGTCCATCGAACTGATCGACAGCCGGATCACCGACTGGAAGATCACCCTGCCGGACACGATCGCCGACAACGCGTCGTCCGCCGGCTTCGTGCTCGGCAAGAACCGGGTGCGGCCGGCGGACATCGACATCAAGGCGATCGACGCGGTCCTGACGAGCAACGGCGAGATCAAGGCCGAGGGCCGCAGCGACGCGGTGCTCGGCAACCCGGTGACCGCCGTCGCCTGGCTCGCGCAGAAGGTCGAGAGCTTCGGCGTGCGGTTGAAGGCCGGCGATATCGTGCTGCCCGGCTCCTGCACCCGCGCCATCGACGCGCACCCGGGCGATCACTTCCGCGCCGAGTTCAGTGGGCTCGGCACCGTATCCCTGCAGTTCAAGTAGGAGTTTGTTCATGACCAAGGCAAGTGTGGCGATCGTCGGCTCGGGCAACATCAGCACCGACCTGCTCTACAAGCTGCAGCGATCCGAGTGGCTCGAACCCCTCTGGATGATCGGGATCGACCCCGAGAGCGAGGGCCTGGCACGGGCCCGCACGATGGGGCTGGAGACGTCCGCCGAGGGCGTCGACTGGTTGCTGAACCAGCCGGAGAAACCCGACCTCGTCTTCGAGGCCACGTCGGCGTACGTGCACCGTGAGGCCGCACCACGGTATGAGGCCGCGGGAATCCGCGCCATCGATCTCACCCCCGCCGCCGTCGGACCGGCCGTGGTCCCGCCCGCCAACCTGCGCGAACACCTCGGCGCACCCAACGTCAACATGATCACGTGCGGCGGGCAGGCCACGATCCCGATCGTGTACGCCGTCTCCCGCGTCGTCGACGTGCCCTACGCCGAGATCGTCGCTTCGGTGGCGTCCGTCTCCGCGGGCCCGGGCACCCGCGCCAACATCGACGAGTTCACCAAGACCACCAGCCGCGGCATCGAGACCATCGGCGGAGCGCAGCGCGGCAAGGCCATCATCATCCTCAACCCCGCCGACCCGCCGATGATCATGCGCGACACGATCTTCTGCGCGATCCCCGAGGACGCCGACCGCGCCGCCATCACCGATTCCATCCACCGCGTCGTCGCGGACATCCAGCAGTACGTCCCCGGCTACCGGCTACTGAACGAACCCCAGTTCGACGACCCGAGCGTCGTGTCGGGCGGGCAGGCGACGGTCACGACGTTCGTCGAGGTCGAGGGTGCAGGCGACTTCCTGCCGCCGTACGCGGGCAACCTCGACATCATGACCGCGGCGGCAACCAAGGTGGGCGAGGAGATCGCCCAGAAGCTCCTGAGTGTGGAGGCATGAGCACGATGGTCCATTTCGACCCCAGCTGGGACATCCGCGTCACCGACACCTCCCTGCGGGACGGTTCGCACCACAAGCGGCACCAGTTCACCGGTGACGAGGTCCGGGCCATCGTCGGTGCCCTCGATGGCGCCGGGGTCCCCGTCATCGAGGTGACCCACGGCGACGGACTCGGTGGGTCCTCCTTCAACTACGGGTTCTCCAAGGTGCCCGAGCAGGAACTCATCTCGATTGCCGTCGACACGGCGAAGAACGCGAAGATCGCGTTCCTGATGCTGCCCGGGCTCGGCATCAAGGACGACATCATCATCGCCCAGGACAACGGCGCGTCGATCTGCCGCATCGCCACGCACTGCACCGAGGCCGACGTGTCCGTCCAGCACTTCGGGCTGGCCCGCGACCGCGGACTCGAGACCGTCGGCTTCCTGATGATGGCGCATTCCATCCCACCGGAGAAGCTCGCCGAGCAGGCCCGCATCATGGCCGACGCCGGCTGCCAGTGCGTGTATGTCGTCGACTCCGCGGGCGCCCTCGTGCTCGAGCAGGTGTCGGACCGCGTCGAGGCGCTGGTGCAGGAACTCGGCTCCGACGCGCAGGTCGGCTTTCACGGTCACGAGAACCTCGGCCTCGGCGTGGCCAACTCGATCGCCGCGATCAGGGCGGGCGCCAAGCAGATCGACGGCAGCACAAGACGATTCGGTGCCGGCGCAGGAAACGCGCCGGTCGAGGCGATCGTCGGGGTGTGCGACAAGATCGGTGTCAAGACGGGCATCGACTTCTTCGCCATCGCCGACGCCGCCGAGGACGTGGTGCGTCCCGCGATGCCCGCCGAATGCCTCCTCGACCGGCAGGCCCTGATGATGGGGTACGCGGGCGTCTATTCGAGCTTCCTCAAGCACGCCGAACGCCAGGCCGAGCGGTACGGCGTCTCGTCCGCCGAACTCCTCGTCCGCGCGGGCAAACGCAAACTCGTCGGCGGCCAGGAAGACCAGCTCATCGACATCGCGCTCGAACTGCAGCGCGAGAATGCGGCTGCGCCGCCCGTGAGTACTTCTTAACGGCCCGCGGTTAACAAGTACTCACGGGTCAGCGGGCGGTCTCCCACAGCCCGACGACGTTGCCCTCGGAATCGGTGAAGTACGCGGCGAAACCCATGTTCCCGACGGATGTTCTGCCGGTGACGGTCTTCCCGCCGAGGGATTCGATCCGTTCGAGGGCGGATTCGATGCTCTCGACGTCGACGGTGACCACGGGGGAGGTGACCTCCCCGCGCTGCATCATGCCGCCGTTGATGTAGCCGGGCTCGTCGGGCATGCCGCTCTCGCCGACGGGTCCGGTGGTGACCATGCTGTATTCCATGTCGGGGATCTCGGCGATGGCCCACCCGAATGCGTCGCGATAGAACGCTCGTGCGCGGTCACCGTCGTCGAAGGGGATCTCGAAGTGCACGATTCGGCCTGTCATGGCACGCCTCCGTGGTTCGGCTGACGCCGCCGCGTCCGACGGCACATTCCAGCGTAAGCGCCCGATGTGACATTCGTGCAGCTCCTGACTGCACGAATGTCACATCGGGCGATCTACCCGGGCGCGCAGGCGCCGGCGACTATTCGACTCGATCTCGCACGTCGATGAACCCCTCCATCACCGCGTGATCGATGCTGTCCCACAGCCGCGGGCACCCTTCCCGGAGCGCGGTGGACTTTCCCTCCCCGGCGGCGTCCCGGAAGGTCGGGCACGTCTTCGCGGGGTCGTCCGTCCACTGGACGCTCGTGTGCTCGAGGCTGTTCTTGCGCACCAGCACACAGGTTCCGCACGTACGGCACTCGACTTCGTTCATGCCGTCGTCGAGGTAGCTGGCCTTGTCGGCCACCGTCTGCGCATGAATGGCCTCGAGCCGGGCAGGCTGCCCGGCGAAGTCGGGAGCTTTGGCCCATTCGGTCGAGGCACTCATGATCAGACCTGCGCTTCCCTGCTGTCGGACCCCTCGGCGGTCGTCTTCTCGGACCCCTCGGCAGTCGTATTCTCGGACCCCTCAGCAGTCGTCTTCTCGGACCCCTCGGAGGCCTCACGTTCGGCCTTCTGCCGGGCCAGGTTCTCGTCGACCTCGTGCTGCCAGGCCTCGTTGGCCTTGGTGGTGTCGACCTCGAACTCGAAGCGCTGCGTCATCTTGTCGGTGACGTCGGCGACGTCGACGTAGAACTGGTCGTACCAGCGTCGCAGCTGGTAGACCGGACCGTCTTCGTCGCAGAGCAGGGGATTGTCGATCTTGGTCTTGTTCTTCCAGATCTCGACGTCCTGCAGGAAGCCCTCGGCGATGCCCTCGGTGAACTTCGCGGCCAGTTTGTCGGCCGTCACGTCGTCGATGCCGGCGGGTTTCTTGACGGTGACGCCGTACTGGAGCACGAACGAATTGTTCGTCACCGGATAGTGGCAGTTGATGAGAACGCTCTCGACCTCGTACCCGCCGTAGCTGTTCCACAGTGGATTGATCATGTAGGACGGGCCGTAGTACGCGGCCTCGGAGCGCAGCAGCGATTCCATGCCGTATTGCGTCGCCATCCCGACGTCGGGACGGCCCTTCGTGTTGAGGTACTGCGTCGCGACGTGGCCTTCGAAGACGTTCTTGAAATACGTCGGGAACGCGTAGTGGATGTAGAAGAAGTGCGCCATGTCGACCACGTTGTCGATGATCTCGCGGCAGTTGGAGCCCTCGATCAGCATTGAGTTCCAGGTCCAGTCGGTCCAGTCGTCGCTGTAGGCGCCCTCGATGCGGGGGATGGTGACGTTCTCCGGCGGGGGGTTGCCCTCCGGGTCGTTCCAGACGAACAGCTGACCGTTCTGCTCGAGCGTGATCCATGCCCGGGTGCGGGCGATCGGGGGAACCCGGCGTGCGTAGGGAATGCTGGTGCACTTGCCGTTGCCGCCCCAGCGCCAGTCGTGGAACGGGCAGGCCACGGAATCGCCCTTCACGGTGCCCTGCGACAGGTCTCCGCCCATGTGCCGACAGTACGCGTCCAGAACCTTCAGTTCGCCCTTGCTGTCGGCGAAGACGACGAGCTTGGTGCCGAATGCCTCGATCGAATGCGGTTTGCCGTCCTTGAACGTCTTGGTCAAACCGAGGCAGTGCCAACCACGCGCGAAGCGCGTCTGGACCGTGCCCACATCGATCTCGCGAATCTGCGCCATTGTGCCCTCACATCCCTTCATGCTGTTAGTAGAACACGTTATAGAACTTCGACACGATCCGCCAGATTTTCGGGGGCTTTCTTCCAGACCTGGGCCCTCAATCAGCACCTTTGCCGGTATCTCGACATAAATGGGAACGTGTTCTAATCTCAGAAGACAAGTGAACCATCGAACGAGACAGGAGCGTCCTGTGGGTGACCATGACAGTCACGAGGTGATGCAGCGGCTCGACGCACTACTGCCGACGCTGCGAGAGCGGGCGCAGGAGACCGAGGATCTCCGTCGTATCCCCGACGATTCCATGAAGGCGCTCCAGGAGACCGGATTCTTCCGGTTGCTCCAGCCCGAACAGTGGGGTGGTTACCAGGCGGATCCGGTGCTGTTCTACTCCGCGGTGCGGAAGATCGCGAGCGCGTGCGGTTCCACCGGCTGGGTCTCGTCGATCATCGGTGTCCACAACTGGCACCTCGCGCTGTTCTCTCAGCAGGCGCAGGAGGACGTGTGGGGCAACGACACCGACGTTCGCATCTCGTCGTCGTACGCGCCGATGGGCGCAGGCCAGGTCGTCGACGGCGGATACACGGTCAACGGCGCGTGGGCCTGGTCGTCCGGCTGTGATCACGCCACCTGGGCGGTGCTCGGCGGTCCCGTCATCAAGGACGGCCGCCCCGTCGACTTCGTCAGCTTCCTGATCCCCCGCGAGGACTACCGGATCGACGACGTGTGGAACGTGGTCGGGCTCCGCGGAACCGGCAGCAACACGGTGGTGGTCGAGGACGTGTTCGTCCCGCGGCACCGCGTCCTCAGCTTCAAGGCGATGAGCACTCTCACCGCGCCCGGGCTCGAGCGTAACACCGCGCCCGTTTACAAGATGCCCTGGGGAACAATCCATCCCACCACCATCTCCGCGCCGATCGTCGGGATGGCCTACGGCGCCTACGACGCCCACGTCGAGCACCAGGGCAAGCGCGTCCGCGCAGCGTTCGCCGGCGAGAAGGCGAAGGACGACCCGTTCGCGAAGGTCCGCATCGCCGAGGCCTCGAGTGACATCGACGCCGCGTGGCGCCAGTTGTCGGGCAACGTCGCCGACGAGTACGCGCTGCTCGTCGCCGGTGAGGAAGTGCCGTTCGAGCTGCGACTGCGGGCGCGCCGCGACCAGGTGCGCGCCACCGGCCGCGCCATTTCGTCCATCGACAAACTGTTCGAGAGCTCGGGGGCCACCGCGCTGGCCAATGGTACACCACTGCAACGGTTCTGGCGTGATGCGCACGCCGGACGCGTCCACGCGGCCAACGATCCCGAGCGTGCCTACGTCATGTACGGCACAGGCGAATTCGGTTTGCCCATCACCGACACGATGGTCTAGGAGAACACGTGACGACGACCGAAGAAGCCCTCACGTTCGAGTCCACCTCGAAGTTCGCCCAGGTGCGGCCTGACCTGACGTTGCACTACCACGAGGCCGGCGTCGGCAACGACACCACGATCGTGCTTCTGCACGGTGGCGGTCCGGGTGCGTCGTCGTGGTCGAACTTCGCCAGGAACATCCCGGTTCTCGCCGAGAAGTTCCATGTGCTCGCCGTCGATCAGCCGGGGTATGGGTTGTCGGACAAGCCGACCGAGCACCCGCAGTACTTCGTGCACAGTGCGTCCGCGCTGAAGGACCTGCTCGACACCCTCGGCATCGGCGGACGCGTCCACCTGCTCGGTAACTCCCTCGGTGGCGGTGCCGCAGTGCGTTTCGCGCTGGACTACCCGGACCGCGCAGGCCGGCTGGTGCTCATGGGGCCGGGCGGGCTGAGCGTCAACCTGTTCGCCCCGGATCCGACCGAGGGCGTGAAGAACCTCGGCAGGTTCGGCTACCAGCCCACCCGCGAGAACCTCGAGGCGTTCCTGCGAATCATGGTGTTCGATCAGAAGCTGATCACCGACGAGCTGATCGACGAACGGTTCGCGGCCGCGAGCACCCCCGAGTCGCTCGCCGCGGCGAAGGCGATGGGAAAGTCGTTCTCCTCGGCCGATTTCGAACTGGGCATGCTCTGGCGCGACGCCTACAAGCTGCGCCAACGGGTGCTGCTGATCTGGGGCCGTGAAGACCGGGTCAACCCGCTCGACGGTGCGCTGGTGGCGCTGAAGATGATCCCGCGGGCGCAGTTGCACGTCTTCGGCGGGTGCGGACACTGGGCGCAGCTGGAGAAGTTCGACGAGTTCAACCGTCTGGCAACCGATTTCCTCCTGGACGGGGGTAAGTGATGAGTATTCGTTCACTGGCGTACATGCGCATCGAGGCCACCGACATGGCCGCGTGGCGCGAATACGGCCTCAAGGTGCTCGGCATGGTCGAGGGCAAGGGCTCCGACCCGGACGCCCTGTATCTGCGGATGGACGACTTCCCGGCTCGTCTCGTGATCTTCCCAGGGGAGCACGACCGGCTGTCGGTGTCGGGCTGGGAGACGGCAAATGCGGCGGAGCTGCAGGAGGTTCGCGACAACCTGTCGGCGGCCGGCGTCGCGTTCAAGGAGGGCACGGCAGAACAACTGCAGGACCGCAGGGTCGACGAGCTGATCACGTTCGAGGACCCGTCCGGCAACACGCTCGAGGCGTTCCACGGCGCGGCCCTCGAACATCGGCGGGTGGTCAGCCCGTACGGGCACAAGTTCGTCACCGGAGAGCAGGGTCTCGGGCACGTCGTCCTCTCGACGACGGACGACGAGGCGTCGCTGCACTTCTACCGCGACGTGCTCGGCTTCCGCCTGCGCGACTCGATGCGGCTGCCCCCGCAGATGGTCGGGCGGCCCGCGGACGGCAAACCGGCGTGGTTGCGGTTCTTCGGCTGCAATCCGCGGCACCACAGCCTCGCGTTCCTGCCGATGCCCACGCCCAGCGGCATCGTGCACCTCATGATCGAGGTTGAGAACTCCGACGACGTCGGGCTGTGCCTCGACCGCGCACTCCGCAAGAAGGTCAAGATGTCGGCCACGCTCGGCCGTCACGTCAACGACCTGATGCTGTCCTTCTACATGAAGACCCCCGGCGGCTTCGACGTCGAATTCGGTTGCGAGGGACGTCAGGTGGAGGACGAGAGCTGGATCGCGAGGGAGAGCACGGCCGTCAGCCTGTGGGGTCATGACTTCAGCGTCGGAATGCAGCCGTGAGCGAGGTGACCGGGGACGGGGCCGTCGCGGCCGAGGCGATCGATCCGCGACGGTTCCGGACGGTGCTCGGCCAGTTCTGCACCGGCGTCACCGTCATCACGACGATCGACGACGGCGTGCCGGTGGGGTTCGCGTGCCAGTCGTTCGCCGCGCTGTCGCTCGAACCCCCGCTCGTGTTGTTCTGCCCAACGAAGACGTCGCGGTCGTGGGCGTCGATCGAGCGCAGTGGCATCTTCTGCGTCAACGTGCTTGCAGAAGAACAACAGTCGACGTGCGCCCGCTTCGGTTCCCGCGATCCGGACAAGTTCGCCGGGATCGACTGGACGGCGTCGCCGCTGGGCTCACCGATCCTCACCGGTTCGCTCGCCCACATCGACTGCTCGCTCGAGAGCGTGCACGACGGCGGCGACCACTGGGTCGCGTTCGGCCGGGTCTCCTCCCTGAGCGAGATCAGGGAGGAGCGACCGCTGCTGTTCTACCGCGGGCAGTACACCGGCATCGAACCGGACAAGACGGTGCCTGCGCCGTGGCGCGACGACCTCGAGGCGTTCCTCACGACGTCCTCGGAAGACACCTGGCTCTAGATTTCTAGATGGCGACACCGATGTATTTGGTCTCGAGGAATTCGTCGATGCCGGTGGTCCCGCCCTCGCGCCCGAGCCCGGATTCCTTGACGCCACCGAACGGCGCGGCCGGGTTCGACACGACACCCTGGTTGAGCCCGACCATGCCCGACTCCAGGGCCTCGCACACGCGGATGCCGCGCTTGAGGCTCTCGGTGTACACGTAGGCCACCAGCCCGTACGGAGTGTCGTTGGCCCGCTCGACGGCCTCGGCCTCGGTCTCGAACGTACTGATCGCGGCGACCGGGCCGAAGATCTCGTTGTGGCACATCTCGGCGTCGTCGGGCACGCCCGTCAGCACCGTCGCCGGGTAGAAGTTGCCCGGGCGGTCGAGTGCCTCGCCTCCGGTGAGTACGGTGGCGCCGCGGTCGATCGCGTCCGCGACGAGACTGCTCACCTTCGCGACGGCGGCCTCGTCGATCAGCGGTCCGACGACGACGCCGTCTTCGGTGCCACGCCCGACGGGCAGCGCCTCCATCCGCTGTGTGAGCTTGCGGGTGAATTCCTCGGCGACCGAACTGTGCACGAGGATACGGTTGGCGGCCGTGCAGGCCTGGCCGATGTTGCGCATCTTCGCGGCCATCGCCCCGTCGACGGCGTCGTCGAGATTCGCGTCGTCGAACACGAGAAACGGTGCGTTGCCGCCGAGTTCCATGGACGTGCGCATGACCGTGCGGGCGCACAGTTCGAGTAGATGCTTCCCGACCTTGGTCGAACCGGTGAACGACAGCTTGCGGGCCCGGCCGTCGAGGATGAGGGGAGTGATGACCTCGTCGGGGCTGGACGTGGTGACGACGTTGACGACGCCGTCCGGCAGCCCGGCCTCGGTGAGGATGTCGGCGAGCGCCAGGATCGACAGCGGCGTCTGGGCGGCCGGTTTGATGACGGACGTGCATCCGGCGGCGATCGCGGGCCCGATCTTGCGGGTGCCCATCGCCATCGGGAAGTTCCACGGGGTGATGAGCAGGCTCGGCCCGACGGGCTGTTTGGTGACGAGGAATCGCGATCCGCCGCCCGGCGCCGTCGTGTAGCCGCCGTCGATGCGGACGGCTTCCTCGGCGAACCAGCGGAAGAACTCTGCGGCATAGGCGATTTCACCACGGGCCTCGGTGAGCGGCTTGCCCATCTCGAGTGTCATGACGAGCGCGAGCCGGTCGACGTTCTCGAGCAGCAGACGGTGCGCGTTCATGAGGATGGTGCTGCGTTCGCGGGGCGTGGTGGCCGCCCACGACGGTTGCGCGGCCACCGCGGCGTCGAGTGCCTCGCGGGCCTCCGCGGCGTCGGCGTCGGCGACCGTGCACAGGAGTTGTCCGGTGGACGGGTCGTGGACCGGCATGGTGCGCGCACTGTCGCGCCACTTGCCGCCGATGAACAGGCCGGTCTGCACCGATCCGATTGCTGCGTCCTCGAGCATGATTTTTCCCCGTTCTCCGTTGCCGTAGGGACGGTCCCCATGTTATACAGATTGTCAACAATCTGACAATGCACTTGCCGACATTCGAAGGCATCTACGCGTGGGAGGGTTACCCGTGACTCGGCTATCTCCACTGCTCGCTCAGGCCACACCCGTGACGGTCGATCACGGTGAAGGTTGTTACCTCTACGGCACCGACGGCCGGCGCTATCTCGACTTCACCGCGGGCATCGGCGTCACCAGTACCGGGCACTGCCACCCGCACGTCGTCGAGGCCGCCCGCAGGCAGGTCGGCTCCCTGATCCACGGCCAATACACCACGGTCATGCACCAGCCGATGCTCGAACTCGTCGACCGCCTGGGGTCGGTGCTGCCCGAAGGGCTCGACTCGCTGTTCTTCGCGAACTCCGGAAGCGAGGCCGTGGAGGCGTCGCTGCGACTGTCCCGGCAGGCGACCGGCCGGCCCAACGTGATCGTCTTCCACGGCGGATTCCACGGACGCACCGTCGCGACGGCGACGATGACCACGTCCGGCACCCGGTTCTCGGCCGGCTTCAGCCCGCTGATGGGCGGCGTGCACGTGGCACCGTTCCCCAACGCGTACCGCTACGGCTGGTCCGAGGAGGAGGCCACCGCGTTCGCGCTCAAGGAACTCGACTACATCTTCGCGACGCTCACCGCGCCGAACGAGACGGCCGCGTTCGTCGTCGAACCGGTGCTCGGCGAGGGCGGGTATGTGCCCGGCAACACCGCTTTCTTCCACGGGCTCCGCGAGCGCGCCGACCGGTACGGCATCCTGCTCGTCATCGACGAGATCCAGACCGGGTTCGGTCGCACGGGCAAGTTCTTCGGGCACCAGCACTTCGACGTCCGCCCCGACATCATCACCATCGCCAAGGGTCTGGCCAGCGGCTTCCCGCTGTCGGGCATCGCGGCGTCCGAGGAGCTGATGTCCAGGGGCTGGCCGGGGTCGCAGGGCGGAACGTACGGCGGCAACGCCGTCTCCTGCGCGGCCGCGATCGCGACGCTCGAGGTCATCGAGAAGGAAGACCTCGTCGCCAACGCCGCCGCCCGGGGCGCGCAGTTGCTCGACGGTGCCCGCCGGAACGCCATCGATGGGATCGGCGACGTCCGCGGCCTCGGACTGCTCGTGGGCAGCGAGTTCACCGCCGCCGACGGCACCGCGGACCGTGCGAAAGCGGCTGCGGCGCAGCAACTGGCAGCGAAGAAGGGGTTGCTGCTGTTGACCTGCGGCGCCCACATGAACGTGGTACGGATGATTCCACCGCTCATCGTGACGGCAGACCAGATCGAGGACGCCCTGAAGATCTGGTCCGAGGTACTCGACGAAGTGTGACCAGCACCCGTGAGTACTTGTTAACCGCGGGCGGTTAAGAAGTACTCACGGGCTCCGAAGGAGGACCTGTGGCTCGCTACATCACCATCAGCCTGGACAAGCGCGGCGTGACGTGCCGTGCCCGGCTTCTCGACGAGGACGCGCCGCTGACGTGCGACGCCGTCTGGGACGTCCTTCCGCAGAGCGGCGACGCGTACCACGCCAAGTACGCGCGCAACGAGGTGTACACGCTGATCCCGCGGATCACGGCGGCACCGCGGCGGGAAAATCCCACCGTCACACCGATTCCCGGTGACGTATGCCTGTTCGACTTCGAGCCGTGGGAGATCGGCAACTCCGCCTACGGGTACGAACCGGGCTCCGAGGCGCACGCCGCGCAGGGCGCCACCGACCTCGCGATCTTCTACGGCCGCAACAACCTGCTGCTCAACGGCGACGTCGGCTGGGTGCCCGGCAACGTGTTCGCCGCCATCGAGGAGGGTCTGCCGGAACTGGCGGCCGCGTGCAACGAGCTGTGGATGCGCGGCGTCGAGGGCGAGACGATGAGCTTCGCCCGGGCCTGACTCGTGTGACGGCTCGAGGTGTGACCGGTCCAGAGTGTCCGGGATGGCCCTCGACGACCGTCGGGGTATCCGCCACCATCGGACGTTATGAAGCTGGACATCCATCAGATCGACGCATTCGCCGCCGGACCGTTCGAGGGCAACCCGGCGGCGATCATGCCGCTGACCGACTGGCTGGACGATGCGGTTCTCCAGCAACTGGCCGAAGAGAACAATCTGTCCGAGACGGCGTTCTACACCGCGCGCCTTCCCGCGGATGCGACGCCTCAGGACCCGGCACATCCGGCGTATCACCTGCGGTGGTTCACGCCGGCGGTCGAGGTGGACCTGTGCGGTCATGCGACGCTCGCCGCCGCCGCGCAGATCCTCGAGGACGTCCACCCGGATGCCGACCGGATCCAGTTCTGGACGCGGAGCGGCTGGCTGACCGTCGACCGCGGACCGGACGCGACGCTGGTGATGGACTTCCCGGCCGAACCGCCGGTGCCGATCCCGGCCGATCCCCGGATCGTCGCAGCACTCGGCATCCCGGTGCGGGAGTGCCTGAAGGCCACCGACCTCGTGTTCGTCGCGGAATCCGAACACGACATCGCGTCGATGACCCCCGACTTCGCCGTGATCAGTCCGCTGAAGGTGCGCGGCATCGTCGTCACCGCGGCATCGGACACGGACGGGGTCGATTTCGTGTCGCGATGGTTCGGTGCCGCGGCCGGCGTGAAGGAAGACCCGGTGACCGGGTCCGCGCACTCGCAGATCGCGCCGTACTGGGCTGCCACGCTGGGGCGTGGCAGCCTCGTCGGACGGCAACTGTCGGCGCGCGGCGGAACCGTTCATTGCGACGTGCGCGGCGACCGCGTCCACCTGTCCGGGGCCTACCGGCGGTACCTCAGGGGCACCGTCGAGTTCTAGCGCTGGCTGAAGACCTCCGAATACAGTGTCTCGATCTGCTCGGCGGTGGGCGCGACCGGGTTGTTGCCGGGTGACCCGGACGCCAGCGCCTGCTCTGCCATCAACGGAATGAGGCCGTCCCAGGCGTCGCGATCGATCCCGTATTCGAGCGGGGTCGGCACCTTCAGATCGTGACACAGCGTGCTCAGCGTCTCGACGAGGAACTGCGCGGCCACGGAATCGCCTGCCGATTCCGACGCGGCGCCGAACGCCCGCGCGCAGTCGGCGTAGCGGCTCTCCGCGCCCTGCACGGAGAACGCCGTGATCGCGGGAAGCAGCATCGCGTTCGACAGTCCGTGTGCGACATGGAAATGCGCACCGATCGGCCTGCTCATCCCGTGGACCAGCGCCACGCTCGAGTTGGAGAACGCCATGCCGGCCTGCATGGACGCGACCATCATCGCCTCCCGAGCGGTGCGGTCTTCGCCGTCCGCGTAGGCCGTGCCGATGTGCTTGCCGATGGTGCGGATCGCGGCGAGAGCGAGTCCGTCGGTGAACGGCTGGGCCTTCTTGCTGACGTACGCCTCGATCGCATGGGTGAGCGCGTCGATTCCGGTGTCCGCGGTCAGTCGCGGCGGCATCGACATCGTGAGTTCGAAATCCACGATCGCGGCGATCGGCAGGAACGACAGCCCCGGACACAGCATCTTCTCGTCGGAGGCGCTGTCGCTGATGACGGTGAACTGTGTCGCTTCGGAGCCGCTGCCTGCGGTGGTCGGGATCGCGATGATCGGCAGCGCCTTCCCGGTGTACACGTGCGGTGCCTTGTACGAGCGCATCTCGCCGCCGTTCGCGGACAGCACGGCCAGCGCCTTTGCGGTGTCCATCGGACTGCCGCCGCCGAATCCGATCACCGAATCCGCCCGGTGTTCGGCGACCATCCTCAGCCCGTCCGCCAGGGAATCGGTGGTGGGGTCGGGCACCGTGCCGTCGAACAGGGCGGGGTCCTTGCCTGCCGACCTGAGGAGGGCCATCACCCGGTCGGCCGCGCCGGTGCCGACGAGGTAGGAGTCGGTGACGAGAACCGGTCTCTGCAGACCCAATTGGTCGACGACCGAGCCGATCTCGTCGACTGCTCCGGCCCCGATCCGGGCGAACCGGGGGAGTGAGAGGTGTGCGCTCATGGGAGAGGTTCCTTATGCGTTCTGGGGGAATCCGAGGTTGAGGCCGCCGTGGCTGGGGTCGAGCCAGCGGGTGGTGACGACCTTGCCGCGGGTGAAGAAGTGCACGCCTTCGGCGCCGTGGGCGTGGGTGTCGCCGAACAGGGAGTTCTTCCAGCCCCCGAAGGAGTAGTAGGCCATCGGGACGGGGATGGGGACGTTGATGCCGACCATGCCGACCTCGACCTCGTTCTGGAATCGGCGGGCGGCGCCGCCGTCGTTGGTGAAGATGGCGGTGCCGTTGCCGAACTGGCTGGAGTTCACCAGTTCGAGGGCTTCGTCGTAGGAGTCGACCCGGATCACGGAGAGGACGGGTCCGAAGATCTCGTCGGTGTACACGGACATGTCGGTGGTGACGTGGTCGATCAGGGTGGGTCCGAGCCAGAACCCGTCCTCGCCGCCGTCGGGCTGCACGGTGCGGCCGTCGACGACGATGGTGGCGCCGTCGGCCTCGCCGGCGTCGATGTAGGAGGCGACCTTGTCGCGGTGCACCTTCGTCACCAGCGGTCCCATGTCGGAATCGCGGGTGCCGTCACCGATCTTCAATGTGTCGGTGCGGTCTTTGATTTTCGCGACGAGTTCGTCGGCGATGTCGCCGACGGCGACGAGGGCGGAGATGGCCATGCAGCGTTCGCCGGCGGATCCGAAGCCGGCGTTGACCATGGCGTCGGCGGCCAGATCCAGGTCGGCGTCCGGGAGGACGATGGCGTGGTTCTTCGCCCCACCCAATGCTTGGACACGTTTGCCGTGGGCGGTGCCGGTGGCGTAGACGTACTGGGCGATGGGGGTGGATCCGACGAAGCTGATCGCCTTGACAGCCGGGTTGGTGAGGAGTTCGTCGACGGAGGTCTTGTCGCCCTGCAGGACGTTGAACACCCCGGCCGGGAGGCCGGCTTCGGCCCAGAGTTCGGCCATCCAGGTGGCGGCGGTGGGGTCCTTCTCGGACGGCTTCAACACCACCGTGTTGCCGGCGGCGATGGCGATGGGGAAGAACCACATCGGGACCATGGCGGGGAAGTTGAAGGGGGAGATGATGCCGACGGGGCCGACGGGTTGGCGGAGGGAGGAGACGTCGACGTTGGTGGAGGCGTTTTCGGTCATGCCGCCTTTGAGCAGGTGGGCGATGCCGCAGGCGAATTCGACGACCTCCTGGCCGCGGGAGACTTCGCCGAGGGCGTCGGAGACGACCTTGCCGTGTTCGGAGGTGATGATCTCGGCGAGTTCGCCCTTGCGCTGGTTGAGTAGTTCGCGGAACTTGAAGATGATCTGCGTCCGCTTGGCGAGGGAGGTGTCGCGCCAGGCGGGGAAGGCGGCGGCTGCGGCGTCGATGACGGCGCGGGCGTCCTCGACGCTGGCGAGGGCGACCTGTCCGGTGACGGCGCCGGTGGCCGGGTTGGTGACGGGGGCGGTGTTGCCGCTGGTGCCGGGGAAGGTCTTGTTGTCGAACCAATGGGAGATGACGGCCATGGGATGTACTCCTGGAAAGGTGGGGTGACCACGAGTCTGCTGGGCAACAATGCCTGCGTCAACGAGTAAAATGGCACTTCGGACTGCAGATTTGCACGAGGGTGAGGGTGATGTTTACCGCAGACAACATGCGTTACCTCCTGGAGTTGTCGAGAACCGGCCGCCTTGCCGACGCGGCGAAGCGACTCGGTGTCGATCACACGACCGTCTCGCGGAAAATCACCCGACTCGAGAAGGACACGGGCACCAGGCTTTTCGACCGCGGGGTGTCGGGATGGCAGCTCACCGAAGCGGGCAGGCGGCTGGTTCCCCACGCCGAGGCGGTGGAGACCGCGGTCCTCGCCGCACTCGACGAGACGTCGTCGCGGGGCGGGCTGACCGGCACCGTCCGGATCATCACGCCCGACGGTTTCGGGTCGTTCGTGCTGGTGCCGGGTCTCGCGGCGGTGCGGTCCGAGCACCCCGATCTGTTCACCGAACTCGTCACGTCGACCACCCACGACCTACTGACCGGGCGCGACTTCGACATCGCCGTCACCCTCGAACGACCGTCGCCGCGGTCCGTCGTGGTCCGCAAACTGGCGGAGTACGACCTCCGCCTGTACGCGTCACGGCACTACCTGAGCGAGCACGACCCCATCACGGCCCTCGAGGATTTACGCCATCACACGCTGATCTGGTACGTGGACGCGTTCCTCGACGTCGAACCGCTGCGCATCCTCGACGCGCTGATCCCGGATTTCCAAGCGCAGATCCAGACCAACAACATCGCCGGCCACTACCAGGCGGTGAAGCACGGCGTCGGGATCGCGCCACTGCCGAGTTACATCGGGGCGCTCGATGAGGACCTCGTGCCGATCCTCACCGACGACTTCATCGCCCACCGCACCTACTGGCTGGTCGTGCCGCGGGAACTGACCCGACTGGCCCGGGTCAAGGCGATCACCGAGGCACTCTACTCCATCGTCGACGACAATCCCGAACTACGCGGCGCAACAGGTTAACTCATTGATCGGTGGGCGGGGGACCGGCGCTCTCGCGGACGACGAGTTCGGTGGGCAGCGTGATTTCCCGACCCGCTCCGCCGCCGATGATGTCGAGCAGCAGTTGGGCGGCCTCGCGGCCCTTGTCGACGAGGGGTTGCCGAACCGTCGTGAGTCCCGCGGTGCGGGCCGAGGGAATGTCGTCGAAACCGACCACCGACAGATCCTCGGGCACCCGGAGGCCGCGTGCCTGGGCGACGTCGATCGCGGCAAGGGCCAGCAGGTCGGACGCTGCGACGACCGCGGTCACGGGTCCGGCGTCGAGCAGCGTCTCGACGGCGGTGCGGGACAACTCGTAGTCGAACCCGCCTGCTTCGACGACCACGGCAGACGACCACGGCACCCTGTGTTTCCGGCAGGCGGACGCGTAGCCGGCGAGTCGTTCCTTCATCACGTGGTCGCGGGCTGCCCGGGTGCGGGCGGCGTCGACACGCCCGCCCTTGCCGTCGGGCACGAGGCGGTCGACGAGAAACCCGACACGGCGGTGCCCGAGGGAGAGCACGTGCTCCGCGATTTCCTTGGCGGCCTGCCGATCCTGGATTCCGACCCGGGGCAGCCCGCCAGGATTCGGACCGTCGATCACGACGATCGGCAGCCGGCGGCTCATCGCCGTCTGCATTCCGGGGTGGCCCTCCGGCATCGCGTACGCGAGGAAGCCGTCCACCGCGCCGCGCACGAGCACCCCGGAGCCCTCCGCTACCCGGGTGGACTCGAGGGGGCAGGGCAGCAGCGTCAGCGCGACCTCGGCGAGTTCACCGACCTCCGAGATGCCCTTCAGCAGCTGTGAGGTGGCGGGATCGTCGAAGGCGTAGCGCAACGAGTCGGTGATCATCAGCCCCAGCGCACCGACCTGCCCGGTGCGGAGGTTGCGGCCCGCGGGGTTGGGGCCGGCGTAGCCGAGTTCCGCGGCCACCTGGAAGATGTGGGCGCGCCGCGCCGCGGATAGCTTGTGGGGCTGGTTGTACGCATACGAGACCGCCGCCTGGGACACGCCTGCCGCCCGGGCAACGTCGTGCATCGTGGTCACGAATGCCGATCCTCTCCGTCACGCGGTTACCCGGCCCAGCTTATCGGCCGGACCGCGCGCGTCTTCGGGGTGTCAGCTCGCCCTGGTGACGACGAGGTCACGTCGTCGTGCCCTGGATGAGACAACGCTCCGCGGCGCTGGGGAGCGCATCACCGCGTCCGGGTGCCGGATCTGTTCGCAATGTGACCACATATGTGGCCGGCGCGCTGCGGGCTCATCCGCGAAAACCGGACAACGCGGTCGGTACCCATGTCGACCGGACTGGATCACCGCCGCGCTGCCTGGTCAGGTGTCGCGTGAGAAGACCTGTTCAGCCGGCCAGTTGGTCGCGCAATGTTCGGATGATGATGTGTTGTGCGTCTGTGAGGATCGAGTCGACTACCTCCTCGCAGCTGCCGATGCCGTGAATCAGGCCCTGGGCCTGGCTTGCCCACCAGAGCCCGCCTTCGACGTCACCGTTGCCGTACACCTGCTCGCGGCCGCGGGCGCCGCTGGCCAAATGGGCGATGTCGCCGAAGCCGGCACCTGGGCGCCGGGACAGGTCGAGGATCTCTTCGGAGACCGAGTTGCGGGCAACGCGTGCGGAGTTGTGGAACTCGCGGAAGACGATGACGGTGTCGCGTTCGGTGTTGTCGACGATCTGTTGCTTGACGTTGTGGTGGATGGGTGCCTCGGTGGTGGCCATGAACCGGGTGCCCATGTTGACGGCGGATGCACCGAGGGCAAGGGCGGCGACGAGTCCTGCGCCGGTGGCGATTCCGCCGCTCGCGATGATCGGGATGGTCAGTGCCCGGGCCGCGGCGGGGATGAGCACGAGGCCGGGAACGTCGTCTTCGCCGGGGTGGCCGGCGCATTCGAAGCCGTCGATGCTGATCGCGTCGACGCCGAGTTGCTCGGCCTTGACGGCGTGCCGCACGGAAACCGCCTTGTGAATGACCTTCACGCCGGCCGCCTTGAAGGCGGGCAGGTGCGGGGCGGGGTTGCCGCCGGCGGTTTCGACGATGGTGATGCCGCTGTCGACGATGGCGTCGCGGTATTCGTCGTAGGGCACCGGCTGGATGGTCGGCAGGATGGTGAGGTTGACGCCGAACGGCTTGTCGGTGAGGTCGCGGCAGCGGACGATCTCCTTGACCAGCGCCTCAGGGGTCGGTTGGGTCAGGGCGGTGAGGAATCCGAGCGCCCCGGCGTTGGCCACCGCGCTGATGAGGTCTGCGGTGCCGACGGCGGTCATGCCGCCGCACACGATGGGGTGCTCGATCCCGAAGGTCTCGGTGAAGGTGTTGGTGAACAAAGTGGTTCCTCGATGTGGGTTTGGTGGTCAGGACGGGAGGTCAAATGCGCGGATTGCGTTCTCGCGCAGAAACGCTGCACGCGTCTTTTCATCGAGCTCGAGCTTGTCCAACCCGGACAGGCAGTCGGGGGCCGGCCAGGCCGGGTGGTTGGAGCCGAACAGCACCTTGTTCCGGCCGTGCCCGCGGAGGTAGTCGACGATCTCCGCCAGGTAGCGGGAGGTCTTGTACGCGGAGGTGTCGATGTAGACGTTCGGGTACTTCGTGGCCAGCGAAATGGCTTCACCCGTCCACGGAACTCCGATGTGGCCGGCGATGATCCGTAGTTCGGGGAACTCGAGGGCCACGTGGTCGAGGTACGGGATCGGGCGGCCGGGTTCGGAGGGGCACAGCGGGCCGGTGTGCCCGATCTGCGTGCAGAAGGCGATGTCGAGGTCGCAGCACGCCGCGTACAGCGGGTAGTACCGGCGGTCGTCCGGAGGCAGGTCCCACAGCCACGGCAGGACCCGCAGGGCGCAGGCGCCGTACTCCTCGACGCATCGGCGCAGTTCTCGTACCGCCTCCATCGGCTGGTGGAGGTTGACGGAGGCGACCATCAGGAAGCGGTCCGGGTGGCGTTTGACGATGTCCCCGACCTCGTCGTTGCTGATCAGCGGTCCCGCGGGGGCGTGCCAGGCGCTGAGCAGGCCCAGTTCGACGCCGGCCTCGTCCATCCGGTCGATCGTCCACGACACCGGCGGTTCGGTTTCGGGGATGGTTCCCTTCGACCAGTGGCGCAGGGAGTCCAGGAACGGCATGTCGAGCCATCGCTGGGTCGGGTGCTGCATCCAAGTGTCGATTGTGTTGGTCAACATGCTGCCTCTCGAAGTGATTCCTTCTCAGGCGGTTTCGGGAATAGGGCGAGCCGCCCGACTGTTGCCGGTTCCGGTGTCCTCCATGGCGCGGTGCCGGGTTTCGGGCAGGGCGAGGGCACAGGCGAAGCTGAGGAGGCCGAACCCGGCGAGCATCCACCCGACGGCGGTGCTGCCGTATCGAGAGGTCAGTTCCGCGGCGAGCATGGGTGCGGTGCCGCCGCCGATGACGCCGGCGATCGCGTACGCCATACCGGCGCCGGTGTAGCGGTATTCGGTGTGGAACATCTCCGGGAGCAGTGCCCCCGCGGGACCGTAGGAGACGCCCATGATGACCAGGGCGAGGGCCAGGCCGGCGAGGAACGCGAGCGGGGAGCCGGTGTCGAGGAGGGGGAAGAGCACCAATCCTCCGGGGATGGCCACGATGCAGGAGGCGAGCACCAACTTGCGGCGGCCGATTCGGTCGGAGTAGATGGCGGACAGGATGATTGCCGCGCAGAAGACGGCGGCGGCCAGGAGTCCGAGGGACAGAACTGTGGTGCGGCTCAGGCCGAGGGTGGCGGTGCCGTACGAGGTGAGGTATGCGGTGCCGATGTAGAAGAACGCGAACATCATCGCCAGGGATCCGGCGGCAACGAGCAGCTCACGGGGCTGGTTCTTGAAGACCCCGAGGAGCGGGCCCGCGCCGGTGTGGCGACTCTGGGTGGCCTGACGGGCGAACATCGGTGTCTCCTCCACCTTCAACCGGACATAAAGGCCGATGAGCACGAGGAGTGCGCTGGCGATAAAGGGGATCCGCCAGCCGTAGTCGAGGAACGCCTGCGAGGTTTCGCCGACGAAGACGTTGACCGCCAGGAAGGTGCCGTTGGACAGAGCGAAGGCCAGTGACGGTCCCAGCTGCGGGAATACCGCGTACAGGCCCCGTTTGCCGGTGGGGGCGTATTCGGTGGCCAGCAGGGTTGCCCCGGCCCATTCACCGCCGACGGCGAGGCCCTGCGCAATCCGCAGCGCAATCAGCGCGATCGGTGCGGCCACACCGATGGTGGCGGCACCGGGGAGCAGTCCGATGAGGACGGTGCTGATCCCCATCAGCAGCAGTGTGCTGACCAGTGTCTTCTTGCGGCCGATCCGGTCACCGAAGTGGCCGAAGATCGCGGCTCCGAGGGGCCGGGCGACGAACGCGACGGCGAACGTGGCGAAGGACGCGACGGTGCCGGCGGCGGTGCCGAGGGCGGGGAAGAAGACCTTCGGGAAGACCAGTGCTGCCGCGGTGCCGTAAATGAAGAAGTCGTAGAACTCGATGGTGGTGCCGGTGCAGCTGGCAATGGCGACACGGCGCATCGGGGTGGTCGGTGGGCTCGTTACCGGGTCGACGGTTCGGGACATCTGAGATCTCCTGCTCGGTGGGCCCATCCGCCCGCTGGCGGAGGAGCTGAGGTACGACGAGCAGTGTGAGCGCCGTTACATCGGGTCCTACACCCCCCAAAGTGGGTTGCCCTCCCGGGCAGCTACTTTCGTGGGTACGGTTCGGGCGTGCCGAGTCCCGCGTTCGCACGGGTCAGCGGAGGAGACCGCGCTCACGGGCGGCGAGGATCGCCTGCACCCGGTTGGTCGCGTGCAGTTTGCGCATGGCGCTCTTGAGGTAGGACTTGACGGTGTTGGGCAGCAGACCGAGGGCCTCGGCGACCTCACGGTTGCTCAGCCCGCGTGCGACGTGTTCGAGCACGTCGACCTCGCGGGGCCGCAGCAGCGTGGGGGGTTCCTGCGATCTGGCAGACCCCAGCACGGGCGCAAACCGGTTCCCCACGGCCTCCACTTTGGCGCGCAGGGTCTCGTCCTCGATCTGGTCGGCCAGGTTCGTCAGTTCCTGAGCGATGTCGTACAGGTCGGCGCGACTGAGCGTCGCCCGGTCGGCCTCGGCAGTGGTGCGCATGAGGCTCAGCCGTCGCCGCACTTCGTCCTCGACCGCGATGTCGCGTTCGAGCCGCCGGACCAGCGGGGTGAAGCTGTCGAACCAGCGGTCGCCCAGGCGCACATGGGTGCGGGCCGCCAGGTAGATCAGGATCCGGGGCGTGCGGTCGACGATGATCGGAAGCGCGGCCAGGGTCTCGATCGCTTCCGGTCGCACGGCGTGGTCGTAGACGTGGGTGATGCCTTGCGACGAGATGTAGTCGGCCACCGACACCGGGCGGGCGAGCATCAGCGCCTTGCCGCCGAGTCCCTCACCGTTGCGGACGACCAGGTTCACCGCCGAGCGGGTGCGGACCCCGGTCAGGTCGGTGATCTCCATCGCCGCTGCCCCGTGATGCACCGGCCCACCGAACACCATGTCCATTCCGGCGTGCTTTCGGAGAGTCTCCAGCGAGCGCGCGAGGATGCGCCGTTCGATCGGCGTATCGGTTTCGAATGACATGGTCACGTCGGCCTCCAACTAAACATCTGATCCCGAGGCTAGTGAGTGCCGTCACGCCGTGGCAACGTCGTACCCACGAAGGTGGGTACGACATCCCCGACCTACCTTCGGGGGTCCCGCTCCGTTCGTTTCACGGGTCACATACCTCCCAGAACGGAGGAACACACATGGACATCAGGCTGAGTCATACCGTCGGTCCGACCGAGCGGCCGCTGCTCGAGATGACGATCGGCGACAACTTCGACCGGACCGCCTCGAGATTTCCCGAGCGCGAGGCTTTGGTCGACGTTCCCACGGGCCGGCGGTGGACGTACGCCGGTCTCCGCGCCGACGTCGATGCGCTGGCTTCTGCCCTGCTCGAGGAGGGGATCGTCCCCGGGGACAGGGTTGCGATCTGGGCCCCGAACTGCCCTGAATGGGTGCTGGTGCAGTTCGCGGCGGCGAAGGTGGGTGCCATCCTGGTGAACCTCAATCCCGCATACCGCTCCCACGAACTCGAATACGTCCTCACCCAGGCGGGGATCCGGCTGATGTTCGCGGTCCAGTCGTTCAAGACCTCCGACTACGAGGCGATGGTCGCAGAGGTTTCGCCCCGGTGCCCGGGGCTCGATCGGGTGGTAATTTTCGGCAGCGACGAGTGGGCGTCACTGTTGATCCGCGGAGATCAGGCCTCGTCCGAACGGCTCACCGAGGTGCAGGCCGTCCTGTCACCGGACGATCCGATCAACATCCAGTACACGTCGGGAACCACCGGGTCGCCGAAGGGTGTCACCCTCTCGCACCGCAACATCCTCAACAACGGGTTCTTCGTCGGCGAGCTGCTCGGCTACACCGAACTCGACCGGATCTGCGTGCCGGTGCCGTTCTACCACTGCTTCGGCATGGTCATGGGCAACCTCGGGGCCAGCACGCACGGCGCGTGTGTCGTCATTCCGTCACCGTCGTTCGATCCCGTCGCCACGCTGACGGCGTGTGCGCAGGAGCAATGCACCTCGGTATACGGAGTGCCGACGATGTTCATCAGCATGCTCGACGTCCCCGACTTCAGCTCATACGACCTCTCGTCGATACGCACCGGAGCCATGGCAGGCTCACCGTGCCCGGTGGAGATCATGAAGCAGGTCACGGCGTGGGCACCGGAAGTGGCGATCGCGTATGGAATGACCGAGACATCCCCGGCCTCCACCCAGACCTGGGTGGACGACTCCCTGGACCGGCGGGTGTCCACCGTCGGCCGCGCCCACCCGCACGTAGAGGTCAAGGTCGTCGATCCTGAGACCGGCGAGGCCGTGCCACGAGGACGGTCCGGTGAATTGTGTGTCCGCGGTTACTCGGTGATGCTCGGCTACTGGAACGAACCCGACAAGACCGCCAAGGCCATCGACGCTGACGGCTGGATCCACAGCGGCGACCTCGCGGTCATGGACGAGGACGGGTTCGTCGCCATCACCGGACGGATCAAGGACATGGTGATCCGCGGCGGGGAGAACATCTACCCGCGGGAGATCGAGGAGTTCCTCTACACCCATCCCGACGTCCTCGACGCCCAGGTGATCGGAGTTCCCGACGACAAGTTCGGGGAAGAGCTGATGGTCTGGCTGCGGCTACGCGAGGGCGCCGAGAAGATCGACGCCGACAACCTCCGGGAGTTCTGCACGGGCCGACTCACGCACTACAAGATCCCGCGCTACGTGCACTGCGTCGACGAGTTCCCCATGACCGTCAGTGGGAAGGTCCGCAAGGTCGAACTGCGCGAACAAGCTCTCCAGATCCTCGGGTTGTAGACCCGAACACGCCCATACTCGAACAACATTCACGACAAGCCAAACGGAGGACATGATGAGCTGGACAATCGAACGACGTGGTCGCGTCGCCGTCGTCACGATGAACACCAACCCGGTCAACGCGCAGAACCGCGCCTTCTTCGCCGACCTGCACGACGCCTTCGATCGACTCGAACGCGACCACTCACAGTCGCCGGTGGTGCTGACCGGCACCGGCACCCGATTCTCCGCCGGCCTGGACCTGGCCGAGCACTTCCGGCTCTTCGCCGGCGACGAGGCAGCAGTCGCATCCTGGTTCCAGGACTATCGGGCAACCAATATCCGGTTGTTCACCTACCCGAGACCGACGGTGGCCGCGGTGAACGGACACGCCTTCGCCGGAGGTCTCATCACCGCCGCCGTGTGCGATCGCACGGTCGCCGCCGCCGGCGAGGCCCGGTTCGGAATCAACGAGGTCAACATCGGGATCCCGATGCCGGCGGTATATCTGCGGATGCTGGCGTACGCCTGGGGGCAGCCGGTGGCATCCCGGACCTGCCTGCAGGGGGAGATCTTCTCCGTGCACGAGGCACACGAAATGGGGATTCTGCACGAGGTGGTGCCAGCCGACGAACTACTTGACCGGGCCGTCGCCCTCGCCGAGTTGACCCCCGAGGACTGCATCGACAACTACGCCTATACCAAGCAAGCCTTGCAGGCCCCGACCCTGCGTGACATCGCGGACCTGTCCGACCCACTGGACCGGAAGGAACTGGCCGCCGGCATGACGAGCGAGCCGTCCCGGCGCGCCCACCGCCGGTACTGGGAACAGCTCAAGGGCCGCCCCGCCGACTGGTGACCGGAGTGGACACCAATGGCGCAGAACGGTTGCCCGACTGGGTGATCTGGCAGCATCGGCCTTTCCCCGATGCCAACCTACTGCTGATCGACGGGCGGGAAGCGGCGCTCGTCGACAGCGGCTTCGTCGGACACGCGCAGCAGACAGCCGACTGGGTGCGGGCACACAGCAACAACCTCACCCGAGTCGTGAACACGCACTGGCACGCCGACCATGTCGGAGGCAATGCGCTGCTCCAGGCGAGGGGCGCCGGCATTGCGGCCAGCGCCCCGGACGCCGACGCCGTCGCGCGTCGCGACCCGGGCTGCTGTCTCGCGGAGTACCTCGACCAGCCGGTCGCTCCCTACACCGTCGACGAGCCGGTCGACGACGGGCACGTGCTCCGGCTCGGTGACGCCGACTGGGAGGTGGTCCGCACCCCCGGCCACACCCCGGGCCACTTGGCGTTGTGGCAGCCTGAGGAACGGCTACTGGTTGTGGGAGATGCGTTGTCGGACTACGACGTCGGCTGGGTCAACAGTGCCCTCGACGGCCCCGACGCGGCACACGCGGCCCTGCAGTCGCTCCACCGGCTGACCGACCTGCAGCCGCGGGTGCTGCTGCCCGTGCACGGACCGATTCCCGCCGACCCCGGCGCGGCGTTGGCCAGTGCACGGCGCCGGGCGCGACGCCTCGTCGACGACCCGGACGGCGCAGTATGGTACGGAATTCGGCGAATCTTCGCCTTCGCATTGATGATTCGTGACGGAATCTCCGCCGACGAGGTCGAGCCCTACCTGCATGCCCGTGCTTGGCTCGTCGACGCAGGCCGGCTGCTGCGCCTCACCCCCGAGGCGCTTGCCGCCGAACTGGTCGAGACGATGGTGCGCGGTGGTGCCGTGGTCGTTCGGAACATGCGGCTGTACGCGGCGGCCGAGCACACCCCGGTCACGCCGGGAACGCTGCCGGTGCCCTTCCCCCGGGAATGGCAGTCCCCGGCACCCACAGGTCCAGCGCGGCCGTGATGAACGAGCCCTATCCGACCACCCGCTCGACCAGCAGCACGGCCCCGATTCCGATCATCGCGGCACCGGAAATCCAGGTCACACCCCGCGCTGCGGCGGGGCGGGTGCGTAGCACCACCCGCGCACCTGCCCCCACCCCGGTGTAGACGACGGCGCAGCTGGCCGTGTGTACCAAACCGAGCAGCAAAATCTGCAGCGCGAGCGGCCACCGCGCGCCCGCGTCGGTGAACTGCGGAAGCAGAGCCAGGAACAGCAGGAACACCTTCGGGTTCAGCCCGCTGATCCCCAGGCCCTTGACGGCCTGCCGTACCCACGATTCGGGTGCCTGCTCGGGACCGGCCTGCGGCGGCGCCGAAGGTTTTGCGAGCGTCGTGATCCCCAGCCACACCAAGTACGCCGCCCCGACCCCGGTCAACGCGGTCAGCACCAAGGGCGAGCGGGAAACCAGCGTAGCGACGCCGGCCGCCACCACCGCGGTCATCACCAGGTGCCCCGACAACAGACCACCGACCGCCGGCACCACGGTGCGATGCCGCAACCCAGCCGCGATCGCGTACGCCCAATCCGCGCCAGGCGTCAGCACGAACAGAAAAGAAACCGCCCAGAACGCGGCAACGGTACCGATCGCCATAATCTCCCTAGTCCTTCACTCTCGCGGAACACCAGAACGCCCAGCGGTTCCGATAAGAAAGACTAGAAATAATGGAGGAGAAAGTGTTGCCAAAGATTCCCTGAACACCCCACGTTTGGGGAAGAATCTTCCGCATGGACAGCGTTGACAGGAAAATCCTTGCTGAACTCCAGCAAGATGGTCGACTCACCCTCACCGAACTCGCCGACCGGGTCCGCCTCAGCATCTCGCCCTGCCACCGGAGGCTGCGCGCACTGGAGAGCTCCGGCGCGATCACTGGTTACCGCGCGCAGCTCGACGCCCACGCGCTGGGACTCACATTCGAGGCGCTCGTCTTCGTCACCATGCGCGCTGCCGACCGCGACACCATCGAGGCATTCGAACAGGCCGTAGCTGCCATTCCCCATGTCCTGCAGGCTCAACGGCTGTTCGGCGACCCCGACTACCTTCTGCGGGTCATCACCCGCGACCTCCCCGGCTTCCAGGCGCTCTACGACGAAAGCCTCGCCACCCTCCCCGGCGTCCAGCGCCTCAGCTCCACCCTCGTCATGAAGAGCGTTTCCGACAACCGGCCACTGCCCCTGTGAGGGCTGGGAGAGTTCAGTGGGCGCGGGCGGGACTGGCTGGACTGCTCACGGCCGGCAGACGAAATCTGCCGCTCGGCACGACCTCCTCGAGCGTAAGTGGTGTAGCGCGACAACGTCCCCGCCGACGCGACTCGGGAGAACCCGCGTGGTGGTGTTCGGCGAACGTGGAATCGGCCGACCGATAAGCATTGTCATGCGCCGGCGAAAGATAAATCGTCTGCCGCATCGGCCACTGATCGTGCCATCCTCGAAGCAACTCAAGGCTAAGGAAAGTAGGACGCGTCGTGAAGGTTGCAATTATCGGGTGTGGGGAAGTTGGGCGTGCGTATGCCCTGGCCTGTGCGGCCGCCGGCTACGAACTCGTGCTCGTGGACCCTCGTCCGTCGGCTGCGACTACCGCAGTCGCCGATCAGACTCGGGCGGCGCTCCATCTCTCGCCGGACGAGGCCGTCGGCGACGTGGACCGGGTGTGGATCTGTGTGTCCGGAGACCTGGTGAAGACGATTACTACATCTCTGATCGGAAAGTTGCCCGGTCACGCCGTGGTAGTCGATCTGACGACTGCGTCGCCGGACGACAAGCGCGAGTGCTCGGCGACCCTTGCAGCGCACGGCATCGAGTATGTCGATGCCGTGATCATGGGGTCGGTGACGCTGACCGGATCGCGCACCGCGTTGCTGGCTGCGGGCCAGAAGGCCGGAGAAGTACTCGCCGAGTTCGCAGAGTTCGGGGCGCCGGTGCAGACGATGGCCGGCGGCCGGGCGGGTGACGCCGCCGCAATCAAGCTTCTGCGTACGATCCTGACCAAGGGTCTCGAATCACTTGTCGTCGAGTGTTTCATGGCCGCCGAGCAGCAGGGCCTCCGCAGCAATCTCTACGACGTATTGACCGATGTCGACACCATTGGGTTCGTTCCCTTCTTGGAGATGCTGATCACCAGCCATGTTCAGCACGCCGAGCGTCGGATGCACGAGGTGGAGCGGGCCCGCGCCCAACTTGCGGAGATGGGTTGCCCGTCGGTGGTTCTGGCCGGCACCGAGGCGCGCTTCGCTCTGACCTCAGCGGCATTGAAGGACAAGGGCCCTGGACAGCTCGCCGCAGGTGATGTGGCTTCGACCATCGCATGGCTGTTGAACTCGGCTCGGGCATCCGAGACTGTCTGACACGCTCAACCAGTCCGTTAAGCGGACTTCTCTGCGGGCGGTACCCGAGACGCATAGTGCGACAGAGTATGTCGTGGGAAACTTCGTGCGTGAGAGTAACCGTCATTGGTGTCGGCCGGATCGGCGAGGCACTCGTAGCAGGACTGTGTCGAGCGGGGACGTCCGCTGAATCGATCACCGTCATCGGTCGCACTATGGAACGGACATTCGAGGTCGCGCATCGGCACGGGGTACGAGTTGCCGATATGCGAAATCTTCCCAAGGAGTGTGACGTTCTGGTGGTGGCGGTGAAGCCGCAGCAGATCAAGGACGTGTTGCCCGACCTCGGAGTGGCGCTGCACGGATCGACTCGCCGTCCGGTCGTGCTGTCGGTGGTGGCAGGGGTGGCCACCAAGAGAATCGAGCAATTTCTTCCCTCTGTGGTGCCGGTGGTACGCGCGATGCCGAATACCCCGATGACGGTGGGCGCGGCGGTCACTGCGATCGCGCGTGGCGGCGCGGCAACCGAGCGCGATCTGCGGCTGGTCGAGTCCGTGTTGGAGTCTGTCGGTGAGGTACTGCGTGTCCCCGAGGATCAACTCGACGCCGTCACTGCAGTTTCCGGTTCTGGCCCTGCGTACGTGTTCCTCGTGGCGGAGATGATGATCGACGCGGCGATGAAGCTGGGACTGGACCGGGCAACGGCGGACAGGTTGGTGACCGGAACCTTGGCCGGCTCGTCGGCGATGCTCGGTGACGCCGACCCGGTCCAACTGCGGGCGGCTGTGACATCGCCGGCGGGGACAACGGCAGCGGCGTTGGAGGTCTTCGAACAATCCGACATTCGGCAAACGTTCCGAGGAGCATTGACCGCGGCACGTGACCGATCGCTGGAACTGTCCGGCATCGTGCGCCCACCCCTGGCTCCGGCGTCCGCTGACCAGCACTGAGCGGGGTGCCGCCTGCCCGGGGCGGCACCGCCGCTACGAGCGCGTGCGGACCTCGGGATCCGGCACGCTGCGGGCCGAGTCGCCGTGGGGGATCACTTCGGGCTCCTCCCCGCCGACCGGACGTTTCACCCTCCGCGGCGGCATCGCAACCACCCGAATCGCGAGGGTGACCACGACGACACCGACGACCTGGGTGGGGGAGAGGCGCTCGCCGAGGACCACGACGCCCAAGACGACGGCGAGAACCGGTTGGAGCATCAGGAGGCTGGCTCCCACCCCAGGGGTGAGGCGCGGCAGAGACACGCCGACAAGGATCCAGCCGGCGACCTGCCCGACGATCGCGAGTGCGGCGAGCCAGCCCACTGCGGCCCACCCGGGGGACAGGTCGACCGGATCCCAGATGAGGGCGAGCACCGTGCCGGTCGCCCACGCGACGACGGACGAGCAAAATACTTGCGAGGAAGCGCGATTCGGTGGGCACCAGGCACCGATCGCGAAGACGTAGGCTCCGTAACAGATCCCAGCGACCAGGGCCAGCACGGATCCGTACGCGATCGTGTGGAGGTCGGCCGTGGGCTGCGCGATACCAGTGGTGAGGGCCACTCCGGACAGCAGGAACGGGACCGCGACGATGTAGGCCTTCGACGGCCGTTTGCCCGTGATGCACAGCCCCAGCAGGGGAGCGACGACCACCTGGATGTTGACCAGGACGCTGGAGACGCCGGCTCCGACGAGGGCGACCGATTGCGCCCACATCGCCATGTCTACACCCAACAGAACCCCGGCGACCACTTGCACGGTCAGCACCCGTCGAGGCAGCGGGCCGTGCTTGCGGTAGTCGTGCCAGGCGAGAGCCGCGAGAATCGGGACCGCGATGAGGTATCGGACCAGAATCGTCGTGGCGGTCGACACGGAAGCGAGGACGATGAAGATCCCCGAGCCGGCGAGAGCCGCCGCGCCGAGGCCGAGTTGGAGGGTGGGAGGGAGATGCCGGGTTTGGTCTCGGCGGTTAGCGAGCAGCACGGACTTGCAGGGTGACTCCCGCGCCTGCGGTGTCGGTATCGAAGTAGGTGAAGCCGGCGCCGGTGGGCAACCGGCCCCGCAACTTCGGGGACGGGCCGGCGGCGGTGACTCGGGCTTCGGCCGCGTCGACGTCGGGGACGGAGAATCCGAGGTGGAACACCCCTTCGCCGTGTTCGTCGAGGAACCGGCGTTGCAGCGTGTTGCCCTCGGGCGGGCAGCACAGCTGCAGTTGTACATTTCCGAGTTCGGCGTACCGGTACTCGAGCTTCATGAAGTCGTCGAC
Organism: Rhodococcus sp. ACS1; assembly: GCF_002300155.1. Classification (NCBI taxonomy): domain Bacteria; kingdom Bacillati; phylum Actinomycetota; class Actinomycetes; order Mycobacteriales; family Nocardiaceae; genus Rhodococcus; species Rhodococcus sp. ACS1. Next base: position 669,007 of record NZ_NSDZ01000005.1, read on the forward strand.
ATCGGGGGCCTGCAGGTCGGGGCGGAACGCCTCGAGCGACGGAAACGGGTGCCAGGGGCCGATCCCGAGGGACTCGTAACAGGCCACGGCCCGGTCCATGTCTGCCACGACGACGCAGACGTGATGCAGGTGCTGGAATTCACTGGTCATGGGGCGATTACCTTTCTGTCGCCATGCGCTGGTCGTACTCGTGTGCGGCCTGCTCGAATGTCTGGCCGGCGCGTGGGTTCCACTGGATGCCGGAGCGGGCCTTGATGCCGGGCTTGAGACGTTGGGTTTCGTCGTAGTCCTCCCAGGGGTGGAAGAACAACGGTTCGGCCTCCTCGATGGCCGTCAGGTGTCGCGCAAATCCGTCCAGGTAGCCCTGCCGCTCGTCGGCGCTGACCCGGCCGGGCATCCAGGCCGCGAACGGCGGCAGTACGGTGAAGCCGGTGTAGGCGAGGATCCCGTTGTGGATGGGCCACAGCACGTGGAGCAGGTCGCCGTCGATGCCGTTCGGCTCGTACAGCGTCGAATCGGTCCCGGTTGTCAGGCAGATCATCGCCTTCTTTCCGAAAAAGTGACCCTTGCCGTACTTGCGGCCGGCCGAGTAGGCGAAGCCTCGGGCGAACACCCGGTCCACCCACCCCTTCAGAATGGCCGGCATCGAGAACCACCACACCGGGAAGTGGAAGAGGATCAGATCGGCCTCGGCCACCTTGCGCTGTTCCTGCTCGATGTCGAACGCCTGCGTCCGCGTGGCAAAGGCATGCTCCTGTTCGCGGGAAAGATCCAGGTAGTCGGCGTCGACTCGCTCACCGGTGAAGTCCTGGCTGTCCAGTTCGGCGATCCACTTCATGGCGTAGAGGTCGGAAACGGTCACCTCGTGTCCGAGGTCGGTCAGGGTCCGGACCGCGGTGTCCTTGAGGGCACCGCAGAACGAGCGGCGCTCGGGGTGCGCGAAGACCACGAGAATGTTCATCGGTTGTCTCTCTCGATAGGGAAAGGTGGTCGATGGTCTGACCAACGGTCTCATGTTGGTCGTGGTGAGGTCAAGCGAACCGGCCCGGCGCTTGGGGCGGCCGGGCCGGTTCGTCAGGAGTTCGGACTCTGCCGGATCTCGAGGGTTACTCCGGCCGACGGCGGTGTCTGCAGGTAGGCGAATCCGGTCGAGTCGGGGCGGCGCCCGTACATCCACGGTTCGAGTCCGACGGCGCGAGCGGCCTGGGCTCCTGCGTCGACGTCGTCGACGACGAAGCCGATGTGGAAGACTCCGCCGCCGGTGCGGTCGAGGAATTGTCGCTGCGGGGAGTTGCCGGGTCCGGGTTCACACAGTTGCAGCTGGAGTCCCGGGGCGTCGGTGTACTTGTAGGTCAGGTCCAGGAAGGCATCCAGGTCCGGCACGTCGAGGTCGGTGAATGCGCTGAGCGGCGGGAAATCCTGCCATCCGCCGATGCCGACCTTCTCGTAGAACGCGATCGCAGCGTCGATGTCGGGCACGACGATGCAGACGTGGTGCACCGCGTCGAACGGTGGAGTCATGATGGCGTCCCTTTCAGGTGAGCGGTGCTCAGGGGTGGGTGAATCCGTACAGCCGGTGGGCGTTGGTGGTGAGGATCGCCTCGCGGGTCGCGGGGTCCGGTGCCCAGTCAGGGAGCAGATCCAGAAGGGTGCCGACGTTGGGCATCTGTCCCCAGAACCCGACGTGCGGCCAGTCCGAACCCCACACACAGCGGTCGGGTGCGGCCTCGATCAGGCTCTGCGCGAACGGAATCGTGTCGGAATAGTCCGCCGTTCGCGCCATCCGGAAGGCCCCGGACAGCTTGGCCCACGCGCCGTCTGCCATCAGTTTCAGAAACTGTGTCCATTCGGGTGCGTCGACACCGGCGGCGACGTCGAAGTCGCCCATGTGATCGACCACGTAGGGCACGGTCAGCGTGCGCAGGTTTGCAGCCGCGGCGGCGAGATGCCTTGTGTTGGTGAGGAACTGCAGGTGCCAGCCCATCTCCGCGCAAATGGCGTCGTACCGGGCGAGCTGGTCGAGGCCGATGCCGCCGCCCGACAGGGTGTTGAGCCGCAACCCCACGACACCCGAGTCCTGCAAATGGGCGAGCGTGCGATCGTCGACGTCGGGCGCGACCACGGCGACCGCACGCAGCCGGTTACGGGCCCCCTCGACGGCTTCGAGCATTACCGTGTTGTCTGTGCCGTGCACGCTGATCTGCACCAGCACCCCGTAGGTAGTTCCCACGGCGTCGAGCATCGACAGGTACTGCCCGGCGGATGCCGGTGGCGGGGTGTAGCTGCGCTCGGGGACGAAGGAGTGCCCCACGACGTGCGCGTGGGTATCCACCGCGCCTGCGGGCAGGGCGAACCGTCGCGGCGCGTGCGGGGCTGGGTCCGGCGCCGGGCACACCTGGTCGACTTTGTCCGTTCCGAAATCCATGGGTGTCTATCCTCGCTCTCGGCGTTCGGTCAGCGGGCCGACTTGATCAGGGTCTTGGCGATGGTGTTCTTCAGGACCTCGGACGATCCTCCGGCCACCTCGTAGGCCTTGGCGTCGCGGAAGTAGCGTCCGAACGGTGAGGTTTCCTGGGTACCGGTCGCCCCGCAGACCTGCACGGCCATACTCGCGACCTTCGTGGCCAGTTCGGCGGCAAGCAATTTCGCCGCGGACGAGGACCGCTGGTAGTCCCCGCCGGAGTCGAGGTCGCGGGCGGCCTGGTAGGTGACGAGTCGAGCGGCATCGATCTCCGCGGCGGCCTGAGCGAAATACCATTGGATGCCCTGGAAGTCGATCACGTTGCCGTCGAACGCGGGCCGGGTGCGCACGTACGCGAACGCGTCGTCGAACGCAGCGCGGGCGATGCCCAGTGAAATGCCCGCAGCGAGGGTGCGGCTGTTCGACAAGGTGACCAGGGCCTGCCGCAGCCCATTGCCTTCCACACCGATCAGGGCGTCCCCGGGGATCTCGACGTCGTCGAGGACGAGGTTGACGTGCGGGCCGTTGCGCAGCCCGAAGGTCTGCGCTTCCCGGGTCTGCCGGGTACTGACACCGGGGGCGTCGCGATCGACCGCGAACGTGGAGACCCCGACCGGGGTCTCGGCCAGCACGACGAAGAACTCGGCACGCGACCCGGACGTGATGAATGCCTTCTCCCCGGTCAGCACCCACCCGTCGCGTTCGTTGCCGCGGGCTTTGGTGTCGAGGGTGCGGATGTCGCTGCCGTGCCCGCGCTCGGTCAGCGCGTAGGAGGCGCGCAGGCCGTGCGCATACCGCGGCAGGACCCGTTCCTTGAGGCTGTCGCGGCCGTAGAGTTCGATGATCTTGCTGCTCTGCAGGATCGTGATCAGCGAGACTCCCAGGCTCGCCGACCCGGCTCCGAGTTCCTCGAAGACCCCGAGGGCGTTCTCCATCGACTCGCCCTGGCCGCCGTACCGGGTCGGCAGGGTCATCGCGTTCCAGCCCAGCTTCGCTGTCTGCTCGACCAGGTACACCGGATACACATCCTGGTGGTCGATCTCGTCGGCGACGGGTTTGACCACGTCGTCGCTGAATTGGCGTGCGGGGGCGGCGATCTTCTCGTCGACCAGGTATCTCCAGAAACTCATGGTTCGGCCTTTGCTCGTGATCTCGGTATCGGTGATGAGTCAGGGTTGATGTCGGATGGGTGGCCGGGACGGTTCATCGGGATGACTCCCGCACCCCGAACCCTCAGGCAGGCTGGAGGGCGTGTAGTTCGTCGAGAATCCGCGCGTTGTAGCCATCCATGTCGACGAGTTCCTGCTCGGGTGTGGCGAGGTCGTAGGTGCGCACACCCGACCGGTGGACCACCTCGAGCGCCGAGCGGATCCTGGTTGCCCGGCCCAGGAGCCGCAGGTCGGGGCACCAGTCGAGCAGTGCTGCCAGCGCGAGCCAGGCGCCCGTCGGGTTGGAGCGGCGGGTGCCGGTCCGGTGTGGTGAGGATCCGTGTGCCGGTTCGAACAGTGCGGTGATGCCCGACCCGAAGTTCCGGTCGGGGTTGATCGTGGCGGATCCGCACAGAGCGGGGGAGCCGGCCCGGGCGCAGACGATATCGGAGAGAATGTCGCCGAAAATGCCCTCCGTGGCGATCACAGCGGGCAGCTGCGGATAACTGACCAGTTCGTAGGCTGCGCGATCGACGTTGACGTGATCGAACGCAACCCCGGTCCGGTCGGCGACCTGTTCGGCAGTGGCACGCCACAGCCGTGAGGTCGCGAAGACGCTGGCCTTGTCGACACTGATGTACCGGCGCCCGGGAGCATCTCCGGTGAACCCGGCCGCCAACTCCAATACTTCGCCCACACGAGCGGGCAGGAGCCGGAGCTGGTCGACCGCGGCGCTGACACCGTCGCTCTCCTCGCGCTCGCTGGGATCGGCGTACGCGCCGCCGGTGATGTTGCGGACGATGGTGACATCCTCGCTCAGCTGTGGAACCCACACCGTGCGGACACTGACCCGCAGGTCGAACAGGTTGCGGAGGGAAATCAGCGCCGCCTCCGGATTGGGGCACTCCTCGGCGGCGACCCCAGGATGCGTTCCGACCGCCCCGCTGAGCACGACATCGGCACTGCGGCACGCCTCGATGGTCTCCTCGGGGAGGATCGAACCGGTCGCCTGCCAACCGGCGGTGCCGTAGGGCAACGGCCCGGTCAGCGTGAGCGGAGCACCGGCGGCGGCGAGCCGGCGGAGAAACTCGAGCGGCCCGTCGAGGATCTCACTGCCGATCCCGTCGCCGGGCAGAACTGCGATGACAGTCATGGGGTGCGTCCTTTCGCGGAGGGGAGGATCGTGGGCCGTCAGGACATCGCGGTCCAGGACAGGACCTGCTGCTCGTGCAGAAGCCGACGCTGAACCTTGCCGGCGGCGGCGTCGCGGGGAATCGTCGCCACACGCGCAATGTGCGCGGGACGCATGAACACCGGCAAATCGGCGATGGCGTCGCGGATGGACTCGAGCGGCACGCTGTCGGCGACCACGTAGAGGACGACATCGTCGTCGACCAGCTCACCGGGCTTCTTCCACAATGCGAGGTCGGTGAGAGCGTCGATCGTGCCGAGTCGTTCCTCGACGTACGGGATGGGCACGAACTCGCCCTTGACACGGATGCTTTCGGCCGCCCGCTCGAGGAACACCAGGCCACCCTGGTCGTCGCGTCGGCCGAGGTCGCCGGTGGCGAACCAGCCGTCCTCGTCGCGGCTCGGGTCGACGGCGCCGTCCCGGAAGTACCCGGCGAACAGGGTGTTCGGCGCGCTCTCGCGTACGTAGATCTGACCGTCGTCGTCGAGATGGTCCTCGACGTCGGCTCGGGTCTGTCCGCCGAATCGACTGGCGTTGGAGGGGATCTCGGATTCATCGGTGAGTGACCAGCGGTGCAGGTGGCTCACTCCGGCTGCCTCGGTGGAGCCGTATCCAGATACGGCGACGGGAATGCCGAAGCGGGACATGAATTCCCGGTCGGCGTAGAACATGGTGTGGACCCTGTGTTCACCGGAGTCGGCGGTCGTCGTGGCGCGCTTGAGGATTTCCACGGGCGGTGCGTGCAGCGCCAGCGCGGTCACCCCGTGCTCGCGGACAGCCGGCCAGAAGCCGCTGGCCGAGAACTTCCGGACTGTCAGGGCGTCGGCGCCGGCGCACAGGGCGCCGATGATGCCGTATCCCATCGGATTGATGTGGAACAGTGGCAGCGGAGCGAGCATCCGGTCGCCTGCCTGCAGGTCGAGGGCTTCGGCCATCGCCGAACCCAACCTCAGGAAGTACTCGTGGGTCTGGGCGCAGAACTTCGGCAGCCCGGTGGTTCCGGAGGTGTGCATGAAGGAGGCGAGGTCCGACGGTGCAGCGTCGAGGCCGGGGCTGGACTGCGGGTCGACCGGTGCCCACTCCCGAGCCGTCGACAGTGGGAAGGTGCGCATCGTCGCGGGGAGAGTGTCGAGGTCGGTGAACACGGCGGCCGGATCCAGGCGCTCGAGCATCTGCGCGAGCAGTTCCGGCGGATACGTGGGGTTCACCAGGGCCACCGGGGTGCCCGAGAGCAGACACGCCATCCACACCAGCATGTACTCGGTGGAGTTGTTCGCGACGATGGCCAATCGCTGATCACGCCGAATGCCCAGTTCCTGCAGTTCCTGCGCACCTGCGGCGGCGATGCGGACCGCGTCGGACAGGAGGATCTGGTCGTCGACGGTGCCCACCCGGAGATCGGGTCGATCCGATGACCGTTGCAGAAGGAGTTGGGCGAGGTTCGTGGTGCTCATGTCGTCTCTTCCGGGCTGGAGGGCAGGGCGTCGTCACACCGCGAACGGGCTGGCCGCGGGCGGTGGAAGGTCGCTCCCTGGAGCTGGTTGCACAGTCGATGGTCGCCGACGGATTCAGATAAGAGAACGGCCCTCAGCTAGCGTCAGCGGTAAGCGAAACTTATGTCTCGTGTCGGTCGACATGCCCCGTTGGGGCTGATGACCTCGGGCGCCGCTGTGATACACATACGCCATGTCCACAGCCTCTCCCTTCGGCGCCGACTTCGAGTCGCTGCTCTCACCCGCGGTCCGCACGACGTCAGTGGACGACGTGGTCGCTAAGCTTCGCGAGATTCTGCTGACCGGCGGGGTGGCCCCGGGGGAGAAGCTTCCGAGCGAACGGGAGTTGGCCCGGTTGCTGCAGGTCAGCCGGACCACAGTCCGTGAGTCTCTGCGCACACTCGAGGCGCATGGGCTGATCACCATACGTCTCGGTGGCAGCGGTGGCGCATTCTTCAACCCCCCGGACCCGGGCCTGATGGGCTCGGCGTTGGCGATGCTCCTCGCGTTCGAGTCCGTGTCCGAGGAGGACCTCACCGACTACCGCATCGACTTCGAGCAGGAAAACGCTGAGCTGGCGGCCCGGCGGGCCACGGACGACGAGATGGCGGGCCTGCAGACGATCCTCGACGAGGTGCGCGAACTGGGCTCCTCCGGCTCGACCGACTGGGACCGGGTGCGCGCCCTGGATCTGACCGTCCACGAACTGCTGCCGAGACTTTCCCACAATGCCGTCCGCGTGGCGATCTCGGCGGGCATCCACGACGCACTCGCCCGTAGCTTCGCGCAGGTCGAGCCGAGCGCGTCGAGCCCGGAGCTGCTGCGGGACGAAGTGATCGAGCTGCTCACCAAGGTCATTGCGCGTGACGGTGACGGTGCCCGCGCGGCGATGGCAGGGCATCTGCGGCGCTGGCGTTCGTAACGCCGTTAACAAACTTAGTGGCCGCCGTAACAAACCGTTAACTGCTGTGCATTGACTCACTCGTACCACTATGGGACCGTTGGTCAGACCATCGACCACCCCCTCTGGAGACGATTGATGAATATTTCCGCCGGCCGTACCGGCCTCTTTCCCATCGGCCCCACCGATCCCTACGCCTTCGCTACCGGCTCGACCGAGCGCGCGGAGATCGCCGCCGCGCTCGACGAGATCCGCAACACCGACTTCCAGGTCGCGAGCAACATCGCCGGCAAGGAGGTCCGCACCGGCCGCACCATGGCCATCCAGGCGCCGCACAACCACTCGCAGAAGCTCGGTGAGCTCGACCTGGCCGGCCCGTCCGAGACCCAGGCCGCGATCGACGCCTCGCTCGATGCGGCCCGGTGGTGGGGCACCCTGCCCTGGGAGGAGCGGGTCGCCCCCTTCCTCAAGGCAGCCGACATGCTCGAGCACGGCCCGTGGCGGGCCAAGCTCAACGCCGCGACGATGCTCGAACTGTCCAAGACCACCTACCAGGCCGACATCGACGCCGCCTGCGAGACAGTCGATTTCATCCGCGCGAATGTCAAGAACATGCTCGACATGTACGAGACGCAGCCCGGCTCGCAGGCAGGTGCGTGGAACCGAATCGAGTACCGGCCGCTGGAGGGCTTCGTCTTCGCGGTCACCCCGTTCAACTTCACGTGCATGAACAACCTCGCGTTCGGGCCCGCAGTGCTGGGCAACACCGTGGTGTGGAAGCCGGCCGAGAGCGCCTCGCTCGTCGCCCACCTGTCTCTGCAGTTGCTGCGTGAAGCCGGTCTGCCGGACGGTGTCATCAATGTCGTCTACGGCACCGGCGGCGACGTGGGCCCCACCGCCCTCGGCAACGAACACCTCGCCGCCGTCCACTTCACCGGTTCCACCGGGACCTTCCAGCACATGTGGCAGGAGGTCGGCAAGAACGTCGGAACGTACCGCAACTACCCGCGAGTGGTCGGCGAGACCGGTGGTAAGGACTTCATCCTGGCCCACCCGAGCGCCGATCTCGAGGCGTTGGCAGTCGCCTGTATCCGCGGCGCCTACGAGTTCCAGGGCCAGAAGTGCTCGGCTGCCTCCCGGCTCTACGTGCCGCGCAGTCTGTGGCCGCGCCTGAAGGATCGGCTCATCGCGCTGACCGAACAGATCAAGGTCGGCGACCCCACCGACCCCGAGGTCTACGTCGGCGCCGTCATCAACGGCCGCCAGCACGCCAAGCACACCGAGATCCTCGCGCGGGCTCGCGCCGAGAAGGCCGTGGTCGTCGGCGGTAACACCGACGACAGCGTCGGCTGGTTCGTCGACCCGACAATTCTCGAGGTCACCGATCCCCACTCGCCGCTGATCACCGAGGAGATCTTCGCCCCGGTTCTGACCACCTATGTGTACGAGGACTCCGACTGGAACGACGTACTGCGTCTGGTCGACACCTCGACGCCGTACGGCCTCACCGGCGCCGTGTTCGCCGAGGATCGTCGCGCGGTCGAAGAGGCCGACGCCGCCCTGCGGTACACGGCAGGCAACTTCTACGTCAACGACAAGCCCACCGGCTCCGTCGTCGGCCAGCAGCCGTTCGGCGGTGCGCGCGCGTCGGGCACCAACGACAAGGCCGGCACGGTGTGGAACCTGATTCGTTTCGCCAGCCCGCGGACCACGAAGGAAAACCACCTGAGGGTGACGGACTACCGCTACCCCCACCTCGAGAAGTAACGTCCGATTCACGACAGGAAACGTCATGACCAATCCAACCGTGTACGACGTCGTGGTCGTCGGAGCCGGCATCATCGGTGCCAGCTGTGCACACCACCTGGCCCAGCAGGGGCATAAGGTCGCCGTGCTCGAGGCGAAGGCCGGTGCCGCCGAGGGCAGCACCGGGCTGTCGTTCGCCTCGGTCCGTGCGCAGTGGGCCGACGGCCTCAACACCGAGCTGTCCTGGCGCAGCATCCGCTTCTATCGCGACTTCCAGGACCGGCACGGCATCGACATCGGGTACCAGCCCAACGGGTACCTGTTCCTTGTGCCGGAAGCGAACTGGGAACGTCAGCTCCACGCTGTCGAGCTCCAACGCGCCCACGGTGTCCCGGTCGAGGTCCTCGACGTCGACCGGGCCCAGAAGATCACCCCCTTCGACCCGGCCGGAATCGGCGGGGCCACCTGGGGGACGGCCGATGGGCAGATCGACCCACACAGTGCGACGAACGCCTTCCTCGCGCTCGCTCGCGGCAAGGGCGCCGACGTCTTCTTCAAGGCACCGGTGGACGCGATCGACAAGGCCGGCGAGCTGTGGACCGTCTCGGCGGGCGACCGCGCGGTTACGGCCCGCCATGTGATCAACGCAGCGGGCGGTTGGGCGGGCGAAGTCGCGGGTCTCGCAGGGCTCGACGTGCCCGTGGTGCATTCCCGCCGCAACGTCTACGCCACCGCCGAGGGCGCCCTCGATTCGTACGTGCCGATGACGGTGGACCTGGCGACGGGTGTGTACATGCGCAGCGAAGGTAGGCGACTGCTCTTCGCCGGCGCCAAGCCCACCGAGGTCGACGGATACAACACCGCGATCGACTGGCCCTGGATGGAGGAGTTGCTGGCGCTGGCCGCCGACCGCTTCCCCTGGCTGGTGGAGCTGCCACTCGATCGCCGCGCCTGCTGGGCGGGCACCTACGAGAACACCCCCGATCACGACGGCATCGTCGGCGCCGACCCACGAGAACCGCAGTGGATCAACGCATGTGGCTTCTCCGGGCACGGCCTGATCCAGGCGCCGGAGATCGGTCGACTCGTCACCGAGCAGGTCACCACCGGGGCCATTACCAGCATCGACCTGTCCGAGCTGTCCCTGACCCGATTCCAGACCGGTGCCATCGAGAATTCGGTGTCGCTGGTCTTCTGACCGGCGTAGGGGTACGGCTCCCGCCCGAACCCTCCAGGTCACCGGCCAGGCCTCAGTCCTGCCGACGGCCGCATCGAGAATCGGACACGGCGAATGGTGCGGGCAACAATGCACCACGCCATCGCCGCGCCCAACCCCGAAAAGCCAGGGGGAGGCGGCAAGTTCAATGACGCACTCGCTGCCTTCCTCTGGCCGGGGAGTAATCTCCCCGCTCCAGGTTGCCCGTCCTCGACGTGGCAAGACTCCCAGATCCCCTTCTGTCCGCGCCCTTTCGGCCCGGCAGAGTCACAGGGCGAGAACACTTCCGACTCCGGAGGTAAGCGAATGCACTCGCTGCCATCACTCAGGATGAACGCTCTCAGGTGACTGTGTTCTCCGTCACCAACGCCCTGTAATCTTCGATCTGTCCTCCTCCGGCGCTTCGGATTTCGAATCCGAACCGGATGCAGGGCACCCCCGCCCTCCCTCCCCTCAGCGCTCATGTGCCGAAGAAACTGCCGGCGCCGCTGATCACGAAACAGGAAACTCATGGCACTTTCATCCGCACCATCGGGTGGCATCGCCGCCCCGGGAGCGTCGTCGGAGAAATTGACGCGCTCGATGTCCCTGACCAACCTGATCTTCCTCGGTGTGAGTGCGCAGATCGGCTCCGGGTGGTTGTTCGCCGTTCTGTCCGCCGCAGGGGCCGCAGGACCGGCCGCAGTCTTGTCCTGGGTACTCGCAGCTCTACTTTTCGGTGTCATCGCGATGCCCTGGATGGAACTGGGCGCCATGCTCCCCCGCTCGGGCGGACCGGTCCGGTACCCGAGTCTGTCGCACGGCATGATGACCGGCTGGCTGGTCGGCGGCGCGTACTGGATCGCCACCGTCGCGGTCACTACCCTCGAGGCCCAGGCAGTGCTGACCTATGTCAGCAGCAACTGGCCTGAACTCGGGTTAATGCACGAGGTCGACGGGCTCGAGATCCTGACCTGGCCGAGGGGCATCCTCGCCGGTGTCGCCATCCTCGCCGTCTTCACCGTCCTCAACATCTTCGGCATCAAAATGCTCAGTGAAGCGAACCGTTGGATCACGCTGTGGAAGATCGCGATCCCGACGCTGACCTTCATCCTGCTGTTCACCGCATTCCGCAGCTCCAACTTCACCGAGACCGGATTCTTCGCCATGGGCTTCGACGGCGTCCTCCACGCCATCCCCGCCACCGGTATCGCCTTCGCCTACCTCGGCTTCCGCCAGGTCCTCGACTTCGGCGGCGAATGCAAGAACCCGCAACGCAACATCCCCATCGCCATCGCCGCATCCATCCTCATCCCGATGGTCGTCTACGTGCTGCTCCAGGTTGCGTTCATCGGAGCACTGGACTGGGCCGCCGCCGGCCTGGCACCGGGCCAATGGGGATCGCTGCTGTCGAGTGACTGGGCATCGGCACCACTGTTCCAGGCCCTGATCGCCGCCGGGTTCGGCGGATTCGGCACACTGCTCCTGATCGACGCGATCGTCTCCCCTGCCGCAACCGGGTGGGTGTTCCTCGGTAGTGCCACCCGGTCGACCTACGCACTGTCCGAGCACGACATGGCACCGTCGCTGCTGCAGCGACTGAACCGATTCGCCGTGCCGTGGATGTCGCTGCTCGTCTCCTTCGCCGTGTCCTGCCTGTTCCTGCTCCCGCTGCCGAGCTGGTACCGCCTCGTCTCCATCGTGTCGGTGGCACTGCTGCTGAGCTACCTCGTCGGCAGCTCCAGCATGATGGTTCTCCGCCGCACCGCCCCGGACCTGCCGCGTCCCTTCCGCCTCCGAAATGCCGGACTCTGGGCGCCCGCCAGCTTCGTGGCAACCCTGATCCTGGTGTACGTCGCCGGCTTCTCGACCGTCCTCAACCTGGCCATCGTGGTCTTCGCGGGTACCCCGGCATACGTCGCATACATCGCCGTACGACAGGGTTGGATCACCCGCGCTCGCGCGTACAGCTGGTCCGCAGTATTCCTCGCGGCGTGGGGCTTCGTGAGCTGGCAGGGTGGATGGTTCATGACGGTCAGCGGCGGCCAGCGAGAAGGCGCCTGGGATACCCCCGCCTATCTGGTGGCCTGCACGGCAGTGCTCGCCGTCGGCGGGATCGTCCTCTACCTGATGAGTAACACCGTTGGCCGCGTGCATGTTTCCCGGTCGACCTGGTTCGTCACGTTGCTGGTGGCCGTGCTCTTCCTGTCCTTCTACGGAAGCTACGGGCCGCTCGACCACCCCGCCTTCGGTGAAGGCTGGGACCTGATCCCGGTGACGGTCGCAGGCCTCGCAGGCTACTACTGGTCGGTTGCCTCCGGCTTCCAGACCGACGAAGTGCGGGAAAATCACCTCGAAGACGACGTCGTCCCGGTGTGATTCCTCGAAGGGGGCGGCGCCGACCGGTGCCGCCCCCTTCGACGTTGATACAGGCCCCGCCGACCGCCGCGTCGCCCTCGCCGCCGGACTTCCGGAGAAGACGCCGGCGTATACCGTCAACCGGTTGTGCGGGTCCGGTCTGCAGGCGGTGTGGTCGGCGGCGCAGCAGATGCGCTGGGGTGGGGTGAACTTCGCCCTCGCCGGCGGCGACGAGAGCATGTCGCGGATGCCGTTCTACGACTTCTCGGCGCGCTCCGGCTACAAGCTCGGCGACCGGACACTGGTCGACGGCACCGTCGCGATTCTGACCGACCCGTTCGGTGGGGTGCACATGGGCCGCACCGCCGAGGCCGTGGCCCGCACGTACGACATGAGCCGGGAGCAGCAGGACGAGTTCGCCGTCGAATCCCAGCGCCGCGCCGCCACCGACGCCGCGCGGGCGGCGTTCGCGGAGGAGATCACCCCGGTGCAGATCGGGGGCCGGCGTCCCAAGACGGTCGAGGTCGACGAGCATCCCAAGCCCGACACCACCCTCGAGACCTTGGCGAAGCTGCGGCCGGCGTTCGAGGAGGGCGGGTCGGTGACCGCCGGCAACGCGTCGGGGATCAACGACGGCGCCGCGGCGCTGGTGCTGGCCACCGAGTCCGCCGCCCGGGAGAGGGGCCTGACCGGGCTGGTGACGCTGGAGGCGGTCGCGACGGCGGCGATGGACCCGGCGCTGATGGGGTACGCCCCCGTGCTGGCGTTGCAGAATTTGTTCGAGCAGACCGGGACCACCCCCGGTGATATCGATGTGATCGAGTTGAACGAGGCGTTCGCGTCGCAGGCGGTCGCGGTGATCCGGGACGCGAAGCTGAGCCCGGAGAAGACCAACCCGTACGGTGGGGCGATCGCGTTGGGTCACCCGGTCGGGGCGACCGGGGCGATCCTGAGTCTGCGGATCGCGAAGGACATGGTGCGCCGCGACCTCGAACTCGGCATCGTCACCATGTGCATCGGTGGCGGCCAGGCCCTCGCCGCCCTCTTCCGAAGGATCTGACATGAGAAATGTTCAACGACCGGCAACGACTCGACGGCCGATCAACCATCTCGGCCGTCGTCGAGGTATCGCTACCGTCTGCCGCGAGGAGAGCGCCCTCGTCGAGTTCGCTTTGACGTGGCTACCTTTCGGCACTATCGCGAACGAACACCTTTGGGTCGAGTTCGGGATGACCCCCAGTCGGTATGTGGATCGTCTCGCCGAGGCGCTCGAGGGGCCGGTCCGGCGCACGCTCCATCCGGAAACCCTCCAGGAGCTCAAACGCTTCGTCTCGCATCAGATGATCGAGCGCCGCCGGAGGAACCATCAGGACTGACAGGCAGATTCGAACTCGACGGGTTTCGCCGGCGGGAGTCGAGCACGGAAGCACGTGCGGGCAGCGACGTGGTCGCTGCCCGCACCCGCTTGTCAGCTGAGCGCGCGGGCGATGATCGCCGTGGCCATGTCCAATGACGTGGGCTCGTGATATGTGCTCTGATCCTCGATTTGGGAGAGCTGGTCACGGACCGCTTCCGCCGTCAGCTCCTCCAGAATTGCCCCCGAGGTTTCTCCGACGAAGATCTTTGCAACCCGGCCGCCGGCGACCGAGTACACGGCCCCGGAGACGGGGCAGTCCTCGTGTGCGAGGAACGCAACCACCGGGCTGACGCCTTCCGGCGTCACGTGTGCTGTCAGATCGCCCAGCAGCCCCGCCGTCATGCGGGTCGCGGCTATCGGCGCGATTGCGTTCGCGACGATGCCGTAGGCCGCCCCTTCCAGCGCGAGAACGCGGGTAAGGCCTGCGATCCCCGCCTTCGCGGCGCCGTAGTTTGCCTGCCCGAAATTGCCGAACAGGCCGGAGGCCGAGCTGGTGTTGACGATGCGGCCGTAGCCCGCCTCCCGCATGGCACGGAAGGCGGGTTGGGTGACAAACAGTGTTCCCTTGAGGTGAACGTCGATGACGGCGTCGATCATCGCGCCATCCATCTTGTGAAAGGCCTTGTCCCGCAGAATACCTGCATTGTTGACCAGAACGTCCAGTCGGCCGAACTCATCGAGTGCCGTCTGGACGATCGCGCGACCGCCCTCTTCCGTGGCGACGCTGTCACGGTTGGCGACAGCCGTACCGCCGAACGCGGTGATCTCGTCGACGACGGCCTGCGCCGCGTCCGTCGACTGTCCGTCACCATGTAGCGAGCCACCCAGGTCATTGACCACCACCCGCGCGCCCCGGCGCGCGAGTTCGAGGGCGTGCGATCGGCCCAGACCGTTGCCGGCTCCGGTCACGATGGCTACGCGTTCGTCGAAATGTAGCGAGGACAACTGAACTCCTTCGGTAGTTTCCGTACAATCTGTGGGGCTCACCAACACGGGCTGAGGCCGGCGTCGTCATCTACCGCCACGTCCTCGGCGACGGGCCCATCGAGAAATCGCAACACCCGCATGGCGACTGGGTTCGCGACATCCGGGCGTTGCAGGTCGTGTCCCGCCGGAACGACGGATATCACCGCGTTCGGTATCCGCGCGGCAAGCAGGTGACTGTTCGTCGGCGGCACGATCCGGTCGTACTCACCGCACACCACCAGCGTCGGCGCCGAGATCGATCCGAGCAGGGGGATACTCGACCAGTTCGCTACTGCCGCGACCTGCCAGAGCGCACCGACCGTACGTGCCAGCCCCCAGCGACGAGGATTGCGCTGATCGATAGTAGTGGCCCACAGCTTTTTTCCGGGACCTGGTGTTGCCCCACGACCGCAGGAGGTGGACAGCAAGGCCAGTCTGCGGACTCGTTCGGGTGAGCTGAAGGCGAACTGCTGGGCGATCGCGCCGCCGTGCGAGAAGCCGACGACATCGGCCCGTGCGACGCCCACCGCGTCGAGCACGTCGGCGACGACGTCCGACAGTGCCTGCATCGACAACGGCAGCTTCGGAGTTTTCGACGCGCCGACGCCGGGGGCGTCGAACGATACGATCATCCGCTCGCCCAGCACAGGGGTGAAGGCCGACCAACTCGCCATGGGTCGCGCAAGACCGTTGAGCAGGACCACCGGGTTACCGGATCCGCTCACGTGCACCGCAACCTGCTGTCCGTGCCGAGTCGCCACCTCGAATGTGGCGGAGGTCGGCTCCGTGTTCGCCACTGTCACGCCTCCTCCTGCACGTAGACGCCGGGCGCGTCGTCGAGCGGCGGATACGTCGCGTTGCCGAGCGCCGGTGGCGCCGGCTGTTTCGCGCCGGCTCGGTCGGCGAGCCACGTCGCCCAGTCCAGCCACCACGTGCCGTCCCGCAGCTCGGCGGCGGCCTTCCACTCGTGGGGATCGCCGCTGTGTGCCTCATTGACCCAGTGCTTGGCCTTCGGGCTCGGCGGGTTGACGATTCCGGCGATGTGCCCGGACGTGCTCAGAACGAACCGGCTGTCCCCGCCGAGCAGGTGGGTGGTCTTGTAGCTCGACGTCCACGGCACGACATGGTCGTCGACCGCCGCCACGATGTAGCTGTCGATGTCCACCTTCGAGGGATCGAGGAGCTCCCCGTTGATCTCGAACTCGCCCCGCGCAAACTCGTTACGCAGGTAGCACGAGCGCAGATACTCCCCGTGCATGCGTGCGGGCATGCGGGTGGAATCGGCATTCCAGGCGAGCAGGTCGAACGCGGGAGGCTTGTTGCCGAGCAACCAATTGTTGATCACGTACTGGAAGATCAGGTCGTTGGCGCGCAGGGTGCTGAAGGTGCGTGCCATTTGCGACGAATCGAGATACCCCTTCCGGGCCATCTGCGTCTCCAACGCCACGATCGTGTTCTCATCGGTGAACGCGCCGAGCACTCCCGGCTCGGTGAAGTCGGTGTGAGTATTGATGAAGGTCGCGGATCCGATGGACGGATCGTCCTGGGCTGCGTTGTATGCCAGACCCAGCGCGGTGAGGGTGCCACCCAGGCAGATGGATACGGGGTTGACCGTCTCCGAGCCGGTGATTTCGCGGACGACTCGGACCGCGTCGAGCGGGCCGTCGAAGAGATAGTCGCGGAACCCGAGGCCACTCATCGATGCATCCGGGTTGCGGTAGCTGATGGCGAAACAGGTGTGGCCGTGCTGAACCGCCCATTCGATCAGGCTCTTTCCCGGTGCCAGGTCCATGATGTAGAACTTGTTGATCCACGGCGGGCAGAACAGCAGTGGGGTCGCGTACACATCGGGGGTTTGCGGCGTGTACTGGATGAGCTCGATCAGATCGCTGCGGTAAACAACGGATCCGGGTGTGGCGCCGAGATCGACGCCCACCGCGAACTGTGACCGATCGACCTGCGACGGCCACCCTCCGTTGTGCCGGAGATCGTGCAGAAAGTTCCGAAGACCACGCACGAGACTGAGCCCACCGGTGTCGAAAGCCTTGCGGATCGCTGCCGGGTTGCCGGGGAGGGTGTTGGTGGGGCTGAGGGCGTCCAGAATGAACCGGGCGGCAAACCGTGCTTTGACCGCGGTGTCCTCATTCAGTTCGGCGCCGTCGATGAGCTCGTTGACCAGGTGTTCGAGAAGCAGGTACTGCTGTGCCAGGTAAAAGTACGCGGCGTTCTCCCGATACGCATTGTCGGAGAACCGCTTGTCACCGGGCTTGGGCACTATCGGTCCCGGATTGTCTCGGCCGATCGCCCGTCCGGCGGCAGTGCGCAGCGCACTGCCGGAGCCGAGTAGGAGCCGACAATGCGCGGCAGCGGTTCCACTGGGGTGCTTCAGCGCGCCGATGCCTGCTGCTCCGAGTGAGCGCAGGAACGCTGCAGGGTCGACATCGGAGGTGGTGATTCTCAGCGCCCCGAGATCACGCGGCGGTGTCCACGATGGGATGGCTTTCAGGATCGACACGGACGTATTCCCCCTCTGATGAAGTTACTCGTATGCGCGGTAGATCAGCTCGACGACAGCTGCGGGTTTGGTGCCGCGGTCGCATTCGAGCCTGCTGAGGATGACGAGCTCATAGCAGTCGTCGCCGATCCGAGTCACCTCGGTGACGGTCGCGGCCAGGCGGATGCGCGCACCGGCCGGGACCGCCGACGGGAACCGCACCCGGTTGAGCCCGTAATTGACGACCATCCTCACGTTGGTGAAGTCGAGGAGTTCGGCGAGCAGTGGAACAACAAGGGACAGAGTCAGATACCCGTGTGCGATGGTGGTTCCGAACGGGCCCTCCCTAGCACGTGAAGCGTCGGTGTGAATCCACTGTGCGTCACCGGTCAGCGCGGCGAACCCTGCGATGTCGGATTGGGACACGCGCCGGGGCGTGCGTTGGCGGCGCCGCGGTGCACCGATGCCGCTAGGCGAGGTTCTCCGCGAACGAACGCAGGGCGTTGGTCGCAACGAGCAGAACCGCCAACTCGGGTTCGCGTGCCGGATCGAGGGCCGAGTCCAGCACGTTGTCGAGCCATTCGGAGGGAAGGTCCCCGACCTGACCGGGCTGCGACTGCCGCGGGTCGGAGTCATTGATCAGGCGCCGCGTCGCGTCGCTGACCGCGAAGTAGAGATCATCGCGCAGCGCGGCCCGGGACATCGCGTCCCAGTTGTCGACTCGACGAAGGGCCGCCACCCGGCGCAGAAGCCGATCGAGGCGGAACCTCTCGGCGACCTGGAAATAGGTGCGCGCAGCTCCTTCCGGATCCGTGCCGGTGCGCAGTGCGGTTTCGCTGATCGGGAACAGCGAGAACTCCTGGAACAGGCTCGCCGATCTGCGGGCGAGGGGTCCGGGGACGTTCCGGTCGTCGAGGTACCGCTGATGCCTGGCATCGACTGCGGCCCGGTCGGCGCCGACGAGGAAATCCGCCAGGGAGCAGCGCAGCGACTCGACGAGGGGAGTGAGGCGGGCAGTTTCACCGGTCACATCGATGGTCTGCCGCCGGCTCGCCAGGAGCCAGCGCACCGAGCGCTCGACAAGTCGTCGATGGCTCAGCTGCATCCGGACGCGGGTGTCCGCCGTGACCGACGGGTCCAGCTCGGCAATGCTGGACAGATAGTCGCGCTGACCGATCGCGCGGCGGACGACCTCCCACGCCCGGATGATCGCACTTACCGACGCCCCGGTTTCCTCCTGCATCCGGAAGACGAAGGTGATGCCGTTGTCGTCGACAAGGCGATTGGTGATCGCGGTGGCGGTGATCTCGTTCGCCAACGAGTGCGCCCCCAGACGATCACCGCACACGGCGACAACATCGGCGGGGAAGTACTCGGTGCGGAAATGCTCGGCCCACGACTCCGAGGTGATCCCGGACGCCAGGACCGCAGATTTCATCTCCAACTTCACGTAGGCCAGCAGGGTGCCGAGTTCGGGAGAGGTCAACACCCCGCCCTGGGTGATGCGCTGTTCGAGCTCGGCGTCACTCGGAAGCGACTCCACCTCCCGGGACAGCAAACCCTTCCGTTCGAGTCCCGTCAGCATCCGGCGATGCACCGGCGCCATCTCCGCGGCCTCGGCACGGGCCACCGACAGCATGGTGTTCTGTGCGCGATTGTGGTCGAGAACGCGGTCGGCGATGTCGTCGGTCAGCGACTGCAGCAGAACGTTGCGTTTGTCCTGGTCCAGGACGCCGCCGGCGACGGCATCGTCGAGCGCGATCTTGATGTTGACCTCGTGATCGGAGGTATCCACACCGGCGACGTTGTCGATCGCATCGGTGTTCAACCGAACCCCGTGCAGCGCCGCCTCGCGCCGCCCGAGCGGGGTGAGCCCGAGGTTTCCGCCTTCACCGATCACCCGGGCACGTACCTCACACCCGGTGATGCGGACGGCGTCGTTTGCGCTGTCGCCGACCTCGGAGTCGGTTTCCGAACTCGCGCGCACGTAGGTGCCGATCCCGCCGTTGAACAGCAGATCGACCGGTGCCGCCAGGATCGCCTGCACCAACTCATTCGGTGTGTACTGTGCCCGTTCCTCGTCCAGTCTCAGTGCGACTCGGGCCTGCGGGGCGAGCGTGACACGCTTTGCCGAGCGAGGGAAGACGCCGCCGCCGGAGCTGATGAGGCCGGGGCGGTAGTCGGCCCAGGAGGAGCCGGGCTGGTCGTAGAGTCGTTGCCGTTCTTCGAACGCCGCGCCTGCCTCGGGCTGGGGATCGAGGAAAATGTGCCGGTGGTCGAAGGCGGCGACCAACCGCACCGAACGGGACCGCAGCAGTCCGTTCCCGAAGACATCTCCGCTCATGTCCCCGATTCCGACCGCGGTGACCGGGTCGGTGTCGGAGTCGATGCCGACCTCGAACAGGTGCTGGCGCACAGATTCCCAGGCGCCGCGCGCGGTGATACCCATCTGCTTGTGGTCGTATCCGTTGGATCCACCCGAGGCGAAGGCGTCCCCGAGCCAGTACCCGCGGCCGGTGGCGATTGCGTTGGCGACGTCGGAGAACTGTGCGGTGCCCTTGTCGGCGGCGAGGACCAGGTAGGTGTCGTCACCGTCGTGCCGCACCGTCTGCGGTGCCGGGTCGAGGCGGTAGGTGCCGGACTCGTCCTTGGTGAAGTTGTCGATCAGGTCGAGCAGTCCCTCGACGAACGTGCTGTACGCGGTGCGTGCGATCTCGAGTTGCCGGGCTCGGTCGGTCCCGGTGTGCAGCAGCCGCGGAAGGAAGGCGCCCTTGGCTCCGGTGGGGACGATGACCGCGTTCTTCACCATCTGCGCACGCACCAGACCGAGCACCTCGGTGCGGAAATCCTCGACCCGGTCGGTCCACCGGATGCCGCCGCGCGCAATGTGCCCGAATCGCAGGTGGGTGCCCATGACATTGCGGGCGAACACCCACGTCTCCAGTTGCGGTACCGGGGTGGGAAGGCCACGAATCGTGCGGGGATCGAGCTTGAAGCCCAAGATCGTGTCGACCGGTCCGTCGGTGTGCGCGAACAGTCGCCGGAACGCGTTCGTTCGCACGGTGGCGAGCACGGTGTCGAGCAAGGTTCGAAGGATCAGGTCGGGTTCGATTCCCTGAACCTCGTCGATGGCGCCTTCGATCTCCGCGACCAGTTCGTTGTGGTCGCGTTCGCCGTCAGCAAGCGCGGGATCGAACCGCGCGCGAAACAGCGTCCACAGGGCAGCGGCGATCTTCGGGTGACCGGCGATCACGGAATTGACGAACTCCGAGGAAAAGGTCCAACCGCTCTGCCGCAGATACCCGGCATAGGCGCGCAGGACCAGGACCTGCCGCCACTCCATGTCAGCGGTGGTGACCAGCGCCTGCAGTGCATCCGGATCGGTGTGCCCGCTGTAGCTCGCCTCGAACGCCTCGGCGGTCCGCGCCGCTGTGGGCGCGTCCAGGCGGTGCTGGCGATAGCGCGAGCGGAGGATGAACTCGTACACGTAGGCGAGTCGCCCGTCGGTACTGGTCAGCGTGTGTGGATGTTCCGCTGCGAGTTCGTATCCCAGATGCCCGAAGATCGGCAGTGCCGAAGCGAGGACCATCGGCTCGGTGGTGACCGCGATGGCCGAGATCAGGTCCGAGGTTGCGTTCTCGGGTGGGGTGATCGTCAGCTGCAGCCGCCGGTGCGGATCCTGCGTCAGTTCGGAGAGCGCCGACAAGTGGGCGACTGCTTGGGCGGGAGAGAACCGCTCCTGATAACTCAGGGGCACTGCCACGGGGATGAAGTCGTCGTGAACCGATGTCGACGCCTCGGAGAGGAGATCGTCGAGCTTCTCGGTCCACGACCGGGCGGCTTCCACCACCACGCGCGACAACTCCGCGACATCGATGCGCTCGTCCCCGGTGTTCGGCCAGGCGGTGACGTGAACACGCACCAGCGCGGTTTCCCCGATTCGGGTGTTGTGATCGACCGCGGCGCCGCCCAGGAACTGCGAGACCGCCACCACCACTGCCCGTCGAACGGCAGGTGAGAACCGGTCCTGGGGGACATACAGCAGAATCGAGATGGCCCGGCCGTAGGTGTCCTGGCGGATGAACGCTCGCACGCGAGGATGCCGTTGCAGATGCAGCACCGCGAGAACCGTCGGAGCAAGCTCTTCGGCGGTGCTCTGCAGAATCTCCCGCCGCGGGTAGTCCTGGAGAATGTCGAGCAGCTCGAGGCCTTCTCGGGAGCGCGGATCGCGCTCGAGCATCGACAGAGTACGTCCGGCAGTTCGGTTGACGACCGGGATCGTCCGCATATCCGACGTGTCGAGGGTGTTTTCGAACAGACCGAGGAAGCGGTGCTCGCCGACCGTGATCCCGTCGGAATCGACGATCTTGATTCCCACGTAGTCCAACGGGGCGTCGCGCCGCACCGTGCTGCGGGTGCCGGCCGCCGACACCATCAACACATCCGGGCCGAACGCGCGAGTCGTGGTCAGCGGATCGAGGGTGTGGTGGCGGTGCTCGTGGTGATGGGGTCGAAGGATTCCCAGTCCGGTCTCCGGAAGTGGTTCGAGGGTAGCCGTTCCCGACTCCGTCGCCTTCACCAGGCGGTAGGAGCAGTAGCCGAGGAACGTGAAGTTCTCGGCGCACATCCAGTGCAGCAGCTCGCTTGCCTCGTAGGCGCTGTCGAGTTGGTTCTCGGTCGCATCGGACTTCAAGGACAGTGCTGCCTGGCGGGCGACACCTTCCATGTCGGTCTGATCGGTCACCGCGACCGCGACGTCGGCGAGGGTGCTGCGAATCGCGTTCTCGATCATCGCAGTGAATTCGCCGGAGTTGGTTTCGCTTCCTCCGGACGGCTGGAACGTGATCTCCATCCAGGACTCGACCAGGGGATCGTTGTCGTACCGATCGTCCTGGCGGGGCCGGGTTATACCGTCCAGGGCGAGCACGCCGTCGGTGTCGCGGCGCACTGCCAGCGTGACGTGCCGGAGAGCGGAAACGCTGCCGTGTCGTCGAACGGTCATTGCCACCGAGTCGACGAGGAAGGGAAGGTCGGTGTTGACCATCAGGATGTGCGCGTGGCTTGTTCCCGCCTCGACTTCGCACTGCACCAGTGCGACCCCCTCGGCCCGGAGCCGAGCAAAGCGGAGATACTCATAAGCGCGGCCGGCGAGTGCAGTGTCGGTCCATTCGGCGAGATCGTCGCGGGGCTCGTGACGGAAGAGCGCATCGACGTAATCCTGGTAATCGCTCGGTGCGGACGCCAGGGCACCGAGTTCAGCACTGACCTCGAGCTGACGGTCGTGTTCGAGTCCTTCGAGATTCACCTGACATCTCCTGTGGCACTTGATGGTGGGTCCGCCCGGCACTGATTCGTCCTGGCTTCGTATGCACAATGATCCGGTCAACAACTCGTCAACGGAACGACGTTCTCGATTGCAGAGCATTAACTCTGCTTAATGCTTCGAAGTGCATTGCTCCGCAACCCGCCATGTGGGTGCCGGAGCGGCTGGGAGAATCCGTGCGCAGTCGACACCGGCCTCTCGAAGAGGCCGGCGCGTATGGTTTTGGACCGGAATGGTCACCAGCTGCGTAGGAGCTGCATTCCCTGATGCATGAGGTCACCGGTGACGATCAAGACCACCAGCAGTCCCATGGCGGGGGTGGCCCGCCGCATCCTCCATGAGATTCGGTGCATTCGGGATCCTCTGCGAAGGAGTCGGTCTCGGCTACACCGACACCGACGAGCGATGGACATCGGCGGCGCGATCGCGGTGGACGATCTCGGCGGCCGCCAACCGGATGCAGGTGCACAGGCCATTGATCGCCAACTGCAACTCGGGCTCGGACGGCAAACTCGGTGCCAACCGGATGTGGCTGTCCCGAGGATCATTGCCGGACGGGAATGCCGAACCGGCCGGTGTCAGAGCGATACCGGCATCCTTCGCCAGCGCCACCACCCGCTTGGCCGTGCCGGGCAGCACCTCGAGGTTGACGAAGTAGCCTCCGCGCGGATCCGTCCACGATGCGATGCCGGAATCGCCGACCTCGCGGCGAAGAATTGTGGTGACGAGTTCGAACTTCGGGGCGAGAATTTGTTGGTGCTTGCGCATGTGCGTACGAACACCGTTCACGTCGACGAAGAACCGGACATGCCGAAGTTGGTTGACCTTGTCCTGTCCGACCCGCTTCTGCGAGAGGTGGCCCAGATACCACGCAACGTTCTCGCCGGAACCGGCGAAGAAACTCACCCCGCCACCGGCGATTGTCATCTTCGACGTCGACGCGAAGACGAACGGCCGCTCAGGATTGCCCATCTGTGCGGCGATGGCCAGTACATCGAGAACCTCCGGGGCGTCGCCGACCAGGGCGTGCACCGCATAGGCGTTGTCCCAGAAGATGCGGAAGTCCGGTGCGGCGGTCTGCATGCTCAGCAGGTCGCGAGTGACCTGCTCGGAATAGGTCACCCCACTCGGATTGGAAAACATTGGGACACACCATATACCCTTGATCTGCGGGTCCCCGGCAACCAACTCCCGGATCGCGTCGACATCAGGACCGTCGGAGACCAGGGGGACCGCAATCAGCTCGATACCGAAGGACTCGGTGATGGCGAAATGCCGATCGTAACCGGGTACGGGGCACAAGAACTTTACCGGAGCGGAAGACCATGGGGCGCCGTCGTCACATGCCCCGTGAATCCATGCAAACGAGAGCACGTCGTACATCGTCTCCAGGCTGGACGTGCCACCGGCGATCAAACTTTCCGGGGCGAGATTGAGAACCTCGCCGAACAGTGCGCGCAGCGACGGGAGGCCGGGGAGTTCACCGTAGTTGCGGCAGTCGATTCCATCGATCACGTAGTCGTTGTCACCGGGCAGGGAAAGCATCGCGGCTGAGAGGTCGAGCTGTTCCGGGGCGGGCTTGCCCCGGGTGATGTCGAGGGCCAGCCCGCGCGCCTTCAATGTGTCGTACTCGGCGCGGCTCCGGGTGAGCTCGGCGTCGAGCTCGTGATCGGTGAGACTGTGCAGAGATGTGGACATCTCGGTTCCTTCAGATGTTGGCTGCTACTCGAAATAGCAGACTGGGGGCGGTTGAGGCGGAACGCAGAAGCTTTTCATGCAGGTGAAGGGTCGACGGCGACCAGACCGCCGTCGACGTCGAGCCGCCCGTGATCCCCGGTGTGGAACCAGCCGTTCTGGTCGAGTGTCGAGGTCACGCCGGGAAAGGTGAAGTATCCGGTGAACAACGTGCAACGGGCGGATTCGCGGATCAGGATCTCACCCGAGTCCGTCAACTTCCATTCGATGTCCTCTCGCCCAGGCCCGCCGTGGCGATGGGCGTCGGTGGGGATGTCGTCGTCGATGGACCACGTGCGCAGGTGACTCGCTCCGGCGGCCTCGGGCGAACCGTATCCGGAAACCGCCCGGACCACCCCGAACTGCTGCATCAACGCACGATCGGCCGGGAACATGGTTCGCACGCGGTGCCCGGCCGAGTCCTTCTCGGTGGCGGTGCGCGCGAGATTGTGCGCCAGTGGTGCGTCCAGTGTCAGCGCGGTGATCCCGTGGTCGATGGCCTCGGACCAGAAGGTGTCGGCCGCAAAGGTGCGGGCGAGCAAGGCGTCCGCGCCCGCGGTCAGTGCGCCGACGAGCCCGTACCCGAGGGAGTTGATTCGTGAGAGGGGCAGCGGAGTGAGTGATCGATCGCGGTCGGTGAGTGTCATCGCCTCCGCGACCGCCCGTCCCAGTCGGAGAAAGTACTCGTGCGATAGGGCGCAGAACTTCGGGATACGCGGCGTGTGCCGGGCCGGGTGCATGAGCGATGCCGTCGAGTACCGACCGGAGTTGGTGCCGGGGGCGTGGCTGGGATCGAGCCGAGGGGCATTACGGAAGGCGCTGATGGTGATCGCGTTGCGAGTTCCAGCGAACGATGGGGCTGCGGGGCGGTCAGTGATCACCACCGTGGGGTCGAGGACGTCGAGCATGCACGCCAGGGGCTCCCGAGGGTAGGTCGGATCCACCAGCGCGACAGGCACGCCTGCCAACAAGCAACTCAGCCAGGCCAGAACGTAATCCGTCGAGTTTTCTGCCACGATTGCGACGCGGTTGTCTGCGGACAGGTTCCGGGCACACAAGTCGGCTGCCCCACCGGCGGCAAGTTCGAGAGCGACTCGCAACGAGATCTGATTGTCGAGCACACCGACCATCAGGTCGGGGCGGATGGATGCGCGATCGAGGAAAAGGTGTGGGAGATTGTCGATCATCACGGTCCTTCCTGTGTCTTTGGGCCCGTCAGCGGGGGCGCGACAGCGACCACATCTGCCGGGCGCGTTCGACCTCGATTGCCGCCTGCCATGCGCACGGTGGTGTGGTCGTCAACCGCAGGCTGTTCGCCAAGGCCCGAGCGAGTTCAGGATCTCGGGCGACCGGTTCGGCGAGGCGCTGGGCCGCCTCTTCGAGATCGGCCACCGGAACCGCGTCCCACACCAGTCCGGTGTCAGCGGCACTCGCCCCGGTCAAGCGGTGCCCGAACACGCCTAGCGCGGCGGCGGCCTGGCGACCGGCTGCCCGCTCGAGAAGGTGGAAATGCCCACCGCCAGGATGAATTCCGTTCTCCGCGAAGCCCGGCACCAGCAGCGCGTCCTCGGCCGCAAGACGCACATCCGCCGACAGCGCCAAATTGAGTCCGGCTCCCACCGCGGCACCATTGATCGCGGCAATCGACGGAACAGTCACCTCACCGAATCGGCGGAACGCACGGTAGAGGGAGTCGAGCGCCTCGTACGCCTCGTGCGGCTGTGCACTTGCAAGATTCCCGAGTGCGGTTCGGTCGGCTCCCGAGCAGAAGGCGCTTCCGGCTCCGGTGATCACCACAGCACCCACCGATGGGTCAACGTCGACGGCATCGCAAGCGTCGACCAGGGCTTGCGCGCTGTTCCGATCGAGGGAGTTGCGGGTGTCCACGCCATCGAGGGTGATCCAGGCGACGTTGCTACGGACGTCGAATCGAACGGAGGTCGTCACTGGAGGACACCTGACTTCCAGGCGCGGGAGTCGGCGGCGCGAGTTGCGCGAGGTGAACTGGCCATCAGGGCATACTCCTTCTGCGGGTTTCGATACCGTCCATCGTCTCGCCGAAATTGAATAAGCAGAATGGCGATCTAGCTGCTGCAGCGCTAAGGTTTGCTTAATGAACCTCACCTCGTCGCAGTTGGCCCTCCTGCTGGCCGTCAAGCAGGGGGGCAGCCTCGCACGCGCAGCAGAAACACTCGGAATCACTTCCCCCGCAGTGTCACAGCAGCTCGCCAAGCTTGAACGCGACCTCGGCGCACTGCTGGTCGAACGGGGCGCGCGAGGTGCCAAGCTGACCCCTCTCGGAAGCCTGCTGGCCGAGCACAGCGAACGCGTCTCTGCCGAACTGTCCCGAGCGGAGGAAACCGTCGCGGACTACCTCGGCGCTCACGCCAACAGACTCCGTCTCGGCGCGTTTCCCTCGGCGGCGGTTGCGTTGCTTCCGGACGGACTGACCGCGCTGCGATACCGACACCCCGAAGCACAGTTGTCGGTCGTCGACGTGCCCACCGACGGAGGCATCGAACTGATCACCAGCGGTGAGCTGGATATGGCGATCACCGCCTCGTACAGCGGCACCCCGAGTGCAGTCGAAGGAGTTCGATTCGAGCACCTTCTCACCGATCCGCTTCGGGTCGTCCTCCCCGACGATCACCCTCAGGCGCAAGGTCCGGCCTCTCAGGCGGTGGAGTTGAAGGCCTTCGAGAAGGACGCCTGGGCGTGCAGCATCACCGGCAGACCCGCACGTACACAATTGAACTCGGCAGCCGCAGACTCCGGGTTCGTGCCTTGGGCGCCGTTCCAGACCGAGTCCTACGATGTCGCACAGGCTCTCGCCACCTCCGGTGTCGCCGTCGCATTCGTTCCCGAGCTCGCCCTGGTTCCCGGCCGCGGAACTCGCGCCCGCCGGTTGAAGCCGGCGCTTGCGCGGGAGATCTTCGTGGCCCTGCCTGCCAGCGCCGGCCATGTCGCTCTGGCGGGTGAGCTCCTCACCATCCTGAAGAAGACGGGAAAGGCGCTGCATCGACGGCAACAATCGGCCGCCACGCTGGGTTGACATTCTCCATTTCCCTCCGCCGACGTGGCGAAGTCGCGGGCCGAAGCATCTTGGACGTGCGGGTCGGAGGGTAGCGTTACCCGCTGTCTATCCTGGCAGGGTGGCCGAAGACAAGAAGCCGTCACCGACGTTAGGTGAGTTGATCAGGCAGCAGCGGGAACTTGCCAAGCTTCCGATGCGGCAGTTCGCCGCGATGGTGGGGATCTCGAACCCCTACCTTTCGCAGATCGAACGCAATCTCCGGGAGCCGAGTGAGCGAGTTCTCGACGCCACCGCGGAGCACCTGCAGACCTCGGCTGATGTTTTGCTCGGGCAGGTCCGAGCGCGTCCGGAGGAGTCTTCGAGCGTAGTTCGGGCGATAGGGCAGGACGGCGACCTCACCAATGCCCGGCGCAAGGCCCTCGTGGAGATGTACGAGACGTTCCGCAAGGTGACGAGGTCCGAGCGTAAGCGCGGATAAGCGCAGACGTCTGCGTCGCCTATGGGCGGGAGACGGAATGAAGTTCTCGCGGAGGGCTCTCGCTCGGGAGGCGGCGGTCAGGACCCACGGTGACCGTACTACCGTGCTACCGCGGGCCCTATCAGCTACTTCAGCAATTCTCGAGCCGCTGCGGTTGTCGCCGCGCTGATCTCGCGGGCCAGCTTCGCGTGCGCATCCGCAATCGTCGAAACCCACTCGACGTTGGTGACCGCCGCGATTGCCGAGTGGTATTCGAGGCTACTGTCGAGAGCCTTTTCGTAGACGTCGAGCGACCGGTTCCCTGCCTTCTTGGTCGTGTCGACGACCTTCGACCCGATGCTTGCGAACGCGTTCTGATCCTTACCCTTCCCGGCATCTGTTGCGCGGGAGGGATTTCCACCGGAGACCTTCGTGTCGGTCGCTTTTGTGCCGGACGTCGGAGTGGTCATGAGGAGCTCCTTCTCTTACGGGATGTTAGCAAGTTAGCATGCTCACTGCTAATTGTCTGTACGGCCCTGATGGGTGAACATCCCTCGCACCGGTCGAGGAGAACGATTTTGCCCAGGACGTTGCGTGCCAACACTTGTTGATCGGTGACCGTCAGCTGTCCCCGCCACGAGCCGAGGAATGTCCACGTCCACGACATGAGCGTGGACAGACGGCTTCGGAACCCGACGACGTAGACGACGTGGACGGCCAGCCACAGGATCCAGGCGAGGAGTCCCGCGAGTTCGACGCCCCCGACCTTCACGACGGCGTTGAATCTCGAGATCGTCGCCATCGACCCCTTGTCCCTGTACCGGAACGGAAGCCGGTCGGGTGCGGACGCGCGCGGGCGGGCATCTGCTGCGATCTGCTGCGCCGCGTACCGGCCACCCTGGATCGCGACCTGCGCCACCCCGGGGAGGCGGTCGCGGGCCATCATGTCGCCGATCACGAACACCTCCCGGTACGCCGGCACCGTCAGGTCCTCGCGGACGGCGATCCGCCCGGCGCGGTCGAGTTCGGCCCCCGACTGCTCGGCAAGCTGCCGGGCCAGCGGGCTGGCTTCCACGCCCGCCGACCACACCTTGCACGCGGATTCGATGCGGACGGTCTCGCCTCGCCCGTCCTTGATCGTCACCCCGTCCGCGTCGACGTCGGTGACGGCCGCCCCGAGCCGCACCTCGACGCCGATCTTCTCGAGACCCTCGGCGGCGGTCGATCCGAGTCGGTCGCCGAACGGCGGCAACACCGCGGACGCGGCGTCGAGCAGGACGATCCGGGCGTCGCGGGTGTCGATGTTCCGGTATGCGCCGACAAGGGTCCGGTGGGCCAGTTCGGCTATCTGCCCGGCCATTTCCACTCCGGTGCGCCCGGCGCCGACCACCACGAACGTCAGGAGGCGGGCGCGTTCCTCCGCGGCGGTGGACAGTTCGGCACGTTCGAACGCGCCCAGGATCCGGCCGCGGAGTTCGAGTGCGTCGTCGATGGTCTTCATGCCGGGGGCGTGCTCGGCGAAGTGGTCGTTGCCGAAGTACGACTGCCGGGCCCCGGCCGAGACGATCAGACTGTCGTACTCGGTGGTGGTCGTCCTGCCCTGATGGGTCGAGGTGATGCTGCGCCCCGCCAGGTCGATGTCGGTGACGTCCCCCAGCATCACCGAGGCGTTCGACTGCTTCTTCAACACCATCCGCGTCGCCGGCGCGATCTCGCCCTCGGACAGGATCCCGGTCGCCACCTGGTACAGCAGCGGCTGGAACAGGTGGTGGCTGGTGCGGTCGACGACGAGGACGTCGACGTCGGCCCGGCGCAACGCCTTCGCGGCGAACAGGCCGCCGAATCCGGAGCCGACGATCACCACCCGATGACGTGCCTCGGTGCGGGCAGGAGTATTCATGACAAGCTCTTCCCGGATCGCGGCTATCGCCATCCGCACTGCTGGTAGGGGTGAAACGTGCCGCCCGGCACGGGGGGTGTCGGGCGGCACGCTGTGGACACGACGCGCCGGAGACTCGAATGTCGGTTCAGGATCCAGCGTGTCGTGGGATCACCTGCGGGGCCGGTGACGCCGTTGTCAGCCGGT
Source organism: Rhodococcus sp. ACS1 (assembly GCF_002300155.1). Lineage (NCBI taxonomy): Bacteria > Bacillati > Actinomycetota > Actinomycetes > Mycobacteriales > Nocardiaceae > Rhodococcus > Rhodococcus sp. ACS1. The sequence continues at coordinate 699,012 of NZ_NSDZ01000005.1, forward strand.
CTGGATGCGGGTGATCAGATCGGTGAGATAGGTGTAGCTCTTCTTCGCGGCGTCGAGGCCACCGCATTCGACGGACAGGACGACGTCGTGGTCCGCCTCGTGGAGGGTTTTCACGATCCGTTCCCAGTCGATGACGCCGTCGCCGCAGGCGCAGCCGAGCATGCCGCGGACCTTGCCGCGCAGCCGTTTCGCGTCGTCGACGCCGATGTCCTTGGCGTGCAGGTGGGTGACGTCCCCGATGATCTGTTCGAGCCACTCGTGCGGGTCGTTCTCGCTGAGGTAGCTGTTGCCGGTGTCGAGGTTTATCGTCAGCGCGGGGCTGTCGATCAGGTTCATGATCTTCTCGAGCCGCTCCGGAGTGGCGGTGTACTCGCCGTGCGTCTCGATTGCGATCTTGATGCCGCGCGGTTCGGCCACCTTCGCCGCCTCCTGCAGGGTGTACCGCATCAGCGTGTAGTTCTCCGCCTCGGTGGTCCACGTCGGCAGCGGCCCGTCGTCGACCATGATCATCGGCGACCCGACCTCGGCGGCGTAGCGGATCGACTGCTTGAGGTAGTCGACGCTCACATCCGGTTTGGCCAGCGGGGCGTGGCTGGACAGCGACGAGATGCTCAGCCCGCGGGATTCGGCGGCGTCCCGCATGATGAGCGGGTCGTCGAGCATCGACCGGGTGTGGAAGTACCCGGCGGTGCTCAGCAGTTCGCGGCCCCAGTAGACCATCGGCTCGACGTACTTGTAGCCGATCTCCGCGGCCTGGTCCATGGCCCAGTCGAACGAGCCGTTCTCGAAGCGGGCGAACTCCAGGTTCAGGCCGAGTTTGATCTCTCCCATGCCGGTCCCCGATCAGAATCCGCGCTGAGCGACGTAATCGTCGCGGACCTCGCCGTGGTAGGCGGGGACGGTGATGTCCCACCAGCCGGTGGGGTGCATCTCGGTCCACGGCAGTTCGTGCGCGCTCATCGCCTCGATGATCACCGGGCCCGGTGTCGCGAACGCCCGCTCGATGACGTCGGCCAGTTTCTCCGGGTCCTCGACGCGTTCGGCGCTGCAGCCGAGCGACTGGGCGAACCGGGTGATGTCGGCGAAATACGGTGTCCCGTCGAGGTTCTTCCACCCGGAGATGATTTCGCGTTCCTCACCGAACAGGCTGATCTGGAGGTCCTTGATCGCTTCCCAGCCGCCGTTGTTGAGGACGACGATCACCAGCGGCACGCCGAGCATCGCGGCGGTCGCGATCTCGGTGCCGGTCTGGAGGAAGCTGCCGTCGCCGACCATCGCCAGGACCGGGGTGTCCGGGGCGCCGATCTGCGCGCCGATCGCGGCGGGCACACCGAATCCGATGCCGGAGAAGCCGCCGGCCACGATGTTGGTCTTCGGGCCGTAGATCGGGAACTCGTTGAACGCCTGGTTGGCGGGGTTGGACGAGTCGGTGACCAGAATGCCCTCGCGCGGAAGGGCCTTGCGGATCTCGACCATCGCCCGCGAGTTGGTCATCGGCAGGTAGTCGGTGGTCCGCATCGGCCGCAGGTGCTCGTCCCACTGCGCCTTGAGGTCCTGCAGTTCCGCGAAGTAGTCGGTGTTGCGGTAGTCGCGGCCGGGCCCGAGCTCGGTGAGGGCGTTCTGCAGGGACTGCAGGGAGGTTTTCGCGTCGCCGACGACACCCACCTCGACCGGGTAGTTGCGGCCGATCTCGAATCCGTCGATGTCGATCTGCACCAGTTTGGTGTTCGGGATGTCGAACGTGACGCCGGGGCGGTACGAGGAGGTGATGCGGTCGCTGAACCGGCAGCCGACGGCGAGGATCACGTCAGCGGTGCGGGTGACGCCGTTGCCCGGGATCGAACCCATGTCGCCGCACGGCCAGGCGTAGAGGTCGTGGTCGGCGGGGAAGGCGCCCTTGCCCTGGAACGAGTGCGTTACCGGTGCCCCGAGGTGCTCGGCGACGGCCATCAACTCCGCGGCGGCCTCGGCGTGGATGACGCCGCCGCCGGCCACGATGACCGGACGCTTCGCGCCGGCGAGCAGGCGGGCGGCCTCGGCGATCACGGCCGGGTCGCCGGTTGCGCGGGTGGCGGGCCTGCGGGTGCCGGTGTCGGGGGTGTAGTCGCCGTATTCGGCCTGCAGGTCCTGCGGGATGTCGACGAGCACGGGCCCGCGCCTGCCCTCGTGCATGGTGTTGAACGCCTGCGCGAGCGCCACCGGAAGCTGTTCGAGGCGGCTGGGCTGCCACCAGCGCTTGACCACCGGTTCGACCATGCGGGGAAAGTTGTTGCCGTGCGGGCGGTCGATCTCCTGCAGTACACCCCGGTTCTCCATGTAGGTGTGCACGGCGCCGGTGATCAGAAGCATCGGCATCGAGTCGGCGAACGCGGTCGCCAACCCGGTGAGGGTGTTGGTGGCGCCCGGACCGATGGAGGTACAGATCGCGGCGATCTTCCCGGAGGCCCGGTAGTAGCCGTCGGCCATGTGGGCGGCGCCCTGCTCGTGCATGGCCGGCACGAGTTCGATCTCGTCGGCGCGGTCGACGAACGCGTCGAGGAGGGCGGTGTTGCCGTGGCCGGGGATCGCGAAGACCTTCTCGACTCCCTCGCGGATCAGGAAGTCGACGACCATCTGCCCGCCGGTGAGTTGCTGTGTTGTCATGTCGGTGGTTCCTAGCTGTCGGTGACGGTGTCAGACGGACGTGGGCTCGGCCGGGGAAGTCCGGCCTGCGGTCGTGCGGTGCTGTGCGGTGATCGCCTCGGCGACGCGGAAGGCGTTGGCCGCGATGGACAGGGCGGGGTTCATCACGGGCAGGGACGGGAAGAAGGACGAGTCGACGACGTAGAGGTTGTGCACGTCGTGGGCGCGGCAATCGGCGTCGAGCACGGAGGTCGTGGGGTCGGTTCCGGCGCGGACGGTGCCGGCCTGGTGGGAGTTGACCTCGATGCCGGTGCCCTCGCTGAAGACGAACGGGTACCCGAGCTTGCGGAGGATCTTGCGCATCTCGCGGACCAGCACCTCGTGGGCGCGCATGTTGTTGGGGGTCCACGCGATCTGGATGTTGCCGTCGGCGGTGAGGGTGACGCGGTTGTCCGGATCGGGCAGGTCCTCGGTGAACAGCCACCAGTCGATGCTGCGGGCCGTCGCCTGGCTCAGCGCCCACTTGGGGATCAGCGGACGTTGGCCCTTGATCATCTCGCCCTGCAGTTTCCCGATCAGCTGCACGTGCCCGAGCGGGTAGGGGTGCTCAGCGGTGCCGCGGGTGTAGAAGTCGTTGAGGTACAGCGTCTTCTGGAACTCGGCGGTGTTCTTCTTCAGCGGGTTGATGCCGACCATGATGGAGTTGTTGTGCACCATGTAGTTTCGTCCGACCATGCCGGAGGAGTTGGCGAGACCGCCCGGGTGCGCGGGGTTCGCCGACCGCAGCAGCACCGCCGCGGAGTTGACGGCGCCGCAGGAGACCACCACGGTGGCTGCCTCGACGACGTGTTCGGTCCCGCGGTGCCGCAGCCGAACTCCGGTGGCCTGCATGCCGGTGTCGTCGGTCAGGACCTGTTCGGTGTAGGCGTTGGTCAGCAGTTCCACCGTGCCGGAGGCCACGGCGGGACGCACGCAGCGCACGTCCGCATCGGACTTGGCAAGCACGCGACAGGGGAACCCGTCGCAGGTCCGACATCGAATGCAACCGCCGCCCTCGCGCAGGTCGATGCCCAGCGGAATGTTCGACGGGGTGTATCCGAGGCGGCGCAGGGCGTCGGCGGCCTCCTGCACCGGCGGTTCGTGTCCGATCGCCGGGTAGGGGAACGGTTCGTCGCGGGGCAGGGTGGGGTCGTCGGTGTGGTCGCCGTGGACCCGGTACACCTGTTCTGCGCGTGCGTAATACGGCGCGAAATCGTCGTACGAGAAGGGCCACTCGGGTGATTCGCCGGCCTCGTGCTGCGTCGACTGGAAGTCTTCCCGGCGGAACCGCACCAGCGAGGAGCCGTAGAGTTTGGTGTTCCCGCCGACGTAGTAGTACGTGCCGGGGCTGAACGGTCTGCCCTCGGTGTCGTACCACTGCTCGGCGTTCGCGTACCGGTGTCCTTCGAAGACCTCCTGCGGGCTCCAGTTCTGCTTTTCCTGCGGCAGGAAGTCGCCGCGCTCGATCAGAAGCACATCGACTCCCGAGTCCGCGAGCGCGTAGGCGAGCGTTCCACCGCCCATTCCGCTGCCGACGATGACGACGTCGTAGCTGTGTTTGCTCGGGCCTGTGGGCTCCCCCACGGATGCGTCTCTCATGGGTCCTGCTCCTCGGTCGTAGAGAGTGGTGTGACGAAGTTGGTTATACGTATAACTAAAGGTTAGCGACGACGTCGTGGATGTCAACCCCACACGAGCAGCTCATCCCGGCAGGGGACGAGCTGCTCGCGGTCGTCAGGGCACGAGTGGTCGAGTGAGATTCTCCGGCCGCAGCACGTCGTCGAGCTGCTCGCGACTGAGCAGTCCCCGCTCGAGCACGAGCGCGGCCACGGTGCGACCGGTCGCCAGTGCATCGGCGGCGATCGCGGTGGCCGCCGTGTACCCGATGTGCGGGTTGAGGGCCGTGACCACGCCGATGGACGCGTCGACGGTGTTCTTCAAGTGCTCGATGTTCGCGCCGATCCCCACGACACACCGCTCGCGGAGTACCGCGCATCCGCGGGTGAGCAGTTCGATCGTCTCGAACAGGCTGTGCGCGATGATCGGCTCGAACGCGTTGAGCTGTAGCTGCCCGCCCTCGGCGGCCATCGTGACGGTCAGGTCGTTCCCGATCACCCGGAAGGCGATCTGGTTCACGACCTCCGGGATCACCGGATTCACCTTGCCTGGCATGATCGACGAGCCGGCCTGGACGGGCGGCAGCGTGATCTCACCGAATCCGGCGCGCGGCCCCGACGACAGCAGCCGAAGGTCGTTGCAGATCTTGGACAGCTTCACCGCGGTGCGCTTGAGCACCCCGGACAGCTGGACGAACGCGCCGACGTCCTGGGTGGCTTCGATCAGGTCGGACGCCGTCGTCACCTCGATCCCGGTGATCGCGGCGAGATGCTCGCGGACCCGCCACGCGTACTCGTGATGCGCGTTGAGACCGGTCCCGATCGCCGTTCCGCCGAGGTTGATCTCGGAGATGAGCGTCGCCGCCTCCCCGAGCCGCTGCGAATCCTCGTCGATCATCAGCGCGAACGTCGCGATCTCCTGCCCCAGGGTCATCGGGACCGCATCCTGCAATTGGGTGCGCCCGACCTTGAGGACGTCGGCGAACTCGGTCGACTTCACCGCGAACGCCGCCGCCAACTCGTGCATCGACGCCCGCAGCCTGGTCAGGGCGGTTTGCAGACCGGCCTTGATCGCGGTGGGGTAGACGTCGTTGGTGCTCTGGCTCATGTTCACGTGCTCGAGCGGATGCAGATGCTCGTAGCTGCCGCGGGCGTGGCCGAGCAGTTCCAGCGCCCGGTTGGCCACCACCTCGTTGGCGTTCATGTTGCTGGAGGTGCCGGCACCGCCCTGAATGACGTCCACGACGAACTGGTCCCGGAGGGCGCCGGCCCGAATCTCTTCACAGGCCCGGGCGATGGCGTCCGCTTCGCGCCGCGGCAGCAGGCCGAGTCCGGCGTTGGTCTGCGCCGCGGCCTGCTTGACGGCTGCCAGCGCCGACACGAGGTCGGGATGGCTGGACAGGGGAATGCCGGTGATCGGAAAGTTCTCGGTCGCCCGCAGGGTGTGGATGCCGTAGTAGGCGTCGGAGGGAACTTCCCGGTCACCGAGGAGATCGTGCTCGAGACGGGTCATCGGTCCGAGGTCACTCGCGTCGGGATGTCGCCCCACGCCAGCGGGGCGTTGCCGAACTTGGCTGCCCGGAGGTCGCCGGACCGGGCGTGGCCCTCGAACTTCTCGAGTCGCGAGACCCGGCCGCAGATCTCACCCAGCTGGGCGCTGGTGTCGAGGTTGCGGACCTCCTGGTAGGTGAGCGTCTTGAGGAACTTGCCCACCCACAGACCGCCGGTGTAGTTCGCGGCGCCGAGGGTCGGGAGAACGTGGTTGGTGCCGATCAGCTTGTCGCCATAGGGAACACACGTGCCTTCGCCGAGGAACAGGGCGCCGTAGTTGCGCATGGACGTCAGGGCCTGGCGCGGGTCCTCGGTGAGGATCTGGACGTGCTCGGACGCGAACTCGTCGGCGAGGGCGTAGGCCTCGGCGAGGGTGTCGACGATGTGGACCTGGCCGTGATCGCGCCACGCGGGACCGGCGATGGCGTTGGTCACCAGGCCCGGGAGCAAGGCCTCGATGTGGTCGAGGGTGGCCCGGCCGACCGCCTCGGACGTGGTGATCAGCACGCACGGGGAGTCGGGGCCGTGCTCGGCCTGCGACAGCAGGTCGACGGCGATGGTGAACGGGTCGGCGTGGTCGTCGGCGACGATGAGCGTCTCGGTCGGTCCGGCGAACAGGTCGATCCCGACCTCACCGAACAGTTGCCGCTTGGCCTCGGCCACAAAGGCGTTGCCGGGGCCGGTCAGGATCGAGACCGGGTCGATGGTGTCGGTGCCCAGTGCCAGGGCGGCGATCGCCTGGACGCCGCCGAGGACGAAGATCTCGTCGGCGCCGGCCAGGTGCATGGCGGCGACGCTGATCGGCGGTGCCTCGCCCGCGTTCGGCGGGGTCGTCGCGGCGACGCGTTCGACGCCGGCGACCTTCGCGGTGAGCACGGTCATGTGCGCGGACGCGGTCAGCGGGTAGCGGCCGCCGGGCACGTACGCGGCCGCGGCGTCGATCGGGACGTTGCGGTGGCCGAGGAAGACGCCCGGCAGCGTCTCGACCTCGATGTCCTGGATCGAGTCCCGCTGCGCCTGAGCGAAGTTGCGGATCTGGCGCTGCGCGAACCGCAGGTCGTCGAGGACGGTCTCCGGCACGGACTTCACGATCTCCGCGACCTGGTCCTCGCTCAACCGGAACGACTCGGGGGACCAGCCGTCGAACTTCTCGGAGTACTTCCGGACGGCGTCGTCGCCGTTCGCGCGGACGTCGGCGATGACGGCGGCGACGGTGTCGACCACGGCGGGGTTGCTCGCCCGCTGCGCTGGTTCGCCGACGGCGGCCTTGAGAACGAATGACATGGGTGCTTCCTTCGGATGAGCGAGGGGCTGGATCTGTTGTCATTCAGCATTGCGGTGCCACACCGTTTCCGACAGTTGCATTGTGGGAACCATTTGCGTCGGTTCATGCACGTTCTGTGTACCATTGTTCATGGTCTTCACCGTCGCCGATGCCCTCGAAATCGATCTCCTCAAGGACGCGGGAGCCCGTGTCCTGACCGGATCGGGCAGCCTCGACCGTGAGGTCCGCTGGGTGCATTCCTCCGAGATCTCGGATATCGCCCGCTTCCTCCGGGGTGGAGAATTACTCCTGACCGCCGGGCTCGGAATGGGCAACACGGGCGCCCTGCAGCAGGTGTTCGTGCGCGCCGCCGCTCATGCCGGGGCCGCCGCTCTCGTCATCGAGGAGTCGGGACGGATGTTCGACCGCGTACCGGATGCCGTAGTCGCCGAAGGGCAGGCCTGCGACCTGCCGATCATCGCCCTCGCCCGCGAGGTGTCGTTCGCCGGTGTCTCGGCGCAGGTGCACGAGATCCTGACCGACAAGCGCCTGCAGGCGCTCACCTACGAGCGGGAAGTCGAGTCCACGTTCTCGAACCTGCTGCTCGACGGCGCCGACTACCTGTCGATCGTGCAGACGCTGGCCGAACTCACCGACGGCACGGTGGTGCTCGAAAACATCGCGCACCGCGTGATGGCGTACGTCGGCGAGTTCGACGAGGAGGCCGGCATCGAGGACTGGGACAAGCACGCGCGGGGCCTCCACAGCGACGACGACGGATGCGTTCGCAGGCCGGTTCTAATGCGCGGCCAGCCCTGGGGCTGGATCCACGTCTTCACCGACCGGCCCGCGACCGCACGCTCCACCGCCACGTTCGCAGCGGAGCGCGCCGCCGCGTCCGTCGCGATCTCCTTGCTGACCGACCGGAGCCGGGAAGCACGGGACGACCAGCGGAGCACGGCACTGATCACGCGACTGCTGATCGGCGACCTCTCCGGAGCCGAATTCGTCGACCAGGCAGGAAGACTCGGATATCAGCTGGGGTCGGGGCACATCGTCGTCGTCATCGCGAACAAGGACGGCCGCGACGAGTCGTCCGCTCCGCGCGGGGGCCGCCAGCCCGACACCGGGGCGATCAACGCCGACATGGGCGACTACGTCGTGGCGGTGGCGGCGGAATCCGGCCGGACCCGCGCCGAACTCGCGGGCCTGCTCGGGAAGATGGAGCACGGGGGCGGCATGAGCCGCGCGGTGCCCGCCTCGATGCTGCAGGTCGCGGTCACGCAGGCAAAAAGTGCGGCCGCGGTGTCGCGCTCCCTGCCCGCCTCACCGATGCTGCATTTCGACGACCTCGGTGTCGAACGTCTGCTCGTGACGTTGGCGCAGGGTCCCGAACTCGCCAGCTTCGTCGAGGACGAACTCGGCCCCGTTCTCACGAAGGATGCGCAGTCCACGACCCCGCTGCTCCCCACGTTGCGGGCCTTCCTCGCCGTCGACGGCCGCAAGACCGAAGCGGCGGACAAACTCTTCATCCAGCGCCGGACGCTGTACAACCGGCTCGACCGCATCGCCGCGATCCTGGGTAAATCCCTGGACGACGCCGCCACCCGGCAGAGCCTGCTGCTCGCGGTGAAGGGGCTGGATCTGCTCGAGGGGTCGTCGGTCGCGGCGCGCAGGAGCGGGCGACCATGAGTGAGGAGCGGGCGACCATGAGTGCGGAGCAGGCGACCATGACATCGCCGGCGCTGCCTTCTCACTCTGTGCAGTCTGCGCGCGGGAGGTACACGGTCTGTACCTGTTGTGCGGCGCGTCACCTTCGTAGTGTTTTCACCAAGATTCCGGCCATCCAGTCGGTGTTGATCGAAAGTTCACGCGCTCGCTACTCGCTGAACGGATGCCTACCCCCGTAGGCGCCCGCGGCGGTCCGAGACCTACGGCAAGGACGAAATCATGGCAACACATGGAGCAGGCACCGCTCCCGTGCTCGACCATACACGCGTGCGAAAGGCGCGAATCGCAACATTTTTCGGCTTCTTCCAGTTGGGCGCCGTGATGTTGATGTGGTCGACGAGCACCACTTCGTTGCGTAGTCACCTCGGATGGGAGGGCGACGGCGGCGACTCGCAGTTCGGCCTCCTCGCGCTGTCGATCGGCATCGGCGCAGCCGTCGGGTGCTTCGCCATCGGCCCGTTCATCGATCGGTACGGCCCGCGAAACACGGCCATGCCCACGATGGTGATCTATCCGCTCTGTTACATCCCCCTCGCATTCCTCGACGGACTGGTCGGAGCGATGGCGATCGGCGTGCTCATCGGACTGCTCCGCGGCGCATTCGACACGGCGTTCAACACCCACGGCGTGCAGGTCGAGCGGTACTACGGGCGACCCATCATGTCCGCGTTCCACGCCGCCTACCCGGCGGGTGGCTTCGTTCTCGGTCTCGTCGGCAGCGCGTTGGCCCGGCACTTCACCGACAGCCCGGCCGTCGCCTACATCTCGATCGGCGTGGTGTTGTCGGTCCTCGGTTTCGTCTTCGGCAAGTGGCTCCTCTCCCTCGACGAGTTGCTGCCCCCGGAGCAGGACGAGATTCCGGGCGCAGCCGACCCTGCCCACCCGGGGAAGCGGTCGGCCACCACGGCGACGCTGCTCGTGATGATCGGATTCGGTGTGCTCCTGCTCGGATCGATGTTGAGCGAGGGCGCGGTCCTGGACTGGGGCCAGGAATTCGTTCGCCGCGCGGTCGGCACCACGGCAGGGCTGGCAGCGACGGCTGTCACCCTCTACTCGGGTGCGCAGTTCGTCGGCCGGTTGTTCGGCGACAGGCTGGCGGAGTACTTCGGTGCTCGCCTCATCGTCGGCGCGAGCGGTGTCATCGGCGCCGCCGGTGCGCTTCTCGCGATGCTGGGCGGCTCGGCGCCGCTCGCACTCACCGGTTTCGTGCTGCTCGGTCTCGGCCTGGCCTGCATGGCACCGCTCATGCTGTCGGCGGCCGGGCGACGCGATCCGGAGAATGCGGGACGGAACATCGGTCTCGTCAACGCGATCGGCTACGTGGGCATGCTCGTCGGGCCGGCCGCGATCACCGTCGTCGTCGACAACCTCGGTATCGAATGGATGCCACTGCTGCCGGCCATCCTCCTCGCGCTGATCGCGATCGGCGGTCCCGCCCTGATGCGCCTGGTGCCGCGCTACCACAAGCCGGTCAACGAGGCACACAACGAGCAACGACCCATCGCGGCCGGCTGACCCGGCCCGACCGAACCACTGATGCGGTTCAGCACTCGACAGGGTGCTGAACCGCATCAGCGTCGTGAAGAAGAGCAGATGCATCCGAGAACGACATCTCCGCTGCGAGACTCGGTGTGCATGGCGGACATCGCACGAGAAGCCGGAGTATCGATCGCGGCCGTGTCGCCGTTGTCGTGCCCCGCATCGATTCAAGCGTCGAGGCCGGCGCCTTTCTCGGTACCTTGCCGCTGCGGCGAAAGGTGGATGGGCTCGGAACCGAAGCTGCGCGTGCGCTCCTCGACATCATGGAGGAGGATCCCCGCAATGACGAGTGACAACGAGGCCACGGTTCTCGATTGGGTCGAGACGACTCCTGAAGAACTGCTCGCCCGCCTCTGCGAAACACGACAGATGAACACGAACCGCCCGATCGTCATCGGAATCGATGGCCGGAGTGGGTCGGGAAAGTCCACTGTTGCCGCTCGACTCGCTGCAGCGACCGGTGACAGCGTCATCGTCCATACCGATGACATAGCTTGGCACCACTCCTTTTTCGGTTGGCACCATCTTCTTGCCGACGGCATCCTCTGCCCTCTCCGGCAGTGCGGGGCGCCTGTCTCGTTCCGTCCACCCGGGTGGGTGGCATGGGGACGGCCCGGTTCCATCGACATTCCGGATACCGCGAACGTCGTCTTCGTCGAAGGAGTAGGGGCAACCCACCGCGACCTAGCCGGATGGTTCGACGCCACGATCTGGGTGTCCACCGACCCGGTGGTCGCCTACCGCAGATGTCGAGCGCGGGGTCGATCCGCCCGCGTTCATCGAGGAGTGGATGGCGCAGGAGAACTCCTTCCTGGCCGAAGACCGCCCGTGGGCGCGGGCATCGGTCATCATCTCCGGAGAGCGCGTGCCGGCCGGGACGTCAAACGGCCGAATCCCATGTGAGTGGGAAAGCGTGTCCCGGCACACTTTCCCACTCACATGGTCAGTGTCCGGTCGGCCAGTTGTCGGACAGCGTGTAGCCGGTGGGGAAGGGGTCGGCGGGGTCGAGGCCGACCTGGCTGAGTTCGGTGATGTACGCCTGCCCGGTGACGCGGGGTACGACCGCCTCGTAGTCGCCCACGCTGGTGAGCCGGTCGATGCGGCTGGTGAATCGGCTGCCGATAACGGATTCGTGGACGAAGGTTTCACCCACCTCGATCAGACCTTTCGCCTTCAAAACCGCAAGACGTGCGGACGTGCCGGTGCCGCAGGGCGAGCGATCCAGGCGCCCCGGTGAGACCACGACCGCGTTACGGGCGGTCAGGACGCCCTCGTGGCGGGACAGTGGACCGACGAATTCGGTCTGGGTGATGCCGGCGAACTCGGGATTGATGGGGTGCTGTGCCGGAATTTGCTCCGCTGCTGCGGTTTTCAGTTTCTGTCCGAGTTCGCACAGGTCGCGGGCCTCGTCGGGAACCAACTTTAGGCCGAGGGCCTCGGCGTCGGCGAGCACGTACGCCATGCCGCCCCAGGCGACGTCGACGGTGAGGGTGCCGTATCCGTCGAGTTCGAGCGGTACCTCGACCGCATAGGCGAAGGCGGGCTGATTTTCGAACTCGACGCCGGTGACCTTGCCGTTCTCGCAGGTGCACCGGATGCGGATGAGCCCGGCGGGTGCCTCGAGGACGATGTCGGTGACGGGTTCGACCATGGGGATCATCCCGGTCTCGAGCAGTGCCGTCGCCACACACATCGTGTTGCTGCCCGACATGGCCGGATACTCGGTCGACTCGGCGATGACGTAGCCGAGCTGGGCCTGCGGATCGGTGGCCGGGACGATGTAGTTGACGCAGTGGGTGACCGCACCACGGGGTTCGTGCAACAGCAATTGCCGCAAGTCGTCCTGATTGTCCCGGAAGTGCTTCATCTTCTCGAACACGGTGGCGCCGGGAACGTCACCGATCCCGCCGGTCACGACGTTGTTGATTTCTCCACCCACGTGACACTTGACCACGTTGACGACTCGGCTCCACCGCACGACTTCCTCCGATCCGATGCGCTTCGATGGCGTTCATCGAAGCAGTGTCAGTAATTGTTCTGTGCCGCGGCGAGCGGCCTTCCCTTCGAGCGTTGCACAGCCGGGTATGCGGCCGCGGCGTCGTCGGCGAACATCGCCGGCACACCACCGGTGTGCAGGAACACGATGGGCCCGGTCAGGCGGGGGTCGGACAGTGCGGCGACGGCCTTCGCCGTGTACACCGGGTCGGTCACGATCCCCTCGTCACGGGCCAGTTCGGTCATCGCCGCCTGCGACCGGTCCGAGGCAAGTGCGTATCCCGGACCGAGGTACTCGTCGAACACGGTCGGGGTCACTGCGGGCGGGTCGAATCCGAGCTCCGCGGTGGCGGCCACCAGGTCCCGGACCCGTCCGCCGAGGTCGGAGTGGATCTGCGCGACGTCGACGCCGACGATGTTCGCCGGGGCGCCGAGCAGTGCGGCACCGAGTTCGAGCCCGGCCTGGGTGCCGCCGGTCGAGGAGGCGTGGACGATGGTGGCTTCGGTGCGGTCGACGAGATCGAGTTGGTGGTGGATCTAGAGGAAGGCAGCGGCGTAGGCCAGTACTCCCGAGCTGGTGCTGCCGCCGGCGGGAACGAGGTACGGGCGTTTGCTGCGGTTGCCCTGATCCCGCAGCCGGGCACACAGCTGCCGGGCGTGCTCACTCATCGAAGTCCAGTCGAGGTCGTCGACGAAATGGGTTTCGGCGCCGAACAAGTCGTCGAGGAGCAGGTTGCCGCTGGGGCGTTGCGGGGCACGGCCACCCAGGATCAGGTGGGCGTCGATGCCCGCCGCGGCCGCGGCCGCCGCCACGGTGCGGGCATGGTTGGACTGCTGCGCCCCGACGGTGACCAGGCTGGTCGCGCGGGCGTTCATCGCATCGGCGAGAATCAGCTCCAGCTTCCGGGACTTGTTGCCGTCGGCCGCGAACCCGGTCAGATCGTCCCGCTTGATCCAGACCTCACGGCCCAGGCGTTCGGAGAAGTTCGGTAGCAGATGCAGCGGTGTCGGGGTGGCGGTGAGCCTGATCCTGCACCGCCACCGCCGCGCGAGGATCTCTCGGGCGCGGGCGTCGGCGATGCACGGCATCAGGTACGAGACGGGATCGGTGACGGAGACGTTCGCCACCGGCCTCTGCGCGCGTGTCATGGGAAGGGTCGCTCCTTTCGAAACGCGTGCGATTCGGGTCGGCGATGCCGGCCGCGGTGGGCCGACATCGCCGACAGTCGGTGAGGGGCCGGTCTATTTGCCGTAGTTCAGGCCGGTCTCGGCGATCAGCTTGGTGAGCTCTTCCTTCTTCTCCGCGGGCAGTTCGCCGTAGGGTGCGCGCGGCACACCGAGGTCGACACCCACGGCCTGTGCGGCGGCCTTGGTGGCCACGGCGTAGCCTTCCTTGCCCAGGAAGTCGAGGACGTTCCACAGGCGCTTGAAGATCTCGAGTGCCTCGGTGTACTTGCCGGCCTTGGCCAGCTCGTAGATCGCCACGGTCTCCTTCGGCGCGAAGTTCGGTGCACCCCAGATGGATCCGGCGGCACCAGCGGAGAAGGCGGGCAGCACGATGGTGTCCCAGCCGACGAACGTGTCGATGGCGTCACCGAGGTTGAAGATGAGGTCGAAGGCCTGCTCGATCGAGCCGGAGGTGTCCTTGATGTACTTCACGGCGTCGGTGCGCTCGAGCAGCTCGCGGTAGAACGGGCGGTCGAGGTTCATTCCGGTGACACCGGGCAGATTGTACGCGATGACCGGGATGTTCGCGGCCTCGCCGACGGTGGCGAAGTACTCGATCACCTCGTGGCGGGTGGGCGCCTCGTAGAACGGCTGGACCAGCAGGACCGCGTCCGCTCCGGCGTCGGCGGCGTGCTTGGACAGTTCGATCGCGTCCGCGGTGCGGGTCGAGCCGGTCTGCGGGGCGACGGGCACCCGGCCTGCGGCCTGGTCGATGACGACTTTGTTGACGAGCTTGCGCTCGTCGAGGGACAGTGCCGCGAACTCGCCGGTGCTGCCACCGGGAACGAGACCGTGCAGACCGTTGTCGATCAGAAAGTCGACGTGGTTGCGCAGTGCGCCTTCGTCGACGGAGCCGTCGGCGGCGAAGGGCGTGGAAACGGCAGCGAGGATGCCACCCAGCTTCTTGGTCATGTTCGTGTCCTTGTGTCGTGGTTGGTCGGCTACTTGAGGGCCGTGGATTTCTCCGAGTCGATGGCCCGGATCCCGCTCGTCTCCTCGACCGTCGTAGATTGACGATTGTCGACAAGTGAACGATAGAAATTTAACTGTGGCGCGCGGTGCTTGTCAAGGGTTCGGGTGGCGGGGTTCTCATTCGCCGACCCGGACCGGGTCGTACTGAGCCGGACGGGCGGCGATGACGGCGTCGGTCTTGCGTCCGGCGGTTTCGTGGAGGGTGGCGGCGGCGGCGATCGCGGTGACCCCGGTGACGATCAGGATCACCGAGGGGGACACCGGGCTTCCGGTGGCGGAGATCAGCCAGGTCGCAAAGTACGGTGCGGTGCCACCGAAGAGTGCGACGGAGATGTTGAAGCCGATGGAGAAGCCGGCGTAGCGCACTCTCGAGGGGAAGATCTCCACCATCGCGGCGCCGGAGGCCGACATGAACATGGCCAGGCACACGCCCATGGCGGCGTGGGCGACCATGATGGCGGCGATGTTGCCGGTGGAGAACGCCACGAAGGCGGGGAAGACGATCAGTGTGCTCGACACCGCGCCGAGGATGATGACCGGCTTGCGGCCAAAGTGGTCCGAGAAGCGGGCGAAGACGAAGATCGACACCGCGGCCGACACCAGGCAGGTGACCGTCGACGCGGACGCCATGCCGAACGAGAATCCGACCTCGGCCTGCAGGTAGGTCTCCATGTAGACGAAGATGAAATAGAAGGCGGCGGCCTGGAAGGCGATGCAGCCGACGACTTGCACGATCTGGCGCCGGCTGGTGGCGAGGGCGTCCTTGATGGGTGACTCACTCACCTCGCCGGAAGCCTGCAAGCGTTCGAATTCCGCTGTGTCGCTGAGCTTGAGCCGGATGTAGAGGCCCACCAGTCCGAGCGGACCGGCGATCAGGAACGGTATCCGCCAGCCCCAGGCGAACATGGCGTCGTCGCTCAGGGCCGCGTTCAAGCTCAGGACGAGGATCGAGGCGGCGGCGTTGGCGAGGTAGCTCGAGCAGTGCCAGAAGCTCACCGTGCGTGCCCGTCGTCCCCGCGCGGCGGACTCGACCAGGAACGTGGCGGCACCGCCGGGTTCGCCACCGGCGGCGAAGCCCTGCAGGATGCGCAGAGCCACCAGTAGGACGGGCGCGGCGATGCCGATGGAGGCGTAGCCGGGCAGCAGGCCGACCGCGAAGGTCGACATCGACATCAAAATGATGACGGTGGCCAGGATCTTCTTGCGGCCCACCTTGTCGCCGAGACGGCCGAAGACGAATCCGCCGATCGGATTCATCAGGAAGGCGACCCCGAATGCGGCGAAGGTCGCCAGCAGACTGGTGGCGGGGTTTTCGGAGGGGAAGAAGATCTGCCCCAGGAGTACGGCGAGGAACCCGTAGGCCGCGAAGTCGAACCAGGTGATGAAGTTTCCGATGGCCGCCGCGGTGATGGCTCGACGCATCTCCGAGCCGTGTAGATGGCCCTGGTGTTCTGTCATGGATGCTTCCGATCGATTCGTGGGCACCCGCACAAGTTGTAGTGCGGTCTATTGTCGACAAGTGACGTTCCTGATTGTTGTCCGGGTCACACGCAATGTCAACGTCGAGTAAAGCCGCTTCGCGCGCGCTCAGTCACCTGCTTACGGGGTGAAGGTGAGGACTGCCGGGCTCCCGGGACGTGCGAAAGCCGCCCTGCCGAATCAGGCACCGCGGGAGGATGACTGGTTCGGCAGGGCGGGCAGGAAGCGATCGCGGATGCGGGCGGGTGTCAGGAGCAGCGGGCGGGGATGAACTGCCCGACCCCGTTGAGCGTGGGCGCGGTCTGGGTTGCGTTCGCCAGGCCGACCGTCACCGGTCCTCGGGACGGGTCGACGTCGCGCATGATCGACCACGGCACCCGGAACACGCGGCCGGGGGAGGCCGCCCAGGGCAGTGTCTTGGTGGTCACGACGCGGCCGTTCTGGGAAATGGTGACCTTGGGGAACCGGACGAGCGCGTCCGTCCACAACAGCAGGCGCTGTCGCGGAGGCGCCGGGTCGCCCGGGCGCAGCAGGCCGGGAGATATCCACCGGAACGGCTCTTCGGCGAGAATGCGCAGAGCCTCTCCGGTGGGAGCGGGCGCATGCGAGTCGAGGTAGCCGGCCACCTGATCGGCGACGAAGGTGCCGTCGAGTGCTGCGATGTCGGCGGTGTCGACCGGGTGCAGGACGTTGCCGGCGGCGAAGACGCCGCGAGCGCTGGTGCGCAGGGCGGTATCGACCAGCGGCCCCTTGGTGCCGGGATCCAGTTCGATGCCTGCGCTGCGGGCCAGTTCGTGGTCGGGGATCCAATCGCCGGTGAAGACGACGGTGTCGCAGTCGATCTTCGTCCGGACGCCGGTGTCGAGGTGTTCGATCTCGATCGCTTCGACGTTCTTGCGGCCGATGATGCCGACGACGCGGGTGCGGGTGGCGATCGCGAACCGGAACAGTGCTTTGCCGGGGATGTTGAAGGCGGCGTACGACTCCGGTGAGGGGTACTGCGTGGTCATCAGCACGGTGTCGCAGCCGGCGTGCCGCAGTGTCATTGCCGCGGACCAGCTCACGAGTTCGCCGCCGACGATCACGGCCCGTGTGCCGACGCGACCGTGGTGCAGATGCACGAGATTCTGCAACTGCCCGGTGGTGTAGACGCCGGCGGGTCGATCACCCGGGATCAGGCGGGCCGGGCGGGCCCGCTCACGGGCACCGGTCGCGAGGACGAGTGCCTTCGCCTCCACCCGCAGCAGCCCGGCCGGGCTGGTGACATCGAGCGCGCCGTCGGGGTGGACGGCGGTGACCGTCGCGTTGGTCCGGATCTCTGCCCCGGCGTCGGTCGCCGACCGGACCAGGCGCTCGGCGTACGCGGGACCTCCGATGAAGGTGTGGAGGTCGCGGATGCCGTACCCGGGATGGTCGCAGTGCCTGGGGATTCCGCCGGCACGGATCTCCCGGTCGAGGACGAGGGCGCGGTGGCCGTGGACCTTGCCGAGCCGGGTGGCGGCGGACAGGCCCGCCGGGCCGCCACCGACGATCGCGATGTCGGTCTTGACCACGGTGCGTGGTGAGGTAGGGACGCTCATCGGTTTTCCTTCGGTGTCGTGGCGGCGGAGCGGCCGGCGCATCGGTAGCCCTCGGCCAGGGCGCCCACCTCTGCTCCGCAGAAGAAGCCCTGGCATCGGCCGTTCATGGCGCGGGTGCGTCGGCGCAGACCCTCGAGCCCGGCCGGGGGAATGAGGGAGGCGTAGGCATCACGGATCTCACCGGCCGTGACCCGCTCGCAGAAGCAGACGACCTTGCCGTATTCGGCGTCCGCGGCGATGCGCGCACCGTCCTGGTACGGGCGAGTGAACGCCTCACCGATGTTCGGCATCGCCGGCGGGTCCGGCAGCTCGGCGCGGGGTTCGCCGAGAGCATCGGCCTTGGTGAGAAGTTCGCCGACGTACTCGGCGACAGCCATTCCGGACGTCAGGCCGGTCGACCGGATCCCGCCGACCAGGACGTACCGCTGATCGGTGTCGACCTCGATGAGGTAGTCACCGTAGTCGGCGGCGGCCCGGAGCCCGGCATAGGTGGCGGTGACCTCTTCGTCGAGCAGCCGGGGCAGGAGCTTGGCGCCCTTGCCGAGCAGGAATTCGAACCCTTTCGCCGAGGTGCCCGTCGCCGACCGGTCGGTGAGGTCCTCTGCGGTCGGGCCGAGCATGACGTTGCCGTAGATGGTCGGCGATATGAGCACACCCTTGCCCCGGGAGGTGGGAACGGGCAACACGATCTTGTCGACCAGGGGGCGGGCCAGCTTGTCGTAGACGAGCAGTTCGCCGCGGCGCGGGGTGATGTGGAAGCGGTCGTAGCCGAAGGCCTGGTCGAGGAAGTCCGCCCCGAGCCCTGCCGCGTTGATCACCCAGCGGGCGGTGATGTCGCCTGCCGAGGTGTGCAGGGTGGTGCGGTCTGCCTCGACCGTCACCGACTCCGCACGCGTGTTGGTCCGCAGCGTCACCCCGCGGGCGACCGCGTCGGTGGCCAGCGCGAGGTTGGTCGTCCAGGTGCAGATGATGGACTCGTCCGGCACGGTCAGACCGCCGAGGACGCCCTCGCCCAGATCGGGCACCATCCCGTACACGGTGGCGGCGTCGACGATTTCGCACTCGGTGTACCCGTTGGCGGCGGCCTTGTCCCGCAGACTCGGCAGAGCGTCGTACTCCTCGTCGTTCCAGGCGACGAGGATCGCCCCGGTGTGTTCGACGGGAATTCCGGTCTGCTCGGCGTATGCCGACAGCAGCGTGTAGCCGCGGCTGACCATCCGTGATTCGAGGGTGCCGGGTTTCGCGTCGAATCCGGTGTGCAGGATCGCGGTATTCGCCTTGCTGGTGCCGTCGCCGACATCGTCGCGGGCCTCGACGAGCGCGATGGTGAGGTCGTATCCGGCCAGTTCGCGGGCGATCGCCGAGCCGACGATACCGGCACCGAGGACGACGAAGTCGTAGTCGGTGGGGGTGGGTGAGTCAGTCATCGTTTCTCCTGGGGAAGCGTCGCGTGTGCCGCCGACGCCCAGTGGTGTCGGAATTCTGCTGCGCGGTCGGGTGACCAGCGAGGTTCGTAGGTGGTGGCGGGAGTCCAGTCGGTGACCGCGTCGGCAAGGGACAGGCCGGGATTCATCGCCAGGCGCGCGCACGCGGCCGCACCGAGAGCGGTCGCATGCGAGGAGGGATAGACGTCGATGGGGATCTGGGTCAGGTCCGCGGTCGCCTGCATCAACCGCCGCGACTGAGTGAGTCCACCGTCGACGCGCAGCCGGGTCAGCGGGCCGCCCAGGTCGACCTCCACGGCCGAGACCAGCTCGGCGGTCTGCGCCGCCAGGCCTTCCACTACCGCGGCCACCAGCTGCGCCCGATCGGTGGACAGGGTCATCCCGGTGAACGAGGCGGTCGCGTCCGGTCGCCACCACGGTGCGGCCAGTCCTGCCAGCGCCGGGACGAAGTAGGTGCCTCCGGAATCCTCGGCGGCGGTGCTGTCGAGGTCCCGCGCCGACGCGATCAGCCCGAGGTCCTGTATCCACCGGATCGCCGACGCCGCGGTGTACGCCTGCCCGTCCACGCAGTAGGAGGTCTGCCCCCGCACGTTCCACGCCACGCAGGAGGCGAGCTGGGACGCCGAGCGCACCGGGCGTCGGCCGGTGTTGGCGAGCAGGAACACTCCGGTGCCGAAGGTGCACTTGGCGGTGCCGGGATCGAGGCACCGCTCCGCCAGCAGCGCCGCCTGCTGGTCGACGATCAGCCCGCCCACGGCGGCGCTCCCGCCGAAGGCATCGGTCTTGCCCACCAGGGCGTCGTTGCCGACGATCTCGGGCAACCGCTCCTCGGCGAGTTCGAACAGCTCCAGCAGTTCCTGATCCCACCCTCCGGTGTCGAGACCGGTCAGCAGCGAGCGGCTCGCGGTGGCGGTGTCGGTGACGAATTCGCCGGTCAGGTGATGCACGATCCAGGTGTCGGTGGTGGTGACCACTCCCTCGTGGGAGACATTGCGGCGCAGCCACTGCATCTTGGGCGCCGAGAAGTACGGGTCCAGAATCAATCCGGTCCGCTGTTCGACCCAACTCCGGGCCGCCGCCTTGTCGCGGCACAGCGTTTCCGACCGACGGTCCTGCCAGACCACTGCCGGGCTCAGCGGTCGTCCGGTCTCCGGATCCCACACCAGGACGGTTTCGCCCTGGTTGGCGAGGGAGACGGCCGACACCGGCACTCCCGCCTGGGTGACCGCCTTCCGGCCGGCGTCCAGGACGGAGTGCAGCAGGTCCATCGGATCCTGCTCGACGCCACCGGCCGCGAGATAGGTGGGGCGCACGGTGTTCTCGGCGATGGCGAGGACGTCGCCGTCGTCGGAGACGACGACCGCCTTGGTCCCGGAGGTGCCCTGGTCGATGGCAAGGACTGCCACGATCTCTTCCTTTCGAGAGTGTGAGCGCCGGGATCAGAACAGCGCGGATGCGCCGGCGGACTCCGGCGAGGATCGTGGGGACACCCCCAGCAGTCGTGAGAATTCCTCGGTGCTGACGATCCGGCTCACTCGTAGTGCCTCGGTCATCCGGCGGTGACGTTCTGCTGCGAGCATGACGACCCTCGTGGTTCTGTGGATTATGCGCCACGCCAATGCTTTCGGCATGGCGTGGCGCACTCCGGCAATCAACGGGCGATCACGAGGAACGGGTCAGGAGAGGCTGACGATGACCTGCTTGACTCGCGTGAACTCCTCGAGCCCCGCAGCGCCGCCTTCCTTGCCGTAGCCGGAGCCCTTGAAGCCGCCCAGCGGGCCTTCCGGTCCGACGGCCATGTGGTTGTTCACCCAGACCACCCCGGACTCGATGGCGTTGACGTTCCGCAGGGCCCGGCCGATGTCGCGGGTCCACACCGAGGCGGCCAGTCCCTGCTCGACCGCGTTGGCCTTGGCGAGGGCATCGGCTTCGTCGGTGAAGGTCTGCACCGTCGCGACCGGTCCGAAGATCTCCTCCTGGACCAGCTCGTCGTCCTGCTGCAACCCGTCGATCAGGGTGGCCTCGTAGAAGTAACCCGGACCGTCGACGGCCTTGCCGCCGGTGACGACGCGGGCGTGGGCGGGGAGCCGGTCGACCAGCTCGGCGACCCGGGCACGCTGGCCTTCGGAGATCAGCGGGCCGAGGACGGTCGACGCGTCGGCCGCGTCCCCGATCTCGGTGGCGGCCAGGCTGGCCGCGAGCGCCTCGACGAACCGGTCGTGGATCTTCTCGCTCACCAGCAGGCGGGTGGCGGACATGCACTCCTGGCCGGCGTTGAACAGGATGCCGTTGGTCAGGATCGGCAGCGCGGCCTCGAGGTCGATGTCGTCGTAGATCACGACCGGAGCGTTGCCGCCGAGTTCGAGCACCAGACGCTTGGGCGTCGCGCCCGCCGCCTCGGCGATGCGCTGACCGGCCGCGGTGGAGCCGGTGAACGAGACCAGGTTGACCTCGGGGTGGCGTACCAGGTGATCGCCGACGACGCTGCCCTTGCCGTGTACGACGTTGAGGACACCGGCGGGCAGCAGCTGCTGCGCGAGTTCGGCGAACCGGGTGGTGGCGATCGGGGTCAGCTCGGCCGGCTTGATCACGACCGTGTTGCCGGCGACCAGGGCGGGGGCAAGCTTCCAGACCGCCTGCCACAGCGGGAAGTTCCACGGGGTGATGCCGAGAACGACGCCGAGGGGCTCACGCCGGACGAAGCTGGTGTTGCCGGCGACGAATTCGCCGGCGGCCTGGGCGGCCAGTGTCCTGCCCGCCCCGGCGAAGTGCCGGAACGCCGCGACGATCCCGGGCAGTTCGTCACCGGCGGCCGCGGTGGTGGGCTTGCCGGCGTCGATCGTTTCCAGGTGGGCGAGTTCGTCGAGGTTGGCCTCGAGCAGATTCGCCAGTTCGTGCAGGATCTGCGAACGTTCGCCGGGGGTCTTGGCGGACCAGGCGGGGAAGGCGGCGCGGGCGGCGGCGACCGCCCGGTCGGCGTCCTCGATCGTGGACTCGGTGAGCTCGGCGACCACCTCGCCGGTGGAGGGGTTGAGGACCGTGCGGATCTTGTCGGACGATCCCGTCACCGCCTTGCCGTCGATGATGTTGGTGAGCTGGATGGGGGACGACATGTGAAACCTTTCCTCGGTTGCGATTTGTCGGCGGGTGGGGTTACAGGTGGCCTTGCAGGGTGTCGATGGACTTGCCGCGTCGGCTCTTGGGGATGGTCATGTACACGACTGCGCCGGAGAGGATCACCAGCAGCATGCCGATTCCGACGTGGGTGGGGTCGGAGTAGATCAGCAGCGCGCACAGCACCACCGACCAGGCGATGGCCAGGACGAAGATGAGCGGGCTCAGGAATCCGTAGTGCCACGGGTGCTTCGGCAGCTTGCGCTTGACCAGACCCCAGAGGCCGACGGTGACCACGACGCCGTACGCCAGTCCCCAGGCCAGGGCGGTCATGGCGGCCAGTACCGACAGCAGCGACGACCACAGGGCGAAGATCACCGACAGGGCGAAGATGGTGAGGGTGGCGTTGATCGGGATGCGCTGCGCACTGACCTTGCGCAGCCAGTGTGCGGCGGGCACCTGACCGTCGCGGGCCTGCGACCACAGGACCCGGATTCCGGTGAGCTGCAACATCACCAGCGCCGCGAACAGGGCGATGATGGCGACGGCCTCGAAGATGTTCGCGAACGCGGAGCCGACGGCGGTGTCGAGGATCAGCTTGACCGGGGTGTCGCTGTCCATCACCGCGGGCAGGTCCTGGATCGCGAGCATGATCAGGGCGACCATGAACACGCCGACCACGTAGGACGACACGTTCGCCATGACCGATGCCATCGGGGCCTTGCGGGCAGCGTCCCTGGTCTCCTCGGACGCGTTGCCGGTGGCATCGAAGGACGAGATCGCGTAGGCGGGCAGGATCATCGCGAACAGGAACGGGACGAACCAGTTCCCGCCGGAGGCGGTTCCGCCGGAGTCGCTCAGGAAGGACAGCGGCTGGGTGGGATGCTTGACGACCAGCAGGACGCCGACGAGTGCAACCACGCACAGCACCTCGGCGACGACGCCGATGTTGTTGAGCACCGCGGCGACCTTGACGCCCGCGATGTTGATGATCGTGCCGAGGACGATCAGACCCAGTGCCCAGGGCAGGGTGTCGGCGGGGCCGTCGAACGTGACGCCGAACCATCCGGCGATGAACGGGGAAATACTGACCGCCACGGTGGTGACTGCGACCGTGTGGGCGATGAGCAGCCACCATCCGGTCTGCCAGGCAAGCCACGGCTTGCCCGTGATCCGGCCGGTGATCTGGTAGACACCGCCGGCCAGCGGGTAGGCGGACACCAGCTGTGCCACTGCCAGGCCCACGGTGAACACCTGCAGGCCGCCGCCGACGAGGAAGGACCAGAACGAGGCGGGGCCGAAGAATCCGAATCCCACGATGAGGGTGGTGAAGATGCCGGAGGCGATCGCGATCGAGGTGAACTGCACTCCGAACGCGGAGAAGAGTCCGAGTGTGCGGTTGAGCTCCTGCTTGTACCCGAGCTTTTCCAGGTACGCGGCGTCGGAGTCCGTGGGCGTCCCGGTGGGCGCGGACTCGAAGTCGGGTCCGGGCGCGGGGGGCTGGGTGGACACGGTCGGCTCTTCGGGTTTTGTGGCCATGCTGACCTCACTGGTCGGTGTCGAGAAAGCCTCGGCAGTGCGGCGAGGCTGGGGTCGGGGGTAGCCGCACAAGGGGAAGTCTATCCGCTCTTTGAGCAACTGTCGACAATCTACCATAGATGCGTGTGATCTCAATCACTGACTGTTTCGGCTGGGCTACCGCCCGCTCGGAGGGGACAACAGACCCCGGTCCCCGCAGGTCAGATCGACCAGGGATCGAGCGGTGTCGTATCCGCGGCCGCTCAGGCGGGAGGCCAGCACCAGAAAGACCTGCGCCGTGGTGACGGCGTCACCGAGTGCGTGGTGCGGATCGACGACGGGGAGTCCCAGCGCGGTGGCGAGCCATTCGAGACCCGCGTCGCCGCGCTGACCCGCGGGCGCAGTGCCACACGCGCGGGCCAGGGCCGCGGTGTCGATCAGCGGGACCCGAAACCGGATGCCGGCGTCCCGGAACGCGCGGGTGAGGAATGCCTGCTCGACCCACGCCGAGTGTGCGACGACCACCCGATCGGTCATCAGGGCGGCGAGAGTGTGCACTGCGGCATCCGGCGGTGGCGCATCCGCGACGTCTGCCGGGCGCAGGGTGTGGACGGCGATCGCCTCCGGGGACATTGCCGACCGGGGGCGGACCAGGTCGTAGACGCTCTCGGCGGTGATCACCCGGCCGTCTCGGATGACGACGGCGCCGTACGAGACGATGGTGTCCTTCTTCAGGTCCAGCCCGGTGGTCTCGAGGTCGACGACGAGATATTCGCTCTGCCGCCACGGTTTTCGTAGAGGGTCCTCGCGTCGTCGTCTCCAGCGCACTGTCATGGCAGTCGCGCCACCCACTCGCTCTCGAGCCGATTCTGCACCTCCGCGACGGCGCGGAACGCCTCCCGCAGGTAACGACGGGTCAGGGAGTCGAGCTGATTCGGCGCCACCCAGGTGGTCGCGGCAGTGGAGGTCTTGATCGCGTCGATCTCCCGGCCGAGGATCAGCCCGTAGATGTACTCGAAGGCCTGCACGAGGACCTCGGTCTCGTCCGGTGTGAGCAGGTTCGACGCGCCGCCCCGCCGCAACCGGGTAATCGTCGAGCCGCGGTCGTCGCCGGTGACGACGGCGATCCACCGCCCGAGCGAGGCGATCGGGACCAGTCCGCGGGCCTTGAGGTCGAGGTGGCCGCGGTTGGCGCCGGACTGCTCGACGACGAAGTTGCGGACGAAACCCACCGGCGGGCGGCTCGAGACGGTGAAGCGCAGCAGCGCCGAGAGGTACTCGTGGCTCCGGGTGGTCGCCAGCATCGCATCCGACACCGAGCGGCCCAGCGACAGCCCGGTCACCGGGCGGCTGTCCGCGATCATCGACGACAGCAGCAGTGCGTTGTGCTGGGTGGGATTGCGGATCCACGACGTGGCGGTGGAGACGGCATCGGCGCGGGAGCGGGCGAACTCCGGGTTGGTGGCATTGGCGCCGTCGACGCAGCGCTCCAGCCCGCACCGCTCCATGTTGTCGAGGACGCGCCCAGCCCAGCGCTGCAATTTCCGCGCCGGATTGCGTTCTCCGGGTAGGTCTTCCCAGACCAGGCTGGTGTCGACGTCCGAGCGGGGGAGCGGCTCCCGGCGTGCCACCGAGCCCAGCAGCAACCAGGACGTCCGGTGTGGCACGCAGTCGTCACCGATGTCGGTGAGTTCGACCAGCCGCTGCAACAGGGCGTCCACGACTGCCGAGAGAAGTCCGGCGATGTGCATCGGTGCCACGCCCGTGTCGTACAGCTCGACCCAGGTGCCGGGCAGCAATGCGGCCGCGGCGGCGAGTTCGTCGATGGTGTGGGCGTCGTCCACGGCGCGGCGGATGACGAGTGGATTGCGTACCTCGGCGGAGGCCAGGTCGACCACCCGCAGCACGCCCACGGGCCGGTCGGCGGCGCCCCGGACCACCAGGTGGTGCAGTCCGCACTCGATCATGCGCAGGAAGGCGTCACCCACCAGGGCATCGGCACCGATGGATTCGGCAGGAAAGGAGGCGATGGTGGTCACGGGAGCGTGCGGATCGAACGACGCCGTCGCGAGGGCGCGCCGGAAGTCGCTGTCGGTGACGATCCCGATCTCCCCACCACGGTCGAGCAGGGCGTAGGACTGGGCGGCGTCGGTGATCACCGCCGCGGCCTCGGACACGGTGGCCCCGACGGGGCACCACACGGCCGGGCGCATCTGATGGCGGGCGGCGCGCAGTGCCTGATCCACCAGGCCGGACCGGGTGAGGCGTTCCCGGGTGACGAGGGTGTTGTAGTGCTGAAATTGCAGACGTTCGGGGTGAGCGAGGATCGGTCTCGGGTCCGGGAACCGGTAGCAGAGGCTGTCCTCGGCGGCCCGCACGTCCAGGGGCGGCGGCAGCCCGGACAGGACCGAGATCTGCCCGAAGGTCTCCCCGGACCCGAGCAGGTCGATCACCCGTCCCCGGTCGACGACCTCGACCTCCCCGGTGCGCACCACGTAGAAGTGCGACAACGGGGCTTCGCCGGCCTCGATGATGCGGGTCCCGGCCGGGAAGAACTCGACCTCGACCAGGCGTGCCAGGGCGTCGAGGTCGGTCGACTCGAGTTCGTCGTACGGCGGCTGACCGCCCAGGAAGTCGACGTACTCACGCATGCGTGGCGGAAGCGGCCTCGCGCACGGTGTCGACGGCGTCCAGGGCGGATGCGGGACCGTGCACGTGACGATCGATCTCCCGGGTGATCGCGTCCATGTCGCCGGTGTCGATGATCGCCAGGAGCCGCTCGTGCTCGGCGACCACGTCGTGCAGGTCGGCGAAAGACTGGTGATCGGCGGACAGGAACAGCTGCAACTGCGATTCCCAGCTGCGCCACAGGTCGAGCAGCAGCCCGTGCTCGGAGAGCTCGTAGAACACGCGGTGAAAGCTCATGTGGGCGTCGATGGTTCGGGTCATGTCGCCGTCGTCGGCGCCGCGAGCCATGTCCTGCAACGCGCGGATGACCTTCGTGCGGCCACCGGCCGCCAGCCGTGGCATCGCCAGCTCGATCGCATACGGTTCCAGGCGCTTGCGCAGGCTGGCGATCTCCGCCATGCCCTGGGCGCTGACCTCGGCGACGAAGGCGCCCTTGTAGGCGATCTTCACCACGAGACCTTCGTCGGCGAGGATGCCCAGGGCTTCGCGGAGAGGTGCCCGGCTCACTCCCAGATCGGCGGCGATGTGTGCCTCCCGCAGCTGGCTGCCGGGGGCGAGGGTGCCGTCGAGGATGGCGGTGCGCAGCACGCCCGCGACGGTGCCGGGCGTGGTGCGCTGCTGGATTCGTCCGAGGGAAATCTCCCCCTCGTCGCGGCCCACTGTCGACCCCGGACGATTCGGTGACAGAGTCATTCCGTTGTCCTTTCTTGCTTCGGCCTCGTGGTTGCTCACTCGACGAGGTGGTATCAGTCCTACTCGGGTTGCAGGTGTCTTGTCGACAGTAGATCAGCTGGTGACCCGCCTGGGGGCCTCACTCCCCGGTGGCGGAGACGTAGATGGATCCGCGTTCGATCACCGGGTCGAGGATGCCGGTCGACAACTCGTTGGCGGCGTCCTCGAATCCGGCAGCGTCCCGGTGCTGTCCGGGGTACCCGATCAGCGCCTTGACCTGCGGGGTCATGAAGTAGGCGCCGGCCACGATCGAGGAGAGCGGGTCGAAGGTGACCTTGTCCTCGGCCCACATGCGCTTCAACCGGGCGTGGAGTTCGCCGCCGTGGAGATCCGCGACGTCGTTGATCGCCGTGACGACCGCGTCGAAGACGTCGGCGCGGGCGGCGAGCGCCAGATCGAGATACCGCAGATAGTCCTGCGCCTTGCTGGCGGCGGGATTCTCTCCGGATTCGGGGATGAGGCTGTCCGCGATCCGCAACAGGATGGTCAACTCGTCCTCGGACAGCTGCCGGGGCGGGCGGAGCGTGCGAACCGGCACGGACAGACGCCGCGGCGCCGAGGTCTTCAGTTCGATGGGTGTGGTGCTCATGCCTGGGCCTTTCCTGCGGTGACGTCCTCGACGACCTTGCGGCCCACCCGCAGTGCCAGAGCGCTGATGGTGCAGGTCGGATTGGCCGAGCCCGA
Source organism: Rhodococcus sp. ACS1 (assembly GCF_002300155.1). NCBI lineage: Bacteria > Bacillati > Actinomycetota > Actinomycetes > Mycobacteriales > Nocardiaceae > Rhodococcus > Rhodococcus sp. ACS1. Next base: position 726,808 of record NZ_NSDZ01000005.1, read on the forward strand.
GGTGACGAAGATGCTGCCGTCGGCGATGTAGAGGTTGTCGACGTCGTGGCTGCGGCCGAAGGAATCGACGACCGAGGTGGCCGGGTCGTCGCCCATCCGGGCGGTGCCGAGCAGATGTCCGGGCTGATCGACCCACAGTTCCTGGGTGATTATCTGCTTGGCGCCTGCCGCTTTGTGCAATTCCACCATCCGCTCGACGGTGTACTTCAGGATCTTGCGGGTGTTCTCGCTGACCCGGTATTCGACCTTCGGCGCGGGCAGCCCGTCCGAGTCGAACTCCTCCGTGGAGAGGGTGACCCGGTTGTGTTCCTCGGGTAGATCCTCGACGTTGGCTGCCCACAGGATGCCGTTCGACGACGCGCGTGCCACGTCGTGGACGGCCGGTCCCCACAGCTCGTCGAAGTCGAGCTGGCGGTGGGTCTCGATGGTGTTCAGCGGTCCCGGGGTCGGCAGCGCGTGCAACTTCGCACCACGGACGAAACCGCGGGAGGTGTCGGTGTCGTAGAACTGCATCGAGTGGATCAGCTGTCCGGCCGGGCCGCGCCAACTCTCGAGGTTCTCCTCGTAGTAGCCGACCGCGGTGCAGTTCGGGTGCAGCATCAGGTTCTTGCCGACCAGCCCGGAGGAGTTGGCGAGCCCGTCCGGGTTGCGCTCGTCCGCCGACAGCAGCAACAGTCGGGGTGTGCCGATTCCGTTGGCGCACAATACGACCGACTTCGCCGGTTGGAAGTGGACGGTGCCGTCGCGGTCGATCCACTCGGCACCGGTTGCCCGCCCGGTGTCGTCGGTTCTGATCCTGCGCACGCGCGCCCCGGTCTGCACCTGTGCACCGGCCTGCTGCGCCTGCGGCATGTAGATCAGATCGAAGGAGGCCTTCGCGCCCTGCGGGCAACCCCATTCGCACACCCCCCAGCGGCCGCACTGCTCGAGGGTCTTGTTCTTCTGGCTCGGGATCGCGTTGGTACCGGGCCACCAGTGCCAGCCCAGTGTGTTCGCCGCTTCGGCCGCCTTCATTCCCGGCTTGCCCAGTGGATGCGGCGGCAGCGGGTACTCGAGCCCGTCGGGGTAGGCGGTGTCACCGTCGACGCCGGACACGCCGATGAACGCGTCGACCTCGTCGTGGTACGGCTTGAGGTCGTCGTAGGCGATCGGCCAGTCGTCGGCGACGCCGTCGAGTGTCTTGACCCGGAAGTCCGAGGGCAGCAGTCGCGGCCACTCGGCGCCGTAGTAGATGGAGCTGCCGCCGACGGCGTTGAACATCACCGGCCACATGTCGGAGTCGCGGATATCCACCGGATAATCGGAGGGCAGTGCGCGCACGTTCGGGTCGTGCGCCCAGTCGTGCTGGATCAGCAATTCCCATTCCGGATGGTTGGCGGGGAAATCGCTGGGGTTGACCCAGTCGCCCTGTTCGAGGCACAGGACGTTCAGGCCGGCAGTCGCGGCCGTATGGGTGACCACTGCGCCGGACGGACCCGCGCCGATCACGAGCACATCGACGGAATCGTGCTCGGTGACATCGTGGCTGATGGAAGTCATCGGAGTCGACCTCATTTCGTCTAATTGTCGACATTTTGTCATAGTGGCGTGCATCACGTCCGCTGTCAAATGGACGTGCGGTGGAGGCCCGAGGCTCCCGGGCCTCCACCGCACGTCAGGTGTGATCAGGCGCCGGCGAGGACACCGCCGTCGACCACGAACGCCGTGCCGGTGATGGCCGTGGAGTGATCCGAGAGTAGGAACGCGACCGAGTGGGCGATCTCGATGGGGAGGATGGCGCGTCCGATCGGCTGGAAGTCGGGGAGCCCGGCCTCGAGCTCGTCACGGCCACCGAGGGCGGTGTAATGCGGGACGTTCAGCGGGGTGTCGACGAAGCCCGGGCACAGGGTGTTGGCCCGAATGCCCTGCGCGCCGAAGTCGAGGGCGACCGCCTTGGTCAGCGTCAGCACCGCACCCTTGCTCGCGGTGTAGGTGGTCAGCAACTTCTCCGCGCCGATCGAGTTGATCGAGCCGAAGTTGACGATCGATCCGCCGCCGGCCTCGAGCAGCTCGGGGATGGCGTACTTCGTCCCGAGGAATACTCCCTTGACGTTCACGTCGAACGTCTTCTGGAAGTCCTCGACGCTGGCGTCGAGGATTGTCCCGGGCTTGAGGACGCCGGCGTTGTTGACGATGCCGTCGAGCTTTCCGAAGGTCTGCACGGTGAAGTCGATAACACTCTTGACCTGCTCTTCGTCGGTCACGTCCACGACCTTGGCGATCAGGCGGTCGTCGTCCACCTTCAACTGCGGCAAGCTTGCCTCGGAGTGGACGGTGGCGACCACCTGGGCGCCCTCGTCGTGCAGATGTAGCGCGGTGGCCAGGCCGATCCCGCCTCCGGCACCGGTGATGATTACTGTCTTGCCTTCGAGCAGCTGGCCCATAGTTCGCTCCTTCAGGGTGGTTTTCGCGGAAACAGGTCGCGCCGCGCAGGGGATTGATCCTTTGTCGACAATCGACCGACACGTTTAGTGTGCGTGCTTCGGGCGGCCGGGTCAAGCCTCGATTTGCCGGGCCGAACACCTCTTGACGGATGCCGTCGCCCGGCTTACGTTTCTAGTCGATTGTCGACTAGAGCACATTCGGCATTCAACGGGCCGAGGTCGATCGGTCGTTCCGGCCGCGGATCGCGGCGATTCCACCACGAGGAGAGGACACATCCATGGCACCGAAGGTCCGTCTGTTGCACGAGCGGTTGGCGGCAGTGGTGAGCCAGCTACGCCACGGCGAGATGGTCTACATCGCCGATGCCGGAAGCGGCACCTCGGCGGCCAGTCTGGTGCCGCTGTCGCCGCAGGTCGAGACGATCGATCTTGGCATCGCTCCCGGTCTGCCCTCGGTCGGTGACGTGCTCTCCGTGCTGTGCGAGGCCGGAGATTTCGAGGCGGCAATCGTCACCGAGGACATGATCCGGGCCAACCCGGAGGGCCGGAAATTCGTCTCCGAACTGGTGGGGGAGGAGAACGTGCACGAACTGCGCTATCTGCCCGAGTTCTACCAACTACGCGACCGGGTCAAGGTTTTCGTCCAGACCGGGGACTACTCGGTGCACGCCAACACCATCCTCGTCGCCGGCTACCCCAGCCCCCCGATCCCGTTGAAGTGGCTGACGTCGCCGACCTGGTTCCAGGACCTGTCCGACGGGCAGGCCCCCGACTCGACCGCACCGGAGGCGTGACGTGCCCTTCTTCGACGGCGTACGCAACAAGATCTACTACCGGCACTGGGCTGCCCGGTCAGCCCACGCCCAGGTGCTGCTTCTGCACGGCTTCGGGGAGCACACCGGGCACTACCACCGGCTGGCCGGGCAACTGACCGATGCGGGCATCGAGGTGTGGGGCCCGGATCATCTCGGACACGGCCACACCGGCGGCCGCCCGGGAATGTTCCCCTCCGTCGACGAACTCGCGTCCAACGCGGGCATCCTGCTCGATCTCATGACGAGCACTCACCCGGACCTGCCCGTCGTCATCGTCGGGCACTCGTTGGGCGCGTTGACCGGGGCGCTGCTGGCGATGCGCACCGCGACCGCCCGCACCGGCCTGGTGATGACCGGTGCGCCGCTCTGGGGGCTGCCTCCCGAGGCGGAGGGACGCACCGATCTGATCATGGCGAAGGACGAGGAATACCTCGACGCGCTCGCGAACGATCCGCTCGGATTCGACACCGCCCCAGCCGAACCGAACCTGTGGAGCGCGCTCGCCGTCGCCGGATGCAAGGTCCGCACGGGCCTTCCGGCCCTCATCATGCCGATCCTGTTGATCAACGGCGAGCACGACGCATTCGCCGCACCTGGTAAGGCATCGGAATTTGCGAGCGAACTCCACCAGTGCCGTGCCGTCGCGATCCCCGGTGGCTACCACGACATTCCCAACGACCTCGCGCACCGCGAGGTCGCCGGATTGATCATCGAAGCGACCACCCAGTGGTGCAGCGCGGGTCCCGTGTTGTCGGCGAGTTCGCGGTGACCACCGAGGTCGAGGCGTTTCGCCTGGCACCCCGGCCGTTGCGGGAACGAATCCGGGTGGCGATCGACCACTGGCTCGACCGTGACCCCGCGGCGCTGTGCACAGAGTCGGCGGCGGCCCGGACACCGTTCCGCACCCGTGACGGACGGAGAAGCCTCGAGGTGGGTGTCAGCGCACTCGTCGACCACTGACTTCCGACTGCACACCGCTGACCGGACACTGGCTGGGCGCCTCGGTTCCGGTCGGCCCTCGCAATGCCTTCGCCCCGTGGTCGGGTCCGAAACCGGACCTCCCGCATCGGGGCGGGAAAGCTGACGATGACCACGATTCGGGCGTTGATTCTTCCCAAACCGATTACTCCGGAATGGGATTGGCAGATCCACGCACTGTGCCGGCAGATGGACACCGAGCTGTTCTACTCGCATGACGGCGAAGAGCGAGCTGCCCGTGCCCGCCGAGAACGAGCGGCCAAGGAAATCTGCCTGGGCTGCCCCGTACGGCGAGCATGCGCAGACCACGCCGTCACGGCCGCCGAGACGTACGGCGTGTGGGGTGGAACCACCGAGCGCGACCGGCAGACGATGATCCCGCGTGCGAGACGGGACGAGGCACGCCGTCGCCGCTCTCTGCGTGTGCTTCCTCGCTCACGCCCGCCGGGCACTCGGATGCGTTGGGAGTCCGAGCCTTCGGCCTGACGTACGCATGGACGGTGGCGCCAGTCGGTGGACGGCGGCCGGTACCCGACCGCCGTCCGTGACGGGACGAACCGAGGCACTGCCTCAGGCGCGGGCGGTCTCCGTGACGAACTCGTCCGATACCTTCGACCACAGGCTGACGCGACGGCCACGGATTTCGAAGAACTCGATCTCTCGCTTGATCCGTGATTTTTTCGGCGTAAACCCGGTCCTTCAGGTCCGGGATCAGCCGATCTGGTTTTGTCGGACCGTGGGGTTAGTGTCTGGGTCATGGCGGGGAGGGTGGTGAAGCGGGCGTTCAAGTACCGTTTCTATCCGACTGCGGTGCAGGCGGAACAGCTTGCTCGGACGTTCGGGTGCACCCGGTACGTCTACAACCGGGCGTTGGCGGAGCGGACGCGGGCGTGGTCGCAGGAGCAGCGTCGGGTGACCTACAGCGACACGTCGAAGATGCTCACCGGATGGAAGCGGGATGCCGAGACGGAGTGGTTGGCGGAGCCGTCGAAGGGGCCGTTTGCAGGAATCGCTGCGGCAGTTGCAGGGCGCGTTCGAGAAGTTCTGGCGCAAGCAGACCGGCTACCCGCAGTTCAAGAGGAAGGGCCGGTCGAAGGATTCGGCGACCTACTACTCGAACTGCTTCACCTACCGGGGTGGGCAGGTCCGGTTGGCCAAGCAGTCCGAACCCCTGGATATTCGGTGGTCGAGGCCGCTGCCGGAGGGGGCTGTGCCGTCGCAGGTGACGGTGTCGCGCAATGCTCGCGGTCAGTACCACATTTCGATTCTCGTCGAGGACACGATCGCCGAACTCGAGCCGGCCGATCGGGTGGTCGGGCTCGATGCCGGGATCACCAGCCTGTACACGTTCTCGACGGGGGAGAAGATCACCAACCCGCGCCACGAGCGCGCGGACCGTGCGCGGTTGGCGAAGGCGCAGCGGATGCTGGCCAAGAAGCAGAAGGGATCCCGGAACCGGGCCAAGGCCCGACTGAAGGTCGCAAAGATTCATGGTCGGATCGCCGATCGGCGTCGCGATTATCTACACACACTCTCCACTCGGCTGGTGCGCGAAAATCAAGTGATCGCCATCGAGGATCTGAGTGTGCGGAACATGGTCAAGAATCGGTCGTTGTCTCGGGCGATCTCGGATGCGGGGTGGTCGGAGTTCCGGTCGATGCTCGAGTACAAGGCCGACTGGTACGGGCGGCGGGTGGTGGCGGTCGATCGGTTCTGTCCGTCGTCGAAGACCTGCTCGGCGTGTGGGGAGGTCGCCGGGGCGATGCCGCTGAACGTGCGGGAGTGGACATGCCGGTGCGGCGTCGTCCATGATCGGGATGTGAACGCGGCAAGGAACATTTTGGCCGTCGGACTGGCGGTGGCAGCCTGCGGAGACGGTGTGAGACCACCCCGCACCTAAGGTGTGGGGTGGCGACTGTCGGTGAAACAGGAACCTCGGGACGCGAGTCCCGAGGGGAATCTCGGTCGTTCACGGCCGAGAGGACGTCAATCCCGAACTCCGATCCCACCCGTCCACGTCGAGAATGATCAACTCGTCCATCGATTCCATGAAGTGGGCGTCGACGGGTGCCCACAGCTTGCCCACCTCGCTGGGGTCGATTGTCTTGAAGGCCAGATTGATCGGGTGCGACATCGACACCTGACTGAAGATGACGTTGCCCGACTCGACGATCGTCGCGGCGACCTCGTTACAGGCGAGGAAGCGCTCGTGGACGACACGTTCGTCCGCGTGGCTGTACGGGCAGGCCAGAAAAATCTTTCGCATGGGAAACCTATCCATTCGGCGGGATCGACTGTCCCGCAGGGTGTGAGAACATCGCCCTCGGCAAACCAGCGGGCGCGCTACGTGGCGCAGATCCGCTGCGATGAACGATCTGTCGACAATAAACTAGAGGTCGCAATGTTGTCGACGGCCTCTGACAGCATTGATCCAATGATCGACGGTTCTGGAGGGCATGTGTGCAACGCAACGGACGACTCGATCGGGAATCTCGTCACGGTGAGGAATGCGCGGTTGGCTACATTCGCCTCGTTCTTCCTCGGTGGGTACACCGTCGCAATGTGGGCGTCCAACGTTCCGCTGATCCAGGGCCGCAACCAGGTCAGCGACGGTCAGTACGCGATCGTCGCCCTCTACATCGGTATCGGGGCCACAGTCGGATGCATCGCGGCGGGTCGTGTCGTCGACCGGTGGGGGCCGAAGTGGACGCTGCGACTGTCGGCGGCGTTGTACGCCGTATCGCTGCTGCCTGTCGGATTCGCAACAGGGGCAGCGTCACTGGGAGTGGCCGCGTTGGCGATGGGGGTTCTGCGCGGCGCCACGGACACGAGCGTGAATGCTCATGGTGTAGCAGTCGAGCGTCGCCTCGGGCGGTCGACGATGCTTGCATTCCACGCGGCCTGGCCGGCTGGTGGCTTGGTCGGCGGCCTCGTGAGTGCCCAATTCATGAGGATGGCGCCTGACAATCCGGTGCTGTGCCTGACCGTCAACGGGATCGGCGTCGCCTTTGCGGTGATCGTCCTGAGCCGGTGGTACCTCCCCGAGGCTCCAGAAGGCCACGGTGGCAGGACGATCGACGATCGCGCATGCGTTGGTGGGCAGGCCGCCGCATTGAGTCCGGCACGGTCGGCGAGCACACTATTGGCCGTCGCCCTCGGATGCACCGGTCTGTGCGCCATGCTCGGCGAGGCGTCATCGGATTGGACCGGGAAGTACCTGCACGAACAACTCGCAACCACCACGGCAGTCGCTGCGCTCGCCTTCGCGTTCTTCTCGGCAGGCCAACTGGTCGGCCGTCTCGGTGGCGACGCACTCACGCGGAGATGGGGAGCGACGGCAGTGACCGCGACCTCGGGACTTCTGGCTGCTCTCGGCCTTGCGTTCACCCTCGCGCTGCCCCATGCGTACACCGCGCTGCTGGGGCTCTTCGTCTTCGGCCTCGGGCTCGCTCCCATCGTCCCGCTGGTGCTGGCCACGGCCGGTCGCATCGACCCGGCCCGAAGCGGCACCAACATCGGAATCGTCAACATGCTCGGGTACGGCGGACTGCTCGTCGGACCGGTCCTCATCGGCACTGTCGTAGTCCACGCCGGATTGACTCTCGCACTCATGATCCCAGCACTGCTGGCACTCGTGGTCGCGGTCATCGGGCCACCGGTGATGCGGAAGGCGCGCCTCGGTGCGAGTCATTCCCTTGTCGCGACAGTCCCGGAATCGGTCAGACGATAACGGGCCCGGAATAGTTCAGGCACCATGGCCGATACACGCACAGGAATGTCTTCAACACCTGGGAGTTCACCAATGAAGACCCTCGTCGTCGGAGGAACCGGCCGCATCGGCGCGGCTGTCGTGGATGCTCCGACCCCGCGCAACGCCCCTCCGTCGTCACCGAATCCCTCGACGTCTACGGCGACTACTTCCCGGGGTTCACGCCCGTTCCCGTCGCCGACGTCGCCCGCGCCTTCGTCAAGTCCGTGTACGGCATCCAGACCGGTCGGGTGTACGAGCTCGGTTAGCCGGTGGTGACAGCGACGATCCGCGGACCCTTCCTCCGTGTCGCACCCGTCGAGCGGGGCGCGACGTGATCGGAAGGGCCGCGGAGCGACGTTATTCTGCGGCGGACGCGATGCGGGGCGCGACCCGCAGCGCGTTGGCTGCGATGGTCAGCGCGGGGTTGAGCGCCGCCGACGACGGGAAGAACGACCCGTCCACCACCCACAGGTTGTCGACGTCGTGACTGCGGCAGTTCGGGTCGAGGACACTCGCCGCCGGATCGGTCCCCGCGACCGCGGTTCCGCACATGTGCGAGTTCGTCGCGATCCCCATCCGTTCGGTGAGGATGATCGGATACCCTGCCCTGCGGACCGCCGCGGAGACCCGGCGAACCAGTTCACGGTGCGGCGCAGTGTTGTTGGGCGTCCAGTCGACGATGATCCGGTCGCCGTCGACCTGGACCCGGTTGCTGCGCGCCGGGAGATCCTCCGTGGTGAGGTAGATGTCGAGACTGCGATCCACCACCGCCTTCAGCGCCCACATCGGGGCCCAGGGCCGTGCCCCCTTGACGTGCGCGGCCTGCAGTTTGCCGAGCATCTGCAGATTGCCGAGCGGGAATTCGTTGTCCGGGCCGGCGACGTACCAGTCGTTGATGCCCAGTGTCTTCTGCCACGCGGTCGTGTTGGTCCGGAAGGGGTTGACGCCCATGAAGAACGTGCTGTTGTGCACCATGTAGTTCCGGCCCAGCAGTCCCGACGAGTTGCCGAGACCGTCCGGGTTCCGCTCGTCGGCCGAGCGGAGCAGCAGCGCCGCGGTGTTGACCGCGCCCGCCGAGACCACGAACTGGTTGGCGGTGATCCGGATCGTGCGACCACGGAACTCGGCCTCCGCGGCGACGATTCGCGTGCCCTTCGCGTCGGTGAGAAGGCGCGTCACCTTGGCCTCGGTGAGCAGGCGTACCCGGTCCGACTCGAGGGCGGGGCGCAGCGCGCGGTTCTCCGCTTCATTCTTGTGGTCGGTCTGCGACGGGGTGCCGTCCGACGCGGTCGACTGCCGGCGATGCTCCTGCGTAGTCAGGTTCATGCCGTTCGGCGTGTGGAACGGGTGCAGACCCTGTTTGCGCAGCGAGGACGCGAAACGCTCGATCGTCGGCTCGTGCGGCAGCGGCGGCAACGGGTACGGAGTCGACCGCGGCGGTTCCGTCGGATCCTCGCCGTCGCTGCCGTGCACCTGGTAGAGACGCTCCGCCTCGGCGTAGAACGGTTCGAGGTCGGCGTAGCTGAACGGCCACTTCGGTGAGACGCCGTCGTAGTGCTGCGTCTCCTCGAAATCCGTGACGCGGAAGCGGGGGAGGCTGCCGCCGTAGAACTTCGTGTTGCCGCCCACCCAGTAGTACACACCGGGCTGGAACGGCTCACCGTTGCTGCCGTCGAACCACGGTTCGGCGGTCTTGTACCGGCCCTCGAGGAACATCTCCGCGGCCTGCGAATTCTCCACCTCGCGGGGGAGGAACCGGCCGCGTTCGACGACCAGGACGTCGACGTCCCGATCCCGGAGCGCCCACGCCAGGGTCGAACCACCCATCCCGGACCCGACGACCACGACATCGGCCGTGACCGTGTCGGAGTCGCCCACCTCGACCACCGCGCCCTCGCGCAGCGGTGAATACGCGTCGATCTGATCGTGGCCCGAGGTTCTCACAGGTGCTGTTCCTTGGCTCGGGTCGCCCAGTACTCGTCCTGACGTTCGTCGTCGATGTACGCGGGGACGGGGAAGTCCCACCACCCGGGAACCCACGGTCCGGCGGCGTCACGATCCGTCGGGATCTCGATCAGGGCAGGCGCTTTCGAGTCGAAGGCCTTCCGGTACGTGCTCTCGAGGTCGGCAGGGTCGTCCACCCGGAACGATTCGAGGCCGAACGACTGGCCGAGCGCCTTGAAGTCGGGGCTGTACGGGGTGCCGTCGGGGCGGTTGAACTCGGTGCCGATGTGCCGGCTGGTCTGCTTGCGCTGGCCGCCCCGAATGGACATGAAGCCGGCGTTGTCCTGGACCACGAAGACCACAGGAATGTCGTGCTGCACGCAGACACCGATCTCCTGCGACGTCATGAGGAAGTCGCCGTCACCGAGCACACACGCGACCTGCCGGTCGGGGGCGGCGAGCTTGGCGCCGATCGCGGCGGGCACGGCCCACCCCATCGACGAGAATCCGCCCGAGGTCAGGTGCGTGCGCGGGTGATACACCGGGAACGTCTGCTTCACGGCGCCCTGGGTGTTGCCGGAGCCGGCGACGATGATGCCGTCCCGTTCCATCACGGACCGCAGGCCACCGAGGGGGCGTTGCGAGGTGAACGGGAACCGGTCGGAATCGCGTCGGCCCGCGAGCTTGGCCTCCCACTCCGCCTTCAACTGCTCGAGTTCGGCGAGGTATTCGGAGCGGTCGGCGCTGCTGCGGGGGAGAGAGGAGACGATCGCGGCGACGGTCGGCTTGGCGTCGGCGACGATGCCGACCTCGGCCGGGTAGTTCTTGCCGATCTCGTGTGGGTCGATGTCGATGTGGATGAGCTTGGCCGGCGGAATCGAGAACGTCACTCCCTGCGCGTAGCTGGAGGAGGACCAGTCGGTGAACCGGCATCCGATGGAGATCACCACGTCGGCGCGAGAGGCGACGGCGTTGCCGACGATCGTGCCGGTCTGGCCGACGCTGCCCGCGAACAGTGCGTGGTCCTCCGGGAACGCGCCCTTGCCGTTCCACGTGGTGACCACGGGGATCTGCCACGCCTCGGCGAGGGCGAGCACCTCGTCGGCCGAGTCGGACGTGATGGCGCCGCCGCCGACGACGATCACCGGCCGGCGTGAGTCACGGAGCACGTCGACGGCCTTGTCGATTGCCAGCGGGTCGGGCTGCTGCAGGCCGACCGGCAGCCGTCGCGCGAGGTCGTGCAGGGACACGTCGGCGGCCTCGGCCTGCACGTCCATCGGCACCTCGATGTGCGCAGGCCCCGGGCGACCGGTCAGCATCGTGCTGAACGCGCGGTGCATGATGAACGGCAGTTCCTCCACGCGGGTGGCGACCCAGCTGCGCTTCGACACCGCGTCGGTGACCTGCGGAAAGCCGTTGTCGGTGTGCCGCTCGAGTTCCTGGAGCAGACCGCGCCCGCGCATGTGGGTGGGCGGCCCGCCGGTGATACACAGCAGGCTCGTCGAGTCGCTGTACGCGGTCGCGAGACCGAGCACCGTGTTCGCGGCGCCCGCCCCGATCGACGCCACCGCGGCCATCGGCTTGCCGGACACCCGGTAGTACCCGTCCGCGAGGTGTGTGGCGCTCTGCTCGTGGTAGACCTGGATGAACGGGATCTCGGACCCCTTCTCCAGGAACGCATCGGTGAGCGACCAGATGCCGTGGCCGGGAATGCCGGTGACGTATTCGACGCCGTACTGCTTCAGGACCTGGGCGACCACCTGCCCGCCGGTCAATTTCGCCATGATCGTGTCTCCTTGCTGTGTCAGTTGGCTACGCGGGCGGCGTAGCGCAGTCCCTGCTTGGTCAGTCGGCGCACGTTCGGCTCCGACAGGTCGGCCGGGGTGTGGCCGATCGAGTGGTAGAAGACCCGGCCGGCGCCCCACTGGCGCACCCACGCCACCGGGCTGCGCAGTCCCTCCAGCCAGGGCAGGTGCTCGCCGCTGAACTCGGTTTCCGCGAGTACCCGGTTGTTCGGGTCGACGTGCATGTAGTACTGCTCGGACGCGACGGCGAAGTCCTCGACACCCGCGGTCACCTCGTGCTCGCGGTCGGTGATGCTCACCTTGTACGGCTGCGGGAAAGCCTCTCCCGCAGGGTGTTCGACGAAGTCGCCGCCGAGGAGGAAGTGGTACTTCAGGCTCGCCCGGAACGCGGCGGCGGCGCCGTGCCACGCCGCGACCCCGGTTCCGGCCGCGACGGCGTCGAGCAGGTTCTTCTCCTGCGAATCGCTCAGGTCTTCGGTGGTGAGCGCGTTGTTCCAGCCGAGCACGATCAGGTCGTATCCGGTCAGGTCGCGGTCGAGGGTGAAGATGTCCTGCGACTCCTCGACCTGGTAGTTCAGCTCGGAGAACAGTTCGCGTGCCCACGCGGCGATGTCGTACGGATGGTGGCCGGGCCAGCCGCCGTAGAGGTAGAGGACCTTGGTCATGAGTGCTCCCAGGGATGGTGAAACCGGAATGGTGAAAGCAGATGGTGAAACGATTAACTTATGGTGGTGAATCGTATCACCGGCTGGAGCGCTGTCAATGGGTGATGTCGAGGGGAGCGTCGGGAGCGCCCGACCGCGGACTAGGATCGGGCTTCGCCACCTGTGCGCTTCGGTGCGCAACGGCCGGTTGTGGCCGATGAACGCCGACGAGGGAGTACCACGTGGTCACGATGAAAGACGTCGCGAAAGCGGCCGGCGTATCGGTCGCCACCGTCTCCTACGCCTTCAGTAAATCGTCGAAGGTCTCTGCGACACAACGGGAACGCATCTACTCCGTGGCCGCGGACCTCGGCTACGCCGGGCCGAACATCGCCGGAAGCAGCCTGCGGTCGGGACGGATCGGCGCGGTCGGCGTGATCGTGCCCGACTCCCCGGTGCAAGCGCTGGAGGATCCGTCCGTGACCCTGCTGATGAAGGGCATCGCCGAAATCGGGAACTCCGCCGACATCGCCCTCACCCTGTTCCCGGCCTCCCGCGGTGGCTCACCGGACTCGCCCCCGAACTCGCTGGTTCTCCGTGGGCTCGTGGACGGTGTGGTCATCCACAACGTCCCGGACGGGCACCCCCTGGTCGAGGCGATCATCGCGCGCGGCATCCCGGCTGTCGTCGTCGATTCGCCCAGAAGCGCGGGACTGCCGTTCGTGGCCATCGACGACCGGAACGGCGCCTATCTCCAGATGGACCACATCCTGAAACTGGGCCACCGGCGCATCGGGATCATCGTCGACAAACTCGGCCAGGACTCCGACTGCCGGATGGTTACGACGGCCGACGTCGGTGCGGCAACCGAGCGCAACGCACGCGAACGCCTCGCCGGCTATTTCGACGCGGCCCGCGACCACCACCTTCCGGTGGAGGAACTGTTCATCGTGGTGGCGGGCAACATCGACAGCGACTCCGGTGCCGAGGCCACCCGGATCCTGCTCGACGCCGCACAGCCCACCGCGCTCGTGGCGACGTCCGACGTGCACGCGGTGGCGGCGTGGCAGGTGCTGCGCGAGCGCGGGCTGTCGGTCCCGGACGACATGTCCGTCATCGGTTTCGACGACGCGCCCGTCGCAGAACTTCTCGGTCTCAGCACGATTCATCAGCCGATCGTCGAGAAGGGGCGTGCGGCCGCGACGATCCTGCTCGATCGGCTGGGTGGCGGCACCCGCACGCGATCGTTGATGAAGACGTCACTGGTCGTGCGCGCCAGCACCGCCCGGTTGCGGGAATCGTGACGATGGGCCGGCCTGATCGCGCATGATGGGTCGATGACGAATGCGGTGCCGCGACTGGGCGTGACGTTCATCCCGACGATCGAACCTGAGCGGTTGAGAGACTTCGCGCGGGTGGCCGAGAGCAGCGGCCTCGACGAGATCTGGTTGTGGGAAGACTGTTTCAAGGAGAGCGGCGTCGCGTCGGCGGCCGCGGCGCTCGCGTGGACGGAACGAATCCACGTCGGCGTCGGGTTGATGCCCGCCCCGCTGCGTAACGTCGCGCTCACCGCGATGGAGATCGCCACGATGGCCCGGTTGTTTCCCGGCCGGGTGATCGCGGGTGTCGGACACGGGGTGCAGGACTGGATGGAGCAGGTGGGTGCCCGGGCCGGGTCGCCGATGACCCTGCTCGAGGAGTACTCGGTGGCGCTGCGGGCGCTGCTCGACGGCGAGTCTGTGAGCACCCGCGGGCGGTACGTTCGGCTCGACGACGTGACACTGGACTGGCCCCCGGCCGAGCGGGTGCCGCTGATGCTCGGCGGCGAGGGCCCCAAGTCGATCCGGCTGGCGGCACGGCTGGGTGACGGCAACCTCCTCCCGTCCGCGGTCGGCGACGACGACGTCCGCCGAACCCGCGACCTGATCGTGGAGGAGATCGGCGGCGACCGGGCCGCCTCGCATGACGTGGTCGTCCCGAAGATCGCCGCCACCGGCGACGGTGCGCAGCGACGGGTGGATGCGGAACTGGCGCGGTGGGAGAAACCGGCCGACGCAGGAATCGGCGTCGCGGGAGACGCGAACACCATCGCCGCGGAGGTGCGCAGACTCGCCGATCTGGGCGCGACGTCCGTGGCGATCACGCCGACCGAGGACGAACCGGATCTGCTGGGATTCGTCGAATTCGTCGGCCGGGACGTCACACCGCTGCTCGCCAGGTGATCGAGCCGTTTCCTCCCCAACTCCGCATGCCGGGCGGTCGTTTCCGTGGGACGGTGGACGGGTAGCCGACCGGTGCGGAGTCGACGAGATGACGACGGAGGACCATGAACCCCGAGATCCATCACGAGCCCAGCGAGATCAGCTACGACGAGCAGTTCTACCCGGCGCGTCCGCGGCCGTTGAAACCGTCGGTCCGCCGCGCGGCCAGGGTGGATGCGCAGTCGGGTGAGCCGGTGCCGGACAACCCGAAGTACGTGGAGTGGCTGATCAACCAGTCGATCCTGCACGATGCGAAGTTGATCGCGGAGCAGTTGTCCGGCAAGGGCAGCATGTGGCAGAACCCGTATGCCGACCCCAATCCGCGGGCCGCGGTGGAGCGGGGTTCGGTGTGGTTCACGGCGTACCCGATCTCGATCATCACGGCGCCGGGCGCGAGTTTCCTGAGTTCGCTCGGCGACGAGTCGCTGTGGCAGGCCTTCTCCGACATCGGGGTGACGGCGGTGCACACGGGGCCGGTGAAGCAGGCCGGTGGGATCGACGGGTGGCGGGCCACGCCCTCGGTGGACGGCCACTTCGACCGCATCAGCATGCAGATCGACTCGGCGTTCGGGACGGAGGAGGAGTTCCGCAAGCTCTGCGTCGTCGCCGCAGCGTACGACGGCATCGTCATCGACGACATCGTCCCCGGTCACACGGGTAAGGGCGCCGACTTCCGGCTCGCCGAGATGGCGCACGCCGACTATCCCGGCATCTATCACATGGTGGAGATCGAACAGCAGGACTGGCACCTGCTTCCCCGCGTTCCGGACGGCCGGGACGCGGTGAACATCGACGCCGACACCGAGGCGCAACTCGCCCGCGCCGGGTACATCATCGGGCAACTCCAGCGGGTCATCTTCTACGAACTCGGGGTGAAGGAGACCAACTGGAGTGTCACACCCGCGGTGATGGGGGTGGACGGCGTCGAGCGCAGGTGGGTGTATCTGCACTATTTCAAGGCGGGGCAGCCGTCGATCAACTGGCTCGATCCGTCGTTCGCGGGCATGCGCCTCGTCATCGGCGACGCATGCCATTCCATCGCGGACCTCGGCGCAGGCGCGCTCCGCCTGGACGCCAACGGTTTCCTCGGGGTGGAACGCCGCACCGAGGGACTCCCCGGCTGGTCGGAGGGGCACCCGCTGTCGGAGGCGGCGAATCACCTCATCGCCAGCATCGTGCGGAAGATGGGCGGATTCACGTTCCAGGAGTTGAACCTCACCATCGACGACATCAAGGCGATGGGCACGACCGGCGCCGACCTGTCGTACGACTTCATCAATCGCCCCGCCTACCATCACGCGCTGGTCATGGGGAACACCGAATTCCTCCGGTTGACGATGAACCTCGCCCGCGATCACGGCGTCGACGCGGCTTCGCTCGTCCATGCTCTGCAGAATCACGACGAGCTGACGTTCGAGCTGGTCCATTTCGCGACGCTGCACAAGGACGACGAGTTCGACTACGGCGGCGAGTCCGTCACCGGGTCGGACCTCGGCGACCGCATCCGCAAGGACCTCTGCGAGCGGCTCACCGGGCGGTGGGCGCCGTACAACCGCACGTTCACCACGAACGGGATCGCGTGCACGACAGCCAGTGTCATCACCGCCGCGCTGGGCATCCGCGACCTCGACCGGATGGACGCCGCCGACATCGACACCGTCAAGCAGGCCCACCTGCTGCTGGCGATGTTCAACGCACTCCAGCCGGGAGTGTTCGCTCTGTCGGGCTGGGACCTGTGCGGTTTGCTTCCCGTGCCGTCCGAGGACGTCGCCGATCTCCTCGCGGAGGGGGACACCCGCTGGATCAACCGGGGTGCGCACGACCTGATGGGCGTCAACCCGGACGCCGAACGGTCGGAGTCGGGCATTCCCCGCGGACACAGTCTGTACGGGAGTTTGCCTGTGCAACTGCAGGATCCGACGTCCTTCGCACGCCGCTTGGCCCGCATCATCGACATCCGGAACCGATTCGGCATCGCCACCGCCGTCCAGCTCGACGTGCCGACCGTGTCGCACAAGGGGCTGCTCGTGATGGTCCACGAACTGGCGGACGCGAGTCTGGAGGTCACGGTCCTCAACTTCACGTCCGAGGAGATCGCCGCGACCGTCCAGTCGCAGTTCCTGCCCGCGGGCTCGCCCGCGGTCAACCTGTTCACCGACGAACAGATCGGCGCCGTGGACGAGCTGCACAGTTTCCCGATCACCCTCGCGCCGTACGAGGGGGTGCCCGTCGTGGTGCGGCCGGAATCGGCGTGATGCGGGCCTTGACTCGGACAACGCTTGTCGGAGTAAACTCGGATACGATTTATCCGAGTAAAGGAGAGAAGACGTGAAGATCGTCATTTTCGGGAACGGACTGATCGGACGGCAGGTCGCGGCCACGCTCGGCAAGACCGGGCACGACGTCGTGGCACTCGGCCGCGCCGACGGAATCGACACGACCACCGGCAAGGGCGTCGCGGAAGCCGTCGCGGGAGCCGACGCGGTGGTGGACCTGACCAACTCGCCGTCGTGGGCGGACGACGACGTCCTGGCGTTTTTCCGGGACTCGACGAAGCACATGCTCGCCGCCGAGGAGGCCGCCGGCGTCGGGCACCACGTGGTCCTGTCGATCGTCGGCGCCGACCGGCTTCCCGACTCGGGATACCTGCGGGCCAAGGTCGCACAGGAAGACGTGGTCAAGGCGGGCCCAGTGCCCTACTCGATCGTGCGATCGACCCAGTTCTTCGAGTTCATCGCGGGCATCGCCGACGCCGGGACCGTCGGCGACACGGTGCACGCGACGCCGGCGCACCTGCAGCCCATCGCCTCGCGTGACGTCGTGTCGCGGGTGGCGGAGGTTGCCGCAGGCTCCCCGTTGAACGGCACCGTCGAGATCGCCGGTCCCGAGCCGCTGGGCATCGACGAACTGGTGCGCCGGCTGTTCGCGTCGACCGGAGACAAGCGGTCCGTGACGACCGATCCCGCCGCCGGCTACTTCGGTGCGCAACTCGACGACGCGGCCATCACGCCGACACCCGGCGCCGGCGCCTGGATCGCCCCGACCACCCTGGACGAATGGTTGCGCAAATAGGGTCGTGAGCATGAAGATTTCCGGTGGTGTGGAGTGGTCGCTCCACTGCTGCGTCGTGCTCAGCCAGGCCGAGGGTCCGGTGCCGACCGCGCGGCTGGCAGACCTGCACGGGGTGTCGAAGTCCTATCTCGCCAAGCACCTGCAGTCGCTGGCACGGGCCGGCCTCGTCCACCCGACCGAGGGCCGCGACGGCGGGTACGTCCTCACCCGTGCCCCCGGGGACATCACGGTGCTCGACGTCGTGCAGGCGGTCGACGGCGCGGCACCGGCGTTTCGGTGCACGGAGATCCGGCAGCAGGGGCTGCTCGCCGCGCCACCGGAACAGTGCACGACCCCCTGCGGCATCGCGAAGGTCATGGCCGACGCCGAGCGTGCGTGGCGGGACACCCTGTCGGGTGTGACGATCGCCGATCTGGCGGCCACGCTGGACGTCACCGTTCTCAAAGCGACACTGGCGGCTTCCGGATAGTCCCTGTTGCCCCGGACCGCGACCGCGGCGAAGACTGATCTCATGGCCGGCACACGGGGCGATGCCGAGTACCACCGGCTGCGGACCCCACGGGCCGCAGCCGTCGCCGGTGTCGTCTTCGGCGTCCTGTTCGCCTCCAGCATCGTCCTGCTGCGCAGCGCACTGCCGGGCGCCGCGGGCACCCCGTGGGTAAGTCACCAGACGCAGATCACGGCGGCCCTGGTCCTCGCGCCCTTCGCGGGCATCGCGTTCCTGTGGTTCATCGGCGTCATTCGCGACCGGCTCGGAGAACTCGAAGACCGATTCTTCTCGACCGTCTTCGTGGGCAGTGGGCTGTTGTTCCTCGCGACGACCTTCGTGTCGATGGCCCTCGCCGGTGGAATGCTCGCCATATCCCGGCTGCCCACCGCTCCGCAGAACGACCTCGTCTACTTCGGTCGCGAGGTGATGTTGCACGTGAACAACGTGTACGGAGTTCGCATGGCCGGGGTGTTCATGATCTCGCTGGGGACCATCTGGCTGCGCACCGGGCTGATGCCGCGTTGGCTGGCCGTCGCCACCTACGTGCTGTCAGTCACGCTCCTGGTGGTCGTCAGCTTCAGTCTCTGGGTAACGCTGGTGTTTCCGGTGTGGGTGATGGTGATCAGCGTGTACATCCTGGCCGTGGACCGACCGGCGTCGGTGCCGCCGGACTGACGCAGGTCGGCGGCACGAGGTTCTCACCCGGCGCGGGTGATGTGGCCGGGACGTCCCGCGAGCATCGTCAGGATTGCGATTCCCCCGATGATGCGAGGAGAGACAGATGACGGACGCGAAACCCAACATTCTGGTCATCTGGGGCGACGACATCGGTATCACCAATCTCAGCTGCTACAGCGACGGGCTGATGGGCTACCGCACACCGAACATCGACCGCCTCGCCGACGAGGGGATGAGGTTCACCGATTCCTACGGGGAACAGAGCTGTACCGCGGGCCGGGCGTCGTTCATCACCGGGCAGAGCGTGTACCGCACCGGCATGAGCAAGGTGGGAATCCCAGGAGTCGACGTCGGATTGTCGCCGGAGGACCCCACCATCGCCGAACTGCTCAAGCCACTCGGATACGCCACCGGGCAGTTCGGGAAGAACCATCTCGGCGACCTGAACAAATATCTGCCGACCGTGCACGGGTTCGACGAATTCTTCGGCAACCTCTATCACCTCAACGCGGAGGAAGAACCCGAGCTCCCCGACTATCCCAGCGCGCAGGACTATCCCAAACTGCACGAGGTGATGATGCCGCGCGGCGTCCTCCACTGCTGGGCCACCGAGGAAGACGCCGGTGAGGTCGATCCGCGATACGGGCCGCTCGGGAAGCAGCGCATCGAGGACACCGGGCCGCTGACCAAGAAGCGGATGGAGACCATCGACGACGAGACGGTCGCCGCGGCAATCGACTTCATCACGCGGCAGAAGGAGGCCGAAACCCCGTTCTTCGTGTGGATGAACACCACACACATGCACCTGCGGACGCACACGAAGCCGGAAAGCATCGGGCAGGCCGGGCACTGGCAGTCGCCCTACCACGACACCATGGTCGATCACGACAAGCATGTCGGCCAGTTGCTCGACGCCGTCGACGAACTCGGTCTCGCCGAGAACACCATCGTCATCTACAGCACCGACAATGGCCCGCACGCGAACACCTGGCCGGACGGCGCGACCACACCGTTCCGCAGCGAGAAGGACACCAACTGGGAGGGCGCGTTCCGCGTCCCGGAAGTGATCCGCTGGCCGGGCAAGATTCCCGCCGGCGTGGTCTCCAACGAGATCGTTCAGCACCACGACTGGCTGCCCACCTTCCTCGCCGCCGCGGGTGCGCCCGAGGTCGTCGAGCAACTGAAGAGCGGTCACGACGCCGGCGGCAAGAGGTTCAAGGCGCACATCGACGGCTACAACCTGCTGCCGTATCTCACCGGTGAGGTCGACAAGTCCCCGCGCCGGGGCATGGTCTATTTCTCCGACGACTGCGACGTGCTGGGCATCCGTTTCGACAACTGGAAGATCGTGTTCATGGAGCAGCGGGCGCAGGGCACCCTCGGACTGTGGGCGGAGCCGTTCACTCCACTGCGGCTACCGAAACTGTTCAACCTGCGCACCGACCCGTTCGAGCGGGCCGATATCACGTCGAACACCTATTGGGACTGGTTCCTCGACCACGACTACATCGCGATCTACGGAACGGTCATCACGACTCAATTCCTCGAGACGTTCAAGGAATTTCCTCCGCGGCAGGAGCCGGCAAGCTTCACGATCGACCACGCGGTGGCGAAGCTGCACGCCTTCCTGTCGAAGGACTGACCGGGATGGGTGCCGGACTGGGTGGTTCCTGGGCGGACGGATCGACGCGGTCCGCGATCGAGGACTTCGTCGGACGGGTAACGGCGCGCGGGCCGGACTTCGTCGAGCCTGCGGACCGGGTCGCCGTTTTCGACAACGACGGCACACTGTGGTGCGAGAAGCCGATGCCGATCCAACTCGACTTCACGATCCGGCGCTTGGCGGAAATGGCCGCTGCCGATCCCGATCTGCAGCAGACGCAGCCCTGGCAGGCCGCGCACGAGCACGACCTGAAATGGCTCGGCGCCGCGATGGTCAAGCATTATCACGGCGACGACGCGGATCTGAAGCTGTTGATGGGTGCGATCACCCGGGCGTTCGACGAGGTCAGCGTCGAGGACTACGACGCCCGCGTCACCGCATTCTTCGACGGGGCGGACCATCCGACGCTCGGTCGACCGTACCGGGGCTGCGGATACGCACCGATGGTCGAACTGCTGCGCTACCTGGAGGCGAACGGATTCACGATCTACCTCGCGTCCGGCGGTGACCGGGACTTCATGCGCCCGATCGCCGGGCAGCTCTACGGGGTGCCGCCGGAACGGATCATCGGCAGCGCACTCGGCCTCTCCTACCGCGCCGAGGAAGGCCGGACGGAGCTGCTGTACAAGGCGGCGATGGATTTCTTCGACGACGGACCGGAGAAACCGGTCCGGATCTGGAGCAGGATCGGGCGTCGGCCGATCCTGTCGGTCGGCAACTCCAACGGCGACCTGCCGATGCTGGCGTTCTCCGGGCTGCCCGACCGGCCGTCCCTGCGGGTGCTGATCCTGCACGACGACACCGATCGCGAATTCGACTACGTCGCCGGCGCCGAGCAGGCCCTCGAAGAGGCACGAGCGAACAACTGGACCGTGGTAAGCATGAAGAACGATTGGACGAGCGTCTTCTCGCCAGCCGTCACCTGAGCAGTCGGAAGGGGAGACTTCGTGGATACCGTGACCGTTTCCGATGTCCGTCGCATCCCCGCCCAGACGTTCACCATGGGCTCGGATCGGCACTATCCGGAAGAGGGTCCGGCGCATCGGGTGGCGGTCGACGCGTTCGCGATCGAGGCGTACCAGGTCACCAACGAACAGTTCACGACGTTCGTGCGGGACACCGGTTACGTCACGGTCGCCGAGCGTCCGCTGAACCCCGCCGACTTTCCCGGGGCTCCGGCGGAGAACCTGCAACCCGGATCGATGGTGTTCACTCCCACCCGCGGGCCGGTCGATCTCCGTCACCTGAGCCAGTGGTGGACCTGGACGGTCGGCGCGTCCTGGCACCGCCCCACCGGACCGGCGTCGACGGTCGCGGGTCGTGAACGGCATCCCGTCGTCCACGTCGCCCACGAGGACGCGGCCGCGTACGCACAGTGGGCCGGACGGTCCCTCCCCACCGAGGCGCAGTGGGAGGCCGCGGCGCGCGGCGGTCTCGACCAGGCCGAATTCACCTGGGGCGACATCCCGGACGCCGAGTCCCCGCCGCCGGCGAACTACTGGCACGGGGACTTCCCGTGGCGCGCCGACCCCGGGTACGGCACCACGACCGCCGTCGGTAGTTATCGGCCCAACGACTACGGTCTGTTCGACATGGCGGGAAACGTGTGGGAGTGGACCGCCGACTGGTACGCCGATCGGCACGACGACACCGCGCAGTCGTGCTGTGCGCCACGCAATCCGCGTGGACCCGGCATGGCGGAGAGCTTCGACCCGCGTCAACCCCAGTTCCGGGTTCCGCGGCGGGTGATCAAGGGTGGATCGTTCCTCTGCGCAGACAGCTACTGCCGC
This sequence comes from Rhodococcus sp. ACS1, assembly GCF_002300155.1. Lineage (NCBI taxonomy): Bacteria > Bacillati > Actinomycetota > Actinomycetes > Mycobacteriales > Nocardiaceae > Rhodococcus > Rhodococcus sp. ACS1. The sequence goes on from NZ_NSDZ01000005.1 coordinate 749,122, forward strand.
CGGTACCGGCCCGCGGCCCGGCGGCCGCAGATGGTCGACACCGGGATGAGCCACATCGGATTCCGCTGCGTCGAGGCCGCGCCGGGGTCAGAGTAGAACCAGCACGGCGAGGAGCGCGAGCAGTGTGACGACGCTGGAGGTGACGACGGCGGCGAACGTCGCCGGCGCGAATACCCCGGATTCGATCTGCCTGCTGATGACCCGGTATCGGTAGGTGCCGTAGGCGGATACCAGCAGGCCCGCGCCGATCAGAATGAATCCGGCGGCAATGGCGTGGTCGCCGCGGTGTGGGGCGAACTTCGCCACCGCCACACCGAGTGCGGCGACACTGATGCCGGTGCGATGCCACGCGAGATAGGTGCGTTCGTTCGCGAGGTGGTCGCGCGCGGTGCTTCCCGTGTTCGGCTGGGTGGGGCCGAAGATGTCGCGACTCATGCGCCGCCGCCCAGGAACCCGATCTCCGACAGGCTCGACTGGAATCCGGATTCGACCGGGGACAGGCCCGAGATCCACACGAGGACGCGGGTGGTGGGTGCGGGCGTGCGGGCGGCGATCCGGGTGACTCCGGGCGCGAGCGTGGCGGCGCCGAGCAACTGGGTGTGGCCGATGTTGGCCCAGGCGGCGGGCGCGGTCCGGATCTCGACCCTGGTGCCCGGCGTCGGTGATTCGATCCAGACGGTCCGCAGATCGACGGGCTTGGGGAACGACACGATCAGGCCCACTCCGCCCTTCGTCGGCGGCAATTGCTGCGGGTAGCGGTCGGTGGCCCAGAACGTTGCCGGGTTCGCGTCGACCGCGAGCGACGCCCTCGTCCCGTTGTCCGGGAAGTGCTGGGGGGAGTAGACGGTCGCGGACGACGGGATCAGCGGTACCGGGTCGGGTTCCGGCGCGGGCACGATCTCGCTGAGCGTGCTGTCCGCGACAGCCGCGGGCGGTGCGTCCGACGCGGTGAACGAGGTGCCGATCGCCCACCCGGCGGCGCCGAGGGCGACGACCACGGCGAGTGCAGCGCTCATCGCGGGAAGCGGCGCCCTCGATCGGGCCGACCGGTCGTCGGCCTTCGGGCGGACCTTCTTCTTCGGGGCGAACGCGGGAGCCGACCGAGCCCGCGCGTCCGCCAGCATCCGGTCGAGGGCGTCGACCACCGCCTGCGCGGTGTCCATCCCGGGTCGCCGGGTGAGCGCGTTGACGGCCACGTCGGACAGTCGCCGGGGAATCGTGGGCCGCACCCGATGCGGCGGGACGACGGAACCGTCACCCCGACGACCGGCGGGGGGCAGTCCGGCCGCGTGGGTCTCGCCGCACGACGGCAGCGGCCACGTGCCGAGCAGCAGTGCGTACAGCAGCGCGCCGAGGCCGGCGACGTCGTCGGCCGTGCTCGCGGCGGCGAGGGTGGCGGGGAAGGCGAGGACCGCGAGTCCTTCCCGGGAGATCCGTACCCGGTTGGGATGATCGAGTGAGATGCGCGCACCGAAATGGTGCGCGTCCGCGGTGGCGGCGGCGAGGTCGCGCACGATGCGCGCGGCGTCCAGCGGCCGCGGAACCGTGCGCGCGATATCCGCGAGACGCCATCCGGGCGTCCATTCCGCGACCACGGCGATCCGGTCGCCGACCACCGCGATGTCGTAGACCTGCGCGATCCGCCCCTCGTGGCTGAAGCTGGTGCCGGTGGTGTTCCGGCAGAACCGCGCCACCGGATCCGGACGGGTGTCGGTGTCGCGGAGGTGCGCCGAGTCGACGAGGCTGAGCGAGACGTCCCTGCACAGTTCGGTGTCGTGCGCGTGCCACCACTGCACCCAGTCGGGTCCGGCGAATCGTCCGAGGAGTGTGTATCGAGTGGCGACGACCATGCCCGGGGCGAACGGATCCCGGTCCTGCGGCGAATGCGGCGGGACCCCGGACACCGGCATTGCTGTCATCTACTCTCCCGGGCTCTCCTCGACCCCGAAAACTTCTGTCAGGCAACTGTCGCCCGGCAGCAGAGCAGATGTTCGGAGCACCGGGCCCAGTTCTGATCATCCTCGGATGCAGCGCGAATCGGGTGCTTTTCGGCCGACCTAGCCGAGGACGTGCTCCGCGTACCGTGCGACCGCGAGCACGAGGTCGTCCGAATGCCGGGGGCCGATGATCTGCAGGCCCACCGGCAGACCCGCCGCGGTGCGACCGACCGGGATGCTGATCGCCGGCTGCTGGGTCAGGTTGAACGGGTACGTGAACGGCGTCCACTGCGGCCAGCCGGTGAGGTCGCTGCCCGGCGGGACGTCGTGGCCCGCCTCGAAAGCCGGAATGGGGACGGTGGGTGTGAGCAGGACATTGTGCGTCAGATGGAATTTGCCCATCGTGATGCCGATGTCCGCGGCGACCGCGCGAGCGTCGAGATACTCGACCGCGCTGAACTTCTCGCCTCGTTCCCAGACCTTGCCGAGGCCCGGGTCGACCTTGTCGCGTGCCCCCTCCGGGAAATTCTTCAGCATGGCGGCGGCCCCGGCCGCCCACAACAGTTCGAAGGCGTCGATCGGATCGCCGAACCCGGGGTCGGCGGCGGTGACCGGCAGGCCCGCCGCGTCGATGGCCTGCACCGCCCGGTCGACGATCGCCCGGACCTCCGGATCGACGGTCACGTAGCCGAGTGTGGGGGAGTAGGCGACGCCGAGTCCGACCACGTCGCGGCCGATTTCGCCGCGGAAGGTGGTCGGGGACGGCGCGAGCGACGTCGGGTCGCGCGGGTCGGGCAACGCCAGGATGTCCATCAGCAGCGCCGCGTCCTCGACCGTGCGGGTGATCGGGCCGGCGTGCGCCAGCGGCCCGAACGGGCTCGCCGGGAACAGGGGGATCCGGCCGTGGGTGGGCTTGAAACCGACGACGCCGCAGAACGACGCGGGGATCCGCACACTGCCGCCGCCGTCGGTGCCGACGGAGCAGGGACCGAGACCCGCGGCGACCGCCGCGGCACTGCCGCCCGAAGAACCGCCGGCCGTCTTGGTCGGGTCGGCGGGGTTGCGGGTGATGCCGCACAGAGCGCTGTCGGTGACGGCCTTCCAGGCGATCTCGGGGGTTGTGGTCTTGCCGAGGAACACCATCCCGTCCTCGCGCAGCCGGGCGGCGACGGGACTGTCGACGTCCCACGGCTGGTCCTCGTCGACGGCCTGCGATCCGCGGAGCGTCGGCCAGCCGTCGGTGAGGAAGATGTCCTTGATGGAGATCGGGACGCCGTCGAGCAGTCCCTTGGAGTAGCCGGTGTTCCAGCGCTCCTCGGACTTCCGGGCCTGCGCGAGCGCCCGCTCCTCGTCGACGAGGCAGTACGAGTTGATGGCGCGATCACGCTCGGTGATGGCGTCGAGCATCGCCTGCGTCGCCTCCACCGGCGAAAGTTCTCCGGACGAGTAGGCCGTGACCAGTTCGACGGCGGTCATGTCGGTGGGATTCATGAGAACTCCTTCAGCCTGGACGTTCGGGCCCTGTCATCATCGGCTCGGTACGTACCCGAGGTGCTTGTCAACTACGTTCTCGAGCGGGTACCCCGTCACCCAGCGTTCGAAATTGTCGGTGAACACGGTGATGAGGTCGTCGCGCCAGCCGGCGAAGTCGCCCGAATTGTGGGGCGTGATCGACACGTTCGTCATGTCCCAGAGCGGATGGTCCGCGGGGAGCGGTTCCGTGTCGAACACGTCGAGCGCGGCGCCCGCGATCGTTCCCGCCCGCAGCGCGGCGACGAGGTCGTCGGTGCGCACGAGCTCACCCCGTCCGACGTTGACGAACCGCGCGCCCGGCTTCATAGCGGCGAACGTCGTATCGCGGAACAGGTGACGGGTCTGCTCGGTGAGCGGGGCCACCGCGATCACGTAATCGGCGGCCGCGAGTTGCTCCGGGAGATCTTCGGTGGCGGTGACCGTCCCGAAGTCGGGATCGGCGTCGCGGGCGGTGCGACCCGAACCGCTGACCTTCATCCCCGCTGCGCGGAGAAGTCGGGCGGTGGCGCGGCCGATGGGGCCGGTGCCGACGATCAGGGCGGTGCGGCCCGCGATCCGCTCGGATTCGCGGTGCTGCCACGTGTGGGACTGCTGCAGTCGCAGCGAACCCGGCAGATCCTTCGCGAACGCGAGGATCTGGGCGAGCACGTACTCGGCGATCGCGCCGTCGAACACGCCCCGGGAGTTGGTGATCGTGACGTCGCTGTCGCGGGCCTCGGGGAACATGACGGGATCGACGCCGGCCGCGGCGATGTGCAGCCACTGCAGGGAACCGGCGGCATGCCACGCTCCGGGCACCGCGTCGGTGAGGAAGTCGTAGAGAAACAGCACGTCCGCGCCGTCGAGGGCGTCGCTCAGCCCCGCCTTGCCGGTGTAGCGAACTTCGGCACGGGACGCGACCGGTGCCATGAGTTCGTCGCTCGGCAGAACGTGGGCATGTAGCACCGCGACGATCGGGTTCCGACTCACGTTGACACCGTAAGAGTAACTCGTATGATTGTCAACAATCTGATAATGCTCGGGCGCGGTCGAATCGAAGGTGAGGCCTGGTGTTGGAACTGAACATTCCCGAATTCGAGGGGCCGATCGCGCAACGGGGAATAGGCATCATCGCCCCGTTCGACCTGGCGCTCGAACGTGAACTGTGGCGTTGGGCTCCCCTCGAGGTGAGCCTGCATCTGGCGCGCACGCCGTACGAACCCGTGCCCGTCAGCCTGGAGATGGCCGAACTCGTGTCCGAGCGAAGACACCTCATGGCGGCGACGCGCGACGTCCTGCACGTCGAGCCGGAGGTCGTGGCCTATCTGTGCACGTCGGGAAGTTTCATCAAGGGCCTCGAATACGAGCGGACGCTGTGCGACGCGATCTGCGAGGCCGGCGCCCTGCACGCGGTCACCACGTCCGGGGCGCTGGTCGAGGCGATCGAGCACCTCGAGCTGAGCAGGCTGTCGGTGATCACGCCGTACGACGCCCCGCTGACCGAACGGTTGCACGCGTTCCTGAACGAGGCCGGCACCGAGGTGGTGCGCTCCGATCACCTCGGGCTCGGCGGCGGCATCTGGAAGGTCAACTACCGCACGATCGCCGAGCGGATCATCGCGGCGGACGACCCCCGGTCGGAGGCGATCTTCGTCAGCTGCACCAACCTGCCGACCTACGACGTCATCGCGCCGCTCGAACAGGAACTCGGCAAACCGGTGCTCACCGCCAACCAGCTCACGATCTGGGCCTGTCTGGGCCGGATGAAACTCCCCATGACGGGGCCCGGGAAGTGGCTCCGCAACGTCTTCTGACACACCCCCACGACACGGAACGAGGAGAACGCATGACGAGCACGCCGACCCCCACTGTGGGATTCATCTACCCGGACCACGCCGCCGAAGACGACTACCCCTTCGCCGCGGAGATGCTCGGAGTCGATCTGCCGGTCGTGCACATCTACGGCACCGACCTGCACGCCGTGCCCGAACTGCTCGACCTCGGTAGCCCCGAGAAACTCGCCGGCGGGGCCGCGCTGCTCGCCGGCGAGAAGCCGGACGCCGTCGTGTGGGCGTGCACGTCGGGCAGCTTCGTCTACGGCCCCGACGGCGCGAAGCAGCAGGCCGATGCGCTCGCCGCCGCCACCGGTGTGCCCACGTCCAGCACCAGTTTCGCGTTCGTCAACGCCCTGCACGCCCTGGGGATCACCCGGGTCGCGGTGGCCGCGAGCTACCCGGAGGACGTCGCGAAGCTGTTCGTCGAATTCCTCGCCGCCGCCGGCATCGAGGTGCTGTCGATGTCGAGTGCGGGGATCGACACCGCCGCCGAGGTCGGTCAGCTCAGCCCCGAATCCGTGGTGGAACTCGCGGTGGAGAACGACCATCCGGACGCCGAAGCCCTGCTCATCCCCGACACGGCCATGAGGACGCTGGGTGCGCTGAGTACTCTCGAGCAGCGCCTCGGCAAGCCGGTCCTCACGGCAAACCAGGTGACCATCTGGGAAGGCCTGCGTCTTGCAGGCCACACGGCGGTGCAACCGTCGTTAGGAACCTTGTTCGAGAAAGGCCACAGTCATGGCTCTGACTGACCTGGAACCCGTCAGTCGTCAATCGACTGCCGAATTCATCGCGGACCGCCTGCGGGTCGCCATCATGAAGGGTGCGCTCGAACCGGGTGCACAGCTGGGCGAGGCGGAACTGGCCGCGCATTTCCAGGTCTCGCGCGGACCCCTGCGCGAAGCCATGCAGAGGCTCGTATCCGAGGGCATACTGCACAGCATCCGTCACCGCGGGATCTTCGTGACGGAACTGACCCTCGACGACGTCGTCGACGTGTACCGCAGCCGGTCGGTCATCGAGCGCGGGGCCCTCGAGATGATTCTCGCCGACGGTCGCCGGGAAGCCACCTACCTGGCGCTCGAACCCACCGTGCTCGTGATGCAGGCCGCGGCCGAGCGCGGCGACGCCGCCGCCGTGTCGGACGCAGATCAGCAGTTCCACCAGATCCTGGTGGAGAGCGCGCAGAGCCCGCGGCTCATCCGCGCGGCGCGGACGCTGCTGATCGAGACCCGGATGTGCCTGGGTGCACTGCAGACCACGTACGACGACATTCGCGAGCAGGCGCAGGAACACGCGACCCTGCGCGAGGCGATCCGGTCGGGCACGGCTGACGAGGTGCAGAAACTGCTCGCCGAACACCTGGACGACGCCGTCCAGCGGCTCCGCGCCGATCAGAAGACTCTGTCGCCGTAGCGACAGTGAAGCAGAGGTAAGTGCCGAGGAGGGACAATGACTCAGGTAGCTGAGGTTCAGGGATTCACCAACCACAACGATCGCTACCCCACTCGGATCACCTCCGAGCCGTCGATGCTCCAACGGAACGAACCTGCCGCCTGGGGAACGCCCGCGGACGGACCCTTCGACGCGGCCGCCCTCGCCGGACACGAGGCGCGCGGCTTCACCATCGTCGACCACGTCCTGAACACCGGCGAAGTGATGACGTGCCGGGAGGAACTCGACCGGCTGTCCCGGGACCCGTCGATGCGCGACAGCGGTCGCGTCATCACCGAACGCGGTTCCGACGAGGTCCGGTCGGTCTTCGACGTCCACCGGCGCAGCGACGTGGTCGCCGCGCTGATCCGCGATGGCCGGATTCTCGACCGCGCGCGACAACTCCTCGGCTCCGACGTCTACATCCACCAGAGCCGGATCAACTCCATGCCAGGTTTCAAGGGCACCGGCTTCTACTGGCACTCGGACTTCGAGACCTGGCACGCCGAGGACGGGCTCCCGGTGCCGCGGGCCGTGAGCTGCTCGATCACGCTCACCGAGAACTACCCGTTCAACGGGTCGCTGATGGTGATGCCCGGTTCGCACAAGCGGTTCGTCCAGTGCGTCGGCGCCACCCCCGACGACAACTACACGTCCTCGCTCGTCGAGCAGGAGGTCGGGGTTCCGCGCCGGGAGGATGTGACCCGGATGGCCGCGGAGTTCGGGATCGACCAGTTCACCGGTGCGGCGGGCACCGCGCTGTGGTTCGACTCCAACGTCATGCACGGGTCGGGCAACAACATCACGCCCTACCCGCGGTCGAATCTGTTCCTGGTGTTCAACAGTGTCGAGAACACGCTCGTCGCGCCGTTCGCCGCACCGCGGCCACGGCCGGAGTACATCGCGTCGCGCGACTTCACACCGCTGTCCTGACGTGAGTGGCAAAGTGTGCTCCCGCACGCTTTGCCACTCACCTATGCGGGGAGCTCGTGCAGGGTGCGGGCGAGGTGGGCGAGTTCGGGAACCTCGGCCGCCCGGTCGAGCGCCGCTTCCAGCGTGGCGTCGTGGGTGGGACGCGCCTCGTCCAGCGCCGCCCGGCCCGCGGGTGTGAGTTCGGTGTAGATGCCGCGACGGTCGTCGTCGCACAGGATCCGGGTGAGCAGGCCGCGGTTCTCCAATCGGTTCACCAGCCTGGTGGTGGCGCTGCTGCTCAGCGCGGCCGCGCGGGCGAGCTGCGCCATCCGCATGTGCCAGCCGTCCTGGCGGCTCAGTGCGTCGAGCACCGTGTACTCGACCACCGAGAGGTCGTGACCCCGCTGCAGGGCGCGTTCGAGTTCCGCCTCGAGCAAACCATGCAGGGCCGCGAGCGTGCGCCATCCCTGCGACCGGATCTCGACGGCGTCGTCAGCGACTGCCATGGCCACCTCCTGTGGATACGAGTGCCAGGTCAGAATACCAGCTTGCGCACGTAGCAGGCGTGTGCAACTATTTATGACGCGCCTGCAACTAATGCAGACGCGGTATTCGAGCTAGCGCTCTTATCTCTCGAGTCTGTACGAAAGGAGTGGCCGCGATGCCACTGGGTCTGCTCGCCCTCGCAATGGGCGGCTTCGGGATCGGTCTCACCGAATTCGTCATCATGGGACTGCTGCCGGAGGTGTCGGCCGACTTTCAGGTGAGCGAGTCCGTGGCCGGCTACCTCATCTCCGGCTACGCCCTCTCCGTCGCCGTCGGAGCCATCGTCATCACCGCGGCGGTCACCCGCTTCGACCGCAAAACGGTCCTCCAGGCGCTGATGGTGCTGTTCATCGGCGGCAACCTCCTGTCGGCGCTCGCCCCGACCTACGAGGTCATGATGGGCGGACGCGTCCTCGCGGCCCTGTGCCACGGCGCGTTCTTCGGCATCGGGTCGGTGCTCGCCGCGGACCTCGTGCCCGCGAGCAAGCGGGCCGCGGCCATCGCGACGATGTTCGCCGGATTGACCATCGCCAACGTTCTCGGTGTCCCGTTCGGCACGTTCCTCGGCCAGCAGTTCGGCTGGCGCTCCACGTTCTGGGCCATCACCGTCATCGGCGTCGTGGCCTTGATCGGCATCACCGCGCTGGTGCCGTCCGTGTCCCGTGCGGCGGACGCACCGGAACCTGCCGGTCTGCGCAGCGAACTGCGGGCCTTCCGGAATCCGCAGGTGTGGTTCTCGATCGCCGTCACCATTCTCGGATTCGGCGGCATGTTCGGTGCGTTCACCTATATCGCGTTCACGCTCACCGAGGTCGGCGGATTCGCGTCTACCAGCGTCCCGTGGCTCCTCGTGCTCTTCGGCGGCGGCCTGTTCGTCGGCAACGTCCTCGGCGGACGCGCCGCCGACAAGGCGCTCACCCGCACGCTGACCACGGTCCTCGCCGTGCTCGCCGTCGTGCTCGTCGTGTTCGCCCTCACCGCAGGCAGCAAGCCGATGACGATCGTCGCCCTGTTCCTCATGGGGCTCTTCGGATTCGCGACCGTTCCCGGACTGCAGATGCGCATCATGAACTACGCGGCGCAGGCGCCGACCATGGCGTCCGGCGCCAACATCGCCGCCTTCAACGTGGGCAACGCACTCGGGGCCTGGCTCGGCGGCATCACCATCGCCGCGGGACTCGGCTTCACGTCCCCGATCTGGATGGGTGCCGCACTCACCGTGGCCGCGCTCGCCGTTCTCCTCGTCGCCACCGCACTCGACCGGCGGTCGAAAGATCAGCCGGTGGAGAACGATTCGGTGGTCGTGCCGGTATAGCGCTTCGCGGCCAGTTTGTCCGCTCGCGAAAGTCGAGGACGGCACAAACACGAACACCCCGCTACGGATGCTCGCTGCGGGGTGTTCGGGTCGGGTGAGGGATTACCGGTGGGTGAACGCCGGCGACCGCTTTTCGACGAACGCGGCCATGCCTTCCTTCTGGTCCTCGGTGGCGAATGTCGAGTGGAATACGCGTCGTTCGAAGCGAATTCCCTCGGTGAGGGTGGTCTCGAACGACCGGTTGACCGCTTCCTTCGCCATCATCGCGACGGGCAGCGACATCTCGGCGACGGTGGTGGCCGTGAGCAGTGCCTCGTCGAACAGGTCGGCGGCCGGGACGATGCGGGCGACGAGTCCGGCCCGTTCGGCTTCCTCGGCGTCCATGTTCCGGCCCGTCAGGCACAGTTCCATCGCCTTGGCCTTGCCGACGGCGCGGGTCAAGCGCTGTGAGCCACCGATTCCGGGGATGACGCCGAGTTTGATCTCGGGCTGACCGAACTTGGCGGTGTCGGCGGCGAGCAGGATGTCGCACATCATCGCCAGTTCGCACCCGCCGCCGAGGGCGTATCCCGCCACCGCGGCAACGATGGGTTTGCGGGCGGCGGCGATGCGGTCGCCGATCGAGAAGAAGTCGTCGAGGTAGACGTCCATGTAGGACTTGGTTTGCATCTCCTTGATGTCGGCGCCTGCGGCGAACGCCCGCTCGGACCCGGTGATGAGGATGGCGCCGATGTCGCTGTCGCCATCGAGTTCCTCGATTGCCGTGACGAGTTCGCGCAGAAGCTGGGAGTTCAACGCGTTCAGCGCTTTCGGACGGTTGAGGGTGATGATCCCGACCCGGCCCTTGCGGTCGAGGAGGATGGTGTCGTAGTCGGTCACTGCTGGTCTCCGGTTGTCGTAGGGGCCGTGAGGCCGAGTTCGAGGTCGCCGAGGGGGGTGAAGAATGTTGCGACGGCGTCGTCGGTCACGTCGTCGATGGAGGCGGGTGACCAGTGCGGGTTGCGGTCCTTGGCGACGACCTGCGCCCGGATCCCCTCGACCAGATCGGCCGAGCCCAGGCAGGCGACGGACACCCGGAACTCCTCGTTGAGGACCTCCTCGAGGCTGGCCGCCACCCGGGCCCGGCGCAGCGACGCCAGGGTGACCGCGCACGCGGTCGGCGACTTCGCCAGCACCTGCCCGGCCGCCTTCGCCGCCTCCGGCACCCCACTGCCCTGCAGGCGGGCCACGATCTCGGCGACGCTGTCCGCGGAATACGCGGCATCGATCCACGCCTGCTGCGCCAGCAGGTCCGATTCCGGGGCCGGTTCGGTGAACTCCGCCAACGCCTCCTCCACCGACGTGTCCGTCAACTTCTGCACGAACTGCTCGATCTTCTCCGACGGGATGAAATGGTCGGCGAACCCGCACGCGATCGCATCCCCCGCACTGAGGCGGGCGGTGGTGAGCGCGATGTGGGTGCCCAACTCTCCCGGGGACCGGGCCAGCAGGAACGTGCCCCCGACGTCGGGAACGAACCCGATCCCGGTCTCGGGCATCCCGATCATCGACCGCTCGGTCACGATCCGCACACTCCCGTGCGCCGACACCCCGACCCCGCCGCCCATCACGATGCCGTCCATGATCGCCACATACGGCTTCCGGTAGTTCGCGATCGCCGCGTTGAGGATGTACTCGTCGCGCCAGAACTCCCGCGACCCGGTGCCACCGTCCTTGGCGTCGTGGTAGATCGAGACGATGTCCCCGCCCGCGCACAGGCCGCGTTCCCCGGCGCCGGTGATCAGCACCGCCGCCACCTCGTCGTCCCCGGCCCACGACTCCAGTGCCGCCGCAATCTGCTGGACCATGGCGTGGTTGAGGGCGTTGATCGCCTTGGGGCGGTTGAGCACGATCCGGCCGAGGCCGTCGCGCTTGTCGATGAGTACCTCGGGGTCGGTGATTGGTTCGGTCATTTATGCCACTCCTCGGTTTCCGACGACGCTGCGGGCAATCACGACCCGCATGATCTCGTTGCTACCCTCGAGGATCTGATGCACCCGCAGGTCGCGGACGATCTTCTCGATCCCGTACTCGGCAAGATAGCCGTACCCGCCGTGCAGCTGCAGCGCCTTGTTCGCGACCTCGAACCCGGTGTCGGTGGCGAACCGCTTCGCCATCGCACACAACTCCACCACGTCCGGGGCACCCTCCTCCAGCGCGGCCGCCGCCCGCCACAACAGGGTGCGGGCCGCCTCCAGCTCGGTGCGCATGTCCGCCAGCTGGAACTGCAACGCCTGCGAGTCGAGCAACGACGACCCGAACGCCTTGCGGTCCGCCAGATACGCCACCGCCTTATCCAACGCGGTCTGCGCCCCACCGACCGAGCAGGCGGCGATGTTGAGCCGGCCCCCGTTCAGGCCGGCCATCGCGATCCGGAACCCGCCGCCCTCGTCGCCGAGCAGGTTGCCCGCCGGCACCCGCACATCCTCGAGGATCACCTGCCGGGTCGGCTGGGCGTTCCAGCCCATCTTCACCTCGTTCGGCCCGAACGACAGCCCGGCCGAGTCCTTCGGGACGATGAACGCCGAGATCCCGCGCGGCCCGCCCTCCCCGGTACGGGCCATCACCACATACACCTCCGAGGTGCCGGCCCCGGAAATGAACTGCTTGACCCCGTTGAGCACGTAGTCGTCGCCGTCGCGGACCGCCCTGGTGCTCAGCGCCGCCGCATCCGAGCCGGCGCCGGGTTCGGTGAGGCAGTAACTGCCCAGCTGATCCATCGCGCACAACCCCGGCACCCAGGCGCGGCGCTGCTCCTCGGTGCCGAACCGGTCGATCATCCAGGTGACCATGTTGTGGATGGAAATGTAGGCGGCGATCGACGGACAGCCCTTCGCCAACTGCTCGAAGATGCGGGCCGCATCGACCCGGGTCAGCTCGGAGCCGCCCACGTCCTCGCGGATGTAGATCCCGCCCATCCCCAGCGAGGCCGCCTTCCGCAGCATATCGACGGGGAAATGCTTGGCCTGATCCCATTCCACCGCATGCGGCGCCAGATGCTCGGCCGCGAAATCACGGGCCGTGTCGCTGATCGCCCGCTCGTCATCGGTCAAGGTGAACATACAAATCGACCCTTTCAGGTTCGGGTAGTTGGAAGTACTATAGTTGGATATCCATGTAAATTGCCAGTGGGATGTGACCCGAAAGTGGTCGTTCATTGGATGCCCGAGTACGAACCACGAGGAGGCTACCGGTGGCCACTACGCAACCACCCCACCCGGCGCCCGCTGCCGATTCCGTCGCGCCGGCCACGGCGCTGATCGCCGCCGTCCTGCAGACGCAGAAGCTGATCACCCATCACCTCAACTCCACGCTGCGCCCACTCGGCCTGTCCTTCGCCCGGTACGAGGTCCTGGCGATGATGGTCGCCGCGAACGGCCCCCTGCCGATGGTGCGGATCGTCCGTGCCCTGGACCGGCACCCGACCACCATCGGAACGCTCGTCGACGGCCTCGAAGAGGCAGGGCTGTGCGTGCGGACGATCAATCGCTCCGATCGTCGCTCGACCCTCGTCACGGTCACCGACAAGGGCCTCGAGGTGGGGGCCTCGGCGAGCCGAGCCCTCGACGGCGTCGCTCTCGCGGACCCGCAGGACATGCACCGTCTCCACGAGGGTCTGCAACAGTTACTCACCGCAACCCGGCGGGCATCGACCGCGGCCGCCGAAATGTCGGAGGGTCGGCCGTGATCGACGTACGCAACATTCGCTCGGATGATCTGCGGTACCTGCTCGCCGTGGCGCGCACCGGTCGTCGCCAATCCGCGGCGATGGACCTGGGCGTCGATCACACCACCGTCTCGCGGAGAGTGCGCGCGCTCGAGAAGGTCCTCGGCGTCCGACTGCTGCAGCGCAGTGCCGACGGGTGGGAGTTGACCGATGTCGGCCGATCGATCGCGGAGAAGGCGCAACAGATCGAGGAAGCCGTTCAGGAAGCTGCGGACGTGGTCCTCGGCATCAGTGAGAATCCACTCCGCGGAACGGTCCGGATCACCGCCCCGGACGGATTCGGCTCGTTGTTCGTCGCTCCGGCGCTGGCCAAGCTGAGAATGAATCATCCGCATCTCGTCGTCGAATTGGTCACCGATACAAGGCAACTCAACCTCTATCAATCGGGGTTCGACCTGGCCGTCGCGGTGGGGACACCGATCACCAGTCGGCTGGTTTCCGAACGCGTGTGCCAGTACTCGCTCGGGTTGTACGGCAGCGAAGAGTACTTCCGCGACTACGGTGAACCCGGCAGCATCGAGGAGCTGACGGCGCACCCGCTGGTCTTCTTCGTCGATTCCCTGCTGCAGGTCGGGGATCTCGACTTGAACCGGCATCTGCCCGGGGTCGCGGCAAAATTCATGTCCACCAACATCTTCGCTCACGTCGCGGCCACCCGGTGCGGCGGCGGCATCGGACTGCTGCCGGCGTTCATGGCCGACCAGCACGCCGATCTGCGCCGGATCCTGCCCGACACCGTCGACGTCCGGCTCGCCTTCTCCCTGGCCGCTCGCCGCGAAAGCCTGACCAATCCTGCGGTACAGGCTGTCCGGCAAGCGATCCAGGAAGAGGCGCTCAGTCGTCGAGACGAACTGGTCCCGACCCGGTAGTCCCCGGGGCGGCGTTGCAGGACGCAGACTCCCGCAACGCCGCTGACCGGTGTGCCAGGCGGACTCTTGCCGAATTCACGCCTGCGCGGGCACCTTGGTGTCGAGCGGATCGGCGGCGTCCACCGCATCGAGCCAGTCGAGGATCTGTTCGGTGTGCTGCCCGAGCACCGGTGGTGCTGCATGCTCGGCGCGCACCAACGAGTCGCCGCCGGCCGATTCCATCCGCAAGGACGGACCGGGCAACTGCACAGTTCCCACCACCGGGTGCTCGACCTCGAGTAGCAGTCCCTGGCTGCGGGTCTGCTCCCACTCGTATACCTCGTCGATCGTCCGGATCGATCCCGCGGGAACACCCGCGGCCTCGAGCGCGGCGAGCACGTCGACCCGGGTACGGCCGGCGAAGTCGGCCTCGATCGCGGCGATCAAGGCATCCCGGGCCGCGACCCGGTCACGGTTGACCGCGAACCGCGGATCAATTGCCGACAGACCGGCCACCGGGGCGAACTTCGCCCAGATCGCCTCGCTGCCGACCGCGATCTGCACGTAGCCGTCCGCGCAGCGGAAGCTGCCGTACGGTGCGATCTGCGGATGGTGGTTGCCGGACCGCTGCGCGACCTGCCCGCCGACGGTCCACTTCGTGCCCTGGAAGGTGTGCGCGCTGACCGCGGCAGCCAACAGCGACGTGCGGACCACCATGCCCTTGCCGGTCTTCTCCCGGGCCGCCAGCGCCGCCGACACCCCGGCAGTTCCGTGGACACCGGCGAGGACGTCCGCCATCGGCACACCGATGCGCGTCGGTTCCCCGTGGGGATCACCGGTCACCGACATGAGTCCGGCCTCGCCCTGGGCGATCTGGTCGTAGCCCGCCCGGGATCCTTCCGGCCCGTCGTGCCCGAACCCGGTGATCGACAACGTGATCAGCCGCGAGTTGAGCTCTTCGAGCACCTCCGTCGAAAATCCGAGGCGGTCGAAGGCGCCGGGCCGGAGGTTCTCGATCAGCACGTCCGCCCGCCGGATCAGCCGACGCAGCGCGTCCTTGCCGTGCTCGGATTTCAGGTCCAGCACGATCGATTCCTTGTTCCGGTTCGCCGACATGAAGTACGACGACTGCGGGTCGTCCTGCGGCCCGACGAACGGCGGCCCCCAGGTGCGGGAGTCGTCGCCGGTGCCCGGGGCTTCGACCTTGATCACCCGGGCGCCGAGGTCGCCGAGCATCATCGCGGCGATCGGCCCGGCCAGTGCCCGGGAGACGTCGAGCACGAGGATGTCGTTGAGAGGTCCGACAGTCATGATGCGTTCCCTCCTCAGAGTGTGCGCAGGCGCACGTTGACCTGCTTGGTCTGGGTGAATCCGGCGATCATGCCCTCGAGGGACACCTCGCGGCCGAGGCCGCTCTGCTTGTATCCGCCGTACGACTGGCCGATCATCTGGCCGCCACCCTGGTTGACCTGCACCCACCCGGTTTCGAGGGCGTGGGCCGTGGACAGGGCCAGGTCGAGGTTGTGCGTCCACACGTACGCGGCCAGACCGTAGTGCGAGTCGTTGGCCATCGAGACGACGTCGGCGTGGTCGTTCCACGGGATCGCGACCAGGGCGGGTCCGAAGATCTCTTCCCGCGACAGTCGCCAGGTGTTGTCGGCGCCGGAGAAGACGGTCGGGCCCATGTAGTAGCCGTCGGTGTTGCCGATCGTGTCGGGGGAGCCGTCGAGGACGGTGGAGACCTTCGTCGAGCTCAGGCCGTCCTCGAGGAACCCGTTCACCGACGCGAACTGCTTGTCGTTGATGATGGCGCCCATGTCCGTCGACTCGTCCAGCGGGTTACCGACTTTCAGGCCGGCGAGGGTGGTGACGAGTCGGTCGAGGACCTGGTCGTAGATGTCCTGGTGCAGGAACAGCCGGGATCCGGCGGTGCAGCTCTGGCCCTGCCGGTGCACCCGGGTCGAGAGCAGCAGCTGGTTGATGAAGTCGTCGTCGACGTCGACGTCGGGGAACACGATGGAGGGGTTCTTGCCGCCGAGTTCGAGCGAGACGTGCGCCAGACGGCCACCGGCTTCGCGGGCCACGTGGCGGCCGACCTCGGTGGAACCGGTGAACGACACCTTGTGGACGTCCGGGTGCTGCACGAGCGCCTCACCGGCCACCGACCCGGATCCGGTGATGACGTTGAGGACACCGGCGGGCAGGTATTCGGCGCAGATCTCGGCGAGCAGCAGGACGCTGAGCGGTGCGGCTTCGGCGGCCTTGACGACGACGGTGTTGCCGGCGACGAGGGCCGCGGGGATCTTGAAGCCGGCGATCATCAGCGGGGAGTTCCAGGGCAGGATGGCGCCGATGACACCGAGCGGTTCCTGCCGGGAGTACTGCAGCTGGTCGTCGCCTGCGGGCAGCACGGTGCCCTTGATCTCACCGGCGACGCCGGCGAAGTAGCGGAACAGGTTCGCCAGGGTGGTGACCTCGGGGCGGGCCTGGGTGCGCAGCGCGTTGCCGGTGTCGAGGGCGGTGAGGCGTGCGAGTTCCTCGGAGCGGGCGTCGATGGCGTCGGCGATCTTCGCCAGGATCCGGGCTCGTGCGGTGAAGTGCTGGGAACGCCACTGCGGGAATGCCTTGTTCGCCGCGCGGACCGCCCGATCGACGTCCTCGGCGCTCGAGGACGGGACGCGGCCGATCACGTGCTCACGCAGGATCGGGGTCGTCACGTCTCGCCATTCGCCGGAGCGGGCTTCCACCCAACTGCCGTCGACGAACATGGGATAGTCGCGGGTTTCGGGAATCTCGAGATCGGCGAGTGTGGGCTGTGTGGAGGTCATGTCGGAATCTCCTTGAAATACGGATAGGTCTGCCGGGGTGCAGGGAAAGTGCTAGGTGGATGGAGCGACGCTTCCGCGCTCGGACAGCGCGTCGATCGCGTGGGTGTAGACGTCGTCGACCTCACCGTCCGCATCGACCGACAGCAGAAGTGCCGAGTAGTAGTCGAGCAGTGGGCGGGTCTCGTCGTGATAGACCCGCAGACGTCGGCGAATGACGTCCTCGGTGTCGTCGGCGCGGCCACGGGCCAGCATCCGCCCGACGACCGCATCGTCCGCGATCGAAAAATCCAGAACAGCGTTGATCTGGATCAGCTGCTCGCCCAGGAATTCGTCGAGGGCGATCGCCTGAGCCACGGTGCGGGGGAAGCCGTCCAGAATGAACCCGGCGGTCGTGTCGTCGTCGGAGAGTCGCTCCACCACCATCCCGATGGTGACCTCGTCCGGCACCAGTTCGCCCGCATCGAGGAACGACTTCGCTCGCCGGCCCAGTTCCGTGCCCTGCGCGATGTGGCTACGGAACAGATCGCCGGTCGAGATGTGAGGGAGCTGCAGTGCCGACGAAAGCGACTGCGCCTGAGTTCCTTTGCCCGCTCCGGGCGGTCCGGTCAGGATGATGCGCACAACGAATTCCTTTCGCGTCGAGCGGGGATTACGACGGTTATGCCTGCGCGTCGAGAGCGCCGGAACGGATCGCCGTCACGATTGCGGAGAAGTCACGGCCCGGGCCGTCCTGAGCGACGAACTGTTCGTACAGTTCGGTCGCGCGCCGTCCGAGCGAAGTGTCCACCCCGTTATCGGTTGCGGCGGCCTGCGCGAGGCGAAGATCCTTGAGCATCAACGCACTCCCGAATCCGCCGGCGTAGTCGCGGTTGGCGGGGCTGGTCGGCACCGGACCGGGGACCGGGCAGTTGGTCGTCAACGCCCAGCACTGACCGGACGCGGTCGACGAGACATCGAACAGTGCCTGGTCGGTCAGGCCCAGTTTGGCGCCCAGCGCGAAAGCTTCGCTGACGGCGATCATGGAGATTCCCAGGATCATGTTGTTGCAGATCTTCGCGGCCTGACCGGCGCCGGCGTCGCCGCATCGGACGATACGGGACCCCATGGCATCGAGGAACGTGGCGGCCTGGTCCACCGCCTCGGCCGGACCACCGACCATGAACGTGAGGGTTCCGCCGTCCGCACCGACGGTGCCGCCGGAGACGGGGGCGTCCACGGCACTGTGCCCGGCGGCGACGGCGAGTTCGGCGGCGGCCCGTGCGTCGGCGACGTCGATCGTCGAGCAATCGAGGAACAAGGTTCCCGGCCGCGCGGCCGGGACCAGGTCGGTGTAGACGTCGAGCACGTGCTTGCCGCTGGGCAACATCGTGATGATCACGTCGGCATTCTCGGCGGCGGCGACAACACTGTCAGCGGGGGCGACCCCGTGTGCGCGAGCCTTCTCCGCTGCTGCCGGGGAGGGATCGAATCCGACGACCGTGTGGCCGCCCCGCGTCAGATTCGTGGCCATACCCAGGCCCATGTTTCCGAGCCCGAGGAAAGCGATCTTGCTCATCTGTACTCCTTGTGGTTGCCGACGTTCCACGCACGGGGCATCGATCCGAACAACAGGTCGTGGGTGAATCCCGGGAAGCGGGCCGCTGTGCGTCGCTCTCCGCCGGGAACGGTTTCGAGTGTGCCCGCGCGGGGACGATTGCGGAATCACCGAACCTGCACAGGGGATGTGCAAAATTGCATCGCCGCGGTCGCTCGGGCTTGCGATGCGTCACACTTGCCGGATCATCGCCCCCGGCAACTTAGGAGCAGGCGAAAACCGCGGGCGTCATCGACCTGGGGGTGCGCTGGATCCGACGGCTCGTCCTGATCGGGGCGGGTCTCGGCATTGCCCAGCAGTTCACTCCGGGACGCGGGCTATTCCGGACCGCTCCCGATCGAGAACGAGGACTACACCCTCGGCCAGTGAGAGTCCGTCGCCCTCGCCGTCGACACCCTCCAGCGCGCTCGCAGCGCAGCGACCGCCCGGAAACCGACCCCGACGAGGCATTTTACCGTCAACTGCTCGCTCCGTGTTACCGGCGTGAACTCGCCTCACTGGCGACCTGACGTTTCGACATACGACGCCAGGTTGGCAAGCGAGGACGCGATGCCGGCCTCGTGGTCCGCTTGGCTGATGCCCGGTGGCACGTCCGTGGCGGTGACGGTCACCTCGGTCCCGCCACTGGTCGGGGTGAGTTGCCAGGTCATCGTCATGGTGCCCGCGAACGACGGGTCGTCGGCCTCGAACACCGCCTGCTGCACCACCCGCTCCGGCGGCACCAGGGCTGCAAACCCGACGTCGACGACATCCGTCGCAGCCGAACTCTTGCCGAGGCTGTCGGCGGGATCGAGGTAGGTGAGGACCATCCGGAACCCGCCACCCGGCCGAGGGTCCCACTGCTCGATCCGACCCCGCATGCCGTCCGGCGGCAACCAGGCCTCGACGGATTCCCGATCGAGCAGGGCGTCGTAGACGGTTGCCGGTGATGCCGCGATCACCCGGCTGGCGCGGTCGGTCCTTCCCATGGGCCGAGTCTAGGGCGAGGTTCCCGCCCGGCAGAGGCATTTCGATTCACAGATCGAGGACCAGTCGGTCGGACGTGCACCGCGATACGCAGATCATCATGGTGTCGCCGCGCTCGCGCTCGTCGTCGGTCAGGACGGTGTCGCGGTGCTCGGGCCTGCCTTCGAGGACCGGCGTTTCGCAGGTGCCGCACAGCCCTTCCCGGCACGACGAGAGCACCGGAACCCCGTGCTCGCGGACCACGTCGAGGATGGAGCGGTTTTCGAGGACGTGCAGGATGTCGCCGGTGCGGGCGAGTACGACATCGAACGCGGTATTGATCTCATCGTGCTGGGTTGGGGCGCTGAATCGTTCGGTCTGAAGGGTGAGGTCTACGGCGCTGGACGCGGTGGCGAGGGCGTCGAGGAGCGGCGCGGGCCCACAGGCCAGGACTGTCGTGCCCGGATCCGCGGAACCGAGGAACGCTTCGAGGTCGAGAAGCCCGTCGGTGTCCTGCGGGCTGACGAGGACCTTGTCTCCGTGGCGTTCGAGGTGGGACAAGAAGGCCATCGATGATCGGGTTCGTCCGCCGTAGAGCAGCTTCCACGGTTTTGCGCGTCGTTCGGCGTCCTCGATCATCGGCAGGATCGGCGTGATGCCGATGCCACCGGCGACGAAGACGTATGACTCGGCGTCGGGCATGCGGAAGTGGTTGCGTGGGCCACGAACTCGGATCGACGCACCGGCTGCGATGTGGTCGTGTACGTGCGCCGATCCTCCGCGAGAGCGGGGTTCGCGCAGGACGGCGACGCGCCACCTGTCGTGGTCGTGGGGGTCGCCGCACAGGGAGTATTGACGGGTCAGGCTGTCGGTCAGGCACAGGTCGATATGAGCGCCCGGCTCCCAGGCGGGGAGCGTGACCCCGGCGGGTGGGGTGAGGGTGAGCGAGGCGACGCCGTCGGCTTCGGGCTCGACGGCCTCGACCACCAGGCCGGCCTCCCACAGCGTGCGTTGGGAGACGGGCGGACTCGCCGGCCCGTCGGTCACCGACGCGGACCTTCCCTGGGGTTCCGGGTGCTGGCGGACGGTGGTGTCAGTGGCGGCCATGGCCTGCCAGGTTCTGCGTTGGAACATGGCGATGGTCGACTCGCAATTGGTCATCAACCGGCCCTGCGGGACTGCACCGGAGTCGTATCCGCCCTGCTGGGCGGCGACGACTGTCTTGTCTTCGTCGAAGGTGCGGTCGTAGACGTCGAGCCATTGCCCCAGCACCTCCGGGTCGGTGCCGGGTTTGACGAACGTGTCGACGACGAACCGACTGCCGTGTGAGCCCGCCGGTATCTCGGTGAGGTCGATGAGTCCGGACCGGGGTTCGAAGGCCACGATCAGGCTTTCAACTGTTGCCGATATGTCGAACACTAGTTAAAGGTTGCTTCGGCAATAGGGTGTCTCGTTGCGCGTGATTCGCACCGTGCTGCTTGATCATTGATGAATGGCAGGGAAGGAAGCCCGTTCCGGCGAGGGGTCCGACGCCCGGAAAGTCAAGCAGCGCGGGCGGCGGCAGGTGGATGTCGCGGTCGAGTTGGAGGTCTCCCAGCAGACCGCCTCACGCTGGCATCGACAGTGGATCGAAGGAGGCAACGAGGCGTTGGAAGGTGCCGGTCGGGCGGGACGCCGGCCCCGGCTCGATGACGCCCAGATTGCCGTGATCCGAGAGGAATTACTCAAGGGACCCCAAGATCACGGCGTCGCGACCGGGGTGTGGACGCTGGGCAGGGTCGCGATCGTGATCGAGCGGCTCACCGGCGTGACCTACGGACCCACCCAGACCTGGACGATCCTGCGGACCAGGCTGGGCTGGAGCCGCCGGCGTCCCGCACGGCGGGCAGTCGAACGCGACGAGGACGCCATCGTCGCCTGGCGTGAGAGATGAGTGGCCGCGGATAAAAAATAGCGCGGCGCCACGGTGCATGGATCTGATTCCAGGACGAAAGCGGTGTGTCGCTGCTCCCGGTGGTCCGAGCAACCTGGGCGCCGAAAGGCGTGACACCGGTGTTGCGTCACCGATTCTCGTTTCAAGCGCATGTCCATGGCCGCCAGTCCTGGCCTATCGACACGACCGCAGCCGCAGCGCATTCGTGTTCTCCATGACTGACGGTGCCGAGGGCACCGACAAATTCATCGAGTTCCTCACCGAACTCCGCACCCATTTCGCCGGCGAGATTGTCATCGTGATCTGGGACGGGCTCATGGCCCACCGGTCGCGCGCGATGACCGCGTGGCTGGCCACCCAACGCGACTGGCTCCACGCCGAACGCCTCCCTGCGTTTGCGCCTGAGCTCAATCCCATCGAACAGTTTTGGGGCAACATGAAATCCACCGAACTGGCCAACCTGTGCCCCGATGCTCTCGACGAGGTCCGTGTGGCGACCGAGTCCGGGCTGACCCTGATCGGCTCGAGCTACGACCTGTGTCACAGCTTCCTCGACCACGCCCGACTTTCCTTATGATCAGCGCTCACTCAATTACCGAAGCATCTTTGATGGGTTCTGACATTGTCTGCCTGTGTGAATTGGTGAGGCCGCGGAATGCTTGGGATGTCGGTGGTTGTGGTGTGCAATACGGCGGCATGGGGCCGGTGGCCTTCTGGGAGTGTCGGTTCGGGTCACCGAATCATTGACCGCGCGGACCTCGCTGCTCTCTGGGCAGGCCCGGAGGGGAGTGTGCGGGAGCGACGCCGGAGAGGGGGTGGAGGCGGTGTATTGCCGGGTGTGGGGCTCGAGGGGACAACGGGACGTCGATGGCCGATCGGGAAAAGATGGTGCGGGACAGCGCCACTGGTGAGGTGTAGTGGGGGTGGGCATGGATCGCGGCCCCGAGTCCGCGGGGGCGGCGCGCGGGGTTGGGCCGGATGCTCGGCGGCGCGGCCGCGCGTCGGTTCACGGTGGCGCGGGTGGTGTGGCGCGGGATCGATTGGGCCGGTTCGCCCGTGGGCTGGTTCGGGCGGCGCATGTCGGAGGTCGGCGTTACAGTCGAGATCGTACGAGAGGGGGGTGTCACATGTGCTGGTGGGAGGGTCGATGAATGACGTCACGGCGGCGCCGGCATCGTTGTCCGGCCCGTTCTCCGGGCGCTGTGGCCGACACAGCAACAACGACGGGGTCTCCACGACGCCGCGGCAGTTCGCGTTTACCACCCGCGCCCACGTGGCGGTCGACGACGCGACCGGCGAACCGATCGGCCTCGACGACGTCGACACCCGGGTGCGGTGGCTCCTCGACCTGATCACCGCGGCCGGCGGCCAGTTGGTGTCGCGGCTGTGGCAGCCGGCGACGTTCGACGTGCTCGCCGCCGGCCGGGACCGGCACGATCGCAGGCTGCCCGCACAGGGCCACGTCGCCGCGGCCCGCCTCGGCTGGAACCCGCACTACCCGGACGGAATCTACGTGCCCTCGCGGGTGAGCAGGGTGGTAGCGGCGCAGGTGATGGCGACCCTGCGGACCCTCGCCTACCGGGACACCGCGATCACGGCACTGTCTGAGCGGTTCGACCCGGCCACGGGCCGGATAGCCCCACCCACCGCCGCCGCGGACTGCGCGCCGTTGGGTTTCGCCCGAGGCGTGCGGCGCCAGCTCGTCGCCCACGCCCGCCGCACCGGCGGGGCACTGGCCGGCCGGTTGCGGATCACCGACGTCCAGGGGCCGCCGCAGGTCGCGGCGATGGCCCAGCTCTCCGCCGCCGATCGGCAGCTCGCACAGATCACCGCGACAGACCGTGAGTTGGTGTTCACGGTGAAGCTGCCGACCTGCCCGGCCCCGGCGGGGCGGGCGCAGTGGCGCAATGTCCGGCTGACCGCCACCATCCCTGGGCACCTGCACGGCCGGGCGATCACCGACTGGCACCTGCCGACCCTGGTCCTCGACCGGAAGGGTCTGCTCTGGCGGTGCGCGGCGACCGAACTCGTCCCCGACTGTGACCTGGGATCGGCGACCGTCGCGGTCGGGGTCGACTGGTCTCCGTCCACGCTGGGTGCCGCCGCCATCACCACCGAGAACCCGGACGGGCTGTCCTCGGATTACCGGGGCTTCACCTACGACGACCGCGGCCTCGGGACCAAACTCGCCCGCCTACAGACCGAGGGGCAGATGCTGCACCGCAAGGCTGCCCGATTGACCCAACTGGCCGCCACCGCCCCACCCGAGGTCCGCGCCCGGCTGGAGGAAAAGATCGCCGTCCTCAACGAGCACCGCACCTCGGTGGGCGTCAAGCGGGGCAGGATCAACCGGGAGCTGGGATTCCATTTCGCTCGCCAGGTCACCGATTACGCCGAGGCGGCGGGCGCGCAGGTGATCGCGGTCGAGGACCTCACGACCCTCGAGACCCGCGGGCACGGTCGGGTCAACAACAATCGGGCCGCGCAGTCCGCCCGCCGTAAAGCGGTCACCGCCCTTGCGCACACTGCCGCGAGTGTCGGTGTTGCGGTGGTGTCGGTGCCGGCTCGGGGATCGTCCGCGCAGTGTCCGGGCTGCGACGCACCGCTCGCCCGTCCCGGCGGCTACCACACGGCGTGGTGCCCCCGCTGCGGGGTCGGCGGCAACCGGGACCACGTCGCCGGGGTGAACCTGGCCAAACGCGCGCTCCTGGGTAGAGGCAAGGCCATCCGCCGGCGGGGGCAGCTGCCCGCGATCCGGGTCGCCGAGCATGCACCGGTGCGCCGGTCCCGGGACAAGACCAGTCCGACACCACCTCGGCCGCGGCATCGCCGGGTCCGCCGCAGCCAGCCCACCGCAACGCCGCGGGTGGGGGTGACTCCGAAACAGCATGTTCCTGCACCACAAGCGTCGGTGTGGGACACGGTCAAACCCGCACCGCCGCACGGTGATGCGGGTAGCCGTGACACACGTTCTATCTCCGACATCCGCCACGCAAGTGGCAGAGAGTATGAGATCTACGTAGACGCTGTCTCCGTCCATCGGGTATTCGTACTGTGCGAAGTTCAGGACGGCGTCGCTGTCGGCGAGGGCGGCGAACTTCCCGATGTCGCCCTTGACGCGGATCCAGACCTTCACTCCGCTCGATGCCTGCCCCTCGGAGGCGACAGTCCGGGGGTGACGGCGATGCTGCCCAGAATGTTGAGCGGCACGGTGATCACCACCCTTTTGCCGCGCAGTCTGGTTCCGTCGCCGCAGGTGACGGTGACCCCGTCGGCCGTTTCGTCGATGCTGGTGACGGTGGTGTTCAGGCGGATGTCGGCGCCGGCCGCGTCCGCGGCGATCGCGTCGAGAAGCGACTTGGTTCCGCGGGCGAACTTGTAGGTGGCGCACGCCTCGAACATCAATTTCCAGTCGCCGCCGGAGAGGGCACACCAGCGCAGGGCCTGGGTGTAGCCGCCGCGGGCGGGATCGCCGCTGAAGTTCAGTGCCCACATGCCGTCGAGGAGGGCGCGTTGCTGCGGGTCGAGGTCGAGCCTCGCGATCTTGTCGGCCACGCTGACCTGGTCGAGGGTCTTCATCTCCTCGGACAGCGGAAAGTAGTCGTACGGCTGAGGCAGTATTCGGCGGGACTCGGCGAGGACTTCGGTCATCGACGCGTCGAGTAGATCGAGCATGGTGCCGGCGGTCCCGGTGCGGACCTCGTCGCCGACCCGCCAGTAGGCGGTGTCGAGTTCGGGGCTGGCGACCAGGTCCAGGTTGTAGCGGCTGATCTCGGCCCACACGTGCGGCTGGATCCAGTGCACCCAGGTGCCGCCCATGTCCAGCTCCCGGCCGAGGGCCGTGTCGCGGGTCCAGGTGCGCCCCCCGAGGCGGTCGCGGGCTTCGAGGACGACGGTCCGCACGCCCTGTCGGGTCAGTTCCCGGGCGGCGGTGATTCCGGCGAATCCACCGCCGACGACGATCACGTCGGTGTCGTAATGCATGTCAGTACTCCTGAGAAGTGAAGGACGAATTCGTTGACGCGGCAGCGGGTCGGGCGAGCGCGGGTGCCATTGGGGTTTCCGCCCGGGCCGAGAACTGTCCATCTGGACAGCAGTGATCTATGGCACATAGAATGCACCTCGTGGAGAAACTGGTCAAGTGGACAGGGAGAAATTTCTTCGCAGGGTCCGGAACGGCCCAGGTTGGCGACGACCGAGTACAGAATCGGAGAATGACCACGATGAGCAGCTCGCAGGAAGACCCCGCCCGTCAGGCGCCCCGCTACGGAGAGGGCCGCACCGCCCTCCTTTCAGCGGCCGTGCGTGTGGTCGCCGAGCAGGGACTCCGGAAATTGACGTACCGGGCGGTGGCGCGCGAGGCCGGCGTCGCTCACGGGTTGGTGGCCCATCACTTCGGCTCTCGCGACGCGCTCCTCGAAGCGGCGCTGCAGTTCTCCCTGGACAACAGCGTGACCTCCATCAGCACCCGTCCGGGAAGTGGTGATCTCGACGCCGTCTTCGCCGGGTTGGTGACGATGGTGGAGAACAACCCCGACGATCAAGCCTTCCAGTACGAGCTGATCCTCGAGTGCCGACGCCGGCCGGAACTGCGCCCGTACGTCGAGTCGATCTACCAGGCGTACATCGATGGGCTCCAGTTCGAGCTCGAGTGCGCCGGGATGGACCCCGACCCCGCCTTGAGCCACCTGATCTATGCGGCCGCCGACGGCCTGGTTTTCCATCAGATCACCATCGGCTGCCCCGAGTTGACCGAACGATCCCTCACGCATCTGCGAGCCCTGCTCCAGCAGAGCAGATCCGGGCGAGGAGTATCGCCGTCTTCGTCGAAGCCGACGGAGCACCTGCACTCCGGTATCGAGGACCGAGTCAACTATGGGTGAGATCGTCGAACGTCGGAATCGATCCGTCGATCTCGACACGTTCCGAGCGTCGGTGATCGACAGCTTCGTCCCCCTGGAGACGTCGATTGCCCCGGACACCGATTTCGAGGGCTACATCCACGGCACCTCCCTCGGTCAGGTCCAGGTTGCCGAGGTTGTCGCGTCGGCGCACACCGTGCGCCGCACTCCGAGGACGATCCGCGCGAGCGATCCGGGTTTCTACAAGGTGGGGTTGCAGGTCCGCGGCTACTGCGTGCTGACGCAGGACGACCGTGAGGCAGCGTTGACGCCGGGTGACTTCGCGATCTACGACACGACGAGGCCCTATCAACTCTCGTTCGACGATCGGTTCCGGATGCTGGTCATGATGTTCCCGCGCGAGCTGCTGCGGGTCCCGCCCACAGGAATAGCCGAGCTCACGGCGCGGAGGATCTCCGGCCGCCAGGGCATAGGCGCGCTGGTCGCTCCGTTCGTCAAGGATCTGGGGGAGCGGGTCTTCGATACCGCGCCCGCCGTGGCGGTGCATCTCAACGACGCGGTCCTCGATGTGCTCGCCGCGGCATTTGCCGAACAGCTGCAGATCACCGACAGCCTGTCGCTCGAATCGCGGCACACGGCTCTCCGCGTTCGGGTCGGTTCGTTCATCGAGGATCACCTGTCGGATCCGGGCCTCGATACGGCGATGGTCGCTGCCGCGCATCACATTTCGGTGCGGCATCTGCAGAAGATCTTCGAGGCGGACGGCACCCCCGTTGGCGGGTGGATCCGGGAGCGCCGACTCGAGCAGTGTCGGCGAGATCTCCTCGATCCGCGACATTGCCACCTCCCGGTGGCCGCCGTGGGAGCGCGCTGGGGGTTCTCCGACCCGGCGCACTTCTCCAGGTTGTTCAAGACCCGTTTCGGAGTCACCGCCGGCCGCTATCGGTCTGCCGGCGGTGCCCTCGATCAGGCTCTTGACTGAAAGTGCTTGTTCAGCAGCATTGTTTGTTGTCGCCTACTCGACCATCTGCGGAACCGGCGTGGTGACGACAGGCGTGGCGATCCGCCGGGGTTGGGCAGCGATGATCAGTGCCAGCGACAGGACCAGTCCCGCAGCACTGACCGCGATCAACGTTCCGTATCCGCCTGCGCTCTCGACGAGGCGGCCTCCCATGAACGGGCCGATCGCGAAGCCGCCGCCGATTGCGATGTTGGCCAGGTTCACCACCCGCCCCGACCGGTCCAGGCCGGACAGGGTGGACATGATGTAGGGGAGAATGAACGTCCAGGTGAACTTGAAAAGGAGTGCTGCAATGGTGAACCGGAGCAGCCCGGGCATTCCGGCGAGCAGGCCGACCGACAGCGTCATCGCCACATACCCGACGAGGAGGTTGGTTCTCGTGCTCGGCCGGGAGCCCAGGACAGTGGCCAGCGCAGAACCGGCGATACCCAGGACGGTGGCGACCGACAGGATCGAACTCGAGGTTTCGGTGTCGATGGTGGATGCCGCGGCAACGCCGCCGACGAACGTCCAGACTCCGCTGAGGCTCACGTAGAAGGCGAGCACGGCGACGAGTCCGAGTGCGGCGCGCAGCACGTAGTTGCGCGTCGGTCCGGTCTCGTCGTTGCCGTCGTGGTCGGCCGTGACGTTGCGCTCCGGCAGGAATCGTGCGAGCGGGAGAACGAGGATCATCAGCACGGCGAGGGTCCAGTACACGATGCCGATTCCGAAGCTGCTGAAGAAGTGCGGAAGCACCGCCAATCCGATCGCCCCGAAGGACAATTGCCCCATCACCCACAGTCCGTACACGCGGTTGCGGTCGCGGGTCTGGGCGGCGAGCGACATGCACAGGACCATCAACGACCCGCCCGCGAGGGAGGTGAGAAAGCGTACGGCGAGTAGGGTGCCGTAGTCATCGATGTACGCGGAGCTGACGTTGCCGGCGATGAAGATCACGCCGAAGATCGTGGACATCGTCCGGATGTTGAATCTCTTCATCCACCACAGTGCGGGGATCGAGGCGAAGCTCATCGCACCGAGTTCGGCAGAGAACAAGTCACCCGTCTGCGAGGGATTCAGTCCCAGCTGAAGTTGGAGCTGACTGGCCACGGCAGGAGCCATGAGCAGGAGAGTGCCGACAACGGAGGAGAAGAGAACGATCAGTGCCACGCGTCCCCTGGAGTTGGGATCGGTGCTGTCGAAGGGGGTGCGTCGACCGTCGAGAGTGTGGGGCATCGGGTGGTCCTTCGTGATTGGGGGAAGTTGGATTCACTGCAGTCCGAGCTGGGTGAGAACGGTGAGCTGATCCCAATACCGCCGGGTCGAAGCGATCCGGCCGTTCTCGACCCGGTGGATGTCGCAGAAGGGAACCGACAGTGTGCGACCGGTGGGGCGGATGTCGTCTCCGTCCGGGGTCGGGAGGGGGCCGGTGTGGGTGCCGACGGCGACGAACTCCGTGACGACAAGACCGTCACCCCCCCGCGAAGGTCAGCTTCTCGCACGTTCCGTCGCGGAACGGCCCGTCCCAGTGCCAGTAGTTGTCCGCCATCCCGTCGTGGCCCGCATGGATCTCTCCGGTGGGCAGATTCGTCCAGGTCGCGTCGGGGGTGAAGGAATCGACCCAGGCCGCGATGTCTCGGGTGTTCCACGCCTCGTACAAGGCTGCGACGATGTCGAAATCGGGATTGGACACGGTGGGTCCTCCAGGATTGGTCAACGGTTGGTAGGGGTGTACTGCGCTCAGCGCTGATGAAGATCGGTGGCGGTCGATATTTCGGCGTCGAAGACGGTGCGCCCCTCGAAGAGGGTCCGCAGCACCTGCGTGGATCCGACGTGCTCGGAAGGGACCTCGAAGATGTTGCGGTCGAGCACGATCAGGTCGCCGGACTTCCCGGGGGTGATCGTGCCCTGCACGTGGTCGCGACCGACGACCCGTGCGCCGCCGAGGGTCATCAGATACACAGCGGTGGCGAGATCGACGGCCTCGTCTCCGCGTTGCAGCATGCCCTGAAGGGCAGGGAACAGGTTCGGATTCGGGGTGATGATCCAGTCCGAGCCAACGGTCATCGTGGCACCCGAGTCGAGGATGGTGCGAAATTTGAATGCATCGTCGTGCCCGGGAATGTCGAGGTGCCAGATCGCGGGCGACATCTCGGCGATCACGTCGAGCTGGCCGAATCTCTTGTAGTCGTCGTCGTGGATGAATGGGCAGTGCGCGATCTCGTGAGCTGGGCCGCGTGTGCCGTTGATCCGGCGGACGGTCTCGAAGGCGTCGAGTGCGGCGCGCACGGAACCCGCACCGGCGCAGTGAATTTTCACCGACAATCCAGCCGCGTCGAATCCGCGTAGCACCTCGGTGAGTTGATCTTCGTCGACGAGAATGTTGGTGGGGTCGACGCTGCCGTGGGCGTCGAGGTCCGCCTGTGTCATGTGCGGCGGCAGGGGTGACCCGTCGAGCCAGATCTTGATGCGTTCGGTGTCCAGATGTTCACTGGTGAACGTCGCCCGTTCGGCGATGGTGCGGTCGAGTTCGGCGGTATCGGCCATGCCGAAACCCTCCTCCTTCCAGACCAGGTGCGCGGCAACGTGCAAGTTCAGTGCGCCGTCCCGGTCGAGGTCCCGGTAGGCCGCGAGCGCCTGCGGAGACGCGGAGGCCTCCTGGACGGACGTGATGCCGTACCGATGGCACACCGACGCCGCCCAGGCAACCGCGTCACGATAGATGTCGGCACGGTAATCGGACATGGCGCGCATGACGGGCCAGCGGGCATGATCGACGAGTTCCCCGGTCAGCTCGTTCGTCCCTTCCCGGCGGACCAGTCGGCCACCAGGTGGGTCCACCGAGTCTTCGGAGAGCCCGGCGAGGTCGAGTGCGGTGGAGTTGGCCAGGGCGTGGTGAATGGTGTAGTCGTACAAGAACACCGGCTGATCAGGAAACGCTTCGTCGAGGAATTTGCGGTCCAGTTCTCCCGCGGCGAAGTCGGCAGGAACGAACTCGCCGCCGACGATCCAGGGCTGCACGTCCTCGTCGACGAGTTCGGCGCATCTGCAGTGACCGAGGTCGTGCACGATCTCCTTCGGGGAGCCACCCGGTGTCAGGCGGGCCTCGTAGCGAAACTTCAACCCGCTGAACAGCAGATGGGTATGGGCATCGTGCAGTCCGGGCATCGCCATGCGGCCGTCGAGGTCGACGAATTCGGTACCGTCCGGGGCGGCGTCACGGACGTCGTCGTCGGACCCGACGACCGTGAAGACGCCGTTGTCGACCAGAACGGCCTGCACCCAGGGTGCGGCCGGGTCGACGGTGTAGATGCGGCCGTTGAGCAACGCGGTAGGCATCGGTTCTTCTTTCCATCGTGGGTAGGGGCGTCGATTTGAGCAGTTCGCACTGTGGTCCGTCAGGGCATGGGGACGGCGAGCGAGAATCGTGGGTCGAGGGAGACGGTGCCGACGTCGACCGCGCTGTGCCCGCCGTCCACCGGCAGCACGGCGGCGTTGACATAGGAAGCGGCGGGGGAGAGCAGCCACGCAATGGTGGCGGCAACTTCGGCGGCATACGCGGGCCGAGGCAACGGGACGAGTGCGGAGGCGAGGCGATAGGCCTGCTCCGCGTCGACGCCGCGTTCACCGCCGAGTTGGGCCATTTCCTCGTCGGCCATCTCGGTGCGGGTCCAACCGGGGCAGACGACGTTGGCGCGCACTCCTCGCGGCCCGTAGTCGACGGCGACCGACTGCAGCAACATGCTCAGTCCCGCCTTGGTGGCGTTGTAGCCGGGGGTTCCGCCCGAGGCGCGCAGCCCGCTGACCGAGGACACGCCGACTACTGCCCCGCTGCTCCTGACGAGGTGCGGCAGGGCGGTGTGCAGCAGGCGGTAGGGGGCGGTGAGGTTGGTCTCGACCATCGCCGCCCAATCGCTGTCGGACAATTCGCCGACCGGCCCGGGGCGGACGACTCCGGCGTTGAGGACCAGTCCGTCCAGGCGCCCGAAGCGGGTGACGGTGCTCTCGACGAGGCGGGCCACGGCGGCCTTGTCGGTGGTGTCGGTGACGATCGGATGTGCCCCGGTGGCGTCGGCCACGCGCTCGAGGGCTTCCGCCCGCCGCCCGCAGATCGCAACGGACCAGCCGACGGCCGTGAGCGCCTGCGCGGTGGCAGCGCCGATCCCGCTCCCGCCGCCGGTGACGATGGCGACTGCGCCGGACGCCTCCCGGTCAGTGAGTGTGGCCTGCGGTTCGTGGTCCGCCGTGTTCGTCATGGTGGGGGCTCCTTCTGAGTGCCGAGGGCAATGGCGCGGTCGAAGCGGACCGCGAGCGAAGAGAGGCGAAATATCCAGATGGATAGATGTGATCAGTGGCACAAATATGCCCCGTGCTGTACAACTAGTCAAGTGGATAGATGAAAAGGATGTTGGAGGACACCGATGACCGCTGTTGCGTCCACACCGGGTCGGAGTTCGCCGATGTATGGCGAGGGCAGGCAGGCGCTGCTCGCCGCCGCCGTCCGTGTCGTCGCCGCCCAGGGGTTGCGACATCTGACCTACCGCGGCGTCGCCCGCGAGGCGAACGTCACGCACGGCCTCGTCGCCCACCACTTCGGCAGCCGCGACGCCCTGCTCGAAGCTGCCCTGCAGTATTCCGTCGAGAACAGCGTCACCTCGATCAGTACCCGGCCCGGCACCGGTGATCTCGACGCGATCTTCGCCGGACTGATCGGGATGGTCGTAGTCAATCCTGACGAGCAGGCCTTCCAGTACGAACTGATCCTCGAATCGCGGCGCAGTCCCGAGCTGCGTCCGCACGTCGAGTCTCTGTACGGCACCTATCGGCAGGCCCTCCGTGAGGAGTTGGCGCACGGCGGAATCGACTGCGACGAGGCGATGGCTCAGCTGTTCATCGCGGCCGCCGACGGACTGATCTTTCAGCAGATCACCCTTGACCGCCCCGAACTCAACGAGGCCGCGCTCGCGCACCTGCGCCGGTTTCTGCGCACGCTTGTCGAGTGAGGTGCGTGGCTCCGTGCTCCCTCAAATAGGTTCTGGTGACATGGTATTCGCCTCCGGTCGTCGTGCGTTGTCGCTTCGCCGCCCGCCCCGCCTCGTCGTCCGTCGGCCGTGGCGCTCTCGATTGACCTGTCGCCGCCGAAGGTGTGCGGGATTAGTCAATGCTTGTACGGACTTCGGCAATGCATTCCCACAGATCCCGGAGCAGAGTGAGACTCACGTCACGTGACCTGGTCACGAGTATTTCGAGGAGTTCTCACAATGGATGTGCGCGAGCAGTTGCTGATCGACGGCCGGTGGGTTCCGGCCCGGTCCGGTGCCGAGTTCAAGACCTACGATCCGGCGACGGGTGAGCCTCTGGGCACGGTCGCGGACGCCGGCGCAGCGGACGTCGACGCCGCGGTCGCGGCGGCGCGGCAGGCGCTGACCGATCCGGCGTGGAAGGCACTGGTGCCCGCCGCCCGCGCACGGCTGCTGTGGAAGGTCGCCGACCTGATCGAGCAGCACGCGGACGAACTCGCCGAACTCGAAACCCGCGACCAGGGCCAGCCGCTCGGGGTCGCGAAGACCGTCAGCCTCACCATGGCCGCCGAGGTCTTCCGCTACTACGCCGGCTGGTGCACCAAGATTGAGGGCAAGAACTCGGCGGTGTCGATCCCCAACACGATGCACTACACCCGCCGGGAACCGGTCGGAGTGTGTGCCCTGATCACTCCGTGGAACTTCCCGCTGATGATCGCCGCCTGGAAGCTGGCCCCGGCGCTGGCCTGCGGCAACACGGTGATCCTCAAGCCCGCCGAACAGACGCCGCTGAGCACCGTGTTCCTGGCCGGGCTGTGCGTGGACGCCGGTTTCCCGCCCGGAGTCGTGAACTGCCTGACCGGCGGCCCCGAGGCGGGCAAGGCCCTCACCGAGCACGTCGACGTCGACAAGGTGTCGTTCACCGGGTCGACCGCGGTCGGTAAGCAGATCGTCGTCGCCGCCTCGGGCAACCTCAAGCGCGTCACCCTCGAACTCGGCGGCAAGGCGCCGAGTGTCATTGCGCGAGATGCGGATATCGACGCAGCGGTCGCGGGGAACCTACAGGGCGCCCTGCTCAACAGCGGTCAGGTGTGTGCCGCCTACACGCGGTTCTTCGTCGACTCGAAGAGGGTGGACGAGTTCACCGAGAAGATCGCCGCGGCGGCGAGCGTGCTGCCGATCGGTCCCGGCATGTCGCCCGAGACGGTGATCGGCCCGCTGGCCTCGCCCGAGCACGCCGACCACGTCGAGCGGCTGGTCAACGCCGGGGTCGCCGAGGGCGCGCAGTTGGTGACCGGCGGCAGCCGCGTCGGCGGAGAGTTGTCCGGCGGGAACTTCTTCGCGCCCACCGTGTTCTCGGGTGTGCGTGACGACATGACCATCGCCCGGGAAGAGATCTTCGGGCCGGTGTTGTCGATCCTGTCCTATGACGACGCCGACGAGCTCGCCGCCCGCGCCAACGACACCGATTACGGTCTGGCCGCCTGCATTTGGACCAAGGACCTCGAGCTGGCGCACAACCTCGCCGCGTCGATCCACGCCGGCAGTGTCTTCGTCAACATGCTGCCGTTCCTCGATCCCGCCGCCCCGTGGGGCGGATTCGGTTCCAGCGGATGGGGCCGGGAGATGAGCTCCAACGCCATCGACGAATTCACCGAGACCAAGGGCGTCTGGGTCAACCTCGGCTGACCCGGCCCCGAACGACCCACCGGAAATCCCTCCACAGATTCAAGGACACCTGACACCATGAGCACCTCCACTACCTCGGCCTTCAGCTGGAACAAGGACGACTGGGCGTCGCTGAGCGAGATGGCCGACGGCTTCGACGAATACCGGCCCGCCGACAGCCGCGCCCTCGACGGCCGGGAACTCAGCCTGAACGCCCGCTTCGTGGATTCGGGTGACGAGTTCACCCTCACCCACGCATTTTCCGAAGGAGAACTGAGCTGGCGCACCGGCGAGCAGGCCGGCACCGAGACTTACGAACTGTTCGAGATGCAACCCGGACTGTTCTACCTGCACTACCGGCGCAGCGGCGAGGACCACCCGGTCGTCGTCAGCGCGGCGCTCGATCTGACCACCGGTCAGGTCACCGGCGCGGTCGGCGAACTCGGACTCGGCCCCAACCCTCACCTCGCCCGCCAGCGGTGGTTCCAGGGCCAGATCGCCGGCAGCACCGCCACCGCGGCCGACGCCCACGAGCCGACCGACGAGCTGATCGGGCGCCGGGTGCGCTACGCCTACAGCGGCGACGACGTCTACGACCACGTCTACCTCAACGAGAACCTCTTCACCTGGCTGTGCATCGGCGGTGCCGAGCTGGGAGTGGGGGACACCGACAGCTGCACCTACTGGAAGCTGCGCGAGAACACGTACCTGTTCTCCTGGCTGGAGAAGAACGTCGGCGTCGAGGGCATGGTCCTGGTCGACCTGAACGCTCTCCGCACCGTCGGCATCCAATTCGGCATCGACCAGCAGAGCGGTGACCTGGTCAACATAACCATGGGCTCGTACGCGCGCGAATTCGAACGCACCCCGTCCGTCGACGACGCCCGCCCCGGACCCACGGCCTGACGCGGATCCGTCCGCCAACTGTCAACCACCAACACGCCGCGACACCCACCCCGCACTACCCCGCGAATGTCTTTCTTCGGAGGCTCCAATGTCCACCCCTCCCCACCAGGCCGTCCCGCCGCAGAACACCGGTCACAACGAGCCCCCCGGGGAGGGGCGGGCGGGGTTGCGGGCCGGCAGGCTCGGGGTCGCGGCGATCGTGTTCTTCGTCGTCGCCGCAGTCGCCCCGATGGCCGCGATCGTCGGCGCCTCTCCCGTCGTCTTCTCCGTCAACGGCGTCGCCGCCCCCGCGACGTATCTGCTGGCGGCCCTGTTGTTCGTCGTCTTCTCCGTGGGGTATGTGACGATGAGCCGGCACATCACCAATGCCGGCGGCTTCGTCGCGTACATCGCGCAGGGATTCGGGCCACGACTGGCCACTGCCGCCGCCGGGCTGGCCATCCTGGCATACATGGCGCTGCAGGCGGCCCTGTGGTCCCAGTACTCGGTGTTCGCGCAACAGTTGATCACCGACAAACTCGGTGTCGACGTGCCGGCGTGGGTGCTGCTGTTCGCCACCTTGGCCTTGGTCACCGCACTCACCGTCCGCGGTGTCGACGTCAGCCTGAAGGTGCTGGGGCTGCTCGTGTTGCTCGAGGTCGCCGCCTTCGTCGTCCTGGACGTCGCGATCATTTTCGGGGGCGGCGTCTCGGGGAACTCGCTGGCGGCCTTCGATCCGTCCGCGCTGGTCGGTCCGGGGCTCGGTGTGGCGTTCCTGTTCTGCATCACCTGCTTCACCGGTTTCGAGGCCACCGTCGTCTTCTCCGAGGAGGCGAAGGACCCACACCGCACCATTCCTCGCGCCGTGTACACCTCGATCGCGTTCATCGGCGTCTTCTACGCCCTGACGACCTGGGCGCTGGGCAACTCAGTCGGCGCGGACGCCGTCCAGGCCGCCGCCACCGACGACCCGGCCGGATTCGTGTTCGCCATCGCCGAGTCCGAAGTCGGTGCCTGGTTGAGCACGGTGATGGAAATCCTGGTGGTCACCAGTTTCATCGCCATGCTCATCGGCTTCCAGAATATGCTCTCCCGCTACCTCTATGCGCTGGGACGAGCGAAGGTGCTGCCGCACCGCCTCGGTGAAGCCAACGCCAAGACCGGCACCCCCGCTGCGGCCGCCTTGGTAGTCGGCGTCGCGCTCGCGATCATCCTCGCCGTCTTCGAAGTCGCCGGCGCGGACCCGATTACCGTCACCTTCAGCTGGTTGCTGTCTCTGGGCACCGTCTCGCTCATCGTGATCCTCGCCCTCACCTCGGCGTCGATCATCGCCTTCTTCGTCCGCACCCGCCTGGAGACGAGCATCTGGAAAACCAAGGTGGCACCCGCCGGCGCACTCCTCGGGTTCGCGGTGGTCGGATGGCTCGCCGTGCAGAACTACGACGTCCTGCTCGGCGGACAGGGCGGCGTCGCACGATGGCTGCTGCTGCTGATCCCGCTCTGCGCGGCACTGGGATTCGGCTGGGCGGCACTACGTCCGGACATCGACTACCAGGCCGAACTCGTCTGACCCTCACCCCTACTCCGCCGCCCACACAGTCGCGGGGCGTGCCCCAGCCGGCACCCACACACCACCTCGGACATCGCGAATGACCTCACCGCTCACTCCTGCCTCGACACCAGCGATCATCCTCGCCCTCCCACCACACGGTGAGGCGTCACTCATCACCCGGCTCTCAGCCGACGCCGGCTTCCGCGTGATCCGCGGAGCAGCCGTGCAGTCCACGCCTGAGCGACCCGATGTCGTCATCATCGACTCCCGAGTCCCGTGCTTCGACGGCCTCGCGGTTTTACGGGACGTCAGAATTGCAGAACCGGACATCGGCATCGTGGTGATCACCGGACCGCAACCGACCGGCTCCGACAGCGTGTGCGAGTTCCTCGAGGCGGGCGCCGACGACGTCTTGATTGCCCCGGTTGTCCACGATGAAGCCATCGCCAGGCTACGCGCGTTGCTCCGGCGCCTCGCACCCCCGGCACTGAATCCGTCACACCCCGCGTACATCGCCCTGGATGTTGCGCGCAGGGCAGCCGAAATACACGACGCCCGAATTCTCCTGACCAGAACTGAATTCGAACTGATGGGCATCCTCACCGAGAACGCGGGCCGTGTCGTCAGCCGCCCACACCTCCTCCGTACCGTCTGGGGCTATCCCGGCGAAGCCCGCACCAACGTGCTCAACATGTGCGTCAGCTCGTTGCGCCGCAAGCTCGCATCGAGCGGCATCCCGCCCCTCATCCACACCGTCCGCGGGATCGGCTTCACACTGCACGCCTAATCTACGCCGGGCATCGTGCGGATCCGGAAGGGCGACATCGATATCGGCGGCCGAGCTGGGTGTCCGGCCGCCGATACCGGTCACGTCAGGCCGGTGCCATGCCGGCCCGGCGGAGGTGGCGGGCGAAGAACCGGGCCGAGCTGTCACGCTCGTACTCGGGCACCTGGTTGTACCCGCCCGGGTGGGCGTGCAGTGTCTTCTCCCTCGAGCCGAAGGCGTCGAACAACGCGAGACCGGCTCGGCGGTCGATGTATTCGTCGTCCCACGGAATCCGGTACTCGACCGGGACGGTGATCTTTCGTGCCGTCTCGATCAGAGCGTCGTCCACGAAGACCGCACCGATGCTCAGGGCGGCGATCCGGGGTTCGACCGTTGCCAACATCAGCCCGGTCACGACACCCAACGTCATGCCGCCGTAGCCGACGGGCGCTCCGGAGCCGATCTCGGGCAGCGCCTGCAGTGCGTCGAGGGTTTCCTGCCATTCCGGCACCGCACGCTCCGCGAGCGACGCGTTGTAGTCGATGACGATCGGGGCGATCGGCTCGCCCGCCGCCCGGGCCTGATGGATCGCGTCGCCCCACCGCTGATCCTGAGGGCTCCGCGGCCGGTCACCGTGTCCGGGCGCGTCGATGGCGGCGACGGTGTACCCGTAGGTGCTCACGCAGTGGAGTGCGCCGGCCACCAGTCCGGGCGCCTTCTTGTGCATGCCGCCGCTGTGCCCCGACAGCAGCAGCGGTGCGCCGACTGTTCCGGATGCGGGTGACCAGAGCACGCCGGTGATCTCGCCCAGGGTGAAGGTTCGTTCGATGACACCGTTCGACGATGCCTCAGAGGTGAAGTGCATGGTGTTGCCTTTCGGGATTGCCTTGTTGTCGAGGCGCTCCCGGCGACATCTACGTCGATCGCCCGGCCGTGAAGAGGGGGAGCACCCACCTGCGTACTGCGTTCATGGGTCTCACCTCCTCGCTCGAAGTCACGGTCCCCCGAACGTTAGCAGTGCGGGCGTCGTGCCCGCCAACCATTTTCCGGCCGCCCGTCGGGTCTCACGACCGTCTCCCCGCAATCGCTGACATGCCGAAATGGCGCGTGGCCTGTGGTGCCCGCGCCTTGTTCCATCCGACTTCTCGGGAGCTGTGGCGCCTTGACAACCACCGCCCTCTGTGACCACGATTACTCCATCACGTGATAGACGTTATCACGGTATGAGAGGAAATCATGAAGGTCGCTGTTCTCGGGCTCGGTGAAGCCGGAAGTCTCTACTCGTCGGGATTCCTCGCGAAGGGCTGGGAGGTGACCGGCTTCGACCCGGCAGACACCGCCACCCCGGCGGGGGTGCTGCGCTTCGACGCCGTCGCCGACGCCGTCCGGGGCGCGGATCTGGTGCTCAGCCTGACCAGTGCGAAGGTGGCCGTGCGGGCCGCCACCGACGCTGCCCCCCATCTGTCGGACGGCGTCTGCTTTGCGGACATGAATGCCGCTGCGGCCGAGATCAAGGCGCAGGTCGCCCACGTGGTCACCGCAGCCGGTGCCTCGTTCGCCGACGTCGCAGTCGTCGGCTCGGTTCCCGCCAACGGGGCGCGCACCGCGCTCGTGATCAGCGGCGACGGATCAGCATCGGCAACAGCATATTTCGAGGAACTCGGCGCCTCGGTCGAGGACATCGGCAGCGCCCCCGGGGACGCCTCGAACCGCAAGCTGCTGCGCAGCACGTTCATGAAGGGCCTCGGCGCGTTGATCGTCGAATCGGTCGATGCCGGGATCGCCGCCGACGCCGAGCAGTGGGTGCGTGCCCAGATCGCCGGCGAGCTGTCCGGCAGCTTCGCGGCCCTGGACCGGTTGCGGGACGGCACCCGCAAGCACGCCGCACGACGCTCGGTGGAGGCGACCGCCTCGGTCGAACTCCTCGACACGCTCGGCGTCCGCCCGGTCCTCACATCCGCAACGGCACAGGCCCACCGCACGCTCGCCGATGCGAACGGCCGCGCCGCCGACGAACTGCTCGACTCCTACGCCGGGCTCCCGGTCGCCAACATCGGCGACGCCCGCCAGCGCATGGGAATGGTCGATTCGGGTATCCACGCAATGTGGAAGGGTGCACGTATCGTCGGTCGCGCCCGCACGGTGTGGACCCGCGCCGGTGACAACAAGGCGCTGCACGAGGCGCTGGCGAAGGTGCAGCCGGGTGAGGTGATCGTCATCAACGGACAGGGCGACCAGAATCGGGCCCTGATGGGTGAACTGATCGCCGAACGCGCCCGCTCCCGCGGCTGCGTCGGCATGATCATCGACGGCGCCGCCCGCGACATCGACGTCCTGCAGGAAATCGGGTTCGGCGTCTGGGCCCGCGCGGTCAACCCGGCAGGCCCCTACAAGGACGGCCCCGGCAAGATCGACGTCCCGGTCGCGGTCGGCGGTGTCGTCTGCGCCCCCGGCGATCTGGTCGTCGCCGACGACGACGGCGTCATCATCGTCCCGGCCGCCGAGGCGTTCACCAGCCTCGCCGGTGGCCGCGCGGTCGAAGCCGACGAGGCGCAGCGCCGCGCCGCGATCATCGCCGCGCGCAAGGTCGCATCATGATCGCCATCTGGGCGTTGCTGGCGTTCATCGCCTCCATCGTCTTCTGGAATGCGGTCCTCAAACGCAACATCGGCGAGGCGATGATCGTCGGGTTCGTCGTCGTCGGTGCGTTCGCCGGTCGCGACGCCCCGAAATACATGTGGGACGGCTTCGTCGATTCGATGCAGGAGGAAGTGACGTTCGCCGGTTTGGCGTTCATCTTCATGAGCTTCATCCTCGCGAAGACGCCGGTGCTGGACCGGCTCATCGACATCCTCAACTCCTTCCTGGGACGGCTGCGCGGCGGCCCGATCTACACCTCCACTGTCGCGGGCGGCATGTTCGGTGCCATCGCCCACGTCGGGGCCTCGGTCACCGCAGCGGTCGGCTCGGTCACCGTGCCGTGGATGAAACGCTCCGGCGTCAGCGGTGAACTGTCCGCCACCGTCGTCGCCGGCTGCGCCGGCATGGGTGTGACCTTCCCGTTCAGTGCGACCATGTTCATCCTGGTCGGGTCGAGCACCGTCACCGGCATGATGGCCGCCGACGACATCATCGTCCCGCTCGCGATCGCCGGCCTCTGGTGCCTCGGCTACCGGCTGGTGCTGAGCTACTACCTGGTGCGAAAGAACGGCCTGCAGCCCATCGCCCCCGAGGACCGCATCCCGGTCAAGCGGAGTCTGCGCGTCGGCTGGACCTCGCTGTTGCTGTTCGTCCCGATCGTGATCCCGCTGCTGCTCACCCGCGGGCCGATCGCCGCCCCCATCGCGCACTACACCGACCTGGTGATGTCGAGTGCCCTGAGCCTGATCACCTGGATCCCGGTCCTGATGATCCTGCTGGTGCTCTTCCTCGGCCGCCGGCACCTGCCCAAGACCACCACGGGCTGGTGGAAGGTCCTCGGCGACGCGGCACCCCAGTTCGGCGTCATCGGCATCACCATCGTCGCCGCGTTCTCCGCTTCGGCGGTGCTGGCCAAGCTGAAGCTGCCTCAGCAACTGACCGCGATGCTCGAAAGCCTCAGCGCACCGTCCTGGTTGATGGCGATCCTCGTCGGCATCATCATCGTCATCATCGCGATCCCGCTGACCGCCTCCGCCACCATGGCCTCGGTCGGCCCCGTCGCAGTCGCCGCACTGGTCGGCACCGGCATCGCCGCCCCCGTGGCCGCGGCCGCCGTCCTGGTGTTCGCGTCCACCGAAGGCGCCTCCCCGCCGTCCGGCGCCCCGATCTACGTCGCCTCCGGCATCGCCCGGATCGACCCGTCGAAGATCTTCATGCCGCTCCTGAAGTACTACTGCGTCCCCATTCTTGGCATCGGAGTGCTCATCGCCCTCGGCCTCCTCCCCGTCTGACCCTCGCGACAGGACACGTCATGTTCCAGAAAAGCTTCTCCACCCTCTTCCGCATCAGCGTCGTCGCATTCCTGCTCGGCGGACTGGCGATCGTGCTCGGCCAGACCGTCGGCCTGATCCTCGGTGACGGCCACATCGTCACCCACGTCGAGGAACTGCTCGCCCCCTACGCCTACGGCGCCGCGGGCATCGCCGGACTACTCGCCTTCGTACTGTCGTACTTCCACCACGGCGGAGAGGAGGACGCCCTCGGAAACGAGGACTCTCCCGCCCGCGCCGCCGAGCACGTCGGATGACCAGTCCCGTGAGCACGATCGGCCCCGACTCCACCTACGCCGACCTGTGCGCCCGCACCGACGGCGCCCCGGCGGGGTCGAGCTGGGGAGTCTTCGACGACCCCGACCGGGGGACGGCGAATTTCGCCGGCCCCGAACAGGTCCGGGCCGCCGCGGAGCTCGTCCGCCGCGGAGCCGTGTTCGCCCTCGACCATCCGCTCGGCGCGTTCGATCCGCCGATGGCGCGGTCGCGCACGGCGCCGAAGCACACCATCGTCTCCGCGCACGCCGAATCCCGCGACGACCTCCTCGACGGCTTCTACCTGCAGGCCAGTAGTCACCTCGACGGGCTGCGCCACCGACGGGTGTCCGGACACGGCTTCTACGACGGCACCCCCGACGGCCAGGTCACCGAGAACGCCCCCGCTCTCGGAATACAGGCCTGGTCACAGAACCCGATCGTCGGCCGCGGACTGCTCCTCGACCTCGAGGGGCTGTTCGCGGACCGGGGCACCCCACTCGATCACGTTCGCGGACCGGCGGTCCAGGCCGCCGACCTCGACGCCGCCCTCGACCGTCAGAACACCCGGATCCAGGACGGAGATCTGATCCTCGTCCACACCGGCTGGGCGCACTGGTACCTGACCGCCACCGACGACCAGCGCAACGAGGTCCGCGCCGGCCGCCGCTCCACCGGATTCGCACAGAGCCGCGAACTCGCACGATGGTTGTGGGACAACAAGATCGCCCTGTTCGGCACCGACACCTTTGCCGTCGAGGTCCTGCCCGTCGTCCCAGGCAGCCCCTTCGCCGAGTCCGCTCCCGAGGACGCCGGCATGATGCACCAGGAACTGATCGGCAAACTCGGCGTCCCACTCGGCGAACTGTGGAACCTCACGGCCCTCGTCGAGGACAGCCGCCGCACCGGTACCTGGGACGCCCTCGTCACCGTGAAACCGCTCAACTTCGTCGGTGGCGTGGGTTCACCGTGCAACGCGACCGCCATCCGCTGACCGTTCTCGCACAATGATAAGTTCGATCGAAAGTGGGTCCATCGAGGAGGACAAATGGCGGTGCCGACCAACAACATGCGTTCCCTGGACCGCGCGTTCGACGTCCTCGGCGTCCTGCAGGACGCCAAGCAGCCACTGCGATTGAGTGAGGTCGCCCGGCATGCCTCCCTGCACGTCGCCACCGTCCAGCGCATCCTCGGAGTGCTCCTCGACCGCGGCTACGCAGCGCGGATCGGCGACACCTACACCGCCGGGCCCGCCGCGCTGGCGGTCGCCCACGCATTCATGGTCACCAACCCGCTCAGCGTCCTCGCCCAGCCCACGCTGCAACAACTCGCCGCCAACACCGGTTTCACCGCGTCGATGTACGTGCGGGTCGAAAACTCGCGAGTCCTGATCGCCCGAGTCGAAAGCGAACACCCGCTCAACTACATACTTCCCGTCGGCGAGCGCCTCCCGCTGTACCTCGGCGGCGCCGGCAAGACCATCCTCGCCCACCTCGGCGCCGAGGAACTCGAGACGATCCTCGCCGGCATCGGCGACGTCCCCCTCGCCGGCGGCGGCACACTGCGGAAGGACGAATTGCCCGCCCAGCTCGACAAGATCCGCAGCGACGGCTTCGCGGTCTCGGTCAGCGAACGCCTCTTCGGCATCGTTTCCGTCACCGCTCCTGTCCGGGCCGCCGACGGCACCCTCGTCGCCGTCCTCGGCGTCACCGGACCCACCGACGCCCTCGACGACGCCCAGATCGCGCACCTGATCCCCGAAGTCCGTCGCGCCGCCACCACGCTTGGCGCCCGGGTACCGGTCACCGGCTAGCGGATCTCTCCACCCCGCGGTTCCCGCGCGACCCGTGTGGGCGGCGCGGATCGGTGAGGACGCCATGGATCGTTAGGGTGTTGCCATGGAGCGCCGGATCGACGAAGCCGTGGTCCATTGGGTCGAGCACGGTGGTGGTGTGCCGATTGTCGCCCTGCACGGCGCCGGCGTGGATCATCGTGAGATCGAGGCGGCGATCGAGGCCGTCGTCCCGGGCACGGGGTACCGGCGGATCTACCCGGACCTGCCGGGGATGGGCCTGTCGACAGCAGACGGGCTGACCTGCAACGACGATGTGGTGACGCTGCTCGGCGACTTCATCGACGGCCTCGGGGCGGGCCCGGTGACGCTGGTGGGGCATTCGTACGGCGCCTATCTGGCTCGCGGTGTAGCCGCGCAGAGGCCAGACGTGGTGCTCGGTCTGGCGTTGTTGTGTCCGGTCGGCGAGCGGTCGCGGAACGTACCCGACCACACTGTGGTTCGTCGGGACGCCGATGCCTACGACGAACTCGACCCTGCGCAGTGGGCGGGGTTCGACGAGTACTTCGTCGTTCACACCCGGGCCACCGCTCGCCGCTACCGCGACCATGTGGTGCCGGGTTCGACGCTCGTCGACGAGGAGGCGCTCGGACGTATCTTCGCCGGGTGGGCGGTCGACGTCGGGTCGAGTGTGTTCCCGGGGCCGACGGTGATCGTGGCCGGCAGGCGCGATTCGGTCGCCGGGTACGCCGACGCGTGTGAATTGCTCGAGCGCTATCCGCACGCCGCCCTGGCTGTCATCGAGGACGCCGGTCATGCGCTCGTGCACGAG
The DNA here is from genome assembly GCF_002300155.1 of Rhodococcus sp. ACS1. Lineage (NCBI taxonomy): Bacteria > Bacillati > Actinomycetota > Actinomycetes > Mycobacteriales > Nocardiaceae > Rhodococcus > Rhodococcus sp. ACS1. The sequence goes on from NZ_NSDZ01000005.1 coordinate 793,131, forward strand.
CGGCCCGAACTGCTCGCCCCGCTGCTCGGCAACTGGCTCGATCGCCTCGATCGAAAATAGTCCCGGAGACGATGTCGAGAACCGGTGATCGGCTCCGTCCCTGTGGTGAATGCGGCCAGAATGGGTCGCACCCGTACCGAGGAGAACATGATGGCCAAGTACCTTCTGCTCAAGCACTACCGCGGCGCGCCGGCGGCGGTCAACGACGTGCCGATGGCGGAGTGGACGCCGGAGGAGATCTCGGCGCACGTGCAGTACATGCAGGATTTCGCGACCAAGCTGGAGGGGACCGGGGAGTTCGTCGACGGTCAGGCGCTTGCTCCGGAGGGGACGTTCGTCCGCTACGACGGTGAGGGACGGCCGCCGGTCACCGACGGCCCGTTCGCGGAGACGAAGGACCTGATCGCGGGCTGGATGGTGATCGACGTCGAGACCCACGAGCGGGCGCTCGAACTGGCCGGCGAGCTGTCGGCGGCGCCGGGTGCGGGCGGGAAGCCGATCCACGAATGGCTCGAGCTGCGGCCGTTCCTGTCCGCGCCGCCGACCATCTCGGACTGCCACGGTGGATCAGGCCTCGAGGCCTGACGCATTTCGGCCGGCATCGAAGCCCCGTGGCAGGCTGGGGCGAGGGGAACCGATTCGGACGACCCCCTCGGCCTGGCCACACGAAAGGGGACGTCGCTGATGACCGTCCGTACCGTGAATACAGAGGCGGGGCGACTCTCCGGTGACCACACCGACGGGGTCGCCCGCTTCCTGGGAATCCCCTACGCGGCAGCCCCGGCGGGCGAACGCCGATTCGCACCGCCTGCCCCGACCGAACGATGGGCAGGGACCAGGGACGCCACCGGCTACGGCGCGACCGCACCCCAGCCGCAGTTGCATCCCACTCAGGCGTGTCTGGCGCCGCTGGTCGGGCCCGGATGGGTAACCGGAGACGGCAACTACCTCAATCTCAACGTCTGGACACCCGACCCCGGCACGAGCGGGCTCCCGGTGATGGTCTACCTCCACGGCGGCGGGTTCATGATCGGTTCGGGTGCCGCCCCGGCGTTCGACGGCACCGCGTTCGCGCGCGACGGCGTCGTCCTGGTCACCGTCAACTACCGACTCGGCGCGGAGGGCTTCCTCGCGCTGCCCGGTGAGATCACGAACATCGGACTGCGCGACCAGATCGCCGCTCTGCACTGGGTTCGCGACAACATCGCCGGGTTCGGCGGGAACCCGGACAACGTCACCGTCTTCGGCGAATCGGCCGGCGGCACCTCGGTCGCGTTCCTGCTGCACTCCCCGCCGGCCGCCGGCCTGTTCCGGCGTGCGATCGTCCAGAGCGGACACGACGAGATGGCCCGCCCGCTCGCGCTCACCGAAAAACTCACGAAGGCAGTCGCCGCCCGGCTCGGAACCTCCCCGACCGCGGACGCATTCCGAGCATGCTCTGCCCCCGACCTGCTGCGCGCGCAGGGCGCCCTGCTCAGAACCGCACCCCGCCCAGACCTGCGCGACGACAACGGTTTCGACCCGGGCCACGGACGCGCACTGTTCCTCCCCACCACGGGGGACGACGTCCTCCCCGACCCGGTCGGGGTCCCGAGCACCCACGCGCGCGGCGGCGAGCTGTTGATCGGCACGACACTCGAGGAAGCCAACCTCGGTTTCGGTGCCGACGGGTTCGCCGCCTTCGACGCGGACGACGCGGTCGCCGAACTGGCCGCCACCTACCCCGAGGCCGAAGCGCTCCTGGAACGACACCGTCTCCACGACCCGGCCGTGACCCCCGCGCAGGCACTCACCGCCGCCTACACGGACCTGATGTTCCGGTCGCCGAGCCGCCGCACCGCGCACCGTCACCCCGGCCCCGCTTACGTCTACGAATTCGCATGGCGATCACCACTGCACGGCGCAGCACACGGCCTCGACGTTCCCTTCGTCTTCGACACCACACAGACATGCCGCGGCCTCATCGGCGACGACGCTCCGGACGCCCTCACCCGCGCGATGCACCGAACCTGGCTCGACTTCGCAGCGCACGGGGATCCCGGCTGGCCCACCTACGACATCGCCGGACAAGCGATGAAGTTCGACGCCGACCCCCGACTCGGCGAGGACACCGCTCCCGACGACATCGGCGCCGGATTCAGTCGGTGGCCTCGTCCCGTCGGCGAGCAGGAAACACGACACGAACGGTCAGTGCGCTGCCGGTGAGGAGTGCTCCGACAGCGCACCACGGTGCGGCGAGGGGCCACCCGGTGGACGGCACGGCGTCGATCAGGGCGCCGACGGCGACGGATCCCAGCAGGACGGCGGCTCCACCGATGGAGGCGAACACGCCGTAGTACGTTCCGAGCCGGCGGCCGGAGGCCATGCGGGCAATCGCATCTCGTGCGACGGGCATGGCGATCATCTGGCCGAGTGCGAGCAGGAGTACGAACGCGGCGGGTGGAATCAGTCCGGGTATCCCGCGGGGTTGCGCGGGGACGGCGACGGCCATGACGGCGAAACCGACGGCCATGACGGCGAGGCCGAGGGGAAGCGCGGCGTGGGTGTGCGCCCGTTTCGTGATGGGGAGTTGGGCGGCGACGACGAATACCGAGGACAGGGCGAAGAACCAGCCGAGCGGGGATTGCGAGCCCCAGGCCCGCTCCACCTCCAGCGGCAGCAGCAGGTACAGCTGGTTGTACGCGACCAACTGCGTGCTCATCGCCGCGGCGAAGAGGAGGAACGGCTTGTTTCCGAGTACTTCCCGCCAGCCGTCGCGCCAGCTGTCGGTGGCGTGGACGCCGGGCCCGGACGGCAGCCACCGCAGGTGCGCGAGCAGGATCGCGACGAATACCCCGGCTGCGGAGAGGCACGCGGCCGAGAAGTCGGCGAGCAGCAGGACCGATCCGACGAGCGGCCCGGCGAACGACCCGATCTGCCCGCACACGTTGAACAGTGCGAACGCGTCCACCCGGGACCGTCCCCCGTCCTCGGTTCCGCCGGCGGCCGTGGCGAGCGCCGATTCGACAGCGGGCGAGAACAGCGCGCCCGCGAACCCGGTCAGGACGGTCGCGACCACGATCCCGGGCACGGACGTGAACAGTGCCAACCCGGCGAAACCGAGGATGCGGCAGACACAACCGGTGAGGACCACCGGTTTGACGCCCCAGCGGTCGGCGAGCGAACCGCCGACGAAGAACAGCCCCTGCTGCGAGAAGGTGCGGAGACCGAGCACGGCGCCGACGAACGCCGCCCGCAGACCGAGATCCTCGAACAGGTACACCGACAGGTAGGGCAGCACCATGAAGAAGCCGACGTTGAACGCGAGTTGGGTGAGGACCAGCAGCCGGACCTCCGGGGTCGCCGCGGCCAGACTGCTCAGCAGCGACCATCGACCCACGAAGCGCCGGCGGGTGTCCGTCTCCGTCACGAGTTGTCGTTCCTCAGTGGACGGGAACGGGAACCGGACCCGGCTCGAACAGGATGGACAACCGCCCCTTGGCCTCGTCGACGAGTACCTCGGCCCGGACGTTGTACACCTGGGCGATCAGGTCCGACGTCAGCACGTCGGCGGGGGTTCCGCCGGCGACGACGCGACCCTCCTTCAGCACGATGACGGTGTCGCAGAACATGGCGGCGAGATTGAGGTCGTGCAGGGCGATCACGCTCGTGACCGGCAGCCGCGTGACGAGCGAGAGCAACTCCAGCTGGTGATGGATGTCGAGGTGATTGGTCGGCTCGTCGAGGAGCAGCTCGCGCGGTTGTTGCGCCAGGGCACGGGCGATCTGCACTCGTTGCTTCTCGCCGCCGGACAGTCTGTGCCAGAGACGATCCGCCTTCGCCGAGAGGCCGGTGTGCTCGAGAGCGGCGGCGACGGCGGCCTCGTCGGCGGCCGGGTTGCCGCCGAACGTTCCACGGTGCGGGATGCGTCCGAGTCGCACCACGTCGCGCACACTGATGTCGACGTCGGTGTCGGCGTGCTGGCTCACGACGGCGACGGCGCGCGCAATGTCCTTGCGACGCACGGTGGTGAGGTCGTTGCCGTCGAGGGTCACGACACCCGAGGTGGGGCGGACGACGCCATTCAGCAGGCGCAGGAGCGAGGACTTGCCGGATCCGTTGGGTCCGAGCAGACCCACCGTCGCACCCTGTGCCGGTGTGACGGTGACACCGTCGACGACCAGTGCGCCCCCACGATTCCAGGTGACGCCGTTTGCGTGGAGTGTCACTGGGCTCTCCTTCGCCGGGACAGGATGACGATGAACGCGGGAACGCCGACGAGGGCGGTGCCGACACCCACCGGCAGCGGTGTGGGTGCGAACGCGACCCGGGAGACGGCGTCCACCCACACCATGAAGACGGCGCCCATCACCGCGGTCGCCGGGATCAGCCGACTGTGTGTGGGGCCCACGAGGAATCGTGCGGCGTGGGGGAGTACGAGTCCGACGAAGCCGATCGCCCCGGCGACGCTGACGAGGGTCGCGGTGATGATCGCCGTGACCACCAGCAGCAGGAGGCGGACCTTGCCGACGGCGATGCCGAGCGACGCTGCCACCTCGTCGCCGAAGGAGAAGGCGTCGAGGACGTACGCGTAGCGCAGGCACAGGGCGGTGCCGGCGAACACGACGATCGCGCACAGGGTCACGTCGTCCCAGCGGACGCCCTCGAGGGAGCCGAGTAGCCAGAACATCACGCCGCGGGTCTCGTCGGAATCGGCGAACGCGAAGATGACGAACGACGTGAGCGCCGAGAACAATTGGGTGCTCGCGACGCCCGCGAGGATGACACGGTCGTTGTTGCCGCCGGAGATGTGGGCGAGCAGCAACACGAGCCCGAACGCGACCAGTGCGCCGATGAATGCGCCTCCGGACAGTCCGAGCGCGGCGCCACCGACCCCGAGCACACCCACCACCACCGCGCCGGTCGACGCACCCGACGAGATCCCCAGCACGAATGGATCGGCGAGGGGATTGCGCAGCAGTGACTGCATGATGACGCCGCAGAGTCCGAGTCCGGCGCCGCACGCGGCGGCGACCAGTGCCCGGGGCAGGCGCTCCTCCCACACGATCGCGTTCTTCGACAGCCGCACCGGAATATCCGCCAGCCCGGTGTGATTGAGCAGCACGTCGCGGACGTTGACCAGTGAGACGTCCGCCGGTCCGAGCGTGACTGCGACGAGAATCGACAGTCCGAGCGCGACGATCCCGCCGGCCGCGATCAGGGTCCCGAACACCCACCGCCGCCGAACCGGTGCGGGGACACCGGTGTCGGCGTGGTCGAGGGTGGCGGTCAGGACGGGACCTTCTGATCGCGCAGGCCGGCAGCGACCTTCTCGAGGCCGTCGACCGCGCGGATGGACGGGTTCATCTCGGCGCCGTGCAGGGCGATGTACCGCTTGTTGCGCACCGCGTCGAGGTTCTGCGTCACCGGATCGGATTCGAGGAACGCGATCTTGTCCGCCAGCAGGTCACCGGGGAAGCGGTTGCGGAGCAGGTCGCCGAGGATCAGGACGTCCGGGTTCCGTTCCACCACGATCTCCCAGCCCACGGGCGACCAGTCGTCGGTGAGATCGGAGAACACGTTGGTGGCACCGACGGAGCGGGCGAGGAGGCTCGCGGACCCCAGACCGCCGGCCACGTACGGACTCTTGGTGTCGGCGAACCAGAATGCCGTCGACACAGTCGACTTCTCGATGGACGCCAGTGCGGCGGCTTCTCGTTCTTTCAATTCGTCGATCAGCTGTGTGCCGCGCTCGGTCACGTCGAACACCGCGGCGAGCTCACCGATTTCCTGGTACAGCGCTTCCATCGTCAGCGGGTTCGTGCGCTTGCCGCCGCCGTTGATGCTGACCCCGTTGTCGCAATCGGTGGGAGACAGGTACGACTCGACTCCGGTCTCGGCGAACCGGGCGCGCTCCGCCACGCCACCCTGCTTGAAATGCCGGCCGAACGACGCCGTCACGAAGTCGGGATCGGCGTCCAGGACCACCTCGTACGTCGGGGCGTTGTCCGCGAGCCGCGGCACCGACGCGTTGGCCTCCGCGAGGTTCTCGCGGATCGGGTCCGTCCATGACGCCGTGCCCACCAGCCGGTCGGCGAGGCCGAGCGACAGCAGGATTTCGGTCGAACCCTGGTCCAGTGACACCACCCGCTGCGGCGCGGCGTCGACGGTGACCTGCTGTCCGCAGTTGTCGAGGAGGAGGGGGTAGCTCGTGCTGCCCTCGCCGGTCGACGCGGCGCCGGAGTCGTCGACGGTTTCGGATTGCCCACAGGCGGCCAGGGTGCTCGCCAGTACTGCAGTGATGGCCACGAGGCCGATTCGGCCCACGGATGTTCTCACGCTCGTCATGCTTTCTGTTCGTCCAGGATCAGCGCCCCACTCGGGCGTCGATCCCGGCTGTCGAACGAAAAGAGCGATCAGCACGTGCACGCGAGGAAGCGCGTGAACGTTATCACGAAGTAAACCTAACCTAATTTACTGGTGTGGTCTCGGCCTACTTCGTCGAGGCCAGCGAGCGCAGGAAGAAGGCCAGGTTGGCGGGGCGTTCGGCGAGGCGGCGCATGAAGTAGCCGTACCACTGCTCGCCGTAGGGGAGGTAGACCCGCAGGTGCTGCTGCTCACCGATGAGCCGCAGTTGTTCGGCGTCCCGGATGCCGTAGAGCATCTGGAGTTCGAATTCGTCGACGTCGCGGCCGTTCGCCTCTGCGTACTGCAGTGAGGCGTTGATCATGGCGGGGTCGTGCGAGGCGACCATCGGGTAGCCACGGCCGTTCATCAGGATCTGCAGACACCGCAGGTAGGCGTCGTCGACGGCGGCCTTGCCCTGGTACGCGACCGAGGCCGGTTCTTTGTAGGCGCCCTTGCACAGCCGGATCCGGGATCCGGGCCCGGACAGGTCCCGGCAGTCGGCCTCGGTGCGCTTGAGGTATGCCTGCAGCACGGTGCCCAGCGACGGGAAGTCCTGACGTAGTTCCCGCACGATGGACAGGGTCGAGTCGGTGGTGGTGTGGTCCTCGGCGTCGACGGTGACCCATGCCCCGGCTTCCTCGGCGGCGGTGCAGATCTTGTGTGCGTTCTCCAGGGCCACCGTGTGCCCGTCCCGGGGCAGGAACTGACCGAGCGCGGACAACTTGAGTGAGACCTCGATGTTGCGCGGTTCACCGGTGTGCGCACCGGCGGGTGCGAATTGCGCCAGCGAGGACAGCAGGGTGAGGTAGTGCGAGACGGTGTTGTTGGCCTGGGCGAGGTCGGTGGTGTCTTCGCCGAGATGGTCGATGGTGATGTAGCGGCCGGAGTCCAAAATCGAGGTGGTCGCGGCAACGGCCTGGTCCTCGGTTTCGCCGGCGACGAACCGGTCGACGAGGTTGCGGGTCACCGGGATCTTGGTGATGGTGCGTTCCATGCGGGGGGAGCGGGCGGCGGCGAGCAGCGCCGGACGGAGCAGATCGGAGGCGGCCATCAGATGTCCTGGTGGGGGTAGTGGTGGTCGGTGGCGGGGACGAACGTTTCCTTGATGGTGCGGGCGGACGCCCAGCGCAGCAGGTTCTGCGGGGAGCCGGCCTTGTCGTTGGTGCCCGACGCCCGGGCACCGCCGAAGGGTTGCTGTCCGACGACGGCGCCGGTGGGCTTGTCGTTGATGTAGAAGTTGCCGGCCGCGAATCGCAGGTCCTCGGTGGCTTTCGCGACGGCGGTGCGGTCGTCGGCGATGATCGAGCCGGTCAGCGCATACTTCGAGCCCTTGTCGACCAGGTCGAGCACGGTGTCGAAGGATCCGGCGGCCGAGTCGTCGTAGACGTGTACCGCCAGGATCGGCCCGAAGTATTCGGTGCGGAACGCGTCGTCGGTGGGGTCGTCACCGAGCAGCACGGTGGGGTCGACGAAGTAGCCGACGGAGTCGTCGGCGTGTCCGCCTGCGGCGATGGTCAGGCTGGGGGTGGCCTTGGCGCGGGTGAGGGCGTCGGCGTTGCGGTCGAAGGCCCGCTTGTCGATGACGGCGCCGCCGAAGTTCGAGAAGTCGGTGACGTCGCCGTATGTCAGCGTCGACGCCTTGTCGATGAAGTCGTTGCCCATTTTCGCCCACACCGATTTCGGGACGAACGCGCGGGAGGCGGCGGAGCACTTCTGGCCCTGGTAGTCGAAGGCGCCGCGGATCAGGGCGGTGGTGAGGGTGTCCGGGTCGGCGGAGCTGTGGGCGAGGACGAAATCCTTGCCGCCGGTTTCGCCGACCAGGCGCGGGTAGGAGTCGTAGTGGGCGATGTTGGTGCCGACCTGACGCCACAGGTGCTGGAACGTGGCGGTGGAGCCGGTGAAGTGGATCCCGGCCAGGCGACGGTCCGCGAGGACGACGTCGGAGACGGCGGCGCCGGGGCCGTTGACGAGGTTGATCACGCCGGGCGGCAGGCCGGCGGCCTCGAGGAGTTTCATCGTCCAGTACGCGGCGACGGCCTGTGTCTCGGAGGGCTTCCAGATCACCGTGTTGCCCATCAGTGCGGGGGCGGTGGGCAGGTTGCCGGCGATGGCGGTGAAGTTGAACGGGGTGATGGCGTAGACGAAGCCCTCGAGGGGGCGGTATTCGACCTTGTTCCACACGCCGGGGGAGGAGATGGGTTGGTCGGCGAGGATCTGCCGGGCGAAGTGGACGTTGAACCGCCAGAAGTCGATCAGCTCGCAGGGGGTGTCGATCTCGGCCTGGTACGCGGTCTTGGACTGGCCGAGCATGGTTGCGGCGGAGAGTGTTTCGCGCCACGGACCGGACAGCAGGTCGGCGGCGCGCAGGAACACCGCGGCGCGGTCCTCGAAGGAGAGGGCTCGCCATACCGGGGCGGCGGCGGCAGCGGCGGTGACGGCGTCCTGGATGTCCCGGGCGCCGGCGTTGGTGAAGGTGCCCAGCACCGCGGCGTGCCGGTGCGGCTGCACCACGTCGATCGTCGGGCCGTTGCCGCGTCGGTGCTGCCCGCCGATCACGTGGTGGATCTCGGTGGGGTTCGATCCGAGTTCGGCGAGCTTGGCCTGCAGTCGGGCACGCTCGGGGCTGCCCGGCGTGAAACTGCCGACCGGCTCGTTGACCGGCTGCGGGGTGGTGGTGACGGCGTCCATGAAACCTCCTACGAGATGTGGCGGCGAGTGGACCGCCGCAACGAACTAGTCACAGTGAACACCGGAAAAGCCGCTGGTTGATGAGTCAGCCGAACAAATTATGGTTCACTGAGTTGTACGCTTGGCCAAGCTGCTTTTCGATTTCCGAACTGGAGACATCACCATGAGCCGCCGCGATCGACCCGTATCTCCGATCCCGGAGAAGGCACCGGACGAGGTCGAGATCATCACTCTGCGTGAGCTTCTCAGTGCTCTCGACACCGCGGTCGTCGAACTGGTCGAGGCTCCCGCCGGTGACGACGTCGTCCTCGAATCGGTCGCCCTGGTCGACGGCACCGATCTGGCCGCCGAGATCGAATCGCAATCTCCGCTGCCGGACCTGCTGTTGCACGTCGGGGTCGGCAAGGCCGAGGCGGTGCGCTGGTTCGATCGCGTTGCGCAGCGGCCACCGGGACAGCGACCGCGCGCAGTGATGTCGAAAACGGCAGTCGACCCGCGCGCACTTCAGGCCGCGGCTCGCCGCGCCGGTGTCGCGCTGGTGGCCGTGCACCCGAGGGCCCGGTGGGACCATGTGTTTCCCCTGGTGCAGCGCATGCTGGACCGTTCCCGTCGGCTGCAGGCCGGTCTGGGAGACCAGGAACTGCTGGCCACCGACACCGACCTGTTCGGACTCGCCCAGATCGTGGCCCAGAACTCCGGCGGGATGGTGTCGATCGAGGACGCGCAGTCGCGCGTGCTGGCGTATTCGTCGTCCGACGAGTCGGCGGACGAGCTGCGGATGCTGTCGATCCTCGGCCGCGAGGGACCGCGGGACTATCTGCGCGTGCTGCGGAAATGGGGCGTGTTCGACCGGCTTCGCAAGAGCGACGAGGTCATCGACGTCCCGGCACACCCGAAGCTCGGTACCAAGCGGCGGCTGGTGGTCAGCATCCGGGAAACCACCGAAGGGGCGAGTGTGTCCCGGCAGCTCGGCTCGATCTGGGTGCAGCAGGGCGACGCACCACTGACGCCGGACGCGGCCGACGTGCTGCGGGGTGCGTCGGCGATTGCCGCACGGATCATCTCACGCACCCTCAACGCCCCGTCCACGGAGGCGTTGCTGATCCAACGGCTGTTCGGTGCGCGCGGGGGAGGGGTGGACGTCCCGTCGGTGGCCAGTGCCCTGAATCTGCCGGTGACCGGCCCGGCCGCCGTCGTCGGGTTCGCTCCGACCGCCACGGACACGGCAGCGCCGATCGGCGACTTCGCGGAATCGGGCAGCATGCTGCGCCTGCACGCCAGTTCCTTCAGCCGCGACTCGGTGGCCACCATCATCGGCGACCGCGCGTATGTGCTGTTGCCGCGCTACAAATCGGCGAACACCGTCTCCGCTTGGACCCGGCAACTCGTCGACCAGTTCGAAACGAAACGGTCGATCGTCCTCCGGGCGGCGATCGCCGTCCCGGTCATGGATCTCGGGCACGTCGCCGGCGCGCGGACCGAGGTCGACCGGGTCCTCGACGGCACCGCCGCCACCTTCCCGGAGGGGCGGGTGACCACCCTCGCCGAATCGCGCACCGCGGTGCTGCTCGGCGAGATCCTGGACCTCGTCGATCAGCACCCCGAACTTCACGATCCACGATTGGATGCCCTGTTCGAGTACGACACCACACACGCGTCGAACCTGAGCGAGAGTGCTGAAAGCTACCTCGCGCATTACGGCGACGTCCGCAGCGCCGCGGCGGCCGTGCAGGTGCATCCGAACACCCTGCGGTACCGGATCCGCCGCGTCGAGGAAATCGTCGGGGTGGATCTCCAGGACGCCTCCGATCGCCTGCTCCTCGAGTTGCAACTCACCCTGCGCCGACGCCGCGATCGGGAGAAGCCCGCCACCTGAACGGGTTCGGAACCGTGAGACAAGTACTGCAAGTACCCAAGGGTGAACCTGCCATTCGACGGAAACAGCATGACTGGTCCGTGACTGTCCCGGGGGGGTCCTCCGTCCATTTCGAACGGCGGAATGCCTATCCGACGTGCGAAGCCGAGGTCCGCGGCCCTCGTGGGCGCGGACCGGGGGAGACACCGAGCACGACGAGCGGGCGACGCTCTTCGTCCGGCAGCGCGTCGGCCCGCCACTTCTTCACCGCTCGATAGAGCCACTGGCCCACCTGTTCTCCGTCGGCGGTGACGTAGTTCGCAGGAACGAGTGCGTTGCCGTGCTCTTCGCGGTAGGCGGCGATGGCGGTGAGCATTCGTCGCCGCTTGCTGTCGGCCGGTGACACGGCCGGGAGCGGGACGGCGTCATCGCTCCACAGGAAGCCGATCGCGTCGAGTTGCTGGATGCGTTGGGGCGGCAGGGTGCCCAGCATGCGGGCCACGCGCTGGCGATCCTGCCAACGTCCGAGTCGGAAACCGCAGTCGGTGACGTAGTCGGAGGGCATCACGCTGCGCGGATGCTGGTGTCGAAAGGCGCAGTAGAGTTGCAAGGCGGAGGCTGCGGACTGGTTATCTCGCATCGAGATCGCATCCTTGTGAGAGCCGTGAAACATTGTCCGGGTAGTCATTAGTTCAAGTATGTCAAACACATTGACGATCTGTCACGGAAGTCGGCTCGTGTTGGGGTGCAATTGTGTGCGAATGACCGTCCTTGCGGGCGTTACACCGCCATCTCCCGTGTCTTCTGCGCCAGCTCGCCGAGGCGCCGGGCCCGGGCGATCTCGGCCGGCGTGAACGGCTCGTCCGCCGACCGCACGAAGATGAGCAGCTCATCACCCGACGGGATCTCGACACTCGCTGCCGTGGTGGGAACGTCGCTCACGCGCGTATCGACGTATTGGGCCCCGAGGAGTTCCGCGATCGACAGGGGAAGTTCGGACGGATCGGCCACCACCCGCGACGCCAACGTCAACGCCTTGGTCTGGCCGTCGATCAGGGCGAGCGCCGATGCCGGCCAGATGCCGACATCGTGACCGCCGCCTGCGCGAACGGCATTCGACAGCGCCTCGGGCGACGTGTCCCGGCACGCCCCGACGATCAATTCGTCGAGTGAACCGCCGTCCAGGTGATGGACGTGCACGGTCAGGATGTTGGCGTCCAGCTCCGCGAGGTTGCGGGCCAGCGATTCCAGCTGCCCCGGGCGATCGCTCACCCGGACACGGATGCGCCAGAGCGACTGTCCGGTCACGAGGTGGCCGTGCTTACCGTCCGCGGGACCGTGCAGCCACCCGCCGAGGAGCCGCATCGCCGACGGCTCGACCACCCAGATGACCAACACGGTGGTGGTGACGGTGAGAACCGCGACGGTGATCAGATAGGAGACGTGGAAATGAATGACCAAGGCGTGGAGTAACAGCTCGACGGGAAACACGGCGCACAGCTTCGCCAGCGCCAGCCGGACGCGGCGGGGATGCGGAAGCCGGCCGCACGCCTCGCACGCGTTGACGTGAACTCCGGGTTCTCTCACGGGATCGTTCATGCCCCCACTGTCGACCCGCCGTATTGCGAAGCGGTTTCCTCGCACGGTCGGTGATGTGACGGTCGATCGTGAAATACGTTGGCGTGCAGCGGACATGTGGCGCGGCAGACATGTGGTGCGGAAAACACCGCGCGGCCGGTGTGAGCGGGGACATGGAAGCGCCGCTGCCGCCGGGGACTGGCGCCCGGCAGCAGCGGCGTGTTCGGGGAGAACTCAGCGCAGTGACGCCGCGTCGCTCAGGTCCGTTCCCCGAGTCTCCGGGGCCATGAGGAAGCTGACGAGTGCGCCCACTCCGGCGATGCCCGCGGCGATGTACATCGTTGCGGAGAGTCCGAGGTTGGACAGCGCCCACGGGGTGGCGAACGTGCCGATCGCCGCACCGATCCGGCTGATTCCCGTGCACAGGCCGACGGCGGTGGCCCGCACCTCGGTGGGGAACAGTTCGTTGGGGTAGATCCATTCGAGGATGGAGGGTCCGCCGTTGAAGAGCGCATAGATCGCGAACGCGAATGCGATCACCCACAGGCCCGCGTCCGGCTTGATCGCGAGGAACAGCAGTCCGAGACCGGAGAGCACGAAACCCCAGATCAGGATCGGCCGTCGCCCCAGTCGATCGACGAGGAGCAGTGCGACGACATTGCCGATCAGGAAGAACAGGTTGATGAGGCCGTATCCGATGTGGGCGAGATTTCCGGAACCGAGGTTGAAGAGTTCGAGGATCTGCGGGCCGAAAGCGTAGATGGCGAACAGCGTCACGATCGTGCACGTCCAGAAGATCGAGATGAACACGACGCGCTTCAGGTATCCGCCGCGCATCAATCCGCGGATGGACGTGCTTCCCTCCTCGTCGGGCAGGTCGTCCAGCGTGGCATCCGTCCCGATCGTCTTTCGCAGCACGGCGAGTGCCTCGTCGGACCGCCCCTTGCTCAGCAGCCACCGGGGAGACTCGGGGATGCTCGTGCGTGCGACGACGATCAGGGTGGCGGGAACCGCGGAGGAGAGCAACATCCACTTCCATCCGTCGGGGTTGCTGAGCAGCAGGTATCCGACGAACGCGGCTGCCGTTGCACCGACGAACCACATGGCGTTGAGGCCGCCGACGAGTTTGGCGCGCCACGCCTTCGGCGCGAATTCCGTCACCAGCGCGGTGGCGATCGGATAGTCGGCGCCGACCGCGATGCCGATGATCAAGCGCAGTATGAACAACTGCATCTCGTCCGCGGCGAAGAACTGCAACACCGAACAGACGATGATCACGATCAGGTCGATGGTGTACATCAACTTCCGGCCGATCCGATCGGTCACCGCACCGAACACGGCCCCACCGAGGAACACCCCGATGAGCGCGGAGGATCCGATGAGGCCGGCCCACAGTGCGCTCATGTCCCACTGTGCCTGGATCTGCACCATCGCGATGCCGATGATGCTGAGGATGTAGCCGTCGAGGAAGGGGCCGCCCGAGGAGAAGAGGGCGAGCTTGGCGTGAAAGCCGTTGAGTCTGGCGCTGTCCAGTGTGACGCCCGATCGGGCGGAGACGGTGGTGTCGAGGTTCATCTGAGGAATCCCATCGGGGGTGTGGGCTTGAGGGTGTGTCCCCACGTGATGTGGTTGCTGCCACAGTAGGAAGAGAATTCGCGGCGCGGAATTACCAATCTCCTACCAATTCATGCTCTGTGCTTATCAATTCGCCGGGTCGACGGCCGCGATCCCGTCGATCTCGATTCGCTTGTCGCCGCGGAACCGAGCAACCTCGACAGTCGTCCGCGGCGGCAGGGGAATGCCGTCCAGCCGGGCCAGGTACGCGGTGTTGTATTCGTCGAATTCCGACAGGTCGGCCAGGTACACCGTGGCCTTCAGAAGGGTGTGCAGGCCACCGCCCGCAGCGTGGAGGGTGGCCTCCAGATTGTCGAGCGCGACCCGGACCTGGTCGCCGATCGCGGTCGGGGTCCGTCCGTCCGCGGTGGTGGGGATCTGCCCGCAGGCCCAGATGGTGCCGGCGAACACCGCCGCCCGCGCGTACGGTCGCTCGGTGCCCGCGGGATGTGGGACGAGTTCACGCTGATCGGTCACGAATGTGCCTCCGGGACGAGGAATCGCCTGCCGAGTTCGTAGGCGCGCGACCACGTCGCGGCGTCGACGAACACGCCGTAGGAGACGGCGTGGCGGTAACGCGTCTCCCGTTCGGCGGCGGTGTGGACGGGACGGGACAGGTGTGCAGCGGGCGGTGCGGTCTGGAGGAGCGTTCCCGCGATGGCCGGTACGCCGGTGGTGAGCGCCGCGGCGGCGGCGTCGCGGTACATGTCGCCCGCCTCCGTCACGACGGTCGCGCCGGCCGGGTGCCCACCGTCGTCGAGCGTGATCAGGCGCAACGTGGCACCGGACCGGGAGACGGCGTGCAGGGCGTACCAGGCGACGGCCTCGTGATCGACGATCCGGGGCAGGAGAACCGGACGAGACTGCGACAGGGCCAGATCGACCGCCGGCGGACCCGTGAGCAGGGCGCTCCGCGGTGACCGCTCGACGATGTCGACTTCCGGGCCTCTCGTCAGCGTGACGTCGGCGGGCCCGGCCGGTGAGTCGAGTTCGGCGATCGTCGCCAGGAGCGTGTCGATGCCGTTGCGGGCGTGGAGTTGCATCGCCGTCACGACGTCGGCCGCGCCACCGGCCTCGCCCGCGCTGACGCCTGCGGCGTAGAGGGCGCGGAACGCCGTCTCGCGAACCTCTCGTACCGCCAGCCTGATTCGGTTTCCCGGCGTGAGAGCGGTGTCGTCTTCGAGGGTGTGGGTGAGCATGTCGGTCATCGGCGTTCCTGTGATTCGGGCAGTCCGGGGAAGACGTCGTCGAAGATCCGCAGCCAGTTCTCGCCGAGGATCTTCGCGATGGTCGCGTCGTCGAGGCCGACCTTCTGCAGGCACTCGGTGAGAACCGGGAAGTCCGCCGGGCCCGAGAACCAGTTCGGCCACATCGGCCACTCGGGTTCGACCGGATTCTGGCTGGGCGGTCGCCAGCGACCGTTCCGCAACCACGCGACGTAGTCCTCCGACCAGTTGCGGGTGCAGTCACTACCGATCGCGACGTGGTCGGGACCGATCTGGTCGACGAGCCGCGCGACCATGACCGCGAAATCAGCGCTGGACGTGGCTTCCCCACCCAGGACGTTCGGGTAGAGGCAGCAGCCGATCACACCGCCGCGTGCGGCCAGCGCGTCGATGACCTCGTCCGGTTTGTTGCGGGGACTGTCGACGAACCAGGTCGGGTTCGAATGGGTGATCGCGACGGGCGTGCGCGATGCGTCGATCGCGTCCAGGCAGGTGCGGTTCCCGACGTGGGAGAGGTCGACGAGCATGCCGACCCGATTCATCTCCGCAATCATGATGCGTCCGAACGCGGTGAGTCCAGAATCGTGCTCGTCGTAGCAGGCGCCGCCCGCCAGGTTCTGAATGTTGTAGGTGAGCTGCGCGACGCGCACCCCCAGCCGGTGGAAGATCTCCACCATGCGATAGTCGTCCCCGAACGGGGAGGAATTCTGGAACCCGAGCAGCACGGCGATCCGGTTGTCCCGCTTCGCGTTGCGAATGTCGTCGGAGGTTTCCGCGAGGGTGACGATGTCGTCGTTCTCGGCGGCGAGCTGATACCACTGTGCGACGGCGCCGAGCGTGTCGGCCGGACCGTCCCACACCGCGCAGGTGGCATTCACGCCGGTGACCCCACCGGCGCGTAGTTCTTCGAGGACTTTCCGGTCCCAGTTGTTGATCCGTGAGTCTTTCGGCGCAAACCCGGTCCTTCAGGGCCGGGGTAGCCGATCCGACTTTGTCGGACCGTGTGGCTAGTGTCTGGGGCATGGCGGGGAGGGTGGTGAAGCGGGCGTTCAAGTTTCGTTTCTATCCGTCTGCGGTGCAGGCGGAACAGCTTGCTCGGACGTTCGGGTGCACCCGGTATGTCTACAACCGGGCGTTGGCCGAGCGGACGCGTGCCTGGTCGCAGGAGCAACGGCGGGTCACCTACGCGGACACCTCGAAGATGCTCACCGGATGGAAGCGGGACACCGAGACCGCGTGGTT
Source organism: Rhodococcus sp. ACS1 (assembly GCF_002300155.1). Lineage (NCBI taxonomy): Bacteria > Bacillati > Actinomycetota > Actinomycetes > Mycobacteriales > Nocardiaceae > Rhodococcus > Rhodococcus sp. ACS1. The sequence continues at coordinate 809,721 of NZ_NSDZ01000005.1, forward strand.
GGCGGAGCCGTCGAAGGGGCCGCTGCAGGAATCGCTGCGGCAGTTGCAGGGCGCGTTCGAGAAGTTCTGGCGCAAGCAGACCCGCTACCCGCAGTTCAAGAGGAAGGGCCAGTCGAAGGATTCGGCGACCTACTACTCGAACTGCTTCACCTACCGGGGTGGGCAGGTCCGGTTGGCCAAGCAGGCCGAACCCCTGGATATTCGGTGGTCGAGGCCACTGCCGGAGGGGGCTGTGCCGTCGCAGGTGACGGTGTCGCGCAATGCCCGCGGTCAGTACCACATCTCGATCCTCGTCGAAGACACGATCACCGAACTCGAGCCGTCCGATCGGGTGGTCGGGCTCGATGCCGGGATCACCAGCCTCTACACGCTCTCGACGGGGGAGAAGATCACCAACCCGCGCCATGAGCGCGCGGACCGTGCGCGGTTGGTGAAGGCGCAGCGGGTGCTGGCCAAGAAGGAGAAGGGATCGCGTAATCGGGTCAAGGCTCGACTGAAGGTCGCGAAGATTCATGGTCGGATCGCTGATCGGCGTCGCGATTATCTGCACAAACTTTCCACTCGGCTGGTGCGCGAAAATCAAGTGATCGCCATCGAGGATCTGAGTGTGCGGAACATGGTGAAGATTCGGTCGTTGTCGCGGGCGATCTCGGATGCGGGGTGGTCGGAGTTCCGGTCGATGCTCGAGTACAAGGCCGAGTGGTACGGGCGGCGGGTGGTGGCGGTCGATCGGTTCTGTCCGTCGTCGAAGACCTGCTCGGTGTGTGGGGAGGTCGCCGGGGCGATGCCGCTGGATGTGCGGGTGTGGGCGTGCCGGTGCGGCGTCGTCCATGATCGGGATGTGAATGCTGCGAGGAATATTTTGGCCGTCGGACTGGCGGTGGCAGCCTGCGGAGACGGTGTGAGACCGCCTCGCACATAACGTGTGGGGTGGCGACTGTCGGTGAAACAGGAACCTCGGGACGTGAGTTCCGAGGGGAATCTCGGTCGTTCACTGCCGAGAGGAGGTCAACTGGAGTCCGTCCACCACCAGCAGGTCGGAGTGTGTGAGCGTGTGCACTAGGCGTCCTTTCGCGGCTTGCGGGTGAAGATCCAGTCGTCGTCCACCCCGGCGGCGACGTCTTCGGCCCGTGGGGCTCCCGAGTAGAGGGTCACCCGGAGCCAGTCGGTCGATTGCGGCATGTAGTTGTCCATCCCGTACATCGCCAGCTGGAAGCGCTGCAGATTCAGGGGCAGGAAGTTCCGGGCGAGCAGGTTGTCGTGGGCCTCCGCGTACGGGACGCCGGTGAGCGTCTGCACGCGGGCGACGATGCCGCGGTGCCGCGGATGTTCGACGAGAAACGCGGCGACCGTGGTCTCGTCGCGGGCGGACGCCAGATCGCGTTCCAGGGCGGTCACGGATCGGGCGACATCGATCGGATGCTCGACGTGCTCGCCCGGATCGACACCGCGGCGTCCCCGGCGCGGCTCCTCCTTGTACTCGGACGAGAACCAGAAATGGGCCTGCTCGTCGGGATCGTCGAAGTCGAACCGCTGCACCCACGCGTAACGGTCCCGGAGGACGGCGCGGAGTTCGGCGCAGGTCTGCGCCGGTTCGACGGCCAGCCGCTGATCGCAGCACAGCAATTCATCGACCTCGGTGTCGAGTTCCGGATGGACCTCGACGATCACGGAGTCCATCACTCCGCGGGCCTCCGCGCCGATCGACGCGGCCCGGTCGTGCAGCGCCCGCCAGGCGTGGTCGGTCGGCGTCCCGCCGACGGTCCCCGACCCGATGTACTCGGACAGCAGGTCCCGGAGCACGGCGAGTTGGGAGGCAAGCTCGCCGCAGGTGACAAAGGGCGCGGTCGACATGTCTGCTCGCTCGCCGAAGTAGAGCGTGGCACGGTCGAGCAGGTCACGGGCGCGGTGGATGCGCGGGCCGCCGGGTGCGGTCGTCTGCGCCAGCGCATGCGCGAGAGGCAGTTCGCGGGTGGCGCACCAGGCGTCGAGCACCTGCGGATGATTGACGACGTACGGCACCATGCCGAGACCGGTCGCATTGCCGAGCCCGAGGTAGCGTCGCCAGTCTCCGGACAGCCGCGCCGCCCGCGGGTTCCGGGCCCGGGCACAGTGCTCGACCAGGTCGTAGCTGAACTCACGCAGCAACCAGGCGGTCAGCATGTGTGCCCGGTACGGCTGTCGCAGGGGATGGTCGGCACCGAGCCGATCGAAATCTGCCAGCCCGAACTTCCCGTTGCTGTAGAACGCGGTGCTCCGCAGGATGTAGGCGGCGTCGCCCATCGTCTTTATGTCCGGTTGACCGCCCGCGGACAGGCGATCGGCGACGTAGTCGAAGAACCGTGCGCTGCGATTCGCCCGGGTCCAGATGAGGGTGCCGTCGTCCGCCCGGCCTTCTTCCTGACGCGGCACCTGCATTCGCAGTGCGCTCGAACGACTCTCGGTGAGCGGCCCCTCGATCAGGGCTGCGGTGACGTCCCAGGCCTTGGCGATGACGCGGTCGGTTCGGTCGCGCTCGGCGAGGGTCGTCGAGAACACGACGAATCTCACCTCCCGCGCGCCGATCCCGACGCGGTACACGACCTCGCCGCGGCCGTCGGCGTCGACGTCCCACCGCTCGCGTTCGACCCGCCAGTTCTCGGCGGCCGCGGTTCTGAGGAAGGACCGGGCGAAGCTGTGCCGGGTGTAGCGGGCGGCTCCCATGTCGGCCGGGTCCAGAACCTGTTCGGTGACCGGGCGGATGTCTGCGTCCGCCGCAGCAGTTCGGTCGGTCTCATGCCTCGCTCCTCGGTGTTCCGGTGCGGGAGTAGGCGATCTTGCTCCAGGTGAAGAACTCGGCGCTCGTCGCGGCATTCTGCTCACGGGGCGCCGGGAACGACGAATCCTTGAGTCCGCCGAAGGGAGCATGCAGTTCGGACCCGGTGTTGGGTGCGTTGACCTTGATCAGGCCGGCGTCGAGGTCCCGGATGCAGCGGCGGACGGCCCGCTCGTCGCACGTGAAGACCGCGGCGGTGAGACCGAACGACGTCGCGTTCGCGAGGTCGATGGCCTCGTCGAGGTCGCACGCACGCAAGACGAGGGTGACGGGACCGAACACCTCGTCCCGGCTGATGGTCAGCGCCGGCGTGCCGGCGAGCAGCGTCGGGGCCACGAAGGCCGCACCCGACGTGGGGAGTGGTGCAGACCCCAGCAGTTCCGCGCCCTCGGACAGCGCCTGGTCGATCGCGGCCGTCACTTCCTTTGCCGCGCGGGCGGAGACGAGCGGACCGATCTGCGACTCCGGGGCAAGCCCGTCGCCGACGACCAATTGCTCGACCCGTGCGACGAGTTCGGACACGAGGTCGTCATAGGCGTCGCCGACGGCGATGATCCTCCGCGTCGCCGTGCATTTCTGGCCACTGCTACCCATCGCCCCGGCGATCAGGACCGCCGCTGCTTCCCTCGGATCGACGTCGGGGAGCACGATTGCCGCGTTGTGCCCGCCGAGTTCCATCTGAACCTTCGCGCCGCGCGGAACCGCGGCGGCCTGGATCGACCTGCCCACCGGAACCGATCCGGTGAAGGTGACTCCCGAGATCTCCTCCCGCGCCACCAGTTCGGCGCCGATCGTCCCCGGGCCCAGGATCATGTTGACGACTCCGGCCGGAACACCCGCTGCGGCAAGGACTTCGGCGAAGGCTGCCGCGACCGCGACCGTGTCGCTGGCCGGTTTCCAGACCACCGTGTTGCCCCACAGCAGCGCCGGCGCCAGCTTCCACGCCGGAATCTGCAGCGGGAAGTTCCACGGGGTGATCGCGGCGACCACGCCGAGCGGTCGGCGGACCGTGCGGATCACCTCGTCGGGATGCGAGGAGGGGAACGTGGCGCCGTCGGCGTTGCGCGCCTGCGCCGCGTGGTAGTGCAGGGTCTCGACGGCGGCTCCCACCTCGGCCCGCGATTCGGGGAGCGTCTTTCCCTGCTCCCGGGTCATGAGTTCCGCGATCGCGTCGGCACGCTCGGCGAGGATCTCGGCCGCCCGGCGGAGGACGAGTCCGCGTGCGATGATTCCGCGGTCGTCCCACTCGCGGCGTGCCGACACCGCGGCAGCCACCGCCGCGTCGAGGAGCCGGCTGTCGGCCGGATGGTATTCCGCGACGACCGTCTCGTCGGCCGGGTTTGTCGTCGCTGCGACCGGACCGTCGCCGTCCACCCACTCGCCGCCGATCAGGTGGCGGAGACGGGTGTCCGTGTCTGGTGCGGTGAGATGGTGCTCCACTGCTGACTCCTCGAAGGGCTGGTAATTCGGTGCCCTCAACGCTAGGCCCGGCGACCACCGTGCAGAAGTACCTATTGTCAACCGACTGATAAGTTGCAAGTATCAATCGGGTGGAACTGCGGCAGCTTCGATACTTCGTCACGGTGGCCGAGGAGATGAACTTCAGGCGCGCCGCGGAACGCCTGCACATCGCGCAGCCCGCGCTCAGTCAGCAGATCAGCAAGTTCGAGAAAGAACTGCGCACCACCCTGTTCGAGCGGACGACGCGACGCGTCGAGCTCACCGACGCGGGTCGGGTACTCCTGGACGAGGGCAGGCGTGTCCTCGCGGAAGCCGATCACGCGCTCGCCGCGGTGGAACAGGTCGCGCACGGGGAGGTGGGGCTGCTCCGCATCGGTTTCGTCAGTTCCGCGGCGCTGCGGATCGTCCCCGCGACCATGCTGGCCCTGCAGAAGGAGTGGCCCGGAGTTCAGGTGGAGTTGTCCGAGTCGACGACCGACCGCCAGCTGTCGGCGATCGCGGACGGCATCCTCGACATCGGGCTGGTCCGCGAAGTCGACCGCGCGGACGGCATCGTGGTCCGGCCGCTGACCCGCGAGCCTCTGCTGGTGGCGATGCACTCGTCGCATCCCTTCGCCGCCCGGGAGTCGGTGCGGCTCGTGGAATTGCGCGACGAACGGTTCCTCACGTTTCCGCGCGGCCAGGTGTCACGACTGTACGACCACATCGCCGCCCTGTGCCATCACGCGGGCTTCCGGCTGGAGGCCGCGCAGGAGGCCGTCCAGTTTCCCACCCTCCTCGGGTTGGTGGCGGCGAACACCGGAGTCACCATCGTTCCGGCCAGCCTCCGGGCCCTGCACCTCCCGGACCTGCGGTACGTCGCACTCTCCGACGCGCAGGCGGTATCGACGGTGTCGGTCGCGTATCGCGCCGACCGGCAACAGATCCCGGCGATCCGGCACTTCCTCGACGTGGCGACCGCGCTCGACCTGTCCTAGCGTCCAGGACAGTCGGGCGTCCGGGGTCGTCGGGGCGGCTACTCGACGTCGAAGTCGTTCGACGTCCCGGTGAACGAGGTGACCGCTCCCGCCGCGTTCCGGCTGTCGCCGCAGTGCTGCACCCGGTATCGGCCTGCGGGCGTTCCGGGCGGAACGTCCCACGTGATGCGCGCGACCGACCGGTGGGGCTCGGTGCGTGTCCAGTGGTACTTGGTCGACCAGTCGCCGTCGTCGGCGTGCCGGAGCCAGTGGTCTCCGCTCAGGCGCTGGATCTCGAAGAACGTTCCCCCACGGCGCGGGTTGTTGCGCGGGTGTCCGGTGACGAACTCGACGGTGACCTGTTGGCCCGGAGCTATTTTCGCGGCCGGCTGGGTGAGTATGTCGCCGAAGGCGCGGCCGGCGGGTGGCTCGTCGTGGTCGATGCCGGGACCGAAATACGGCTGGAACTGCGACAGGTCGCGAGGTGCCGGGCCGCGCGGGACGTCGCTGCCGGAGTAGCCCATCATCCCGACGTCGGCGACCGGCCCGGTGGCGTCGGAAATGCCGACGCCGACCAGGAATTCGCCGGAGTCAGGGCCGCGCCCACGAGCACGCTGCGTCGTGTGATCTGCACTACCGGTCGTCCTTTCGGCGGCAACCCCACGTGAGTGACAAAGCGTGCCGGGGCACACTTTGCCACTCACCTGCGGGTCAGGCGGGCTGCGCGTCCCCGAACGTCATCTTCAGTTCGGGAATCGACGACGTGAGGAGCGCCCGCTTCGGAAGTCCCAGCGACCGCAGTTCGTCGGCGATCGGATGGCTGCCCAGTTTCAGTTCCGCGCCTCCCGGCCGGGAGCGGACGCCGGTCGGGCTCATGTCCCAGGTGGTGAACCGGGTGAGTCCGTCGAGGTGCGAATAGGCGGCGAGCGACGCACTCGCGCCCGAACCCGGCACCGGAATTCCCTGTTTGACACTCAACTGGGCGATCAGCCGACCGCCCTGGCTCACCGACCCACGTTTGACGGAGCCGGAGTGGTCGACGTCGAAATGGGCGAGGACCTTCGGGAAGCCCCAAATGCCGCGGCCGGCGGCCAGGGTGAAGTCGCCGTCGACCGGCAAGTGGTGGATCAGCGCCCCGGCCCGGCCCCGGGCCAGCGCCTTCAGATCCTGCGGGACCGAGGTCCCGGCGGCCCGGTGGTCGCGGACGAGGAACGACACCCCGAATTCGTTGTACGGGCCGAGGTCGCCGTCCACGTAGTCGACGAACACCAGGACGCACACGCCGCGCCCGGGCCGGAACTGCAGGATCTCCAGTCCGGTGTAGTCGATCAGCGACTGGGCCGCGGCGGTCGACACCGAATACATCGCCGTGAACGCCGACGCCGCCCGGATCTCCACGGGCATGTCGACCTGCTTGCCCAGAACCTGATGCGACGTCACGGCGCGACCACCCCGCGCAGGCCGTCGGCGCCGAACATGGGCTCGAACATCGACCCGAAGTCGGGGCCGCGCCGCAGCATCTGCCCGCCGTCGACGTTGATGATCTGACCCGTGATCCAGGTGGAGTCGGGGCCGAGGAGGAACTTGGCGAGCGCGGCGATGTCGGTGACCTCGCCGACCCGCGAGATCGGGGTGTTGGCCAGGTAGTCGTCCAGGACGGGTCCGCCGTCGGTGATGAGCGCGACGAGGTCGGTGCGGGTGAGTCCGGGGCGGATGCAGTTGACGCGGACGTTGCTGGCCCCGAGTTCGTCGGCGGCGAGTCGCGTCAGGTTGTCGACGCCCGCCTTCGACGGGCCGTACGCGCCGAACCAGCGGTGGGTGTTGCTGCTCGCGATCGAGGAGATGGTGACGATGGAACCGCCGCCCCCGGCGACCAGTGCCCGGGCGGAATGCTTGATCGTCAGCATCGTGCCGGTGACATTGAGATCGACGGTTCTGCGCCAGGCGTCGACGTCGAGTTGGGTCACGGGCCCCACCGTCTCGTTGCCGCCCGCGCAGGTGACGACGCCGTCGAGTTGCCCGGTGCGCTCGCTCGCCTTCGTGACCGCGCGGACGACGTCGTCCTCGTTCGTGACGTCGGCGGTCACCGCGTCGACCGTCCCCGTCGGGTTGTCGGCGCTGATCTGCTCCGCCGCGCGTGCCAGCTTCTCCTCGTTCCGACCGCAGATCGTGACGTGGACGCCCTCGGCGGCCAGTGCGGTGGCGATGCCCAGTCCGATGCCACTGCCGCCGCCGGTGACGAGCACGGACGTCTTCGCGAGCCCGCTGCTGCCGTCGTTGGTAACCACGCACACCTCCAGGTAATAGAACTCGTGTCAATTCTCGAGCCGTGGATCTGTGAAAACTGCCGCTATACCTCTGCGTCATAGTAGGAACACGTTCTATTATCGGGGCACGAACGGCGGGATTCAATGCGGAGGAGCGTCTCGATGACGGACAGGCCGGAATTCGATCTCATCGACGGACGGTTCTACTCGGGCGAACTCGGCGACCCCCGGCAGGCATACGCCTGGATGCGCGCCCACGAACCGGTGTACCGGACAGGCGGCATTCTCGGCGCCGCGTCGTACGAGGCCGTCCTGGCCGCCGAACGCGATCCGGAGTTGTTCTCGAACGCGGGCGGAATCCGGCCCGGGGTGGGCCCGCTGCCCCAGATGATCGACATGGACGACCCCCAGCACCTGCAGCATCGCCGACTCGTCAACGCCGGCTTCACCCGCAAACAGGTGGAGGCGAAGGTCGGCCGGATCCGCGAGATCTGCGACCACCTCATCGACGCCGCGTGCGGCAAGGAGGAAGTGGACTTCGTGCGCGATCTGGCGGCGCCGCTGCCCATGGCCGTCGTCGGCGACATGCTCGGCGTGCGCCCCCAGGAACGCGACCTGTTCCTGCAGTGGTCCGACGACCTGATGAATGCGCTCGGCAGCAACGCCACCCCGGAAGGACTGCAGGCACAGGCCAACGCCTACCTCGCGTTCAACGAATTCACGCTCCGCACCATCGAGGAACGGCGGCAGAACCCGACGGACGACCTCACCAGCATCCTCGTGCACAGCGAGATCGACGGGCACCGGCTGAGCGACGCGGACATCGTCGGCGAAACCCTGCTGATCCTCATCGGCGGCGACGAGACCACCCGGCACGTCCTCAGCGGCGGCATGGAACAACTGCTGCGCCACCCCGAACAGCAGGCGCGTCTCGTGAACGACCCCGACGGCATCCCGACGGCGGTCGAGGAGATGCTGCGCTGGTCGTCGCCGATCAAGAACATGTGCCGCACCGTCACCCGCGACGTCGACTTCTTCGGAACCGCCCTCCGCGAGGGCGAGAAGATGATGCTGCTGTTCGAATCCGCCAACTTCGACGAGGCGGTATTCCACAACCCCGACGTGTTCGACATCGGACGGTCCCCGAACCCGCACGTCGCATTCGGCTTCGGCACCCACTTTTGCCTCGGCAACCAACTCGCCCGGCTCGAAGCGAAGATCATGTTCGAGCAACTGCTGTCGCGGCTACCCGACATGATGCTCGTCGACGACACCCCGCTGCGGCGTCGTCCTGCCAACTTCGTGTCCGGGCTCGAGGAGATGCCGGTCAAGCTGTAGGCGCTTCGCGCCCGTGCGTGGTTGAGGAGTCTCTGGACTCGCTAACCGCGCACGGGCGCGAAGCGCCTATTCCGGGGCGCCGATGTTCAACTCGTCCGGGTGGGCTCCGACGCGGGCGCCGTCGTCCATCGTCTCGATCTCGCTGAGGTCCTGCTCGCTGAGTTCGAAATCGAACACGTCGATGTTCTCGCGGATCCGCGACTCGTGGACCGACTTGGGGATGACGATCAGCCCGCTCTGCAGATGCCAGCGGATCAGCACCTGGGCAGGGCTCTTACTGTGCCGGTCGCCGATGCGCGTGATGATCGGATCGGTGAGCAGGACGTTCGGCTTCGAGTCGTCGCCCCACCCCGAGTTGCTGGTGCCGCCGAGCGGGCTCCACGATTCGACGGCGATGCCGTGCTCGACCGCGTACGTCCGGATCTCCTGCTGGGCCAGATGCGGGTGCAACTCCACCTGGTCGACCGCCGGGACGACGCCGCCCCGGTCGATCAGCAACTGCAGGTGGCGCGGTTCGAAATTGCACACACCGATCGCCTTCGCGCGCCCGGACTCGGCGATCTTCTCCAGCGCGTCCCACGTGCGGAGGATGCGGTCGTCGTCCTGCAGCGGCCAATGGATCAGGTACAGGTCGACGTAGTCGACACCGAGACGTCCGAGGCTGGCGTCGAACGCTTTCAGCGCTGGCTCGTAGCCCTGGTCCGAGTTCCACAACTTGGTGGTGAGGAAGATGTCCTCGCGCGGGACTCCCGAGTTCGCGATGCCGCGGCCGACCCCCTCCTCGTTGCCGTACGCGGCGGCCGTGTCGATGTGCCGGTAGCCCGCCTCGTCCAGGGCGAACCCGACGGCGTGTTCGGTCTCGTCGTTGTCGGCCTGCCAGACCCCCAAGCCGAGCTGGGGGACGATGGTTCCGGAATTCAGCACGATGCTGGGTACTCGAGGACTCATGCTGTCCAGGCTATCGACTGCGATGGGGTCGTGAGGGGTACATGCGCCGCCTGGCATCATGCGGAGGTGACCCGAATTCGGCTATTGGCGACGGACCTCGACGGCACCCTGCTGCGATCGGACCGCACGATCTCCCCGCGCACCGCGCAGGCGATGGAGGATGCCCGACGGTCGGGGGTCGAGGTGGTGTGGGCCACGGCCCGCGCCCGGCATTCGGTGCACGAACTCGCGCAGTCGTGCGGATTCCGCGGCAAGGCGATCTGCGCGAACGGTGCGGTCGTCCTCGACCTGGCCGACGGCACCCCGGTGATCACGGCGACGACGACCATCGCGATGGCGTCGGCCGCCGCGGCAATGGACCGGGTGCGGACGCTGATGCCCGGTGTCGTATTCGCGAACATCGGCCCGACGCGCTTCGTCGCCGAACCGGCGTACGCGGCACTGTGCGAGTTCGCCGACCACCACCGGCATCCGCACGAGATGATGCTGTCGGAACTGCTGCCCGATATCGACGAGCCGATGGTGAAGATCGTCGCCCGGCACCCCGAGGTTCCCAGCGCGGACCTGTACCGCGCGGCGGTGGCCGCCGGCGTCGACGGCGTCGAACTGACGCACTCCGGTGCGCCGTACGTCGAGATGGCGGCGTCCGGTGTGTCCAAGGCGAGTGCGCTCGCCGAACTGTGCGCCGTCGACGGGATCTCGACGGACGAGGTCGCCGTCGCCGGGGACGCCATCAACGACGTCCCGATGCTGACATGGGCGGGCACGGCGCTGTGCCCGTCCAACGCGCTGCCCGAAGTTCTCGCCCTCGCCGACCACGTCCTGCCCAGCAACGACGAGGACGGGGTCGCCAGCTACCTGGAGGGGCTGCGCCCGTGAGTGGTTGACGAGTGCAGAGACTCGTGAACCACGCACGGGCGGCGGAGCCGCCTACAGTCCGGCGGCGGTAGCGAGCTCGGCGAGGTAGTCGCGCGGCTGCCCGAAGAGCTGTGCGCTCCCGTGCGCGCGTTTGAAGTACAACTGCGCGTCGTGCTCCCAGGTGATGGCGATGCCGCCGTGCAGCTGGATGGCCTCGGCCGCGACGTTCTGAAGCGCCTCCGAGCAGTACACCTTCGCGACGACGGCATCGTCGTGCGTCCCCGACAGCGCCGCCGCGTACGACATCGACCGGGCCGTCTCGACGAGCGCGTACATGTCGGCCATGCGGTGTTTCAGTGCCTGGAAGGATCCGATGGCGCGCCCGAACTGCTTGCGCGACTTCGCATATTCGACCGTCTGTTCCAGCGCCGCGGACGCCGCGCCGACCTGTTCCGCCGACAGCGCGACCAGCGCGACGGTGCGCAACTGGTCGACGAGGTCGGTGGGGGAGACGAGCCTTCGCGCCGCGACGCCGTCGAACACGACCTCCGACAGCGCGCGCGTCGGGTCCATCGCCGGGACGCGACGTTGGGTGACGCCGTCCGCCGCCGGGTCGACCTCGAACATGCCTTCGGATGTGAGGACCAGCAGCACGTCCGCGACGTCACCGCCGAGGACGTACGACGCCGTCCCCGACAGCGTCTCGCCCGACGCGGTGACGCCGAAACCGGACCACCCGTCCGGGCCCGCCCAGCACAGCGCGGCCACCGAGCCTGCCGAGATGCCGGGAAGCAGCCGGGCGCACGCGTCGTCGTCCCCCGACAACACCAGCGCCTGCGCGGCCAGCACCGCGCTGCCGAGCATCGGCGACGGCGTCAGCGTGCGGCCCAGCTCTTCCTGCACCACATGGACTTCCAGCAGCGATGCCCCGACGCCGTCGTACTTCTCCGGGATGGCGAGCGCGGCGACACCGATCTGCTCGCACAACTTGGACCACAGCGCGTCGTCGTAGCCGTGCCCGGTGGTGATCGCCCGGCGGACGGCGGCGGAGTCGGAGTGCTTGCCGAGCAGGTCCCGGACCGACGACCGGAGCGCGGCGCGTTCCTCGTTGTCGAAACTCATGATGCCTCCACGAGCGAATCGACGACACGACCGCGGTGGAAGTCCGGTGTGCCCCAAGCGGACACGAGCGCGCGGACCTTCGTCAGCCATAACGACAGATCGTGCTCCTGCGTGTACCCGATGGCGCCGTGCACCTGGAGCGCCACCCGCGCCGCCCGGTACGCGGCATCTCCGCACGCCACCTTCGCGGCCGACACGTCCCGGGAACTGTCTGCGGAGCCGTCCCGCACGGCCAGCGCCGCACCGTGCAGAAGCGGCCGCGACATCTCCAGCCCGACAGCCACTTCCGCCAGGTGATGTTTGATGGCCTGAAACTGTCCGATCGGCTTGCCGAACTGCTTGCGCTGCTTGGCGTAGTCGGTGGTGACGTCGAGCAGGGTCTGGCCGAGTCCCTGCAGTTGGGCCGCGGTCGCGAGGGCGCCGAGGTCGAACGCGGGCCCGAAGTCCACGTCACCGAGGGTCTCGCCGGCGGTCAGCGGGAACAGCCGCCGAGACTGATCCACCGAGTTCTGCACCGCACCGGCCTGTCCGAGAGACAGGGTGGCACCGTCGACGAGCAGGACCAGATCGGCCGAGTCCGCGTCCACCGCGAACGGCACGTGCGGGCCGGCGGCGACTGTGGCGAGCAAACCGGAAGCCAACGCCGACAGCCGGTCCGATGACACCTGCGCGAGCAGGGCCGGCGCGACGGCGACGGTCTCGGCCACCGGGCCGGGGACCGCGTGGCGTCCGAGTTGTTCGACGGCCACCACGAGGTCGACGGCGTCGGCGCCGAGGCCGTCGTGTTCCTCGGACACCAGCAATCCGTTCACGCCCGTCTCGGCGAGGCGCTGCCACACCTTCAGACCGGGGCCGGTGTCGCCGGTGTTCCACGACCGGATCACCGCCGGCATGTCGGCCTTCGACAGCAGTGCGTCGATGCTGGACGCGAAGTCCTGATGGGAGGAGTCGAGTGTGAATCTCATCGATCCGCCTTCGGTAGGCCGAGCAGGCGCTCGGCGATCACGTTCTTCTGAATCTCGTTGGTGCCGGCGTAGATCGGGCCGGAAAGGGAGAACAGGTAGCCGTCCGTCCAGTTGTCGGCGAGCTCCGCCGAGGCGCCCTGCAGCTCGAGCGCAGTCTCGTGCGTGGTGATGTCCCACTCCGACCAGAACACCTTGTTGATCGACGACTCGGCCCCGAGTTGGCCGCCGTCCGCGAGCCGGGTGACGGTGCCGAATGTATTCAGCTGGTACGCGCGGGCACCGATCCAGGCGTCGGCGACCCGGTCGCGCAGCGCGGTGTCGTCGGTGCGTCCGGAGGTCTCGAACAGCGCGATCAGCCGGTCCACCGTGGCAAGGAACCGTCCCGGGCTGCGCAGCGACAGCCCACGTTCGTTGGACGCGGTGCTCATCGCGACCCGCCAGCCCTCGTTCACACCGCCGATCACTCCCGACTCGCCGGGGTTCGCGGCGTCGTCCGGCACGAAGACGTCCTCGAGGAAGATCTCCGCGAACCCGGGTTCGCCGTCCAGCTGATCGATCGGGCGGACGGTGACACCCTGTGACCGCAGGTCGAACATGAAGTACGTGATGCCCTTGTGCCGCTGGGCGTCCGGGTCGGACCGGAACAGCCCGAAACCCCAGTCAGCAAAGCTCGCGCGGGAGCTCCACGTCTTCTGCCCGTTCAGCACCCAGCCGCCGTCGACACGGCGGGCGGTGGAGCGGAGCGACGCGAGATCACTGCCCGACTCCGGTTCCGACCAGGCCTGCGCCCAGATGTCGTCGGCGCGGGCCATCCTCGGCATGATGCGGGCCAGCTGCTCGGCGTTCGCGTGCTCGAACAGCGTCGGGGCGAGCAGGAAGATGCCGTTCTGGCTGACGCGTCCGGGTGCACCGGAGCGGTAGTACTCCTCCTCGAACACCACCCATTCCAGCAGCGACGCGTCGCGTCCGCCCAGTTCCTCCGGCCACGACACCACGGACAGCCGGGCGTCGGCGAGAGTGCGTTCCCACTCGCGGTGCGCCTCGAAACCCTCCGCGGTGTCCATCGACGGTAGCGGCTCGGCGGGAACGTTGTCGCGCAGAAAGGTTCGCACCTCCTCGCGGAAGGCGACGGTGGCGTCGTCGAACTCGAGATCCACTTACTTGGCTCCTTCGTTCGAGTTGCGGGCGCTGGCGGCCATCGACTTGGCGTCCATGCCGCCGAGCGGATCGGTGTCGATCTCCGCATTGTGCGCGTGCGCGAAGTGGTGGAGGCCGAAGACGGAGTCCATGCCGTTCCGCATGCCCATCTGGTCTTCGCACTGGTTGACGGCCTTCTTGGTGAGCGCGAGACCGAACCGGGGCATCGCGGCGATGCGGCCGGCGATCGCCAGGGTCTCCGTCTCGAGGTCCTCGCGCGGCACGACGCGGTTGACCATGCCCACCTCGTACGCGCGCTGCGCGGTGAACCGGTCGCCGGTGAAGAGGATCTCCTTCGCGAACCGCGGTCCCAGCATCCACGGGTGCGCGAAGTACTCGACCCCGGGAATGCCCATACGTACGACCGGATCGGAGAAGAAGGCGTCGTCCGACGCGACGATCAGGTCGCACACCCACGCCAGCATCAGACCGCCGGCGATGCAGGCGCCCTGGATCATCGCGATGGTCGGCTTCGGGATCTCGCGCCAGCGACGGCACATCCCGAGATACACCTCCATCTCGCGGGCGTAGCGCTGGTCGCCGCCGGGCTTGTCGACGTGGTCCCACCACATCACGGCCTTGTTGTCGTAATGGACGTGATGGTCGCGGCCCGGGGTGCCGATGTCGTGCCCGGCGCTGAAGTGCTTGCCGTTGCCTGCGAGGACGATCACCTTCACGTCGTCGTCCTCGACGGCCCGCTCGAACGCGGCGTCGAGCGCGTACGTCATCACCGAGTTCTGGGCGTTGCGGTAATCGGGGCGGTTGAGCGTCACGAATGCGACACCGTCGCGCACGTCGTAGGTGACGACGTCACCCTCGTCCGGAACCGTCATTTCTTCTCCTCACGCAGAACGTTTTTCATGACCTTCCCGGAGGGGTTCCGGGGGAGGGAGTCGACGAAGCGCACCGAGCGGGGCACCTTGAAGTTGGCGAGGCGCTCCTTGCAGAACGCGATCACGTCGGCCTCGGCGAGCGCGGTACCCGCCTTCGCCACGACGAACGCGCGCCCGACCTCGCCCATCCGCTGGTCGGAAACACCGATGACGGCAGACTCCGCGACACCGTCGAGCCTGGCAAGGGCGTTCTCCACCTCAGCGGGATACACATTGAACCCGCCGGAGATGTACATGTCCTTGAGACGGTCGGTGATGTCGACGTATCCGCGGTCGTCGAGGGTGCCGACATCGCCGGTGTGCAGCCAGCCGTCCGCGTCGATGGTCTTGGCGGTGGCCTCCGGGTCGTCGAGGTAACCGAGCATCACGTTCTCACCGCGCACCAGGATCTCGCCGTGATCGCCGATCCGAACCTCCATCCCGGGGATCGCGCGACCGGACGTGGTCGAGACGGTCACCGGGTCGTCGTCGGTCCGGCACATCGTGACCACCACGGCCTCGGTCTGGCCGTAGGCGGTGAGGACGGCGTCGAAGCTGAGTTCCGACTGCATGCGTTCCACCAGGGCGACGGGCACCGCGGCCGCGCCGGTGATCGCGACCCGCAGGCTGGACAGGTCGTACTTCGGGCGGTCGGGGTGGTCGAGGATCGACTGGAAGATCGTGGGGGCGCCGGGCAGCACCGTGATCTGCTCGTCGTGCACGGTCGCCATCACCTTGGGGACGTCGAACACGGCCATCGGCACGACGGTGACCCCGTTCAGCAGGCATACCAGGAACCCGGCCTTGTAGCCGAAGGTGTGGAAGAACGGGTTGATGATGAGGTAGTTGTCGTCCGACGTCACCTCCGCGCACTCACCCCACGCCCGGGCGATCCCCACCGACTGCCGGTGCGCGCTCATCACCCCCTTGCTCCGGCCCGTGGTGCCCGACGTGAACATGACATCGGAGACGTCGTCGGGGGAGACGCCGACCGCGCGGGCGTCGGCCTCGGCGCGGGTGTCCTCGTCGGCGAGGGCGAGGAAGTCGTCGAAGTCGACGACACCCGGGGTCGGGGCGTCGCCGCCGTCGACGGGCACGCGGACGACCGTCGGCAGGTCGAGGGTGCTCGACTCGTTGCGCAGCGACGCGTACCGGTCGGTGCCGAGGAAGTTGCCCGCGACGACGAGTGCGGTCGTCTTGGTGCGCTCGAGGATGTCGAGGGTCTCCGGTGCGGTGTACCGGGTGTTGATCGGGACGAGCGTCGCGCCGGCGTAGTGGATGCCGAGCGCGGCGACCACCCAGTGATACGTGTTGGGCGACCACACCGCGACGTGGTCGCCGGGCCGCACGTCCTGCGAGCAGAGTGCGGCGGCGAAATCGCGGACACGGTCGTGCAGTTGTGTGAAGGTCAGACGGACGTCGCCGTCGGACACCGCCGGAAGCTCGCCGTATGCACGCGCGGCGTGGATGACGGCGGACGGGATGGTTCTCGGATGTTCGGTCACTGGGCTCCCTACCTACCTAGCAAGTGCTTGGTAGGTTATCTTACAGACGTGGACCAGAGCGAGAGCCCGGACGGGCTGATCACCGACGACGACTTCGCCGAGAGCGTCAGAACGTGGCTGAAAAACAATCTGACCGGCGACTTCGCCCGGCTGAAGGGCAAGGGCGGCCCCGGTAGCGAGCACGAGTTCTTCGAGGAACGGCTCGCCTGGGACCGGCACCTGGCGGCCGCCGGATGGACGTGCCTCGGCTGGCCGAAGGAATACGGCGGGCGCGGAGCGACGCTGGCTCAGCAGGTCGTGTTCCACGAGGAATACGCGAAGGCAGGGGCACCGGCACGCGTCAGTCACGTCGGCGAGGAATTGCTCGGACCGACGCTCATCGCGTTCGGCACCGAGGAGCAGAAACGACGCTTCCTGCCGGGGATCAACACCGTCACCGAACTGTGGGCGCAGGGCTACTCCGAGCCCGGTGCCGGCTCCGACCTCGCCAACGTCGCGACCACCGCACGACTCGACGGCGACAAGTGGGTGATCAACGGCCAGAAGGTGTGGACGTCGCTCGCGCACGTCGCGCAGTGGGCGTTCGTGCTGTGCCGCACGGAACCCGGGTCGAAGCGGCACCAGGGGCTGAGCTTCCTGCTCGTGCCTCTGGACCAGCCCGGCGTCACCGTCCGGCCCATCCAGCAACTCACCGGCACGTCCGAGTTCAACGAGGTGTTCTTCGACGACGCCGTCACCGACGCCGATCTGGTGGTCGGGGAACCCGGCGACGGCTGGCGGGTCGCGATGGGGCTGCTCACCTTCGAACGCGGCGTGTCCACGCTCGGGCAGCAGATCGGATTCGCCCGCGAACTGCAGGGCGTCGTCGACCTCGCGAAAACCACCGGCGCAGCGTCCGACCCGAACATTCGCGAGAAGATCGCCCGCGCCTGGGTGGGGCTGCGCGTGATGCGCGCCCACGCCCTGCGGACCCTCGAGGCCGTCGACGCCGGAACGTCCGGGCCCGAGGCGTCCGTCGCGAAACTGCTGTGGGCCAACTGGCACCGCGACCTCGGACAGCTGGCGATGGAGGTGCAGGGTGCGTCGTCGCTCCTCGCCCCCGTCGACCCGACGTCCGACATCACCGATCCCGAACATCTCGAACTCGGCGAATGGCAGCGGCTGTTCCTGTTCACCCGCGCCGACACCATCTATGGCGGATCCAACGAGATCCAGCGCAACATCATCTCCGAGCGCGTGCTCGGACTCCCCCGAGAGGCACGACCGTGACAAAACCCGCACCGCTCGCCACCGCACCCGTCGAGACGCCGGGCCACGACCTGCTGAAAGGAAAGAAGGTCGTCGTCACCGCCGCCGCGGGCACCGGCATCGGCTACGCGTCCGCGCGACGTGCCCTGCTCGAGGGCGCCGACGTGCTGGTGTCCGACTGGCACGAACGACGGCTCCGCGAGACCCAGGAGAAGCTCGCCGCCGAGTTTCCCGGGCAGGCCGTCGAGGCGCTGACGTGCGACGTGTCGAGTACCGAACAGGTGGACGCCCTGATTTCCGGGGCGGCCGACGCCCTCGGCCGGATCGACGTCCTCGTCAACAACGCCGGACTCGGCGGTGAGACGCCGCTCGTCGACATGACCGACGAGGAGTGGGACCGCGTCCTCGACATCACCCTGAACGGCACGTTCCGCGCCACCCGCGCGGCGCTGCGCTACTTCAAGGGCGTCGAGCACAACGGAGTGCTCGTCAACAACGCGTCCGTCCTCGGCTGGCGGGCGCAGCACTCGCAGGCCCACTACGCGGCGGCGAAGGCCGGCGTCATGGCGCTCACCCGTTGCAGCGCGATCGAGGCCGCCGAATACGGGGTCCGGATCAACGCCGTCGCACCGTCCATCGCCCGGCACGCCTTCCTCGCCAAGGTCACCAGCGAGGAACTCCTCGACAAACTGGCATCCGACGAGGCCTTCGGCCGCGCCGCCGAGGTGTGGGAAATCGCCGCCACCATCGCCATGCTCGCCAGCGACTACACCACCTACCTCACCGGCGAGGTCGTGTCGATCTCGTCGCAGAGGGCGTAGCCGCCCCGTGCGCCTTTTTGGTAGCTCCGACAACCAGAAAGGCGCACGGGGCCGGAGTACCTAGCAAGCGCTTGGTTGATAGGATGTGACGATGACTCCACCCCTCGACGACACGACCGGCAAGACCGGACGCAGGGCCGAACTCCTCGACATCGCGGCCACCCTCTTCGCCGAACGCGGCCTGCGGGCCACCACCGTGCGCGACATCGCCGACGCCGCGGGCATCCTGTCGGGCAGCCTGTACCACCACTTCGACTCCAAGGAGTCGATGGTCGACGAAATCCTACGGGGCTTCCTCGACGACCTGTTCGGCAAGTACCGCGAGATCGTCGCATCCGGACTCGACAGTCGCGCGACCCTCGAAGCGCTGGTCACTACGTCCTACGAGGCGATCGACGCGTCGCATTCGGCGGTCGCGATCTACCAGGACGAGGTGAAGCATCTCGTCGCCAACGAGCGCTTCACGTACCTGTCCGAACTGAACACCGAATTCCGCGACCTGTGGATGGGTGTGCTCGAGGCGGGGGTGAAGGACGGCAGCTTCCGGGCCGACATCGACGTCGAACTCGCCTTCCGTTTCCTCCGCGACACCGCCTGGGTCGCCGTCCGCTGGTACCGGCCCGGCGGTTCCGTCACGGTCGACACCGTGGCCAAGCAATACCTCTCGATCGTCCTGGACGGACTCGCGAGTCCCCAACACTGACTAGGAGTTTCACATGACCGAGGCCTACATCGTCGACGCCGTTCGCACCCCGATCGGCAAGAAGAACGGTGGCCTGTCCGGCGTGCATCCCGCCGACCTGGGTGCGCACGTCATCAAGGCCGTCGTCGAGCGCACGGGCATCGACCCGGCCGGTGTCGACGACGTCGTCTTCGGTTGTGTCGACGCGATCGGCGGACAGGCAGGCAACATCGCCCGCACCGCGTGGCTCGCCGCCGGCTACCCGGAAGAGGTCCCGGGGGTCACGGTCGACCGGCAGTGCGGGTCGAGCCAGCAGGCCGTCCACTTCGGTGCGCAGGCGATCCTCAGCGGCACCGCCGACCTGATCGTCGCGGGCGGTGTGCAGAACATGAGCCAGATCCCGATCGCGTCGGCGATGGTGGTCGGGCAGCAGTACGGATTCGACACCCCGTTCGGCGGATCGACGGGCTGGGCCGAGCGCTACGGCGACCAGGAGGTGTCGCAGTTCCACGGCGCCGAACTGATCGCGGACAAGTGGGACATAAGCCGCGAGGCACTCGAACGCTGGGCGCTGCAGAGCCACGAGCGGGCGCGGACCGCCATCGCCGAGGGTCGCTTCGACCGCGAGATCGTGCCGGTGGGCGACTTCACCACCGACGAGGGTCCGCGCGAGACCAGCCTCGAGAAGATGGCCGCCCTGAAGACCCTCACCGACGGCGGACGTCTCACGGCCGCGGTCGCGAGCCAGATCTCCGACGGTGCGAGCGCGGTGCTGCTGGCCTCACCGGAAGCGGTCGAGCGGTACGGCCTGACGCCCCGCGCCCGCATCCACCACCTCAGCGCCCGCGGCGCCGACCCGATCTTCATGCTCAGCGCGCCGATCCCCGCGACCCGCTACGCGCTGGAGAAGACCGGCCTGAGCATCGACGACATCGACCTGGTCGAGATCAACGAGGCCTTCGCGCCGGTGGTCCTCGCGTGGCTCGCGGAGATCGGCGCCGACCCGGCGAAGGTCAACGTCAACGGCGGCGCGATCGCCCTCGGCCACCCACTCGGCGCGACCGGCACCAAGCTGATGGCGACGCTCCTCAACGAACTCGAACGCACCGGCGGCCGCTACGGTCTGCAGACCATCTGCGAAGGCGGCGGCACCGCGAACGTCACCATCATCGAACGCCTGTGAGTACTTCTTAACCGCCGGGGGGCTGTTGCAAAATTCCGGGTCGGGGTGTCCGCGTGTCACCCTGGTCTGACCTGGGGTTTCCTGGATAATGTGTTGGTGGCCAAGGGATATCGACCGGTGAATCGTGATCAGCAGTTCCTGTTGCCGCCGGACATGCGGGAGTGGGTGCCGCCCACGCATCCGGTGTGGACGGTGATCGAGATCGTCGACGAGCACCTCGACACCTCGGCGTTCCACGCTTCTCGTCGCACCGGGGGCGCCGGCCGGGCCGGGTACGACCCGGACATGCTGGTGACCCTGCTGATCTGGGCGTGGTCGCGGGGGATGCGGTCCTCCCGGCAGATCGAGCGGGCCTGCACCGAGGTGGTGTCCTACCGGGTGATCTGCGCCGGCGACACCCCCGACCACGTGACGATCTCCCGGTTCCGCAAGGACAACCACACCGCCTGTCAGGACCTGTTCACGCAGGTCCTGATCCTGGCGGCGTCGCTGGGGTTGGGGCGGCTCGAAACGATCGCGTTGGACGGGGTGAAGATCGCCTCGAACGCCTCGAAGGACGCCAACCGCACCGAGGCCGGGCTCCGCAAGGCCGCCGCCGCCGAGGCCGCGCGGATCGCCGCGGCCACCGCGGCGGCGCACGCGGCCACCGATGACGCCGAGGACGACCTCTACGGCGAGGACGATCCGGGCCCGGGCCAGGTGCCGGCGGAGTTGGCCGATCCGGGCACCCGGTCGGCGCGGATCGCGGAGGCGTTGGCGCAGCTCGACGCGGACAAGCGGGCCGAGCAGGCCGAGCGGGACGGGAAGTCACGGCACTACCTGGCCCGGCTCGACGCCGGCCAGACGGTGATGGGCCGGGTCCCGGTCGGGGCCGAGGTCGCCGCCGCCGAGCGGCGACTGGCCCAGGCGGTCACCGCCCAGCAGGCGGTGCTCGACCGATTCGAGGAGCGCACCGCGTCCGGGGCCCGGGGCGGGTTCGTCCCGAAACCGGTCGACGAGCACCACCTGGTCCGGCGGCGGCGCACCGAACTCGACACCGCCCTGCGCAAGCAGGCCGCACGCGATGCCACCGCCGGGCAGCGTCGCCGCAACACCACCGACCCCGACTCGCGGCTGCAGCCGCTACGCGGCGGCGGCTGGCTGCAGGGCTACAACTGCCAGGCCTTCACCAGCGTGGACGGGGTGATCCTGGCCACCGGGGTCGGGACCGGCCCCGCCGACTACGACTACTTCCCCGAGATGGTCGACAAGGCCGGTAAGGCCGCGCAACTGATCGACACCACCCGCCGCCACACCAACCCGAACCCCGCCCCCGCTCCGGCTCCGGCCCCGGCTCCGGCTCCGGAGGAGTTGATCGGGGTGATGCTCTTCGACGCCGGCTACTGCTCCCGCGAGAATCTGACCGCCCCGGGCCCGGACCGGTTGATCGCCACCGGCAAAGCCCGTGACCTCGAAACCGCGGCGGCCGAGAACCCGGTCACCGGATCCCCACCACCACACGCCGATCCGATCGCAGCGATGACCCACCGACTGCGCACCGAGGCCGGCATCGCCACCTACCGCCAACGCTCACCCATCGCCGAAACCGTGTTCGGGCACGCCAAACACAACCTCGGATTCCGCCGGTTCACCAGCCGCGGCCTCGACCGGGCCCGCAGCGAATGGGCCTTCCACGCCGCGGTCCACAACATCGGCAAGATCCTCACCCACCTGACCGCAGGACACACCCTCCCGGCCACCACCTGACCAGGCGGGGCCACCCCCGCCCGCACCGGCACCCGCCCAACGCGCCGAACACAGCCACACCACCGTCACTCAATTCCGCAACATCCCCCCGGCGGTTAACAAGTACTCACGGGTGCGAAGCGCTACGCTCGAACAGGATAGTGACGAGTCCTGAACGGGGCCGTGATGCACGAATTGGCAATCACCCAGAGCGTCGTCGACGCCGTCTGCGAGACCGCTGCGGGACGGACGGTCCACAGCGTGCGGGTGCAGGTGGGGGCGCTGACTGCGGTAGTCGCCGATTCGATGCAGTTCTGTTTCGAACTGGTCACCGAAGGGACCGTCGCGCACGGTGCCCGTCTCGACATCGACCACACGCCGGGCGGTGCGCACTGCCGTGAATGCGGCGACGACTTCGTGCTCACGGACCTGGTGTTGCTGTGCCCGTGCGGAAGTGCGGACGTAGAGGTCACGTCGGGTCGGGAACTACGAATCCTCTCGATGGAAGTGAGCTGACGCAAATGTGTGCCACCTGTGGATGCGGAGACGAGACGGGGACCAGGATCACGGTGCCCCACGAGCACCCCCACGACCACGAGCACCCGCACGACCACGCACACGAGCACACCCACGAACACCCCCACGACGAGCACCCACACACTCACGAACACGCGACCGAGACGGTCACCCTCGAACAGAAGGTGCTGGCGAAGAACGACCTCACGGCCGAGCGCAACCGGGGCTGGCTGGCGGGGCGCGGGGTACTCGCCCTCAACGTGATGAGTTCGCCCGGGTCCGGGAAGACGACGCTGCTCGAACGCACCATCGCCGACATCGGTGGGCAGCGTCGGGTCTCGGTGGTGGAGGGCGACCAGGAGACGATGCTCGACGCCAACCGCATCAAGGCGACGGGATGTGCTGTGGTGCAGGTGAACACGGGCGCCGGGTGTCATCTCGACGCCGAGATGATGCGGGACGCGCTGACCGCCCTGGACCCCGAGCCGAATTCGCTGCTGTTCATCGAGAACGTGGGGAATCTCGTCTGTCCGGCACTGTTCGATCTCGGTGAGAAGAGCCGGGTGGTGGTGATCTCGGTGACCGAGGGGACGGACAAGCCGCTGAAGTATCCGCACATGTTCGCGGCGGCGAACCTGGTGATCGTGAACAAGGCGGACCTGTTGCCGTACGTGGACTTCGACGTCGACCTCTGCACGAAGTACGCCCGGTCGGTGAACCCGGACCTGCAGATGATCACATTGTCGGCGACGACCGGTCAGGGCATTCGGCAGTGGTACGACTGGATCGCGAAGAAATGAAGCCACTACACGACGGGGCCGGACGACGCGGCGCGACGCGCCGGGGACCGTTGACATCCGCTCGGCGGCGGAGCTAAATAAATATCAGCGCCACGCAGGTGGGCCGACGGTCGACTCCGGTGGCGACAGGAGTTGTGTTCACTCCGGAAAGCGACCTGATATGCCGACACAGGAAGCAATCAACGCCGAGGACACCCTGATTCACGTGCTGTGGATCAATGCGGGACTCAGTTGCGACGGCGATTCGGTGGCCTTGACGGCTGCGACGCAGCCCAGTGTCGAGGAGATTGCCCTGGGGGCCCTGCCGGGCCTGCCCAAAGTGGCCGTGCACTGGCCGCTGATCGACTTCGACAACGGTCCGGAGGGCGGCGCCAACGACTTCCTGGAATGGTTCTGGAAGGCGGACCGCGGCGAACTCGAACCCTTCGTGCTGGTGGTGGAGGGTTCCATCCCGAACGAGCAACTTCACGACGAGGGTTACTGGTGCGGCTTCGGCAACAATCCCGAGACCGGTCAGCCGGTGACGACGAGTGAGTGGCTCGATCGTCTGGCTCCGAAGGCGACGGCGATCGTCGCGGCGGGCACGTGCGCGACGTACGGCGGCATCCACGCGATGGCGGGCAACCCGACCGGGGCGATGGGTGTTCCCGATTATCTCGGCTGGGACTGGAAGTCGAAGGCGGGCATTCCGATCGTCTGCGTTCCCGGTTGCCCGATCCAGCCGGACAATCTGTCGGAGACGTTGACGTATCTCCTCTACATGGCCACCGAGCAGGCGCCCATGATTCCGCTCGACGACGCGCTGCGTCCGCAATGGCTGTTCGGCGCCACGGTGCACGAGGGCTGCGACCGCGCCGGCTACTACGAGCAGGGTGATTTCGCCACCGAGTACGGCTCACCGAAGTGCATCGTGAAGCTGGGGTGCTGGGGTCCTGTCGTCAAGTGCAACGTCCCGAAGCGGGGCTGGATCAACGGTGTGGGTGGGTGCCCGAATGTGGGTGGTATCTGCATCGGGTGCACGATGCCGGGCTTCCCGGACAAGTTCATGCCGTTCATGGACGAACCGCCGGGCGGCAAACTCTCCACCACGGCGTCCGGACTGTACGGATCCGCCATTCGCAGTTTGCGCAGGATCACCAAGAACACGTTGGACAAAGAGCCGCACTGGCGCAGTCGCGGTACGAAACTGACCACGGGCGCGACACGCACCTGGTAGTCCCGCTCGGGGTCTCGGGCGGTGGTCCGCCGGCCTCGAACACTGAGAGGTACGTCGATGACAACGATCATTCCGGAACCTTCGCACAAGTCGGAATCCGACGGCCTGGTCGAGATGGCGTGGGATCCGATCACGCGCATCGTGGGTAGCCTGGGCATCTATACGAAGATCGACTTCAAGCAGAAGGAAGTCGTAGAGTGCCACAGCACTTCGTCGATCTTCCGCGGCTATTCGATTTTCATGAAGGGTAAGGACCCCCGCGACGCCCACTTCATCACGAGCCGGATCTGCGGCATCTGCGGTGACAACCACGCGACGTGTTCGTGCTACACCCAGAACATGGCCTACGGTGTGAAGCCTCCGAACATCGGCGAGTGGATCGTCAACCTCGGCGAGGCCGCGGAATACATGTTCGATCACAACATCTTTCAGGAGAACCTCGTCGGTGTGGACTTCTGCGAGAAGATGGTCTCCGAGACGAATCCGGGGGTGCTGGCGCAGGCCGAGAAGACCGAGGCGCCGCACGCCGGGGAGCACGGCTACAAGACCATCGCCGACATCATGCGGTCGCTGAACCCGTTCACCGGTGAGTTCTACCGGGAGGCGTTGCAGGTCAGCCGGTGGACCCGAGAGATGTTCTGTCTCATGGAGGGTCGGCACGTGCACCCGTCCACCCTGTACCCGGGTGGTGTGGGAACGGTCGCAACGATTCAGCTGATGACCGACTACACGACGCGTCTGATGCGCTACGTGGAGTTCATGAAGAAGGTCGTCCCCATGCACGACGACCTGTTCGACTTCTTCTACGAGGCGATGCCCGGCTACGAGAAGGTCGGCCTGCGCCGGACCCTCCTCGGCTGCTGGGGGTCGTTCCAGGATCCCGCGGTGTGCAACTTCTCCTACAAGGACATGGAGAAGTGGGGTCGGGCGATGTTCGTGACGCCCGGCGTCGTGGTGGACGGAAAACTGGTCACGACGTCGCTCGTCGACATCAACCTCGGTATCCGAATCCTTTTGGGCAGTTCGTATTACGACGACTGGACCGACCAGGAGATGTTCGTGAGGAACGATCCGCTCGGGAACCAGGTCGACCGCAGGCATCCGTGGAACCAGCACACCAACCCGCACCCGCAGAAACGCGACATGGAGGACAAGTACAGCTGGGTGATGTCGCCGCGGTGGTTCGACGGCACCGACCACCTCGCGCTGGACACCGGCGGCGGACCACTGGCCCGGCTCTGGAGTACCGCCCTCGCGGGCCTCGTCGACATCGGGTACGTGCAGTCGACCGGTCACAGCGTGAAGATCAACCTGCCGAAGACCGCGCTGAAGGGCCCGGTCGAGTTCGAATGGAAGATCCCGCAGTACGGCAGCAACACGATCGAGCGGGACCGGGCGCGGACCTACTTCCAGGCCTACGCGGCGGCGTGCGCGCTGCACTTCGCGGAGCAGGCGCTCGCCGAGATCCGGGCCGGGCACACGAAGACCTGGGAGAAGTTCGACGTCCCCGACGAGGGGATCGGCTGCGGCTTCACGGAGGCGGTGCGCGGAGTCCTGTCGCACCACATGGTGATTCGCGACGGCAAGATCGCGAACTATCACCCGTATCCGCCGACGCCGT
Source organism: Rhodococcus sp. ACS1 (assembly GCF_002300155.1). Lineage (NCBI taxonomy): Bacteria > Bacillati > Actinomycetota > Actinomycetes > Mycobacteriales > Nocardiaceae > Rhodococcus > Rhodococcus sp. ACS1. The sequence goes on from NZ_NSDZ01000005.1 coordinate 835,837, forward strand.
GGAACGCCAACCCCCGCGACAGCTTCGGTACACCGGGGCCGTACGAGGACGCGGTGCAGGGCCAGCCGATCTTCGAGGAGAACGACCGGGAGCACTTCAAGGGCATCGACATCATGCGGACCGTCCGCAGTTTCGACCCCTGCCTGCCGTGCGGTGTGCACATGTATCTCGGTGAGGGAAAGACGCTGGAGAAGCTGCATTCGCCCACCCAGTCCGTGACCGGCGAGTGACGGGGTACGCATGGAGAGTGGCGGATCGGAGACGTGGGGGAGTGACGAAGTAGCAGACGACCCCGATCGGTGGCGGACAGCCGGCGAACGGATCGACAGCCTGTTGGACGCGAGTTCGACAGGTGGCTCGGTGGCCCGCGAGCGCGCCGAGCAATTGGTCCGGGAGGTGGTCGAACTCTACGGCGCCGGGTTGCAGCGTGTCCTCGACATCATCGGTGACCGCGACGACGACCTCGTAGAACGTCTCGCCGCCGACGAACTCGTGGCCAGCCTGCTCCTCGTGAACGGACTCCATCCGCACGATGTCGAGACGAGGGTTGCCTCCGCACTCGACAGCGTGCGCCCCTACCTGGGCTCCCACGGCGGTGACGTGGAATTGCTCGGCGTGGTGGACGGTGTGGTGCGGTTGCGGCTGACCGGCAGTTGTCAGAGCTGCCCGTCGTCTGCGGTGACGTTGGAACTCGCCGTCAAGGACGCCGTGCTGGCGGCCGCGCCGGAGACCGTGGACATCGAGGTGGTGGGCGCCACCCCGGCCGCCGGTTCCGGGCTGATCGCCGCGGAATCGCTGTTCTCCCATGTTCATCCGAACGGATTGGACGGGTCGAGCGGCACCGGGACGTGGGTGTCGGTGCCCGAACTCGAGGAACTGACACCCGGGGAGGTGGCCGGGTTCTCCGTCGCCGGGCTGCCGATCCTGGTGTGCCGGATCGGGGAGCAGTTGTTCGCCTACCGCGACCGGTGCGCCGCCTGCACCCACTCGCTGGCCGGGGCCACGCTGCAACGGAAGGCGGGAGGGCAGGTGGGGGACGCGGTGCTGCGCTGCCCGTCGTGCCGGGCGCATTTCGACCCGCGTCGCGCGGGCCTGCGCCTGGACGGCGACGCGGACGCCGAAACGCTCTCGCCGCTCCCGGTCCTCGTGCGCGACGGCGTCGTCTCCGTGGCCGTGCCCGCCGCGGAGGTGGCGTGATGAGCCCGTCGGGGAACGGGCTGCGCATCCTGCAGCGCATCGCGTCCGAGCGGCCCAAACCGGTGGTCGGGGAACGGTGCGACATGTGCGCCGTGCCGATCGCCGACGCCCACCAGCACGTCGTGAACGTGCAGGACCGGCAACTGATGTGCGTGTGCCGCGGGTGCTACCTGCTGTTCACCGACGAAAACGCCGAACTGCGCTTCCGGGCCGTGCCGGAACGCTACCTGTCGTTTCCGAACTTCGAACTCGCCCCCGGTCGCTGGGACGAACTGGAGATCCCCGTCGGGCTCGCGTTCGTGTTCCGGAATTCGCTGCTGGCCAAGACCGTCGCGTTCTATCCCGGTCCGGCGGGCGCGACCGAATCGGAACTGCCCCTCGACGCCTGGGACGGTGTGCTCGCGGTGAACCCCGCGCTCGGCCGGCTGTCCGCCGACACGGAAGCCCTGTTGCTGCGGGTCCCCGAACACGGCGAGGGCGACCCCGAGTGCTACCTCGTACCCATCGACGCCTGCTACCAGTTGGTGGGGCAGTTGCGGCAGGTGTGGCGGGGATTCGACGGCGGCCAGGACGCACGGCGGGTCATCGACACGTTCTTCGACGACGTGCGGGCGCGCAGTCGCGTCGCGAAGGAGCCGACGTGACCGAGTTGACGTTCCGTGTGGCGGACGTGTTTCCGGAACCGTTCGCGGTTGCGCCGAATCTGACTGCGCGGGTGGAGGTGACGGAGTCCAGCGATGCTGTCGTGCATGCGATGGCCGTCCGCTGCCAGGTCCGCATCGACCCGCAACGCCGCCGGTACACGGACGGCGAGGCGGAGGGCCTCCTCGATCTGTTCGGGCCCCGCGAGCGGTGGACGGCCACGCTCAAACCCTTCCAGTGGATGCAGACCAGCACCGTGGCCCAGGGGTTCACCGGGTCCAGTGTGGTGGAGTTGCCGCTGCCGTGCACGTACGACTTCGAGGTGACAGCCTCGAAGTACCTGCACGCCCTGGATGAGGCCGGGTCGACGGTGCCGCTGGTGTTCCTGTTCAGCGGAACGGTCTTCACGCGCGGGGTCGCCGGGTTCGGCGTGGAACGGATCCCGTGGGACCGCGAATCGACGTACGACTTGCCGGTGGCGGTGTGGCGCGAACTCGTCCAGGCGCACTACCCGAATACGGGCTGGGTGCGCCTCGACCACGACACGCTGGCGGCACTGGCGAAATACAAGGCGGCGCACGGACTGCTCGGACTGGATGTCGCCATCGCAAACCTGCTGCAGGGAGCCGGGGAGGTGATCGCATGATCTCCCCGGCGTCCCTGCAGCGAGTACGGGCCGTGGCCGACGCGGTCCTCTACGAGGGCTACCTGCTGTATCCGTATCGTGCGAGTTCGTCGAAGAACCAATCCCGGTGGCAGTTCGGCGTCCTCGGACCGCCGGGTGCGGCGGAATCGGGAGTCGGCGAGGAACCGCGCCTGTCCTGTCAGACGCTGATGCGCCCCCGTCCGGGTCAGCGGTCCGGAGTGTCGGTGACCGTCCGGTTCCTGCAACTGCAGGTGCGTGAGGTGGAGAAGGCCGCGGGGTCCGGGTTCGAGCCGGTCGGGGAACTCACCGTCGCCGGCCGCAGCTGGCTGTCGTGGGACGAGGCGGTGGAACGCGAGATCGACCTGGGCGCGGTGTTCCCGGCCGAGGAGCTCGAGGACTGCCGGCTCGACGTGGACGTCGAGGGGGGAGTGGACGTCGAGGAGTTGCGCGAGGACGACGGCACCCTCGCCGGGCGCGTGGTGCGGACCAGGTGGCCGCTGCGCGCCGTCGTCCGCGTCGGCAGCGACCGGCACGACGGACTGGACCTACTGCGGGTGTCGATCGAGAACGTGAAGATCGACGCGATCGGCACGTGGTCGAAGGATTCGGCCATCAGGCACTCGCTGATCGGGGCGCACCTGATGTTGGCTGCGGAGGACGCCGAGTTCGTCTCGCTGCTCGAGCCGCCCGACGACGCCGCGCCGCTCGCGTCGACCTGCCATCAGGAACGCTGCTACCCCGTGCTGGCCGGGCTGCCGGGGGAGACGGACCTCGTCCTGGTGTCGCCGATCATCCTGTACGACCACCCGGAGGTGGCCGAGCAGAGCGACGGCGCCCTGTTCGACGCCACCGAGATCGATGAGATCCTCACCCTGCGGGTCATGACGCTCACCGAGGAGGAGAAGCGTCAGGCGCGCGCCACCGACCCGCTCGCCGCCCAGATCATCGACCGCTGCGAGCAGATGTCGCCGGCGACGCTCGCCCAGATGCACGGCGTCCTGCGAAACCCGCATTTCCCGAGCCCCGACATCCCGGAGCAAGGTAACGCCGAGCGCGGCCTCCCCGACATGGGTCTCGTCCCGGAACTGACCGACGACGTGCCGTGGTGGGATCCGGACGCCGACACCGCCGTGCGCCCCGACATCGACGGTGTGATCGTCAACGGCGTCCGGGTGGCGAAGGGCACCGTCGTGCGGATCCATCCGTCGCGCCGCGCCGACGCCCAGGACCTGTTCTTCGCGGGACAGCTCGCTCGGGTGGTGACCGTGCACGCCGACGTCGACGGTGGCACCCACGTCGGCGTCGTGCTGATGGACGATCCCGCCTCCGAGTTGCACGAGTGGTACGGCAGGTATCTGTACTTCGCCCCGGACGAGGTGGAGCCCGTATCGGCAGACACCGGAAAGGAAGAACAGTCATGAAGATTCTCGGAGAGGCCACCACCGCCGCGCTGGCGTTGCTGGCGGTCGCCGGTGTGGCGGTCGCCGTCTTCTCGCTTCCCGACATCAAGCGGTACCTGCGTATGCGCAAGATGTGAGGCCACGTGACGGACAGGCGGGTGCTGGTTGCCGGTGTGGGCAACATCTTCTTCGGCGACGACGGATTCGGTCCCGAGGTGCTGCGTGGTGTCGCGACGAGGTCGCTGCCGCCGGGAGTCCGGGCCGTCGATTTCGGCATCCGTGGAACACATCTGGCGTACGAACTGCTCGACGGGTGGGGTGCACTCCTGCTGGTCGACGCCGTTCCCGATCGAGGTGAGCCGGGGGCATTGAGGGCGTTCGAGGTGGGACCCGATTCGGTGCCCGCGGCGCCGCTCGACGCGCACAGCATGGATCCGGGGGCGGTGTTCGCCAGTCTCCGCGCGCTTGGCGGAACCCTGCCGCGCGCCGTGGTCCTCGGCTGCCAGGTGGACAACACCGACGAGGGAATCGGGCTGTCACCGCGCGTCGCCGCCGCCGTCGCACCGGCCGTCGACACGGTCTTCGAAATCGTGGACCAACTGCTGGCGGCCCACGCAGCGACGCTGCAACCGGAGAAGACGGAGGGCTGAATCGTGTGTCTCGGAATTCCCGGCCGGGTGGTGCGCATGCTGGAGGGCTACGGCAACCAACTCGCGCTCGTCGACGTCGTCGGCGAACAGCGCAAGGTGAACGTCGGCATGCTGCCCGAGGACGTCAGCCTGGAACCGGGCGACTGGATCGTCATCCACATGGGATTCGCGATGGAGAAGGTGGACGAGGCAGGCGCCGAAAAGGCGATGGCGGGGCTGGAGATGATGGGACGCTCGCGGACGGCGGACGAAGACTAGCTCTGCGTTCCGGCGTGGCGGGGGTCCGGCGGTCCGGCGACGAAGTCGCGCGCCCGATTCCAGCGGGCGTGGTAACGCTCCCCGAACCGTGCCTGGGAGCGTGCCAGCCGGCGCGGTCGGGTGCCGTAGCGGCGCACTGCCCACCAGGAATCGGGTTTGGCCAGGCGAATCGCGCCGACGATCGCGACGGGCTGGAACACGATCCCCACGATCCCCGTGACGAACTTGCCCTTGAGCAGGCAGATCAACGAGATGCCGAGTGAGATGAGCAGATAGCCGATCGACGTCCACCACTGGGCGGTGCCGATCTGCCCGCTCACGAGTTCGGCGCCCCCGATCATCAGACCGGTGATCATGAGCGCGCAGAAGATCGCGTCCACCGACTTTCGTCCGGACGTGCTCCAGTACACGTCGTCGAGGTGTACCCACAGAGCGAACTCGTCGAAAGTCAGTGCGAGACCGACCCCGAACAGCGCGGCGAAGACGTTGAGCGCCGTGCCCTCCGGGGTGGTCGCGATCAGTGCTAGCCCCGCCAGCGTCATGAACAGGATCCCGAAAACCTGGTGGTGCAGGTGCACCCCGCCGACGGTGATGTCACCGATCAGACCGCCCCCCGAGTCCGCGGCGTCGTCCGTGGGCTCCGCTCCCGTTTGCGAGCGAATACGGCGGGTGATGATCCGGGTGACCACGAACGTCACCAGAACCGCGATGAACAGCCACATCACGGGATACAGGACCACTATCCGGCTGTCGCCTTCGGTGTCCACGACGATTTCGGCGAGAAGGGCCATCTCGACACTCCGTCAGGTGGGGGAAATCGATCTCTATCCGGGTATACACCCCGACCGCGGACCGCAAACGACGTTCCGCCCACCGACTTCCTGCCGGACCTCGTCACGCCGGGAGACCGGCCAAAGGGCGGTGGCCGAAGGTCGTGCCGGTGGCGGTCAGCAGGCGGGTGGGGTCGTACCAGTGGTCGCGGCCGATCAGATCGAGGTGCCGTTCGGTGAGGCCGTGCCGGGTTCCGGCGGTGACGGCGTCGTCGAAGGTGAGTGAGCTGCCCGGCAGTCGGAGGCGGCCGGAGTCCGCGAGTGCCCGGCCGAGTTCGCGGGCGGTGACAGGGTCGGGATGGCAGGCGTGGAAGACGTCGCCGGAATGTGCCGGGGCCTGCGCGGCGAGGGTCGCGAGAATCCGGGCGAGGTCGGTCACCGCGACGACCGAGATCCGGGACCGCCCCTCGTCCACCCAGGCGCCCAGCGTCTCGAGGATCCGGATGAATCCGGGGACGAACCAGCGGTCGCCGGGCCCGTGGACGAATCCCGGCCGGACGACGCAGCCGCCCGATGCGAGGACGCGGTGTTCGGCGGTCAGCCTGCTCGCGCTCAGCGCCGAAACGGGTGCGGGCGTGGTGTCGAACTCACCGATACCGCTGTGCGGTCCGGCACCGTACACGCCGATGCTGCTGACGTAGAGCACCCGGCGGATACCGTTCCGCGCCGCGGCGGCAAGGAGATTCTCGGTGCCGTCGACGTTCACCGCGATGCAGTGCGCCGCGTCGCTGCCGGTGTAGGAGGCGGTGTGGATCACGACGTCGGCGCCGGTGAGCGCCCTGCGGAGGCTCACCGGATCGGTCAGATCCGCCTGCGCGGACGGCACGCCCGGAATGTCCTGGTCCGACGGTCTGCGCGCGACCGCGGTGCACGCAATCCCGGCCGATACGAGGGCCCGCACGGTGGCGGACCCGATGAAGCCCGTCGCTCCCACGACCGCGACACGTACCGGCGCGGAGGGTGTTCGACCACGCTCGCTCGCGGTCGACGCTGGTACCGTCTCTCCGGGCAATGGGCGCGTGTTCCGTGCTTTCATCGTCATCGTTCTTCTCTCGTGCGGCAGGGAAAGGTGTGAACGTGGTTCAGCAGGCGCGTGCTGCGGCGACTCGACAGCAGATCGTCCGCGGGGCGGCGGAGATGTTCGAGAAGTCGGGTTTCGAAGGAGCCAGACTCGGCAACATCGTCGAGAACGCCGGAATCACGAAGGGGGCCTTGTACTTCCATTTCCGTTCGAAAGAGGATCTGGCGCGTTTCATCATCGGTGAGCAACACCGGATCTCCATCGCGTCGGTCGAGGCGATCGGCCGTGAGCAGGTGTCGGCGATCGAGCAGATCGTGATGCTGTGCCACGAAATGGCCCGGCAGATCGTGAACGACCCGATTGTGCGAGCCGGTATCCGGATCACCCTCGAACTCAGTGCCGACGACCAGGGCCCCGCGGATCCCTATCTCGACTGGATCAACAGTTGCGAGATGCTCGCCACTCGGGCCGTCGAGCAGGGGGATCTCCGCGCGGACATCGACCCGCCGAGGCTGGCGCGGTTCGTCATCGGCGCCTTCACCGGCGTCCAGACCGTCTCCCAGGTGTTGACGCAGCGCACGGACCTCGAGCAACGCGTCGACGACATGTGGGGGTTCCTGCTCCCCGGGATCATGCCCGCGACCCGGCATCAGGACATCGCCCGTATCCGCCGGGCCCGCTGGGTACCGGACGACGCCGACTAGCCGCCCGCACATGCGCTCACCGCGGTAGGTGCGAGCGCCCCGGTTCCGCGCACGACCGCCACACCGCCCTGCCGTATCGACCCGCTGATGGACAACGCGCCGTCGTCCATTACGTCCAGCCGGATCGTGGTCCGTTCGTCGAGTTCGGCGAAACGGTGGAACGTGGCGCCCAGGGACGCGAGGTGCGCGTCCGGCAGGCCGAGTCGGGCGCAGGCCGCCTGCCGCATCGCCTCGAGCAGCAGCATTCCGGGAATGTGATCGCACGGATGGTCGAACAGCACGGGGTGCGTGTGGTCGATCCGCAACTCCCACTCGTTCTCGGAGCGTCGCGGGCCGAGGACCACGTGCGCGTCGTCGACGTGACCGACCAGCGCAGCCGGGGCGGGAGTCGGGCACCACGGCGCGTCGATCGCCCGCGGGCCGCGCTCACCCCACCGGGCGCGTGAGTATGCGGCCGGAGGGAAAACTACCGCGTGACCCGTCGCGGAGCCGGCATCCTGTCCGGCGATCCGGAACCGCAGGTCGACGTGGAACGCGGACAGCGCCCCGCCGCGGTACACGTGCTGGGACACGGTGACCTCGACGACCACATCCGCGGCCGCCGCACCCACCGCGAGCGCGCCGGGTACCGCATGCACCTCGAGGTGCTGCATGACGAACCGGTTCGGCAGGGGGACGGAGAAGCGGGTGTGTCCCAGGTAGATGGCGGTCTGCCGGAGCGTTTCCGCCAGCAGCATGGTGTCGTAGTGCCCGTCTCGGGCGCGGTAGAAGCCGTGCAGGCGGGGCCACTGCGCGGCGACGACGAACCGATCCGGCGCAGGCAGCGAGACGCAGTCGGTGAGGAAGACCTCGGCCACGGATTGGCGGTGCACGTACCTGCGGGGCACGGTCCGCTCGAACGACATCGGAGGAAGGGCATCGGGTACCGGACGGGAAATTCGCGCCACAACCCCATCTCCCCACAGAACCGGTCGGCCCGATGCCGCGGACCGCCCGAACTATAGAACACAGACCGCGCGGTCTGTGATGTGGGGAGTGCGTTGCTACCGGCCCTTCAAGCTGCCGATTCGAAGCGATCCGGGGTTGTCGTCCTCGTCGAGGTCCTCTTCGATCTCGCGGACGTACTCCTTCGGGTCCTTGTCCGAGGTGTCCACCTCCGACACGGTGCGGTGAACGAGGAAGTATTCGGCGAACCGCCGCCCGAGCGACTCGCGAAGATCATCCGGTGCGGTCCGGAAATCGGCCAGGCCCTTCCGTTCCTCCTCGGCCATGTGTTCGTCGTTGGCCCGGCGCGTCCGGCCGACTGCCGCCCACCACTCCTCGGAGAGGACGGGGTTCCCCGCCGCCGCCCGGACGCCGTCGCGGATGTCGTTGTGGTCCCCGATCGCGTCGAGGGTCTCGGCTTCCGCCTCCGCGTCCTCGCCGACACGAAGGAGTTGGGGATAGAAGATTTCCTCTTCCGCTGCAGCGTGCAGATCCAGGCGTTTCGCCAACGGCGTCCACACCGCCTCCACGGCCGTGATCTCCACCCGGCGCCGGGACTTCAATTCGTCCAGTGCGGCGAACTGCCGCCGGAACCACTCGTGGTCGTCGAAAATCAACTCGATGATGTCGGGCATGATTCGATCCATCTTTGCATCAGTCAGGCGGCTTCGCCGCCCGTGCGCCTTTTTGGTAGCGCGAACAACCAAAAAGGCGCACGGGCGCGGAGCGCCTGTCAGTCCCCGGTCGCGGCTTTGAGATGCGCGGCGGAGGCCGCCTTGAGATGGGTGAGATCCGACGCGACGGTCGCGAACGTGTATCCCTCCGCGAGTCGGCGGGCTGCTACCGACCCGTCGGGGGTGTGGATGCCCGCCGCGATGCCCGCCGCTGCGGCGGCCTCCCGGACCCGGGTCACGGCCGCCTCGAACTCGTCGTCGACGCTCGGATCGTTCGGGTGCGCGCCACCCACGGCGAGGCGCAGGTCGGACGGCCCCACGTAGACGCCGTCGAGTCCGGGGACGGCGCAGATCTCCTCCACGTTCGCCAGCCCCTGCGGGGTTTCGATCATCACGACGACGACCGTGTCGCGGTTGGCATCCGACGGGGTCGGGCCGATCCGCAGTTGCGAGCGCATCGGCCCGTACGAGCGCACGCCGGCGGGCGGGTAGGTTGCGGCAGCAACGGCGCGGGCAGCTTCCTCTGCCGTGTTCACCAGCGGAACGATCACTCCCGCCGCGCCGGCGTCGAGTGCCCGGCCGATCGGTGTTGGGTCGTTCGACTCGACCCGGATCATGCCGACCGTGGAACCGGAGGCATCGATGGCGGTGAGCCCCGCGACCATGCCGGAGTATCCGATCAGGCCGTGCTGGAGGTCGAGGGCGATGTAGTCCCAGCCGACGTGGGCGAGCCACTCCGTCGACACCGGGCTGTCGATCACGGACCAATAGCCGACGATCCGTTCCCGGCCGCGGAGTCGGGCGGCGAATTCCTGGGCGCTCATGAGGGCGATTTCTCCTAGCGGTTGTAGTTGGGCATGGGTCCGCGCAGGGCGCTGCCCACTTCGTCGCACGCGTCGATCAGTTCGTCGTCGAGTGTGCCCTTCGCGACAGCGGCGATGTTCGACTGCAGGTGCGCGACCTTGGATCCCCCGAGGAGGATCGGCCCCGCCGCCGGCTTGGACACCAGCCAGCGCAGAGCGAGTTCGGTGAGCGGGATCCCGGCCTTGTCGGCGATCACGGACAACTGGGTGATCGCATCGAAGATCGCGGTGTTCCAGTACCGCTCCTTGTACATCTGTGCCAACCGCGAATCACCGAAGCGGCCATCGGCCGGCTTCGTGTCGTACGAGTGCCGTCCGGTGAGGAGACCGCCGCCGAGCGGGTTGTAGACCATCGTGATCAGTCCGGTGACTGCGGCGAATTCGACGTACTCCTCCTCGATCCGCCGGGCCAGCAGGTTGTAGAGCTGCTGGGCGACGATCGGGCGGGGTGCGCCGACGGCGTCGGCGGTGTGGTTCAGTTCGGCGATCTGCCAGGCCGCGAAGTTGGAGACACCGAGGGCGCGGATCTTGCCCTCCGACACGAGTTCGGCGACGGTGGAGAGGGTGTCGGCGAGGGGTGTGGCCCGGTCGGGCTGATGGAGATAGAACAGATCGACGTAGTCGGTGTCCAGTCTCTTCAGGCTCGCCTCGACGCTCGCCCGGAGGCCCGCGGGGGACAGCGGTGAGTGGTCGCCCGCGTCGGGGTGCGGCATTCCCGCCTTGGTGGCGAGGGTGATTCGGTCGCGGCGCGTGCCGAGCAGTCGGGCGAGGAGGCGTTCGGACTCTCCGCCGGCGTAGCCGTTGGCGGTGTCGATGTGGGTGATGCCGGCGTCGAGCGCGGCGTCGACCATCGCGGCGGCACCGTCGAAGTCGACGGTGTCGCCGAACGTCATCGTGCCGAGAACGAGTGAGGTCAGGTCGAGTTCGGGCATCAAGCTACTCCTCGGGATGCGGTGCGGGAAACGTCGGCCGCGCCGGGTGAACGCGAGACGAGGTGGCGGGGTTTGATCCCGACCATGGTGGTGGGGTCGAGCGCGGCGGCGCGCAGGGCCTGGGTGTACGGCTTGGCGGGACGTTCGAGAACGTCGGTGGTGGAACCGCTTTCGACCACCTGTCCGCGGGACATGACGATCACGGTGTCGCTGATCTCGCGGACGACGCCGAGGTTGTGGGAGATGAAGACGTAGGTCAGGCCGGTGTCGTGCTGGATCTCGCGGAGCAGATCGAGCACCTGAGCCTGCACCGACACGTCCAGTGCGCTGGTGGCCTCGTCGCACACGAGGAGTTCCGGTCCGCTCGCCAGGGCCCGGGCAATGCCGATGCGTTGCCGCTGACCTCCCGAGAATTCGGCGGGGCGGCGATGAAGCGCCGTGGCGGGCAGGCCGACGCGGTCGATCAGCTCCGCGGCTCTGCGCGCCCGCTCGGACTTGCTCCGGACGCCCTGCAGGCGGAGCGGTTCGCCGACGATGTCGACGGCCGTCAGGTGCGGGTCCAGTGAGCCGTACGGGTCCTGGAACACCATCTGCACGCGAGACCGAAAGGGCCGCAGCGCCTTCTCCGACAGCTGCGCGATGTCGGCACCGTCGACGAGGATCCGGCCGGAGGTGGGGGTGAGCAGCCGGACGATCGATTTCGCGATAGTCGATTTCCCGCACCCCGACTCACCGACGACGGCGAGGGTCGCGCCCTTGTCCACCGAGAAGCTGACGGTGTCGACGGCGCGGAACACACCGTCGGGGACCGGGTATTCGACGACGAGGTCCTCGACGGACAGCAGAGGGGCATTCATGTCGACGCTCCTACGGTCGTGGTGAAGTCGCCGAGCCGCGGCACGGCGTCGAGCAGTTTCTTGGTGTAGGCGCTGCGAGGATGGAGAACGAGATCCTCGGCTCCGCCGTTCTCGACGAACCGGCCGTCCTTCATGACGTAGATCCGGTCCGACATCAAGCGGGCGACGCCGAGATCGTGAGTGATGACGAGCATTCCGACGCCGGTGCGCTCCTGGAGTTCGAGCAGCAGGTCGAGGATGCTCGCCTGCACGGTCACGTCGAGGGCGCTGGTGGGTTCGTCGGCGACGATCAGTTCGGGACCCGACGCGAGCGAGCAGGCGATCAGCACACGCTGCAGCATTCCACCGGACAACTGGTGCGGATACTTCCCGAGTTGTCCCGCCGGATTCTGGATCCGTACCTGCTCGAGCAGTTCCACGGCCCGCGCGGTTTCCTTCGACCTTCCGGTGATGCCGCTGTGGCGCACCGCCTCCCGCAGCTGGGATCCGACGGTGTGCACCGGGCTCAGCGCCGTCATCGGGTCCTGCGGGATCAGGGCGATGTGCCGGCCCCGGACCTTCGCGAGCGCCTTCGGCTTCCCGAGGATGTCGCAGTCCTTGAACCGCACCGCGCCGGAGAGGACGGCGAGGTCGTCGGGCAGCAGACCGAGGAGGCCCATCGCCGTGGTCGATTTTCCCGACCCCGATTCGCCGATGATCGTCACCGTTTCGCCGGCGTCGATGCTGAACGACACGCCGTCCACTGCGCGGATGACGCCCCGGGCGGTGATGAGTTCGATCTGCAGTTCGTCGACTCGCAGCAGATTCGTCATGTCACGCAATTCCCTTCCACGCCCGGAGTCGCTGTAGTACACCCGGTTGCAGTCGCAGCGACTTCGGCCGATCCCGGAGCCCGTCGCCGAGCAGGTTGACACCGACGACGAGCAGCACGATGACGAGGCCGGGGAGTGTCACCAGCCACCACGAGGTGGTGATGTAGTCCTGCCCGTCGGAGATGATCCGGCCCCAGGTGGCGAATGGACGTTGCGGTCCGGCACCGAGGTAGCTCAGCGCGCTCTCGAGGAGCACGGCCTGCGCGAGCAGCAGCAGCACGACGAGGGACGCCTGCTTGATGATGTTGGGGACGATGTGGCGGAGCAGGATGGCGGTGCGTCCGAGTCCGAGCACGCGGGATGCCGCGATATACGGTTTCTCGCGTTCGACGAGGACGAGTGAGCGGGTCAGCCGGGCGATCTCCGGCCACTGGGCAATGGCGATGACGAACGTGATGACCGGGATCGACGGGCCGAACAGGGCGACGACGAGTAGCAGCATCATGAGGAGCGGCAGCGACAGCTGGGCTTCGAGGAGACGGCTGACAACGGTGTCGGCCCAGCCGCCGAGGTAGCCGGCGAGTGCGCCGAGGCACAGGCCGATCAGTCCGGACACGACCACCGCGAGAATTCCGACGGTGAGCGATACCTGCCCGCCGTAGAGGACGCGGGAGAGGAGGTCGCGGCCGAGTTGGTCGGTGCCGAACAGGTGCCCGGGTGTCAGCGGTGGCAGCCGGCGCTGGGTGAGGTCGGTGGCGTCCGGAGACGGCAGGGGCAGTAATTGTGCGCAGGCGACCGGCAGAATGACGGCCAGGGCGCAGATGCTGCCGATCCAGATCTTCACCCGGCTGTCGCGAGCGACTCGGGTGGCACCGGCCCGGGCGATGTCGCGGCGGGTGACCGTGGACGGGCGCGCGTGCGCCGGGGGATCGACGATGGTGGTCATTTACTCGTTCCCTTTCCGAGTCGGACGCGCGGGTCGAGGAGCGGATAGCAGAGGTCGACGAGAAGCTGGACGAGAACGGCGAGTACTGCGGTCACCAGGACGGTGGCCTGGATGAGGGGGTAGTCCCTCGTCTCGAGTGCCCGTACGACCAGCGATCCGACGCCGGGCCACGCGAAGACGACCTCGACCACGACGACACCGTTGAGCATGGATGCGAACCGGGTGCCGAGAGCGGTCAGCACGGGGATCGCGGAGTTCCGCAGCGCGTACCGCCAGATGAGCTCCCGCTCCGGGACACCCCGCGAGCGGGCCACTGTCATGTACGGCGAGGAGAACGCGCCGACCATCTCGCGGCGGACCATGCGGGAGATCAGGGCAATCTGCAGGACGGCCACGGTCACGGTGGGCAACACCAGGCTGGACCAGGTCGTGAATCCGGCCGCGGGAAAAATCGGGATCAGGACAGCGAACACGGTGATGAGCATCAGCCCGGTCCAGAAGTCGGGCATGGACTGGCCGGCGATCGTGACGACGTTGGCGCCGAGTTCGCGCCTCGTGTCGGCGCGGCGCGCCATCCACACGCCCAGCGGGATGGCCACCAGCGTGGTGAGCACGATCGCCGCGACGGACAGGGTGATCGTGTATGGCAGCCGGGCGAGGACGACGTCGAAGGCGGGTGCCTGGAACGAGTACGAGGTGCCGAGATCGAGGTGGAGAAGGCCGCGGAGATACAGCAGGTACTGGGTGAACACGGACTGGTCGAGGCCCATGTCCGCCCTGATCCGGGCGAGGTCCTCGGTGCTGGCCAGCGGCCCGGCCATCGAGTAGGCGGGATCGCCGGGCGCCATCCGGATGAGGACGAACACGGTGGTCAGCGTCAGGAAGACGGCCAGCGCGCTCTGTCCGAGGCGTTTGACGACGTAGCGGGGCATGGCCGCCGTCAGCACCCTCGGGGCGCGGGAGGTCCGGGTCCGGCGGGGAGCCGATGATGCCGAGTCCGGGGGCTGGGCTGCAAGCGCCGTGTCGGCGGCGTGCTGCGTCATGAGGTCACCGGCCGTTCGGGGTCTGCGTGAGGGGTCATCGTCGACCTTTCGATAACGCCGGCGATGGAGGTGTCGACACCGCGGCGTGTCGGGTACAGCAGCTTCGTTTGTAACTCAGCTCACAATCGCACTAATGCGCGTTGTGCGCAAGTCCCGCTCGCCATCTTGCGCATCTCAAGCAACTCTGAGTAGAGTTTGGATGTGCCGGCGATCACATCGCCTGGTGGGCAACCGCCTCGCGCCGTGCCTGATCGCTGCGCCCCACACCCATAGTCCCGAGAGGTCGACGATGACCAATTCTCTTTTCGAACAGCGTTTTTCGAGGAGAACGCTGCTCAGGTCGGGTCTCCTGCTCGGCGCCGGCCTCACGCTCGGTTCCGCAGCGGGCTGCGCGACGCCGACCGGAACACCCGGACCGAGGACCGTGAGCCTGGCCCTGAACCGATCGCTCGTGAGCCTCGACAACAAGCTGAACCAGTTCGATGCCGCACTGACGGTGCAGCGGGGGGTGCGGCAAGCCCTCACCGAAATCGACCGCGACCTGCGGCCCCGGCTCGTTCTGGCCGACCGGTTCGAACTCGTCGCACCCACCCAGTGGTACGTGCACCTGCGGCCCGGCATCCGCTATTCGGACGGAACGCCGGTGCGGGTGCAGGACGTCGCGACGGCCCTGCAGATGTACAGCCAGGTCGACGGATCCTTCGTCGGCGGATTCTTTCCCGAGTGGCCCACGGTCGACCAGATCGACGACACCAGCTTCACCCTCAACACCGAACGTCCCGTCCCCGTGCTCGACTACCTCATGTCGAACATTCTCGTCACCCCGGCGGCCGCGAACCTTCCCGAGGAACTGCAGTCCGGTGTGGGAACCGGACCGTATGTCGTGACCGAAAGCGACCGCGGCACCGGCAACTACACACTGGTGCGCAACGAGAACTACTGGGGAACGCCGGCGCAGATCGAATCGGTGCGCGTCCGCTTCGTGCCGGACGAGTCGAACCGCGTCGTGACGTTGCGGAGCGGCGAGGTCGACGTCATCGACTCCATCACCCCGGACGCGGCGGACCAACTCGCCGGACTGTCGGGTGTCTCGATCGACCGGATCGACGGCGTGCGACTGAATCAACTCTTCTTCAATTTCCGGAAGCCGCAGGGGCATCCGCTGGCCGACGCGCGGGTGCGCAGGGCCCTGACCTACGCGATCGACGGGCGAGCCCTCGTCGACCAGGTTCTCCAGGGCTCCGCCACCCAGTCGCGCGGGGTCATTCCCCTCACCCTCGACGGCGCTGTCGAGACCGGCGAATACAGCTACGACCCGGCGCGTGCCCGCGGCGAACTCGACGGCCTCGGGGTCCGCGACCTGGAGCTGAAGATCATCTGGGAGACAGGCGAGTTCGCCGCCGACACCGACATCATGGAATCGGTGCTGCAGATGCTGTCCGCGGTCGGTGTGCGAACCACCCTGCAGCAGTTCGAACCCGGCGGCGACATCTCGCAGTGGCGTCAGGGCAAGGCCGGCGACTGGGACGTCCTCGGCAACGGCTTCCCGAGCCCGACCGGTCTGGCCCTGACCATCATGCAGGGCATGTACGCCGGCACCGCGGAGAAGGAAGCGACCCGGGACACCTACCACGGGTATATCTTTCCCGAGATCACCCAGACCATCACCCAGGCCTCCGAGGAGGCCGACGCCACCCGGCGCGGCGAACTTCTCGCGGATGCGCAACGCCGGATCTGGGACACGTGCCCGTGTCTGTGGTCGTTCGTCCCGAAAGCGGTCCTCGCGCGCCGCTCGCGGATCGACGGTGTCGCGTTGCGGCCCACGAATTCCTACGACCTGAGTGTCGCGGCGCTGCATGCCTAGACGTGACGCGACCGCCGCCGTCGACAACCCGCCCGCCACCATCCACGCACTGGAGACGCAGATGACCACACCGAGTCCCGCAACCGATACCCGGCTCACCGACGGCGTCCTACGTGACGTCGCCGAGGCGGGTCGACGCGACGCTCTGCTCCCCGCGCCGCAGGTGCAGAATCACGCGGCCAATCTCACGGTCCTGCCCGACGGGTCCCTCGGGTGCGTGTGGTTCGCAGGCACCCAGGAGGGTGTGCCGGACATCAGCGTCTGGTTCTCCCGGCTCGCCCCGGGCGTGGGCGTGTGGTCCGGGCCGGTGCAGCTGTCCGATGATCCGACGCGGTCGGAGCAGAATCCCGTTCTGCACGTGACGAAGACGGGCGCCGTGTGGTTGCTGTGGACGTCCCAGCACGCCGGCAACCAGGACACGGCGCGGGTCATGCGGCGCATCTCCGCCGACGGCGGCCGGACGTGGGGCGAGGCGCACATCCTGCTGCCGGAGACCGACGCCGGCGGCGTGTTCGTGCGGCAACCGGTCATCGCACTCCCCACCGGGCGGCTCCTGCTGCCCGTGTTCCACTGCGTCCGCATCGAGGGCCGCAAATGGGTGGGCGATCGCGACTACAGCAGCGTGATGATCTCCGACGACGGCGAGTCCTGGCGGGAGGTGGTCGTGCCGGGCAGCGTCGGCTGTGTGCACATGAACATCGGACGCCTCTCCAACGGCACCCTCGTCGCCCTCTACCGCAGCCGCTGGGCGGACTCGATCTACCGCAGCGTCTCGACGGACGACGGCGACACCTGGACCGAGCCGGAGGCCACCGAACTGCCCAACAATAATTCGTCCATCCAGTTCGTCGTGCTGTCCGACGACCGGCTCGCCCTGGTGTTCAACGAGTCCAGCGCCGTGAACGCCACCGCGCGGCGGACGTCCCTGTACGACGAGATCGACGACGACGGACTCGCCGACGCACCGCCCGCGGCGGCGGACGCGGAACCGGAACCACTCGACGACGGCGACAGCCGCAGCGCGTTCTGGGGTGCCCCCCGCGCGCCGATGACGCTGGCGATGTCCGAGGACGGTGGCCGGACGTGGCCGCATCGCCGCGACATCGAGGTCGGCGACGGCTACTGCCTGTCCAACAACTCCCGCGACGGCCTGAACCGTGAGTACTCGTACCCCAGCATCACCGCCGGGAACGACGGTCACCTGCACGTGGCGTTCACCCGGTTCCGTCAGGCGATCGAGTACGTCGAACTCGAGGCGGGCTGGATTGCCGACGGGGGCCGGTCGTGACGGGGGATGCGAAGCGGGCGGTCGTGACCGGGGTCAGCTCCGGCATCGGCGCCGCCACCGCCCGCCGGCTTCTGGACGACGGGTGGTCGGTCACCGGATTCAGCAGGCGGGATCCCGGCATCGATCACGATCGGTTCGCCCGGGTTGCCGTCGATCTCGGTGATCTCGACGCGTTGTCCGCGGAGGCGACGGCGGTCGGTCCGGTGGACGCCGTCATCCATGCGGCCGGACTGCAGTCCTCGGCGCCCCTGGGGAAACTCCGGGTGGAGGACGGCCTGGACATGTGGCGTATCCACGTCGCGGCCGCCGAGGTCCTCGTCAACGGGCTCGTGCCGTCGATGCGCGACGGTGGCCGGGTGGTCCTGGTCGGGAGCCGCACGATGTCCGGGGCGGCGGGCAAGAGTCAGTACGCCGCCACCAAGTCGGCCCTCGTGGGGATGTCGCGGTCCTGGGCCGCCGAGTTGGTGCACCGGGCGATCACGGTCAACGTGGTCGCGCCGGGGCCGACGGACACCCCGATGCTGAACGATCCGGCACGCACGTCGACGCCCCCGAAGCTTCCGCCGCTCGGCCGTTTCATCGCGCCGGAGGAGGTGGCGGGGCTGATCGGCTTCCTCGTCGGACCGCTCGGCGGGAGCATCACGGGTCAGGCGATCGTGCAGTGCGCGGGGGCTTCACTGTGAACATGCTGCGCGCAACGCGCATAACTGCTAGCATTCGATGCACGGAACGCGCACATAATCGGGCAAAGGCGGCGTCATGAGACCGAACTCGATCGGACCGGATCCGGCCGTCGCGGTCTTCGCCGACGACCTGTCCGGTGCGGCGGAAGTGGCGAGCGCCTTTCTCGACCGGAGTGCGCCCCTGTCGCTTCTTCTCGGCGCCGGCGAGGCGCACGCGGCGGGCGGAGTCGTCATCGCGGATCTCGACACCCGGTCGATGAGCGCCGAGGGTGCGGCCCGGACGATGCGCCGTGCCCTCGACGGCGTTCCGTCCGGCACGCTCGTGGTGAAGAAGATCGACTCACTTCTGCGCGGGAACATCGGGGCCGAGGTGGGAATTCTCGCCGACAGCGGTCCGGTGGTTTTCGCGGCGGGCCTGCCCGCACTCGACCGGACCGTGCGCGGCGGCGTCGTGCACGTCGGTTCGACGCCACTCCATGCCGCCGGCGTCTGGTCGGCGGAACCCACCCCGCCGCCGGAATCGGTGGCCGCACTCTTCCCGGGCCGTCCCACGCGGTGCGTGCCCCGCGGTCCCGGCGTCGGCCAGGCGCTGGCCCGCGCGGCGTCCGACGGCGCCATCGCGATCTGCGACGTCGAGACCGAGACCGACCTCGACTCGATCGTCCTGGCCTGCCGCACCATTCCCGGAGTGCGACTGGCCGGGACGTCCGCCCTCGCCGCGGCCGTGGCGCGCACCCTGCCCCGACGCGACGTCACCGCTCCCGCGGTCACGCCCGCGGACTCCGTCCTGACCGTCGTCGGAACGGCGGAACCCATTGCTGTGCAACAGGTTGCATCACTCGTCGCCGACGGTGCCCGGCACATCCCCGTCGGCGCCCGCAACCTTCTCCTCGGCGACGTCGACACCGGGCCCCTGAGCCGCGCACTCGACAGCGGTCACGCAGTCCTGACGGTCACCGGAGACGTCGACCCGTCGAACGCGCGGACGCTGTCGGCGGCGCTCGGCCGACTGGTCGCCGCCCTGCAGAACGGCCACCGCTCCGATCTTGTGCTCACCGGCGGGGAGACGGCGCGGGCCATCGTCGACGCGCTGGGCATCACGTCACTCCGGCCGGTCCACGAGGTGCACCACGGCGCCGTCGCCTCCGTCGCATCCGACGGCCGTCGCGTCGTCACCAAGCCCGGCAGTTTCGGCGACTCGACCAGTCTCTCCGCGATCGCGGCCTACCTGTGCGGCCATGAGCCGCCCACCCACACTCCCACACAGCGAGGACCTCACATGAGCGCGTCAACCGATACCGCGAACCTGCCCATCGTCGCCGTCACCATGGGCGACGGCGCCGGAATCGGCCCCGAGGTGATCGTCCCCGCCCTGCTGGACGAGGCCACCCTGTCCTGGTGCAAGCCCGTCGTCATCGGCGACGCGAAGCGGCTGCGTCTCGCGGCGAACGTGCTCGGCATCGACGTCGACATCGTGACCGTCGAATCGATCGCCGACGCGCAGTCGGTGCCCGGGCGCGTCAACGTCATCGATCTCGACCTCCTGCCCGAAGACCTGGCGTGGGGCGAACTGTCCCCGGTCGCCGGTCACGCCGCGTACGAGTACATCCGCGTCGCCAGCGAACTCGCGGTGCGCGGGGAGGTGCAGGCCATCTGCACGGCCCCGCTCAACAAGGAGGCTCTGCACGCCGCAGGCCACATCTTCCCGGGGCACACCGAACTCCTCGCGCACCTCACCGGCACCGAGGAGGTGTCCATGATGCTGTCGACGCCGAAGCTGAAGGTGATCCACGTGACCACCCACATCGGCCTGCTCGACGCCGTCGCGAAGATCGAACCCGGACTCGTCGAGCGGACGATCCGGCGTGGGCACGAGGCGCTCGTGCGCTCCGGAATCCCGGAACCGAAGATCGGGGTGTGCGGCATCAACCCGCACGCCGGCGAGCACGGGCTGTTCGGCTACGGGGAGGAGGAGCAGAAGATCATTCCCGCGGTCGAGCTGCTGAAGGCGGACGGCATCGACGTCCACGGACCCCTGCCTGCCGACACCGCATTCTTCCTCGCGGGACGCGGCGACTACGACCTGATCGTGGCGATGTACCACGATCAGGGGCACGGGCCGGTGAAGGTCCTCGGCATCGAGGCGGGTGTCAACATCACGGTCGGGCTGCCCGTCATCCGGACGTCCGTCGACCACGGCACCGCCTTCGACATCGCAGGCAAGGGTATTGCGGAGGCCGGTAGTATGGTCGAAGCTCTTCGTCAGGCTGCCGAATTGGCAACCAGCACAGCGGTTGTGAAGTAGGGGGACGAAACATGGCGGTTCGCGAGTCGGAAGCACGCCGATCCGAGATCGTGCGGCTGGCCCGGTCGAGCGGGCTGGCCAGCGTCGACGACCTGTCGGCACAGTTCGGTGTCACCGCCTCCACCATCCGGCGGGACCTGAGCCAGCTCACTTCCCAGGGGCTGATCGCCCGCACCTACGGTGGCGCCATCGCGCTCGACCCCCAGCAGGAATCGTCACTCCGCCAGCGCGCTCTCGAGGGTTTCGACGCGAAGCGCGCTATCGCGGAATGGTCCGCCAGCCAGGTCCGGCCGGGCGAGACCATCCTGCTCGACGCGGGCACCACGGTGGGTGCGATGGGGGAGTTTCTGCGCGACATCGAAGACATCACGGTCATCGCGGCCGGTCTGACCGCCCTCGAATCGCTCGCCGACGCCGACTCCGTGCGCGTCGAGTGCATCGGGGGAACACTCCGCCATCTCAGTCAGGGGTTCGTCGGACCGCTGGCGGAGGCCACCCTCCAACGTGTCACGTTCGATCGCGCGTTCCTCGGGGCGGATGCCGTCACCGCGGATCTGGGCATCTGCGAAGCCGAACTGGAGCAGACGCGCCTCAAGGAAATCATGATCGCCCGCGCGGACGAGGTGTACGTGCTGGCGCACGCGGCAAAACTCGGGCAGCGCCCGTTCCATGCGTGGGCGCCGATCCCACCCGGAACCACCATCGTCACCGACGACTCCGCAGACATCGGGGAGACGGCGTCCTTCGAAGCCGCAGGGATGCGTGTCGTGCGCGTCTGACGCCGGTTTACCGCTTGTCCTTCTTCGCTTGTTTCCGTGCGCCCGCGGCGATGGTGGAGGCTTCGAATTTCTTGCGGCCGGACGATTTCCGGGTGGCGTCGACGCGGGCCTTGCCGGACGAGCCGACCTTGCCGTCACTGTCGCCGAGTTCGCTGAAGGAGGGGGAGTCGCTGCGGGCACGGGCGAGTCGTTCGTCCTTCAAGTCCTGAGCGCTGGCGCGTGCCGCCGTCGCCAACTGGCGGCTCACCCGGCTGAGTGCTGCCTCGAAGACTTCGGCCTTGTCGGCGTTGCGGACGTTGGCCGCCTTACCGGCCGCACGCGCTCCCTTGTCCTCGACCTTCGCTGCGCCTTCCTGGCGGTACAGCTTGACGTGCTTGTTGCGGGCGCGGCGAACGCGGGTGTGCAGCTTGATCAGCTTGTCCTCGTCCAAGCCGGCCATCTGCGCCTTCTTGGTCTCGCGAATCAGCACGAACTCGTCCTCGGACAGGGAATTCAGAATCTTCTTCATGTCGGCTCCGATCCGGCCACAGGCCGTGAGTTGTAGTCATGGTAACCGGGAAACGTTCCGGTCGGTCCGTTTCGGTGAAGTGGTGGTCACCTCCCGATCGAGTCGTCGATTGGTCTGTGCAAGTTGCCATTCCGTCTGCCGGGCCAACCGCTCGACCTGGTCCGGGTCGAGGCGGTCGCACACGAAATCCCAGTGCACCGCCACCCGGTCGCCCACGGCGAGATCGTGCACGAAAGTTCCCTCGGGCACGCGGTAGTCGGCCGGGTCGTCCTGCTCGGGGCCGAGCGACAGCCGGGTTCCGTCCCACGACAGGCGGCGCGACCGGACGAGCGCACGATCGGCGTCGACCCCCACCACCTCACCCCAGCGGATGCGGCAGGAGTCGAGAACCTGCAGTGGCTGCGGCATTCCGGTGTCCAGCAGCCGCGACCACGGGTACACCCCGAACACGTGAAAGTTGTGGGTCGGCGCCGCCTCCCCGAGCAGGTCCGCGGTGAGGTGCTTCCAGTAGTGACCGGCCTGCGACGCGAGGCGGGACAGCAGGGCGGAGCCGAACTCGGCCCGGTCGATGTGGTCGGAGAGTTCGTCCGCGATCCAGTACCCCCGGACAACCCTCTCGTCCAATGGGTCCGCGATTCCGGCGAGCCGGGCGATCACCTCCTGGTACGGCCACGCGCCGCTGAACTGCCTCGCCATCGCCACCACATCGGTCTCCGGCGTGCCGCCGCACGCGACGGCCTGCAGTCGCTCCGAGCCGGGAGGACCGCAGTACCCCAGGGCATTCGGGGCGTGCGCGTACTGCGCGAACACGCGGTGCCCGGGAGGGATCACCTGGTCAGCCTCGCTGACCGAGCAATTGCGCCGTCTCGCGGTGGAGCCGGCCGAAGTTGTAGTACGCGGCGCACGCACCCTCGGGGGAGACCATGCACGTGCCGATCGGAGTCTCCGGGGTGCACGCCGTCCCGAACACCTTGCATTCCCAGGGTTTGATGACGCCCTTGAGGACCTCGCCGCACTGGCAGGCCTTCGGATCAGCCACCCGCACACCCGGCATCGAGAACTTCTCCTCGGCGTCGAACTCGGCGTAGTTCCGGTGGACCTTGAGCGCGCTCTGCGAGATGAAACCGAGTCCGCGCCATTCGAAGTGCGGGCGCAGTTCGAACGTCTCGGCCATCAGCTTCAGTGCCTGCACGTTGCCCTCCGCGCGCACCACCCGCTTGTACTGGTTCTCGATCTCACAGCGGCCCTCGCGAATCTGCTGGAGCAGCATGTGCACCGACGCGAGGATGTCGAGAGGCTCGAAGCCCGCGACCACCATCGGTTTCCCGTACACCTCGGACACGAACCGGTACGGCCGCAGCCCCACCACGGTGGACACGTGGCCCGGGCCGAGGAAACCCGACAACCGCAGGTCGGGGGATTCGAGGATGGCCTTGATCGGCGGAACGATCGTGACGTGGTTGCAGAACACGCTGAAGTTCTGCACGCCCAGCGCCCGCGCGCGCACCAGGGTCACCGCGGTGGACGGCGCGGTGGTCTCGAACCCGACGGCGAAGAACACCACCTGGTGGTCGGGGTTGTCGAGGGCCACCTTCAGCGCGTCCAGCGGCGAATACACGAAGCGGACGTCCGCGCCGCGGGCCTTCGCCTCGATGAGGTTTCCCTTGGATCCGGGCACCCGCATCATGTCGCCGAACGTCGTGAAGATGACGCCGGGTTGCTCGGCCAGCCACATGGCGTCGTCGACGCGGCCCATCGGGATGACGCACACCGGGCATCCGGGGCCGTGCACCAACTCCACGGACTCCGGAAGCAGGTGCTCGATGCCGTGCCGGTAGATGGTGTGGGTGTGCCCGCCGCACACCTCCATGAACTTGAACTCGTCACCGCGGGCCAGTTCGGTGATGGATTTGACCAGGGCGCGCGCCGCCGCCGGGTCCCGGAATTCGTCGACGAACTTCATCCCTGTTACCTCGTTCTTGCTGTAGTCACGCGATTTCGGACGAGTTGAACGCGTCGATCTCGTTCACGTAGTCGGCGCCCATCTTCTGCACCTGATCCAGCGTCAGCTGCGCCTCGATCTCGTCGATCTTCGCCATCGCGAAGCCGACGTGCACGAGCACCCAGTCACCGACGACGAGACCCTCTTCGGCGAGCAGTCGCACACTGATCGTTCTCTGGACGCCGTTCACGTCCACCTTGGCCAGATGCTGTTCGGCGTCGACGATGTCGACCACCTGACCGGGTATCCCCAGACACATCGTGGTTCTCCTTCTCGGGCTGTTCTTCAGCAGATTCGGGGGAGCGGGTCACCGACGAGCATGTCGACGATCCGGCTGCCGCCGAACGAGGTTCGCAGTGCGACGATGCCCGGCGGTTCGGCCAGGATCTCGCCCACCGCGGTCGCGTCAGCTCCCCGCGGGTGGGCTCGCAGCGCCGCGACGGCCGCGTCCGCCTCCTCCGCCGCGACGATGGCGACGAACTTGCCCTCGTTCGCGACGTACAGCGGGTCGATGCCGAGCATGTCGCAGGCACCGAGCACCTGAGGCTCGATGGGCAGCGACTGCTCATCGATGATCACGGCGAGCTGGCAGGCATGGGCCAGTTCGTTGCACACGGTGCCGACGCCGCCACGGGTGGCGTCCCGCATCCACCGCGTCGACGGGGCCGCCTCCAGCAGCGTCTCCACCAGGGAATTGACGGGGGCCGTGTCGGAGGCGATGTCGGCCTCGATGGCCAGGTCGCCGCGGGCGAGCATCACGGCCATCCCGTGTGCGCCGATCGTGCCCGACAGCAGCACCTTGTCGCCCGCGCGCACGAGGTCGGGCGACAGCCGCCTGCCCTCCGGGATGACACCGACGCCGGCGGTGGAGATGTAGACCCCGTCAGCGGCGCCCTTGCCGACGACCTTGGTGTCGCCGGTGACGATCTGCACTCCCGACAGGACAGCCGCCTCGCTCATGTCGGCGACGATCTCCCGCAGTTCGGCGATCGGGAAACCCTCCTCGATGACGAACGCCGCCGACAACCACTTGGGGCGCGCACCGGACACGGCGAGATCGTTGACGGTCCCGTGCACCGCGAGATGCCCGATGGAACCGCCGGGAAACCGCAGCGGCTGAACCACGTACGAGTCGGTGGAGAACGCGAGCCGCTCACCCGACGGCATGGTGAGCGCGGCCGCGTCACCGAGTTGCTCGAGTTCCTCGTTGCGGAACGCCTCCACGAACACCGCGTCGACGAGCGCGGCCGACGACTTTCCGCCCGCACCGTGAGCGAGTGTCACCACCTCGTCGAGCAGCCGGGGCCTGCGCTGCCGGAACTTGTCGATCCGCTCCAGCACCCGGTCTTCGCGTTCCGCCGACGTGGCCGGTTCAGTTGTGCTCATGAAGCCTCCACGGAGTTGGGAGCGGGCCGCGTCATGTGTTCCTGGGCCACCGACCACAGCCGGTACCCGAGCATCGCGTGGCTCTCCTGAATCCGGTGGATGCTCTGCGAATGGACGGTGTAGCAGAAATCGAGTTCGCCTGCGGACGCCATCGCCGCCATCCGGCCGCCCTCGTGCCCGGCGAACCCGATGGTCAACAGCCCCCGCTGCTTCGCCTCGGTGAGCGCGGTCATCAGGTCGTCCGAGTTCCCCGACGTCGACAGCGCGATCGCGACGTCGCGGTCCCGGGCGTGGGCGATGATCTGCCGTTTGAAGATCAGATCGAAGCCCACGTCGTTGCCGAGCGCCGTCACCACGGCCTGATCGGCGGCGAGCGACCAGGCCGCCACCGGGCGTCCGCGGGCGGGACGGCTGAACAGCGACGCCAGCGTGGCGGCGTCGGTGGAACTGCCGCCGTTGCCGAACGTGTAGAGGCGGCCGCCGCGGCGGAACCGGTCGGCCATGTCGATCCCGGCCGCGGTCAGGCCTTCCCCGTATTCGTCGAGGGACGCCTTCTGCAGACGCGCGCTCTCGGCGGCCTTCCCGCAGGCGGAGGCGGCGAGGTCGTCGAGGAGGCTCTGGGCGTCGGTTTCCTCCGAGTCGATGAACGGGTAGAGGAAGCTGGTGCTCTCCGAGTCGTGGGTGGTCATCGGTTCGCCTCCGGACTCGTGTCGTCGAGTCGCGTGATCGCCGCGCCCGCGTGCACCAGGACGAGGTCGTTGGGCCGGACGTCGCCGAGGACGCTGACGTCCACCCATTCCTCGCCGGCGGCCGTGCGGACCAGGGCGGGGCCGAGGGGTTCGGCGGGCTCGATCACCACTTCACCGAGACGGCCCTCGTCGCTGCACGTGACGCAGACCGTCTCGTCGCACTCCTCGGCGTCAGGCTTCAGCAGTCCCGAGTGCTCGAAGCAGACGTGCGTGAGTTCCCA
The DNA here is from genome assembly GCF_002300155.1 of Rhodococcus sp. ACS1. Classification (NCBI taxonomy): domain Bacteria; kingdom Bacillati; phylum Actinomycetota; class Actinomycetes; order Mycobacteriales; family Nocardiaceae; genus Rhodococcus; species Rhodococcus sp. ACS1. The sequence goes on from NZ_NSDZ01000005.1 coordinate 862,081, forward strand.
CAGCAGGTGGTACATGAGGACGAACCGTCCGGTGGCGGGGACCATCGGGTCGTCCGAGTCGACCCAGAGGATGTGGTTCGCCGCGCCGGCCGGTGGCCGCGGGCCCGCCCCGATCCACATCGTCGTCGCCCCCCACGCCGGTGCGCGGCGCATGGCGTCGACCACGGCGGGTTCGTTCGCCGACGCCACCGCCAGCAGGATGTCGCCGGGCCTGCTCGCCACCCGGGCCTGCGCCACCGGATCGGGTTCGACGAGGGCCACCGACGGCAGCGCCCGTTTGCCCATGATCACGGGATGGACGAATTCGACGGCGACGTGATGGGCGTGCGGTTCCCACTGCGGTGAGATCACCCAGAGCGTCGCCCCGTCATGGAATTTGCGGGCGAGCGACAACGCCGCGGCGGCGAGATCCGCGGACAGGTCCGTGTCGACGAGGTGCCCGCCCGCCTCTGCGGTGGTGGTCATTCACTAGCTCCCGTCCCGGGCCGTCCGGTCGGGGGCTGCCGACGTCACGGTCCGCGCATGGTTGCCGCGGCACCGATCACCGCCTGGCCGAGGGAGAGTCCTCCGTCGTTGGGAGGCACCCGGTGGTGGGTGAGGACTCGATAACCGCTGCTCTCCCAGTGTGCTCTCACCAGTGCGAGGAATAAACGGTTTTGAAAGACTCCTCCGGTCAGCCCGATCGTCGACGCACCGGTCGCGGTGGCGGCCCGGTCGACGAGGTCCGCCGTCGCGCCCGCGAGGGCATGGTGGAAGCCGAGCGCGAGCGCCGCGGGCGGGGTTCCGTCGCGCAGACTTGTGACGATGCCGGACACCAGAAGAGGCAGAGTGAGCTGGTCGTTCTCCACCTGCATGGTGAGGGGCGCGGGGCGCGGGGCGGTCCGGGCGAGGGCCTCGAGTTCGATGGCCGCCTGCGCCTCGTACGTGACCCGGTGCCGGACCCCGAGCAGCGACGCGACGCCGTCGAACAGGCGGCCCGCGCTCGTCGTCCTGATGCATCCGACACCCGAGACGAGTTGCGATTCCACGGCCGCGCGTTCCGCGGCGGGGATCGCCGCCACGCAGGGCAGTCCGCCGACGTCGGTGATGCCGCACTCGTGCAGCAGCGCCAGTGCCACCCGCACCGGATTCCGGACGGCCGCGTCGCCACCCGGCAGTGAGAACGGCTGCACGTGTCCGACCCGCCGCGAGTCGAGGATGTCCGGGCCGACGAGGAGGAGTTCGCCGCCCCACACGGTGGTGTCGCAGCCGTACCCGGTCCCGTCGAACGCGACACCGAGCACCGTCGTCCCGACCAACCCGTGTTCGGCCATCAGCGACGCGACGTGCGCGTGGTGGTGCTGCACGGTGAGCAGCGGGACGCCGGTGCTGTCGCTGTAGCGCCGGGCCCAGTGGTGCGTCGAATAGCCGGGGTGCCGGTCGGCGACCACGGCCTCCGGGGTGATCCCGTGCAGCTGCGTCAACTGCCGCACCGATGTCTCGAAGGCGCGCTGACTCTCCAGGCTGCCCATGTCTCCGAGGTGCGCCGAACAGAACGCGTAGTCCTGCCGGGTCAGGCAGAAGGTGTTCTTGATCTCCGCGCCCACCGCCAGGATCTCCGGGCCCTGCGCGGGCAGCACCACCGGCAGCGGCGCGAACCCGCGCGAGCGCCGGATCGGCAGCACCGCCGCGTCCGCCACCGCCAGCACGGAATCCTCACAGGGCACCGCGATCCGGCGGTCGTGCATCAGGAACACGTCGGCGATGTCCCGCAACCGGGTACGGGCGTCGTCGTTGTCGAAACACAGCGGTTCGCCGCTGAGGTTGCCGGACGTCATGACCAGCACCCGCGGTGGGTCGACGTCGCTGCCGGGGGTCCGGGTGAAGAGCAGGTGATGCAGGGGGGTGTACGGCAGCATCACGCCGAGGTCGTCGATCCCGGGCGCGATTCCGTCGGCAATCGTGGCAGTATTCCGCTTGTGCAGCAACAGGATCGGCCGGGCCGCGTGCCGCAGCAGCGCGCTCTCGGGTTCGGAGATCTCGCACAGTTCGGCGGCGACGGACAGGTCTGCCGTCATCACCGCGAACGGCTTGTCCGGGCGGTGCTTGCGTGCCCGGAGGGTCGCCACGGCGGACGCGTCGGCGGCGTCGCACACGAGGTGGAACCCGCCGAGGCCCTTGACCGCCACGATCCGGCCGCCCCGCAACGCCCCCTGCACCGCGGTGATCACGGCATCGTCCCCGTCCACCCGGCGACCGTCGATCTCGGCGAACAGGTGCGGACCGCAGTCGGGGCAGCACACCGGTTGCGCGTGGAACCGGCGATCGGCAGGGTCGCGGTACTCGGCCAGGCACGCCGCGCACAGCGGGAACTCGGCCATCGTGGTGTTCGGCCGGTCGTAGGGCAGGTCGGTGATCACCGTGAACCGCGGCCCGCAGTTGGTGCAATTGACGAACGGGTGCCGATACCGGCGGTCGTGCGGATCGGCCAGTTCGCGAAGGCAATCCGCGCACGTCGCTACGTCCGGCGACACCAGCGTCCGTGCGCCGGGGACGTGCCGGCTGTCGATGATCCGGAACGACTCGTCCCCGCGCACCGGCACGGGCTGGACCGTCGCGTCCACGATCACGGCCATCGGCGGCGCGTCCGTGCGGAGCCGCCGCACGAACTCCGACACCGACGCGGACTTGCCCTCGATCTCGATGAACACGCTGACGTCGTCGTTGCCGCAGTGGCCGTGCAACCCCAGGTCACCGGCCAGTCGCGCGACGAACGGGCGGAAACCGACCCCCTGCACGACCCCGTGGACCGTGATGCGCGATCGTTCGACCGTCATCCTCGGATGATTCCCCCGCCGAGGTGCGGGGCGCAAGAGCCGCGCCCGCGGTCCGCCTGCCGGATCACTCGCCTTCGACGGTGCGCGCACCGGTGATCGTGTCGATCAGCCCGTAGTCGCGGGCCTCGTCGGCGGTGAGGATCCGGTGGTCCCGCATGTCTGCGATCACCGTGTCGACGGGACGCCGGCAGGAGTCGGCGATCCGCTGCTGGAGTCTGCGCAGCTGTTGCTCGTGCTGTTCCGCGGCGATGGCGACGTCCGACGCCGGACCGGTGCAGGACGTCCGCGGTTCGAGGAGGTGGAACGTGGCGTGCGCCGCCGCCGTCCGGCGGTCGGCAGGCGCGAGGAGAGCGATCGCCGTTCCGCGGACGTCGCCGCGGCAGTGCACGTGCAGCCGGACGCCCATCAGGTCCAGGGTGTCGAGGAGCGTGGCGGCCGCGTCGACGTCGGCGTCGACGCCGTGCAGCCACAACTGGACCTCGTCGTCGCCGGACGCGTCGAGCAGCGCCAGCGACGCCGCCGCGCGGTTCGTGGCTTCCGCGTCGAGCCGGCCGGTGAGCGAGACGATCCGTTTGTCGAACAGGCGCTCGGCCAGCCAGTCGGGACCACCGGTAGCGCCGACGGACGTGACGGGCATCGGTGCCGACGGTAACCGGGGGTCCGGCTGCCAGGGCGTGTGAAAAGGCGGGACCGACGGTGGGGTGGGTGGTGGCCAGATCATGGTGACTCCCGGTGCGGTGAGATCGTCCAGTCGACCGTCCCGCCCACGGCCTCGGCATACCGTTCGAGTGTCGACAGGCGGGGATCGACGTCGCCGCGTTCGAGCCGTGCCACGGCCGACTGCGACGTGCCCATGTGGGCGGCGATCTCCGTCTGCGTCAGACCCCGCTCGCGGCGGGTGGTGACGAGTTCGTCCAGCAGCGCTCGACGCCGATCGGACAGGTTCCCCAGTCCGGGAAAAGACGTGCGTCGAGGGGTGGTCGACATACCATCGATGGTATCTCGAAAACGGTATACGGAGGGGTGCTCATGGCGAAGGTTCGTGCGGCCGTCATCGGCGGCGGCATCATCGGTCTTGCGGTCGCCCGGGAACTTCTGCACCGGATGGACGCCGTCGAGGTGACGCTGTTCGAGAAGGAAACTCGGGTCGCGGCCCACCAGACCGGGCACAACAGCGGCGTCGTCCACGCCGGTCTGTACTACCCGCCGGGCAGCCTCAAGGCGCGCCTGTGCCGCCGCGGCGTCACCCTCCTGCAGCAGTACGCGCAGGACAAGGGTGTGGCCTACGAGGAGTGCGGCAAAGTGGTGGTCGCCCACGACGCGTCCGAAGTGGGCCGGATGGACGCCATCTTCGACCGGGCGGTGGCCAACGGGGTTCCCGGTATCCGCAAGATCGCGGGGGCGGAGATCCCCGAGATCGAACCGCACGCCCGCGGGGTCGCCGCCGTGCACTCGCCGCACACCGCGATCATCGACTACGTGGCGATCGCGGAGGCCCTCGCCGCGGACATCGCCGCGGCGGGGGGACGCGTGCTGCTCGGCCGGGAGGTCGTGGGTCTGGACAGCCGGGCGTCGGAAACGGTGGTCACCACCGGGCACGGCAGTGAGGTCTTCGACCTGGTGGTCACGTGCGCCGGACTGCAGTCCGACCGGGTGGCGCTGCTGTCGGGTGAACCGCGAACCCCCCGGGTGGTGCCGTTCTTCGGCGACTACTTCCTGCTCGAGCCGGAGCGGTCCTCACTCGTGAAGGGGCTGATCTACCCGGTCCCGGATCCTCGGTACCCGTTCCTCGGTGTCCACCTCACCAAGCGGATCGACGGGCGAATCATGCTCGGGCCGAACGCTTTTCTCTCCCTCGGGCGGGAGGCGTACGACCGTCGGGGGTGGTCGGCATCGGACGTGGTGTCCGCGGTCGGGTTTCCCGGATTCTGGCGGTTCGCCGCGCACAACACCGCGGCGGCGGTCCGCGAGGCCCGCACCGTCCTCAGTACGGGCCAGTTCGTGAAGGAGGCGCAGAAGTATGTGCCCGACCTGCGCCGCTCCGACGTCACCCGCGGCCCCCGGGGCATTCGCGCCCAGGCGATGAACGCCGACGGCAGCCTCGAGGACGACTTCGTCATCACCGGGGGGCACCGCGTGATCCACGTCCGGAACGCGCCCTCCCCGGGTGCGACGTCGTCGCTCGCCATCGCCGAACACGTCGTGACGGAAGTTCTCGAACGCACGACCACGTGACGGTCTACGACGTGGTGTCCCGCCCGAGCGGCAGCCCGTCCTCGAGGAATTCCAGTGCGCGCAGGGCGAGCGGCAGATTCCCCGGCAGCAGATCGACCACACCGAGGACGACGCCGACGATGGCCCCGGCGAGCGCGCGGACCTCGAAGTCGTCGGCGGTGCGCCCGACCCTGCGCGCCGTGACGCCCGCGATCATGTCGATGCTGCGCACCATCTCCTGCATGATGGCCCCGCGCAGTTCCGGGACCGAATACATCAGTTCCTGACGCGTCCGCTCGAACTCCATGTCCGCCTCGGACAGACCGGCGAACACGGACTCGGCGGCCTTCCGGAACGCGGTGATCAGCGGGACGTCCGGCGGTTGCGCCTCGATGGCCTCGATCATGGGCGGATCGAGATCGTCGGCGAGGACCAGTTGTTCCTTGGTAGGGAAGTAGCGGAAGAACGTGCTCGGCGACACGTCCGCGGCCTCCGCGATCTGCTCGATCGTGGTGTCGGCGTAGCCCTGTTCGTGGAACAGCCGAAACGCCTCGGCGCGGATGGTCAGCCGGGTGCGCGCCTTCTTCCGCTCCCGGAGGCCTGGTCGGGCATCAGTGGACATGTACCGATTCTGACTCATCCTGCGCAGGGGCCGGGGTATCGCGGGGCGTGAAACGCGCTGCGAGCACGACCGCGACGGCGCAGATTCCCGCGCAGATCCACAGCATGAGGCTCATCCCGGAGACGAACGACGCCTGGACGTGCGCGAGCATCGACGGGTCGCCGGTTGCCTTGGCCACCGCGACGCCGGCGTTGACGCCGTCGCGGACCGGATTCACGTCCAGTTCGCCCAGTTCGGACCGGTACCGGGTGGCGAGGACGGTGCCGAGCACCGCGACCCCGATCGTGCCGCCCGCCTGTCGCAGCGCCTGGATCAGTGCCGAGCCGGAACCGGAACGTTCGGCGGACAACGCCCCCAGGGCGGCTCCCATCGCAGCGGGCATCACAAAACCCATTCCCGCGCCGACGAGCGCGATCCACGTCGCGGTGAACCAGTACGCGGAATCGACGGACGTCAGGGCGCCGGTCGCGAGACCTGCGGTGAGCAGTGCGAACCCGATGACGATGACCGGCCGGGCGCCTGCCCGCCGAAGTAGTTGGTCGCAGAGCCGGGTGCCGACCAGCAGTCCGCCGATCAACGGCAGCAGGCGGAGTCCGCTGCCCAGCGCGTCCACCCCGAGCACGGCCTGAAAGTACTGCGGCACCGTGAAGAACAGCCCGAACATCCCGAAGTTGACGAGCGTCGTGAAGATCGTGCCCCAGCGGAATCCGGGGCTGGCGAACAACGACGTGTCGATCAGCGGATGCCGTGACCGCCGTTCCCACATCGCGAACAGCCCGAGCACGACCACGGACGCCGCGATCGACGTCAAGGCCAGTGCGTCGCCCCAGCCGTCCTGGCCAGCCTTGATGAAACCATAAGTGAGGCTGAGCAATCCGAGCGACGACAGCACGGCGCCGAGGTAGTCGGTGGTCGACCGCTCCTCGCTACGCGATTCCGGCACCAGGGTTGCGACGGCGATCGCGCCGACGACGACCAGGGGCACGTTGATCAGGAACACCGATCCCCACCAGAAGTGCCCGAGCAGCCAGCCGCCGAGGATCGGACCGAGGGGCAGTCCGATCGCGGTGGACGTCACCCAGATGGTCAGTGCCCGCGACCGTTCGTCGGCGTCGGGGAACAGGACGGGCAGCACCGCCATCGACAGCGGCATCATCACCGCGGCTCCCAGCCCCAGCAAAGTGCGTCCGGCGATCAGCTGACCCGACGTGCTCGCGTAGCTGCAGAGCAGCGACGCGGCACCGAACAGGACGAGTGCGCCGAGCAGCAGTTTCTTGCGGCCGTACCGGTCGCCGAGTGCCCCGGCAGGCAGGAGAGCCGCGGCGAGGACCAGCGTGTATGCGGAACTGAACCACTGCAATTGCGAGTTGTCCGCTCCGAGATCGACCGCCAGCGTGGGCAGCGCCACCGTCAGGACCGTGATGTCGAGACCGATGGTCAGCATGGCCACGGACAGGGCGCCGAGCGCCCACCAGCGGCGCGGGGTGACTTCGATGACCGTCGTTTCACTCATGACAGCTCCACTCGAAAGGAAGTTACTATATTTTGATAGTAACTCTCACTTTGTGGCTGTCAAGGGGCGGCAGTGCTCAGCGTCGGCGTAACTGCAGCGTGAATCCCTCCGGCATGAGGGTGAGCCGCTCGGCGACCTTCAGGCGGTAGCCGGGGTCGCCCACGATGTCGTACCGGCGCAGGATCGTGCCGAGAACCAGCACCGCCTCGTGGAGGGCGAACTGCCGTCCGATGCAGGCGCGCTCGCCGGTCCCGAACGGCTTGTACACGTGCGCGGGACGGGACCGGATGCGCTCGGGCAGGAAATGGTCGGGGTCGAACGCCTCCGGGTCGTCACCCCACGCGGGGTCGCGGTGCAGCGCGGGTATGAGGACGAGGACCCAGTCGCCGACCTTCATCGGGTACTTGCCGACGAGGGTCGTGTCGACCGTCGCCTCCCGGCCGTACGCGGGCGCCGTCGGCCACAGCCGCAACGATTCGTCCAGCACCCGGCGCACGTAGCGGAGCTTGGCGACCTGCTCGAACGCGGGTTCCTCGTCGCCCCACACCGCATCGACCTCCGCCTGAGCCTTCGCGAGGACGTCGGGATGCCGCGACAGGTAGTACAGGGCGAAGGACAGTGCACCGGAGGTCGTTTCGTGTCCGGCGACCAGGAACGTCACCACCTGGTGGCGGATGTTCAACTCGTCGATCCGGTGGGGGTCGTTCTCCCGGGCCGCCCGCAGCATGAGTTCGAGCAGGTCCTCGGGGCCGGCCTCGGCGCTGTCGCGGCGGGCGCGGATCACCTCGTCGACGACCTCGGCCATGTGTTCCAGGTTGGCGACGTTGCGGCGATCCGACCGCCGGACCAGCAGGCGTCCGAGCGCCGTCGACTTCACGAACGTGGTGCGCTGCGAATGGCTGAGCGCGCCGACCATTGCCTGCACGAATGGGTGCGGGCGCTCGCGTCGGAAGGAATCGAAGGAATAGCTGAACCCCGTCCGGCCGATGGTCTCGAGCGTCAGCTTCGTCATGTCGGACGACACGTCGACGGGGGAGTCGCCCACGCGCTCGTCCCAGTGCTCCGTCAGTTCGCCGGCAACGTCGAGCATCGTGCGGTGATACGAGCGCATCGCGGATTTCGTGAACGCCGGTGCGAGGAGGTTGTGTGCCTTGCCCCAGTTCGGCTCGTGGTTGTACGCGGTGAACAACCCGTCGCCGCCGACCTCACGCAGCGACGCGACGCCGGGTGCCAGGTGCTTCGCGAACCGGGATTCGTCGGAGAGTTCCGCGACCATGTCGGCGCCGGAGGCGAACACGAACCGGTTGCCGAGAATGTCGCGTTCGAAGATGGGCCCGAGTTTTCTGCCGATCTCCATCGAATTCTGCACGGGAGTGCGGATGCTGATCCCGAACACGTCGCCGAAGACGGGAAGCCGCCATCGGGGATGCGGAATCGTCGCCTCCGCTGTGCTGTGCAGTGATCCGACGCTCATTGTCGACCCCCGTGTCGATGTGGCCCGCGTTACTGAATTGATGTCTAGTACGCAAGGTACGCCTTACTGAACCGGTGTCAAGCAGTACGGTGGCTGGCATGACCAGCGCCCGCCGTCGACTCGCCCCGGAGCAGCGGCGCGCGCAGTTGCTCGACATCGGCGCGCGGTTGTTCGCGGACCGCCCCTACGAGGATGTCTGGATCGAGGAGGTCGCGGAACTCGCCGAGGTGTCGCGCGGATTGATGTACCACTACTTCCCGACGAAGCGGGATTTCTTCGCCGCGATCGTCGAACGCGAATCCGAACGACTCCTCGACGTGACGGCCCCCGACTCCACACTCCCCGTCGAGGAACAGGTCGCGGCCGGACTCGACGCGTACTTCGAGCACGTCGCGAGCCACCGGCACGGAGTCCGGGCCATCAACCGCGGCGCGCTGTCGGCCGACGCCGACATCCGGGCCATCGTCGACCGGGAACTCGACGCGCAGCAGCGCCGCATCGTCGACGCGCTCGATCCGCCCGCCGGCGAGCGCGAACTCGTCGGCGTCGCCGTGCGCGGCTGGATCGCCTTCGTCCGCGCCGTCTGCATGGACTGGCTCGACCACCCCTCGATCGCCGAGAGCGAGCTACGGGAACTCTGCCTCCGCTCGCTGCGGGGCATGCTGAGTGGACGGCTCGACTGAGCCGCTCGTCTCGACGACGTCAACATGTCGATCACGTGTAGCCAAACACTGGCACTTAAATAAATCAGTTGATATATTTAAGCCGAAATCCGTTCCGTGATCAAGGAGATCCCGCATGAGTGCACCCACCGTTACGTCGCAGGGCCGAACGAATCCGGTGAAGACCGAGACGGAACTGCGTCGTGAACTCGCGGCGGTGTACCGACTGCTCGCGCATTTCAAGATGACCGACCTGATCTTCACGCACGTCTCGGTCCGGCTGCCCGGGCCCGAACATCACTTCCTCATCAACCCGTACGGCCTGCTCTTCGAGGAGATCACCGCCTCCAACCTGGTGAAGATCGGACTCGACGGCGAACTCGTCGAACCGTCCGAATATCACGTCAACCCTGCGGGATTCGTGATCCACGGCGCGATCCACGAGGCCCGGACGGACGCGCAGTGCGTGCTGCACACCCACACGAAGGCCGGGTGCGCGGTGGCCGCGCAGGAGCAGGGCCTGCTGCCGCTGAACCAGATCTCGATGGAGTTCTACAACCGGGTCGGCTACCACGACTACGAGGGCATCGCCCTCAACACGGCCGAGCGGGTGCGGTTGGTCGAGGACCTGCGCGATCACCCCGCGATGATCCTGCGCAATCACGGACTGCTCACCGTCGGCGAGTCCGCCGCCGAGGCGTTTCTGCGAATGTTTTACCTGGAGAAGGCGTGTGACATCCAGATCGCCGCCCAGGCATCGGGCGACCTGCGCGTTCCATCGCCCGAGATCGCCGAGCATACGGCGCGGCAGTTCGCCGGCGAGGCCACCGACGACTTCGCCGACGACCAGGCCTACGAGATGGCGTGGGCGGCGCTGCTGCGGATGCTGGACCGGACCGCCCCCGAGTACAAGGACTGAACAGCGCCACAAGGACTGACAGGGGCAATCACATCCCCGGTGAGGCAACGACTCCCACCGGGGATGCGCCCGTCAGGACCGCGGCGACGTTGCGCGCCGACTGCTCCGCCAGCGTGCGCGCGACCTGCGGCGAGTACCACGCGGCGTGCGGGGTGATCACGAGGTTGGGGATGTGCAAGATCGGATCATCCTGTGCGGGAGGTTCGTTCGGAAGGACGTCGACGGCAGCACCGGCCAGGTGCCCGCTGCGCAGTGTGGCTCCGAGCGCGTCGTGGTCGACGAGTCCGCCGCGGGAGACGTTCACCAGATACCCGCCGCGCCGCATCGTCGCCAGCGCACGCTCGTCGATCAGCCCCTGCGTCTCGGGGGTCAGGGGAACGTGCAGACTCAATACGTCGGAGCGGCGCAGTAGTTCCTCGAACCCGACCACCTCGATGCCGTCGGCCGCCAGTTCCGCGGTGCGGTCGCTCAGCCCGCGACCGCTGACGAGCACGGTCATCCCCACCGTCCGGGCCCGCACCGCGAGCGCGCCGGCGATCCGGCCGAAGCCGTAGAGGCCCAGCACGGTTCCCGCGATGCGCCGCGGTGGTGCGGCCGTGACGTCCCACCCGCCGGCGCGTACGGAGCCGTCGAGGGTGTGGGTGGATCGGATCAGTCCGAGGGCGAGCGCGAACGCGTGGTCCGCGACCTCCTCGGTGCAGTAGTCCACTGCCCGCGTGACCCACAGGCCGCGTTCGTGCGCCGCCGACACCGGCAGGTGGTCGTACCCGGCGGAGGTGGCCGACAGTAGTCGCAGGTCCGGGAGTGCCGACAGGTGACGCGGCTCGAGTCCGGTGTTTTCCGGACCCACCAGCAGGGCGACGACACCCGGTCCGGACGGGAACTCGGACTGATGAATCACCTCCGCGGAAATACCCGCGGCGGCAAGAGAATCGGACAGCACTTCGGCCGGGATGAAGCCGTCGAGGACGACGACACGGTCGGTCATGTGCCCACCGCTCCCGCTTCTTCGGTGGTGCGTCGCACGGCGGCGTCGACGCAGCGCGCGGCCGCGTCCCCGGTGCTGATCGCTTCCATCACAACGGGATCCAGGATGGCCTGCAGTGCAAGCCCGTCGGTCAGCGCCACCAGTGCGACGGTGACGGCGTCCGCGTCGAGGTCGGCGGAGACGATGCCCTCCCGCTGTGCGGCGACGACCGCCTCGCGCACGACGCCGCGCCAGCGGGCGAGGAAGCCCGCGATCTCACCGCGGGCCGTGTCCTCGGCCGCCCCCTCCGCATAGAAGAACAGGAAGACGCGGGTCATCGCGAGTCGGCGTTCGTCGAGCGGCAGGATGCTGGCGGTGATGTTCCGCAGCTTCTCGATCGGACCGGCGCCCTCCTCCTCGAGGATCGCCCGGTACAGGTCGCCCTGGATGTCGCCGGCCCGGCGAAGCGCCCCGAGGAGCAGTTCGTGCCGGGACCCGAAGTAGTGGTTCAACACTCCGGTCGACCATCCGCTCTCCTCCGCCACCGCCCGCGTGGTGACGGCGGAGATTCCTTCCCTGGCGATCAACGCGAGAACGGCGTCGGCGAGCGTTTGTCTCCGCTCGTCGTGGTCGACGATCTTCGGCACGATCATTCCTCCCGCTCGTGCGCACTCACCCTCGTGCGCCGGTGTCCCTCAGGCTATCGGTGTCGATGTGCTCGCACCGCTCGGTGTCGATGTGCTCGCACCGCTCGGTGCCGGGACCGGAACCGGCTCTTCCTCGTCCTTTCCCGACACTCGCGCGTTCCACACCGACATCACGTTCGCCGGGGTGGGCTCGGTGAACAGGCTGGTCGCGACGAATACCACCAGGGCGCTGACGAGTCCCACGTACACCGGTTCGTTCGCCATGACGTCGCCGACGACGAACATCGTGGCGATGGTCGCGAGGGTGCCCACCGCCATGGCCGCCATCGCGGCCGTTCCCGTGGCGCGCTTCCAGACCAGTCCGCCGAGGATGGGGACGAGGAGTCCGCCGACCAGGATGTCGTAGGCGATCGTCAGCGCGGAGACGATGTCGTTGATGAGCGCGGCGATCACGATGCTGACGAGGCCGATCACGATCACGTAGAGACGGTTGCCGCGCACGTCGGCTTCCGGGTCGGACGTGTCCAGTTCGGGCCGGGTACGGCCGAAGATCTGGGCGACCAGCGGAAGGACGTCCTGCCGGGCGACCGTGGCGGTCGCGATCAGCGCGCCGGACGCGGTCGACATCATCGCGGCCACCGCGGCGGCGAGGACGATGCCGCTGAGGCCGACTGGCAGGACGTGGACTGCGACGTCGGCGTACACGTCGTCGGACGAACCGATGTCGGGCATGAGGGCGGATGCGGCCAGACCGATCAGCGCGCCCGCGACGCCGTACAGCAGGCAGTAGATGCCGGCGGTGACGCCGCCCCACCGTGCGACCTCGGGCGACTTCGCGGTGAACACGCGCTGCCAGATGTCCTGACCGATGAGGATGCCGAGGGTGTAGACGACGAAGAACGTGATGATGGTGCCGGTGCCGATGGTGCCGAGCCCGAGTGCCTGTTCGCCCACGCGCTCCTTGATGCCGGCGTACCCGCCCGCCTTGCTCCACGTGAACGGCAGCAGCAGGACGAAGACGCCGATGGTCTTGATGACGAACTGGACGACGTCGGTGAGCGTGATCGACCACATGCCCCCCATCGCGGAGTAGGCCACGACGATGAGGCCGCCGAGGACCACCGACAGCGTCCGGTCGAAGCCGAACAGCACGTTGAAGATGGTGGCGTAGGCAATCGTGGACGTGACGGTCAGCATGAGCGTGTACGCCATCATCACGAGACCGGACGCGCCGGTGGCGTCGATGCCGTACCGGAGTTTCAGCATCCCGGAGACGGTGTAGACCTTCAGGCGCTGGATTCGCGCCGCGAAGAGCAGGCTGAGCAGCAGCACGCCGGCGGCGATCGACACGACCAGCCACATTCCGGAGATGCCGTACTTGTAGCCGAGGCCGACGCCGCCGACGGTGGAGGCGCCGCCGATGACGACCGCCGCCATCGTGCTGGTGTAGAGGAATCCGCCGAGGCGGCGGCCTGCGACGAGGTATTCGCTGGAGTTGCTCGCCCGGCGTTTGCCCCACCAGCCGAACGCGAGCATCGCGCCCAGGTAGATCAGGATGATGGTGATGTCCATGGTGCGTCCTTCACGTGTCCTAGCGGATCGGTGATGACGGGCGCGGGTCCCGTCGGTGCCGGTCTCGTCAGACCGTTGCCCTAGACGGTAGGAGAACATTGACGTGAAATAAATCACTTGATACAAATAATCACTTCAGAAAATCGTGAAGTAATGGTGCGAGCCAGCTCACACCCTGTTTTCGACCCTCCCGGAGGAGCACGATGCGCAGCTCGCTGCCCGATCTGAAGCTCCTCCAGATCTTCGCGGCCGTCGTCCGGCACCAGGGGTTCGCACCCGCGCAGCAAGAACTCGGTCTGTCCGCGTCGGCGATCAGCACGTACATGAGTCAGCTCGAACGCCACCTCGGCATCGTGCTGTGCCACCGCGGCCGCGGCGGATTCGGTCTGACCAGCAAGGGCGAGCTCTACCACAAGGAATGCCTCCGCATCCTCGGGGAGCTCGAAGGCTTCGAACGCTACGGCGCCGCGCTGCAGGGAGAACTCCGGGGCACCCTCACCATCGGGGTTCTCGATTCCACCGTCACCGACGCCACCCTGCCGCTCGCCGACGTGATCGGCGTGTTCAGCAAGGACCATCCCGCCGTCTACCTCGACCTCAAGATCCAGACGCCGCACGAACTGCAGGTCGGGGTGCTCGACGATCGGATCGACGTCGCGGTCGGCGCGTTCGCGTCACCGATGAACGGCCTCGTCTCCCAGGCGCTGCACCGGGAACAGCATTGGCTGTACTGCAGCGACAAGCATCCGCTGTTCGGCAGGAAGCGGGTGCCGCCCGAGGTCATCACGCAACAGCGGATGGTGACCCGCGGCTACTGGTCCGAGCAGGAACTCGCCCGCCAGGGATTCCCGCAGCCCTCGGCGACGGTGGAGAACATGGAGGCGCAACTCATCCTCGTGCTGTCCGGCGCCTACATTGGATACCTGCCCGAGCACTACGCGGAGTACTGGGTCGACCGGAACCGGCTGCGCCCGATCCTGCCCGCGTCGTTCGGCTATCAGGCGCCGTTCTCGCTGATCTACCGGCGCGGCCGGGCCCGCGAACCGATGGTCCTCACGTTCCGCGAGTTCGTCCGGACCAGCATGGACAGCTGACCGTCGCTCACTCGGTGGGGGAGCCAAGTTCCGCCGACAGCGCACGGCAATGTTCGACCAGGACGAGACCGTGCTGTGCGCACAGCGCGTCGTCGAGGCGGAACGACGGCCCGATGACGCTGAGCGCGCCCACGATCCGCCCCACCGCGTCGTAGATGGGGGCCGCCACACCCGTCGACTGGTCCTCGATGGTGTCGTGGGCGATCGCGTATCCCTCGCTCTGGAGGTCGCCCCGCAGCGCGGCGCCGACGGCCGTGCCCTCGAGCGGCACCGTCTGCCCGACCCAGCCCATGTGCCGGATGGCGTGGGTGCCCTCGATCTGCGCGAGATACAGGGCGGTGCCCTTCGGGCCGTGGGTCGACAGGTACGTGGATTCGCGGGTTCCCTCCGCGATCGCGACCATCGCGGGCCGGGCCCGGGACAGCAGCTGGTTGTCGCTGATCGCCCGGGCGCCGATCTGGAGAAGTCGCGGTCCGGCCCGGTAGACGTTGTCGTCGCCGCGGACCAGGAACTCGCTCTGCTCCATGCTGCGGATCAGGCGCAGCGCGGTACTCGTGGCGAGGCCGGCGGCCTTCGCGGCGTCGCCGAGCGTCAGCCCGCCCTGCTCGGTGATCGCGCCGAGCAGTTCGAAGGTGCGGCTCGCGCTGCGGGTCACATCTCCGGGGGCCATGGGTTCTCTCCTGACGGTCGCGGGTGTCGGCGTGAATCTACCGTGACGCGATCTCGGACAGCAGGGGCTGCCGGTGTTCGTCGAGCAGCGGGCTGCGGCGGACCCCGGGGCGTGCGCTGTCGCCGAACACGACCGGCTGCCGCACGTAGTCGATGGTTCCCGCGACGGGATGCTCGAACGATTCGACGAGTCCTCGGTGCCTGCTCTGCTCGGACGACAACGCCTGTTCGACGTTCCAGATCTCGGAGCCCGCCAGTCCGGCCGCGCCGAGGATCGCGACCACCTCGGCGACCGTCTTGTCCTTCGCCCAGATCTCGATCTCGGTGCGCAGGGCGGGTTCGTGATCGGTGCGGGAGGTGTCGTCCGCGAAACGGTTGTCGCCGAGAAGATCTGCGCGATCCATGGTGTGCGCGAGCTTCTCGAACCCGGACTGGCTGGCGACGGCGAGGACGAACAGGCCGTCCGACGCCCGGTACGTGTCGAACGGGGTGGACACGGGATGGCGATTTCCCACGCCTGCCGGCGCGACCCCGGATGCCTGCAACTGGCTGTGCGCGGTGGGGAGCATGGCCAGCATGCTGTCGAACATGGCGACGTCGAGGTGTTGCCCCACACCCGATTCCCGGGTGCCGACCAGGGCGGAGCTGATGCCCCACGCCGCGAACAGACCCGCGACGAGGTCGCCGAACGACTCGCCGAGCCGGGTCGGCCCGGATTCGGGGGAACCGGTGATGCTCATGATCCCCGACATCGCCTGCACGACGAGGTCGTAGGCGGCCGCGCCCGCGAGCGGCCCGTCCTGCCCGAAACCGGAGATGGACGCGTACACCAGCCGGGGGTTGCGGGCGTGGACGGTGTCGTAGTCGATGCCGAGCCGGGTGGTCACGCCGGGCCGGAAGTTCTCGACGAGGACGTCTGCCGTGTCGAGGAGGTCGAGCAGGACGGCGCGATCCGCTTCGTCCTTGAGATTGAGTGCCAGTGAGCGCTTTCCACGGTTCAGCACGTTGAAATAGATGCTCTCGCCGTCGCGGAACGGGCCGAGGTGCCGCGAGTCCTCGCCGGCGGCGGGCTCGATCTTGACGACGTCGGCGCCGGCGTCCGCGAGCAGCGCCGTGCAGTACGGCCCGGCCAGAACACGGGAGAGATCGACGACGCGGATGCCGTCGAGGGGAGGCAGGGTAGGCATAACGAGCCCTTCTCAGAATTCGGTCGAGCGCGGCGACGGCGCGTTGGAGGCGATGGTGAGCAGCTGGATCTGCGAGGTGCCCTCGAAGATCCGGAGGATCCGGCAGTCGCGGTAGAGGCGTTCGATCTCGGATTCGCGCATGAACCCGGCGCCGCCGTGAATCTGCACGGTCTGGTCGACGATCGAGAAGCAGGCCTCCGTCGCCACGTACTTCGACACCGAAGCGGCGCGGCGCAGGTCCGCTCCGGCGTCCTTCACGTCCGCCGCCCAGTCTGCGGTGACCCGGGAGGCGACGAGTTGTGCGTCGCACGCACCCAGCAGCAACTGGATCGCCTGGAATTCGGCGATGGGGTGTCCGAACTGTTTGCGCTCGGCCGCGTAGGACCGGCCCAGTTCCCAAGCACGCAGCGCGATTCCGTTCGCCATCGCGGCCACGTCGATGCGGGCGCGGTTGAGGGCGGCGAGTGCGATGTTGCCGCCGCGCCCCTCCGTTCCCACCACCGCGTCGTGGGGCAGCACCACGTCGTCGAGGTACACGGTGTAGGTGGGCGCCGATCGGATGCCCAGCTTGTCCTGCGGCTCCGAGTAACTCACGCCGGGAGTGCCCTGGGGGAGGACGAACGCGGTGATGCCACGGAAGCCGGCGGACGGATCGGTCTTGGCGAAGAGGACGACCAGGTCGGCCTCCTTGGCGTTGGAGATGTACGTCTTCGACCCCGACAGGTGCCACCCGTCGTCCTCGCGCCGCGCCGTCGTGCGCATCGACGCGATGTCGGAGCCGGCGTCCGGTTCGGTGAGGGCGAACCCGGCGAGCAGTTCCCCGGACGCGAGGCGGGGCAGCCACCGGTGCTTCTGCTCCTCGGTGCCGCCGACAAGGATCGGCTCGAGCCCCAGGTAGTGCGCGGTGTAGATCGAGGCGAGGGCGGCGTCGGTGCGGGCCACCTCCTCGATGGCGATCAGCTGCGTCTTGGTGGACATGCCCAGTCCGCCGAATTCCTCGGGCACCGAGATCCCCATGAGGTCCTGTTCGCCCAGTCGCTTCACCAGTTCCGCCGGGAACTCCCGCGTCTCGTCCCGGAAGGCCGCGCCGGGGTGGATCTCACGGTTGGCGAAGGCGCGCACTGCGCCGCGGAACTCGGCGGCATCGAGCAGCTGATCGGTCACGGGAACTCCTGTCGGAAGATCGAAATTGCCATCTAGTGAAATAGCAATGCCACTTGGTGGCATACCGACTATGAAGGAGTACGCCGAATTTGTCCAGGGGATGCCGATGCGATCGGCGACCGCGAATGCTGCCGGCTGTCCTTCTTCGGGTTCATCTCGATGAAGTAGTATCGCGGGTGATATCACCTTGGCCTGTCGAAGCAGGCGAAGCTGGTCGCGAGGATGAGGGCGAGTCCTATCGGGTCGGCCAAGTCGTCATCGCCTTCGGCAGGCTTACGAAGGAGGCTGACAATGGCTGACGCAACGCACTACACCTATCGGGTGACCTGGTCGGAAGACGACGGCGAGTTCGTCGGGGCCGTCGCCGAATTCCCATCGTTGTCATGGCTGGCGGAAACGCAGGCCGAGGCACTCGACGGTGTCATCGGTGTCGTCCGCGACGTCCTCGAGGACATGGCGGTGACCGGCGAGCAACCACCAGTGCCGATCGCTGATCGTCCCTACAGCGGCAAGTTCATGGTGCGAACCTCGCCGCAGGTACACCGGAGCCTGGCGATCGAGGCGGAAGAGCAGGGCGTGTCGCTCAACATGCTGATCAACCAGAAGATCACAGCTCCTGCTGTGCCCCAGTCGACAGCCGTCGGCGCCGCCTGAAGAGAGGTCGCCGTGGCAAAGTCATAGAACTTCAACAGTTCTGCACTGCAGGAATTTTCACTCAAGCCGTGGATTCGGTGGGGGCATCTGGGCGCGGACCCGGACGCGACACGGGAGCAGTCGGCGGCCCAGTTCGACGAGAAGGCGGTCCGGGGTTCCTGACCGACAGGATCTCCCCCAACACCGACGGGAGTTACACCGGGGCCGTCTACGTGGGCGGCAGCCAGGTGGGAAGTTTCGGCCTCTCGAGATAGCTGTCCCGGGGCCTGCTACGACAACGAGGCCGCACCTCTCGGGTGCGACCTCGTCGTCACAGTGTCATCGGGGCGTCGGTCAGACGGCCCGCACGTTCTGGGCCTGCGGGCCCTTCTGGCCCTGTCCGACCTCGAACTCCACCCGCTGGTTCTCCTCCAGCGACTTGTAGCCGCTGCCCGAGATCTCGGAGTAGTGAACGAACACGTCCGCGCTACCGTCGTCCGGCGCGATGAATCCGAAGCCCTTCTCGCTGTTGAACCACTTCACAACACCCTGCGCCATACCGTTCACTCCCTGAGTTGCCGCCCGGGATCTCACATCGAGA
The DNA here is from genome assembly GCF_002300155.1 of Rhodococcus sp. ACS1. Lineage (NCBI taxonomy): Bacteria > Bacillati > Actinomycetota > Actinomycetes > Mycobacteriales > Nocardiaceae > Rhodococcus > Rhodococcus sp. ACS1. The sequence goes on from NZ_NSDZ01000005.1 coordinate 880,835, forward strand.
TCCCGTTCGCGTAAATCTCATCCTGTCATCTAGCCGCGCGTGCTTCCAGTGGTAGGCCCACGAATCCTCCGGATCCGAGGCTCCGGGGAGGTCATGGGCGAGAAATTTCCCCCACGGAACCGATGATTCTGCCCGTCGGGGGCGGTCCTACCTGCGACCGATGATCACCTGCAACGAGGAGAACCCGATGAATTCCGCATCGACCGCCACCACCCACGCCCGGACCCTCGACGTTCCCGGTGCCAGGCTGTACTACGAGGTACGGGGCTCGGGTCCCGTCGTGGTGCTCGTCGGCGCCCCGATGGACGCCGACTCCTTCGCGCCCGCGGCCGATCTGCTGGCCGCCGGATACACCGTGCTCACGACGGACCCGCGGGGCATCCGCCGCAGCCCGGTCGACGACCGCGACCGCGATTCCACCCCGGAGATGCGCGCCGACGACCTCGCCCGGTTGCTGATGCACCTCGACGCAGGCCCCGCCGTGGTGTTCGGTTCCAGCGGCGGCGCCGTCAGCGCGCTCGCGCTCGTGCAGGCGCATCCCGACCTGGTGCACACCGTGGTGGCTCACGAGCCGCCGCTGGACGAACTGCTCGACGACCGCGAGCACCTGCGCGTGAAGACCGACGAGATCATCGACGCCCACCTCGGCGGGGACGTCGCAGGGGCGTGGAGGAAGTTCCTGGACCTGGCGAACATCCACCTGCCCGAGGAGGTGTTCCAGCAGATGGTCGGGGATGAGCGGGACGAGCAGACCGAGGCCGACGAGTACTTCCAACACGCGCACATGCTGCGCCCGACCACCCGCTGGTGCCCGGACGTCGCCGCGCTGCGCTCGGCGTCCACCCGCGTCGTGGTCGGGATCGGCGAGGAGTCGGGAGGTCAACTCTGCGACCGGACGTCGCGGGCGCTCGCCGCCGAACTGGGCGTCGAGCCCACACTGTTCCCGGGTGATCACATCGGCTTCGCCCACGACCCGGCCGCGTTCGTCACCCGCCTGCGCGCAGTGCTGCGGGAGGGCTGAGCGCAGGCTCCCCGGGCGATCTCAGCCCACGATCGGAATGCGCTTCGTGGCGATCCGGTGGATGAATCGGGCGGCGGTGCGGGCGGTGCGGTTGTCGATGTCGAACGATGGATTGAGCTCGGCGACATCGACAACCGCGAGCTTTCCGCTGGCGGCGACCGCGTCGCACACGAATTGAATCGTCTCCGCGGGCACGCCGTACGCTGCGGGAGCGCTCACTCCCGGCGCGACCGCGGCGGGGAGGACGTCGAGGTCGATGGTGAGGTAGACGAGATCGACGTCCGACAGGAACTCGCTGACGAACACGGCCACCCGGTGCCGGTCGGAGACCGAGCACTCGTCGTCCAGGAGGTACCGGACGTCGTACCCGCGTGCGGTGTCGAACAGCGCGGTGGTGTTGCTGGGCTGGCTGATGCCGAGCACGGAGTACTGCAGGGTGGTGCCCGCCGCGTGTTCCCGTTCGAGGATCTGCCGGAACGGTGTGCCCGAACTCGGCACCGGATCGGACCGCAGGTCGAAGTGCGCGTCCAGGTTCAGGATCCCGACCCGTTTGCGCGGGGTCCGGACCGCCGCCTGCGCCAGACCGAGGTACGTCCCGAACGCCACCTCGTGGCCGCCGCCGAGGACCACCGGGAACTGGCCGGCGTCGAGCGTCGCGGCAACCACCGCGCCCAGCGCCTCCTGCCCGGCTTCGAGGCGATTGTCGGTGACCGCGACGGTGCCGGCGTCATACGCGCGGAGCGGCTCGGCGAGCGCCATAGACGACAGCGCGCTCCGCAGCGCGTCCGGACCGCGGGACGCCCCGCGGCGCCCCTTGTTCCGTTCCACGCCCTCGTCGCTGGAGAATCCGATGAACACGCAGGCGCCCGGCTCGGCGCCGTCCCGGAGCGGGGTCACCGCCTGGTGCCAGCGGAGGTGGTGACTCGACGTGCCGTCCATCCTGCCGACCCAAGGGGGTGGCGGTATCAACAGGTTCTCCATCATCGCAATGCCCTCGCTTTCTCGTGACCGACGTGCGCGGACCAGGCGAGTTCGCCGCCCCGCCACACATCGCTGACCAGGGGGACGCCGGGCCGGTAGGCCAGGTGCAGGTACGACGGCGCGTCGAGGGAGAGGGCATCGGCCCGCGCTCCGGGACGCAGGACCCCGACGTCGGCGCGTTGCAGCGCGCGGGCGCCGCCCGCCGTCGCCGCCCAGATCGCTTCGTCCGGGGTCATGTGCATGTCCCGCACCGCGATCGCGATGCAGAACGGCAGGCTGGTGGTGTAGCTGGTGCCGGGGTTGCAGTCCGCGCCCAGCGCGACCGTGACCCCGGCGTCGAGCAGGGCCCGGGCATCGGGGTACTTGTTGCGGGTCGAGAAATCCGCGCCGGGCAGGAGGGTCGCCACCGTCGAACTCTGCGCCAGCGCGTCGATGTCGGCCTGCGTGGTGTAGCAGACGTGGTCGACGGACGCGGCGCCGAGTTCGACGGCGAGCTGGACTCCGGGCCCCTCGCGGAGCTGGTTGCCGTGGACGCGGGGGATCAGCCCCTTCGCCATTCCGGCGGTGAGCACGGCGTGCGCCTGATCGCGGTCGAACGCGCCGGTCTCGCAGAACACGTCGATCCATTTCGCCTGCGGTGCACAGGCATCGATCATCTCCGAGCACACCATGGCGACGTAGTCGTCGGCGCGGCCCGCGTATTCCGGCGGCGGAACGTGAGCGGCGAGCAACGTCACCTCGTCGGTGAGGGACGCCGCAATCCGCGTGCTGCGCAGTTCGTGCGCGACCGTCTGCCCGTAGCCGGTCTTGCACTCCACCGTGGTGCTGCCCGACCGCAGCGACTCGTCCAGCAGTCGCCGCGTGTTCGCCTGCAGTTCTTCGTCGGTGGCGTTCCGCGTCGCCTCGATCGTGTTGCGGATGCCACCTGCCGCGTACGGCTGCCCGGCCATGCGGGCGGCGAATTCCTCCGCGCGTTCCCCGCCGAACACCAGGTGCGAGTGGCTTTCGACGAAGCCCGGCAGCACCGCCCGGCCGTCGAGGTCGTGCCCGACGTCCGCGGCGGGCGCCGCGTCGGTGCTGCCGACCCAGGCCACCACGCCGCCGTCGAAGACGACGGCGGCGTCGCGGATCAGCCCGAGCGGACCTTCCCCCACTGTCGGGTCGTTGGTCACCAGGGTGCCGATGCCAGTCAGCGCTGTGGAGCGGGAGGTGTTCGCTGTCACTGCTGTTCCTTCCAGTGGTTCGAAGATACGGTCGCTCGGGCGGATGGTCATCCCTCGGACATCGGCACGCGGACGCCGCGCTCGCGGGCGACGTCGGCGGCGTGGTCGTAGCCGGCGTCGACGTGCCGGATGACGCCCATGCCGGGGTCGTTGGTCAGGACCCGCTCCAACTTCTCCGCGGCCAGGTCGGTGCCGTCCGCGATGCACACCTGACCGGCGTGGATGGACCGGCCCATGCCGACCCCGCCGCCCTGGTGGATGGACACCCACGACGCGCCCGACGCGGTGTTGACGAGCGCGTTGAGCAGCGGCCAGTCGGCGATCGCGTCGGAGCCGTCGAGCATCGACTCGGTCTCACGGTACGGCGACGCGACCGATCCGGAATCGAGGTGGTCGCGACCGATGGCGACGGGCGCCGACAGCTCACCGGACGCCACCATCTCGTTGAACTTCAGGCCGGCCTTGTGCCGTTCGCCGTAGCCGAGCCAGCAGATCCGGGCCGGCAGACCCTCGAACGCCACCTTTTCGCCTGCCATCGTGATCCACCGCTTGAGGTGCTCGTTCTCGGGGAACAGTTCGAGGATCGCCTTGTCGGTGGCCTCGATGTCCTTCGGGTCGCCCGACAGCGCGGCCCAGCGGAACGGGCCGAGGCCCTCCTCGAACAGCGGACGGATGTAGGCGGGCACGAATCCGGGAAAGTCGAATGCGCGGGAGTAGCCGGCCTTGCGGGCCTCGTCACGGATGGAGTTGCCGTAGTCGAACACCTCGGCGCCCTTGTCGAGGAAGCCGACCATCGCGGCGACGTGGCGGGCCATCGACGCGCGGGAGTCCTCGGTGAACTTCACCGGGTCCTTGTCGGCCATCGCCTTCATGTCGGCGAAGTCGATGCCGAGCGGCAGGTATGACAGCGGGTCGTGTGCCGACGTCTGGTCGGTGACGATGTCGATGGGGGCGTTCATGGCCAGCAGTTCGGGGAAGATCTCGGCGGCGTTGCCCTCGAGCCCGATGGACAGCGGACGCTTCGCGTCGCGGGCCTCGATCGCCAGACGCAGGGCGTCGTGGATGTCGGTGGCCTTGGTGTCGAGGTACTTGTGCGCGATCCGGCGGTCGATGCGGGTGACGTCGCAGTCGACGCAGATCGCGACGCCGTCGTTCATCGTCACGGCGAGGGGCTGGGCGCCGCCCATGCCGCCGAGGCCCGCGGTCAGGGTGATGGTGCCGGCGAGCGAGCCGCCAAAGCGCTTCCGGCCGACCGCGCCGAACGTCTCGTACGTGCCCTGCAGGATGCCCTGCGTGCCGATGTAGATCCACGACCCGGCCGTCATCTGCCCGTACATGATCAGTCCGAGGGCGTCGAGCTTGCGGAACTCCTCCCAGTTGGCCCAGTCGCCCACCAGGTTCGAGTTCGCGAGCAGGACGCGGGGCGCCCACTCGCTGGTGCGGAACACACCGACCGGCTTGCCGGACTGCACCAGCATCGTCTCGTCCGACTTCAGGGTCTTCAGCGTGCGGACCATCGCGTCGAACGCTTCCCAGCTGCGCGCGGCCTTGCCGGTGCCGCCGTAGACGACGAGCGAGTCGGGGTGCTCGGCGACCTCGGGGTCGAGGTTGTTCATCAGCATGCGCAGGGCGCCTTCTTGCTGCCAGCCGAGGGTCGTCAGTTCGGTGCCGCGGGGCGCCGACACGTGGCGGGGTCCGGAAACCGGAGGCGTCGTGGTGGTCATGTCGTGTACTCCTTGATGGTCGAACGAGAGAGGTGGAAGAGTTTGGGGGTCAGCGTGATTCACTGTCGTGTGTCAGCCATGGCGGTGTGTTCCGGGTAGATCATGGCCGGGGGCGGGTTGCTGCTGCGCCGTGCGAGCGGGTAGTAGATCGCGGCGGTGAAGACGATGCCGACGATCCAGGAGATGTCCGCGCCGCCCAGCATGTCCGTCACCGGGCCGGTGTAGAGCTTCTGCGCGAGGAACGGGATCTGCGCGACGACGCCGATGGCGTAGCAGCTCATCGCGGTCTTGTTCCAGCGGCCGTAGCGGCCCGCCGGGTCGTACAGGGCCGGGATGTCCACGCGCTCCTTGGAGATGAGGTAGTAGTCGATCAGGTTGATGGCGCTCCAGGGCGTGAAGACCATCAGCAGCACGAGGACGAAGTTCTTGAAGTTGTTGAGGAAGTCGGCGCTGGCACCGATCGCGATCAGCATCGACACCGCGACGAACCCGATGATGTACAGGGTGCGGGCCCGGGACGAGATGCGCGACTGCCCGTTGAACGCGGTCACGGTGGTCAGGATCGACATGAATCCGCCGTACGCGTTGAGGCAGTTGACGGTGAGCTTCCCGACCAGGATCACCAGGTAGATCATCAGGGCGATGACGGCGGGTCCGGCGAGTTCGCCGATGAAGCCGACCTGGTCGCTGAGGAACGCGTCGCCGGCGACGGCGGCGACGAGCGCGCCCAGCGTCATCGACCACTGCGAGCCGATCACGCTGCCCGCGAACGTCGACCAGAAGGTCTTCCGCTCGCTCGTCGAGCGCGGCAGGTAGCGGGAGTAGTCCGCGACGTACGGTCCGAACGTCAACTGCCAGCCGGCTCCGAGCGAGATCGCGAGGAGGAACGTGACGATGTCGAAGCCCTTGATCCCGACGAACGCGGCCACGTCGTACTCGGCGAACAAGCGGATCAGCAGGTAGGTGAAGCCGATGATGCCGACGACGGTCGCGACCTTGCCGACCACGTGGATGAGCTTGTACCCGGTCACCGCCACGAACGCGGTCATCGCGCCGAAGATGAGGATGCCGACGGTGGCGTTGTCGATGTGGAGGATCTCGTTCACGGCCTGACCGGCGAGGACGCTGCCGGTCGCGGCGAAGCCGAGATACATCAGGACGACCAGGACGAGCGGGAGCACGGCGCCGAGGACGCCGAACTGGGCCCGGCTCGAGATCATCTGCGGCAGGCCGAGGCGCGGTCCCTGAGCGGAGTGCAGGGCCATGACGGCACCGCCGAAGACGTTGCCGATCAGCAGGCCCACGATTGCCCACAGCGCGTCCGCGCCGAAGACGACCGCGAGTGCGCCGTCGACGATCGCGGTGATCTGCATATTGGCGCCGAACCAGAGCGTGAACTGGCTGCGCGGAGATCCGTGGCGCTCGTCGTCCGGGACGACGTCGATGGTGCGACGCTCCGGCGCGAGGCTGATCTCGGGAGGTCCCTCGTGTGTCATAGGCCTGTTCTCTCTGTGACGAGTCCGGCAGCTTCTGGTCGGTCCCGGGTGCTCTGTCCCATGTCCTGAATCCAGTGTGCTCTGACTCACGTTTTTTATCGCCTTAGATGTATAGTCCTGTATAGACAACCCCCTGTCAAGCGTTCTCCAAGGACCCAGCCGAGAAGCGTGCCGGCCCGCCACTGCACCAGCCGGGAGTCCCGATGCTCCCGACGGAAGGTACTGACATGAGACTAATTTCGACGTCCTCACATCCGCTCGAGCGCGATGAGCAGCTGTTTTCCGATCACGAGGCGCGCGAGCGCTTCCTCGACCTCTACCTCCGCACCGCAGGTCACCCCTACGCCGACAACGCGGATCCCGAGGCACGTGATCGGATCGCGAACACACATCTCGAGACGGGGCGGCACCGGATCCCCGGGACCGCGGTCGTGCGCGGAGTCGACGCCGCGGACCCCAGCGGGATCGGACCCGCCGTGCAGATCGTCACCGACGACATGGCGCTGCTCGTCGAATCGGTACTCCTCACCGCGGGCAGGGTCGGCGCCCCCATCGAGGAGGCACTGCACCCGGTCGTCGCCGCCCGCCGCACGGAGTCGGGCACCCTCACCGACGTGCGTCCGGCCACCGAACCGGGGACGGCGGAGTCCTGGATCCACGTGGGACTTCGCTCCGACACCGGCGAGACGGTCGTCGCCGCACTCGTCGAATCCCTGACCGCCGTCCTCGCCGACGTGCGCCGGGTCAACACGGACCTGGCGCGCATGCGCGAACTCCAGACCCAGGTGTCCGGGCAACTCGACGCGCAGGCAGGCCAGGACGCGCTGTCCGAAGAACTCCGCGAGGCCGCCGACTTCCTGCGCTGGTGCGAAGCGGGCAACTTCACCGTCCTCGGATACGCGCGGTACGACGCCGACGGCGCACCCCGGGAAGGTCTCGGTGTTCTCCACGACCGGGAGGGCGACCGTGCACCGGCCACCGATGCCGGTCCCGTCCTCGCGATCGGGCAGGCGGCGCTTCCGGTGTCCGTGCACCGTTCGTCGTATCCGTCCTTCGTCGGTGTCCGGGCCGCAGGGGAGGAGCACCGCTTCGTCGGCGTGTTCACGCCCGCGGGCAGGCACGAGAACGTCCTGGACATCCCGGGTGCGGGCCGCCGGGTGCGGGCCCTGCTCGACCGCGCCGGCTTCGACATCGATTCCTTCTCCGGACAGGCCGTGCTGCAGGTCGTGCAGGCGCTGCCGCTGACCGAGTTGTTCGCAGCGAGCCCGGACTCGCTGCATTCGGCCCTCACCGAGGTCGCCGGCATCACCGCGCGCGAACACATCCACCTCTTCCTGCGCACGGACGTCCCCGGCGACAGCATGTCGGCGTTGGTGTTCATCCCTCGCGACCGGTACAACACGCGGACGCGCCTGGTGGCCCAGCAGGTCCTCCTGGACGAGTTGAACGGCACCGCCGTCGAATACACCACGAACGTGTCCGAGTACCCGCTGGCGATGGTGCATTTCACGATGCGCGTTCCTTCGGACACCGAGGTGACGGACACGCGGCGACTGGACATTCAGCGCCGGATCGCCCGGGCCTGCCGGACCTGGGAAGACCGATTCCGCACGGGCGGCGACGACGAACTCGGCGCCGCGTTCGAACGCGAACTCCTCGCGCACTATTCGGAGAACTTCCCCGCGGTGTACAAGCACGACTTCGACGCCCGGCGCGCCCGGACCGACGTCGCGGTGTTCGAGACACTGACGGACGGCGCGATCGAGACGCGACTCGACACGCAGGCCGCCGACTGGCGTTTCACCTTCTTCGTCGGCGGCGCCCCCGCCTCGCTCAGCGACGTGCTGCCGATCCTGCAGAGCATGGGCGTCGCGGTCCTCGACGAGCGCCCGTACATGGTCGCGAACAGCCGCGGAACCGTGTGCTGGATGTACGAATTCGGGATTCGCCACACAGCGGCCGGGCCGGTGGACGACGCACTGCCGCACCGCTTCACGGAGACGTTCGCCGCGGCCTGGGAATCCCGTGCGGAGACCGACAGTTTCAACGAACTCGTACTCCGGGCGGGCCTGGATTGGCGGGAGGTGGAGGTGCTGCGGGCGTACGCGCGTTACCTCCGGCAGGGCGGGTTCCCGTACAGCCAGAACCACATCGCGACGGTCCTCGGGGATCACCCGGAGATCTCGCAGGCGCTGATCCGGTTGTTCGCCGCGAGGTTCGATCCGGACGCCGCGGAGGAGTCCGGCGAACTGGTCGGCTCGCTGGAAACGGCGATCGGCGACGTGCTCGGCCTCGACGCCGACCGCATCCTGCGTGCCTACCTCAACGTGGTCCTCGCGACCCTGCGCACCAACCGCTACGTTCGTACGGGCCGGGAACGGGAGGTCCTGTCGTTCAAATTCGATCCGCAGCGGATCCCCGAATTGCCGCAGCCGCGGCCCCGCTTCGAGATCTACGTGTACTCACCGTGGGTCGAGGGTGTGCACATGCGGTTCGGCGCCGTCGCGCGAGGCGGCCTGCGGTGGTCCGACCGCAAGGAGGATTTCCGCACCGAGGTGCTCGGCCTGGTGAAGGCGCAGGCAGTCAAGAACTCGGTGATCGTGCCCGTCGGCGCGAAGGGCGGGTTCGTCGTCACGCGCCCACCGGAACCCACCGGCGACCCGGCGCGCGATCGGGACGCGCAGCGCGCCGAGGGTGTGCGCTGCTACCGCAGCTTCATCAGCGGACTACTCGACGTCACCGACAACGTGGACCTCGCGAGCGGCGCCGTCATTCCGGCGCCGCGGGTGGTGCGGCACGACGGAGACGACACCTACCTCGTCGTCGCCGCGGACAAGGGCACCGCGACGTTCTCCGACATCGCGAACGACGTTGCGGCGCAGTACGGGTTCTGGCTCGGTGACGCATTCGCGTCCGGCGGATCCGTCGGCTACGACCACAAGGCGCTCGGCATCACCGCCCGCGGCGCGTGGGAGAGCGTGAAACGGCACTTCCGGGAGATGGGGGTCGACACCCAGTCGGAGGAGTTCACCGCCGTCGGGATCGGCGACATGAGCGGCGACGTGTTCGGCAACGGAATGCTGGCCAGCCCGCACATCCGGCTCGTCGCCGCATTCGACCATCGGCACGTGTTCCTCGACCCGAACCCCGACGCGGCCACCTCCTTCGCGGAACGGGAACGCCTGTTCGCGATGCCGCGGTCGTCGTGGGCGGACTATGCGCCCGACCTGATCAGCGCGGGCGGCGGTGTGTGGGAACGGTCGAGGAAGAGCGTTCCGGTCAGCGACGAGGCGCGGCGCGCGCTCGGGCTGGCGCCCGGGACCACCGAACTGTCGCCACCCGACCTGGTTCGAGCGATCCTGCGGGCACCGGTGGACCTGCTGTGGAACGGCGGGATCGGGACGTACGTGAAGGCGGGCGCCGAAACCCACCTCGACGTGGGGGACAAGGGCAACGACGGCGTGCGGGTGGACGGCGCCGACGTCCGGGCGCGGGTGATCGGTGAGGGCGGCAACCTCGGCCTCACCCAGTTGGGGCGCATCGAATTCTCCCGCAACGGCGGGCGGATCAACACGGACGCTCTCGACAACTCGGCGGGCGTGGACTGCTCCGACCACGAGGTCAACATCAAGGTCCTGCTCGACGCCCTGGTCAGCGGCGGCCGTCTCGCCGCCGAGGACCGCGCGGGTCTGCTCGCCGAGATGTCCGGGGAGGTGTCGCGTCTCGTGCTGTCCGACAATGTCGCCCAGAACGACGTGCTGGGCACGAGCCGGGCCGACGCCGCTGCGTCCCTCGCGGTGCACGGACGGCTCATCGGCCACCTGGAGGGCCGCTACGGTCTGGACCGCGCCATCGAGGTGCTGCCGTCCCGGAAGGAGATCGCCGCCCGGGAACGCGCGGAGGCGGGACTCACCTCGCCGGAACTCGCGACGCTCATGGCGCACGTCAAACTGGCGCTGAAATCGGACCTGCTCGCCGGCGACCTGCCCGACAGTCCGGCGTTCGCGGACGCCCTCGCCGGGTACTTCCCGCGCAGACTCCGGGAGTCGTTCGGCGACGCCATCGGCGAACACCCGCTGCGCCGGGAGATCGTCGCGACGGTCCTCACCAACGACGTCGTCGACAACGGCGGCATCACGTACGCCTTCCGGCTGGGGGAGGAGGCCGGTGCGAGCGGCGCCGACGCCATGCGCGCGTTCGCGGTGGTCTCGGAGGTGTTCGACCTGCCGTCGCTGCGCCGCGACATCCGGGACGCCGACCTCGACGCCGCGCTCTCGGACGAGTTGACGCTGTTCACCCGGCGGCTGCTCGACCGGGCGTCGCGGTGGATGCTCACCCGCAGGCCCCAGCCGCTGGCGGTCGGGGCGGAGATCAGCCGATTCCGTGACCGGGTCGCGGACCTGACACCGCACGTCGCGGGCTGGCTGTGCGGCGAGGACGCGGAGAGTCTCCGCAGCCGCACGGCGGCGCTGGTGGCCCGCGGTGTCCCCGCCGACCTGGCCGGGCGCGTCCAACTGCTGCTCGACCGGTTCGCGCTGCTCGACATCGTCGAGATCGCCGACATCACCCAACGCGACCCCCGCGAGGTGGCCGAGGTGTACTACCGGCTCGGCGAGTGCCTCGGCCTGGTTCACCTCCTGGTCGGGGTCTCGCAGCTGGGACGGGGTACGCGGTGGAACGCGCTGGCCCGGTTGTCCTTGCGCGACGAGTTGTACGACACGGTGCGGGCCCTGTGCCTCGACGTGATCGCGGGCAGCGAAGTCGCGGACACGGCGGAACAGAAGATCGGGGAGTGGGAGGACCGCAACGCCGCCCGGCTGGCGCGGGCCCGCCACACGCTCGACGCCGTCACGGAATCGGGTGAGCACGACCTGGCCGCCCTGTCCGTCGCGACCAGGCAACTCCGCAGCATGGTGAGGTGACGTCGGGCGCACCGCGCGATTGCGGCTTACCCGTGCAGTCGGCCGATAGACTGCAGACGGCCGACTGCACGGGAAGTTCGTCGGTGCCGCAGAGGAATGGGTGTCAGTGGTAGAGATCGCAGTAGTCGACGCGGAGCTTGCTGCGTTGTACAACGGACCGGGGACGGAGTCGGCCCCGGCGTACGAACGCGTCAAGCACCTGATCGTGTCGCAGATCAACGCCGGCCGCTGGCAGGAGGGCGATCAGCTGCCCTCGGAGAATCAGCTCGTCGGCGCTCTGGGGCTGTCCCGCATGACCATCAACCGCGCGCTGCGCGAACTCAGCGCCGAGGGCCTCGTGGTGCGCCTGATGGGGGTGGGCACGTTCGTGGCGGCCACGAAGACGGCGTCGCCGCTGTTCGAGGTCAAGAACATCGCGGACGAGATCCAGCAACGCGGACACCGCCACCGGACCGAAGTGGTGTACGTGCGTGAGGAAGACGCCGATCCGGCCAACGCCTTCATCCGGGATTCGATCCGCGGCAAGGTGTTCCACTCCCTGATGATCCACTACGAGGACGACACACCGATCCAGCTCGAAGACCGGTTCGTCAATCCCGCCGAGGCGCCCGGCTATCTCGATCAGGACTTCACCCAGCAGACGCCCAATCACTATCTGAGCGTGGAAGCCCCGCTCACGAGGGGTGAGCACGTCGTCGAGGCGATCCTCGGATCGCCCGAGGAATGCCGGCTCCTCCACATCGAGCGTTCCGAACCCTGCCTGCTGATCCGACGCCGCACCTGGTCGTCCCGAGGACTCGTCAGCGCCGCGCGTCTCGTGCACCCCGGTTCGCGGAACCGGCTCGAAGGGACGTTCGGGACGGGCTGATCGGTTCGGGCCACGCGAGGTGTCCGTCGCGGATGCCGGCGATCGTCGACGCGATCCAGTCCAGTTCCGCTCGTGCGGCATGGAGTGCGTAGTCCGCCTCGACGACGAACAGGGCGGGCACATCGTCGCCGAGCGCGCGGGTGAGCTTGGTGTGGTCGGATTCGATTCTCGCGGTGAGTCGTTGGGCGCGTTCGGTGAGTGCGTCGACGGCGCCGTCGCGTCCCAGCGCGCCGAGGTAGCTGATCGCGGCGAAGAACGGTGAGAATTCCCGTGCGGCGCTGCGGATCTGGATGTCCAGTCGGCTCACCAATTCCGCGCGCCCGGCGTCGGTGAGGGCGTAGACGGTGCGGACGGGCCGACCCTCCCGCTGCGCACGTTCGTGTTCCTCGATCCAGCCCGCCGCCGCGAGGGCGGCGATCACGTTGTTCAGTGAACCGCGGTTGAGCGGCCACTGACCGTCCTCGCTGCGCTCACGCAGCGTGACCTCCACCTGGTAGGGGTGCATCGGCGATTCGAGGAGCAGGCCCAGCACCGGCAGAACGAGCGGATTGTCGAGGACGCGTCCGGGCATGATCGAAATATACCAGTCTAAATAAACTAGGACGAAGCACGCGGTTCGGGCGCCACGACCTCGCCTTTGTCACGATTGGGTCACGGCCCGCTACGGTGGACCGTTGACCACGACGCCGATCATGAAAGAACAAATTCTTGTTACAGAGTGAATCGAAGTTCAGGGATTATCGCCTCCATGCCGTCGCGCTCCTCGTGGGCGTCCTCTCCGTGGGGGTGGTGGCCTACCGAGAGTTCGATGCGGCAACGGGCTACCTGATGGACCTCTCCGTGTTCCGCGACGCCGGCCACGCCTTCGTCGGCGGGCTGCCGCTCTACTCCGCGGACTTCCCGAGCAGTTCCGGGTTCAGGTTCATCTACGCACCCTTCGCGGCGATCCTTTTCGCGCCGATGGCCGAGATCGACCCCGCGGTCCTGCAGGCGCTGTGGTGCGCCCTCAACCTCGGGCTCGTGTGGTGGATGGTCAAGGTGGCGCTGTCGAAACTCGACGTCGGCCGCCCCGAACTTCTCGCTCTGCTGTCGATGGGCCCGGTACTGCTCCTCGAACCGATGCGCTCGAACTTCGACTTCGGTCAGATCAACATCATCCTGATGGCGCTCGTGGTCGCCGACTGCACCGGAGTAATCCCGAAGAGGTTCCGCGGAATCGCGATCGGCCTCGCCGCCGCAATCAAGATCACCCCCGCAGCCTTCCTGCTCGTCCTGCTCGTCCGCCGCGACTTCCGCTCGATCGGACGGTCGCTCGCCACGATCCTCGTCACCGTCGGACTCGGTTTCTGGCTGCTGCCGCAGTCGTCGGTGTGGTTCTGGACCACCGAATTCTTCGCCACCGGCCGTGCGGGCGCGCCCGACTTCTTCCGCAACCAGGCCGTCACCGGCGTCATCGCCCGGCTCGGGGCGGAGGGCAGGCTCGCCAGCGTCCTCTGGGTGCTCAGCGCGGCCGTCATCGTCTCCGCCGCCGCATGGTCGGCGTACCGGTTCACCCGGTCGGGTGAACACCTGATCGCGCTGTCTGTCGTGGCCCTGGCATCGCTGCTCGCGGCGCCGTTCGCCGTCACTCACCACTGGGCGTACAGCATCCTGCTCATTCCGATCCTGATCGCACCGCAGTACCGCAGCTGGCGGCCGGTGGTCGGCGCCGCGACGCTGATCTTCCTGATCGGCCCCAACTTCGTGCTGCAGTCGTCCTCGTCCGGCTGGGTGGAGGCCGCCGTCCGCGAGGTGATCGGCAGCTCGCAGTGCCTCGTCGCCCTCGTCTTGCTCGGCGCCGCGGTCGTGGCCGCGCGGTCCCGCACCCCGCTCCCGGACGTCGAGACCGACGCGGTGCCCGCCGACGAAGGCGCTCTGGAGCCCGCCCGCAGCTGACAACCCGCTTTCCGCCGGGCCGCGCGGAGGACCGGGCGGCGCTATCGTCGAGTCATGTGCCGAAACATCACCGAGCTGCGCGGACTCGAACCGGCGGCCACCGCGGAGGAGATCGAGGCGGCGGCGCGTCAATATGTCCGGAAGGTCAGCGGAATCCAGAAGCTCTCCGACGCCAACCGTGAACCGTTCGAGGAGGCGGTTGCCGTCGTCACCGAGGCCACCACGAAGCTCCTCGCGGCACTGCCGGCGCGCAAGCAGCCCCCGCAGACCGTGCCCCCGCTGCGACGGCCGGAGGTCCGGGCGCGCATCGCGGCGAAGGCCGCGTCCTCCAGCTGAGCGCGGCGAAGGCCGCCACTTCCTAGCCGGACGAACGGGACGCTCGTTGCGTCAGATCCAACGAGCGTCCCGTTCGTCCGGTCTCAGGCGCGCAGGGCGCCGAGTGCGTCGATGCGTTTGATCGCGTCGGCGACGATGCCGTCGATGAGGTCCTTGCACGTGGGCAGGTCGTCGAGCAGTCCGACGACCTGACCGGAGGCGAGGACGCCGGCGTGGGTGTTGCCGTCGACGAGCCCGGCCTTGAGCAGCATCGGGGTGTTGGCGGCCATGATGATCTGCTGCCAGGTGCGGTCGCCGGACTTCTTCATGGCGAGACCGTCCTTGACGAGCGTCGACCATTTCATGCCGGTCATGGCCTTGAATTTCGACGCGTTGCGGGCGGCGGCGACCAGCCCGCGCACATTGCCGGAGTGTTCGAGGCTGTCGACGAGTTCGGTGTTGAGGACCCGGTGGGGCATGCCGTCGACCTTGCGGGAGACCGTGGTGTCCTGCAGTCCGCGGGCGAGGTATTCCTGTTTGACGGAGTCGGGGACCGTCGATTCCTGGGTGAGCAGGAAGCGGGTGCCCATCGCGACGCCGGCGGCGCCGTACGCGAGGGCGGCGGCGAGCCCGCGGCCGTCGTAGAAGCCGCCCGCCGCGACGACGGGGATGTCGACGGCGTCGAGCACCGACGGCAGCAGCAGGGTGGTGGCGACGGGGCCGGTGTGACCGCCGCCCTCGCCGCCCTGCACGATCACCGCGTCGGCGCCCCACGACGCCACCTTCTTGGCGTGTTTCGCGGCGCCGATCGACGGAATGACCACCACCCCTGCGGCTTTCAGCTTCGCGATCAGTTCCTGCTTGGGGGCGAGCGCGAACGATGCGACGCGCACGTTCTCCCGGATGAGCAGGTCGATGCGTTGCGGGGCGTCGGTGGCGTCGGCGCGGATGTTCACCCCGAACGGCTTGTCGGTGAGCGTCTTCGTCTTCGTGATCGCCGCTTCGAGTTCGTCGTAGGTCATCGTCGCCGACGCGAGGATGCCGAGACCGCCGGCGTTGGCGGTGCCCGCGACGAGGCGCGGTCCCGCGACCCAGCCCATTCCGGTCTGCACGATCGGGTGCTGCACACCGACCAGGTCGGTCAGTGCGGTGCGGAGCGTGCTCATACCGACACCTCCCGGTCGCGCAGGGTGCGGGGGTCGAGGACCTCGCGGATCAGCCGCAGTTCTTCCTCGGTGGGTTCGCGGGTCACGCCGGCGTCGGCCAGCCCTGCCACCTCGAACGAGGTGTTCTCGGCGACCTGTTCGGCGGTGACGCCGGGGTGCAGCGACAGCGCCCGGAACGTGTGTCCGGGTCCGCCGAAGTCGAACACCCCGAGGTTGGTCACCACCCGGTGCAGGTGGTGGAACCGGTAGGCCGGATTGTCGGGGTCGATCCGGTCGTAGCCGACGCCGGAGACGATGTCGACGGTGTCGCAGAACACCCGCGACGTGTGCTTGCCCACCCAGTAGCTGGTGGGGTGGTTGATCGTGTTGCCGGGCGCGCCGCGGACGCCGAACATCTGCCGGGTCGGCTGCTGCAGCGGGCCGAACGCCGAGAGGTTCTGGTTGCCGTGCCGGTCGATCTGGTTGGCGCCCATCACCACGTGGCGGCGACCGGACGCGACGACGTCGAACACCTTCCGGAACGGCATCCAGCCCTCGACCGGTGCCTTCGCGCCGACGGCGGGGGTGTCGGCGAAGATCAGTGCTTCGCCGTCGGTGATGAGCAGGTCGGGTTCGGTGGTCAGTCGCGCGAGCCGGGCGCCGATCAACGGCAGCGTCGCCATCGGGCTGGCCATGATCTCGCCTGCGCCGGAGAAGATCTCGGCGCACGCGATCGCGCAGTATTCGGCGCGGGTGACGCCGGTGGTGGTCTCGGTCATGCCTGGGACTCCTCTGCAAATCTCTTCACGGCCGCCTGGTAGTCGTCCTCACTGCCGGACAGGTAGGTGTCGACGAACTGCTGCCATCCCTCGGGGGTCTTCGCCGCTTCGGCGTAGTGGCGCTGGAACTTCTCGTCGCGGCCGTAGCTGTCGCCTGCAAGGGTGAAGTGGGCGCCGTTCGGTGCCTCGACGACGCCGTCGACCATCATGCGGTTGAGGATCAGATTCTGCAGCGGAACGGTTTTCACCAGCTCC
This sequence comes from Rhodococcus sp. ACS1, assembly GCF_002300155.1. NCBI lineage: Bacteria > Bacillati > Actinomycetota > Actinomycetes > Mycobacteriales > Nocardiaceae > Rhodococcus > Rhodococcus sp. ACS1. The sequence goes on from NZ_NSDZ01000005.1 coordinate 897,499, forward strand.
TCGGTCTCCACCACGCGTTCGACGGAGACGAACCGCTTCTCGGCGGCCGCGCAGTACAGGTCGTCGAAATAGGGGTCGACGCCGGTGTAGGCGGCGTTGCCGTGCTTGTCGCCCAGGTTCAGATGCACCAGTGCCGCATCGAGATTCAGGGCCGGCATCGCGATCAGCGTCTCCGACCGGCCGGACGCGTCGGGGTAGGGGGAGGTGACGGTGCGCAGTTCGTCGCCCCAGAAGTTCCGGACGTCGGAGCCGAGCCCGGCACGGATCGGCAGGAACGGCAACCGGGCGGCGGCCGCCTCGAGTCCGCACTTGACCATGCCCTCGTCCATTTCGCGGACCTCGATCTCGCCGCCGGTGCGCGCCTTCGCGAACCACGGGTCGTAGAACGGTGCCGAATCGAGGGACACGAAACCGTAGTACGCCTTCTTCACCTTGCCCGCCGAGCACAGCAACCCCAGGTCGGGGCCGCCGTAGGTGACGACGGTGAGGTCGGTGACGTCCGAGCGCAGCAGCGCCCGGACCAGCGCCATCGGCTTACGGCGCGAACCCCAGCCGCCGAGGCCGATGGTCATTCCGCTCCGCAGTTCCCCGACCGCGTCGTCGAGCGACATCCTCTTGTCGCGCTTGCTCGCCATCGATGTCAGCCTTTCCTGTTGTTCGAGTTGGACCGGGGCTTGCCGGTTTCGACGAACTCGTCGCGGTGCTCGTCCGCGACGCCCGCCAGGTTGAGTTCGAAGGTGTAGCCCTGCTCGAGGCGGTAACTGGTCTTCACGTCGACGGGGTCGATGCCGTTGATCGCCTCCTTGGCGCAGCGGATGACCCGGGTGTCCTTGGCCGCGATCTTGGCGGCGATGTCGCGGGCGGTGTCGTCGAGTTTCTCGCGCGGCACCACCTCGTACACCGACCCGAAATGCTGGAGTTGCTGGGCGGTGACGTTCTGCGCCGTGTAGTACAGGGTGCGCATCATGTGCTGCGGGACGAGCCGGGCGAGATGGGTGGCGGCGCCGAGCGCCCCGCGGTCGACCTCGGGGAGACCGAAGACGGCGTCGTCGGATGCCACGATCACGTCGGCGTTGCCGACCAGCCCGATGCCGCCGCCGACGCAGAACCCGTTGACCGCGACCACCACGGGCACGGCGCAGTCGTAGACGGCGGCGAACGCGGCCGCGCAGCCCCGGTTGGCGTCGACCAGCGCGCCGTACCCCTCGGTGGCCTGCATTTCCTTGATGTCGACGCCGGCGTTGAACCCGCGTCCCTCGGCTCGCAGGATCACCACGTGGGTGTCCGGGTTCCGGCCCGCGTCGAGCACGGCGTCGGCCAACTCGAACCAGCCCCGGGAGGGGATGGCATTCACGGGCGGGTAGTCGACGGTGACCGTGGTGATGCCCCCCGGATCTGTCTCGCTCCGAATTCCCACTGTTTTCTCCTCGTCAGATCCGCACTTCACGCACCAAGCAATTGCTTGGTAGGGTAGCACGATGGAAACAGGTTCCAACATGACCGGAAGTGTCGTGCTCGTGACCGGCGGAGTTCGCGGGGTGGGCGCGGGCATCAGCCGCACCTTCCTGCGGGCGGGTGCGACGGTGGTCGCCTGCGCTCGCCGACCGGGCGACGACCCCGTGGAGGTGGACGGACGCGCCGCCGAATTCCTGCCGTGCGACATCCGCGACCCGGAGCAGGTGCAGGGTCTCGTCGACCGGATCGTCGAGCGCCACGGCCGCCTCGACGTGCTGGTCAACAATGCCGGCGGGGCGCCGTTCGCCCTCGCGGCGGACGCGAGCCCGAAGTTTCACTCGAAGATCGTCGAGCTGAACCTCCTTGCCCCGCTGCTCGTCTCGCAGGTCGCGAATGCTCAGATGCAGACCCAGGATTCGGGTGGCGCGATCGTCAACATCTCCAGCGTCAGCGGGTCGCGGCCCTCGCCCGGCACCGCGGCGTACGGGGCGGCGAAGGCCGGGGTCGACAGCCTGACCACCAGCCTGGCGGTGGAGTGGGCGCCGAAGGTGCGGGTCAACTCGGTGGTCGTCGGCCTGGTCCGCACCGAACTCGCGCACCTGCACTACGGAGACGAGGCGGGGATCGCGGCGGTCGGGAACACGGTCCCGCTGGGCCGGATGGCCTGCCCCGAGGACGTCGGCAACTGCGCGGTGTTCCTGGCTTCACCGTTGGCGGCGTACGTCAGCGGTTCGACACTGACCGTCCACGGCGGCGGGGAACGTCCCGCCTTCCTGGCGGCAGCAACAGCATCTACATCAGCTACAGCATCTACAGAGGAGAAGGCATGAGTGGAGTGGTCGACGGTCGCGTCGTCATCGTGACGGGCGCCGGGCGCGGAATCGGACGCGCCCATGCGCTGGCGTTCGCCGCCGAGGGGGCGAAGGTCGTGGTCAACGACATCGGGGCCGGACTCGACGGTTCCGCGACCGGGGAGAGTCCCGCCGAGCAGGTGGTCGCGGAGATCGTGGCCGCGGGCGGCGAGGCCGTCGTCAACGGCGACGACGTCGCAGACTGGGCCGGGGCCGAGAACCTGATCCGGACGGCGATCGACACGTACGGGCGGCTCGACGTGCTGGTCAACAACGCCGGATTCCTGCGCGACCGCATGCTCGTCGGGATGAGCGAGCAGGAGTGGGACGCCGTCGTGCGGGTGCATCTCAAGGGGCATTTCGCGACGCTGCGGCACGCCGCCGCGTACTGGCGGGCCGAGGCCAAGGCGGGCAATCCGGTGGACGCCCGGATCGTCAACACCAGTTCCGGTGCCGGACTGCAGGGCTCGATCGGGCAGGGCAACTATGCCGCCGCGAAGGCGGGGATCGCGGAGCTGACCATCCAGGCGGCCGCGGAGTTGAAGAACTACGGCGTCACCGTCAACGCGATCGCGCCCGCCGCCCGAACCCGGATGACGGTCGGCGCGGGCGGCGCGATGGCCGAGGCGATGGCCGCGCCCGAGGAGGGGTTCGACGCGATGGCGCCGGAGAACATCTCCCCGCTCGTCGTGTGGCTGGGCAGTGTGGACTCGAAGGACGTGAGTGGGCGGGTGTTCGAGGTCGAGGGAGGCAAGATCACCGTCGCCGAGGGCTGGCGGCACGGCCCGGCCCAGGACAAGGGCGCGCGCTGGGAGCCGAAGGAGATCGGGCCCGTCGTCGCGGACCTGCTCGCGAAGGCGGAGGACCCGGTCCCGGTCTACGGCGCCTGAGCAGGTGAGTGGCGATGTGTGCTGGGGGACGCATTGCCACTCACCTGGGCGGGACGAACGGGACGCCCGTTGCCTCAGATCGAACGAGCGTCCCGTTCGTCCGGCCGCGCGGAGAACTGGAGAGTTGTTTGGACACATTGATAAACAGGTGTCCAGAAGTTAGTGTGCTTGAAGGAAAAGGCTCTCGGCCAAGGAGAATTCGTGAAATTCGGCATAACGTTGTTTACGAGTGACCGCGGGATCGAGCCGGCCTCGGCCGCGAGGGGTGCAGAGGCCACCGGATTCGACTCGTTCTACGTGCCCGAGCACACACACATTCCGGTGAAACGCGATGCGGCGCATCCTCAGACGGGAGACGCGTCGCTGCCCGACGACCGGTACATGCGCACCCTCGACCCGTGGGTGGCCCTCGCCACGGCGGCTGCGGTCACGGAGCGGATCGAACTGGGCACGTCGGTGGCGCTGCCCGTCGAGCACGATCCGATCACGCTGGCCAAGACGATCGCCTCGCTCGACCACCTCAGCGGCGGGCGGGTGATCCTCGGCGTGGGGTACGGGTGGAATCTGGACGAGCTCACCGACCACAACGTCCCGCCGGGCCGGCGGCGGACGATGCTGCGGGAGTACCTCGGGGCGATGCGTGCGTTGTGGACGCAGGACGAGGCGTCCTACGACGGCGAGTTCGTGAGCTTCGGTCCGAGCTGGGCGTGGCCCAAGCCGGTGCGGGTGCCTCCGGTGGTCGTCGGCGCCGCCGGCAACGACAAGAACTTCAAGTGGATCGTGAAATCCGCCGACGGCTGGATGACCACCCCGATCGAGCAGGACATCGACGACCGCGTCGCCGCGCTGCGACGGATGTGGCGGGAGGCCGGCAGGGACGGCGAACCGCGGATCGTCGTGCTCGACGGCAAACCGGACGTCGACAAGTTGCGCCGGTGGAAGGACCTCGGCGTCACCGAGGTCGTGTACGGGGTGCCCGACCGCAGCGAGGAGGAGGTCCTCGCCTACCTCGGACGCCTGGCGGGAAAACTCGAGGGATTGCGCGAGTCGACCGCGGTGGGGTGAGTGAGTGCGGTTGGATGGAACGAGGACACACCCCGAGTAGGAACGTGTTCTAGTATTGCTTGCCAGTTGCTCGAGGAGAGGCCGAAGTCCGTGCGCATCGCACTCTTGTCGTACCGAAGCAAGCCCCACTGCGGTGGGCAGGGTGTGTACGTCCGCCATCTCAGCCGTGAGCTGGTCGAACTCGGCCATCAGGTGGAGGTGTTCTCGGGCCAGCCGTACCCGGACGTCGACCCCCGGGTGACGCTGACGAAGGTTCCCAGCCTCGACCTGTACCGCGAGCCGGATCCGTTCAGAACGCCGCACCCGCGCGAGTTCCGCGACGCCGTCGACCTGCTCGAGGTCGCGACCATGTGGACGGCCGGTTTCCCGGAGCCGCTCACGTTCAGCCTTCGCGCCGCGCGACTGCTGAAGGAGCGGGCCGGCGAGTTCGACGTGGTGCACGACAACCAGTGCCTCGGCTACGGGCTGCTGCAACTCCGGAAGGCCGGGCTCCCCGTCGTCGCCACCATCCATCACCCGATCACCCGCGACCGCGAACTGGATCTCGCGTCGGCGAAGTGGTGGCGCAAGGTGACGGTCCGCCGCTGGTACGGATTCCTGCGCATGCAGAAACGGGTGGCGCGAGCCATCCCCGCGCTGCTGACGGTGTCGCAGTCGTCCGCCGACGACATCAGCGCCGCGTTCGACGTTCCCGCCGCGAACCTGCGGACCGTCCCGCTGGGTGTGGACACCGAGGTCTTCCGGCCCCCGTCCGCCGCGCGGGTGCCGGGCCGCATCGTGTGCGTCGCCAGCGCCGACATGCCACTCAAGGGGGTGTCGACGCTCCTCGAAGCGGTCGCGAAGGTGCACACCGAGCGCGCCGTCGAACTGGTGCTGGTCACCAAGCTGGCACCCGGCGGAGTCACCGAGAAGCTCATCGAGGAATTGGCCATCGGTGACGTCGTCCGGACGGTGTCGGGCATCGACGACGCCGAACTGGCCGCGCTGCTGGCGTCCGCCGACGTCGCGTGCGTGCCGTCGCTGTACGAAGGCTTCTCGCTGCCTGCCGTCGAGGCGATGGCGTGCGGTACCCCACTGGTCGCGAGCCGCGCAGGCGCCATTCCCGAGGTGGTGGGAACGGATGAGGAGGCGGGTGTGCTCGTGACGCCCGGCGACCCGCAGGAACTCGCGGACGTGCTGGGTGCGTTGCTCGACGATCCGCAGCGCCGCGCCCGGCTCGGCGACGGGGGCCGCCGTCGCGTCCTCGAGCGCTACAGCTGGGCCGCCGTGGCCGCGAGAACCGCGCAGACCTACGTCGAAGCGATAGCGCAGACCCGTGAAGGAGGCCGACCGTGCTGACCGTGGACTTCGACCGGCTGGGTGTGAAGCCCGGCGACAAGGTGATCGACATCGGGGCGGGTGCCGGACGGCACTCGTTCGAGCTGTATCGACGCGGCGCCGACGTCATCGCCTTCGACCAGAACGCCGACGAACTCGCGGACGTCGAGAAGATGTTCGTGGCGATGGCCGAGGTCGGTGAGGTCCCGGCGGGCGCGTCGGCTCGGGTGGAGGTCGGCGACGCGCTGAACCTCCCGTACGAGGATGCGACGTTCGACGTCGTCCTCATCTCCGAGGTCCTCGAACACGTGCCCCGCGACGGCCGTGCCATCGCCGAACTGACCCGCATCCTGAAGCCGGGTGGCGTTGCGGCGGTGACGGTTCCGCGGTGGCTGCCGGAGAAGATCTGCTGGGCGCTGTCCGACGCGTACCACGAGGTGGAGGGTGGGCACGTCCGCATCTACCGCGCCGACGAACTGGCGGAGAAGCTCACCGCCGCCGGGCTGGAGGTGCGGGGCCGGGACCACGCGCATGCCCTGCATTCCCCGTACTGGTGGCTCAAGTGTGCGGTCGGGGTGGAGAACAACGACAATCCCCTCGCGAGGGCGTACCACCAGGTTCTGGTGTGGGACATGATGAAAGCGCCCTGGCTCACCCGGACCGCCGAGAAGGTCCTCAACCCGGTGGTCGGCAAGAGCGTCGTGTTCTACCTCGAGAAGCCGAGGGAACCGAGCGTGGTGAAGGCGCCGCGGTGAGAGCCGCCGGCGTCCCGTCGGTGCCGAACGTGCTGTCGGAGAGCCAGGTCCGGCTGACGGCACGGTCGATCGCGGCAGCGCAGGAGTCGTCGGGGGCGCTGCCGTGGTTTGCCGGTGGGCACACCGACCCGTGGGATCACGTCGAATCCGCCATGGCGCTCACCGCGGCCGGCCTGATCGAGGAGGCGGAGGGCGCGTACGAGTGGTCGCGGCGGACGCAACGCCCGGACGGGTCGTGGCCCATGAAGTTCCGCGACGGAACCGTGGAGAATCACGATTCCGACAGCAACTTCTGCGCGTACCTCGCGGTGGGGGTGTGGCACCACTACCTGATCACCGGTGACCGCAATTTCGTCGACACCCTGTGGCCGTCGGTGCAGGGCGGTCTCGATCTCGTCGTCGACATGCAGTCGTCGAGCGGCGAAATCTGGTGGGCCCGCGGTCAGAACGGTCAGGACTGCCCCGAGGCGCTGCTGACGGGGAACTCCAGCATTCATCACAGCCTGCACTGCGGGCTGCTCCTCGCCCGGCTGGTCGACGACCCGCAGCCGGAATGGGAGTTCGCGAAATACACGCTGGGCCATGCGATCAGGCAGCACCCGGAGTCGTTCGCGATCAAGGACGAGTACTCCATGGACTGGTACTACCCGATCCTCGGGGGCGCCGTCCGCGGTGAGGCCGCGTCGGATCGCATCGATTCGCGGTGGGACGACTTCGTGGTCGAGGGACTCGGCATCCGCTGCGTGGACCACCGGCCGTGGGTGACCGGCGCCGAAACGTGCGAACTGGTGCTGGCGCTCGACGCGATGGGGGAGCACGCCCGCGCGCTCGCGCAATTCACCGCCATGCAGCACCTGCGGGATCCGGACGGCTCGTACTGGACCGGCCTCGTCTACAGCGACGGCAAGCGGTGGCCGGTCGAGCAGACCACGTGGACGGGCGGGGCGATGATCCTCGCTGCGGACGCGTTGTCCCGCACCACGCCCGGACACGGAATCTTCCGGGACGCGGCGCTGCCCGTGGGACTACCGATCGGTCTCGACCGCTGCGGCGACTACTGTCACGCCAGCGGTTCGCCGGTCTGACCGCCCACCCGCTCGAGAACGCGCAGCGACCCGGTGACGGACGTCTCCTTGAATTGCCCTGTCGCCAGGGCACGTTCGTAGATCTCGAACGGCGGCCGACCACCGTCCGCGGGGTCCGGAAACACGTCGTGGATCACCAGGGCGCTGCCCACGTTCACCCACGGCGCCCACCCCTCGAGATCCGCCGACGCCGCCTCCGACGTGTGGCCGCCGTCGATGAACACGAAGTCGACGGGGGTGCGCCAGAACGTCGCCACCGTCGACGACCGGCCCAGCACCGCCACCACGTACTCCTCGAGCCCCGAATCCGCCATCGTGTGCCGGAACCGGCCGACTGTGTCGAGCAGACCGGTGTGCGGGTCGACGAACGCCGGTTCGTGATACTCCCAGCCCGGCTGGTGCTCCTCGGAACCGTGATGGTGATCGACGGTGACGACGCGGGCGCCGCGCGCCCTGGCCGCCGCCCCGAGGTAGATCGTGGAGCGGCCGCAGTACGTGCCGATCTCGACGCCCAGCCCACCGGGAGTCAGGTACTGCATCGCGGCCTCGTGCAGGGCCGTCCCCTCGTCCTCCGGCATGAAGCCGGGGACGGAGTCGGCGAGTCGAAGTAGCTCTGGTGTCAGATGTTCGGTGCTCATGTGGCCTCTGCGTCCGGGGCGGCCGCTCTGGCCGCTTTCTTCCGCTTGTGTAGCACCCCGCCGATCATCGCGTCGAGTTTCGTCCCCAACGGCCAGCCCACGTAGTGGCACAGGAACAGGGCGATCTCCCGGAGTTGGTCCTCGTCCAGCTCCTCGTTGTGCAGGGCCGCCCCCACCTGGATCTCGGCGACGTCGACGAGTCCCTGCGCGGTGAGCGCCCCGAGGAGCAGAAGCCGGCGGTCGCGGATGCTCAGCCCGGGCCGCGACCAGATGTCGGCGAACAGGTGGTCGGCGGTCACGGCGAAATGCGCGCCGGGCCCGTCCTGCATCTCGAACCCGTAGACCTGCTCCATCATGGCCAGGCCACGGGTGCGGGTGTCGTCGGTCATGGTTGCTCCTCCTTGTCCACGATCTTGTCCACGGTGCTGTCGACGCCGAGTCCCGGACCCAGGCCCGAGAGCGCGAGCCGGGCGAGCGGCAGCGCGACGTCGAGTCGTTCGGCGAGCCCGATCGCCAGCGACAGGTCCTTCTCCCCGAGGTCCCGGACGTGGGACATGATCGGGTACCAGTTGTCGTTCTCGTCGAGAGCGTCGGTGGTGTCGCGGAGCATGATCGCGCCCGCGCCACCGGTGATCGCGTCGGTGTGCCGCACCACCTTCCCGAGTTCGGTGATGTCGAGACCGGCGGCCTCGGCGAGCCGCTGCGCCTCAGCGGCGGCGGTGAACGAGACGAAGTGCAACAGGTTGCGGGCCAGCTTCATCCGCGTGCCCGCGCCCACGTCTCCGGCGTGCACGACCAGTTCGGCCCAGTGCCCGAACGGCTCCCGCACCTTCTCGAACGCGTCTTCGCTCGCTCCGACCATCACAGCCAGCTTCCCCTTGTACGCGCCGGGTGCGCCGCCGCTGACTGGCGCGTCGATCAGATCGACGCCGTGCGCGCGGCAACGGTCGGCCAACTCGACGGCGGTGACGTCGCTGATGGTGGAGTGCACCGCCACGACGGTGCCCGGCCGCGCGGCCTCGAGGATCTGGGTGACCACTGCGCGCACCTGCTCGTCGTTGAGCACGGTCACGGAGATGACGTCCGCGTTCTCTGCCACCTCCCGCGGACTCGACGTCACCTTCGCGCCCGCCTTGCCGAACGGTTCCAGCGCCTCCGGCCGGGTGTCGCACACGATGAGTCCGCCGGGCCGGGCCAGCAGCCGCTTGGCCATGGGCGCACCCATGTTGCCGAGGCCGATGTAGCCGACGGACACCTGCTCGGTCGTGGTCATGATCGGAAGATCTGTCCGCCATCGACGTTGAAGATCTGCCCGGTGATCCAGCTCGCCTCGTCGGACAACAGGAACAGGCAGGCGCCGACGAGGTCGTCGGGGGTGCCCATCCGCTTCAGTGGCAATGTCTTGACCATGTCTGCCACCATATTTCCCGGTGTCACGGTGCGGGTGGCTTCGGTATCGATCGGTCCGGGCGCGATGGCGTTGACCCGGATGTTCATGCCGCCCACCTCGTGGGCCAACTGCTGGGTGAGTCCGTTGATCCCGACTTTCGCGAGCCCGTAGAAGCCGGAGTACAGCCACGCCGCCGTCGACGACTGATTGACGATGGAGCCGCCCCCGCGCTCGTTCATCGCCGGCCACACGGCCCGCGTCACGTTGAGGGCGCCGTCGAAGTTCACGGCCATGAACTTCTTGTAGTAGTCCCACGGCACGGTGATCAGCAGGTCGAGTTTCATGGCGCCGTAGATCGCGGCGTTGTTCACCAGATGATCGATGCCGCCGAACTTCTCGACGGTGAACGCCGCGAGTTCCTGCGCCGAAGCCTCGTCGGCGACGTCGACGTCCTTGAACACCGCGGTCCCGCCGTCGGCGGCGATCTGCTTGGCCACGGTCTCGCCGAGTTCCGCGTTGAGGTCGGCCACCACCACGTTGGCGCCCTCGCGGGCAAGAGCACGCGCGTACCCCTCGCCGATGCCCTGTGCGGCGCCGGTGACGATGGCCGTCTTACCGTCGAAACGTCCCATATCGATTGACTCCCTGCATTATCGGGCCGGCTCGCCGGCGTATTATCGGGCCGGCTCCGCGACCAGCTTGGTTTCCAGGTATTCCTCGAAACCGGCCACACCCATCTCGCGGCCGATTCCGGACTGCTTGTAACCGCCGAACGGGGCGTCGGCGGAATACCAGACGCCGCCGTTGACGCTGAGCGTGCCCGTGCGCACGCCGTCGACCACGCGCTGCACCCGTGCGGGATCCGTGCCCCACACCGATCCGGACAACCCGTAGGGCGAATCGTTGGCGATGCTGATCGCGTCCTCGTCGCCGTCGTGCGGAATGATCACCAGCACCGGTCCGAAGATCTCTTCCCGGGCCACCCGCGCGGTGTTGTCGAGGCCGCTGATCAAGGTGGGTTCGACGAAGAACCCGCGGTCCCGATCGGCCGGGCGGCCGCCACCGACCACGATCGTGCCGCCCTCCTCCCGGGCGAGTCGCAGGTACTCCTCGACCCGGGCACGTTGCCGGGCGGAAATGAGCGGCCCGCAGATGGTGCCGGGTTTCGCAGGATCGCCTGCGCTCAGTCCGCCGAGTGTGCGGGCCGTCGCCTCGACTGCCTGGTCGTACTTCTCGCGGGGCACGAGCAGCCGGGTGGTGATGGCGCAACCCTGTCCCGCGTGGGTGGAGACGGTGAACGCGGCGACCCCGCACGCCCCGGCGAGGTCGGCGTCGTCGAGCACGATGAACGCGGATTTGCCGCCGAGTTCGAGGAACACCTTCTTCAACGATTCGGACGCCGCCGCCATGACGGCTTTCCCCGTGGTGCTCGAACCGGTGAACGATACGAGGTCGACTCGGGGGTCGGTGGCGAGCTGTGCGCCGAGGGCATGGTCGCTCGACGTGACGATGTTGACGACACCGGCCGGAAGATCGGTCTCCTCAGCGATGAGGTGTCCGACGAGGGCGGCGCACCAGGGAGTGTCGGGTGCGGGTTTGAGCACCACCGTGTTGCCGGCCGCCAGCGCGGGGCCGATCTTGGCGAAGTTGATCTGGTGCGGGAAGTTCCACGGTGTGATGGCCCCGACCACCCCGACGGCCTCCTTGAGGACACGTCGGCGGGTCCTGATGCCCATCGGTTCGGCGACGCCCAGATCCTGTTCCCAGGAATAGCTTTCGGCGAGGTCTGCGAAGTAGCCGAGGTCGGCGACCGGGCCCTCGAGCTGCGGTCCGCTGGTGAGGAAGGCGGGGGCGCCGACCTCCGCGATGGTGAGGTCGCGCAGTTCCTCGATGTGGGATTGCAGTACGTCGCGCAGCTGTCGCAGGCAGCGGGCGCGGAAGCCGTGGTCGCGGGACCACGTGGTGTGGTCGAAGGCTCGCCGGGCCGCGGCGATCGCGGCGTCCATGTCGGAGTCGGTTGCGTCGGCGGCCCGTCCCAGCACTTCCTCGGTGGCCGGGTTGATCACCTCGAACGTGCCGCCGGAACCGGGAATCAGTTTGCCGTCGATCAGGAGAGCAGAGCTGTCGGTGGGGCGCAGAGTCATCGATTTTCGCTTCCGAGTCGGGTAAGTGTCACAGCGATCTCTGAAAACTGGACATGTGTCTGGACTATAGTTTGAACAACTGGATGCCGCAATGACGAGTTCCCGGAGGTGCGAGGACGGCGCGCGCGAAAAGGCGACTGGAAGGGTGGGGAGCCGGCGACCTCGCCACAGGCATCACCGGGCGAATCTTCGCCGGATCAGTTTGCTTCGTCGGTAGATTCGACCGACCGACTCCGACACTGCTGGCCTACCGCGGCCACGCGACAGAGCCGCCGTGGTCGCTCGACGAACTGGCGGAGCTGGTGGGTGCGGCATCACCCGGCTTACGAGGATGCTCGATATACCAACGATGTCTATAACTACGTTTGAGGTGCTAAAAGTAAGTTAAGGTAGCCGTTATCTTACGTTCGTCCTCGAACGAGGAGATTGTTGTGATCTGGCCGCCGCATCGAAGAGAGTCTCGAGAGTGGAACCCGCGTCATCGGCAGGGTTCGCGCGCCGACCGCACTCTGGAGTCGGTCGACGTTTCGATTCCGCCGATGATCGGTTCCCTCCACTGCGACCTGGTCGGTGCTGTCGCTCGCGTGCACGAGGAGGCGGTCATCTCCGTTGCCCGCCTCGAAGCTGGTTTCGGCGAGCACCTGGTGCCGCTGTCGGATTTTCTGCTGCGCAGCGAGTCGGTGGCGTCGTCGAAGATCGAGCACATCGATGCGGGCTGGCGGGCGTTCGGCAAGGCGCTGGCCGGCGGTAAGGCGAATGAGGAGGCCAAGTCTCAGCTCGCCGCGGTCAAGGCATTGATTGTGATGGTCGACGCCGCCGGCGGTGGCCCGATCACGCTCGAGACTCTGCTGAGTGCGCACCGGCTGTTGATGGCACCGGACTACTACACCGCCCGCGACTCCGGCAAGGTCCGCGACGTGCAGCACTGGGTCGGTGGCAGCGATTACACCCCGATCGACGCGCTTTACGTGCCGCCGCCGCCGGAACTGGTTGACGATCTGATGGCCGATCTAGTGGAATTCGCGAAGCGCACCGATCTGCCGATTCTCGCGCAAGCGGCGATCGCGCACGCCCAGTTCGAGTCCATCCATCCGTTCATCGACGGCAACGGCCGCATCGGCCGAGCCCTGATCAGCGCGATTCTTCGACGCCGCGGCCTGACGCGCCGCGTCACTGTCCCGTTGGCGCCGGTGATGCTCGCGGACACGCGCCACTACTACGACCAGCTGACCCGCTACCGTGCGGGTGACGCCGACGAGTTCGTCGAGTACGTCGCCCGCGCGGCGATCGTCTCCAGCGAGGCCGCTCAGGACTCTGCCCGCGCCCTGGCCGAACTCCCCAGCTATTGGCGGGATATCGCACGGCCGCGCAGCAATTCCGCCGACGAGAAGATCATCGACGCCCTCCTGGACATGCCGATCTTCAGCGCCGACACCGCCCAGCGGATCACCGGCACCACCGATGCCAGCACGTACCGCGCCTTGGGCCGGCTCACCGCGGCCGGGGTGCTCGAGGTGCTGTCCGAGAGCAAGCGCAACCAGATCTGGGCCGCCACCGGTGTGCTCGCCGAACTCGACGCCCTGACCACCACGATCGGCAGACGCACCACCGAGCACCCGTAACCGACGGGCAGTCACACGCCCGCGGTCGCCGGTGCGCGGACCGACACCTCTTCCGTGACGGCGGCTGCGGCGTCGATCAGCGCCTGTCCGGGTCGGCGAGTCGCGAGGTCGGGAAGCGCGGCGCGCAGGCGATCCGCGTGTGCCGCGTTCGCCACTTCCCAGTCCAGCCGGATCAGTTCGATGACGGCGCCGTCGTCGGTGCCCATGACGCGATCGACGTTCAAGGTCGCGGACACGGTGAGCGCGGCGGACTCGGCGATCGCAACCTCGCCGAGGAGCCGCAGCACCACGAGGGAGGCGGCCGCGATGCCGGCGAGCATGTGTTCCACCGGGTTTGCGCCGGAATCGTGCCCGCCGTACTGCTGGGTTTCGTCGATCGTCAACTCGTGCCTGCGCGCGGTGACCGTCGTGCCGTGGGTCCCGGGCAGCGCGTGCACGACCAGTTGCTCACGTCGAGAAGTAGTCATCGAACCGCCTCATAGAAGTCTGCGGCGGTGTTCCCGCCTGTATTCAACACGTCTGCAAGCCATTCGATCGCATCCGCACCGGCAGCTCGGACGTCACGTGGATCGGGACCGTACTGAGGGGATAGGTAGTCCGCCAGCAAGCGCTGCGCATCTGTCCCGCTGTCGTCGTGGAGCAGCGACGCCACGGCGTCGAGTGCCACAGGATCTCTGCTCCTGACCTTGGCGATCGCCGCCGTCTGTGCGGCGACGACCTTTCGTACCGACGGATGGTCGATTCCGGTCTTGTCCACGTCGACTGCGACACCTGCGGTGGGGAACCTCAGGGCGACGCCGAAGAACAACGATTCGGCGAGCCCGAGCCGTGACAGGGTGCCGGGAGCGAATGCGGAGCCCAGAACCGCGGCGTCGGCTTCTCCGGATCTCAGTGCCTCCAGTCGCTGCCGATCGCCTGCGCTTCCTGCGGGGAAGCGCAGCATCGACGGGGTGCCGTGGCCTGCCCAGCGATAACTCAGCATCCGCTGGGTGAATGCGCACACGATCGATCCCTCCGGGTGGCCGGCCACGACGGTCGGCCCGGCTGATCGTGTGTCACCCTTTCGCGTCCAGATCCAGAACAGCGGGTGGAGGGTGTGGACGAGCGCAACTTTCCAACGACGTTGCCCCCGAAGGGTTTCGACCAGAGATCCGCCGAGCCCAGCAGACAGGGCGGCCTCCGGATGGTCTGGGCCGGACACCGCTTTCACGTCGATGCCCAGACGGTCGTAGTAGCCCGCTCGCGCGGCGATCTCGTGGCACACCAGTTCGTGGACGTTGTGATCGCGATACCCCAGCAGAATCATTCCCGTTCCTTACTCGGCGAGTTCGGTCAGCCGCTGTGTTCATTATGCTGAAGCCGATACGATATTTGGAACACGCCGAACATATGATCCGCGCCGGAATCTGTCAAGCACCCCTCATCGAATCTTCTGAGCGCTCTTGTAGGTCAACAGGATCGATTTCGTCGCGATCGTCACCACGAGGAGAGTCGCGGCGCCGAGCAGTCCGGCCGTGAGGGGCTGCCAGGCACGTGGCTGTACGAGGTGAAGCCACGTGATGGTGAGGGCGACGACACTCGCCACCGGAAAGGTGAACGACCAGAAGCCGTGCGAGAACGTCAGGGCGCGGTAGCGCGTCAGCAAGGGCGCCTGGACCATGACCATGAACGCCGTGACGGCGGTGAGCGCCACGAACAGGGCGTCGGGTCGCCCGTTCGAGATGGTCAGCCATGCTGCCGAGCCGACTGCCGGCGGAGCGATCATGATCGCGAGTGTCGGGGTCAGGGGCGCGGGCATGGTGGGGCGCAGCGCGAGTCTGAGGAACAAGAACACGGAAATGATCACCCAGAAGAACAGGCCGACCGCGAAGCTTCCGACGGCGAGCCAGTCGAGACCGATTTGGGCTGCGGCAAGCGCACCGACGAGGCCGGCTGCGCTGAGGGGGAGGTAGTAGCCGCCGTGCACGGATTCGAGCGCCATCTCTCCGCTCATCCAGAAGCTCAACATCCATGCGCCGAATACCGCCCCGGCCGTGATGGCGAGCAGGGTCAGAGCCGTGCCGGCGATCGGAAATGTGCGGTGCAGGTTTGCTCCGAGCAGCATCGCCGAGATCGGAAGTAGCGCCGCGAGTGGGCCGTGGACGAAGTGTGTGAGCTGTTGCGAAATCCCGTGGTCCGCGCGCCTGGCGCGATGCGTGTGTGCGGTGGCGGTCCAGATCCAGGCGAGCGCTGCGAGCAGCCAGAACGCCTGGGTCAGCGCGAACGGAGTGCCGAGCGCGGTCGTGGCGACCGACCAGGCCTGGGCCAGTCCGGCGAGACCCAGAGGGATCGCGAACAGGTTCAACGGTCGGTGGGCACGGACGCGTGACTCACGGGCAGTGCTCGGGCGGTGATTGGACAAGGAAAATGCCTTCCTTCTCGAAACGGCGTACTCCGTTATTGACCTAGAGGTCTAATATGGGCGAGGGTCACCGTATTGCTATTTGACCTTGAGGTCAAATAGCGATCGCGAGTAACCTACTTCGGTGGCTAGACCGAGGCTGTTCGAGACGGATGCGGCGATCGACAAGGCGATGGACCTGTTCTGGCTTCAGGGGTACGCCGCGACGACGCCCCAGGAACTCGCCGGTCAGATGGGGATCGGCAAGGGCAGCCTGTACAACACATTCGGGAGCAAGCACGACTTGTTCCTGCGAGCGCTTCGGCGTTACACCGCGATGCGGCTCGAATACCTCGCCGATCTGTTCGCCGCGCCCGGCCCGGTCGGGCCCCGCCTCGAGACGGCGATGGCGGTACTCGCCGGGGTCGGCGAGCACCGGCGTGGGTGCGTCATGGTCAATGCCGCGGCCGAGCTCGGCACCGTCGACGACGAGGTGAACCGCATCGCGGACGAGCTGTTCGCCCGGATCGAAGGCATCTTCAGGGACGCGATCGAGCAGGGGCAGCAGTCCGGGGAGTTCGGAGCGGACCGGCCTGCCGACATTGCGGCGCGTCAATTGCTCGCGTCGGTGATCGGACTCAGCGTGCTCGTGAAATCAGGTGGCCGACCCGAGGCGTGTGCGACCGTCGTCGCGGGGTGCGTCGGCGGACTGTGATCTGCGCAAGACCGGGGTGTCCGGAACTCGAGTCGGCGACGTTCAGATGCTCCCGCGCGCAGGGTCTGCGGCTATATCCTGGAATGCACGCTACCGAGGGCTGAGGAGCCCACGATTGTTCTTGCACTGGTCGTGCCGTCGGGACCGGTGTTCGGGACCATGAGCCGACGGGGTGAGTAGACCGTCCGATGGGTGAAGCCGATCCGCTCGACACGCAGCGGCACGTCGTCCCCGTCGTGGCTTCGGAGCTGAGTGCGGCGGGTTTCGACGACGCCCGGGAGATCGGGCGCGGCGGCTTCGGGGTGGTGTACCGCTGCATTCAGGCGGACCTGGATCGCACGGTCGCGGTGAAGGTGCTCACCGTCGATCTCGACGAGGAGAACCGGGCCCGGTTCTTCCGGGAGCAGAGGGCGATGGGCCGGCTGACCGGGCACCCGAACATCGTCGGCGTATTGCAGGTCGGCGCCACCGACAGCGGCCTTCCCTACATTGTGATGCCGTATCACCCGCAGGACTCGCTGGAGGTCCGGGTTCGTCGGGACGGCCCTCTCGAACTGGACAGAGTATTGCGGCTGGGGGTGAAGATGGCGGGTGCGGTCGAGACCGCGCATCGGCTCGGGATCCTGCACCGGGACGTGAAACCCGCCAATATTCTGCTCACCGATTACGGCGAGCCGGCGCTGACCGATTTTGGCATCGCGCACATCTCCGGCGGTTTCGAGACCGCGACCGGTGTCGTCACCGGGTCGCCGGCCTATACGGCACCGGAGGTCCTCGAGGGCGATCCGCCGAGCCCGGCCGCGGACGTCTACGGTCTCGGGGCCACGCTGTTCAGCGCTCTCACCGGTCATGCCGCGTTCGAACGCGGCAGTGGGGAACAGGTGGTCGCGCAGTTCCTGAGGATCACCACGCAACCCGTGCCCGACCTGCGGGAGCACGGGATCCCCGACGACGTGGCCGACGCGATCGCGCGCGCGATGTCCCGTACTCCCGGCGAACGTCCGGCGACGGCGGCAGATTTCGGAGAGGAACTGCGCCGGATCCAAGTCGATCACGGTCTTCCGGTCGACGACATGGCCCTCCGCATGGAATCCGACGCGCACGGGAACGACGGACAGCCGGTGTCCGGCCGGTTTCGATCCACGGGCACTACCGGTACGTCCGCGAGGAGTGGCGGGCGGAACCTCCCCCTGGAACTCACCAGTTTCGTCGGCCGCCGGAACGAGCTCACCGAGGCCAGGAATCTGCTCGCGGGGTCGCGGTTGGTGACGTTGACCGGGATCGGAGGGGTCGGCAAGACGCGGCTGGCGATGCGGGTCGCCGCGGCGGTGCAACGGGACTACGGCGATGGCGTGCGGCTGGTCGAGTTGGGCGAGGTGCGTGAGGAGTCTTCGCTGGTCGACGCGGTGGCCGCGGCGGTGGGTGTGCGGGATCATTCGGCGCGGCCGCTACGCGAGGTGTTGATCGAGTTCCTCGCTTCCAGGGAACTGCTGCTGGTCCTCGACAACTGTGAGCACCTGGTGGACTCTGTGGCGGAGCTGGCCGAGACACTGTTGCGGGTGTGCCCGGCGCTGCGGATCCTGGCCACCAGCCGCGAACCCCTGGTCATCGGTGGGGAAGCGGTGTTGCGGGTGCCGCCGCTGGCCGTGCCGGAGCTTGACCGGAAACCGTCCCTGCGGAGTGTGCGCAGATACGAGGCGGTGTCGTTGTTCGTCGAACGTGCCGCGGCCGCGGTTCCCGGGTTCGAGCTGACGGAGGACAACGCGGCGGCGGTGGCGGGGATCTGTAATCGCCTCGACGGGTTGCCGTTGCCGATCGAATTGGCCGCGGCCCGGTTGCGGGCGATGTCGCCCGAGCAGATCCTGCACCGTCTGACCGACCGCTATTCCCTGCTGTCGCGCGGCAGCAGGGGTGCGCCGACGCGGCAGCAGACCCTGCGGTTGTCCATGGACTGGAGTTTCGAATTATGCACCGCCGGTGAGCAATTGGTGTGGGGACGGCTGTCGGTCTTCGCGGGGAGCTTCGAACTCGATGCCGCCGAGCAGGTGTGTGGCGACGGACTGGGCCCGGACGAATTGCTCGACACGCTGACCTCCCTGGTGGAGAAGTCGATCCTGATCCGGGAGGGGCACGGGTCGGTGGTGCGGTTCCGGATGCTCGAGACCCTCCGCGAGTACGGTTGCGAGAAGCTCGAGCAGACCGGCGAGACCGTGACTTTGCGTCGTCGTCACCGTGATTGGTACGAGACGCTGGCGCTCGAGGCGGAGTCCGAGTGGATCAGCGCCCACCAGTTGGACTGGATCCGCAGGTTGAAGCGCGAGCAACCGAACCTGCGGGAGGCCCTCGAATTCGGTGCCGACGACGATCCCGCCGCAGCACTGCGCACCGCATCCGCACTGTTCCTGTTCTGGGGCTCCCAGGGTCTGTACGGCGAGGGGCGGCGCTGGTTCGCGCAGTTGCTCGCCCGGCAGAGTGGTCCGCCGACAGTCGAGTGGGTCAAGGCACTCCAGCGTGCCGGCATGATGGCCAATGTGCAGGGTGACCTGCAGGCGGGGGCGGCACTCGTGGCGGAGGCGCGGACTCTCTCCGCGCACACGAGCGATCCCATGATGCGCTCTCTCGTTGCCTATGCCGAGGGCATGCTGGCCCTCTACAGCGGTGAACTGGAATCTGCGTCCTCGCACCTGGAAACGGCGCTCGCGGAGTTCGCCGAACGCGGCGATCGCACGCTCGAAGTCGCCGTCCTGTACCCGTTGGGGCTGGCGTACGGGCTCCGCGACTTGACGGACCCGGCGATCGAATACCTCGAGCGTGTTCTCGCGATCACGGAACACCACGGCGAGAAGATGTATCGGTCGCATTCGCTGTGGGCCTTGGGGATTGCCGTGTGGCGACAGGGCGACGACGATCGCGCGGTCCGGGTGCTCGAGCAGTCGCTGGAGCTGACCCGGCAGGTGCACGGCCCACGCGTCGCCGCGTCGGGGCTCGAGGCACTCGCCTGGATCGCCTGCGGGCTCCGCGACGAACCGAGGGCCGCGGTGCTGCTCGGAGCAGCGGAAGGGTTGGCGCGATCGGTGGGAAGCGCTGCGGTGATCTATTCCGATTTGCTTGTCTACCATGAAGAATGCAAACAAAAGAGCCGGAAGGCACTCGGAGGCAAGGTGTTCGACGCTGCCCACCGCAGAGGTGAGCAGCTCGGCTTCGATGCGGCCATCGCCTACGCCCTGCATGAACAGCCGGCCGGCACGTCCGCGCACGGCACCGGCCCGTCGACGCGTCTGACCAAGAGGGAGCGTCAAGTCGCCGACCTCATCGCCGAAGGGCTGACCAATCAGGCCATCGCCGACCGCCTGGTGATCTCGCCGCGCACCGCTCAGGGGCATGTGGAGCACATCTTGGCGAAACTGGGCTTCACCTCGCGAGCACAGGTCGCGGCCTGGGTCGTGGAGCAGACCGGCGGCTGAACGCAGGCACGTCCGTTCTAGTCGAACGGATGAAAATCTGTGGTCGGCAAACGTGTATCTCGCGCTTCGCAAGTCTTCGCGGCGAGGTCCGGCAGCGGTGCCGTCCTGGGGCCGAGTCGCGCACTCTGCCCGCCGATCGGCGGCAAATCCCCTCTTGACAGCGGGTGGCGGTGCTCGTAACGTCCGTGGAGTTCCAAATAATGATGTCAGTTCAGTATTATGAACGGAGCTTGTGATGGGGTTCACCGGAAATAGCGGAGCGTTGTCGGGCATCAAGGTGATCGACGCCGCGACGATGGTGGCCGGCCCGTTGGGCGCATCGCTGCTCGCCGACTTCGGTGCCGACGTCATCAAGGTCGAGCCGATCGGTGGTGACGAGTCGCGGACGTTCGGGCCGGGGCGCGACGGCATGAGTGGCGTCTACTCGGGCGTCAACCGAAACAAGCGCGCTGTCGCGCTCGACCTTCGAACGGCGGCAGGTCTCGAGCTGTTCCACGAACTCTGCTCGACGGCGGACGTGCTCATCGAGAACATGCTGCCCGGGGTTCGTGAGCGATTCGGGCTGACCGCCGCCGAGCTTCGCGAACGGCACCCTCACCTGATCTGCCTCAACGTCAGCGGGTACGGCGACAGCGGGCCCCTCGCGGGCCGTCCTGCCATGGACCCGGTCGCTCAGGCGCTCACCGGCCTCATGGAGGCCACCGGGGAACGCTCCGGGAAGCCGCTCAAGGCCGGGCCGCCCGTCGCCGACAGCGCCGCGGGCTACCTGGTCGCGATCGCCGCCCTCGTCGCACTCTTCGCGAAACAGCGCACGGGGGAGGGGCAAACGGGCTCGGTGTCCCTGGTCGGGGCGTTGTTCCATCTGCAGACTCCGTGGCTGGGGCAGTACCTCCTCGCCGATTACATTCAGGGCAAGGTAGGCAACGGCAGCAATTTCTACGCGCCGTACAACGCCTATACGACCCGTGACGGCGGCGCGGTCCACCTGGTCGCGTTCAACGACCGCCACTTCGTCAAGCTGACCCGGGCGATGGGTGTGGAGGCTCTCGTCGACGATCCGCGCTTCGCGGACGCCGCGTCCCGGTTGGAGCACCGCGAGGCCCTCGACTCCGCCTTCGCGCCCTGGTTCGCCGCCCGCGATCGTGACGACGTGGTCGAGTTGCTCTCGGCTCACGACATCATCTGCGCCCCGGTCCTCGCATACGACGAGGCCGTCACCCATCCCCAGATCCAGGCCCTGGACCTCGTCGTCGACATCGACCACGACCAACTCGGACCGCTGCGGGTCCCGGGCCTCCCGGTCAAGCTCTCGGGCACCCCGGGTCACGTGCATCGCCCACCGACTTCGCTGGGCGAGCACACCACCGAGATTCTCCGGGATCTCGGCTACCAGGACGACCGGATCGCGGCCCTCCGGGCCGACAGCGTCGTCCGATGACCACCGAACACGGCGAAAGGAAGCATCAATGAAGGTCGGAATCAGGATCCCGGGAGCGGGACCGTGGGCAGGGCCCGAGGCGATCACGGAGGTCTCGCGGTACGCGGAGAAGATCGGCTTCGACTCCCTCTGGATGACTGATCACGTCGCGCTGCCGACCCGAGTCGAGACGCCGTACCCGTACACCGAGGACGGCAAGTTCCTGTGGGACCCCGCCACGCCGTACCTCGACTGCCTCACGTCGTTGACGTGGGCGGCGGCGGCCACCGAGCGGATCGAGCTCGGCACGTCGTGTCTGATCCTGCCGTGGCGTCCCCTCGTCCAGACCGCGAAGACGCTGGTGAGCATCGACGTGATGTCGCGCGGGCGGCTTTCGGTCGCCATCGGCGTGGGCTGGATGAAGGAGCAGTTCGAGCTGCTGGGAGCGCCCTTCAAGGACCGCGGCAAGCGGACCACCGAGATGGTCAACGCGATGCGGCACATGTGGAAGGAAGACGAGGTCGACTTCGACGGCGATTTCTACCAGCTCCACGACTTCAAGATGTACCCGAAGCCGGTGCGTGGCACGATCCCCGTCTGGTTCGCGGGATATAGCACCGCCTCGCTGCGCCGCATCGCTGCGATCGGCGACGGCTGGCACCCCCTTGCGATCGCGCCCGACGAGTACGCCGGATACCTGGCCACCCTGCAGCAGTACGTGGAGGAGGCGGGCCGCGACATGAGTGAAATCACGCTCACCGCAAGGCCTTTGCGGACGGCGCCGTACAACGCCGAGACGATCGAAGCGTACGGCGACCTCGGTGTCACCCACTTCATCTGCGACACGTCGTTCGAACACGACACCCTCGAAGCAACCATGGAGGAGCTCGCGGAACTCGCTGACGCCGTCCTCCCCACCGCACACAACCTGGCCTGACGGCCCGGCGGAAGAAAGGACGAGAATTGTGCAGGCACTCACCTCGACAGTTCCCCTCGTCATCGGCGACCAACTGAGCCCGTCGTCGACAGGGGCGACCTTCGACTCGATCAACCCGGCCGACGGGTCGCACCTGGCCACGGTGGCCGAGGCGACGGTTCAGGACGTCGCGCGCGCCGTCGAGTCCGCGAGGGTCGCGGCCAAGGCGTGGCAGCGCATGCGTCCCGCCCAGCGGACCCGGCTCATGTTCCGCTACGCCGCGCTGATCGAGGAACACAAGATCGAGCTCGCCCAGCTGCAGAGCCGGGACATGGGCAAGCCCATCCGAGAGTCGTTGGGCGTCGACCTTCCGATCATGATCGAGACCCTCGAGTACTTCGCGGGCCTCGTGACGAAGATCGAGGGTCGCACGACGCCGGCTCCCGGCCGGTTCCTCAACTACACCTTGCGTGAGCCGATCGGCGTAGTGGGTGCCATCACACCGTGGAATTTCCCTGCAGTGCAGGCGGTCTGGAAGATCGCGCCGGCTCTCGCGATGGGCAACGCCATCGTGCTGAAGCCTGCGCAGCTCGCCCCGCTCGTCCCCGTGGCGCTCGGCGAGCTGGCCCTCCAGGCCGGGTTGCCGCCGGGGCTGGTCAACGTCCTGCCCGGTCGGGGTTCGGTGGCGGGTAACGCGTTGGTGCAGCACCCGCTGGTCGGCAAGGTGACGTTCACCGGCTCGACCGAGGTCGGCCAGCAGATCGGCCGGATGGCGGCCGACCGCCTCATCACGACCTCGCTCGAGCTCGGCGGCAAGTCGGCGCTGGTGGCGTTCGGCGACTCGTCCCCGAAGGCGGTCGCCGCCGTGGTCTTCCAGGCGATGTACGGCAACCAGGGCGAGACGTGCACGGCTGCGAGCCGGCTGCTCGTCGAGCGGCCCATCTACGACGAGGTGGTCGAACTCGTCCAGAAGCGGGTCGAGGCCGCCCGGGTGGGCGACCCCCTCGACCCCGAAACGGAGATCGGCCCGTTGGTCAGTGCCGCGCAACGGGAATCGGTCCACTCGTACGTCGTGGCCGGGACCGAGGAGGGCGCCAAGCTGATCAGCGGCGGCGGCCAGTCGCCGAACGGAGCCGCGGAGCAGGGCTTCTACTACCGTCCGACGCTGTTCGCCGGAGTCACCGCGGACATGCGCATCGCCCGGGAGGAGATCTTCGGACCCGTGCTGTCGGTCCTGCCGTTCGAGGGCGAGGACGAGGCGATCACCCTCGCCAACGACACCATCTACGGGCTGGCCGCGGGCGTGTTCACCCGCGACGTCGGCCGCGCACTGAGGTTCGCGCAGACCCTCGACGCCGGCAACGTGTGGATCAACACCTGGGGAGTGCTCAACCCCGCGTCGCCGTACCGCGGCTTCGGACAGAGCGGCTACGGCAGCGACCTCGGCCAGGCCGCCATCGAGAGCTTCACCAAGGAGAAGAGCATATGGGCACGCCTGGATTGACCTCCGGGCCGTCCCGGCCACAGATCGTGGGACGGCTGATCGACGCCCGCCACGTTCCGGACTGGGAGCCCGCGGCGGACTACACGATCACCGAGGACGCCCTCTTCTCCCGCGATCCCGACGCCGTTGCCGTGCTGCGCGAGGGGACCCACGCGCCCGAGAAGGTGACGTTCGGTCAGGTGCAGCGCGCCGCCGTGCGCATCGCGGGTGTCCTCCGCGCCCGCGGGGTCGAGCCCGGTGACCGTGTCGTCCTGTACCTCGACCCGTCGGTCGAGGCCGCCGAGGTCGTGTTCGGGGTGCTCGTCGCCGGGGCCGTGCTCGTGCCGGTCCCGCGACTGCTCACCGGCAACTCGGTGGGGCACCGGCTCGCCGACTCGGGTGCGACCGTGCTGGTCACGGACGGTCCGGGCGTCGACCGGCTCGAGTCGACGGGGTGCTCGCTGCGCGACGTCGACGTGCTCACGGTGGACGGCGCGCGTGGTCCGAGGCTCGGGGACCTCGCCCGCCGGGTCGACCCGTTGGCCCCGGTGCCCGGCCGGCCCTCGGACCCGGCCCTGCTGATGTACACATCGGGCACCAGCGGTCCACCGAAAGGCATCGTTCACGGACACCGCGCCCTGCTCGGGCACGCGGGCGTCGATTACGCCTTCGAGCTGTTCAGGCCCGGGGACGTGTATTTCGGCACCGCGGACTGGGGTTGGATCGGCGGCCTGATGCTCGGGTTGCTGGTCCCGTGGTCGTTCGGCGTCCCCGTCGTGGCTCATCGGCCACAGCGTTTCGACGCCGCCGCCACCCTGGACATGATGGCCCGCTTCGGCGTGACCACCGCCTTCCTGCCCGCGTCGGTGCTGCGGATGTTCGCCGAGCACGGGGAATCGGCACGGCAACGCCTCCGCGCGGTCGTGACCGGGGGAGAGCCCGCCGGTGCTGCGGAACTCGGCTGGGCCCGCAGCCACCTCAGTGACTGCGTCAACAAGGCCTACGGCCAGACCGAGGCCAACGCCCTCATCGGCGACTCCGCGGCTCTCGGATCGGTCGACGACGCAACCATGGGCGCCCCGTACCCCGGGCACCGCATCGCAATTCTGGACGAGGACGGCGTCCGCGTCGCACCCGGTGAGGTCGGTGAGATCGCGCTCGAACTGCCGGATCCGGTTGCACTCCTTGGCTATTGGGACTCGTCTTCGGCTCGGGCGGTACCCCCTCCGGGGGATTGGCACCGGACGGGCGATCTGGCGCGGCTCGCACACGGGCGCCGGCTGGAGTACCTGGGCCGCGCCGACGACGTGATCAAGAGCCGCGGCTACCGCATCGGCCCGGCCGAGATCGAAGAGGCCCTGAAGCGTCATCCGCAGGTCCTGGACGCGGCAGCGGTGGGGCTGCCCGACCGGGAGATGGGCCAACAGGTCAAGGCGTTCGTGCACCTCGCTGCCGGAGAGCTCACGGAGGAGATCGCGGCACAGCTCCGCGAACTCGTCACGGCGGCGGTGGGTCCGCACGCCCGGCCCCGTGAGATAGAGGCAGTCGCAACGTTGCCGCGCACGGAGACCGGAAAGGTCCGGCGCCGCGAGTTGGTGCGGCCCCCGGCTTGAGCACTCGGCGAATCCCGCGAACCCGCGGAGCGCTATTTATCGACCCAGCTAGACGAACACGAAGGACGAAGCAATGCGAAAATTCTGGCACGTCGGCATCAACGTGACCGACATGGACAAGTCGATCGACTTCTACCGGCGAATCGGCTTCCAGGTAGCGCAGGACAAAGAGGTCGACGACAGCAACCTCGCGCGGGCATTCATGGTCGAAGGGGCCAGCAAGCTCCGTTTCGCGCACATGCGCCTGAACAACTCCCCGGACGAGGCCATGCTCGACCTCATCCAGTGGCGGGACGCACGCTCCGAGGGGCGGGCGCAGAGCGACCTCGTACACCCCGGCCTGTGCCGATTCTCGATCCTCACCGACGACATCGACGCCGAATACGCACGGCTGGCGGACGACGGTGTCGAGTTCCTGCACTCGCCGCAGACCATCATGGGTCCGGACGGAGTCAACGGCTGGCGGCTGCTCTTCGCCCGCGATCCCGACGGCACGCTGTTCCATTTCGCCGAACTGCTGGGGCAGGCCGCTACGGTCGGCTGACAGCATTCGCACGACGAAGGTAGGAACCCTTGACCAAGGCAGAAGTCCCGGGAAGCGGCACGACCGACGAGCGGGGCGAGCAAACCGGTGAACAGTTGGTCCCCGCTGTCTCACGCGCCACCCGCGTGCTCGAGACGCTGGTCCAGCAGTCTGCCGGTGCCACGCTCACCGAGCTGGCCAAGCGCTGCGCCCTGGCGAAGAGCACGGCGTCGGTCCTGCTCCGGACCATGGTGGTCGAGGGTCTCGTCGTGTACGACCAGGAGACGCGCCGGTACAACCTCGGTCCGCTGCTCGTGGAATTCGGGGTCGCGGCGATCGCGCGAACGTCGGCCGTCGCCGCGTCGCGGACGTACATGGAGTGGTTGGCCGAGCGGACCGAGCTGGCCTGCCTGGCCATCCAGCCGATGCCGGACGGTCACTTCACGGCGATCGCGAAGATCGAGAGCCGCAAAGCCGTCAAGGTCACCATCGAGGTCGGTTCGCGCTTCGACCGCACTACCCCGTTGATCAGCCGATTGGCGGCAGCATGGCCGGGCCGGGGGCGCCCGGGGCCCATCTCGTTCCCCGACTCCGAACTGGAGCAGCTCCGGGCGCAGGGCTACGGCGCGGTCTACGGCGAGTATCGCCCCGAACTCAACGTCCTGGGGGTCCCGGTATTCGACCGGGACGGCGTGCCATGCCTGTTCATTGCCCTGCTCGGCATGGGTGACGACCTGACGGTCGAGGGCGTGGCCGGCATCGCCGACTACCTCGTCACGGCGTCACGGGAGATCAGCTCGCGCATCGGCGGACACATCCCCGAGGACTACCCGACTCCCGCCGGGGCGCCGGACCTCGACGCCGGACGCGGCTGACCGACCCGCACTTTTTCTTTCCTGCGGCGACCCCACCCGGGGCCTGCCGCTCCGAGTCGACCCTCGATGGTCGGCTGCCCACCTCCGGGTGCCACGCGCCCGAGGTATCCCCGTCCACTGTTCGTAGGAGACATAGATGACCAGCAACAAGATCGCCGTCGTCGGCGGCACCGGGCCCCAGGGAAAGGGGCTGGCGTACCGGTTCGCAGCGGCCGGCAGACACGTCGTGATCGGATCGCGTTCGATCGAACGCGCCGAGGAAGCGGCCGCCGAGGTGCGCAGACGCGCCGGTGACGGCGCCCGGGTCAGCGCTGCCGACAACGCGTCGGCCGCCGCCGACTGTCCCATCGTCCTGTTGGCCGTCCCGTACAAGGGCCATCGTGAGCTGGTCTCCGGGTTGGCTCCCGTTTTCGCGGGCAAGCTCCTGGTCAGCTGTGTGAACCCGCTCGGCTTCGACAAGGCCGGGGCGTACGGTCTGGACGTCGAGGAGGGCAGCGCTGCCGAGCAGTTGCGGGACCTGGTGCCCGACGCCACCGTCGTGGCTGCGTTCCACCACCTGTCGGCAGTCACACTCTGGGAGCACGAAGGCCTCGTCCAAGAGGATGTGCTCGTGTGCGGCGACGACCGGACCGCCAAGGACGAGGTGGCCCGGCTCGCAGTCGCGATCACGGGCCGGCCCGGCATCGACGGCGGGGTACTGCGGGTGGCGCGGCAGCTCGAACCGCTGACCGCCGTTCTCATCAACGTCAACAAGCGCTACAAGACGCACTCGGGTCTCGCTGTGAACGGGGTTGTTCATGATCCACGAGCTGCGTGAGTACATCGCTCTACCGGGCCGCGCCGACGACCTTCATCGCAGGTTCGCCGACGAGACCCTGGCCCTGTTCGCGGAATTCGGGCTGCAGGTCGACGGCTTCTGGCACGAGGCGGGCAACCGCGGCCGGATCGTGTACCTGGTGGCCTTCCCCGACGCCGAGGCCGCGGACGCGCACTGGGCACGGTTCCAGACCGATCCTCGGTGGCTCGCGGTGAAGGCGCGCACGGAGAGCGACGGGCCGCTGATCTCGGAGATTCGAAGCACGTTCCTGGTCACTCCGGCGTACGCCCGGCCCTGAGCGGCGCCCGAAGAGGTTGGGCCCGACTCTTGACCGTCGCCGCATCCTGCCCCTAATCTGTTCCATATAGTGATTCGAGTTCAATATCATGAAGAGAAGTTCCATGATCAAAGGAATCCAGCTTCACGGCTGGGCTGACGGGCCACAGATGGTGGAAGTGGCAGAGATCGCTGCTCGGAGTTTCGAGACCGTCTGGCTCAGTGACCAACTCCAGTCCCGAGGCGTTGCGGTTCTCCTCGGCGCCATCGCTGCGCGCACCGGCGCGGGCGTCGGCACGGCGGTGACGTTCCCCTTCGGACGCAACCCGCTCGAGATGGCGTCCAGCATGGCCACCCTCGCGGAATTCATGCCCGAAGGACGCCGGGTCAGCATGGGAATCGGCACCGGGGGTGGGTTGGTGAGTGCGCTCATGTCGCTGCAGAATCCGATCGAGCGGGTGGCCGAGTTCATTGCGATGTGCCGACTTCTCTGGCAGGGCGACGCGATCCGAATGGGTGACTACCCCCAGATCTGCGCAGGCCTCGGATTGCGTGAGGATGCTCGGGCGTCGTTCTCCTGGACGAGCAAGCCCGACGTGCGCGTCGTGGTCGCCGGCGCCGGACCGAAAGTACTGGAGATGGCCGGCGAGCTTGCCGACGGCGTCATCTGCGCCAGCAACTTCCCGGCGCACAGCCTCGCGGCCTTCCGCAGCGGCCAGTTCGACGCGGTGAGCAACCTCGATTCGCTCGACCGGGGACGACAGCGCAGCCAGCGGGGAGAGTTCACCCGGATCTACGGTGTCAATCTGTCCGTCTCCGCGGACCGGGACAGCGCCTGTGCGGCGGCGCGGCGACAGGCCACACTCATTGTGAGCCAACAGCCTCCGGAGAACCTGCACCGGGTGGGCTTCGAGCCGTCCGACTACGCCGCCACCCGAGCGGCGCTCAAAGCCGGTGACGGCGTGGACGCCGCTGCCGACCTCCTCCCGCAGGAAGTCGCGGACCAGCTCGTCGTGTCCGGCACACCGGGCGACTGCATCGAGGCGCTGGCCGAGCTGCTCGAGTACGCGGAGGACGCCGGATTCACGGAGGCCTACATCGGTGCCCCGGTCGGCCCCGATCCCCGTGAGGCAGTCGAGCTGCTCACCTCCCAGGTCCTGCCGGAGCTCCGATGAGCGCGAATAGGGAAGTAGCCCTGGACTTGTGCCCGGCCGAGCACCACGACGGTCTGGTCGTCCTGACACTCAATCGTCCCGAGGCACGCAACGCCCTCGACGTCCCCCTGCTCGAGGCGTTCGTCTCCGCACTTGCCGAGGGAAAACGCGCGGCCGTCGATGTCCTTCTCGTGCGGGCGGAGGGACCCGCGTTCTGTGCAGGAGCCGACGTGCGTTCGGACGACGGCACCGCGACCGGCCGCCCGGGTCTCCGGCGCCGGCTGATCGAGGAAAGCCTCGACCTGATCGGCGACTACCCGGCCGCAGTGGTCGCGGTCCAGGGCGCCGCGGTCGGCGCCGGCTGGGCCATAGCCGCGGCCGCGGACATCACCCTGGCCTCACCTGCCGCTACGTTCCGATTCCCCGAGCTCCCACTCGGGTTCCCGCCGCCCGACAGCACGGTGCGCCGACTCGAGGCCGCCGTCGGCCCGGCGCGGGCACTGCGGCTCCTGGCCCTGAACGAGCGCTTCGTCGCCGACGACCTCGCCAGGCTCGGTCTGGTGGACGTCGTTCCCGAGGATTCGCTCGACGTGACGGCGCGCGAGACGGCCGCCCGACTCGCGATTCTTCCGCCCGAGCTGTTGCGCGATCTCAAAACAGGGCTCTCCGCCTGGAAGCGGACCTCTCTACCGAACACCCTCGAAAGGCAATCATGACCACCAGCATCCACATCCAGACCGACGAGCAGGCGCACCTGCGCACCACGGCCCGGGCGTTCCTGGCCCGGCACGCTCCCGCGCTCGACGTGCGAATCTGGGACGAGGCGGGGACGTACCCCGAGCACCTGTTCCGCGAGATCGCCCGCCTGGGGTGGTACGACGTGGTGGCCGGAGACGAGGACGTCGACGGTACGGCCGGCCTGCTGATCACGCTCTGTGAGGAGATCGGCAAGGCGAGCTCCGACCTCGTGGCCCTGTTCAACCTGAACCTCAGCGGGCTGCGCGACATCCACCGCTGGGGCACGCCCGAGCAGCAGGAGACGTACGGCGCGCCGGTGCTGGCCGGCGACGCGCGCCTGTCGATCGCGGTCAGCGAACCCGACGTGGGCTCCGACGCGGCGAGCGTTGCCACGCGCGCCGAGAAGGTCGGGGACGGTTGGGTCCTCAACGGTCAGAAGACCTACTGCGAAGGCGCGGGCCTGCCCGGCGCGGTGATGGAACTCGTCGCCCGGGTGGGCGGCGGTGGCCGTAAGCGCGACCAGCTCGGCGTATTCCTCGTCCCGGTCGACCATCCGGGTGTCGAGGTCCGCCGGATGCCGGCGCTGGGACGGAACATCAGCGGCATCTACGAGGTCTTCCTGCGCGACGTCACCCTCCCGGCGACGGCGGTGCTGGGTGAGCCCGGTGAAGGATGGCAGATCCTCAAGGAACGCCTGGTGCTCGAACGCATCATGATCAGCTCCGGCTTCCTGGGCAGCGTGGCCGCGGTGCTCGACCTGACGGTCCACTACGCCAACGAGCGCGAGCAGTTCGGCAAGGCACTGTCGACCTACCAGGGCGTGACCTTGCCCCTCGCCGAGATGTTCGTCAGGCTCGACGCGGCCCGATGCGCCGTGCGCCGTTCGGCCGACCTCTTCGACGCGGGTCTGCCGTGCGAGGTGGAGAGCACCATGGCGAAGTTCCTCTCCGGTCAGCTCTACGCAGAGGCCTCCGCGCTGGCGATGCAGATCCAGGGCGCCTACGGCTACGTGCGCGACCATGCCCTGCCGATGCACCACTCCGACGGGATCATCGCCCGTGTCGTGGCGGGGCCGCCCTCGGTGCAGCTCGACTTCATCGCCCGGTCGATGGGCTTGGGGACAGGAGCGAGCAGGTGACGGGTCTGAGGCGCGCACTCGCGCGGGCGAGCGCCGGCAAGACCATCGACGCCGGTGAAGCCGAGGCCCTCCTCGGTGCGCGCGGCGCCGACCTCGACCGACTGTGCGAGGTCGCCGCGGGCGTCCGGTCGGCGGGCCTGTTCGACGCAGGCCGCCCGGGGGTGGTGACCTACAGCCGGAAAGTGTTCATACCGCTCACCCGCCTGTGTCGCGACCGCTGCCACTACTGCACCTTCGCAACGACCCCCGGGCGGGTCGACGAGCCGTTCCTCTCTCCCGACCAGGTGCTCGAGATCGCCCGTGCGGGCGCCCGGATGGGCTGCAAGGAAGCGCTTTTCACGCTGGGCGACCGGCCCGAGGATCGGTGGGACGCCGCCCGCGACTGGCTCGAGTCGCGCGGCTACGCCGACACACTGTCCTACGTGCGGGCCATGGCGGTGCTGGTCCTCGAGGAGACCGGCCTGGTGCCCCATCTGAACCCGGGGGTCATGAGCTGGGCGGAACTCCAACGCCTCAAGCCGGTGGCCGGTTCCATGGGACTGATGCTCGAGAGCACGGCCCGCTCACTATGGGCAGAGCCCGGCGGCTGCCACTACGGCTCCCCGGACAAAGATCCCGCCGTCCGACTGGCCTGCATCGAGGACGCGTCCCGCACCAACATCCCCTTCACGACCGGGATCCTGGTGGGGATCGGCGAGTCGTACGCCGATCGGGTGGAGTCCATCCTCCAGATCCGCCGGATCGCAAAGCAGTACGGCTCCATCCAGGAAGTGATCGTCCAGAACTTCCGCGCCAAGCCCGACACCGCGATGCGGTCCGCCGACGATGCAGACCACGAGGAGTACCTGGCCACGATCGCGGTGGCACGCATCCTCCTCGGACCTTCGATGCGCCTGCAGGCCCCGCCCAATCTGTCGGAGCCGGGTGAGCTGCGCCGGCTGTTGGCGGCGGGCATCGACGACTGGGGTGGGGTGTCGCCGCTGACCCCCGACCACGTGAACCCCGAACGCCCCTGGCCGGAGATCGACCGGCTCCGTGAACTGAGCGCTGCCGCCGGTTTCGAGCTCCGGGAGCGCCTCGCCGTCCAACCGCAGTACGTCCTCGCGGGAGATCCGTGGATCGACGCCCGGGTCCGGCCGCACCTGCTGGCGCTCGCCGACCCGGAGACCGGTCTGGCCGCGGACGTGCTTCCGGAGGGCCGGCCGTGGCAGGATGCCGCGCCCGTAGAATCCAGTGGCCGAACCGATCTGCACCTCGAGATCGACGCGGAAGGGCGTCGTACCGATACCCGCAGCGACTTCGCGAACGCGTTCGGTGACTGGACGGTACTCGGCGAGGAGATGAACGCACGCGCGGCGGCCGGCGCCCATCCCCGCCTGGGCGGTGAGGTGCTCGCCGCCTTGCGCACGGCCGAGCGGGACCCCGCGGGTCTCAGCGACGACGAGGCGCTGGCGCTCATCCACTGCGACGGCGCCGATCTGGATGCCTTGTGCGCCTTGGCGGACCAGGTCCGGCAGTCGACGGTGGGCGACGCGGTGACCTACGTCGTCAACCGGAACGTCAACTTCAGTAACGTCTGCTACACCGGCTGTCGATTCTGCGCGTTCGCGCAGCGCGCCAGCGACGCTGATTCGTACCGGCTCTCCGTCTCCGAGGTGGGGGACCGGATCGCCCAGGCCTGGGACGTCGGCGCCACCGAGATCTGCATGCAGGGCGGGATCGATCCCGGTCTCCCCAGCACCATTCATCTGGACCTGGCCGCCGAGGCGAAACGCCGGGCCCCGAAGATCCACCTCCATGCGTTCTCGCCGATGGAGATCGTGAGCGGGGCGTCGCGCATGGGCATCTCGGTGGCCGAGTGGCTGACCGAGGCGCGCAACGCCGGGCTCGATTCCGTGCCGGGCACCGCCGCCGAGATCCTGGACGACGAGATCCGGTGGGTGCTCACCAAGGGCAAACTGCCTGCGGCCGAGTGGATTCGGGTAGTCAAGACCGCGCACGAGCTCGGGATCCGCACCACCGCGACGATGATGTACGGGCACGTGGACGAGCCCCGGCACTGGGTCGGTCACCTTCGCGTGCTGCTGGACATTCAGCGGGAGACGGGCGGCTTCACGGAGTTCGTTCCGCTGCCGTTCGTGCACCAGAGTTCACCCATCTACCTCGCAGGTCTGGCGAGGCCGGGCCCGACCCGACGGGACAACCGCGCGGTACACGCATTGGCGCGGTTGATGTTGCACGGTCAGATCGACAACATCCAGTGCTCGTGGGTCAAGCTCGGTCCAGACGAATGCGTGGAACTGCTTCGCGGTGGCGTCAACGACCTCGGCGGCACCCTGATGGAGGAAACCATCAGCAGGATGGCCGGTTCGACCAACGGATCGATGAAGACCATCGCCGACATCACCAACATGGCCGCGGCTGCAGGCCGACCTGCCCGGCAGCGCACCACCACATACGAAGCCGTCGACGCCGAACGAACCGCCGCAGCCGAACGGTTCGACGACAGGGCGAGGTCCGTGCTGCCGCTCGCCGTCGGGATGGTCGGCCAGTGACCGCACATCCAGCTCCCGAGAGTGGTGGAACCCGCAGTCGAGGTCCCCGCGGGCCGTGGGTGGCCGTGATTCCCCAGCGGGACATCACGTCGGCGAAATCCCGGCTCCTGCTCCGGCCGGAAGCCCGGCAGGCGGTGGTTCGCGCAATGTTCCGAGACACCGTCTCTGCGGTTCGGGCTGCCTCGCAGGTGGAGGCGGTGCTCGTTGTCGTCGACCGGATTCAGGACGCGGCCCACGTGCGGTCGCCGGGTGTCGTCCCACTCGTATTGCCGGGCACGCCGGGCATGAACGCCGCCGTGCGCGAAGGTGGGCGCCGGGCCCGCGAGTGGTGGCCGCGCTGCCGGCTGGCGGGACTGCCCGCCGATCTTCCGAGCCTTCGCAGCGAGGACCTGGACGTCGCGCTGAAGGTGGCCGGGCGGCACGAGCGCACATTCGTGGCGGACCGAAGACGCGAGGGGACAAGTCTTCTGACGGCCTCCGAGGGCGTCGACCTCGATCCGGAATTCGGGGAGCGCTCGCGGCTGGCGCACCTGGGCTCCGGGGCGGTGGAGACGCTCGACCCGAACATCGAGTCCCTGCGGCGGGACGTCGACGATCTCGACGACCTGCTGGACGCCGCACTGGGACATCCCGGTGCCGCGCTGGGCGCCATGCTGCGCAGTCTGGGTCACCCGTTCGATCGGATGTCGGCGCGGCAGCGGTCCGGCTCTTCCTCGGTGGCGCCCTGACTTTCGGTTCGGCGCACTGATTTTCATCCCTATACAGCGGTGATCGGCTCGATGAGGTGACCTGTCGGTGACCTCGCGAGCATCGATCGCGTGTCTCGCTGTGTTCTCGGTCGGCCTGAGTGGGAATGTGCTCGATGGTCGATTCTCTTCATCTCCACCAGTATTCAGAGCGGCTCCCTTACTTTCTTCGAGGAGACACATGAACAATCGGCTCAGCTTTCCTGCATATGTGGGCGTCGCCGCCCTGGCATTTCTCGCGATAGCCGCTGACGGCTACGACCTCGCCATCTTCGGTGCCGCGACGCCGAACCTACTCCACTACGCAGATTGGGGTCTGACGACCGCGCAGGTCGGAGTGATCGCCAGTGCGGCGATCCTCGGGATGGGCATCGGACCCATCGCCGCCGGAGTGCTCGCCGACCGATACGGTGTTCGGCGGTTGTTCCTGCTCTGCGTCAGCTGGTTCTCGGTCGGCATGATGCTGTGCGCCGTGGCACCCACCGCCGAACTGCTGGGTGCCGCCCGGTTCTTCGCAGGGTTCGGCCTCGGCGGGGTCGTGCCCACCGCGGTCGCGGTGACGATGAGCGTCGCACCGGCAGACCGGAAGAACTTCCTCAACGGCGTGATCCTGGCCGGCATACCCATTGGCGGCGTCCTGGCCGCTCTCACCGCCCTGGCCTTCCTCGACGTGCTGGGCTGGCGCGGCGTCTTCTTCGTCGGGGGCGCTTTTCCCCTGCTGACCGTGGTACCGATCGCCGCGGTGAAGCTCCGGCGGTGGGTACCCACGCCGAACGCTCTGCGTTCGGACGGCGCGGCCGACCGCCGCACCTTGCGTGTCGTCTTCAAGAATCTCGGACCGACCGGATGGGGAGCGCTGGCAGTGTTCACCGCGCTGACCTTCTGCGGCCAGATCCAGTGGTACGGACTGCTCACCTGGTTGCCGCAGATCATGAAGGCCAGCGGTTACTCCCTCGGATCCGCATTGGTCTTTCTGGTGATCTTCAGCCTCGGAGCCGCCACCGGTGCGTCCGGAGGTTCCTGGATTGCGGACAAGTTCGGAGAACGTCGCGCAGTTCTCGCCGCCTTCACAGTCGGCGCGGTCGCCGTCATGACCCTCGCGGTACACCTGCCGTCACCCGTTCTCTACGTCTTTCTGTTCCTCGCCGGGGCGGGGACGGGCGGAACGCAGCCGATCGTCTTCGGCTACGTGGCCACCTACTTCCCCGTCGACATCCGCACCAGCGTTCTCGGATTCGTTGCCGGAGTGGGCCGGATCGGTGGTGTCTGTGGACCGATCCTGGGCGGCCTTCTCGCGGGCCGGCCGCCGATCGTCATCTTCTCGGTCCTCTCTGGGATCGGGGTGTTCGCCGCACTGCTCTGCGCTGTCGCGCTGGCGGCGCGCAAGGCCGAGAAGGACCACACCACCGTTACGGCGAGCACTCCAGCCGAGGTCTGAGTGAACGTGACTGTATTGGTTGGCGGGGTCGGTGGGGCCCGGTTCCTGCAAGGGGTGCGGCGGCTTCTCGGTGTTGATGCGCCGGATGGTGGGGGTTCGTCGCATCGGATCACGGCGGTGGTCAATGTCGGTGACGATGTGTGGATGCACGGGTTGCGGATCTGCCCGGATCTGGACACCTGCATGTACACCCTCGGTGGGGGTATCGACCCGGTGCGGGGGTGGGGGCATGCGGGTGAAACCTGGAACGCGAAGGAGGAACTCGCCGCGTACGGGGCGAAGCCGGAGTGGTTCGGGCTCGGCGACCGGGACATCGCGACGCATCTGATCCGCTCCCAGATGCTGCGGACGGGGTATCCGTTGTCGGCGGTCACCGAGGCGTTGTGCAACCGGTGGCGGCCGGGTGTGACGTTGCTGCCGGTCACCGACGATCGGAGTGAGACTCACGTGGTGATCACCGACCCGGAGGACGGGGAGCAGCGGGCGATCCACTTCCAGGAGTGGTGGGTTCGGCACCGCGCGCAGGTCCCGTCGCACAGCTTCGCGCACATCGGCGCCGAGCAGGCGTCCCCGGCGCCGGGGGTGCTGGAGGCGATCGAGGGCGCCGACATCGTGTTGCTGGCGCCGTCGAATCCGGTGGTCAGCGTCGGGGCGATCCTGGCGGTGCCGGGGATCCGGGGGGCGCTGCGCACCACCACCGCGCGGGTGGTCGGGGTGTCGCCGATCGTGGGTGGGAAACCGTTGCGCGGCATGGCCGACGAATGTTTGGACGTGATCGGGGTGGAAACCTCCGCGGAGGCGATCGGGCGCTGGTACGGGGCGCGCAGTGGCACGGGGATCCTCGACGGGTGGCTGGTCCACGACACCGACACCGCCGACGTCCCCGGGGTGGCCGTGGCCAGTGTGCCGTTGCTGATGTCCGACCCGGACGCCACCGCGGACATGGTCCGCTCCGCATTCAACCTGATGGGAGCCCTGCTATGACCGAACCGGAAAGACCGGCCGATCATGCGCCAGGCGGCGCGATCGAAATCCGGCCCATCGCGGGTCTGCCCGAGTTCCGGCCGGGCGACGACCTGGCTGCCGCGATCGTTGCCGCCGCGCCGTGGCTCGAGGACGACGACGTCCTCGTGGTCACCAGCAAGGTGGTGTCCAAGGTGGAGGGCCGGATCGTGTCCTCTCCCTCCGATCTCGATGCCCGTGAGGCCGCTCGGCGCCTCCTCGTCGAACAGGAAGCCGTCCGGGTCGTAGCGCGCAGGGGCCCCATCCTGATCACCGAGAACCGGCTCGGGATCGTCCAGGCGGCCTCGGGGATCGACGGCTCGAACGTCGACGGCGCCGAACTCGCTCTGCTGCCGGAAGATCCGGACGCCAGTGCCCGCACCCTGCGCGATGCGGTGAAGGGTGCATTGGGTGTCACCGTCGCGGTGGTGGTCACCGACACCATGGGCCGGGCATGGCGCAACGGCCAGATCGACGCCGCGATCGGTGCGGCCGGGGTGCCGGTGCTGCACGGGTACGCCGGGGCCCGGGACTCGCAGGGCAACGAACTCATGGTGACGGAGGTTGCGGTGGCCGACGAGATCGCCGCGGCCGGGGATCTGGTGAAGGGCAAGCTCGGTGGGGTGCCGGTCGCGGTGGTCCGCGGTCTGGGTGTGGCCGACGACGGGTCGCGGGCGCGGGATCTGATCCGGGCCGGTGAGGAGGACCTGTTCTGGCTCGGGACCGCCGAGTCGGTGGAGCGGGGGCGGGCGGAGGCGGTGCTGCTGCGCCGCTCGGTCCGGGAGTTCGCCGACGATCCGGTCGATCCGGGTGCGGTGCGGGCGGCGATCGGAGAGGCGTTGACCGCCCCGGCGCCGCATCACACCCGGCCGGTGCGGTTCGTGTGGGTCCGCACCCGCACGGTGCGCGAGGAGTTGCTGACCGCGATGCGGGAGCGGTGGCGCACCGACCTGACCGCGGACGGTATGGACGGGGCGGCGGTGGCGGCGCGGGTGGCGCGGGGGAACATCCTGTTCGACGCGCCGGAGGTGATCGTCCCGTTCTGCGTGCCCGACGGCGCGCACCCCTACCCGGATCCGCGTCGGCGGGCGGCGGAGGCGACGATGTTCACCGTCGCGGTCGGTGCGGCCGTGCAGGGGCTGCTGGTGTCGCTGGCGACCAAGGGGATCGGCAGCTGCTGGATCGGTTCGACGATCTTCGCCGCGGACACGGTGCGCGGTGTCCTCGACCTGCCCGACGACTGGCAGCCGCTCGGCGCGATCGCCGTCGGCTACCCCCTCGAACCACTCACACCCCGCCGGCCCACCGACCCCGGCGACGCCCTCATCGAGAAATGACCCACACACCATGAGGCACCTGAACGAGGCGAGAGCTCCTTGCGCCGCGCACGCACACGCTGATCGATTGTGACGACACGCTGACGTGGATCGTCGAAACCGAAAGGGAATGAGTAGAGAATGACCATCGTGTCCGAATCCACCGCATCGCAGAAGGTCGAGCTGACCGACGAGGAGATTTTCGCCGGCCACGTCGGGGGAAAGCTGTCCGTGGAGTTGACGACCCCGCTGGACAGCCAGCGCGACCTGTCCATCGCCTACACCCCCGGTGTCGCGCAGGTCTCCCGCGCCATCGCCGCCGACGAGACCCTCGCCGACCGCTACACCTGGACCAGCCGCCTGGTGGTCGTCGTCTCCGACGGCTCCGCGGTCCTCGGTCTCGGGGATATCGGCCCGCGTGCCTCCCTTCCGGTGATGGAGGGCAAGTCGGCCCTGTTCAAGAACTTCGCGGGCCTGAACTCGATCCCGCTGGTCCTCGACACCCAGGACCCCGACGAGATCGTCGAGACCCTGATCCGGCTGCGCCCGAGCTTCGGTGCCGTCAACCTCGAGGACATCTCCGCGCCGCGTTGCTTCGAGATCGAACAGCGCGTCATCGAGGCGCTGGACTGCCCGGTCATGCACGACGACCAGCACGGCACCGCCATCGTCGTCCTCGCTGCGCTGAAGGGTGCGGTCAAGGTCCAGGACCGGGACATCCGTGGGTTGCGCGTGGTCATCTCCGGTGCCGGCGCCGCCGGTGTGGCGTGCGCGAACATCCTGCTCGCCGCCGGGATCGCGGACGTGACGGTCCTGGACTCGAAGGGCATCGTCTCGGCCGACCGCACCGACCTCAACGAGATCAAGGTCGACCTGGCCGCCCGCACCAACCCGGCCGCCCGCCGCGGCGGCGTCGCCCAGGCCCTCGACGGCGCGGACGTGTTCCTCGGTGTCTCCGCGGGCACCGTGCCGGAGGAGTTGATCGCGACCATGGCGGAGAACTCCATCGTGTTCGCACTGTCGAACCCGGACCCGGAGATCCACCCCGACGTCGCCCGCAGGCATGCGGCGATCGTCGCCACCGGGCGCTCGGATTTCCCGAACCAGATCAATAATGTGCTGGCCTTCCCCGGTGTGTTCAAGGGTGCCCTGGATGCCGGCGCCCGGCGCATCACCGAGGGCATGAAACTCGCCGCCGCCGAGGCGATCCTCTCGGTCGTCGGTGACGAGCTGGCTGTGGACAAGATCGTTCCCAGCCCGCTCGATCCTCGCGTCGCCCCCGCTGTCGCGGAGGCAGTCGCCGCCGCTGCTCGCGCAGAAGGCGTCACCGACTAGCGAGAATCCACCCGAGCACCCCGATCCGGAACCCGCACCCACGGTTCCGGTGTCGGGGTGTCCGTGACGAACAGGCACGAACGCATCCGAGGGTGCGAGTGGCACACCGCACACCGAGTATTTGACCGCAAGGTACAAAATAGTTCTATGCTGAGAAGCAAGGAGCATCCGGCAGACCGTCGAAGTTCGAGCCGGAAGACGTAGCCGACGCAGGTCCAGGCCGACCCAATTGCGTTCCGGCAGAAACGTATCGAAGCGAACAGACGTGAAGTAGGAGATCGGCTGTGTCAGTCACCGTGATCGGACCGAAGACCATGACCGAGGCGGCGGCATCGATTCCGCCGAACCCGGCGCAGGCGGCCACATTCTCTGCGCCACCGGCCGAGGCGGCCGACGGCAGAACGACCACGGCCGCGATTCGCGGGATGGCCAGGTCTCTGGTCACCAACATGACCGCCAGCCTGGGTATTCCGACCGCGACGAGCGTCCGCACGATCCCCGCGAAGCTGATGATCGACAATCGCATCGTCATCAATAGCCACATGACCCGGGCGCGTGGGGGCAAGGTCAGTTTCACGCACCTGATCGGCTGGGCGCTCGTACAGGCCCTGAAGGATTTTCCGAGCCAGAACGTGTCGTACGCCGAAGTGGACGGCAAGCCGTTCGCCGTGACACCTGAGCACGTGAACCTCGGGATCGCCGTCGACGTCGCGAAACCCGATGGATCGAGATTCCTTGTCGTCCCGAACATCAAGCGCGCAGACGACATGAGTTTCGGTGAATTCCTGGAGGCGTACGAGGCTCTCATCGTCAAGGCGCGAAGCAACGCGTTGACCGTCGAGGATTTTGCCGATACGACGCTGTCGTTGACCAACCCCGGCGGCATCGGGACGGAGCATTCGATCACCCGCCTGATGAAGGGCCAGGGTTGTGTCATCGGTGCGGGCGCCCTGGAGTATCCGGCGGAGT
Source organism: Rhodococcus sp. ACS1 (assembly GCF_002300155.1). NCBI lineage: Bacteria > Bacillati > Actinomycetota > Actinomycetes > Mycobacteriales > Nocardiaceae > Rhodococcus > Rhodococcus sp. ACS1. The sequence continues at coordinate 937,581 of NZ_NSDZ01000005.1, forward strand.
TCCACGGGGCGAGCGAACAGACCCTTGCCGATCTCGCCATCGGCAAAACGGTCACCCTGACGAGCACCTACGATCACCGCGTCATCCAGGGCGCGGCTTCCGGCGAATTCCTCGGGCGAGTCCATGAACTCCTCATCGGGCAGCATCGGTTCTACGAAGAGATCTTCGCGGCCTTGCGAATCCCCTATGAACCGATCCATTGGGCACCCGACATCAGGGTGGATCCGACGAGCGCGGTCGACAAGACAGCGCGTGTACAGCAACTCATCGATGCGTTTCGCACCCGTGGTCACCTGATGGCCGACGTCGACCCTCTGGAGTACGTCCAGAGGTCACACCCCGATCTGGATGTGGAAAGTCATGGGCTCACGTTCTGGGACCTGGACCGGGAGTTCGTCACCGGTGACTTCGGCGGCGACCGGCGGCAGATGAAACTCCGCGACATCGTCGGTGTTCTGCGTGACGCCTATTGCCGCACGGTCGGCATCGAGTACATGCACATCCAGGATCCGGAGCAACGCGCGTGGATCCAGAACCGGGTCGAGCGGCCCTATTCGAAGCCGACCCACGGTCAGCAATTGCGGATTCTGGGCAAGCTCAATGAAGCGGAAGCCTTCGAGACCTTCCTCCAGACGAAGTACATCGGCCAGACGCGGTTCAGTCTCGAAGGCGGAGAGTCGACGATCCCCTTGCTGGACGCGATCATGCATGCGGCGGCCGAGAGTGGTCTCGACGATGTGGCCATCGCGATGGCGCACCGCGGACGACTCAGCGTGCTCACGAACATCGCGGGCAAGACCTACGGTCAGGTATTTCACGAGTTCGAGGGCACCGATCTTTCCGATACCTTCGACGGCTCGGGGGACGTGAAATACCACCTGGGTACCGAGGGAATCTTCACCGGCGCCGATGGCGAGACGATCCCCGTCTATGTCGGGGCGAATCCTTCGCATCTCGACGCGGTCGACGGTGTGCTGGAGGGCATCGTGCGGGCCCGGCAGGATCGGAGGCCGGCCGGTACGTTCGCGACTTTGCCGATCATCATCCACGGCGACGCGGCGATGGCCGGTCAGGGTGTCGTCGGCGAGACCATGCAGATGTCACAGCTGCGTGGCTACCGCACGGGCGGCACGATCCGTATCAATATCAACAACCAGGTGGGCTTCACGACCCTGCCGGGTGAGGCACGGAGTTCTGTCTACTCGACGGATGTCGCCAAGACGATTCAGGCGCCGATCTTCCATGTCAACGGCGATGATCCCGAGGCAGTCGTCCGGGTCGCGGAACTCGCGTTCGCCTACCGCCAGAAGTTCCATCGCGAGGTCGTCATAGACCTCGTCTGCTACCGCCGGCGTGGGCACAACGAAGCCGACGATCCGTCGATGACACAGCCGCACATGTCCGATCTCATCGCGACCAAGCGCAGCGTCCGGACCCTGTACACCGAGGCGCTGATCGGGCGGGGTGACATCACGATCGAGGAGTACGAGCAGGCCAACCGGGACTTCCGTGGTCGGCTCGAGAACGCCTTCGCCGAGACTCGTGCCGGACAGCACGACCTCGTGCCGGACTCCTCGACAACCACGATCGGCGCACCGGCGAGGACGCCTGCTTCCGAACCCGAAGCACCGACCAGGCCCCACGGAACCGGGGTGAGTCCCGGCGTGATCGCCCTCGTCGGAGATGCCTTCGACAAGCGGCCGCCAGGCTTCACCGTCCACCCGAAGTTGCAACAGCTGCTCGACAAACGAGTGGAGATGAGCCGAGACGGGAACATCGATTGGGCCTTCGCCGAGCTCCTGGCATTCGGCTCATTGTTGGTGGAGGGGACAACGGTCCGGCTGACCGGTCAGGACAGTCGCCGCGGCACGTTCGTCCAACGCCACGCGGTGCTTCACGACCGCGGCAATGGTCAGGAATGGTTCCCGCTCACCGACATTGCGGAGGGTCAGGGTCGGTTCTGGATCTACGACTCGCTGCTCAGTGAGTACGCCGTCATGGGATTCGAGTACGGCTACTCGGTGGAACGGCCCGACGCGCTGGTTCTGTGGGAGGCGCAGTTCGGCGATTTCGCGAACGGCGCCCAGATCGTCATCGACGAGTTCATCAGCTCGGCCGACCAGAAATGGGGACAGCAGTCCTCGCTGGTGTTGCTGCTGCCGCACGGCTACGAAGGCAGCGGACCGGATCACTCCTCGGCGCGCATCGAACGCTTCCTGCAGCTCTGCGCGGAGAACAATATGACGGTGGCGCAGCCGTCGACGCCCGCGTCGTACTTCCACCTCCTCCGCCGTCAGGCATACGCTCACCCACGCAAGCCGCTCATCGTGTTCACCCCGAAGTCGATGTTGCGTATGCGTGGCGCGACCAGCGCCCTGGCCGATTTCACCGGCAGCACGTTCGAACCCGTCATCGACGATCAGCGGGCGATCGACAAAGCCGCCGTCCGCCGCGTGCTGTTGGTGACAGGGAAGCTGTACTACGAGCTGCGCGACAGGCTCGCCACGTCTCCGGATCCGCAGATCGCGCTGGTGAGAATCGAACAGTTCTACCCGCTGCCCGAAACGGAGCTGGCCGACGTCGTCGGCTCCTACCCCAACGCCGAACTGGTATGGGTGCAGGAAGAGCCGAGAAACCAGGGTGCCTGGACGTTCCTCCTCAGCGAACTCGGGACCATCGGCTCGCGTCGCCTCGGCCTCGTGTCGCGCCCGGCGTCCGCCGCCCCGGCGACGGGCTCGAGCAAACGCCACGCCCAGGAACAGAGGAAGCTGATCGACGAGGCGCTGGAGAAGTAGGCCGCGAATCACGGCGTGAGAGCGCGCGTCAGTAGCGCGGTTTGTTACTCGCGGGTAGCGGTGCTCGAACAAGTCGCCGGCGATGCCGCAACGTAACCTGATAGTCGTCGCGATCCGATAGCTGCACGCTGAACCTGTGAAATTTAACCGAACTGACGCGGGAGAACAACAACAATGAGCGCCCATAAGCCGCCGACCATCATCTACACGTTGACCGACGAGGCGCCGCTGCTCGCGACCTACGCCTTCCTGCCGATCGTGCGGACCTTCGCCGGTGCCGCGGGCATCGAGATCGACTCCAGCGACATCTCCGTGGCGTCGCGGATCCTGGCCGAGTTCCCCGAGAACCTCACCGAAGAGCAGCGCGTCCCCGACAACCTCGCCGAGCTGGGTCGCCTGACGCAGCTGCCCGAGACGAACATCATCAAGCTGCCCAACATCAGCGCGTCCGTGCCGCAACTCCTGGCCGCCATCAAGGAACTGCAGGGCAAGGGCTACAAGATTCCCGACTTCCCGGACGACCCCAAGTCCGACGAGGAGCGCGATATCCGTCAGCGCTACGGCAAGATCCTCGGCAGCGCCGTAAACCCGGTCCTGCGTGAGGGCAACTCCGACCGTCGCGCACCCCGGGCCGTCAAGCAGTACGCCCGCAAGCACCCGCACAGCATGGACGAGTGGTCGATGGCATCGCGCAGCCACGTCGCACACATGCGGCACGGCGACTTCTACCACTCCGAGAAGTCGGTGACGCTGGACCGGGCGCGCAAGGTCCGGATGGAACTGGTCACGAAGGCCGGCGAGACGATCGTCCTCAAGCCCGAGGTGGACCTGGGCGAGGGCGACATCATGGACAGCATGTTCATGAGCAAGAAGGCGTTGCTCGACTTCTACGAGGAGCAGATGGAGGACGCGCGCAAGACGGGCGTCATGTTCTCGCTCCACGTCAAGGCGACGATGATGAAGGTATCGCACCCCATCGTCTTCGGCCACGCGGTGAAGACGTTCTACAAGGATGCCTTCGCCAAGCATCAGGCGCTGTTCGACGAACTGGGCGTCAACGTCAACAACGGCCTCGGTGACCTCTACGACAAGATCGAGACGCTGCCCAGCACGCAGCGCGAGGAGATCATCCAGGACCTGCACGACTGCCATGAGCACCGTCCCGAGTTGGCCATGGTCGACTCCGCCCGTGGCATCTCGAACTTCCACTCGCCCAGCGATGTGATCGTGGACGCCTCGATGCCCGCGATGATCCGCTCCGGCGGCAAGATGTACGGCGCGGACGGACGGCCCAAGGACGCCAAGGCCGTGATGCCGGAGTCCACGTTCGCGCGCATCTACCAGGAGATCATCAACTTCTGTAAGACCAACGGCGCATTCGACCCGACGACCATGGGCACCGTCCCCAACGTCGGGCTCATGGCGCAGAAGGCCGAGGAGTACGGCTCGCACGACAAGACCTTCGAGATTCCGGAGGAGGGCGACGCCAACTTCGTGGACGTCGAGACCGGTGAGGTGCTGCTCACCCAGCACGTCGAGGCCGGCGACATCTGGCGCATGTGCACCGTCAAGGACGCGCCGATCCGCGACTGGGTCAAGCTCGCCGTCACCCGGGCACGCAACTCCGGCATGCCGGTCCTGTTCTGGCTCGACCCGTACCGCCCGCACGAGAACGAGCTGATCAAGAAGGTCAACCTGTACCTGAAGGATCACGACACCGAGGGCCTCGACATCCAGATCATGTCGCAGGTGCGTTCGATGCGGTACACCCTGGAACGCCTGATCCGTGGGCTGGACACCATCGCCGCGACCGGCAACATTCTGCGCGACTACCTCACCGACCTGTTCCCGATCCTGGAACTCGGCACCAGCGCGAAGATGCTGTCCATCGTGCCGCTGATGGCCGGTGGCGGCATGTACGAGACGGGTGCCGGCGGCTCGGCGCCCAAGCACGTCAAGCAGCTGGTGGAGGAGAACCACCTGCGCTGGGATTCGCTCGGTGAGTTCCTGGCGTTGGCCGTCAGCCTGGAAGAACTCGGCACCAAGACCGACAACGAGCGCGCGAAGATCCTGGCCAAGACGCTCGATGCGGCCACCGGCAAGCTGCTCGACGAGAACAAGAACCCGTCGCGCAAGACCGGTGAGCTCGACAACCGGGGCAGCCAGTTCTACCTCGCGAAGTACTGGGCGCAGGAACTTGCCGCGCAGAGCGAGGACAAGGAACTGGCGGAACGCTTCGCCACGCTCACCCAGGCGCTGGACGAGAACGAAGACACCATCGTGCGGGAGCTCATCGAGGTGCAGGGAACCGCGGTCGACATCGGCGGCTACTACAAGCTGGACGGCGACAAGACCGCCGCTGTGATGCGTCCGAGCGCGACGTTGAACAGCGCGCTGGAGGCCGTGCAAAGCTGAGCCTGAACCACGACACCCCCGGGTCGGACCCGGGGGTGTCGTGGTTTATCGGAACTGTTCCCGTACAACATAATTCAGTGATAGCGATGCCTGTGCCGTGGTTGCGGGGCAATGGCCGGTCGTGGTCCCTCCCCCTTCCTTGCCTCCGCTGCGGACGATGAGTGCCGTCTTCCAGTGACGAAATGCGGTCAGCTGCCGAAGATTTTGCCCAGATCTCCCGCGTCGGGGATGGCGGCGGCGGGTGGCGCGGGGGCGACGCTCGGCACGGTGACCACCGAGGATGCTTGCTCCACGGTGTAGGCGGTCATCGGGAACTGGACCAGGAATTGCTCGATGCCGGGGTAGTCGGACACCCACAGGGCCGGGGCGTTGCCCTCCCGCCCGCAGGAGGCGAGTGCGACATAGGAGCCGTCGGGGACGTCGAGCACCGACTGGGTGGTGGTCCCGGGTGGTATGTCGTCGTGCTGGTAGAGGGACTGTCCGGGGCCGACGACTTCGGCAACCGGTGGGAGCACGCCGTCGGGGGCGAGGGCGAGCGAGGTCGTGCAGCCGATGGTGGCACCGGTGTTGTTGGTGATCGTGTTGGTGACGGTCGATCCGTCGACGCCGAAGGCGTAGGTGACATCGGTGGCTTCCGCGGCCGATGCCGGGGCTGCGGCGATGGCCAGGGGGATGGTCGCTGCGGCGAGGAGGGTGGTGCGGGCGATCGTGCGCATCCTGGTGTCCTGTTCGTCGGGGCGTGGGTCGTCCTCTGTGAATGGTGCAGCAAAAAGCGACCGATCGGAATGGTTTTGGTGAATTGCGGGCACTCCCGGTCGGTGGACATGCTCGCGCGCTGCTGTCAGGACCGTGTGGACGTGCGCTCCGGCCACCCGACGCTGGAGAGTGCTCCGCGCAGTACGGATTCGTAGATCGCGTCCAGATCCAGTTCGTTGCCGAGGAAGTCGGTGTTCACCAGCATCACGAAGCCGTGCATGGCGGCGAAGACGCTGACGGCGGCGTCGAGGGTGTCTTCGGGTGGCAGTCCGCACGACGCCAGCATTGTGCGTAGTGCCGTGTTGGCGTCGAGTGCGGCGGAGATGAAGGCGTCCCGGTCGACGGGGCTGGTGGTGAGTGTCTGGTACCGGTGCGGATGTGCGGTCGCCCAGGCGCGGTGCGCGTCGACGAGGGCGCGGAGGCCGTCGGGACCGGTTCGGCCCATGGCGATTTCGCGCAGGTGCGCGCCGAGTTCTGTCATGGTGCGCACCTGAACGGCGCCGCGGATGTCGTCGAGGTTGCGGACGTGGTTGTACAGCGAGGCGGTGACGACGTTCAGCCGGGCCGAGAGGCTCGTCATCGACAGTTGCTCCCAGCCGAGTTCGTCGATGATCTCGATGGCGGCATCGACGACCTTGTCTCGGGTGAGGGTGCGACGTCGGATCGGTGCGTTCTGTCCTTTCGCCATGGCCTCAGCATACGGTCTTCCATTCTAAATGAAAGTGTGTAGTTTAAGACGCATCACATTCGTTTATCGATCGAGGAGCAGTGAATGACCGCATCTCGGATTGATCTGAAATCCCCCGATGTCTACACCGAGGGAGTGCCCTACGCGTTCTTCGACCACCTGCGGTCGAGCGAACCCGTCTACTGGCAACCCGAGGAGAACGGCACCGGATTCTGGGCGGTGACCAGGCACGCCGACGTCGTCGCCGTGTCCCGCGACAGCGCGACCTTCTCGTCGGCGGTGGGCACCACCCAGATCGACGACTTCGACGAGCAGACCCGCGCGAAGCAGGCCGCCATGCTCGTCAACCTCGACCCGCCCGACCACACCCGGTTGCGGCACCTGGTCAGCCGCGGATTCACCCCGCGCACGGTGAAGGTGCTCGAGGGCCACATCCGCGACATCTGCACCCGGATCGTCGACCGACTCCTCGAGGCGCGTGACGTCGACTTCGTCCCCGAGGCGGCGGCGCCGCTACCGCTCGAGGTCATCGCGGCACTGCTGGGTGCGCCGCCCGGGGACGTCGACAGGCTGTACGACTGGTCCAACCGGATGATCGGCTTCGACGATCCCGAGTACGGCACCACCCAGGCCGACGGGGAGATGGCTGCGGCCGAGATCTTCCTGTACGCGAACGAGCTTGCCGCGCAACGCCGCATCGAGCCGCGGGACGACATCGTCACCACACTCGTGCAGCCGGACGAGAACGGCGACACGCTCACCGAGATGGAATTCAACATGTTCTTCGTCCTGCTCGTGGTGGCGGGGAACGAGACGACGCGCAACGCGACCGCCGGTGGGATGCAGGCGTTCATCGACCATCCCGATCAGTGGCGGCGACTGCAGTCCGAGCCCGAACTGGTCGCGAGCGCGGTGGAGGAGATCCTGCGGTGGGTGACCCCGGTGATGGATTTCCGGCGCACCGCCACCCGGGACGCGTACATCGGCGACCAGTTGGTTCGGGCCGGCGACAAGGTGGTGATCTACTACCCGAGCGCGAACCGGGATGAGGCGGTATTCGACGAACCGTACCGGTTCGACATCGGCCGGAGTCCCAACCCGCAGATCGCGTTCGGCGGAAGCGGGGTGCACTTCTGCCTCGGTGCGCACCTGGCGCGACTCGAACTGAGGATTCTGTTCGAGACCCTCGCCGCGCGGATCGACCACGTGGAACCCACCGGGCCGGTGTCCCGGCTGCGGTCGAATTTCATCAGCGGCATCAAGACGATGCCCGTGCGGATTCACCCGCGCAGTCCGGTGTGAGACCCCGGTTTTCGTTGCCACCCGGCGGTAACTGTAGTAGCGTCCAGACACGTGTCCAGTAGTATGAATTTCGAGTCCACTCGCCGCCGTCTGACCGAGAAGCAGGCCGACACCGTCGACCGCCTCACCAGGGCGGCCGTCGAAGTACTGCGTGAAGAGGGCTTCGCAGGGCTCACCGTCCGCTCGGTGGCCGGGATCGCCGGGGTCGCACCCGCCACGGCCTACACGTACTTCTCGTCGAAGGAGCACCTCGTCGCCGAGGTCTTCTGGCGGCGTCTCGCCGCCGCACCGCAGCCGGCGGACGAGGGACTCGACCGCACCGGACGCGTGGTCGCCGTGCTCCGCCACATCGCCCTGCTGGTGGCGGACGAACCCGAACTCGCCGGAGCCGTCACCAACGCGCTACTCGGCCGCGACCCCGACGTGGAGCACCTCCGCGCCCGCATCGGGCTCGAGATCCGTGATCGCCTCGCCACCGCACTGGGCGACGGCCACGATCCCGACGTCCTCGAGGCGCTGGAGCTGCTGTACGCCGGCGGCCTGGTCCGCGCGGGAATGGGATACGGGTCCTACGCCCAATTCGCCGATCGACTCGAAACTTCCGCCAAGCTGATTCTGGAGTAGATGCCATGACCGCAGCCTCGATGCCCGGGGTGTCACACAATCCGGTGACGTTCAATCCGTACGACTATGGCTTCCACGAAGACCCGTACGTCACGTATCGAAGACTGCGGGAAGAAGCACCGGCCTACTACAACGAGGACCTCGACTTCTGGGCGTTGTCCCGGCACGAGGACGTCGTCGCGGCCTTCCGCGACAACCAGCGCCTGTCGAGCGCGAACGGGGTGTCGCTCGACCCGGCGGCCTACGGTCCGCACGCCCACAAGACGATGTCCTTTCTTGCACTGGATGATCCGCGGCACATGCGGATGCGTCAGTTGGTGTCCCGCGGGTTCACCCCGAGGCGGGTGAACGAACTCGAGGGGCGGATCCTGGACCTGACCCGGCAGTACCTCGACCCGGCACTCGAGGTGGGCGAGTTCGACTGGATCGCCGAGTTCGCGGGCAAACTGCCGATGGACGTGATCTCGGAACTGATGGGGGTACCGGAGGCCGATCGCGTCGAACTCCGCCGCCTCGCCGATCTGGTGGTGCATCGCGAGGAGGGCGTCCTCGACGTGCCGCACGCGGCGATGGAGGCGTCGCTCTACCTCGTCGGCTACTACGCCGACATGCTGGCGGAGCGGCGCAGGAAGCCGACCGAGGATCTGACGTCCGCGCTGCTCGAGGCGGAGATCGACGGCGACCGGCTCACCGACGACGAGATCATCGCGTTCATGTTCCTGATGGTGGTGGCGGGCAACGAGACCACCACCAAGCTGCTCGGCAATGCGCTTTACTGGGGGTTCCGCTATCCGGGCGAGGCCAGGCAGGTGTTCGAGGACGCGAGCCGGGTGCCGGACTGGGTGGAGGAGACGCTCCGCTTCGACACATCCAGCCAGATGGTCGCGCGGACGGCGGCCGTCGACTTGGACTTCCACGACCGGACGATCCCCGCCGGCGACAAGGTGCTGATCCTCATCGGCTCAGCGAACCGCGACTCGGCGGTATTCGGGGACGCCGACGAATACCGGATCGGCCGGGACACATCCAACAAGCTGGCGAGCTTCGGCGGCGGCACCCACTTCTGCCTCGGCGCCCACATGGCTCGGCTCGAAGCACGGATCGCGCTCACCGAACTCGTTTCCCGCATAGACGATTACGACGTCGACGAGGCAAACAGCGTGCGGGTCCACTCGACCAACGTCCGTGGTTTCGCCACCCTTCCCCTGAAAGTGCAGGTCCGCGATGCCTAGGTTCGAACCCAATCCGCAGCGCCGGCCGTCGATCGTCGCCGGGGCGTCGTCGGGCATCGGCACGGCGACGGCCTACGCGCTCGCCGAGGCAGGCCACCCCGTCGCGCTCGGCGCCCGCCGGGTCGCGGAGTGCGAGGAGATCGCGGAGAAGATCCGCAGCAACGGGGGAGAAGCGTTCGCGCACTTCCTCGACGTCACCGACACCGCGTCGGTCGACGACTTCGTCACCGCCGCGGAGAACGCGCTCGGCCCCACCGAGATCGCGTTGTCGGGAGCCGGCGACCTCGAGTTCTCCGTCGCACACGAGATGGACCCGGAGCAGTTTCTGGACCAGGTCAACGTCCACCTCGTCGGGGCGCAGCGTCTCGCGCACCGCATCGTTCCCGGCATGATCGAACGCCGGCGCGGAGACTTCGTCCTGATCGGCTCCGACTGTGCGGACTCGCCCCGGCCCCGGATGGGGGCCTACAACGCGGCGAAGGCCGGTGTCGAGATGATGGGCCGGCAGATGCGGATGGAACTGGAAGGCACCGGCGTCCGGGCGTCGGTCGTGCGGCCGGGGCCCACCCAGACGTCGATGGGAATGAACACCACCGAGGAGGTCATCGGACCCGTCCTCGAAGACTGGGCGACATGGGGATTCGCCCGGCACTCGTACTTCCTGCGCGCCTCCGCGATCGCCGACGCCGTCGTCGCCGCCGTCAGTGCACCCCGCGGCGCGCACATGGTGCTGATCGAGGTGCAGCCCGAGGCGCCCCTGCGAAAGGATGGAGAATGAATCTGGTTACCCCGCAACGTGTGTCCGGCGGTGAGCACGAGCACGGACATCTCGACGAGCTGCGCACCGACCCGATCGCGCTGATGCGCCGCGTCCGGGAGGAATGCGGAAACGTCGGCGTCTTCCAGCTCGCGGACAAGAAGGTGGTGTTGCTGTCCGGCGCCGAGGCCAACGAATTCTTCTTCCGCTCCACCGACGAGGATCTCGACCAGCAGGCCGCCTACCCGTTCATGAAGCCGATCTTCGGCGAGGGGGTCGTGTTCGACGCGAGTCCCGAGCGTCGCAAGGAGATGCTGCACAACCAGGCGCTGCGTGGTGAGCAGATGAAGGGGCACGCCGCGACGATCGCCCACGAGGTCGACCGGATGGTGGCGCAGTGGGGCGACGAGGGCGAGATCGATCTGCTCGAATTCTTCGCGGAGCTGACCATCTACACGTCCTCGGCCTGCCTGATCGGCACGAAGTTCCGGGAACAACTCGACGGCCGGTTCGCGCACCTGTACCACGAACTCGAGCAGGGCACCGACCCCATCGCCTACGTCGACGCGTACGCCGACATCGAGAGCTTCCGCAGGCGGGACGAGGCGCGGGTGCAGTTGGTGGCCCTCGTCCAGGACATCATGACCGGGCGCATCCAGAATCCTCCGCAGGGCAAGGAGGGTCGGGACATGCTCGACGTGCTCGTCTCGATCAAGGACGAGAACGGCAACGAGCGCTTCACCGCCGACGAGATCACCGGCATGTTCATCTCGATGATGTTCGCCGGGCATCACACCACGTCCGGCACCGCGGCCTGGACGCTGATCGAACTGTTGCGGCACCCGGACTACGCGAAGCAGGTGGTCGCGGAACTCGACGACCTGTACTCGGACGGCTCCGACATCAGCTTCGGAGCGCTCAGGCAGATCCCGAAACTCGAAGCGGTACTGAAGGAGACGCTCCGGCTGCACCCTCCGCTGATCATCCTGCTGCGCGTCGCGCGGGGCGAGTTCGAGGTCGGCGGCTACCGGATCGCGGAGGATGATCTCGTGGCGGCGACGCCGGCGATCTCCAACCGGATCGCGGAGGACTTCCCGAACCCGGACACGTTCGATCCCGAGCGGTACATCGACCCCAATCAGGAAGACATCGTCAACCGCTGGACATGGATTCCGTTCGGCGCGGGCAGGCACCGCTGCGTCGGAGCGGCGTTCGCGCTGATGCAGCTGAAGGCGATCTTCTCGATCCTCCTGCAGGACTGGGAGTTCGAGATGGCGCAACCGTCCGAGACGTACCGCAACGATCACAGCAAGATGGTGGTGCAGCTGCAGCAGCCCTGCACCGTGAGGTACCGGAAGCGAAGCACGTGATGAAAGTCGAAGCCGATCTCGACCTGTGCCAGGGCCATGCCGTGTGCGAGATGGAGGCACCCGACGTCTTCGTCGTCCCCAAACACGGCAAGGTCGAGATCCTCGACAGCAACCCACCCGAGAATCAGCGCGCTGAGGTCGAGAGCGCCGTGCGTTTCTGCCCGACCCAGGCCCTGCGGATCGTCGCGGACACCGACTCAGAAGGAGAATCCTGATGGCCCCTTTCGACCGCGCCGAACTCGACGAGATGGTGCAGCGCTGGGTGGACGAGAACAAGCGGTGCGAGTCGCTCGGCGACTGGAAGCCGCTGGCCGAGATGTACACCGAGGACGCCACGTACGGGTGGAACTACGGGCCGAAGGACGACTTCATGGCCGTCGGCCGGGACGAGATTCGCGACCTGGCGCTCGGGCAGGAAATGGACGGCCTCGAGGGCTGGGAATATCCGTATCAGCAGTTCGTCATCGACGACCGCAGCGGCGACGTCATCGGATTCTGGAAGCAGGTGTCCGAACGCACCCGCGACGACGGCACCCACTATCAGGTCACCGGGATCGGCGGCAGCTGGTTTCGGTACGGCGGCAACTTCCAATGGTCCTGGCAGCGTGACTTCTTCGACTTCGGCAACGTCTCGAGCCTGTTCCTCGAAATGATCACGAACAACGCGATGTCCGACGGCATGAACGCGCGGATCCAGCGCGCGACGTCCGGTCGGCTGCCGGGGTGGTACCCGGTCGGGAAGGCCCCGGTCTCGCTGTGGTGAGCACGGTGAAGGTTCCGGCGTCGTTCGCGGATCTGTCCCGCGAGGATCTGGCGATCCTCGTGCCGGAACTGCTGCTGTGCGGTCACCTCATCGACCGCTCCGGGATGCCGCACCTCATCGGGGCGTTCGGCCGCGAGGGCATGACGCAGGTCGCGATCGAGGAATGGATGGCGTCGAGCCCGATCTACGCGCGGCGGATGCAACGCGCGCTGGGGTTCGAGGGCGACGGCGTCGTGACGATCTTCAAGGGCCTGCAACTCGACATCGGTGCGCCGCCGCAGTTCATGGACTTCCGGTACCGCGTCACCGATCACGACCACGGCGAATTCTGGCTGGATCACTGCGGGGCGCTGATGGACGTCGAACCGATGGGCGACGAGTACGTCACGGCCATGTGCCACGACATCGAGGACCCGACGTTCGACGCCACCGCCCTGGCCACCAACCCGCACGCGCAGGTGCGGCCCGTGCACCGTCCGCCGCGACGGCCCGCGGACCGGACACCGCACTGCCTCTGGACGGTCACCATCGACGACACGAACGAGCCACCGCCGGTCCCGGAAGGGCTGGTGACGGTGGGGAAGTCGCGGGCGGCGACGGTGGGGCTGTCGCCGATCGACACCGGCGGTCCGGGACAGCACGACTACGCGGGCGCGCTCCTCGCCGACCTGCGGTTCCCGGACTTCTCCCATTCGGCGCTGACCCGGATCGCGGAGGAGGTGTGCGTGCAGCAGCACCTGCTGACGCTCGGTTTCCTGCTCGCGGTGCGGGCACGCACGGATGCCGGCGCCGCGCTCGACATCGCCCGCAAACAACTCACCGGAATCGCCGGCCTCACGTCGGAGCGGATCCGGAACGCGCTGGGCCTGCCTGCGGATCTGGAGGGGCTGGCCGTCGTCCTCGCCGTGCACCCGGCGCTGAATCCCCGTCAGTACGTGGACGTCACGATCGCCCTCGGCGACCGACTGCTGCTGACCCTGGGCCGCGAGTGCGGCGCGTCGGAGGACGGGGCGTGGCCGTCCATGATCGACGGCGAGCATCTCGCGCCGTTGACGGCCCTGGTGCGCGGGGTGTCGCCGCGGTTCGCCGTGCAGGTGGTCGAGGAGACGGACACGGCGCTGACGGTGGAGGTCGTGACCGGTGAACCGCCGGCGAAGGAGGCACCCGAAGTCGCGCTCACCCGGTTCAGCACCGGGGCCGATTTCGCCTTCACCGATCGAGGGATTCCCCTTCCACTCACCGTCGTCTGAGAGGACACTCCCGTGGCCTACAACCTGGCAGATCTGTTCGAGCACTCCGTCGACGTGATGCCGGAGCGGGTGGCGCTGATCTGCGGCGCTCGCCGCGTCACGTACCGGGAACTGGAGGACCGCGCCAACCGGTTGGCCCACCACTTCCTGGACGCAGGACTGACCGCCGGTTCGCACATCGGCGTGCACCTGCACAACTCCATCGAGACCATGGAGACGCTGGTGGCGGCGTACAAGATTCGCGCGGTTCCGGTGAACATCAACTACCGGTACACCAGCGACGAACTCGCCTACGTGTATGGCAACGCGGAACTCGACGCCGTGGTCCACCATCGGATCTACTCGCCGCGCATCGCGGAGGTCCTGCCCTCGCTGCCGAGAATCCGGCACACCGTCGTCGTCGAGGACGATCTCGGCGGCGCCGGTGTGCCCAGCGACTCCGTCCCGTACGAGGAGGCGCTGTCCGGCAGCGGCGACCGCGACTTCGGTGGACGCAGTTCCGAAGACCTGTTCATCATGTACACCGGCGGCACCACCGGACGTCCGAAAGGTGTGGTGTGGACGCACGAGGCCATCTGGCGCGTCCTCGCCGGTGGTCTCGACTTCTACACCGGCGAGGCGATCGACGACGAGTACCAGCAGTCGCGGGTCGGATCGCAGGGGGAGCCGACGCTGTGGTTCGCGTTGCCGCCGCTGATCCACGCCGCCGCGATGATGCCGACGTTCACCGCGCTGTTGAGCGGGAACACGGTGCTGCTGGAATCGAAATTCGACGCCGACCGGACGTGGGACCTCGTCGAGCGGCACCGGGTGCAGATCCTCATCATCACCGGCGACGCGATGGGACGGCCGCTGATCGAGGCTCTCGACCCGGCCCGGACCGACACGTCGAGTCTCGGTGTGGTCGCGTCGGGAGCCGCGCTGTTCTCCCCGGTGATCAAGGACGCGTTCCTCGAGGCGTTCCCGGGGCTGCTGGTGTCCGATTCGATCGGCGCGTCCGAGACCGGTTTCGGTGGAATCGGTTTCGCCACCAAGGGGGAGAAGCAGGTGGGTGGTCCCCGGGTCCCGGCGGGGCGGTACGCGCTGGTGATCGACGACGCGGGGCGTCCCGTCGAACCCGGCTCCGGGATCGACGGCTGGTTCGCCAAGGGCGGGTACGTTCCGCTGGGCTACTACAACGACCCGGAGAAGACCCGGGAGATCTTCCGTGAGGTCGACGGACGATCGGTGGTCGTCACCGGCGACCGCGCGCGGATCGAGGCCGACGGGTCGATCACCCTGCTCGGTCGCGGCAACATGGTGATCAACACCGGCGGCGAGAAGGTGTTCGCCGAGGAGGTGGAGAGCGCGGTGAAGGCGTACCGCGACGTGTACGACGCCATCGTCGTCGGCGTCCCCGACGAACGGTGGGGGCACCGGGTGTCCGCGGTCGTGCAGGCACGCGACGGCCGGGGCGTCGACTTCGCCGGCCTCGAGCAGCACGTGCGGCAGAGCCTGGCCGGCTACAAGATTCCGCGGCTGGTGTGGGTGGAAGACGCCGTCCATCGCACACCGAGCGGCAAACCCGACTACCGCTGGGCCCAGGGCGTCACCAAGCAGCGCGGCCCCGACCACCGCACGTGAGTGGCGAAGTGTGCTCCCGCACGCTTCGCCACTCACATGCGGGTCAGGCGGGAGCGCGGACGACCAGGACCGTTCCCGGGAACTCCGCGGCGAGTTCCTGACGGCTGTGCTTCACGGCCGCGGTGCCGTAGCCCTTCTTCCGGGCGTCGGGGGAGATCCAGATCGCGACGTCGACCTCGCGTCCCGACAACTCGCCGAACACCATGCCGACGGCCGTGTTCTCCTCGGTGTCCTCACACACGAACCACGCGGCGGACTCGTCGTCGACCCGGCTCAGGCCCTCCGCGCGCTCCTTCTCGACCCGCTCCTCGGACCATTGCGTGCCCGCGTCGTCGACCTGTTCGACGCAGCGGCGCCGGAACAGTTCGGCGTCCTCGTCGGTTTCGGTGAACGGGCGGAGGCGGAAGTTCCGGCCGGTGCTCGCAGGCCGGTCCGTCGACGTCCACTCCAGCGTGGCGTCGAGGTCCTTCAGTTCCGTCTGGATGCGGCGCCGCTCGACCTTGGTGAGACGGCGAAAGGTCAGGTTGAGGACGGCTTCCGCGTACGCCTCGGTCGTCTCGAGGAGCCCGGCGACGGTGGTGAGGGCCTCGGCGTGGTCCTCACTGTCGACGATGGCGTCGAGAACCTCGTGCCGCTGCTCCAGTGCGCGCAGCAGGACCGCGGTGAGCTCTCGACGGTCGTGTATCCGATCTTGAACCTGTGTACTCATCTGCAATTCCTCGCCCTCGGCCGTCCTACAAGTCCGTACGCGTCAATACTGCAAGAAGTCCTCCGACATGGCACGCGTTACCCGACGGTACATACAACTGCTATCGGGGTGTGCAGACGACGACGGGGATCGTGCGGTCCGTCCAGGCCTGGTAGTTGTCGAAGTCCGCGTACATGTCGACGAGCCGCGGCCACAGCCGCGCGCGTTCCCCGGGGTCCGCCACCTGGGCGGTCATCGGCCGGATCCGCGACTTCACCTGGACGGTCACCTGCGGGTTCGCGCGCAGGTTGAGGTACCACATCGGGTGCTTCGGGAGGCCGCCCTGCGACGCGACGAGGATGATGCGGTCGCCGTCCTCGAGGAACAGCAGCGGGCTGATCCGGGGCTCGCCGCTCTTACGGCCGGTGGTGGTGAGCAGGCAGACGGGCAACCCGCGCGGGAAGGCGCTGCCGACGCGCCATTTGCTGCCCAGACGCCCGCCCGTCCGCCGGTACAGCACGACGTTGATCTTCGACATCCACTTGATGAGGGAGGCCGTCCACTTCGAGTCGAGACCGGGCGGTCGAGCGGAGCGAGGGGAATTTGGCTCGGGTCGAGCGGAGCGAGGGGAATTTGGCTCGGGTCGAGCGGAGCGAGGGGAATTTGGCTCGGGTCGGGCGGGGGCGGGCGCATTCATCGGGCGGCCCTAGATCCGCTCGATGATGGTGCCGGTGGCCAGTGCGCCGCCGGCGCACATCGTGATCAGGGCCGTCGACCCGTCGGTGCGCTCGAGTTCGTGCAGCGCCGTCGTGATGAGCCGGGACCCGGTGCTGCCCACGGGATGTCCGAGTGCGAGCGCGCCGCCGTTGACGTTCACCCTGTCCATGTCGGGCTCGTGCACCGACGCCCACGACAGCAGGACCGAGGCGAACGCCTCGTTCACCTCGAACAGGTCGAGGTCGCCGATCTTCATGCCGCTGCGTTCGAGGACGCGCGCCGTGGCCTGGACAGGTCCGTCGAGGTGGAATTCGGGTTCGGAACCGACGAGCGCCTGGGAGATGATGCGGGCCCGCGGTTTCAGGCCGAGGGCGCGCGCCCTGGCCTCGTCCATGAGCATGACGGCGGCGGCGCCGTCGGAGATCTGCGAGGAGGTGCCCGCCGTGTGGATGCCGCCCTCGAGTACGGGCTTCAGCCTGGCGAGCGATTCCGCGGTGGTGTCGCGCAGACCCTGATCGCGCGTCACGATCCGGGTCTCCCCGGTGAGGTTGCCGTCCTTGTCGACGACGGGCGCCGCCACCTGCAGCACTTCCCGGTCGAAGCGTCCTTCGTCCCACGCCTGCTTGGCACGGGCCTGCGAACGCACTCCGAGGGCTTCGACGTCGGCGCGGGTGATTCCGCGGCGGCGGGCGATGCGCTCGGCGGCCTCGAACTGATTGGGCATGTCGATGTCCCAGTCGGCGGGCCTGCGTGGGCCGGCGTTCTCCCCGACGTTCGCCCCGAGCGGCACCTGGCTCATGGCCTCGATGCCGCAGGCGATTCCGACGTCGATCGCGTCCGTGGCGATCAGGCCCGCGATCAGATGGTTGGCCTGCTGCGCGGAGCCGCACTGACAGTCGATCGTGGTGGCGCCGACCTGCCAGGGCAGTCCGGCGTGCAGCCACGCGGTTCGGGTGATGTTGTTCGATTGCGCACCGGCCTGGGTGACGCAACCACCGATCACCTGCTCCACCAGGTCGGGGTCGATGCCGGAGCGGTCGAGGATGCCCCGCTGAGCGGCGCCGAGGATCTCGGCGGCGTGCAATCCGGACAGCCAGCCACCGCGCTTTCCTATGGGGGTGCGAACTGCCTCGACGATGACGGGTGTGCCCACGGCGGGCTCCTTTCCTTGTTCTCAGAAAATAGAACAGGTTCTGCTGTCTGGGCAAGGTCTGATTGAGCTTTTCTTTGCTAGTCGCCCGGCTTGTGCTTCAATGCTAGTAGAACGTGTTCCACATCACTGAGTGGTGTATGGCTTAGGGCAGGAGACAGCAGTGGCGCAGCCCAATCTTCCAGAGGGTTTCGACTTCACCGACCCGGACATCTACGCAGAACGCATCCCCTACCAGGAGTTCGCCGAACTGCGGAAGACTGCGCCGATCTGGTGGAACCCGCAGCCGCCGGAGATCGGTGGCTTCCACGACGACGGCTACTGGGTCGTCAGCAAGCTCGAGGACGTCAAAGAGGTGTCGCGGCGCAGCGACGTCTTCTCCACCCACGAGAACACCGCGATCGTGCGCTTCGCCGACGACATTCCGCGCGAGAACATCGAGATGCAGCGCTTCATCCTCATCAACAAAGACGCTCCCGAGCACACGAAACTCCGCAAACTCGTCTCCCGCGGCTTCACACCCCGCGCGATCAACAGCCTGCGCGAAGAACTCACCGAGCGCGCCGAGAAGATCGTGAAGGAGGCCGCCGAATCGGGGGCCGGCGACTTCGTCACCCAGGTGGCATGTGAGCTTCCGCTGCAGGCGATCGCCGAACTGCTCGGCGTGCCGCAGGAGGATCGGCTGAAGGTGTTCGACTGGTCGAACCAGATGACGGGCTACGACGACCCCGAACTGGACATCGACCCACAGGCCGCGTCGATGGAGATCCTCGGCTACGCGTACCAGATGGCGGACGAGCGCAAGAAGTGCCCCGCCGACGACATCGTCACGACGCTGATCGAAGCGGACATCGATGGAAATGAGCTCTCTCCCGAGGAATTCGGCTTCTTCGTGATCCTGCTGGCGGTCGCCGGCAACGAGACCACCCGCAATGCCATCACACACGGCATGATGGCGTTCCTCGACCATCCCGATCAGTGGGAGCTCTACAAGAAGGAGCGTCCCAAGACGGCGGCGGACGAGATCGTCCGGTGGGCGACCCCGGTCAACTCGTTCCAGCGCACCGCACTGGAAGACACCGAGCTCGGCGGCGTGCACATGAAGAAGGGGCAGCGGGTCGTAATGCTGTACGGCTCCGCGAATTTCGACGAGGACGCATTCGAGAATCCCGAGAAATTCGACATCCTGCGGGAGAACAACCCGCACGTCGGGTTCGGCGGTACGGGCGCGCACTTCTGCCTCGGAGCCAACCTCGCCCGCCTCGAAATCGACCTGATCTTCAATGCGATTGCGGATCACCTGCCGGATATCAGTAAGCTGGGAGATCCGCGGCGGTTGCGCTCGGGCTGGCTCAACGGTATCAAGGAGTTTCAGGTCGATTACAAGACTGCGTCAGGCGGTTGCCCGGTCAGGCACTGACCCCACTGATTCAGCGGCGTCGGAGGGCACCCTCATCCTCTCCGACGCCGCTGTTCCCTTTCTGTCCGAGGAGGGTGGGAGCAGGTCATGACTGTGCGGTCCATCGTCCACGACCCGGGTGCCGGTTTCTCGGCGCCGGGAGATCCGAGCGTCACTGCCGCCCTCGACGCGTTCCTTCGCCGCCTGGACGCCGCTCCTCGCCTGCTCGGGTTCGGCGAGCCCATGCACGGGGAGGAGAGCTTTCTGCTGCTCCGCAATCAGATGTTCCGATACCTCGTCGAACATGAGGGCTATCGATCCATCGCGATCGAAAGCAGTTGCCTGAAAGGGATACTCGTCGACTCCTTCGTGCGGGGCACGAACGGCGTGCCACTCGACGACGTCATGGAACACGGTTTCAGCCACGGCTTCGGAGAGTCCCGGGCCAACCGCGACCTGATCCGATGGATGGCCGACCACAACAGCCGACGCGAAGCGGGCGAGCACGTGCGGTTCTTCGGTTTCGACGCCCCCATCGAGATGACGTCCGCCGACAGCCCCCGGCAGGCCCTGACCTTCCTCGACACCTACCTGCGGACCCACCTCGACGAGCGGGATCTGCCCTGCACTCCGGACCGGATCTCCGCCCTGATCGGCGACGACGACCGCTGGAGCGACCCGGCCGTCGCCATGGACCCGGCCCGATCCGTCGGTGCCACCGCCGAGGCCGGACAGTTGCGTCTGATCGCCGACGACCTGATGACGCTGCTGGCCTCGGAGGCGCCTCGCCTCGTCGCTGCGGGCACGCGAGACGAATGGTGGGAGGCCGAACTGCACGGTCGCGTCGCCACCCGCCTGCTCAGCTATCACGCCGGAATGGCAGAGAACTCCCCACGCCGCATTGCCCGCCTTCTGGGGATCCGCGACACCCTCATGGCGGACAACCTGTCCGCGCTGGTGCGGAGGGAGGCGGATCGGGGGCCGACATTCGTCTTCGCCCACAACGGCCATCTGCTGAAGGGCGAAACCCACTGGGATCTCGCCGGAATGCACCTGCACTGGTGGTGCGCCGGCGCCCACCTGGACTTGCGGTTCGGCGACGCGTACACGGTCATCGGTTCCGCGGTCGGTGAGGCGCCCGGTCACGGCATCGGACAGCCGCCACCGGGCACCCTCGAGGATCTGCTCTTCGCGGTCGGCGAGAGTTGTCTCGTGCCTGCCGCGGCGATGGCGGACGCCGTCCGCGGCGCACAGAAGCGCGCCGACCCGTCGAGCAACTCCACATACTTCCCGCTCGACCCCGCGTGCCTCGGCGAACTCGATGCCGTCCTCTTCGTCCGGCACCTCGACGAGGCCGCCGGGTGATCCGAATCCTCAGACCTTGCGCAGCGTCTTCATCGCCCGCTCGACCTCCCAGAAGGCCCGTAGCGACGTGATCTTGCCTTCGTCGTCCACGCGGTAGACGAACACGCCCTCGGCGTCGATCTGCGATCCCGCCACCGTCGACCGGATGGTCCCGATGTTCACGTTCTCGTTGCCGCACACCAGTGAATCGGTGATGAGGAATTCGAGCGATTCGGTGGTCGCGATCGTCATGTCGTAGAACCGGGAGATCGCATCGAGGCCGTGGTGCCCCTTCCCTTCGGGGTCGAAACCCGAAGGGCCGACGGGATCTTCGACACATGCGTCCTCGGCGAACAGGGCCAGCCACTCCTCCTTGCGCCTGCCGCTGGCCGCCGCGCGGGACGCCTGTCCGGCGAGGCGGGCAGGATGGTCGGTCGTCGTCATGTCCACACTCCTATCCGATGTACTGATCGGCGAACTTGCGCAGCGACTCCTGCTTGGCGTCGAGCGGTCCGTCGAAGCCGATGCCGTCGAACACCCACGGGACGACGATCGTGTCGGTCACCCCGGCGTCCGCGAGTTCGGCGTAGCCGTCCTTGCCGAAACGGTCGATGCAGACCGTCTGGATCTCGTACGGCAGATCGGCGCGGCCGTACTCCTCCCGCAGTTCCCGCAGTCGCGCGATGACCTGGACGAGATCGTCGAACTTGATCATCGCCGACGTCCAGCCGTCACCGACCCGGGCGGCGCGCCGGAGTGCGACGTCGGTGTGGCCGCCGACGTAGAACGGCACCGGCTTCGTCGGGGCCGGGCTCATCTGCAGGCGGTCGAAGTCGTAGAACTCACCGTGATACTCGACCATCCCGCCGCCGAGGATTAGCTTGATGACGTCGATCATCTCGTCGACGCGGGCGCCGCGTTTCGCGTACGGCACCCCGCACCATTCGAATTCCTCGGGCGCCCAGCCGATCCCGACACCGAAACCGAACCGGTTGCCGATCAGGTTGGCCACCGATCCCACCTGGCGGGCCAGGAGCACCGGATTGCGGGACCCCAGCTTGAGGACCTGGGTGTAGAACTCGATCTTCGACGTCACCGCACCCATGGCGGCCGCCGCGATCAGCGGATCCACCCACGGCGTCTCCTCGGTCCACATCCGGGAGCCGTCCGGTGTGTACGGGTAGTCCGCGCTCTGCTTCTCCATGAAGAACAGCGAGTCGGGGAGTGCGATGGACGAGAACCCGCACTCCTCGGCTGTTTTCGCGAGAGCCGGCAACTGATCGAGGGGATTCATGGCGATGCCGACGGTGAATTTCACTGGTGACGTCCCTACTACTAGTTGTTCGGCCGGTCGGAACCGACCACCCACATCGAGAAGTACTGCGAACCGCCGCCGTAGGCGTGGCCGAGTGCCTTGCGCGCGTCCTTCACCTGGTGGTCGCCGGCGCGGTGCATCACCTGCATCGCCGCCTCTGCGAACCGGATCATCCCGGAGGCGCCGATCGGATTGGACGACAGGACGCCGCCCGACGCGTTGAGCGGGAGCCGGCCGCCGATGGCCGTCTCGCCCGCCTCGGTGAGCTTCCAGCCCTCGCCCTCGGCGACGAAGCCGAGATTCTCGAGCCACATCGGTTCGAACCAGGAGAAGGGGACGTAGATTTCGGCGACGTCGATCTCGTCGAGCGGATCCTTGATGCCCGCGGCCTTCCACAGTGCGGCCGACGCGTCCCGTCCGGCCTGCGGATTCACCTGGTCGCGTCCGGCGAACGTGGTGGGCTCGGTGCGCATCGCGGTCGCGTGTATCCAGGCCACCTCACGGCCGTCCGCGACGACCTGCTCGGCGGCCTCCTCGTTGCCGATCACCAGCGCGCAGGCGCCGTCCGAGGACGGACAGGTCTCGTCGTAGCGGATGGGATCCCACAGCATCTGCGAGGCCTGCACCGATTCGAGCGTGATGTCGGGCTGCTTGAGGTGGGCGTACGGGTTGAGGCTGCCGTTCAGCCGGTCCTTCACCGCCACCATCGCGCCGATGTGATCGGGTGCGCCGGACCGCCGGATGTACGAGCGGACGTGCGGGGCGAAGTACCCGCCCGCGCCCGCGCCGACCGGCATGTGGAACGGAATGGGTGTGGACAGCGCCCACATGGCGTTCGACTCGGACTGCTTCTCCCACGCCACCGTCAGCACCCGCTTGTGCACCCCCGACTTCACGAGGCTCGCCGCCACGCAGGCGGTCGAACCGCCGACCGAGCCCGCCGTGTGCACACGCAGAAGCGGTTTGCCGTTGGCGCCCAGTGCGTCCGACATCGCGAGCTCCGGCATCATCGACCCCTCGAACAGGTCGGGGGCCTTGCCGATCACGACGGCGTCGATGTCGTCCCAGCCCACCCGCGCGTCTTCCATCGCGCGGTCGATCGCCTCGCGCACCAGCCCGGCCATGGACACGTCGTGCCGTTTCGCCACGTAATGGGTCTGACCGGTGCCCAGTACGGCGGCCAATTGATTCGCCATCAGTTGCGTCCCTCCAAGACTGCGACCAGATTCTGTTGCAGCACAGCACCACTCGTGGCGTGCGCCAGCGTGCGCCCGGCGTTGCCGTCCATGATGGCCTTGGCTGCGTAACCTATGCGTTCCAGACCCGCGGAGAACATCGGGTTCCCGCTCAGCGGGCCGCCCGACGGGTTGATCGTCGTCGCATCGGACAGCCCGATGGCCTCGCGGAGGATCAGTTCCTGATGGGTGAACGGTCCGTGCAGTTCGGCCACGTCGATACCGCCGACGTCCCCGCCGGTGGCCGCCCGCGCCGACGCCGTCGTCGACGGCGAGACCGTCAGGTCACGGGCGCCGAAGTTCGGGGAGTCGATCCGATGCTCGATCCCGGTGATCCACGCCGGTCGCTCGCACAGCTCTCGGGCACGGTCTCCGGAAGCGAGAACGACGGCAGCGGCGCCGTCCGTGATCGGCGCGCAGTCGTGGGCGCGCAACGGATCCGCGACGAACGGTCTCGCGAGCAGTTCGTTGATGTCGACGTGCCCCGACAACTGGGTGTTCGGGTTGCTCTCGGCCGCGGCCCGGCTGCGCGCGGCCACCGCCGCCATCTCCTCGGACGTCCACTTCCCGGCGTCGAGTCCGAGACGCGCCTGCAGTCCGGCGAGCGACACCGAGTCCAGGGCCAGTGGCGCGACCAGGTAGGGGTCGAGTTGCATGGACAGGACCTTGCGGAGATTGCCGGCCGAGGACTTCCCGAACCCGTACACCAGGGCCGTGTCGACCTCGCCGGTCATGATCTTGATCCAGGCCTCGTAGAATGCCCAGGCGGCGTCCATCTCCACGTGCGACTCGTTGATCGGGGGTACCGCGCCGATCGAGTCGACCGCGGAGATGAAGGAGAACGCACGGCCGGCCAGGTAGTCCGAGGATCCCGAACACCAGAAACCGATGTCGGACTTGGTGATCCCGAGATCCTCGTACAGCTGCTGGAAGCAGGGAACCAGCATCTCGACGCCGTTGGTGGTGCCGGTGGTCTCACGCACGTGCGGTGCGTGCGCGAACCCGACGACTGCGATATCTGTCATTGTGCCGCGCCCTCACAGGTGGTGTTTGTAGGTGTCGTACTCGGCGTCGGGCTCGCCCGTCGGCCTGAAGTACTCGATGTTCTCGAGCGTGTAGTCCCACTCCTCGCGTGGCTTCCACTTGGCCTCCACTCGCATGCCCATCCGCACGTCGGCGGCATCGCAGTCGAGGATCAGGTGCAGGAACGCGATGTCCGCGCCGTCGAGCAGCACGTAGGCGGCGACGTACGGCGGCTTGATCCGCTGCCCGAGGAAGGGGACGTTCACGATGCAGAACGTCGTGACGATGCCCCGGTCCGGCAGTTCCACCTGCTCCTTCGTCGGGATGCCGTCGGTGGGGTTGGCGCTGCGCGGCGGGATGTACACCTTGCCGCCCGGGCCGGTGCGGCCACCGATCAGCTTGCCCTCCTTCAACCCTCGGAGGTAGAAGCTCTCCTCGGCGGACGCGGAGTGCAGGTAGTCGAGATCGATCGGCGTCGTGACCATCGTGACCGGTTCCGACTCCGAGGCCGGTCCGGGTTCGCCGGTCGACTCGCCGGGTTCGAAGCACACGATGTCCTGTATCCGCCCGACGCGTTCCTGCGCCCACCGTGCCCGCACCCGCATGCCCGTGCTCATTCCGGCAGGGGAGGCGACGTCCACGGCATGCACCAGCGACGTGTCGGCGCCGTCCAGCTTGATCAACGCCCACGCGAACGGGGTGGTGAGAGGTTGCCCGGCAATGGGTTCCGGCATCCACGTCCAGCTCACCACGGTGCCTGCGTCGGACACCCCGACGAAGTCGGTGAGTGGTTCGGCGGTGTCCGGGTCGAATTCGGGCGGTGGGACGTAGACGCGTCCGTCCGAGCCGCGGGCGCCGATGACCTTGCGGTCGCGCAGCGCGGTCACGAAGGCGCCGACGGTCGGGCCCACCGATCGGGTGTAGTCGAATTGAAGTTTCAGCGGGGCGCTCAACGGTTCGTTCGAGAATTTTTCGGCCACCGCGCTCTTTCCCATGCTCACAACTTCGAGTAGAACAGGTTCTAGTGTTTGTGGCAAGGGTCACTTCTGACGACGGTCGATGCGGAGGCACACGATGAAGCTCGGGTTGCAACTCGGATACTGGGGCGCAGAGCCGCCCACCAACGCCCCGGAGTTGATCGCCGCCGCCGAAGCCGACGGATTCGACGCCGTCTTCGCCGCCGAATCGTGGGGATCCGACGCCTTCACCCCCCTCGCCTGGTGGGGTTCGAGCACCGACCGCGTCCGCCTCGGCACGTCCGTCGTGCAGATCTCCGCGCGCACACCCACCAGCACCGCCATGCACGCCCTCACCCTCGACCACCTCAGCGGCGGCCGCGCCATCCTCGGACTCGGCGTGTCCGGACCGCAGGTCGTCGAAGGCTGGTACGGGCAGCCGTTCACGAAACCGCTCGCCCGCACCCGCGAATACGTCTCCATCGTCCACAAGGTGCTGGCGCGGCAGGAACCCGTCACCAGCGACGGCCCACACTTCCCCCTGCCCTACACCGGTCCCGGCAGCACCGGACTCGGGAAACCACTCAAGCCGATCACCCACCCACTCCGCGCCGACATCCCGATCTGGCTCGGCGCCGAAGGTCCCAAGAACGTCGCGCTCACCGCCGAGATCGCCGACGGCTGGCTCGCCATCTACTACTCACCCCGCCTCGCGCCCATGTACAACGAATGGCTCGACGAAGGCTTCGCCCGCCCCGGCGCCCGTCGCAGCCGCGAAGAATTCGAAGTCGCGGCCACCTGCCAGGTCATCGTCACCGACGACCGCGCCGCCGCCATCGCCGGCCTCAAACCCGTCACCGCCCTGTACGTCGGCGGCATGGGCGCCCCCGAACTCAACTTCCACGCCCAGGTTTACACCCGCATGGGTTACGGCGAACAGGTCGACGAAATCGGACGCCTCTTCCGCGCCGGCCGCAAGGACGAAGCCGCCGCCGTCGTCCCCGACGAAATGGTCACCGAAACCATGATCATCGGCAACGTCGACGAAGTCCGCGCCGACGTCAAACGCTGGGCCGACGCCGGCGTCACCATGCTCCTCGTCTCCTGCCGCGACGCCGACCACGTCCGCGAACTCTCCGCCGCGGTCCTGGGCTGACCCCTCCGGCCGACCTCCCCGGCCCGGGCGAATGTACCTTTCGGCGCACCTGAGGCGTTGAACGGTGCATTCACCCGGGCGCTCCGAGCATCCGGACCTCAGGCCGGGGCCGCGAGGACGCCAGCTGGTAGTGCGACTGGAGGTCGGCGATCACGCGGTCGGGGTCGTCGCGGATAGCGCTCGGCAACGTCGGCAGCACAATAATGCCGTGGTTCTGCATCCGGGTGCGGCGCTCGACGGTCGATTTGTACGCCTTCGGCGCCAGATGCCAGTCGAGAGAGTCGATGTCCCACGCGAACGCGACATCGTCGATCCAGCCGTCGGGCATGGCGATGAACTGCCCGGCAACGTCGCCGATCCTGCGGTTGAAGACCATTCGGGGCAGTCCGCTGCGCAACCACAGCCGACGGGCTTCGGCCTCGGACACCGAGTGGACGTCGGCACTCACTTCGCGCAGCACTGTCCGGGGGAGTGCGGCACCCCGGCCGCTACCCGAGTTCAACTCCGCGACACTCACCTCGCCTCGCTGGACTACCTCCGCGATGAGGGATCGAGTGCTGTCCAGGGTGCGGCACCGCCGCGCCGCGTCGAGCAACGCGCGCGGAAGCGGGGCACAGGGAAGTCCGTTGCGCGTCACGGGTGCCGGCAAACGCGTCGTACGTTCGACGAGCACGAAGCCCGTGGACTGCACGCGCCGATGCGTGGCGATCAGAACATGGGCATCCCCGGAGTACGACGTGCCGTACCCGTATTCGTGCAGCGCTGCGCGCCCCGTGAGGACTGCGTTCTCGCCGCTGAGCACGATCGCGGCCACCGCACGCTGACGCGCGGTCGGGTGGCCGTTGCCGAGCATCACGACACCCGGAAGGATGCGTTGCCACGGCCCGCCCGGACGGCATCGAGCGTCGATCGCCGAATTCGACACGCCCCATTGCCTCAACTCGGCGGTGCGGATGATCCCGGACCGGCTCACTCCGTACAGGTCATCGAGGCGATGCCCCCACTCTCCCCGTCGCATGAGTTGATGATGACGCACCCGGTGCGGGCGGCAGCTTCGGTCACCAGGCTTTTTGGTGGGGCCTGTGGATAAGTTGGGGCTGTGGATAACCCTCACACCCTGGGCGAATGTACCTCTCGGCGCCGCAGATGCGCCGAAAGGTACATTCGCCTCCGGGGTTATCGCACCGCGGTCAGCGGCCCTCGAACTTCGGCGCGCGCTTTTCGGAAAAGGCGCGCGGACCTTCCTTCGCGTCGGCGCTCTTGAAGACCTCGGTGCCGAGGGCGGCGTCGATCTGAAAGGCCTCTTCCTCGTGCATGCCTTCGGTGTCGCGGATGGTCTTGAGGATCGCCTGGACGGCGAGGGGACCGTTGGCGGAGATGAGGTCGGCGAGTTCGAGGGCCTTGTCGAGGGCCTGGCCGTCGGGGACGACGTGCCCGATGAGGCCGATTTCCTTGGCCTCGGGGGCCTTGATGTGACGTCCGGTCAGCAGGATGTCGGCTGCGACGGTGTACGGGATCTGCCGGACGAGGCGCACGGCGGAGCCGCCGAGGGGGAATAGTCCCCATTTCGCCTCGGAGACACCGAATTTGGCGCCCTCGCCGGCGACGCGGATGTCGGTGCCCTGCAGGATCTCGGTGCCGCCGGCGATGGCGGGACCCTCGACTGCGGCGATGAGAGGTTTGGTGAGGCGCCGTCCCTTCAGCAGCGCCTCGATCTTGGACAGGTCCCAGCCCGAATTTTTCCCCTCGCTCCGCTCGCCCGCGCCGGAGAAGGAGTCGCCGGGGTGCTGCGACGTCATGGCCTTGAGGTCGGCGCCGGCGCAGAAGGCACCGCCGGCGCCGGTGAGGATGGCGACCCGGATGTCCGGGTCGGAGTCGACCTGATCCCACGCGTCCCGCATGATCGTCATCATTTCGCCGGACAGCGCGTTCTTCGCCTCGGGGCGGTTCATCGTGACGATCAGGACGTGCCCGCGTTTCTCGACGAGGCAGTGCGGCGACTGTGCCGAAATGTCGGATTTCTCGGTCGTTGTAGAGGACACTGAAGTCTCCCGAAGGGTGTGTGAGCTGGCTCTCAAATTAGGTCTTGCCAGAAACGGTAACACGTTCTACTTTGTTGACGTGGCCCTTAATATCGCAGACCTCGTAGAGCACGCAATCGACCTCGTTCCGGACCGCGTCGCGTTGGTGTCCGACGACCGGGAAGTGACGTACGCGCAGATGGAGGAGAGGGCCAATCGCCTCGGCCACTACCTGCGTGAACAGGGTGTCCGGCCCGGTGACAAGGTGGGCATCTACTGCCGCAACACCATCGAGGCCATCGAGGCCATGGTGGCGGTCTTCAAGATTCGTGCGGTGATGGTGAACGTCAACTACCGGTACATCGAGAACGAGTTGCAATACATCTTCGACAATTCGGACATGGTCGCGCTCGTCCACGAACGCCGGTACTCCGACAAGGTGGCGAATGTGCTCCCCGAGACGCCGCTCCTGAAGACCACCGTGGTGGTCGAGGACGGCACCGATCTCGACTACGAGGGGGTCGAATACGAGGCGGCGCTGGCGCAGGGTTCCCCCGACCGCGACTTCGGCGAGCGCAGCAATGACGACCTGTACATGCTCTATACCGGTGGCACCACCGGAAAGCCGAAGGGGGTGATGTGGCGTCACGAGGACGTCTGGCGGGTGCTCGGCGGCGGCATCAACTTCATGACCGGTGAATACGTCGAGGACGAGTGGGATCTCGCGAAGCTGGGTGCCGAGAGCCCCGGCATGACGCGCTTCCCGATCCCGCCGATGATCCACGGCGGCAGCCAGTGGGCGGTGTTCCAGAGTCTGTTCGGCGGCGGAAAGTGCGTCATGCACCCCGAATTCGACGGCCACGACGTGTGGCGGATCGTCGACCAGCACAAGGTCAACCTCATCTTCATCACCGGCGACGCGATGGCGCGCCCGATGCTCGACGCGCTGGTGGAGGGCAACGAGGCAAGCGGCGAACCCTACGACCTGTCTTCGCTGTTCCTGATGGCGAGTTCGGCGGCGCTGTTCTCGCCCAGCATCAAGGAGAAGTACCTCGAACTGCTGCCCAACCGGATGATCACCGACTCCATCGGTTCGTCCGAGACGGGTTTCGGCGGCCTCAGCGTGGTCGCGAAGGGCGACTCGCACGGTGGCGGCCCGACGGTGAAAATCGACGCGTCCACCTCCGTCCTCGGCGAGGACGGCAACCCGGTCGAGCCCGGCTCCGGCGTCGTCGGCATCCTGGCGCGCCGGGGGCACATCCCGATCGGCTACTACAAGGACGAAGAGAAGACCAAGGCCACGTTCAAGGAGATCAACGGCATCCGCTACTCCATCCCCGGCGACTTCGCGCAGGTGGAGGCGGACGGCACGGTGACGATGCTGGGCCGCGGTTCGGTGTCCATCAACAGCGGCGGCGAGAAGATCTTCCCCGAGGAGGTCGAGGGCGCACTCAAGTCGCATCCCGACGTCTTCGACGCCCTCGTGGTCGGCATTCCCGACGAACGCTTCGGCCAGCGGGTGGCCGCCGTCATTCAGACCCGTCGTGGGGTGCGTCCGAGCCTGCACGAGATCGCCGACGCGGCACGCAAGGAGATCGCGGGATACAAGGTTCCGCGCAGCCTCTGGTTCGTCGACGAGATCAAGCGCTCGCCTGCGGGCAAACCCGACTACCGCTGGGCCAAGGAACAGACCGAGACCCGGCCGGCCGACGACCACAACGGCAACGGTTCGCCCGAAAGCAAAGGCGCGTAAATGCATACGAGTTTGAGTGAGAAGTTCGGCATCGAGTACCCGGTGTTCGGGTTCACGCCGTCCGAACACGTGGCCGCGGCGATCTCCCGGGCCGGCGGCCTGGGTGTGCTCGGCTGCGTCCGGTTCAACGATCCCGAGGAACTCGAGGCCGTCCTGGCGTGGATGGACGAGAACACCGACGGCAAGCCGTACGGCGTCGACATCGTGATGCCCGCGAAGGTGCCCACCGAGGGCACGTCGGTGGACCTGGAGTCGCTGATCCCCGCGGAACACCGCGCGTTCGTCGACCGGACCCTGTCCGAACTGGGGGTGCCGCCACTGGATTCGGGGGTCGAACACGCGACCGGCGTGCTCGGCTGGCTGCACTCGGTGGCGCGGTCGCACGTGGACGTCGCCCTGAATCATCGAATTGCGTTGATCGCCAACGCCCTCGGTTCACCCCCGAAGGACGTCATCGACCAGGCCCACGAGAAGGGGGTTCCGGTGGCCGCGCTGGCCGGCGCCGTGGAGCACGCGCGCAGGCACGTCGCGAACGGTGTCGACATCGTCATCGCGCAGGGGTACGAGGCCGGTGGGCACACCGGGGAGATCGCGTCGATGGTGCTGGTTCCCGAGATCGTCGACGCCATCGGAGATTCCGCCGCCGTACTCGCGGCCGGTGGTATCGGCAGCGGACGCCAGGTGGCCGCGGCGCTGTCGCTGGGGGCGGCGGGGGTGTGGATGGGGTCGTACTGGCTCACCACGTCCGAGTACAAACTGGGCAGCGCGTCGGCGGAGGGTCCGTCCGCGATCCAGCGCGCCCTCCTCGGGGCGACGTCGGCGGACACGGTGCGGTCCCGGATCTACTCGGGCAAACCCGCGCGCCTGCTCAAGACCAAGTGGACCGACGCGTGGTCGAAGCCGGACGCGCCCGCGCCGCTGCCGATGCCGCTGCAGAATCTGCTGGTCAGCGAGGCGCATCAGCGCATCGCCGCGTCCGAGAACCCGGATGTCGTGGCGATGCCGGTGGGGCAGATCGTCGGGCGGATGAACGAGATCCGGCCGGTGGCCGAGGTGATGGACGAACTGGTCAAGGGCTTCGACTCGGCGGTGTCCCGCCTCGACAGCTTCCGCTAACCCAGGTGAGTGGCAAAGCGTGCGCCAGCACACTTTGCCACTCACCTGGGGGAGTAGCGGTCTCCGTCGCGGACCCACACCGGATCGGCGCACTGCGTGGCCTCGGCGCTCAGCGCGCGGGTGAGCACCTTGAACGTGGCCGTCCGCGGGAACTCGGCACACACCCGGATCAGACTCGGGCGCTGCTTCGGACCCAGATCGGATTGCGCGTCGAGGAAGTCCGCGAAGGCCACGGGATCGAACTCCCGGGTCGGTACGACGGCTGCCATCACCCGGTCCCCGACCTCGACGTCGGGCACCCCGTACACCGTCACCTGGGCGAAGCCGTCGTACCGCAGGAGGATGCGCTCGATGGGCGCCGAACCGAGGTTCTCGCCGTCGACGCGCAGCCACCCGGAACTGCGGCCCGCGAAGTAGACGAATCCCTCGGCGTCCCGGTAGGCGAGGTCGCCACTCCAGTACCGACCGTCGCGGATCCGTTCAGCGTCGGCCTCGGGATTGTTGTAGTAGCCCGCGAACGCCCCCGACCCCGCGACATTGACGAGTTCACCCGTTGCGGCCTCGGCGTTGACGACCCGGCCGGCCGCATCGAATTCGGCTGGCGGGCAGGGATCTCCGGTCTCGGGGTCGAGGATCGCGACGCCCTCGGGGAGCCTGCCCAGAGAACCCGGCGGTGCCCCGGGTGCCGAGGAGATGGCGATGCCGCCCTCGGTGGAGCCGAACCCGTCGATCACCGCGGTGCCGAAGCGGCGCGCGAACGCCGCGACCGCGGGAGCGGACCCCTCGTTGCCGTACATCACCCGCAGGGTGTTGTCGGCGTCGTCGGGCATGTCGGGAGTCGCCAGCACATACGACAGCGGCTTTCCGACGTAGTTGGCGTACGTGACGCCGAATCTCCGCACGTCGGGCAGGAAGTTCGACGCGGAGAACCTGCGCCGCAGCGCAATCGAGCTGTGCCCCGCGAGCGCCACGGACCACGCCGCCATCATGGCGTTCGAATGGAACATCGGCATCGACATGTACACGACGTCGTCCGGGGACAGCGCGAAGCGCTCGGCAAGCATGACGCCGGGGCCGGTGATCTTCGCGTGCGTGCAGCGCACCGCCTTCGGGTCGCCGCTCGTGCCCGACGTGAAGATGAGCATGAACAGGTCTTCGGGCGCGGCGGCCTTCGGGGTGAAATCGGGGCGCTCCTCGGCGAGCAGATCGGACCATGCCGGTGAATCCACGTCGACGACGGGAACACCGGGGTCGACACCGTCCAGCAGGGCGGACCGGCCGGATTCGGTGAAGACCACCTGGCAGTCGGCCAGCACGATGTCGCGGGTCAGCGCCTCCCCGCGCCGAGTGGTGTTGAGCCCCACGAGTACGGCGCCGGACAGCGCCGCCGCCCCGGCGAGCAGGGAGAACTCGGGGACGTTGTCCATCAGAACCCCGAAGTGCCGGGGCCGCTGCGCGTCGAGGAGGTGGTCGAGAATCGCGGCGCGGCGCAGGCTCGCCCGCACGTGTTCGGACCACGACACGAACCGGTCCTCGAAGTACAGCCCCTGCGCGCCGGAGTGCGCGACACCGAGCAGCAGGTCCGATACCGTGCGGGCGAGCGTGGCGGTCATGCCGGGACGGTGGCCAGTTCGGCGCCGAGGACCCGCAACTGCTGCGTGGCCGAACCGAGCCGGAACTCGAGCGCCTTGGCGGCGAGGAAGTACCGGTGCACGGGGTGGTCCTCGTCGAGTCCGACGCCACCGTGGACGTGGACGAGGGTGTGGGACACCCGGTGTCCGGCGTCGGACGCCCAGAAGTTGGCGGTCTGGACATCGCCTTCACTGGGCAGTCCCTCACTGAGCCGCCACGCCGCCTGCCACAGTGTGAGCCGGACGCCCTTCACGTCGATGTAGCCGTCGGCGAGTCGCTGGGCTACGGCCTGGAAGCTGCCGATGGGCCGGCCGAACTGCACCCGCTCCCGGGCGTAGGCCGCGGTGAGTTTCAAGGATTCGTCGAGGACGCCGTACTGATACGCGCACGCGCCGAGCGTGCCGCGCTCGACGATCCAGTCGACGATCTCGTGGCCCCGCTCGACGCTGCCGAGAATGCGGTCCCCGGCCAGTGACACTCCGCGGAGGGTCACCTCACCGACGCTGGCCAGGTCGACGGTCTGCTGGCGGGTGACGGTCACCCCGGCGTCGTCCGGGCGGACGAGGAAGACCGCGACCCCGTCCGGGGTGGTTGCCGGGACCAGGAAGAGGTCCGCGGACGGTGCCGCGTCGACCACGATCTTGATGCCGTCGAGCGTCCAGCCGTCCGCGCCGGGTTCGGCACGGGTCGTCGGCGCGGCCGGGTTGTCGCCCAGTTCCTCGTCGAGCGCCACGGTGAGGATCTTCTCGCCCCTCGCGGCCGGAGTGCCCCAATCGGCACGCTGCTGTTCGCTTCCGTACTGCGCGATCGCCCCAGCCGCCATCACGATCGACGACAGGTAGGGGACCGCTGCCACGGCACGGCCCAGTTCGACGAGAATGCTGCACTGCTCGAGGACGCCGAAACCATCGCCGCCCACCGACTCCGGCAGTGCGGCGCTCAGCACGTCGGACGACGCGAGCGCGGACCAGAGCCGGCGATCGAGACGGTCTTCCGCCGCGTCGAGTTCGCGCAGCCGGTCGTTGGTGACGAGATCCGAGACGATTCCTCGGGTGAGCCCGGCAAGATCCTGCTGGGCCTCGGTGGGAGTGAAGTCCATGGTGATAGTCCTAACGCGTCGCGGGGGGCAGGCCGAGGGCGGTCATGGCGATGATGTCGCGCTGCACCTCGTTGGTTCCGCCGCCGAACGTGAGGATCAGCGACGACCGGTGCATCCGCTCGAGCCGCCCGCGCAGCAGGACGCCCGGGGAGTTCTGCCGCAGCGTGGCCGACGGTCCGAGGATCTCCATCAGCAGCCGGTACGCCTCGGTGGCGAACTCCGTGCCGTACACCTTGTTCGCCGACGCCGCCTCCGGGCCGGGGGCGTGCGCTGAATCATCCCCCGTCGCTTCGCTCGCCCCGGTCGACGAGGCGATCTCCCAGTTCATGAGCTTCAGGTACTCGGCCTTCGCGTGGACGCGCGCGAGATTGATCTGCACCCATTCCTGGTCGATGACGCGGCGACCGTCCGGCAGCTTGGTGTTCTGCGCCCATTCGCGCACCTCCCGCTGGGCGGTGAGGACCGGCCCGGCGGACGTCAGGGCGACGCGTTCGTGATTGAGCTGGTTGGTGATCAGCGCCCAGCCGCCGTGTTCGGGGCCGACGAGCGCGGACGAGGGCACCCGCACGTCCTGGTAGTAGGTGGCGCTGGTGTCCGGGCCCGCCATCGTGTGCACGGGGGTGTACGAGAAGCCTTCGGCGGTGGTCGGGACGATCAGCATGCTGATGCCCTTGTGCTTCTTCGCTTCGGGATCGGTGCGGCACGCCAGCCACACGTAGTCGGCGTACGCGATCAGACTCGTCCACATCTTCTGGCCGTTGATGACGTAGTCGTCGCCGTCCTTGACCGCGGTGGTGCGGAGGCTGGCGAGGTCGGTCCCCGCTTCGGGCTCGGAGTAGCCGATCGAGAAGTGCAGTTCGCCGGCCGAGATCTTGGGCAGGAAGAACGATTTCTGCTCGGGGGTGCCGAAATGCATGATCGTCGGCGCGACCGAGTTGATCGTGAGGAAGGGGACGGGCGCGCCTGCGATGGCTGCCTCGTCGGTGAAGATCAGCTGATCCATGGCGGATCGTTCCTGGCCGCCGTACTCCCTGGGCCACCCGAGTGTCAGCCAGCCGTCCCTGCCCATCTGGGCGACGACGTCGCGGTAGACGTTGCCCTCGCCGTATTCGCCGGTGGTGGCGGCCAGTGCCTCTCGACGCTCCGGCGTCATCAGCTTCGCGAAGTACGCGCGCAGCTCTTCCCGCAGCTGTTGCTGCTGCGGTGTGTACGTGATGTGCATCGAAATACCTCTCCGGTCCGAGAGCGAAATCAGCTGATATCTGGCACAGGTTCCAGTCTCTGCGGTGCATCGGCGGAGTCGGCTCAGGCCGGCCCCGGAGCGTGCCCGGTAGGCGTGCCCGCAGTCGTGGAACGAATCATTGCACACGACTGGAACAGGTTCTAGTGTTATCGCAGGAACGGCGTGCGCCACAGCCCGGCTGCACCCGGATCCGCGAGTGACGAGACGAGAAGAAGTGAGGGTTGCCATGGAGGTCAGAGTCGATTTCGACCGTTGCGAGGCCAATGGTGTGTGCGTGGGGATCGCACCCGACATCTTCGAGCTCGACGACGACGATCAGCTGCACATCACGAGTGCCGTTCCTCCCGCTGACCGGGAGGAAGACGTGCGTACGGCGATCGCCCAGTGTCCGAGGGCCGCACTCACCGAGCACCCCTGAGGATTGTTGCCCGGAATGAGAACACGTTCTAGAGTGGCGTCGACCTACCGCCGCGCCGTGGTTCACGACCTGCGGCGAGCGCACAGAACCAGGAGAGCGTGTTCATGAATGCTGTGGCTGACCGCGAAGTGAACGTGGACGGCAAGGTCGCCGTCGTGACCGGTGCCGGATCCGGCCTCGGAAAGTTCGAGGCGATCGCACTGGCCCGTGCGGGTGCGTCCGTCGTCGTCAACGACCTGGCCGCGAACGAGGCCGTCGAGGAAACTCTGGAGGAAATCCGGGGCCTGGGCGCAAAGGTCGAGTTCGTGGCAGGCGACATCGGCGAACGGTCCACGGCCGACGCGATCATGGAGGCGGCGCAGAGCCGGCTCGGCAGCCTCGACATCCTGGTGAACAATGCGGGCATCACGCGGGATCGCATGCTGTTCAACATGTCCGACGAGGACTGGGACCTGGTGCTGAAAGTGCATCTGCGCGGCCACTTCCTGCTGTGCCGTTCCGCCGCGTCGTATTGGCGGGGCAGGTCGAAGGAGGCCGGCGCGCCCGTGTACGGGCGGATCGTCAACACCTCGTCCGAGGCGGGACTGCTCGGACCCGAGGGGCAGGCGAACTACGGTGCCGCCAAGGCGGGCATCACGGCGCTCACGCTGTCGGCGGCCCGTGGGCTCTCCCGGTACGGCGTCCGGGCCAACGCGATCTGCCCTCGGGCCCGCACGTCGATGACGGAGAGCGTCTTCGGGGAGGCTCCCGCCGAGGGAGTCGATCCGTTGTCGCCCGAGCATGTGGCCGCGCTGGTCGCCTACCTCGCATCTCCCGCCGCCGACTCCGTGAACGGCCAGGTCTTCGTCGTCTACGGCCCGATGGTGGCGTTGATGGCGGCGCCGGTCGTCGAGCGGCGCTTCGACGCCGTGGACGGCCGCTGGACACCCGGTGCGCTCGCGGAGGAGCTCGGGACCTACTTCGAGGACCGGGATCCGGCCGCGATGTTCTCGGCCTCCGCGGCGCTGCGCGAACTGGGCTGATCCGCGTCCTGCGGGTCGAGGAATCGACACGACCCGGGTTTGCGTATCGTTTCCGCAGGTAATGCGTCCGCGATGGGCGATACTGAAGGCAACTGAACAGCTGCGGAGCGGGGCCGGGTGACGGTGGAGGGGGTGTGGAACACGTGCCGGATTTGACTAGATCGTGTTCTAGTTTTCCGCCGTCGACCGGTTCGATCACCCTTGCCTGCGACACTCCCGAAGCGCTGGTGCCCGGCGGGCGCGCCCGGTCGCCGGAATCGGACGCAAAGGCGATTTCCGCGCTCGCCCGTGCGCGATGATATTTATTCAAAGGTCTTGTGCTATAACAACTTAGCGCCAACGCTTTGTGTTTCCGGCTGGCACCAACTTCCAGGTCCGATCGCGGGGTGACACGCCCTGATTTTCGGTCGAATCCGACCCTCGGAGCGTGCTGAATATGGGACGATTCTTGCTGATGAGCGGCCACCTTTGACAGGTGAACACGTTCTAGTTAATATGACCTGAGTCACAGACCGTTGGGGGGCTGGGCTCGAACTGACAGTCGGTGCTGGGCGAGATCATGGACGAGGAGGACGGATGGTAGACCTCCTCGAGGTGCCGTTGCGTGCGGTCGGCGGGTTCTTCACGATGTCGGGCGAAACGTTGAGGGCAGTCTTTTCGAGGCCCTTCCAGCGTCGCGAGTTCGTCGACCAGGCGTGGTTCGTCGCCCGGGTCTCGATGGTGCCCACCGTGCTGGTGGCCATTCCGTTCACCGTGCTGGTGAGCTTCACGATCAACATCCTCCTCCGTGAGATCGGCGCCGCCGACCTCAGTGGCGCCGGCGCCGCTCTCGGCACCGTCACCCAGGTCGGCCCCATCGTCACCGTGCTCATCGTGGCGGGTGCAGGCGCCACCGCCATCTGCGCAGACCTCTCCGCCCGCACCATCCGCGAAGAGATCGACGCGATGCGCGTGCTGGGCATCAACCCGATCCACCGCCTGGTCGTGCCGCGCGTGCTGGCCTCGACCGTCGTGGCGCTCCTGCTCAACGGGCTGGTCTGCACCATCGGCATCCTCGGCGGTTTCGTCTTCTCGGTCTACATCCAGGACGTCAACCCGGGTGCCTTCGTCAATGGCATCACGCTGCTCACCGGTTTCGGGGAACTCGTGATCTCGGAAGTCAAAGCAGGTCTGTTCGGCATGATCGCCGGCCTCGTCGCCGCCTACCTCGGCCTGAACGTCAAGGGTGGCGCGAAGAGCGTCGGTGACGCCGTCAACCAGACCGTCGTGTTCTCGTTCATGGCCCTCTTCGTGGTCAACGTTCTCGTCACCGCCGTCGGCATCAAACTGACGGCAGGGTGATCGACTTGGTGGTGGAGTAGATGGCACTAGCGGCGGCCGGGCGCTTTCCCCGAACTCGCAGACGGTTCGCGTCGGCGTCCCGCTCGATCGACCGGCTCGGTGAGCAGGCACTGTTCTTCGCGCGGGCCATCGGCTCGGCGCCCCGCGCCCTGATGCACTACCCGAGGGAGACGCTGCGGCTGATCGCCGAGATCAGCATGGGCACCGGTGCGCTCGCGGTGATCGGCGGAACGGTCGTCATCGTCGGCTTCCTGACTCTGTTCACCGGCGGCACCATCGCCGTGCAGGGGTACAGCTCGCTCGGCAACATCGGTGTCGAGGCACTCACCGGCTTCTTCGCGGCATTCATCAACGTGCGCATCGCGGCGCCGGTCATCGCGGGCATCGGGCTGGCGGCCACCATCGGCGCCGGCTCCACTGCCCAACTCGGCGCGATGCGCGTCTCGGAGGAGATCGACGCACTCGAGACGATGGCGATCCCGTCGATCCCGTACCTGGTCAGCACCCGCGTGATGGCGGGCATGATCGCGATCATCCCGCTGTACGCCCTGGCGGTGATCGCGTCCTTCATGGCGAGCCGGTTCGCGACCGTCGTGCTGTACGACCAGTCGTCCGGCGTCTACGACCACTACTTCTCGACGTTCCTGATACCCACGGACATCCTGTGGTCGTTCGCCCAGGCCATCGTCATGGCGATCGCGATCATGCTCATCCACACCTACTACGGCTTCAACGCCTCGGGCGGCCCGGTCGGCGTCGGTGTGGCCGTCGGCAACGCGGTGCGCTCCTCGCTGATCGCCGTCGTCACCGTCACCCTGCTCATCTCGCTCGCCATCTACGGCGGGTCCGGCAACTTCAACCTTTCGGGATAGGAGTGCCGGTAGATGACTGATTCGAGTGGGAAGAAGAAGCTCGCGGCACTCGTACTCGTGGTGAGTCTTCTCGCGATCATCGGTGTGTCACTGGCCATGTTCAACGGCACGTTCAACGAGACCACGCCCGTCACCGTGACGTCGGATCGCTCCGGACTGGTGATGGAACCCGACGCCAAGGTCAAGCTCCTCGGTGTCCAGGTCGGCCGCGTCGCCGCCATCGAGCACGTGACCGACGGCGCCGAGCTGAAACTGGCGATGTACCCCGACATGATGTCGCTGATTCCGTCCAACGCGACTGTGGAAATCAAGTCCACCACCGTGTTCGGCGCCAAGTACGTCAACTTCGTGATGCCGGAGAACCCGTCGTCCACCCCTCTCCAGTCGGGGGACGTCATCGCATCCGACAACGTCACCGTCGAATTCAACACGGTCTTCCAGCACCTGTCCGACGTGTTGGCCAAGGTGCAGCCGGAGAAGCTCAACGCCACCCTCGGTGCCATCTCCTCGGCGCTGCACGGGCGGGGTGACGAACTCGGCGCCCTGCTCGAGCAGAGCGACAGCTACCTGGCGGAGATGAACCCGAGTCTGCCCCAGTTGCAGGAAGATCTGGCGAAGGCGGCGCAGGTCACCGACGTGTATGCCGACACCGCGCCCGACCTGCTCCGGGTGCTCGACAACGCGACGGCCACCAGCGGCACCGTCGTCGACGAACAGGACAACCTGGACGCCGTGCTGCTCAACGTCACCGGGCTGGCCGACACGGCGAACACCGTCCTGACCGAGAACGAGCAGAACCTGGACTCCGCTCTCGGCCTGCTGCTCCCGACGACGGATCTGCTGGCCGAGTACTCGCCCGAGATCTCCTGCTTCATCGTCGGCCTGAACAACGTGATCCCCCTCGCCGAACAGCTCATCGGCGGCAATCAGCCGGGTATCGCGCTGAGTGCCAGCTTCATGTACGGGCAGGAGCCGTACACCTATCCGAAGGACCTGCCGAAAGTGAACGCGACAGGTGGGCCGAACTGCCACGGTCTTCCCAACCCCGATCTCAGCAAGCACGCGAACTTCGTCGTGGCCGACACCGGCACGGTGCCGTTCGTGCCGTCGACGGAAGTCCAGGTACATCTGCCGAAGGTGTTCCAACTGTTGTTCGCGGGCGTGTTCCCCGGGCAGGGTGGGCAGTGACTGTGCGAGCGACCACGGTCAAGCTGCTGATCTTCGCGACGGTGATGTCGGTGATCTTCGCCGGGCTCGCCCTGGTGTTCAGCCAGTACCGATTCAGTAGTTCCGACGGCTACCACGCTACGTTCACCGACGTGTCCGGGCTCAAGCCCGGCGACAAGGTCCGCATCGCCGGCGTTCCCGTCGGCGCCGTCGAGAAGGTGGGCATCGACGACGACAACCTGGCCGACGTCGACTTCACCGTCGACACCAAGTACTCGCTGTTCGACGGGACCAAGGCGACGGTGCGGTACGAGAACCTCGTCGGCGACCGGTACATGGAACTCCTCGAAGGCGCCGGATCGGTGGAACCACTGCCGGACGGTGGTTCGATCCCCGTCGAGAACACCTCTCCCGCACTCGATCTCGACCTTCTGCTGGGCGGGTTCAAGCCGCTGCTCCGGGCGCTGGACCCGCAGCAGGTCAACGACCTGTCGCAGGCGCTGGTCCAGGTGTTCCAGGGGCAGGGCGGCACGCTCGTCTCGCTCCTCGGCAGCACGAGTTCGTTCACGAACACCCTCGCCGACCGGGACCAGTTGATCGGCGAGGTGATCACGAACCTCAACCAGGTGCTCGGGACCATCAACGACCGCGGCGACCAGTTCCGGTCGACGCTCGACCGGTTGCAGCAGTTGGTGAGCGGGCTCTCCCAGGACCGCGATCAGATCGGTGACGCCATTCCCCGCATCGCCGGGGCGACGGGCGATCTCGCACATCTGCTCGAAGGTGCGCGGCCGCCCCTGCAGAGCACGATCGCGGAGGCCAACCGCACCGCGACTCAACTCCAGGCGGGCGAGGACGACCTCGACTGGGTGTTCCAGAATCTGCCCGACGCGTACCGCAGGCTCATCCGCATCGGCACGTACGGCAGCTTCTTCCAGATGTACGTCTGCACGGTCAAGTTCAAGTTCTCCGGCCCGGACGGATCGGATCTGCTCCTGAACATGCCGGGCGGTCAGACGGCAGGGAGGTGTGCACCGTAGCCATGAAGAGTGAACGCAATCCCGTACAGGTGGGACTCATCGGTGTCGCCGTCGCGAGCATGATCGTGATCGCGACCCTGCAATACGATCAGCTGCAATTCCTGTCGGGCGGCACGCAGTACTCCGCCTATTTCGAGGACGCGGGTGGGCTGATGACCGGCGACACGGTGACCCTCGCCGGTGTCGACGTCGGGAAGGTCGCCGAGGTGGAACTCGACGACCAGAAGGTGCTCGTCACGTTCACCATCCAGGACGGCATCGCCCTCGGCGACGCCACCGAGGCGAACATCAAGACCAACACCGTTCTCGGGCGCAAGTCCCTCGCCGTCACCCCGCTCGGGCACGACACGATGCGGGTGGGATCGACTATTCCGTTGGAGCGCACCAACTCTCCGTACTCGCTCAACGACGCACTCGGCGATCTGTCGACCACCGTCTCCGAACTCGACACCGACGAGGTCAACAACGCGTTGAACGCGATGTCCGGCGCTCTCGAGAACACGCCGCCCGAGCTGCGCACCGCACTGGACGGCCTGACCCGGTTGTCGGAGAGCATCAACTCGCGGGACGAGAGCCTGCGGCAGCTGCTCTCGCGGGCCGAGAACGTGACCGGAATCCTCGCCGAGCGCAGCGGGCAGATCAACTCGCTGATCGTCGACGGAAACGAGCTGTTCGGTGAGCTCGACCGTCGCCGCGCGGCGATCAGCCAGCTGATCGTGAACATCTCCGAGGTGTCCCGGCAGCTCACCGGGCTGGTCCAGGACAACGAGGAGCAGATGAAACCGACGCTCGACAAGCTGAACTCGGTGGTCGACGTCCTGCAGCGCAACAAGGACAACATCTCACAGGCTCTCGACGGCCTCGCGCCGTACGCCACTCAGCTCGGCGAGTCGGTGGGTAGCGGCCCGTTCTTCATGGCGTACGTCTACAACATCGGCATCGGCAACCTGTTCCAGGGGCTCAGCGACGCGGTGACGTGGCCGGAGCATCTGCCCAACGACCTCCAGGCGTACCTGCAGACGGGTCCGTCCATCGAGCTGAGGGAACCGCCGCGATGACGACGAACCCGGAAATCACCAACACGCGGAAGAAGTGGCTGATCCGCGGCGGCGTCGCCGCGGTCGTGGTGGTGCTGATCGTCGGCGCCGCAGTGATGTTCGTGCCCAAGCTGTTCCAGAACACGATCACCGCCTACTTCCCGGCGACCACCGGGCTGTATTCGGGCGACGACGTCCGCGTCCTCGGTGTGAAGGTGGGGACGATCGATTCGATCGAGCCCGGCGCCGACTTCGCGCGGGTGACGATGAACGTGAACAAGAGCGTGAAGATTCCGGCCGACGCGAAGGCCGTCATTGTCGCGCCCAGCCTGGTGTCGGGACGGTTCGTCCAGCTGACACCCGTGTACGCGGGTGGGCCGACGATGGGCGACGGCGCGAGCATCCCGGTGGAGCACACCGCCGTCCCGGTGGAATGGGACGAGATCAAGACTGAGCTGAACAAGCTGTCGGAGGCGCTCGGACCGCAGGGCGCCGACCCGCAGGGCTCGCTCGGCACGTTC
Source organism: Rhodococcus sp. ACS1 (assembly GCF_002300155.1). Taxonomy (NCBI): domain Bacteria; kingdom Bacillati; phylum Actinomycetota; class Actinomycetes; order Mycobacteriales; family Nocardiaceae; genus Rhodococcus; species Rhodococcus sp. ACS1. Next base: position 980,421 of record NZ_NSDZ01000005.1, read on the forward strand.
ATCGACACCGCCGCCGCCAATCTCGACGGGAACGGCGAGTCGCTGCGCAACACGTTGCGGGAACTGTCGGAGACCATGCGGACCCTGTCCGACGGCCGCACCGACCTGTTCTCGACCATCCGCAACCTGCAGACGTTCGTGGCGGCGCTGTCGTCGAGCAACGAGCAGATCGTCCAGTTCGAGGGCAGGCTCGCGTCGGTGTCGAACATGCTCGCCACCAACTCCGACGAACTCGGAACCGCCCTGAACGACCTCGACCTGGCGCTCGGCGACGTCAACCGGTTCGTGGCGGAGAACCGCGCCGCCCTCAGTGAGCAGGTCGGCCGTCTGGCGGACGCCACCCAGGTGCTCGCCGACAAGAGGCCCCAGATCGAGCAGGTGCTCCACGTGGCGCCCACGGCGCTGGCGAACTTCAGCAACATCTACAAGCCGGCGCAGGGGTCACTGGTCGGTGCGGTCGCGTTTGCGAACCTCGGGAACCCCGTGAACTTCATGTGCGGCGCCATCCAGAGCCTGCAGGCCAACGAGGCGAATCGCAGTGCCGACCTGTGCACCCAGTACCTGTCGCCGGTCCTGAACTCGCTGACGATGAACTATCTGCCCGTCCTCACCAACCCGACCACGGGAGTGAATGCGTTCCCGGATCAGATCGAGTACACCCCGCCGAGTCTCGAGGCCTCCGTGCCGCCGCGGTCCGCGCCCCCGGTGACCGGCACCCTCGCCGGGATGCCGACGGTGGACGTGCCCAGAGACCTGAACGATCTGCTGCAGCCGGGAGGTGGGCGATGACGAAGCACGCACGGATGCGTCGCGGTGGCATCGCCGCGGTGGCGATCACACTGACGCTGACCCTGACCGGATGCGAGTGGGAAGGGCTGAATTCGCTTCCCCTGCCGGGGACCGAGGGGCAGGGCGACGACGCCTACACCGTCGAGATCCAGATGCCCAATGTGACGACGCTGTCGCAGAACTCGCCCGTCCGGGTGAACGACGTGACGGTGGGTTCGGTGACGGGCATCGAGGTGCAGGACTGGCACGCCCTGGTCACCGTGTCGATCAACGGCGACGTCCAGTTGCCCGCCAATGCGACCGCCAAGATCGGCCAGACCAGCCTCCTCGGCTCGCAGCACCTCGAGCTGGCTCCGCCGAGCGACGTCGAGCCCGAAGGCAAACTCGAGGACGGCGACGTCATCCCGATCGAGCGGGCGGGCGCCTACCCGACCACCGAGCAGACGCTGTCGTCGCTGTCGGTGGTGCTCAACGGCGGCGGCATCGCCCAGATCCGCGACATCACCCAGGAACTCAACGCCGCGCTGGGCGGACGGGAGGAGTCCATCCGCGACCTCCTTCCGCAACTCGACCAGCTCGTCACGAGCCTCGACCGGCAGCGCGGCGACATCATCGGTGCGATGGAGGGGCTCGACCGGTTGTCGGGCACCGTCAACGAGCAGAAGGCCACCCTGGACGCGGCGCTGGACGGCATCCCGCCCGCGCTGGACGTGCTCGTCACCCAACGGCAGAATCTCACCACCGCTCTGGTCGAGGTGGGCAAGCTCAGCGACACCGCCTCCCGTCTCGTCGAGAGCAGCGGCGAGGACCTGAAGGCGAACCTGCGCAACCTCACCCCGGTGCTGCGTGAACTCGCCAACTCGGGGAGCGCGCTGACCGAGGTGCTGACCCTGATGCTCACGTACCCCTTCCCGATGAAGACGATGGACAAGGCGATTCAGGGCGACTACGCGAACCTCATGATGACGATCGACATGACCAACGAACGCGTCGACAGCAACTTCCTGACCGGAACCGGGCTCGGCGGATCACTCGGCGGCGTGGAGGGCGCCGTGGGATCGCTCGCCGGGGTGGCCGGACAGTCCGGCGATCCGCTGCAGGCGCCGCTGCAGCCGGCGCCGAAACCGGCACCGGCGCCGCCGGTGATTCCCGGGCTCCCGCAGATACCCGGACTGCCGCAGATACCGGGCCTTCCGCCGCAACTGGGAGGGGCGCCGACACCATGAGAATGACGAGATTCGTTCGTATTCAGCTGATCATCTTCTCGATCCTCACCGTCATCGGGCTCGTCGTGATGTCGATCCAGTACATCAAGGTGCCGGTGCTGTTCGGCATCGGACGCTACGAGGTGAGCGTCCGGCTGCCGTCCACCGGCGGGCTCTACTCCCACGCCAATGTCGCGTACCGCGGCACCAACATCGGTGTCGTCGAGAACGTGACGCTCACCGGCGAGGGTGTGGAGGCGAAGATGTCGCTCGACAGCGACTACAAGATCCCGGCCGACGTCGACGCGGCGGTCAAGAGCGTGTCGGCGGTCGGCGAGCAGTACGTCGACCTGATCCCGCGGGAAGGCACAGCCGACGGCCCGTACCTCGCGAACGGCGATGTGATCCCGGAGGATCGGGCGACCATCCCGCAGGACGTCGGCGAGATGCTCGACCAGGCCGACGAACTGCTCGCCAGCATTTCGGACACCAGGCTGCAGACGGTGATCGACGAGGCGTTCACGGCGTTCAACGGATCCGGTCCCGACCTGCAGCGGCTCATCGACTCGGCCCGCCTGTTCGTCGAGGAGGCCGACGCGAACAGCGACGCGACAAAGGCCCTGATCGACCAGGTCGGTCCGCTGCTCGACACCCAGACGGTCAGCAGCGACGCCATCCGCTCGTGGACCCAGGACCTCGTGACGTTCACCGACCAGTTGCGGGCGAGCGACCCGAGCCTGCGGTCGGTGCTGGAGAAGGGTCCCGGCGCGGCGCAGGAAGCCACCCAGCTGTTCCAGGACCTGCAGCCGACGCTGCCGATCCTGCTGCGGAATCTGGTGAGCGTCGGGCAGGTCGGGGTGATCTACAACAAGAGCATCGAGCAGGTGCTGGTCATCTACCCGCCGCTGACCGCGGCGCTCGTGACGGCGGCGACCGGCGGGCCCGTGGAGGACGGCGCGATCGTCGACTTCGCCCTGCAACTGCACGACCCCCCGGCGTGTACGACGGGATTCCTGCCCCCCGACCAACGCCGGTCGGGAGATCAGACCGACCCGATCGCGACACCGAACGACCTGTACTGCAAGGCCGCTCCGGACGACCCGTCCGTCGTGCGCGGCGCGCGGAACCTCCCGTGCATGGAGTTCCCCGGACGCCGCGCACCGACGGTCGAGGCATGCCGCGAGGGCTGGGAGGCGTCGGGCAACAACCCGCCGTACGGGCCGATCATGCCGCCGGATGTACCCTCGTACACAGCCGTTCCGAGTTCCTACGAAGGCTCCGCGGGTGCACCGGTCGCGGCCGTGCCCTACGACCCGGCCACCGGTAGCTTCATTGGTTCGGATGGAAAGACGTACACCCAACCGGATCTGGCGGTGCAGGGAAAGGACTCGACGTGGCAGACGATGATGACAGGTCAGCAGATTTGAGTTCCGGCACGGACGAGCGCGTGACCGACTCCGCGGATCAGGCGCAGCAGACACCCGCATCGACGGACCGGACGAGACGCCGGGCCGTCCGGCACGCCGGCCCGCCGGTGGGGGAGACCGAGGCCCCGAAGCCGGTGGTCCTCGCCAAGCCGGCGGTCGCGCAGGCCACTCCCGAGGCGGAGAAGGTCTCCACGACGACGTCCGCACCACAGGCGTCCGAGGCGCCGCCGATCGAGGCGCCGAAGCAGGGTCGGTCCCTGAAGTCGTTGCTCGCGTGGGGCGTTACGGCGGTGGTGATTGTCGCACTGGTCGTCGCGGCGGTAGTCCTGCTGCTCGACCAGCTGTCCGCGCGCGAACGGGACGACCGCCGTCAAGCCTTCGTCGACACGGCCCGGCAGACGGTGCTCAACCTGACGACCATCCACCCCGAGACCGCGAAGGACGACGTCGCCCGAATCGTCGCCGGTGCTTCCGGCCAGTTCCTCGAAGAGTTCCAGGGCCGGGAGGATCCGTTCGTCGGTGTCGTGCAGGACGCGAACGTGACCACCGAGGGCGAGGTCATCGAGGCCGGCATCGAGAACGGTACCGAGACGTCGATCTCGGCGAACGTCCTGGTGGCCGCGCGGACGATGGTGAGCAGCAAGGAACAGCCGGAACCCTCACCGCGCGACTTCCGGATGCGGGTGACGATCAGCGACGTCGACGGCAAGTTGACCGCATCGAAGGTGGAGTTCGTCCCATGAGCGACAACAACGAAGGCAAGCGAAAGTTCGCAATCACCAAGGGCGCAGCGCTGAAGATCGCGGCCGCGGTCGTGGTGGTCGCGCTCGCCGTCGGGGTGGGCTTCCTCTGGTACGGCCACCGGCAGGATCAACTCTCCGAGCAGGCGCGCATCGACGCCGTCGACGCCGCGGGCAAGCAGGCCGTCGCGATGCTGGCGTACGACTTCGCCGACGTCGACAACCAGTTGGCCTCTGCCGCAGACGGACTCACCGGTTCGTTCCGTGACGACTACACCACGCTCGTCCAGGAGACCATCGCACCGGGCGCCAAGCAGAAGCAACTCACCGTGCAGGTGTCGGTGCAGGCCGCCGCGCCGGTGTCGACCACACCCGACGAGGCGGTGGTTCTGCTGTACCTGAACCAGACGACGACGAGCGCCGACGCCCCCGACGCCCGAACGTCGGGCAGCCGGGTGCGGGTGTCGCTGCAGAAGGTCGACGACCGCTGGCTCGTCGATCAGCTGACCCCGGTGTAGCTGCGCTGCCCGTGAGTACTTATTAACGTCGGGCGGTTAAGAAGTACTCACGGGGCGGAGCCACCCCCTTCACAAAATGAAACAAGTTCTAGTAGTCTCGGGGTTTCCTGGCCGGGTGCCGACGCACGACGCTGTGTCGCACGGCCACAACCGAACGGGGAGTCGTCGATGAAGGTTGCAGTAACCGGCGCCGCGGGATTCGTGGGCAACAATCTGCTGAATCTGTTGGTCGAGGCAGGGCATGAGGTGACTGCCATCGACCGCGTCCGTTCCCGGTACGCACCCGAATACGGGGTCACCTGGGTGAACGCCGACGTGCTCGACGTCGAATCCATGAAGCAGGCGCTGGACGGCGCCGAGGTGGTCTACCACCTGGTCGCGATGATCACCCTCGCCCAGAAGGACGACCTGGCGTGGACCGTCAACACCAAGGGTGTTCGCACCGTCGCCGAAGCCGCTCTCGCGGTGGGAGTTCGGCGGATGGTGCATTGCAGTTCTGTGCACTCCTTCGACCAGAGCAGTTGCGGCGGAACGCTCGACGAGTACTCGCCGAGGTCCGTCGACGCGTCGATCCCCGTGTACGACAGGTCGAAATGGGCAGGCGAGATCGAACTCCGCGAGGTGGTCGACGCCGGCCTCGACGCGGTGATCTGCAACCCCACCGGGGTGTACGGGCCCGCCGACTACGGACTGTCGCGGGTGAACGCGTTGCTGCGCAACGCCGCTCGTGGCCGGGTGCCCGCGGCGGTGCAGGGCGGGTTCGACTTCGTCGACGTCCGCGACGTCGCCGCCGGACTGATCGCCGCAGGCGAGAAGGGCCGGACCGGTGAGAACTACCTGATCTCGGGGCACATGCTCGGCATGCATGATGTCGTGAGGAGGGCAGCGCGTGCGGCGGGCCGTCGGGGGCCGCTGTACTCGTTCCCGCTCAGTGTCATCGAACGCGTGCTGCCGATCGCCGAACCGATCGGGACCCGCTTCGGGTCGGACGTGCTGTCGCGGTCGGCGATGTCGGCGCTGCTCGCGGCGCCGGTCGTCGACGGTGGCAAGGCGCGGTCCGAACTCGGTTACGCCCCACGTCCCGCCGACGAGACGATCCGCGACTTCGTCGCCTTCCTGGTGACGTCCGGTCAGCTGAGCCGGGGAGGTCAGCTGTTCCCGGTCGCGTCTTCGGTGTAGTCGGACTCGGAAGCCTCGGCGGGAGCGATCAGCGCGGGGCCCGCGGCGCCGCCGTGTGCGAGGGCGTCGAGGAAGGACCGGGCCCACCGGTCGACGTCGTGTGCGAGGACCTGCCTGCGCAGGGCCCGCATGTGGCGTCGGCCGTCCTCCTTCGGCTGGTTCAGGGCCTGCTCCATCGCGTCCTTGACGCTGTCGAGATCGTGCGGATTGCACAGGAACGCCTGACGCAGTTCGGCGGCCGCACCGGTGAACTCGCTGAGCAGCAGCGCGCCGCCGAGATCACTCCGGCACGCCACGTACTCCTTGGCGACCAGGTTCATGCCGTCCCGCAGCGGGGTCACCAGCATCACGTCGGCGGCGACGAAGAACGCGATCAGTTCGTCGCGGGGGATGGGCCGGTGGATGTAGTGCACCACGGGCCTGCCGACCTCGCCGTACTCGCCGTTGATCCGCGACACCGACTGCTCGATCTCGCCGCGCATGTGGACGTAGCTCTCGACGCGCTCGCGGCTGGGTGTCGCGAGTTGCACGAGCACGGTGTCGGCGGGGTCGACGCGGTTCTCGTCGAGCAGTTCGTGCAACGCGGCGAGGCGGACGTCGATGCCCTTCGTGTAATCGAGGCGGTCGACGCCGAGCATGATGTGTTTGGGATTGCCCAGTTCCTTGCGGATCTTCCTGGCGCGGTCCCGGATGGACTTGGACCGGGACTGCTCGTCCAACTGCCCCGAGTCGATGGAGATCGGGAACGCGCCGACGCGGACCGTGCGGAAACCTACCTGCACGACGCCCAGCTTGGAGCGGACGCCCACGTTGCCGCGGGACGTCTGCTGGCCGGCGAGCTTGCGGGCCAGGTAGAGGAAGTTCTGGGCACCGCCCGGGAGGTGGAACCCGATCAGATCGGCGCCGAGCAGGCCCTCGATGATCTCGGTGCGCCACGGCATCTGCATGAACAGTTCCACCGGCGGGAACGGAATGTGCAGGAAGAACCCGATGGTGAGGTCGGGTCGGAGCATGCGCAGCATCTTCGGAACGAGCTGCAGCTGGTAGTCCTGGATCCACACGGTGGCGCCCTGCGCGGCAGCCTTCGACGTGGCCTCCGCGAAACGGCGGTTGACCTCGACGTAGGCGTTCCACCAGGCGCGGTTGTACTCGGGCTTGACGATGACGTCGTGGTACAGCGGCCACAGGGTGGCGTTGGAGAAGCCCTCGTAGTAATCGGCGATCTCCGCGGCGCTCAGCGGAACCGGGTACAGCTCGAGATCGTCCTCCACGACGGGATCGAGTTCCGCGTCCGGGACCCCCGCCCAGCCGACCCATGCGCCCTTGTTGCGGCGCAGGATCGGCTCGAGCGCGGTGACGAGGCCACCGGGGCTGCGCTTCCAGCGGGTGGTGCCGTCCGGAAGGCGTTCGAGATCGACGGGGAGTCGGTTCGCGACGACGACGAAGTCGGCTTGCCCGGAAACCGGATCAGAAGTCGAGCGTGATGACGATGCTGACGATTCCGAACTGGCAGCCACGGGCTTCCTTCGCAGTCGAAGTGGATGAAATTCTCAGTCGAGCTTGGAGGTGGGTCCGATTCCCAGCATCGAGAGCAGCATCCTGCACTCGTCGGCATCTTCGGCGTATGCAGCGACAACACGCTGCGCCTGGCGAGCGGTCTCGTCGGCTAGGGGTTCGAGATCCTCGTCCGCGATGTCGTTTTCGGCGGTCGTCTTCGCGGCCATCTTTGTCCTCTCGGGCTTGCTGCTGCGTCACGCGCAGTAGTTCGTATCGGCGACTCTATGAGAACCGGGCATGTCAACGCTAGTTGCCCATCGATTAGGGTTCATCTAGTTAGGGTCCGCTTACTTTGTGGTGGGTGGGGAAGCGTCGGCGTTGGGAGTTACGCGCGTGAAGACTGGTGGCACCGCAATTCTGCGTCGCACCCTGGTGCGGAATCGGGGACGGCTGGGCATCGGCACCGTACTCGTCTGCTTGCATCAGGTAGCCGAGACGCTGGTCCCGATCTCGATCGGTGTGATCGTCGACCGGGCCGTCGCGACCGGCGACGTGTTCGCGCTCACGGTGTGGCTGTGCGCCCTCGCACTGCTGTTCCTGGTGCTCACCGCGGCCTGGCGCTACGGTGCGCGTTTCATCGTCGTGGCGATGCAGAACGAGGCCCACCAGCTGCGGATGGAGGTCGCGCACCGCATCCTCGACCCGCGGGGGGTGCGCACCGAGCTGCGCGCCGGTGAGCTGCTGTCCGTGTCGACGTCGGACGCCGACCGCGCGGCCTGGATCGCGGACATCACCCCGCGCGCCGCCGCGGCCCTCACCGCGGCGATCGGATCCGCGATCGCCCTGCTGCTGATCGACGTGCCCCTCGGCCTCGCCGTCCTGATCGGCACCCCCGTCATCCTCGGACTTCTCCAACTCGCGGCACCGCTGATCACCCGCCGCGCCACCGACCAGCAGGCGGCGGTCGCGCGGGCGTCCGCGATGGCCACCGACCTCGTGAGCGGGCTCCGCCCCCTGCGCGGGATCGGCGCCGAGGTGTCGGCGTCGCGCCGGTACCGGGCGGCCAGCCGCGACGCACTCGGCGCCACCCTGCACACGGCGAAGAGTTCCGCCGTGTTCGCCGGGGTGTCGATGACCGTCAGCGCACTCCTCGCCGTCGGGGTCGCGGGTTTCGCGGGCTGGTTCGCGCTCGAGGGCCGCATCACTATCGGCGAACTGATCACCGTCGTCGGACTGTCCCAGTTCTTCATCGAACCGCTCGGCGTTCTCGCCGGCCTGCCCGGGTTCCTCGCCCTCGCCCGCGCGTCGGCGGACCGCCTCGCACTCGTACTGGACGCGGAACCCCTGCTGCCCGCCGGGTCGGGCCGGACACTCGACGGCAGCGAACTCAGCCTCACCGGCGTGTCCTACCGGTCCCTGAGCGGACTGGACCTCCGGGTCACCCCCGGCGAACTGCTCGGCGTCGTCGCGTACCGCCCCCAGGACGCGGAGGCGCTGGCCGCGCTGCTGTCCGGGCAGGTTCCGCCCGACCGCTACGACGGCGAACTGACGGTGGGCGGGGTCCGGCTGTCGGACGCGGATCTTTCGCACGCCCGCCGGACGCTGCTCGTCGAACCGCACAACGGCGACCTGTTCTCCGGAACCGTCGCCTCGAACGTGACCGCGGGCAGGCCCGGCGCGACGGCGTCCGAGGTACACGCGGCGCTGTCCGCGTCCGCGGCGGTCGACGTCGTCGAAGCGCACCCCGAGGGGCTCGACCACGAGGTCGCCGACCGCGGGTCCTCGCTGTCCGGTGGTCAACGACAGCGCGTCGCCCTGGCACGCGCACTCGTGGCGCAGTCGCCGGTGATGGTGCTGCACGATCCGACGACGGCGGTGGACGCCGTCACCGAACACACGATCGCGGGCGGAATCGCGGACCTCCGGCATCGCGGCTCCCCGGATCGCCAGACCACGATCCTCATCACGAGCAGCCCCGCGCTGCTGTCCGTCACCGACCGCGTCGTCGTGCTCGACGACGGAACGGTGGCCGGTGAGGGCACCCACTCGCAACTGGCCACCGAGAACGCGAACTACAGTCAGGCGGTCCTGCGATGAGTGAACTGCTTCCCATCGCGAACGCGCGCGACACGTGGGCGTGGCTGAGGTACGAGCTGGGACAGCGCCGCGGCCGGAGCGTCTTCACGCTGCTGGTGGCGGCTGTCGCGGCCGGCATGGCGCTGGTCCCCGTCTACGTCTTCGGCGTCCTCGTCGACCGCGTCCAGGACGGTGCGCCGCCGTCCACCGTCGGCTGGGTGGTCGCGGTGATCGCGTCCGCCGCGGTGATCGGCGGACTGTGCGCCGGGTTCGCGTCGTACCTGATCCGCAGTCTCGGCGAGGGAATCCTGGCGGACCTGCGCGAGCGGACCGTCGACCGGGCGCTCCGGCTGCCGATCCAGACGATCGAACGGGTCGGCAAGGGCGACCTGCTGTCGCGCGTCGGCGACGACGTCGCGGTGATCGGCAAGGCCGTCACCGACGTGGTCCCCAATCTCGTCACGGCGGTCCTGCTGGTGGTGCTGAGCATGGTCACGATGCTCGGCATCGACTGGCGGCTCGGGCTCGCGGGCATGGTGGCGCTGCCGATGTACGCGCTGGCGATGCGCTGGTACCTGCCGCGGTCGGCGCCGGTGTACGCCGCCGAACGCGTCGCGATGGGGGAGCGTTCGCAGGCCCTGATCAGCAGCATGCAGGGTGCCCGGACGGTGCGCGCCTACGGCCTGGAAAACAGCCACCTGGGTCAGATCAACGGCGCGTCGGAGAAGGCCCGCGACCTGTCCGTCGGCGTCTTCGCACTGTTCACCCGGTTCGCGGGACGCGGCAACCGGGCCGAGTTCGTGGGGCTGGCCACCATCCTCGCCGCCGGATTCGCCCTGGTGAACGCGGACATCGTGACAGTCGGCCAGACCACGACCGCGGCGCTGCTCTTCCACCGGTTGTTCAATCCGATCGGCATGCTGATGTACACGTTCGACGAGGTGCAGTCTGCCGGTGCGAGCCTGGCGCGGCTCGTCGGCGTCGTCGACCTCGACGACGAATCCTCCGCCGGGACCGCCGCCGCCGGGGAGAACACGGACGCGACGCTCGAACTCGACGGCGTCCGCCACACCTACGACGGCAGCCACGAAGTGGTGCACGGCATCAGCCTGCACGTGAAGTCGGGTGAACGTGTCGCCCTCGTCGGCTCGACCGGGGCGGGCAAGACGACGGTCGCGGCGATCGCGGCCGGGTCGATCGTCCCGACGGCCGGTTCGGTGCGGATCGGCGGAACCGCGCTGGCGGACCTCGAGCCGGGTGGCCTCCGTCGCCGGGTCGCGATCGTCAGCCAGGAAGTCCACGTGTTCGCCGGACCGCTGATCGACGACCTGCGGCTCGCGGCACCCGACGCGTCCGAGGAGGACGCGGCGATGGCATTGAAGGCCGTCGGCGCCGACGGCTGGGTGACCGCTCTGGACGACGGGGTCCACACCGTGGTCGGGGAGGGCGGACACGAGTTGACCGCCGCCCAGGCGCAGCAGCTGGCCCTGGCGCGACTCGTCCTCGCGAACCCGGCGGTCGCGATCCTGGACGAGGCGACGGCCGAAGCGGGCAGCGCGGGTGCCCGGGAACTCGAGGCGTCGGCGGAGGCCGCGACCCGCGGTCGCACGACGCTGGTGGTCGCCCACCGGCTGACGCAGGCGGCTGCCGCAGACCGGGTCGTCGTCCTGGAACACGGCCGGATCGTCGAGGAAGGTCCGCACACCCGGCTCGTCGAGGCCGGCGGACGCTACGCCGAGCTGTGGTCGGCGTGGGAGGGGCGGTAGGGCGTTCCGCCCCGTGCGCCTTTCTGGTAGCACCCACTACCAGAAAGGCGCACGGGCGTCAGCTGAGGTAGCCGCCGCCGTGGGGGAAGAAGTCGGTCCCGGCGAGTTCGGTGCCGTCGTCGAGGCGGACGCGCTGGATCTTCAGGCCCTTGTTCTGTCCGGTGCGGGCGTCGGGTCCGGCGACGATGACCATTCCGTCGCCTTCGTGGATGAAGACACGCCCGGGCGTTCCACCGTAATTTCCCTCGGATACGGCGGCCTTCAGAACCCGGACACGCTGACCCTTGAAATGGGTGAAGGCGTTCGGGTACGGGTCGGACTGCGCGCGGACGAGGCGTTCGATGGCGTCGGCGGGCCACGTCCAGTCGATGAGGCTGTCCTCGGGGGCACGCTTGTGGAAGAACGTGGCCTGCGAGCGGTCCTGCGGCGTCCAGTCCGTGCGACCGGACTCGATCAGTGCGAGCGCGTCGAGCGTGATCGGGCCGATCATGTCGACGGTGCGGTGGAACAGATCGGTGACGGTGTCCGTCGGCCCGACCCGCGTCGACCTCTGCAAAACGATGTCGCCGGCGTCGAGTTCCTCGTCCATCAGGTGCGCGGTGAGGCCGACTTCTTCCTCGCCGTTGATGAGCGCCCAGATGAGCGGGGAGAATCCTGTGTACTTGGGCAGGAGCGAATCGTGAATGTTGAGGGTGCCGTAGCGGGGAGAGTCGAAGACGTCCCGCGGCAGCCACGTGCGCCAGTTGTTGGCGACGACGATGTCCGGGTCGGCCTGCTTCAGGGCGGCCTTGAAGTTTTCGTCCGGCTTGGTGGCGATGTGCACGGGCACCCCGTGCTCGGTGGCCAGGTCGGCGACGGAGTCCGCCCACATCTGTTCGTAGACGTGATCGCTCTTGGGGTGGGTGATCGCGAGGACGACCTCATGGTCGGACTGGAGCAGGGCCTGCAGGGTACGGTGACCCCAGGTTTGATATCCGAGTGTGGCGACTCTCAACGCGGTCCTCCTGGACGAGCTTGTCGGTCAGCGCCGCTTTTGAGCGGCGGCGAAGCCAGCTTAGGCTATCCAATCTAGTTCGGTGAGACCGCCCAGGGAAGGAAGGCAAGATGACGATCGCCACGATCAACGGGATCCCCCTGAATTACCAGGTCAAGGGATCCGGCGATTTAGTGGTGCTCATCATGGGAACCGGAAGCCCGGGGCGGGTGTGGGATCTGCATCAGACCCCCGCGCTCGTCGACGCCGGCTACCGCGTCTGCACGTTCGACAACCGGGGCATCGCGCCGTCCGGTGAGAGCGTCGATGGGATCACCATGGACGACCTCGTCGCGGACACCGCGGGACTGATCGAGCACCTCGGTGGCGGACCGGCCCGTGTCGTCGGCACCTCGATGGGCGCCCGTGTCGCGCAGGAACTGGCACTGTCCCGCCCTGATCTCGTGCTCAAGGCGGCCTTCCTCGCCGGCCACGCCCGCATGGACTACTTCCAGCAGACCCTCACCGAGGGCGAGCGCGCCCTCCACGACAGCGGGGTCGAACTCCCCGCCAAGTACCGGGCCGCGGTGACCGCCGTGATGAACCTGTCGCCCGCGTCGCTCGTCGACCCGCACACGGCCCGCGACTGGCTCGACCTGTTCGAGTTCAGCGGCGGCCGGACGTCGGACGGTGTGCGCGCGCAGATGGAGATGGACCGCAGCTTCGACCGCAGGCAGGCCTACCGGGCGATCACCGCGCCGTGCCTGTCCGTCGGTTTCGCCGACGACAGGATGATTCCGCCGTACCTCTCGCGTGAGGTCGCCGAGGCGATCCCGTCGGCCCGGTACTACGAGATCCCCGACGTGGGGCACTACGGCTACCTCGAACAGCCCGAAGTGGTGAACAAGGTACTGCTCGAGTTCCTCGCCAACTGACCGGTGGCTGCCGCCACCGTTGTGAGTAGGGTGGATCTTCGAGTGGCTGGGGGGCGATCACGGTGACGGCGAGGACCTGATGGCGTTGGGCATTCCGCGCCTCGGGGTGGGCATCGTCCGGTACGACGTCGTGAACGGCACCTTGTGGTGGGACGAGAAGGCCGCCGCCATCTTCGGGGACGACGGTTCCCTGCCGCCGCTCGAATTGTGGCGGGAGCGCGTCCATTCCGAGGACATCGGCACGGTGCGCCGGATGTTCGAAGACACGGCCGGCTCGGTCGGCGCGGAATGCGTGTTCCGTATCGTGCTGACGGATCGGTCGACCCGGTACATCCTCACCCGCAGCATCGACGTCACCACCGATGCGTCCGGGGATCCCGTCGAGTTGACGGGGGTCGTCATCGAACTCGGACACGTCGCCGGCCGGGACGCCCAGCTCGCGTCTCTGCTCGACCGGGTGGGCCTGGGGTTCTTGGCGCTCGACGAGGACCTTCGGATCATCTACGTCAACTCCGTCTGCCTGCGGCACGTACGACGGTCGCGGGAGGAGTTGCTCGGCCGCGTCGTCACCGAGGTTCTCCCCGAAACGCAGGGCAGCTACTTCGACGCACTGTGCCGCAAGGTTCTCGCCACCGGGACTCAGCAGCAGACCCGGGTGGATTCGTTGTATCGGCCCGGGGCGACGATCGAGGTGACCGCCGCGGCCGACGCCGGCGCGCTGGTCGTGCATTTCCGGGATGTCACCGCGGAAGTCACCGCCCAGAAGCAGGCGGAGGAGGCGCATGCGCTGCTTCTGCACGAGGCCACGCACGACAGTCTCACCGGGCTGCTCAATCGCGCCGCCATCACGGAGCATCTGCAGCGCTTGTTCGAGCCCGGCGTGGGTCCGGCGGTCGCGTTGTTCCTCGACGTGGACGGGTTCAAGGAAGTCAACGACACCCGGGGCCATCGCGTCGGCGATTCCATCCTGCAGGCGGTGTCCGAGCATCTGCGGCACGCGATGCGGACGCCGTCCGCGGTGGGCAGACTCGGCGGCGACGAGTTCGTCGCGATCCTTCCGGACATCGACGAACTGGACGCCGACGACGTGGTCGACCGGATGCTCGCCTCGATCATGACGCCGATCGACGTCGGCGACGAACTGCTCGTCGTGACGATCAGTGTGGGGATGGCGCGCAGTACGTCGGCTCGCACGGTCGACGAGTTGCTCCATCACGCCGATATCGCCCTCTACGCCGCCAAGCGCCGGGGCGGGAACACCGCGGTCTGGCACGAATAGGTTTGCCGGGCGGCTGCGGTTGCTGGACGGCTGCCCCCGGAAACCGGCATCGCCCGGGCCTCCCGAGTGAACGAACGCACGGTATGTTTATGGGGCAAAACCCGACGTAGTGACCGCTTTGGCGCGGGGAATTCTGTTGGCAGTGCGGGGGACACGCGGCCGGGGAGATTGAACCGAAACTGCCGCCGTGATAACCATCGCCTGTGAACTTGCTGGCAACCGGCTTGTTGCTGGTGGGTAGCCTAACCTAAACTTCCTCGGGTGCCCGTCGTTGGACGGGCGCTCTCGACGGACGATCGGATCACCCATGTCTCCGGACCACTCGGCGGCTGCTCGCCTTCAGCATCTTTCGGCTGAGAGCGCTTCTTCCTCGATGGGCGCCAGTTCGACGCCTGTCGCGTTGCCGGTGACGGCCGCGCAGTCCGAGGTGTGGGTCGGGCAGCAGCTGAACCCGCGCAGCCCGGTCTACAACCTCTCGCTCGTCGTGGAGGTCGCGGGCCCGATCGATCTGGACCGGACGGTCGCGGCGATTCGGAAGACCGTCGCACGGGCCGACGCCCTGCACGTGCGCTTCGAGCGCGGTGAAGGCAACGAATTGCTCCAGGTGCCGACAGCGCCCGGCGAGTGGACCCTGAGCGTCGTCGACCTGCGCCGCGAAGAGGATCCCGAAGCGAGTGCGCGCGCGTGGATGGACCGCGACATGGAGACGGTCGTCGACATCGAGGGCGACGAACCGCTGTTCCGACACGCCCTGCTGCGCACCGGAGACGAGTCGGTGATCTGGTACCAGCGCTACCACCACAGCCTCATCGACGGGTACGGCATCACCCTGCTCGTGGCGGACGTCGTCCATCGATACGACCATCCGGAACTCGAGACGTCCACGGCGCCGTGGCCGCTCGACTCCCTCGTGGCGTCCGATCGCGACTACCGCGCCTCGGAGCGTTTCGAATCCGACCGCGACTTCTGGATCCGGCAGGTCGTCGACGCGCCGGAACCGCCCCGCCTGCTCCCGCAGGTCGTCGACCACTCCGGGACGCCGATCTCCGCCCTCGTCGAGATCGACGGGGACGACGCCGACGCGCTCTACGCCTTCGCCTCCGATGCCGGGATCCGGCGCACCCGGCTGCCGCTCGCCGCGGTCGTGGCATACATCCACCGGCTCACCGGCCGCCGCGACCTCACGTTGTCGCTGCCGATGACGGCGCGGGTCGGGCGCGAACTGCGCCGCATCCCGGGGATGTGCTCGACGATCCTGCCGCTCCGGGTGCAGGTGGATCCCGAGATGACGGTGGGTGAGCTCGCCACCCGCATCGACACGACGCTGATCTCGGTGCTGCGGCACGGGCGTTACCGCGGTGAGGACCTCGCCCGCGAACTGCGGTCGATCGACCCGGACCGCCAGATCTTCGGTCCCGGAATCAATTCCATGATGTTCGAGCATTCGCTGACGTTCGGCGGATTCCCGGCGTGGGTGCGCGGTTCGGCGACCGGACCGGTCCGCGACCTCGACTTCTCGATCCGCGGTGGGCAGGATTCGGAGCCCATCCAGATCGACCTCCGGGCCCCGGCCGGTCTCGGGGCCGAACTCGAGGAACACCACCGTCGGCTCGAGCACTTCGTCGGGCAGATCGTCGCCGACCCGGCGCAGCCCATCGCGTCGCTCGATCCGATGACCGCGGCCGAGCGCCGGCAGTTGCTGGTGGAGTTCAACGACACCGCGTCCCCGCAGGAATCCGTGACGGTCCCCGAACTGTTCCACGCCCAGGTGGCGCGGACGCCTGATGCCGAGGCCCTGATCGCCGGCGACGTCCGGCTCACCTACCGGGAGCTCGGGGAGCGGGTGGCGCAGCTGTCCCACCACCTCCTGGACCGCGGTGTCGGGTCGGAAACTGTTGTGGCGATCGGCCTTCCGCGCTCCACGGAAATGGTGATCGGACTGCTCGCCGTCATGTGCTCGGGTGGGGCGTTCGTGCCCCTGGACCCGTCGTGGCCGGAGGACCGCCGGACGTCGGTGCTCGCCGACGCCGGGGCCGCCCTCGTTCTCACCGGCCCCGGCGGGGTCACCGACGCGGGGGAGCGGGCCGTGCCCGTCGACCTCGTGGCGTGGGCGCACGCCGGGCAGCCGACCGAACCGCCCGCCGTGACCGTGCAGGGTGCGCGGCTGGCGTACGTCATCTTCACGTCGGGTTCGACGGGCAGGCCCAAGGGGGCCATGATCCGGCACGAGGCCGTCTGCGCGCGACTGCTGTGGCAGCGCGACGAGATCCTGGGATTCGGGCCTTCGGACGCGTCGCTGTTCAAGGCGCCGCTGTCTTTCGACATCTCCGTGAACGAGATCCTGCTGCCGCTGGTGGCGGGTGCCAGGCTGGTGGTGGCCGAGCCCGGCGGGGAACGGGACCCGCAGTATCTCCTGGACCTGATCGCGCGCGAGTCGGTGACGTTCGTCTACCTCGTGTCGTCGATGCTGGACGTGCTGCTCGACCTGTCCCGGGGCACGGACCGGATGTCGGCGCTGAAGCACGTGTGGTGCGGCGGTGAGGTTCTCACACCCCGGCTGTTCGAGAGGTTCCGAGCGCAACTGGCCATCACGATGTACCACGGCTACGGTCCGGCGGAGGCGACGATCGGGGTATCGCACGTGATCTACCGGGAGGACGCCGCGCGGATAGCGACGTCGATCGGGCGCCCGAACCCCAACACCCAGCTGTACGTGCTGGACGACCACCTGAACCCGGTGCCGCTCGGCACCGGCGGTGAACTGTACGCAGGCGGATTCCTCCTCGGGCGCGGCTATGTGGACGCACCGGAGCTGACGGCGTCCCGCTTCGTCGCCAACCCGTTCGCGGACGACGGTTCCCGGCTGTATCGGACCGGCGACCTCGCCCGGTGGGCGCCGGACGGCACCCTCGACTTCCTCGGCCGCGCCGACAACCAGGTGAAGATCCGGGGCATGCGGCTCGAACTCGAGGACGTCGAGGCGGGCATCGTGTCGCATCCCGCCGTCCGGCACAGCGCCGTCGTCGTGCGGCAAACACCGTCGGGTGCACGGTATCTCGCGGCCTACGTCGTGGCGAAGCAGGATTCGGTGCCGGACGTCGCGGAACTGCGGGTCTGGGCGTCGTCGAAGCTGCCGGAGTATATGGTGCCGTCGGCGTTCGTCGTCCTCGATCGGTTCCCGCTCACCCCCAACGGAAAATTGGACCGGCGGGCGCTGCCCGAGCCGGACCTCGGCGCGGCAGGCGAGAACGTCGCGCCCCGCACCGCCGCCGAGAAAACCCTGTGTGCGCTGATGGCCGGTGTCCTCGGGGTGGAATCGGTGGGCGTCACCGACGACTTCTTCGCGTTGGGCGGCGACAGCATCGTCGCGATCCAGCTGGTCAACCATGCTCGGCGGGAAGGGCTTTCGATCAGCCCACGGGAGATCTTCCAGCTCCGCACCGCCGAGGCGCTCGCCCGGGTCCAGGACGGCCGGACCGCGGCCGCCGTGGACTCCGACGACGTCGCCGTCGGTGACGTCCGCAGCACCCCGATCGTCGCGCGCACCGCCGAGAGGGGCGGCGAGATCGCCGCGTTCCACCAGTCGGTGCTGGTGCAGACTCCGGCGGCCCTCGACGAACCTGCCGCGAGGGCGGCTCTGGCGGCGGTGCTCGAGCGGCACGACGCCCTGCGCGCGACGCTGGTCCGTGGTAGCGGAAGCGGCCTCCGCCGCGGGGGTAACCGCTGGACACTCTCCGTGCCCGAACCGTCCCCGGCGGCGGTCGACGGAATCCTCCGGGTCGTCGAATTCGACGGCAGCGCCGAGCAACTCGACAGCGAGACCAGGGCGGCCGTCGCACGGCTCGACCCGGACGCGGGCACGATGCTGCAGGCCGTCCTCTTCTCCGCCGCCGAGGGGTCCGGCCGGTTGCTGCTGATCGGGCACCACCTCGTGGTCGACGGGGTGTCCTGGCGCATCATCCTCGAAGACCTCGCCCGCGCGGGCACCGCCGCGGCGGCCGGGGGCGTCCCCGAACTGCCTCCGGTCGGGACGTCGCTGCGCCGCTGGTCCGAATTGCTGGACGAGCACGCGAAGTCGGGCGCGTTCGACCACGAACTGCCGTTCTGGGCGGACGTCGCGGCCACTGCAGACCCGCTCCTCGGATCGCGTGCGCTCGATCCGGCCCTCGACCTCGCCGGTGACGCCGACACCCTCACGGTGACATTGTCTCCGGAGTTCACCGGGCCGCTGCTCTCCACCGTGCCCGCAGCGTTCCACGGCCACGTCAACGACGCGCTCCTCACCGGTTTCGCGGTGGCGCTGCAGAGGTGGCGGGACGGCGAACCCGGCCCCCTGCTCCTCGACGTCGAAGGGCACGGACGCGAGGAAGACCTCGTGCGCCGCACCGACGGACCCGCCCTCGACCTCTCCCGGACCGTCGGCTGGTTCACCACCGTCTACCCGGTGGTGCTCGACCCCGGTGCGGCCGCGGACGAGGCGGGCATCGCCGACGCACTGAAGGCGGTGAAGGACCAGTTGCGCCGCATCCCGGGTGCCGGGTTCGGTTACGGCGCCCTGCGCTACCTCGGCGTGCCGAAACCGGAACTCGGGCAGGCGCCGACACCCCAGGTGCTGTTCAACTACCTCGGACGGGTGACGTCCGCCGACGGCGCCGATTGGCTGCCGCGGGCGATGGGCGGCGCCGAAGACCCACGGACGCCGCTCGGACATGCCCTCGCGTTCGACGTGATCGCCGAGGACGGCGCCGACGGTCCGGTGCTGCGTACGACGCTGACGTGGGCTCCCGGTGTGCTCACCCGCGACGCCGTCCGGGCCCTCGCCGACGAGTGGACCGCGGTGCTGCGGGTGCTCGCCGGGGTCGATGGCCTCGGCGGTCACACGCCTTCGGACTTCCCGCTCGTCTCGCTGGCCCAGTCGGATGTGGACGCGCTGGCGGGGGCGGCCGACGTGCTGCCGCTGACACCGCTGCAGGAGGGCATCTACTTCCAGTCGGCTTTCGAGGACACCGGCACGGACCCCTACGTGGTGCAGCAGGTGATCGAACTGACCGGGCCCGTCGACGCCGCGGCGCTGCACCGCGGACTGCAGGCGGTCGTCGACCGGCACGCGGCCCTGCGCGTCGGTGTGCGGGCGGTGTCGGACGGCCGGGTGGTCCAGGTGGTCTGCGACGACGTCCGGGTGCCGATGGAGGTACTCGATCTCACCGGCGTCGCGGATCCGGCGCCGCGCGTGGAAGAGGTGCTGGCGGCGGACCGGGCGCGGGGCTTCGACTTCGCCCGCGGACCCCTGCTGCGCTACACGCTCGCGCGGGTGGAACCCGGGGCGAGCGAAGCGACGGGGGATGTGCCGCAGAAGTTTCTTCTGCTGCAGTCGATTCACCACATCGTCGCCGACGGGTGGTCGGTGCCGGTGATGTTGCGGGAGCTGATGGCGCTGTACAGCGTCGAGGGGACGCCGCAGGCGCTGCCGATGCCGACGCCCTACCGGAACTACCTCGAATGGCTGGGGACGCGGGACCGTCAGGCGTCGCTCGCGGTGTGGCGGGAGGCGCTCGCAGACGCTCCCGAGCCGGTGGAACTCCCGACGTCCACGACGAAGGGGGAGTCCGGGATCCGCAGTGTCCGGGTGGCGCTGCCGTCGGAAGACACCGCCGCCCTCACCGCGGTGGGCCGGGCCCGCGGACTGACGCTCAGCACGCTGGTGCACGGCACGTGGGGCCTGGTCCTCGGCCGCCTCACCGGCCGCGAGGACGTGCTGTTCGGTTCGACGGTGTCGGGCCGCGGCGGCGACCTGCCCGGCATCGAGACCATGGTCGGCCTGTTCATCAACACCGTTCCCACCCGGCTGCGGTACCGGGCCACCGACACGGTGGCCGGGACCCTCGCCCGGTGGCAGCACGAGCAGTCGACGCTGCTCGACCACCAGTACCTCGGACTGGCCGAGCTGCGCCGGGAAGCGGGACTGCAGAACCTGTTCGAGACGCTGGTCGTGTTCGAGAACTATCCGCTCGGCGACGGCGCGGTCGCGGATCCCACGGGTGCGGTGCAGTTGACCGGCATCCGTTTCGACGAGCATCCGCCGTACGCGATGACGCTGATCGTGGTGCCCGGTGACGCGCTGACGCTCGAGCTGAAGTACGACGCCGCCCGCGTCGATGCGGCGACCGCCACCCGGTTCGCGGAGTCGACGATCGCCTATCTCGCCGAGCTGACCCGGGACGTCGACCAGACCGTGTCCGCCGTCCCGCTGGCGTCGCGGGAGCCGATCGCGGCCGCACTGCGCGACGTCGACGTGGAGTTCCCCGACACGACGGTGACGGCCCTGCTCGAGGAGCAGGCCGAGCGCACACCGGACGCGGTCGCCGTCGTGTTCGAGGACGACCACCTCACGTACGCGGAACTGCACGCGCGCGCCAACCGCCTCGCCCGGCTGCTCGTCGAGCGTGGGGTGGCGCCCGAGTCGAAGGTCGCAGTGGCACTGCCGCGTTCGCTGGATCTGATGGTGGCGCTGCTCGCGGTCGGGAAGGCGGGCGGCGCGTACGTTCCGCTCGACACCGGGTACCCCGCGGACCGGCTGACGTACATGCTGGCCGACGCGCAGCCGGTGTGCGTGCTCACGGACGGCACCGTGGCGTTTGCCGGGTCCGGCGTCCCGGAGGTCTGGGTGTCCGACGCCGACCGGTACTCGCCCGAGCCGCTGACCGGTGTCCCGCTCGCACCGCGGCACCCGGCCTACGTGATCTACACGTCGGGCTCGACGGGACGGCCCAAGGGGGTCGTCGTGCCGCACGCCGGCATCGTCAACCGCCTGCTGTGGGTTCAGCGGTTCCGCCCGATCACCTCTTCGGACAACGTGTTCCAGAAGACACCGTCCAGCTTCGACGTGTCGGTGCTGGAATTCTTCGGACCACTCCTCGCCGGGGCGACGCTCGTGCTGGCCCGGCCGGACGGTCACAAGGATCCGGCGTACCTCGCCGACGTCATCGTGCGGCAGTCGATCACGCGCGTGCACTTCGTGCCCTCGATGCTCGAGGTGTTCCTCGCCGAGCCGGCCGCCGCCCGGTGCACCGGTCTGCGGATCATCTCGTGCAGCGGTGAGGCGCTGCCCGTGGCGTCCGCGCGGCGCGTCGCCGAACTCCTGCCCGGGGTGGAACTCGACAACCTCTACGGTCCCACCGAGGCGTCGGTCGACGTCAGCTATGCCGCGTCCGTTCAAGGAATCGACGCGGCCGCGCCGTCCGTGCCGATCGGTCTGCCGACGTCCAACACCGGACTCTACGTGCTCGACCGGTACCTGCAGCCCGTGCCCGCGGGCGCCGCCGGTGAGCTCTATCTGTCCGGGCCGCAGCTGGCCCGCGGCTACCTGGGCAGGCCCGGGTTGAGCGCGGAGCGCTTCGTCGCCGACCCGTTCTCCCGCGCCGGGACCCGCATGTACCGGACCGGTGACGTCGCACGGGTCGACGCGGACGGTGCCGTCGAGTACCTCGGCCGGATCGACGATCAGGTGAAGCTTCGCGGCTTCCGGATCGAACTGGGCGAGATCGAAGCCCAGATGGCCGCCTGCCCCGGCGTGCGGCAGGCCGCCGCCGTCGTGCGCTCGGACCGGCCCGGTCGGCAACAGCTGGTCGGGTACGTCGTCGGGGACGCCGATCTCGACGACGTCCGTGCGCGCCTGGCCTCGGCGCTGCCGGAGTTCATGGTGCCCGTCGCGTTCGTGAACGTGGCGGAATTCCCGCTCGGCCCCAGCGGCAAGCTGAACCGCAAAGCCCTTCCCGCACCGGACTTCTCCGCGCACATGACTTCGGCGCAGGCGAGCTCCGGGCCGGTCGTGGCGAGCGGCTCAGCGGCTGTGCTCGCCGCCCACTACGCCGAGGTTCTCGGTCTCGGGACCGTCGGCGTGGACGACGACTTCTTCGCTCTCGGCGGAGACAGCATCCTCGCCATCCGCCTGGTGAATCTCGCTCGCCGGGAGGGGATCACCGTCACCCCACGGCAGATTTTCGAAGAACGGACGCCGGCCGCGCTCGCGCGACTGGTCGCGGCCACGGCCGTCCCGCAGACGCCGCGGGTGGAGGAGTCGGGCATCGGCGTTCTGCCGCCGCTGCCCGTCGTCCACCGGCTGTCCGAGTGGAGTGGCAGCAAGAACCGCTTCAACCAGGCAGTTCTGCTGCACACACCGGCCGGTACCACCGGTGCCGTCCTCACGTCGGCCCTGAATTCGGTGATCGCTCACCACGACGGCCTGCGGCAGACGCTCACCCGGCACGCACCGGGCGTGTGGTCGCTCGAGATCGCCGCCACCGCCGAGGTGACATTGCGCCGCGTCGACGTCACCGGACTCGACGCCGACGCGCTGCGCGAGACGGTGGCAGGCGAATCCGACGCCGCCACCGACCGGTTGAACCCCGACGACGGCACCATGCTGTCGGCGGTGTGGTTCGACGCCGGCCCGCAGGAACTGGGCAGGCTGCTGCTCGTCGCGCACCACCTGGTGATCGACGGGGTGTCGTGGCGGACCCTGATCGAGGACCTCGCCATGGCGTGGGTGGCCGCCGACAGCGGCGAGAACGCGGCACTCGACCCGGTGCCCACGTCGCTGCGCGGATTCGCCCGCATCGTTACCGAGCAGGCGCAGGAACCGGCCCGCCTGGCCGAACTCGACCACTGGCTGCGGGTCACCGAACCCGGCGCCGACCTGGTGCCCGGCACCGACGGGCATGCCGTCGTGAGCAGCGGCGCCCGGCGGACGGTCCGCCTGGACCGGCAACTGACGACGGCCCTGCTGACCACCGTGCCCGCCGTCGTCGGCGCGGACGTCACCGACGTGCTGCTCGCGGCGCTGCGACTGTCGGCCGACCGTTGGCTCGCCGAGCGCGGACGCGAGAACGACCTGCTGGTCGACCTCGAGCGGCACGGGCGCGAAGAACTCGCCGAAGGCGTTGATCTCTCCCGCACGGTCGGCTGGCTCACTAACGTCACCCCCGTCCGGTTGCGCAGCCGGACGGGCGCATTCGACACGCTCAAGGACGTCAAGGAACAGTTGCGCGGCGCGCCCGACGGCGGCATCGGCTACGGCATGCTGCGGTACGTCAACGCGCGCACCGCCGGTCTCCTCGCGGCACGGTCCGAATCGCAGGTGCTGTTCAACTACCTGGGCCGCATGCCGCACGTCGCGCCCGGGCCCTGGACTCCCGCGGTCGAATCCGTTTTCCTGGCAACCGATCCCGACGCCGACCTCGGCGGTCCGTACCGGCTGGTGATCAACGCGCTGTGCGAGGAATCCGCAGAGGGCACCGAACTGCAGGCCGTGTTCGCCTGGTCGGACGCCGACCTGAGCGAGGTCGACACCGTCGCGTTGAGCGACGGCTGGGTGGCCGCCCTTCGTGAACTCGCCGACGCCGCCGCAGCACACGACGGACCGGCGATGCTCACGCCGTCCGACCTGCCGCTCGTGACGCTGACGCAGGACGAGATCGACCGGATCGTCCAGACGAGCCCGAGCGGGGTCGACACGGTGCTGCCGCTGTCGCCACTGCAGGAGGGCCTGTACTTCCAGGCCGGGTTCGACTCCGGCACCGACATCTACACGGCACAGTTCTCCCTCGACTTCGAGCACCGCCTCGACACCGATCGGCTCGCCGCCGCGCTGCGGACCCTGCAGCGCCGCAACCCCACGCTGCGAGCGGGATTCGTCAGCGCGGGCCTGCCCGCGCCGGTGCAGTTCTTCGGCACCGGACTGGACGTGCCCGTCGCCGAGTTCGACCTGCGCGAACTCGACGAGACCGAACGCGACTCCTACGCCGCACAATTGACGGCGCAGGACCGGCTGACACCGTTCGACCTGACCGCCCCGCCGCTGTGGCGGGCAATGGTGTTGCGACTCGGTGATTCCCACGACCGACTGGTGATCAACCGGCAGTTCCTGCTGTGGGACGGATGGTCCAACGGTCTCGTCGTCAGCCAGCTGCTCGCCCTGTACGAATCGGGCGGCGACGACACCGGGTTCGCCGCCCCGGAAGGGTCCTTCGAGGACTACCTGCAGTGGCTGGCCACCCGGGACGCGGACGCCGCACAGTCGGCGTGGACCGACGCCCTCGCCGGGCTCGACGAGCCGACACTGCTCGCCGCGACGATCACCGGGGAGCCGGAGCCACCGCAGCGCCGGGACGCGGTGCTGTCCGAGGACCTGAGCGAACGGCTCCGGGCCGGTGCCCGCGGCGCCGGTGTCACGTTCAACGCGGTGCTGAACGCCGCGCTGGCGGTCGTACTCGGCATCGAGACGGGACGCCGCGACCTCGTGTTCGGCACCACCGTGGCCGGACGGCCACCGGAGGTCCCGGGCATCGACGCGGTGACGGGCATGTTCCTCAACACCGTCCCCGTCCGGACGACACTGCGCGCCGACGAGACCGTCGCCGACCTGCTGCGGCGAATCCAGTCCGAGCGGTTGGCGCTGACCCCGTACGACTACCTCGGGCTCGCCTCCATCCAGCGGGTCTCCGAGCACCGGCAACTGTTCGACGTGCTCTACGTGCTGCAGAACTTCGTGGACGAGAAGCAGGTGTCGGCGCTCAACGCGGCGCACGACATCAGCGGTGGCGACAGCATCGACCACACGCACTACCCGGTCACGGTCGTCGTGACACCCGGCGTGAGCGTGAAGGTGAAGTTCGAGTTCCACCCGGAGAAGATCTCGGAGTCGCGGGTCGAACGCATGCTGTCGCGGTACGTGACCGTGCTCGAGGAGTGGTCCACGGACCTGTCGGGCATGGTCGGCGGAATCGCCGGTGCCGCAACACCCGTGCCGATCCAGCCGAAAGCCCTGCCCGACGCGACCATCGCCGACCTGTTCGCCGACGCGGCGCTCGTCCGTCCCGACGAGACGGCCCTCGTGTTCGGGGACCGCGCCGTGAGCTACGCCGAACTCGACGCCGACGTGAACCGGATGGCCCGGCTGCTGCTGGGCCGCGGCGCGGGACCGGAACGGATCGTCGCGCTCGCACTGCCGCGGACGGTGGAGATGGTGGTGGCGCTGTTCGCCGTCCTGCGCACCGGATCCGCGTACCTGCCGCTCGAACTGGACCATCCGGCCGAGCGCCTCGTCGCGATGCTCGACGACGCCCGGCCGACGGTCATGGTCACCACGTCGGACGTCGCCGGGACGCTCGCCGCGGCCACCGTCGACACGCTGGCCGTCGACACCCTCGACTTCGGCGCGGTCGCGTCCGCACCGCTGTCGGAGGCCGAACTCGGCGGTTTCGCGCCCGGAACCCCGGGGCGCCTGGACCATCCGGCGTACGTCATCTACACGTCCGGGTCCACGGGCAAGCCGAAGGGCGTCGTCACCCCGTACCGCGGACTGACCAACATGCAGTTCAACCATCGCGAGGCGATCTTCGAACCGGTCGTCGCCGCGGCGGGCGGTCGGCGACTGCGGATCGCGCACACCGTGTCGTTCGCGTTCGACATGTCGTGGGAGGAACTGCTGTGGCTGGTCGAAGGACACGAGGTCCACATCTGCGACGAGAACCTGCGGCGTGACGCGGAGGCGCTCGTCGCCTACTGCGACACCCACGAAATCGACGTCGTCAACGTGACACCGACGTACGCGCAGCACCTGATCGAGGAGGGTCTGCTCGACGACGGTCCGGGGCGGCACCGGCCGCCGCTCGTACTCCTCGGCGGCGAGGCGGTGCCGGATTCGGTGTGGAACCGGTTGCGCGACACGGACGGAACGTGCGGGTACAACCTGTACGGTCCCACCGAGTACACCATCAACACGCTCGGTGCCGGCACCGCCGACAGCGCGACGCCCACCGTCGGCACACCGATCTGGAACACGTCCGCCTATGTGCTGGACGCCTGGTTGCGTCCGGTTCCGGACGGCGTTCCCGGTGAGCTGTACATCTCCGGGGTGGGGTTGGCCCGCGGCTACCTCGACCGGTTCGCGTTGACGGCGGAGCGTTTCGTCGCCGACCCGTTCCGTCAATCCGTACGTATGTATCGGACGGGTGACCTCGTGCGCCGGCGTGACGACGGGAACCTCGACTTCCTGGGCCGCACGGACGATCAGGTGAAGATCCGCGGTCACCGGGTGGAACTCGGCGAAATCGCCTCGGCGCTCGAAGCGCTGGACGGCGTGCGCCAGGCGGCGGTCGTCGTCGACTCGGGGCCGGGCGGGTTCAAGCGGCTCGTCGGCTACGCCGTACCCGTGAGTACTTATCAACCGCCGGACGTTAACAAGTACTCACAGGCGCTGCGCGCAACGTTGCCGGACTACATGGTGCCCGCCGCGGTCATCGAGGTCGACAGGCTGCCGATGACGGTCAACGGCAAACTCGACGTCAAGGCGCTGCCGTCCGCGGACGACGTGCTCGGCCGGAGCGGCGGTGCGCGCACCGAACCCCGCACCGACACCGAACGGGTGCTGTCCGAATTGTTCGGCGAGATCCTCGGCGTTCCCGCCCCCGGGGTCGACGACGACTTCTTCGACCTCGGCGGTCACTCGCTGCTCGCCACCAGGCTGATCAGCCGGGCACGGGCCGCGCTCGACACCGACCTCACCATGCGCGACCTGTTCGAGGCGCCGACGGTGGCCGAACTCGCCACCCGGATCGGCGACGACACCGCGTCGACGCGTCCGGTGCTGGCGGCCAGGCCACGGCCCGAGCATCTGCCGCTCTCCGCTGCGCAGCAACGCCTCTGGCTCCTGCAGCAGATGGAAGGGGCGTCGGTTCAGGATGGGGCGGGCCCCGCCGTCGCCTACAACTTCCCGATCGTCCTGCGACTGCGGGACGCACTCGACCCGGAGGTGTTCGAGCAGGCGCTGACCGACGTGGTGTCGCGGCACGAGTCGCTGCGCACCGTGTTCGGGGAGCACGACGGGGAACCCGTGCAGGTGATCCTGGACGACGTCCGCCCCGACGTCGCGGTCGTGGACGGCACCGGGGCCGATCTGGTCCGGCTCGTCACCGAGACCGTCGGCCGGCCGTTCGACCTGGCCACCGAGATCCCGGTGCGCGCGAGCCTCATCCGGGTCGGCGACGAGCAGGTGCTGGCGATCGTGCTGCACCACATCGCAACCGACGAGTGGTCGGACCGGCCGTTCCTGCGGGACCTGATGACGGCGTACGCCGCTCGCGCGCAGGGTTCGGCACCGGGCTGGGAGCCGCTCGACGTCCAGTACGCCGATTACACGCTGTGGCAGCGCGACGTCCTGGGTGACCCGCAGGAGAAGTCCAGCCTCGTCAGCCGTCAACTCGACTACTGGGCGAAGACCCTCGACGGGGCGCCGGAGGAGTTGGTGCTCCCCGCCGACCGCACCCGGCCGGCGCGGCCCAGCTTCGCGGGCGGCGCCATCGAGGCGACGCTCGACGCCGCGACGACGCGGGCGCTCCGTTCGCTCGCGCGGACGTCGGGGACCAGCATGTTCATGGTGCTGCACGCGGCGTCGGCGGCGTTGCTGCACCGTCTCGGCGCGGGCGACGATCTGCCGATCGGGGCACCGGTCGCCGGCCGCAGCGAACAGGGCCTCGACGACCTGATCGGGTTCTTCGTCAACACCGTGGTGCTGCGGACGGACGTGTCGGGCAACCCCACGTTCGACCAGCTGCTGGCCCGGGTCCGCGACACCGACCTGGCGGCCTTCTCGCACTCGGACGTTCCGTTCGAAACCGTTGTGGAGAAGGTGAATCCGGCGCGGACGCTGGCCCGGAACCCGCTGTTCCAGGTGATGGTCGGCTACCACAGCCGGACGTCCGATTCGGCGCAGGCCGCCGGATCGGCCCTCACCCCGGTGGTGTTCGAGGAACGCACGGCCAAGTTCGACCTGGTGTTCAACTTCACCGAGTACCTCGACGACGACCGGGTCGAACTGCGCCTCGAATACGGTTCGGACCTGTTCGACAAGGCCACCGCGGAGAAGATCGCGCGCAGGCAGGTCGAGGTGCTCGGCGCCGTCGCGTCCGACTCGGGGCGCGCCATCGGCGACCTCGACGTGTTCCTCGGCGACGAACGTGAACTGGTGGTGCACGGGTTCAACGACACCGCACAGCCGGTGGCGGAGGAGACGTTCTACGAGGCGTTCGCGCGCCACGTCGCCGCGACCCCCGACGCTGTGGCCGTCGTCGACGCCGCGGGCGAGGTGACGTATGCGGAGCTGAGTGCCCGCGCCGACCGGATCGCCGCGCTGCTGCATCGCCGCGGCGTCTCGGCCGAAGACGTTGTGGGTCTCGCGGTCCCGAGGTCTTCGCAGATGGTGGCGGTCGTGCTCGGGGTGCTGAAGCTCGGGGCGGCGTACCTGCCGCTCGACCTGAACCACCCGTCCGACCGCATCTCCTACATGCTCGCCGACTCCGCGGCGCGGGTGCTGGCGACCACGGTGGGGGAGAGCCCGCGCATCGCGGAGGCCGACGGCCTCGTTCGCGTTCTGCTCGACGACGAGTCCGTCGTCACGGAGCTCGAGGCCGGGTTCGACGGACCGGTGCCGCAGCCCCCGCGGGGCCTGAACCATGCCGCGTACGTCATCTACACGTCGGGCTCCACCGGTAAACCCAAGGGCGCGATCCTCACTCACGACGGGATCTCCAGCCTCGTCGCCACCGCCGAACAGCGGATGAAACTCGTCCCGGGCTCGGTGGTGATGCAGTTCGCGTCGATCGGATTCGACGTGGCGGTCTTCGAGTTGTCGATGGCGCTCTGCACGGGCTCCCGTGTGGTGATCGTGCCCGACGAGTCCCGCGTCGCCGGACCGGAACTCACCGATTTCATGGCCGCGCATTCCGTGACGCACGCGATCATTCCGCCGTCCCTGCTGGCGGCGCTGCCGTCCGGATGCGACGTCCCCGAGGGATGTACCGTGCTGGTGGGCACGGAGACCGTGCCGCCGGAACTGATCGGACGGTGGGCGGAGCGGCTCAACCTGCTGGCCGCCTACGGTCTCACCGAGGCCACCGTCAACAACACGTTGTGGCAGGCGGAGCCCGGGTGGAACTCCGCTGTGCCGATCGGCATCCCGGACCCCAACGAACAGGCGTACGTCCTCGACGACCGCCTGCAGCCGGTGCCGCCGGGGGTGGCGGGCGAGTTGTACATCGCCGGCCGCGGACTGGCGCGCGGATATCTCGGCAGGCCCGACCTCACGTCGGTCCGGTTCGTGCCCAGCCCCTTCGGCGACGCGGGCACCCGCATGTACCGGACCGGTGACCGGGCGCGCTGGCGGGCCGACGGCAACATCGACTTCCTCGGACGCGTCGACGACCAGGTGAAGATCCGTGGGTTCCGCATCGAACTCGGCGAGATCATCGCGGCCCTCGGAAGCCATCCGGCCGTGAAGCAGTCGGCGGTCGTCGCCGATCGGTCCGGCGACATCGTCCGCCTCGTCGGCTACGTCACCCCGGCCGACGGGCACGGGGCCGGGCAGATCGATCCGCAAGCAGTGCGGGAACACGCCGCCGCGCGCTTGCCCGACTACATGGTGCCGACTCTCGTGGTCGTGCTGGACGGCGAACTTCCGTTGACCCCCAACGGGAAACTCGACCGCAAGGCGCTGCCGCTGCCGGACTGGTCGGCCCTGACCGGGGACGGCACTCCGCAGACGCCGGAGCAGAAGGAGATCGCCGCAGCGTTCGCCGAGATCCTGCACCTGCCGTCGGTCGGCATCCACGACAACTTCTTCGACCTCGGTGGTAACTCCATGGCGTCGATGCGGCTGGTGGGCCGGATCCGTGGGCGGTTCGCCGTCGACATCGGCATCCGGGACGTGTTCGACAGTTCCACGGTGGCCGAACTCTCCGCGATCGTCGCGGCGGCCGCGTCCACCGGCAGGCCGGTGCTGACGGCGTCGGACCCCCGGCCCGAGACGCTTCCGCTGTCCGGGCCGCAACGCAGGTTCTGGAAGCAGTTCCGGGCGGCGGGCGCCGACGCCCGCGCCAGTCACGCACTGTCGCTGCAGCTTCGCGACACCGTCGACCCCGAGATCCTGGCGCAGGCTCTCGACGACGTCACGACGCGGCACGAACCGCTGCGCACCGTGTACGTCGAGGTCGGGGACACCGTGTTCGCCCAGGAGGCGGTGCGGCCCGCCCTCGAACTCGTCGACGTCGACGACGGGGACGTGCACCGCACGGTCTTCGAGTTGGCGCAGGCACCCCTCGACCTCACCGAGCACGCACCGCTGCGGGTGCATCTGGTGACCGGTGCGGACGGCACCCAGGCGCTGCTCCTCGCGATGCACTACATCGCCGTCGATGAATGGTCCGTGGTGCCGTTGCTCGGTGACCTGATGGGCGCATACGCCGCCCGCTCACACGGCGGCGAACCCGAATGGGACCCGCTGCCCGTCGGATACGCCGACTACGTGGTGTGGTCGCAGGCACTCGCCGGCGATCCCGGGGACCCGGACAGCCGCCGGTCCCGTCAGCTCGCGTACTGGCGCGAGACGCTGGACGGGATGCCGTCCCGGCTCGAACTTCCCGCCCCGGGCATTCGCGGACCGCGGACGGCGGAGATCGTGCCCGTCGAGATCGACGCGGAACTGCACAGCGCGGTCACGAAGTTCGCGAGCGACACGGGCACCAGCCTGTTCATGGTGTTGCAGGCGGCGCTCGCGACCGTGCTGACCCGGCACGGCGCCGGCACGGACATCCCGCTGGGGTCGCTCGTCGCGGGACGCACCGAGGAGACGCTGGACGCGCTCGTCGGCTGCTTCTTCAATATCGTTCTGCTGCGAACGGATACGAGTGGTGATCCCGATCCCGTGGAGTTGCTGCAGCGTATCCGCGCTGGAAATCTCGACGCGCTGGACAACCAGGACGTGGCCTTCGCCGACGTGGTGGAGGCGCTCGGCGACACGCCGGTGCTTCGTCCGCAGGTCATGATCGTTCATCACGAGCAGGCCAGGCTCGGTCACCTCGACGCGCTGGGCGGCTTCATGCCGGTGCCGGTGGGTGTGCCGGATTCGGATCTGACGCTGAGCTTCTACGAGCCGATCGGCGGCGGACCCGTCCACGCATATTTCTCTTTCTCCTCGGATGTGCTGGATGCCGAGGAGGTCCGTGGCTGGGCGTCGGAGTTGTCGGCGCTGGTCACCGCATGGGCGCAAGGCGTCCGATGATCAAGAGTGATCTAGATCGCAGTTCTGGGGCGGACTTCGCCGCCTCGGGGGCCGGAAGTGCTTGGTACTGTGCTCGAAATAAGGATAGGCTTCACTATCTTGCCGGAAGACAGACGGCGGCTGGGTCGGGTGCGGCGCGGCGTCGAGGACGGACAACGAGCTATGAGTGAATCGCCGGAAACGGTCGGTACAGATCTCCCGGTGCGAGATGTCGTGGGTGTCGGATTCGGTCCCGCCAACCTCGCACTGGCCATTGCCATCGAGGAACACAACGCGGAGTGCCCCCCGCGCGAGCGGATCAGCGCGCAATTCTTCGAGAAGCAGGATCGATTCGGGTGGCATCCCGGAATGCTGCTCGACGGCGCCACCATGCAGATCGCGTTTCCCAAGGATCTGGTGACGTTCCGGAATCCGCGCAGCGCATTCACCTTCTTCAATTACCTCTTCGATCAGGGTCGCCTCGTCGACTTCGTCAATCACCAGACGTTCTTCCCGACTCGTCACGAGTTCCACGACTACCTGCAGTGGGCGGCACGCCGAGTGGACGCCGACGTGCGGTACGGCACCACGGTGGAGGCGGTACGCGGAATCCGCGGCGACGACGGGGTGATCGACCGTTTCGAGGTCCGTGCCGCCGACGGCTCCACGGTGATCGCACGCAACGTCGTGGTCGGCGCGGGTCTGCGGGAACGAATCCCCGAGTGGGCCAACCCCTCTGCGCGGTGCTTCCACAACCATCAATTCCTGTTCCGGCTCGGCGAGATGCCGGCCCCGGTTCACCAGCGGTTCGTCGTCCTCGGAGCGGGTCAGAGCGCCGCCGAGATCGTCCAGTACCTGCACGGAAACTACCCCGAAGCCGAAGTCCACAGCGTCTTCTCGCGTTACGGCTACAGCCCGGCCGACGACAGTCCGTACGCCAACCGCATCTTCGATCCGGAGGCCGTGGACGACCTGCACGGCGCCCCGGAGGGGGAGCGTCTGCGATTGCTGGATGTCCATAGGAGTACTAACTATTCGGTGGTCGACATCGAGCTCATCAACGAGCTGTACGCGACCGAGTACCAGGAACGCGTGCGCGGGCGCCGCCGGCTGTTCATGCGCCGCGCGTCGGAGATCATTGCCGTCGACGAGACTTCGGACGGAATCGAGGTGGCGGTGCGCAGCGGTGTGGACGGCCTCACCGACACTCTTGCTTGCGACGCACTGATTCTGGCCACCGGTTTCACCCCCGCTCCCCTCGAGCCGCTGCTCGGCGAACTGGCGCCGAAAACCCACCCGCCCCGGGAAGTCGGCCGAGATTACCGATTGGCGGTTTCGCCGGACGTCACAGCGGGAATCTATCTGCAGGGCGGCACGGAGAAAACGCACGGAATCACGTCGTCGCTCCTGTCGAACGTTGCCGTGCGGGCGGGAGAGATCGTTACATCTGTCGTAACAAGGCGTGGCAGCAACGGCACGCTTGCTAGTGTGAACGCACAGGACACGTATGCGACAAGCGAGGCGAGATGAGCACCAATCCATTCGATGACGAAGAAGGCCGCTTCTACGTGCTGGTGAACGACGAGGACCAGCACTCACTGTGGCCCACGTTCTCTGAGGTGCCGGCAGGCTGGCGCGTGGTTTTCGGCGAGGAAAGCCGGGCAGCCTGCCTCGAGTACGTGGAGAAGAACTGGACCGACATGCGGCCGAAGAGCCTGCGTGAGGCCATGGAGGCCGACGAGAAGTCGGGCGGACGGCACAGCGTCGACAAGAGCTGACCTCCTCGTCGCCCGCGTTTCGGCGACGTTGTGGGCCGGGACGACCGTCCGGTGAGATTCCGGCGGTCGCGCCCGGCCGACGGCCGAGAGGCCGTCACCTGAAACTGCCTCAGGCCGCCTTCTGTGTGTGTGTTTCGACCGGCTTCCGCCGCCTCGTCTTGAAGACGGGGCGGCGGATGTCGTCTGTGCGGCGCAGGATGCGCGGCCTCCGCAGGGTCCGGGCGATCCATTCGCCGAGTGTGACGCCGGCCGCGAGCGCGCAACCGATACCGAACGCCGCCAGCAGCGAGCCCAGTCCGATCACCACCTCGTTGTTGAGCAGGGCGTACAGACCCCGGTACAGGGACAGACCCGGCAGCAGCGGCGTGATACCCGCCACCACGACGACCAACGGCGGCGTGAGCGCGCGGCGGGCCATCAGACCACCGGCGAAGCCGACCACGGTGGCGGCGAGTGCCGAACCGATGATCGGGCCGATGCCGAACTGGTGCGCCACCATGTACACGAGCGCGCCGGCCGCGCCACCGAACCACGCGGCCGTCAGGGCCCGTTGCTCGGCGTAACAGGCCAGTGCATAGAACATCGACGCGAAAGCGCCCGACATCACCAGCACGGGGAGTTGCACGAGTTCGGTGATCTCGACGTTGACCGGGGGCAGGGTCGAACCCAGCACGCCGGTCAGACGCAACGAGATGGCCACACCGGCGATGATGCCGCCGGTCATCATGACCACTTCGAAGAATCGCGCCGCCGCCGTGATCGGTGCTCCCGTGATGGCGTCCTGTACGGAACCGACCAGTGACAGCCCGGACAACAGCACCACCACACCGGCCGAAATGATCTGCGACGGTCTGATCTCGACACCCAGCTGATCCTGGAACGTGTAGAGCGTCGCCGCCGGGGTCGCGGCCACCAGGCCGCCCGCCACCTGCTGGAAGAAGAACGGCAGACCGATGCGGTTGAGGACGCGGTTGACCCGGTAGATCACCATCGTCGTCAGGAAGGCGACGGACGCGACCAGCACCCCACCACCCATCAACACGGACACCGACGCGGCCATCGACGCCCAGGCGAGCGTCGCGATCCAGCGGTTGTACGGGTGCGGCGCCGTGGTGACCGCGGTCAGGGCCTCATGCGCCTCGCCGGGGGTGACCGCTTCCCGGCGGATGCGCCGGGTGAGCCGGTCGACCGCCGCGAGCCGGGTGAAGTCCATCGAGCGGTAGTGCACGATCCGCATGGTGCTCGCCGGCGGGAGGGTGGGCCCGCGGTACGCCGACAGCACGATGGAGTTGTACGTGACATCCACATCGCACTGGGCGAGGCCGTACGTGGCGGCGATGAACTGCACCTGTTCGGCGGTGTCCATCGCACCGGTGCCGGACGCGAGGAGGACTTCACCGACTCGCACGGCGAGGTCGAGTACTTCGGCGACGACCGCATCGTCGGTGAGGTCGATCGGCTGCAGCGGGGTGGGTGCAGCGGTGACCGCATCGACCGTTGCGCGACGGTCGCCTGTGAGACGTTGGAGGGATTCTGTGAGCTTGGACATACTACGTGTCGGAGACAAGGTCTTTCTCGGTCAGATCGGTAGCGGAGAGTGCAGACTCGAGTGTCTCGTGGCGGAACGTGGAGATGACCTGATCGTGGACGACACGGAATGCAGAGGCCAGGATACGCGTCTCTTCCGGGTCCGTGGCCCACGTGGCCTGCTGTTCGACCACCAGCACTCCGTCGTAGTAATACATTCGCTTCGGATTCAGCGTGATGCCCGCGGTGGACGCCCATTCCCGCAGCGGCGCCAGGCCCTGAGTGGCGCCTTTCGGTCCACCCATCTCGATGTCGTCGCTCGACAGCGACAGCAGAGTGTCGATGTCGCCGGAGTTGAGGGCGTCGTGCCAAGCGAGGACGGTGGCGATCTCCGAGGTACTCATGGCTCCAACGCTATCCAATGTGGGCGGAAGTGGCCGACGTTCCTGCAATGGATATGATGGGCGCGCGTGTCCGCCTCCTTAGCTCAGTGGTAGAGCACTCGCCTTGTAAGCGAGCGGTCGTCAGTTCAATCCTGACAGGAGGCTCCACCGCGGAATTGCCTCCGCACACAGAGGGCCACCTTCCCCCGGGGGAAGGTGGCCCTCTGTCTTTTCCGCACGCTCACCCCTGGGTGGGCAGTTCGTCACCCTGGGGTCCCTGTCTCCGACCCCGCCGGTCATTGACGATGGGTACATGCAAGTGAATTCGTGCAGGTCGGCGGTATTGGACGCGGTCGACGCGCTGCCCGCCCTCGAAAGGGAGACACTCGCCCTCGTGTTCTACCGGGGAATGTCCTGCGACGAGGTGGCGGCGACGATGAAGACCACCGTCGACGTCGTCCGGGACCGGCTCCACGAGGGCTCGCGCACCCTGCTCGCCGGTGTCGGCGGGCTGTGAACCGTCACGTCCCGATCGGCTGACCGAGCAGGCTCGCGAGTGTGTCGCCGACGATCGACGACCACACCGGCCACGTCTTCTCGTCGAGGGCCATCGACCCCACGTCGTGGGTGGCGCACCCGGCGCCGGCCGGGACCCCGTCGAAACGGTCCCGCAACCACATCAGGGCGCTCGCGGCCGCGACCGGCTCGAGGGACAGGTGCTCGCTGGCGTGGTCGCGGATGTACGTCACCCGGGCGTCCGGGTCCTGGCAGTACGTGTCGACGAGCCGGTCGACGGGCCCGACCGGCACCAGCCAGTCCGGGTTCGCCTGATACATGAACATGGGGACGTCCGGCACCCGATGGCCCATCCTCGTCCGGTCGAGTACCGATTCGACCACCGGATCGCGCAGCGGGTCGCCGCTGGGGCTGTCGAACAGGCCCCGCAGGTTCGCGAACGGCAGCAGCGCGGACTGATAACTGACGCACAGGTTGCCCTTGGCGGCGAGGAGCTGCTTGCCGAGGGGGTTCAGGTGGGTGTCGAGATACTCCGCGAGTTCGGGGTAGTCCCGGCTCACCCCGAACACCCCGCCCAGCACGATCCCCGCGCCCAGGTTGTTGTCCGCGAGATCGACCAGGGCGCCGAGATCGGCCGGGATACCGCCCTCGGCCGCGCCGACGATGTTCAGGTCCGGCGCGTAGCTCTCGTGGAGTTCGGCGGCATGCCCCGTCGCGATCGCGCCACCCGAGTACCCCATCAGTCCGACCGGGGTCTGCCTGCCGGACAGCTCCAGGGGGTCGAAGTTCTCCGCCGCCCGGATTCCGTCCAGGGTGATGCGGCCCGCGAGGGGCCCGGCCGCGTAGGCGGCGTTCGGGCCCTGATGGTCCGGCAGCACGACGGCCCATCCCTGGGCGAGCGCGGCCTGGGCCTCGAGGAACTGCAGCGGCGCGGACCTGACCGGTCAGCGGCGCGGGAACGGACCACTGCTGCAGCGCGTACGAGGCGGCGCAGTACTGGCCGAGCGAGTCTTCCGCCGGCTGGAGCGACAGCAGATTGCGGACGCCGTCGATCGTGCCCCGCGGTTTGACGACCGTCGCGACCGCCGGGATCGCCTCGTCCCGCGAATTGTTGGAGCGATACGACAGCTGCCACGCGTCGACGTTCACCGGAACCGCCGACAGGTTCGCCAGATGGACTTCGCGGGCGGCGATGATCTCGCCCGGCTCGGCCGCCGCGACCACGTCCGCAGGCGGCTCGTAGAAGCCCCGGTCGGCCTCGGGCCAGGCGGGAACGGCCGGGGCCGGCTGCACGTCCACCGCCGTCCCGCCGTCGGTGGGCGCCCCGACCGACGGTGCGGCGACGGCGAGCTGTGCACCCACCACCATCGCTCCCACCAGCAGTATTCGGTGTCGCAGCGCTCTCGATCTGATCATGTGGTCCTCCCCGGGCCGAAGTGAGACGTCCATGTCTCACTTTGAGTGCCAGATCAGGTGTGACGGGTATCGCAATACTCGCGAGTAAGTTCCGGTCAGGCCTGATCGGTGACCAGCGCGATGAGCATCGTGCTCAGGACGTCCACCAGGACCGACGCGGACGGCCGGGGTGAGGCGGTGCTCCAGTGGTGGGCGAGGTCGTTGACCGCCCCGATGAAGGCGATCGACACCATCGCGAACCGTTCGGGTGGGTCGACGACGCCACCGTCGATCGTGCGGGTGACCGCCTCGAAGAGTTGCGCCCACTGTGCGCGGCGCTCGAGGCGGTACTGCTCGACCCGGGGGCCCGCCCCGACCACCTCCACGAAGATGATCCTGGCGCGCCGCTCGTCGGTGCCGACCGATTCGATGTAGGCCGTCATCACGGTGCCGGCTACGGTCCGCGGATCGCGCGAGGGGGCCGCCTCGTTCGCGGCGAGCACGGCGTCCCGGGCGTCGTCCTGAATCGTGTCGTAGACGGCCAGGAGGATGTCCTCGCGGCTGCCGAACTCCTCGTAGAACTGGCGCCGCGACAGTCCCGCGTCGGCGCAGATGTCGCTGATCGAACTGTGGGCGTACGTCTTCTCCGCGAAGACCGACAGGGCCGAGTCGAGGAACCGTGCCCGGCGGGCTACGCGACGTTCGGCGACCGGTTGGCCGCTGTACGTCCGACTCGATTCGGCTCGGGACACATGATCAGCCTACGGTGGCGGACACAGCGAGGCCGTCGCCCGCGCGGCGGACGTGTCGGGCCCGGCCTCGGCTCACATCAGTTCCCGCATCCGCTCGTGCAGGATGATGCGCCCCGCGGCCTCGATCAGCGCGAGGTGGGAGAACGCCTGCGGAAAATTGCCGAGGTGACGGCCCGTGCTCGTGTCGAATTCTTCCGCGTACAGGCCCAGGGGAGACGACACGCTGACCAGTCGCTCCATCAAATCGGTGGCCTCCTGCACCTGATCGACCACGGTCAGGGCCGACACCAGCCAGAACGAGCAGATCAGGAAACTGCCTTCCTTGCCCGACAATCCGTCGTCGGTTTCGCCGGTGCGGTAGCGCAGGACGAATCCGTCCTCGGTGAGATCGCTCGCGATGGCGTCGACGGTGGCGCGCAGCCGGACGTCCCCGCGGGGTAGGAACCCGAAGACCGCGGCGAGCAGCGTCGACGCGTCCAGCGCCTCGGTGTCGTAGTGCTGTCGCAGCACCCCCTTCTTCACGCCGTGCGCGAGGATGTCGGCGCGGATCTCCTCGGCTGTGGCACGCCAGGTGTCCTCTGCCGCCCGATCGCCGCGGATGCCCGCGATCTTCGACGCCCGGTCGAGCGCCACCCAGCACATCAGCTTCGACGACACATAGTGCTGCGGTGCGCCGCGCGCCTCCCAGATCCCCTGATCGGGGTCGCGCCACACCGCCGAGGCGCACGCCGCCTGCTGCTGCACTAGCGGCCACAACCGGCGGGGAAGTCGCTTGCTGCGCACCGTGTGCAGCAGGATCGAGTCGAGGACGGCGCCGAACACGTCGTTCTGCCGCTGGTCGAACGCGCCGTTACCGATCCGCACCGGGCGCGCGCCCGCATAGCCGGACAGGTCGTCGCGGGTCGACTCGGTGAGGTCGCGGGTGCCGTCGATTCCGTACATGATCTGCAGTGCGCCGTCACCGTTCGACTCGAGGTCGGCGATGAACTGCATGAACTCGTCGGCCTCCCAGTCCAGGTTCAGGTAGTGCAGGGCCTGCAGCGTGAACGTGGAATCCCGCATCCACGTGTAGCGATAGTCCCAATTGCGTTCGCCACCAGGGGTTTCCGGCAGGGAAGTTGTGAGGGCTGCGACGGTGGCGCCGGTCGGCATGTACGTGAGGCCCTTGATGGTCAGGGCGGACCTCTGGATCGCCTCACGCCACCGATGGTCTGGGAAGCGGGCGTGACTGAACCAGCGCCGCCAGAACGTCGCGGTCGCATCGAGTTGCGCGACAGCCTCTTCCACCGTTCCCGGCGCGGCGAGTTCCGCGGCCCAGGTCAGCGCGCAGTACAGGGTTTCGCCCTTCTCGAGCATGTGGCGCGCGCGAACCCGTCCGCCCTCGATGCCGAGCGCCATGTCCGTCTGCAGGCGCAGCGTGAGCCCCGCACCGCTCGCGTCGGCGGTGTGCCGATCACCGTTCACGAGAACCCACTCCGCCGGTGCGCGTCCGTAGTCGAACACGGGCTCGCACACCAACTCCACCTCCACGCTGCCGTCGAGGCACGTGACCGTGCGGACCAGCATGTGGTCGGCATCCTCGTCCGCCGGCGGCCTCGTGTGGGGAGTGACGGTGTCCTCACCGCGGGTCGGGCTCATCGTCAGCGCACTGCGCACGTTCACCCACCCGGTCGGGGTGTTCCACACCGCCGAGATGATGTTGGTGCCCGGCTCGTACTGGCGGGACGCCGGAACGTTGAGCCCGAACGGGCCGATCCGGAACATCCCGGCCTCACGGTCGAGGAGGGAACCGAACACGCTGGGCGAATCGAACCGGGGCACGCACAGCCAGTCGACGGAACCGTCCGGCGCGATCAGCGCCCCGGTGTGGCAGTTCGAGAGGAAGGCGTAGTCCGCGATCGGCGGGAACGGCGACGGCGCGGCCGCGCTCCGGGGTGGGGCATCGTCGTCCGAGGCAGTAGTCACGTTCGCGCCCCTCTCCCCGGGTGTCGGCTCCCTCCATGCTGCGGGGTCTCGGCGCCGACGGTCATCACCCGGATCGGGTGACCGGTCAGTCCCCGAGGACGGCGAGATCGAGCCGGCGGACGCGATCCGGCTCCGCGATGACGTCGATCTCGGTGATCGTCCCGTCCACGATCGTGAACGCCAGCACCAGGGGCGGCCGCCCTCGGGGAGCCATCACGAGCCCGGCCGCCCCGTTCACCAGGGCCACCTGGGTGACCCGGGCCCGTTCCGCGGATGCGAGCGCGCCCTTGGCCACGACGCGGGCGCCCCGGATCACGAGCGGTCCCGGGGTGGGTCCGACAGCCGGATCGGCCCGGAGCACCACCTCCGGATCGAGCAGGGCGACCAGCGCGTCGAAGTCGCCGCCGCGGGTGGCGGCCAGATAGGCGTCGACGACAGCTCGCCTGCGGTCCAGGTCGGCGGAGTCCGGTGCCGGCGCCGCGCCCTTCACCCGCCGGCGGGCGCGGCTGGCGAGTTGCCGCACCGCCTGGGAGGAGCGGCCCACGATGGGGGCGACGTCGTCGAACGGCACGTCGAACATGTCGTGCAGCACGAACGCGAGCCGCTCGGCCGGGGTCAGCGTGTCGAGCACGACCAGCAGCGCCAGCCCGACCGAGTCGGCCAGCATCGCTTCGTGTTCGGGGTCGCCACCGTCGTCGTGGCCGACGGCCGGATCGTGTGCCTGCACGTCGAGAGGTTCCTCGCGCCGCTGCTCGCGTGAGCGCAGCACGTTCAGGCACACCCGCGACACCACCGTGATCAGCCACGCCCCGAGGTTCTCCACCTCGCCGGTGTCCGCGCGAATCGTGCGCAACCACGCTTCCTGGACGGCGTCGTCGGCCTCGCTCACCGAGCCCAGCATCCGGTAGGCGACGGCCCGCAGCCGCGGCCGGTGTTCCTCGAAACGCTCGGTCAGCCGATCGCGGTCGTCCACCGTGTCACATTCCTTCCTCGCGGCGTGTCTCACGGGTAGACCCACCGAAATCAGCAGTCCGAAGAATCTGGACAGATCATGACATCACCCATTCTCATCACCGGCGGTACCGGCACGCTCGGACGTCAGGTCGTCCCACTGCTGCGGGCGGCGGGGCGGGACGTGCGGGTCGTCAGCCGGCACGGCCGAGACCCCGGCGACGGCGTCGAGTACATGATCGGCGACCTGTTCGAGGGCAAGGGAATTGAAGCCGCACTGGACGGGGTCGAGACCGTTCTGCACCTGGCGGGTGGCCCCAAGGGCGACGAGGTGGCGACCCGGAACCTGGTCGAGGCCGCCTCGCGCGCCGGGGTGCAGCATCTCGTCTACATCTCGGTGATCGGGGCCGACCGGGTTCCGCTCGGCTGGTTCACCGGATTAATCAGAGGAAGCCTGGCCCTTCAGGGCCGGGAGGAAGCTGATTCTGTACTGCGCGATCGCGCGTAGCGGGGTCGCTTTCTGGTGTGGGTTCGGGTCGTTTTTGGTTGGTGATGTACTCGGCGACGATGGCGAGTGGGGCTCCGCCTGCGGAGGCGGCGAAGTAGGACGGTGACCAGAAGTGATTGCCCCACAGGTATTTCTGGATGTGGTCGGGGAACTCTTGGCGCAGGTATCGAGCGGAG
Source organism: Rhodococcus sp. ACS1 (assembly GCF_002300155.1). Classification (NCBI taxonomy): domain Bacteria; kingdom Bacillati; phylum Actinomycetota; class Actinomycetes; order Mycobacteriales; family Nocardiaceae; genus Rhodococcus; species Rhodococcus sp. ACS1. The sequence continues at coordinate 1,021,848 of NZ_NSDZ01000005.1, forward strand.
ACGCCCTTGAGGCTGTTGACCAGGGTGGAGAGTTGCACGGTAGGTGGGTAGTGGATCACTAGGTGGACGTGGTCGGTGTCTCCGTTGAACTCGGTCAACGTGCGCCGAACTTGTCACACACCTCTGCCATGATTGCCCGCATCGGGTCAGCATCGGGTCGGTGAACGCACCGCGACGATCAGGGAAAGGCGCAGGGTGTGAAGCGGATCGTTGTCGTGAAGCTGGCTCCCACCCCGGAGCAGTATGTGGCGCTGAAATCGACACTGGAGTTGTGCAATGCGGGGGCGAACATGGTTGCGCAGCTCGCGCACACCGCCGCTGATCGGCGCCCGTTCGCGCTGCAAAAGCAGGTCTCTGCCCAGCTCAAGGCGTGCGGGTTGTCGGCGCAACCGGCGATCCGGGTCATCAAGAAGGTGGCGGATGCGTACGCGACCCGGACAGCGAACCTGCGTAACGGGAATTACGGCACGCCGGGATCGACACGGTATGCGAAGGTTGCGGGTAAGGCGGTCGTGTTCCGTCAGGACGCGGGCCAACCGTTCGACGATCGGTGCTTGTCGTGGCAGATCGATCGATCGACGGTGTCGATCTGGACGAGCGCGGGCCGGATGCGCAACGTCGGATTCGTGTGCGCGCCGTGGCAGCGGACAATGCTCGCCGACCGCACAGGCGAGTCGGATCTGATTTTCCGGGACGGATGTTTCTACCTGCATGCAACCGTCGACACCGGCGCACCGCAGCAGCTGGTCCCCGCCGACGACCCCGCCGGGTGGCTGGGTGTGGACTTGGGGATCGTGAACCTGGCTGTGACCACCGCAGACGACCCGGCCGAACTCGACGTCCGGTGGTCCGGTGGTGCGGTCACCGCCCGCCGGAAAAAGAACGGAACCATCCGGTCCGCGCTGCAGAAGGTGGGGACCAGGTCCGCGAAGCGGAAACTGAAGAATCGGCGGAGGAAGGAGACTCGGTACGCCACCGACATCAATCATCAACTCTCGAAAACGATTGTTGCCCAGGCGCAACGCACCGGTCAAGGAATCGCGGTAGAAGACCTGTCGGGAATCCGGGACCGGGTACGGCTCGCACGCAGACAACGGCAACAATTGCACTCCTGGGCATACGCGCAACTGCGCGACCAGATCACCTATAAGGCGCACGCCGCAGGAGTGCCGGTGCAGGTGATCAACCCTCGCAATACCAGTAAGACGTGCCACCTCTGCGGGCACTGCGACACCGCGAACAGGCACAGTCAAGCACTGTTCCGGTGCCGCGGCTGCGGATGGACCGGTCACGCGGACCATAACGCCGCCGCCAACATTGCCGCACTCGGACACACCAACTACCGGGCCGCCCAATCAACCGTGCCTAAAGCAGCCACCCCTCTCACAGCCAGTGAGAACGTGAGCAGCAAACCCGCGTCCTTCAGGACCGGGTAGTTGATATTCAAGCTGGCCGCGGAGCGAGCGGTGGCCGACTCGGGCCTGCCGTGGACGACGTTGCGCGCAGCCCAGTTTCACGAACTGGTGCTGAGCATGCTGCAGAAGATGGCGAAACTGCCGGTGATCCCGGTCCCGGGCGGACTGCGCTTCCAGCCGGTCGACTCGGGGGAGGTGGCGGCGCGTCTGGTGGAACTGACGCTCGGCGCCCCGGCAGGCCTGGTTCCCGACCTGCCCGGGCCGACGGTGTACGGGATGGGCGATCTGGCGCGCAGTTACCTGCAGGCGACCGGCAGGCACCGGCTGACGATGCCGGTCCGGATGCCGGGCAAGGCCGGCCGCGCGTACCGGGACGGCGTCAACCTGTCGCGCGAGGCGGCGACGGGCAAGCGGACGTGGGAGGACTTCCTGGCCGCCTACCCGGGCATCTGACCGCTGGCGTCGGCGAGTTTCCCGCGCAGGTCCGCCAGGGTTTTGTTCAGCAGCCGGGACACCTGCATCTGCGAGACGCCCACCCGAGCGGCGATCTGCGACTGGGTCATGTTGCCGAAGAACCGCAGAACGAGGACGGTGCGTTCGAGGTCGGGAAGGGATCCCAGCAGCGGCTCGAGAACCACGTGGTCCTCGACGTGTGCGAGGGACGGGTCGACGTCGCCGATCGTCTCCGACAGCGGGCGCTCGTCCTCGCCGAGCGGGAAATCGACGGACAGGGTGCTGTAGGCGTCGGCAACCCGGAGGCCCCGGACCACCTCCTCCTTGTCGATCCCGAGGGCCTCGGCCAATTCGCTCGCCGTCGGGGCGCGTCCGAGTGTGGTGGTCAGTTCGGTCGTCGCGGTCGTGAGGGAAAGGTGCAGTTCCTGCATGCTGCGCGGGACGCGCATCGCCCATCCCGTGTCGCGGAAGTGCCTGCGGACTTCGCCGGTGATCGTCGGGACGGCGTACGACACGAAGTTCGCCCCGCAGCGGGCGTCGAAACGGTCGACTGCCTTGACCAGACCGATGCGGGCGACCTGGATCAGGTCGTCGAGGGGTTCTCCGCGACCGAGGAAACGCCGGGCGATGTGTTCGGCGAGCGGCAGGCACCGCTCGATCAGTCGCTGTCGCAGCAGTTCGCGGCGGGGGTCGGAGGCGGCGAGCCGGCCGATGGCCTCGCACTGCGCGGGCACGTCACGATACTGGTCACGCTCGCGGCGCGCGGTCTCGTTTCGGGCCTGCCGTAGCTCTACTCGTGCGGCGTCGGCGTCGGCTGCGGACTTCGTGCGATGCACCGGCTTCGACCGCGTGGGGATGCGTCGGATTTCGAGCGATGGTTCGACGAGCGGGGTGGACACTTTCATGGCTCTGCCCTTCTCTGACCTGCCGGCATCGGCGATGGCGTCGCTATTCGACGAGTGCGGGGGACGTGTCTGCGGCCTCGTCGGCGAACATCGCCTCGATCCGGGCCTTGATTTCCTCGGTGCTCATCGTGGCTCCGCCGCGCGTGGTGCTGGTGGCGGAAGCGTGGAATGCGGAGCTGGCGGGCATGAGGGCTGCGTCCTGTCGTGTGCGAAGAGTCTGTGTCTGGGTCTGTGTCGGTGTCGAACGGGTGCGGGTGTCGGGGTGTCCGGTCACGTCGGCAGGGACGAGAGGAGAGTGAGCGCGCTGAGCGCCAGCGTGGCGATCAGGCCGCCGGCGATCGCTCCGCCGCTGCCTGCACCGAGAACGAGGACCTCCCCGTCGTGGGGAGTGCTCTGAGGGTCGTGGGTGGTCATCTGCGGTTCTCCTTCGTGCGGCCTCGTCGTGAGAACTAATCTGCGTTGAAGAATATAGATTTGTTCTACAGCGGTCGGACGGGAAGTTCAAGCCGAATCGGCAAGATTGCTGGTCCAGCCCCGCGGGGGTGTGGGCATTCCGGAGCGAACCTGCGCGCCCCGCGGCATATTGTGTCCACCGGCGCTTGCTAAGGTTGATGTGCCCTGAGAAGAAGGGAGACCCGGTGACGTCCTCTCATATGCCGCTTCGTTCGCAGCGGGGTGTATACGGGATCTCGGTAACGTCGGAACTGACGGGTATCGGACCACAGACGCTGCGCCTGTACGAGCGGCGCGGGTTGATCACACCGACTCGCACGGGCGGTGGCACACGCCGGTACAGCGAGGACGATGTCGCGCGCCTCCAGAAGATCACCGAACTCGTCGCCGCAGGAGTCAATCTCATCGGCATCGGCCAGATCCTTCGGCTCGAGGCCGAGAACGCGGTCCTCGCGGCGCGGAACGCCGAACTCGAGCAACTCGTCCGATCCGAGGTCCCGGACCGCGCCTGAGCGGCGCCGGATCAGCTCGCAGACTGGTCGTTCGTGGGGTTGAACTCGTCGAACGACGCGTCGGCCGACTGCCATTTACCTTCGGCCCGGATGTCGGCGAACGCGAGGTCGAATGCGTCGACCAGCCACGCGTGCCCGGCGGTGGCCAGCAATTCGTCGGACGTGCCGTCGGCGGCGCCCTGGAACAGGCTGACCCTCCACTCGGACGCGTCCTCGACGGCGTCGGTCAGTCCGTCGGTGGCATTCGACGCGAGAAGGTACCGGTTGAACTCGAAGTCGACCCGGATCGCGTAGCCCGCACCGGTGTTGACCACGTTGGCCGGTCGCTGCGTGGCCGCGGCGAGCGCCGTGAGGGCGTCGCGGTAGCGATCTGCGTGTTCCTGAGTACGGGGCACCGTCTTCTCGTCTCTCGCACAGAGGCCGCGGCGCTCACGGCCACGACACCTCGACGAATCCGTCCGGGGTCGGTGGCGGTTCGTGTTCGGTTCGGGTCCGAGATTACGTGACCCGATGGTCGTCTTGGCGGCCGCCGGCCAGGCATGACGGGTCCGAGATGCAAAATCTGTATTTACGAATGCAGATTCATTTCATTTGCGTGTTAATATCAGGTGTTCCTTAAGCAGAAGGGAGCCTGTTATGACCATCGACGTCCTGCCCCGCTCACGTCGCGGGGTCTACGGAATTGCGGTGACGTCGGAGTTGACGGGCATCGGCCCGCAGACTCTCCGCCTGTACGAGCGGCGGGGGTTGCTCACCCCCGCCCGGACCAGCGGCGGCACCCGCAGATACAGCGACGACGACCTGATCAGGCTGGCACGCATCGCTCAGCTCATGGACGACGGTGTGAACGTCGCCGGCATTCGGCGCATCCTCGCGCTCGAATCCGAGAACGCCGAACTGGCGTCCCGGCTGGACGGGCCGGGCCGCACGCCCGGATAGTGATCCACCACTGCGCCGGGGAGGTGAACTCTGTACCCGCCAGGGCTCCGACTCTGGCCCCGCATTCGACTCCAGACGGGACAAAGAATCATGACCCTCACGGCCCACAATGCATTCCGCACGCACAGTGCCCGGCACGCGAAGGACCGGCAGGCAGAGCCCGACCGCCGCTTCTCGCTCGGAACCGCGCTCGTCGCCGCCCTCGTCGCGGCGGCGCCGGCAATGGCCGTGACCGGTTCGGTGGTCCTCGCGGCCGCCACCGCCGGATCCGTTCTCGTCGGCGTGCTGCTTGCCGCCTTCCTCATCTCGAGCCTGATCTGACCGCTCCGGATCCGCTCAGCGAAGTCCGGCGAAGAAGTCCCGGATGTCCGCAGTCAGGGTCGCGGGCTCCTCGAGTGCGGCGAAGTGGCCGCCGCGATCCTCGACGTCGGTCCACCGCGTGATCGCATGCTCCCGCTCCGCGTAGCGGCGGATGCCGACGTCGTGGGCGAAGACGATGACGGCGGTCGGGATGCCGGACACGGAATTGGCGGTGCCCCAAGAAGATTCCTGCATGTAGCCGACGTACGCGGCCGAGGACGCGGTGTCGGTCAGCCAGTACAACATGACGTTGGTGAGCAGGCGGTCGATGCCGACGACGTCGTGGGGGAGCGCCTCCCGCGGATGCGTCCACTCGCGGAACTTGTCGACGATCCAAGCGAGCTGACCGACCGGTGAATCGGCGAGCGCGGCACCGAGCGTCGCAGGTCGCGTCGACTGGATGGAGATGTAGCCGAACTCGTCGGTCAGGAACCGCAACACCCGGTCCAGGCGGTCCCGCTCCAGCGGTGTCAGGCTCGCCCGCTCCGCCTCGTCCACGTCGTGGACGGGAACCCCGATGTTGCCGTTGAGGTGCACCCCGGCCACCGCGTCCCGGGCGATGCGGGCGACCTCGGGCGAGACGCCCGCGCCGATGTCGCCGCCCTGGACCCCGTAACGGTCGTATCCGAGCCGGCTCATCAGCTCCGCCCACGCCCCGGCGATCCGGTGGATGTTCCAGCCCGATTCGCGGACCGGTCCCGAGAATCCGAATCCGGGCAGCGACGGCACCACCACGTGGAATGCGTCCGCGGGGTTGCCACCGTGCGCCACGGGGTCGGTGAGGGGCCCGATCACGTCGAGGAACTCGACGAACGAACCCGGCCAGCCGTGGGTGAGGACCAGGGGCAGTGCGTCCGGTTCGGGTGAGCGGACGTGCAGAAAGTGGATGTTCTGCCCGTCGATCTCGGTCACGAACTGCGGGAAGGTGTTGAGCGATTTCTCCTGTGCCCGCCAGTCGAACTCGTCGCGCCAGTACGCGACGAGTTCGACCAGGTAGGACGTGGGCACCCCGGTTTTCCAGTCGTCACCCGGGAGCGGGGTGCCGAACCGGGTCCGCGCGAGTCGTGCGGCGAGATCGTCGAGTTGCGCCTGCGCGATGTCGATGCGAAACGGTCGGATGGACTTCGTCGTGTCGGTCATGCAGACCACGCTACGAAGGATTGAGGACAGTTCCGGTCCTTGATCGAGGGACGGGTCAGCAGGCCCCGGTCTTGGCGGCGTCGTAGGCCTGGATCATCTGATCCTTGCGCTCCTGCGGAGCGTCCTTCCACTCCGCCGTCTCGGCCGACTGGGTGAAGAGGTCGTCGAGGGCCTTCGTGCGGTCGAACGTCTCGCCGCTCTGCTGCGCGCGGGCCTCGGCGCCCTTCGCGTACTGGAGGAGGCCTTTGCACAGGTCCGCGACGGCGGGCAGGCCTGCGGAGGACGCCTCGGTGGCCTCGGTCGTTGCGCTCGCCGTGGACTCGGCGTCGGTGGTGGTCGATTCGGAACTGCACGCCCCGAGCAGCAGGGCGGCCGGGATCAACAGCGCAACGATGGTTCGTGTCATGCGAAATACATACCAGAGGCAGGTGTCGGTCAGTGTCGGCCGGTCGCTCCCAGGCCGTCCCGAGCGGACAGCGTCAGGCGGGGCCGAGGGTGTAGTCGACGCCCGGACGGTCGCCCTTGCCCTTGTTGAGCCAGCGCCCCGGCAACTTGCCCGCCAGTTCACCGAGCGGCCCGACGGCGGCGCTGAGAACCCCCACCGTCTCCTGCAGCAGGTCGACGCTCGCGCTCATCCGCTCGAGGTTGGGCGCCAGCGCCGTCAACGTCTCGGACAGTGCCACGATCTGATCGAGCGGGCCGCCCTCGGCGATGAGGCGTTCGAACGCGCCGCCCTCTGACAGCAGTGTGTCGAGGATGCCGTTCTCGGCGAGCGCCCGATCCACCAGTCCGCCCGGCGCCGTGAGCCGTTCGACCGCGCCGTCCTGCGCAGTCAGCCGTTCGAGGGGTCCCTGCTCGGCGGTGAGACGGTCGAGCAGGCCGTCTTTCGCGAGCAGTCGCTCCAGGGTGCCGTCCTCGGCGAGGACCCGGTCGAGCGGGCCGTCCTTGGCGAGGACCCGCTCGAGCGGCCCACCCGGCTCGAGCAGTCGTTCGAGGGTGCCGCCCTCCGACGTGAGACGGTCGACGGGGCCGCCCGGGGCGAGGAGACGATCGAGCGGACCGCCCGGCTGGAGGGCCTGCCCGAGCGGCCGGTCGTTGGCCGCCAGCGACGACAGTTGGCTGATCACCTGCAGCGGGCTCCCCTGGGTGCTCATTCCCGTGACCACGCCGGTCCCGGCGACCGCGGTCCGCACCGACACGAGGGCGGCCTCGGCGATACCGAGACCGACATCGGCCGCCGCGAGACCGGCACGCACCGGGAGGGTCATCAACGACACCAGGTTCATGGAGTTACTGTAACCCGCGACACACAATCATCGAGCGTGTCGATCAGGTCAGTGCAGAGCCTTCAGTCCGACGACGCATCCCACGATGCCCAGGATCAGCAGAATCTTCACCGGCGTGGCACTCTCGGCGCCCGTCAGCATCGCGAACCCGACCGTCAGCGCCGCGCCGATGCCGACCCACACCGCGTACGACGTTCCGGTGGGGAGACTGCGCATCGCGTAGGCCAGACCCGCCATGCTGAAGACCAGGGCGACGCCGAAGACGATGCTGGGCCCGAGCTTGCTGAATCCCTCCGACCGGCCGAGGGCGGTGGCCCAGACAGCCTCCAGAACCCCCGACAGCACGAGCACGATCCACGCCATGACAAACCTCCGGGCACCGTCTTGTCGCTGGCCGGGTACGGTGCGCTCGTCCGGATGTCGTGTCGACGAATTCCACGGTACCCAAAGACGCGCTCCGCGCCCGTGAGTGGTGAGCGACTCCACAGGCTCGCTCCGCGCGCACGGCGCGGGAATGCACCGAATATCTCGCAGATCGAGACCTGCTGACTTATTGTCGAGCGCGACAGTGAATTCTGTGCGTATACCACGGAAGATAACGAGGAACATCATGATGCTCGGACTGCTCGCCGCAATCAACAGCGCTTTCACCCTCGGACTCGCCAACACGATCGGCACGTTCGGCGGAGTGGTGCTCAACCTGAACGTCGTCGCCTGAACTTCCTGCCTGTCAAGACAACTCCGGTCGCAACCCCGCCGTCGGCTCGACGGCGGGGTTGTCGCGTTGTGCGGCGACCGTGAGCGCCGGGGCGCGGGAGAGCAACTGTCCCATCCTCGCTCATGCGCCCGGAATTTCATCCTTTTTCGCTCGAGAAGAATGGGTGATTTTATTCAGGGAAATTGCGTGCGCGTGTCGCCACGAATTTGTCGAACGTGACTTAGTGTCATCCGCAACGCGTACGGACAGCGCGCAAACACCCCTTCACCGGGGCGACGATGGAGGTCATGATGCTGGGACTGCTCGGGGCGCTCAACAGTGGTGTCACACTCGGATTGGCCAACACGATCCTGACGTTCGGCGGGGTAGTGTTCAACCTCAATATCGTCGTCAACTGACGATCGGAATCCGTCCGGCCAGGGCCGGCCGCACCGGCTCACAGGAACCTCCCAGGAAACCTACAGCGACGATCCAGCGTCACGAGTGATGATGGGTTGCGTGAATGATAAGCCTGTCGAAGCCCGCGTCCTCGTCGTCGACGACGAACCGAACATCCTCGAGTTGCTCTCCGTGAGTCTCCGATTCCAGGGATTCGAGGTGGCGACGGCGTCGACCGGGGCCGAGGGACTCGACACGGCGCGCACCTTCCGCCCGGACGCCGTCATTCTCGACGTCATGATGCCGGGAATGGACGGGTTCGGCCTGCTCAAGCGGTTGCGCGCCGACGGTGTGGACGCGCCGGTGCTGTTCCTCACCGCGAAGGATGCGGTGGAGGACAAGATCAGCGGCCTGACCCTCGGCGCGGACGACTACGTCACCAAGCCGTTCAGCCTCGAAGAAGTGGTGACCCGGCTTCGCGTCATCCTCCGGCGGGCGGGCAAGGTGTCGGTGGAGGAGCAGTCGGCCCGCATCAAGTTCGCCGACATCGAACTCGACGACGACACGCGGGAGGTCTGGAAGGCGGGCGACCTGGTGTCGCTCTCTCCGACGGAGTTCACGCTGCTGCGGTACTTCATGGTCAACGCCGGCACGGTGCTGAGCAAGCCGCGGATCCTCGACCACGTCTGGAACTACGACTTCGGCGGTGAGGTCGGCGTGGTCGAGTCGTACGTGTCGTACCTGCGCCGGAAGGTCGACACCGGCGAGACCCCGCTGATCCACACCCTCCGCGGCGTCGGCTACGTGATGCGCGAACCGCGGCGATGACCGCGCCCGCGGCTCCCCGGGAGTCGGCCGAGGTGGTCGCCACCGTCCCGAACAGGCCTGCGCGACGGTGGATCCGGGCGATGCCACTGCGCATCACGCTCGTCGGCGCCGTGCTCCTGCTCGCTGCGCTCGGGCTTCTCGCGTCCGGTGTCGCGGTGACGTCGGCGCTCGAGAATTCGCTGACCAACCGCGTCGATCACCAACTCCACGAGGCCGCTCAGGGGTGGGCGAAGCCCGGCAAGTCGCGTCCGCTGCCGCCGCCCGACGAACCGAATCCCGGACGTCCGCCGAGCCCGTTCTACGTCCGCACGACATTGGCCAACGGCACCGTGCTGCGTGAGATCAACGACGAATCCGTCTCGCCCGCACTGCCGGAAGACCCCGCCTCCGTGCCCGTGACGGTCGGCTCGACCGACGGTTCCGACGTGCGGTGGCGGGTGCTGACCACCACCGCGCCGGACGGCATCGAGACGACGGTCGCGATGACGCTCACCGAGAACGACGAAACCGTGAACCGGCTGGCCGTGCTGCAACTCATCATCGGTGTGGTGGTGCTGATCGTGCTCGGAGTGGTCGCGTATTTCGTGGTCCGGCGCAGTCTGCGTCCCCTCGTCGAAGTGGAGGAGACCGCCGCGGCGATCGCGGCGGGAGACCTGCACCGACGCGTCCCGGAACGGGACGACCGTACCGAGATCGGGCGACTGTCTGTGGCGCTCAACGGAATGCTCGCGCAGATCCAGCACGCGTTCGCCGCCACCGAGGCGTCGGAGGAGTCGGCGCGGCGGTCCGAGGAGAAGATGCGGCGATTCGTCGCCGACGCGAGCCACGAACTGCGCACCCCGCTCACCACGATCCGCGGCTTCGCCGAACTGTATCGACAGGGCGCGATGACCGACACCGAAACCCTGATGAGCCGCATCGAAGGGGAAGCGTCGCGGATGGGTCTCCTGGTGGAAGACCTGCTGATGCTCGCCCGGCTCGATGCCCAGCGACCCCTCGAGACCCGGCCCGTCGACCTGCTGTCGGTGGCATCCGACGCCGTGCACGGGGCGCGCGCCGTCGCCCCCGAGCGGTCCATCGCCCTCGACGTCCGCCCCGGACCCGGGACACCGGAGGTGATCGGCGACGAGGCCCGGCTGCGGCAGGTCCTCGGCAACCTGCTCGCCAACGCCGTCAAACACACCCCCGCCACCGCGGACGTGACGGTCCGGCTCGGCACCACCGAGCACAGCGTCGTGCTCGAGGTGGCCGACACCGGACCCGGACTGACCGAGGAAGACGCGGCCCGGGTGTTCGAGAGGTTCTACCGCACCGACGCGTCCCGCACCCGGGAGAGCGGCGGCAGCGGGCTCGGCCTGTCGATCGTCGCGGCCCTGGTCGCCGCCCACCGAGGGTCGGTAACCGTCGACAGCCGGCCCGGCGAAGGTGCCACGTTCCGGGTGGAACTGCCGCGGTCGAGCTGACCGTCAGTCGGGGACGTTGGCCCCGTGGCCGAGTTCGCGCAGCGCCGCCTTGATCTTCGCCTGCGCCTCCTCGAGCGATTCCTGGGACGGATTCTGCTCGGCGTTGCTGATGTTGAAATCGCCGAGATCGTAGGCGGGGAAGACGTGCAGGTGCAGGTGGGGCACCTCGAGGCCGGCGATCAGCAGTCCCGCCCGCGGTGCGTCGAACGCCGGGCGGACGGCCTGCCCGATCGTGCGGGCCACGTCCATGACCTTGTTCCAGACCTCACCGTCGACGTCCTGCCACTGGTCCACCTCCTCGCGCGGCACGACGAGGGTGTGGCCCTGGGTCACGGGGGCGATCGTGAGGAACGCGACGACGTCCTCGTCCTCCCACACGAACCGTCCCGGCAGATCTCCGTTGATGATGGCGCTGAATACAGATCCCATGGCCGCCATTATGCGGCTTCGCCACCCGTGAGTACTTATTAACCTTCCGCGGTTAATAAGTACTCACGGGCGCGAAGCGCACAGGAAACTCCCAGCCTCCGTCCAGAGTGATCGCAGCGTCCGGGCCGAACCTTGGACGCATGACGACGAATTCCCTCTCCCGAGCACCGGGCGCCATGGGACGACTCGAGACCTCCGGAACCTCCGAGACCGCGCCCGTGCTCGACGTTGTCGTGCCGGTCTACAACGAGGAAGCCGGACTCGAACGTTGCGTGCGCCGGCTGCGGCGGCACCTCGACGAGAACGTTCCCTACACCGCCCGCATCACCATCGCCGACAACGCCAGCGTCGACGCCACCCTCGCCGTGGCCCACCGACTGGCCGCCGAGATCGACGGCGTCCGCGTCGTGCACCTCGACGAGAAGGGACGCGGCCGCGCCCTGCGCGCGGTGTGGAGTGCCTCCGACGCCGAGGTGGTGGCGTACATGGACGTCGATCTGTCGACGGACCTCAACGCCCTGATGCCGCTGATCGCACCGCTGCTGTCGGGGCATTCGGACCTCGCGATCGGCTCCCGGCTCGCCCGCTCCTCGCGGGTGGTCCGGGGCCCGAAGCGTGAGTTCATCTCCCGCAGCTACAACCTCATCCTCCGCAGCGCGCTGCACGCGCGGTTCTCCGACGCGCAGTGCGGGTTCAAGGCGATGCGGGCGGACGTCGCGCAGCGTCTGCTGCCGCTGGTCGAGGACACCGGATGGTTCTTCGACACCGAGCTGCTGGTGCTCGCGGAACGCGCAGGCCTGCGCATCCACGAGGTCCCCGTGGACTGGGTCGACGACCCGGATAGTCGCGTCGACATCGTCGCGACCGCTGTCGCCGACCTCAAGGGCGTGTGGCGGGTGGGCCGGGCGCTGTCCACCGGATCGCTGCCGATCGGCAGCTTGCGGGACAGCTTCGGACGCGAGCCGCTGGTGCCCGGGGTTCCCCGCGGCATGGTCGGGCAGTTGGCCCGGTTCGCGGTGATCGGTGTCGCGTCCACCGTCGCGTACGCGCTGCTCTACCTGGTTCTGCATCCGGTCCTGGGCGCGCAGTGGGCCAACGCCGTCTCACTGCTGGTCACGGCCGTGCTCAACACGGCCGCGAACCGCGCGTTCACGTTCGGGGTGCGCGGATCCGAAGGCGCCGCCCGGCATCAGATGCAGGGTCTGCTCGTGTTCGCCTTCGGACTGCTGCTCACCAGCGGTTCCCTGTTCGTCCTGCACTCGGCGGCCCCGGACGCGTCCAAGCACGTCGAACTCGCCGTCCTCGTACTCGCCAATCTCGTTGCCACCATCAGTCGTTTCATAGCCCTTCGCTGGGTGTTCCGGAACGCTCGCCCCGAAGGAGTTCACGCATGACGACGACCCTCGAACAACCGAAGGTCGAAACGCCCGAACCTCCTCCGGCCCGGCGGAGGTGGGAGCCCTGGGCGCTCGCCGCACTGCTCGTCGGGACGGCGGTCGCGTACATCTGGGGGCTCGGCGCTTCCGGCTGGGCCAACTCGTTCTATGCCGCCGCGGTGCAGGCCGGTTCGGAGTCGTGGAAGGCGTTCTTCTTCGGGTCCTCCGACGCCGCCAACTCCATCACCGTCGACAAGCCGCCGATGTCGCTGTGGCTGATGTCGCTGTCGGTCCGGATCTTCGGCCTCAGCTCGTGGGCGATGCTGGTGCCGCAGGCCCTGCTCGGCGTCGGTTCCGTCGCGCTGCTGTACGCGACGGTGAAGCGGTGGTTCGGGGCCCCGGCCGGTCTGCTCGCCGGTCTGGTGCTCGCACTGACGCCGATCGCGGTGCTCATGTTCCGGTTCAACAACCCCGACGCGCTGCTGGTGCTGCTGATGATCGCGTCCGTGTGGGCGATGCTGCGTGCCGTGGAGGACGGACGCACCCGGTGGATGGTGCTGACCGGCGTGTTCGTCGGGCTGGGGTTCCTGACCAAGCAGCTTCAGGTGATGCTCGTCGTTCCGCCGCTCGCCCTGACCTACCTCTTCGCGGGACCACCGAAGTTCGGCAAACGCCTCGCCCAGTGCTTCGCCGCGCTCGGCGCGATGATCGTCTCCGCGGGCTGGTGGTTGCTGACCGTCGAGCTGTGGCCGGCGTCGTCGCGGCCCTGGATCGGCGGTTCGCAGAACAACTCGATCCTCGAACTCACCCTGGGCTACAACGGTCTCGGCCGGTTGAACGGTGAGGAGACGGGCAGCGTCACGCCCGGTGGCGGCGCGCGTGGCGAAGCCGGAGCAGCAATGGGTGACGCCATGGCAGGCGGGGGCTTCCCCGGAGGCGGCCCCGGCGGTGGCGGCGGAATGTGGGGCAGCACCGGCATCACGCGCATGTTCGAGTCGGCTCAGGGCGGTCAGATCGCCTGGCTGATCCCGGCCGCTCTGATTCTGCTCGTCGCCGGTCTCGTAGTGCGTGGCAGGGCGCCACGCACCGACACGCAACGTGCGTCGTTCGTCGTGTGGGGCCTGTGGCTGCTCGTCACCGGGCTGACGTTCAGCTTCATGGCCGGAATCTTCCACGCGTACTACACCGTCGCGCTCGCACCGGCCGTGGCCGCGCTGGTGGCGATCGGTTCTGTGACGCTGTGGCGTCGACGCGACACCCTGTGGATGCGTGCTGTTCTTGCGGTGACACTGCTGGCCACAGCGGCCATGTCCTGGGTTCTGCTCGGGCGCAGTGCGTCGTTCGTGCCGTGGCTGAAGTGGGCCGTGGTCGTCGCCGGTGTTCTCGCCGCGGTGGCCGTGCTGATCCCGGCGCTGACCAGGGGACGGATCGCGGCCGTCGTCACGCTGGCCGCGCTGTTCACTGGGCTCGCCGGACCGACGGCGTACGCCGTCGACACGATCGCGACGCCGCACACCGGTTCGATCGTCTCGGCCGGACCCACCGTCGAAGGCGGTCGCGGTGGCTTCGGCGGAATGGGTGGCCCCGGTGGCATGGACGGTGCCGGACGCATGGGCGGGCGCACCGACGGCGGCGCCGCGCCCACGATGCCGGGCGGTGCGGCTCCCGGTGCCACCGACGGCGCAACGGCAGGCGCCGCCGACGGCATGGGCGGCATGGGAGCCATGGGCGGCGCTGCCGGGGGACTCCTCTCCGGCAGCAACCCCGGCGAGGAACTGGTGTCGTTGCTGGAGCAGGATGCCGGCAACTACACCTGGGTGGCCGCGGCCATCGGATCCAACAGTGCGTCCGGTTACCAGCTGGCCACCGAGGACCCGGTCATGCCGATCGGCGGGTTCAACGGCAGCGATCCGTCACCCACGCTGGAGCAGTTCCAGCAGTACGTGGCGGACGGGAAGATCCACTACTTCATCGCCGGCGGCCGGGGCGGCGGAATGGGTGGCGACGGCACCGCGTCGGAGATCTCCACCTGGGTGCAGGCGAACTTCACCGCAGTCACCGTGGACGGCGTGACCCTGTACGACCTCACGTCCTGACCGAAACCCCCTGTGAGTACTTGTTAACCGCCCGCGGTTAACAAGTACTCACAGGTGTGTCAGAGGGGGAACGAGATCTCGGGCGTGCGGCAGATGAGCAACCTCCGCACGAGCCCGGACTCGTCGAGCTGTGCCGAGGTGTTGAACGACGCCTCGAATTCGCCGTTCCGGGTGGTGCGTCCCAGTGCCAGTTCGACGTCACCCACCCGCGAGCCCGCGAGGATCTCGTGTACCAGCACGCTCTTCTCGCGTTGCTGCAGGTACCCGACGAGACCTGCGCGATCGCCGACGAATTCGGCTGCCTTCCCGCCGCCGGTGGAGAACTGGATCGACATCCGGAAGTCGTCGGTGATCATCGTCAGGACGCGGTCGGGATCGTCCGAATCCATGAACGCGAACCATGCGACCAGCACGGGCGTCGGTGACGTCCTCGGATTCAGGTCAGTCGCGCTTGTCATGTGCCAACTCCCTTGTGAGAATGCTGAATTCCGTGTCGAAGGACACTTCATATGCGTCGATGGTGCCGTCGGCGTCGAGGTGCATGGCGGCGAGGAAGTAGCCGGTCGTCTTCGTCTCGTTCTCGACGACGGAGCCGTAGGCGAACTGGACGTCGCCGGCGCTGCTCGTCCGGAGCAGCACGTGCCGCCGGTCGACCGGGGGTCGTCCCCGGAGGTAGTCGAGCATGTCGGCGCGGGTGTGGCCGCGACGGACGGTACCGGGAAGAACTATGGCGAACTCGATCGATTCGTCGAGCAGGGCAACCGCGTCTTCGATCCGGCCGCTGTCGAGGATCGCGTAGTACTGCTCGATCACGAGTGCATCGGTCATGAAATGAACTTAGTTCAACATGGGTGGGTCTGTCGAGAGTCCTTGCCGTCTCGTCTTCTGCGAAACTAAACTGAACTCACGTCAATTTATAGGAGAGTTCAATGCAGTCCTCCCATTCCAGCCCTTGGCCCGAGACCGAACCCGCGGCGATGACCCCCGTCGCCGAGCACGAAGACATCCGCGACGTCATACGCCGCCTGCTCGACCGCCACTCGACCCTCGAGGACGGCCGACTCGCCGCCCGGTCCCCGGTCGGCTATTCCCCCGAGTTGTGGTCGCTGCTCGTCGAGGAGATGAACGTCGCGGCCCTGACGGTGCCGGAGGATCGCGGCGGCCTCGGATACAGCGTGGTCGAACTCGGCATCGTTCTCGAAGAATGCGGGCGCGCGCTGGTCTGCGAACCGGTGCTCACGTCCGCCACGCTGGGAGTGCACGCCCTACTCGCGGCCGAAAGGTCGCAAACAGTAGACGAACTGCTCGACCAGGTCGTCCGGGGCGAACTCGTCGCGACGGTGACGGCCCTGAGTGGGCAGACCGATTTCGTCGACGCCGCGCGCGCCGGCGACCGATGGTCGCTGTCCGGTCGCGCGACGAATGTCGTGCAGGGCGGCGCCGCCGATGTCGTCGTGCTGCTCGCGCACGCCGACGACGGACCCGGCCTCTATGCGGTCGATCTGCGGACCGCGACGGTGCGGCGAACAGAACTTCCGGTGGTCGACCCCAGTCGACGGCAGGCGAATCTGCTCTTCGACGACGCGGAGGCGGTGCGGCTCGCCGGACCCGGTGACGCACCGCGCGCGGTCGAATCGTTGCAGAGCCTCGGAGTGATCGGACTGGCCTGCGAGCACGTCGGCGTGATCGACCGATTACTGGACAGTACACGGGAATACACCATGCAGCGCCGCCAGTTCGGGCGGGCGATCGGCTCCTTCCAGGCTGTCAAGCATCGACTGGCGAACACTCTCGTCGAGCTCGAGAAGGCGCGATCGGCGGCGCGGTACGCGGCCGCGGTGTTCGCGGAAGACCCGGGCGCCGCGGCGCTTCCGGCCGCTGTCGCGGGTGCGGTCTGCACCGAGGCCGTGATCGCCACCGCGATGGAGGCCGTGCAACTTCACGGGGGAGTCGGCTTCACCTGGGAACATGCGACGCACTCCTATGTTCGCCGCGCGCTCGGAGACGAACCGCTGCTGGGGGATTCGCGGGCGCACCGCGGGCGGATCGCGGATCTCGTCGGACTCTGACATCGGGCCGGCTGCTGCCGGCCGAATCCGACGCTCTTCGACCCCGCTATTGACGGAACACCTCCCACCCAGTAGAACTGAAGTGAATCCAGTTCAGTTTTCATCCCTCGAAAGGACCCCGACATGGTGGACACCGATCACATCGTTCTCGAGAAGGACGGCGACGTCGCCCGCGTGTGGCTCAACCGCCCGCACAAGAAGAACGCGGTCACCGTCGAGTTGCTGCACCGCCTCGACGAGATCATCGTCGAGGTCGACAACGACCCCGAACTCAAAGTGCTGGTCCTGCGTGGACGCGACGGCACGTTCTGCTCGGGATTCGATCTCGACGAACTGCGGGAGAAGTACGTCGGCTCCACCACCGCGATGGATGTCGCGGTGCTGTCGGCCCGGGTGTGCGACCGCCTGTACTCGATGAACACGCCGTCCGTCGCGGTCCTCGAAGGCTTCGTCACCGCGGGCGGTTTCGAGCTGATGATCTCCTGCGACTTCGCCATCGCGGCCGAGGACGCTCGTATCGGCGACTTCCACATTCGCCGCGCGCTGTTCGGTGGTGCGGGCCCGATCTACCGGCTCCCGCGGATGATCGGCATTCGGAAGACCAAGGAGCTCATGCTCACCGGCAAGCTCCTCACCGGCAAGGAGGCGGAGGCCTTCGACCTGATCAACGCTTCGGTGCCGGCCGAAGACCTCGACAAGCTCGTCGCCGAGTTCATCGCGCCGATCGTGGACAAGAGTCCGTTCATGATGAAGCTCACCAAGATGTGCATCGACCGCGGTCTCGACGCGGACATCCAGTCGCTCATGGTGATGGAGCACCTCGCCGTCGGCAACGCGCTGCAGTCCGAGGACGCACGCGAAGGCGTGAACGCGTTCCTCGAAAAGCGTGACCCGGTCTGGGTCGGTCGCTGACCCGAACGCCGCCGACGAATCCCGAGGAGAGATTGACGATGGGCGAGACACATACCGCGCCGGCACTCGGCGCGAGCCGGTGCTCCCACTGCTCGACGGTGGCGTTCCCGGCCACCAGCCTGTGCTCGCAGTGCTCACGACCGGCGATGTCGCCGGTTGCGCTGAGCACACGCGGAACGGTCTGGGCGTACACGGTTCAGCGGTTCGCCCCGAAATCGCCGCCGTATGTTCCGCCGCCGGACGGGTTCTCGCCGTTCGCGGTCGGCTACGTCGAACTCCCCGAGGGAATCAGGGTCGAAGCCGTGCTCGACTGCCACGACTTCGACGAGTTGGACGACGGGGCGCCGGTGACCTTGGTCGCCACGGCACCGGTGCCCCGGTTTGCCACCGACGCATATCTGAAGGAGACCCGCTGATGTCCACCGTGTCGATCATCGGGGCCGGACTGTCGAAATTCGGGCGCCAACAGGACAAGACCGGCCGCGGGCTCGCCCTGGACGCGATCGCGTCCGCCCTGGCCGACGCCGGCATCGCGTGGACCGACGTTCAGGTCGCGTTCGGTGGCAGTGACGGCTCCGGGCTCGCCGACACCCTGGTGTCCGAACTCGGACTCACCGGAATCCCGTTCACCAACGTCAAGAACGGTTGCGCGACAGGGGGTAGCGCTCTGGTGTCGGCCGTCAACGCCATTCGTGCCGGCGCCGCCGACATCGCGCTCGCGGTCGGCTTCGACAAGCACCCGCGCGGTGCGTTCGACCCGGCGCCACAGGACTGGGGTCTGCCCGTCGGCTACGGCGAGGCGGGTCTCATGGTCACCACCCAGTTCTTCGGCATCAAGATCGCGCGGTACATGCGCGAACACGGAATCAGCGCCCCCACACTGGCCGCCGTCGCGGAGAAGGCGTATCGCAACGGCTCCCTGAACCCGAATGCCTGGCGGCGTGAACCCATGTCCGCCGAGACGATCGCCGCCGCGGACATGGTCAACGACCCCCTGACCAGGTACATGTTCTGCTCACCCGGCGAGGGCGGTGCGGCCGTCGTCGTGGCGAGCGAGACCGCCGTCCGGCGACTCGGCGGACGACCGGTGCACCTGCGGGGCATTTCGGCGGGCACCCGCCGGTTCGGCTCGTTCGAGGTGTTCGGCCCGTCGATACAGGGCGCGGGTACCCCGTCGAGCGTGAGCACGTCCACCGCGGCGGCCGCATTCGAGCAGGCCGGACTCGGACCTTCCGACGTGGACGTCGCGCAACTCCAGGACACGGAGAGCGGCGCCGAGATCATGCACATGGCCGAATGCGGATTCTGCGAGCACGGCGAGCAGGAAAAGCTGATCGCCGCAGGGGAGACGGAAATCGGCGGGCGGATCCCGGTCAACACCGACGGCGGTTGCATCGCGAACGGGGAACCGATCGGCGCGTCCGGCCTCCGGCAGATACACGAGATCGTCACGCAATTGCGCGGTGAGGCCGGTGCCCGGCAGGTCCCCGGAAACCCGCGCATCGGATTCACCCACGTCTACGGTGCGCCCGGGATCAGCGCCTGCACCGTCCTGTCAGTCTGAGGAAGAGCCATGAATCAAGCAACGATGCCCGGCCTGGACCAGTTCGTGGACGGCGCCCGCGCGTGGCTGCGAACGGTCGCCGAACCGCGCACCCAGATCAAATGGGGGGTGGGACCCGACTCGGTCGCCGTCTTCGAGAACTGGACCGCTGCGCAGGAACGCGAAGAGACCGACCACATCCGGGCGTACGAGCAGACGAAGTTCGACGCCGGCTGGGGTTCGATGAACTGGCCGGTCGAATTCGGCGGACGCGGACTGCCGATGTCCTATGTGCTCGCCTTCCGGCGGGAGGAGAACTGTTTCGACGTGCCCCGCCGAACCGAAATGTTCTCGGTCACTCAGCAACTGGTCGCACCGGCCATCGCCCAGTGGGGAACGCCCGAGCAGTGCGATCGGTATGTGCGGGCGATGCTTCGCACCGACATCATCGCCTGTCAGCTGTTCTCGGAAACCGAAGCCGGATCCGACCTGGCGGCGGTCCGGACGAGAGCGGTCGAGCGGGACGGCCGGTGGACGATCACCGGGCACAAGGTCTGGACGTCCGGCGCCCGGGTCGCCGACGTCGGGGTCGCGGTGTGCCGCACCGACCCCGACGCGCCCAAACACAAGGGCCTCACCGTCTTCCTGGTCCCGATGGACGCTCCCGGCGTCACCGTCCGGCCGATCCGCCAGATGACCGGGGGCAGTTCCTTCAACGAGGTGTATCTCGACGGCGTCGAACTCTCGGACGACCACCGGCTGGGGCCGGTGGGGCAGGGCTGGCCGGTCGCATTGACCGTGCTGGCCGCCGAGCGCCTCGACGCCGGTAACCTCGGCCTGGCCAACGCGGACCAGGCCGTCGAACTCGCCCGCCACCTGGGCCGGGAGCTGTCCGAGATCGAGCGCGACAAGGTCGCGGATCTGGTGACGCGCAGCTATGTCCAGCGGGTGACGGGAATGCGGGTGGCCGCCGCCGTCGTCGCCGACAAGGACCCCGGCCCGGAGGCGTCGGTGGGCAAGTTGCTCGCCACCGACACCATGGCGCGCACCTCGGAGGTCGTCCGGATGCTGCTGGGGCGCGACCTGATCGCCGACTCGGGCGAGTGGGGAACGTTCGCGTGGACCGAGCACGTGCTCGGCGCACCCGGCTACCGCATCGCAGGCGGCACCGACGAGATCCAGCGCAACATCCTCGCCGAGCGCGTGCTCGGCCTGCCGAGGGAGCCCCGCCCGTGAGTGCAACGATCACCCTCGACGACCGTGTGGCGCGTCGCCTGCGCGAGCAGAACCCGGGCCTGGACGTCGGCCCGCTCGAGCCGCTGCCCGGCGGGCACTCCGGACTGACCTACAAGGTCCGGACCGGTGGGGGCGACCTCGTCGTCAAGGCTGTGCCCGAGGGGCAGCGTCCCATCGGGCGGCACGACATGGTGCGCCAGGCGAGGATCATGGAAACGCTCGGCGCCACAGCGGTTCCCGTGCCCCGCATCGTCACCGTCGACGAGGACGGTCCGGCGTGGTTCGCGATGGAGTGCGTCGCCGGGGAATCCCTCGAGCCGGTGCTCGATACACCGGCGGTCGAACCGGCCGTCGCTGCCGCGCGGATGCGCCGGGCCGCCGAGGTGCTCCCGCTGCTGCACGCGGTGCCCCTCGACACGATCCCGGCCGCCGGTGATCCGTTGTCGCCGGCCGCCGAGCTGGCGCGGTGGCAACGCACCCTCGGCGCCGTTCCCCCCGAACTCGTGAGCGGGGGCGAGGAGTTGCTGCGTCTGCTCGCCGCCGATGTCCCGGACGGGATGGCGCCCACGTTGGTGCACGGCGACTACCGGCTCGGCAACATCATCGCGCGGGGCACGGAGCCGGCGGCATTGATCGACTGGGAGATCTGGAGCCTGGGCGATCCGCGGGTCGAGCTCGGCTGGTTCCTCGTCTTCGCCGACGGTGTGAACTTCCCCGGTGTGGGGCGCGCGGTGCCGAACCTGCCGAGCGAGGACGAGCTGATCGACCTCTACACCGGGGACGCCCCGGCACTGCCGGACATGAACTGGTTCAACGCACTCGGCCGTCTGAAGATGGCGGCGATCATGGGCCACAACCTGCGCAGGCACCGAGAGGGCCGCCACCACGACCCCGATCAGGAACGGCTGCCCGACACCATCTCGCAGCTCATTCGCAGCGGCACCGCACTACTTGCCTGACCACTCTTTCGCGCACCGCTCGAGGCGCTGACAGGAACAGAAAGGACGACACGTGGACTTCGGATACTCCGCACGCACCGAGCGACTGCTCGAGCAACTGCGGACCTTCATGGAAGAGCACGTCTATCCGGCCGAGGCCGTGTACGACGAGCAGATCAGGTCGAACGACAACCCGCACGAACAGCCGAAGGTCATGCTGGACCTGCAGGCGAAGGCACGGGAACTCGGACTGTGGAACCTCTTCATGACGCACGGCGAATGGGGCGCCGGGCTCACCAACCTCGAGTACGCCCCTCTTGCCGAGATGGTCGGACGATCGGTGATCGGCAACGAAGCGATCAACTGCTCGGCACCCGACACCGGCAACATGGAAATCCTCGCCATGTACGGCACCCCGCAGCAGCAGTCACGCTGGCTCGCGCCGCTCCTGGACTGCACGATCAGGTCGGCGTTCGCGATGACGGAACCGGAGGTGGCGAGTTCGGACGCCACCAACATCACCTCGACCATCCGCCGCGACGGCGACGAGTACGTCCTGAACGGCCGGAAGTGGTACACCTCGGGCATTCTCGATCCCGACTGCAAGCTCGTCATCTTCATGGGCAAGTCCGATTCCGACGCCCCGACGTACCGGCAGCAGAGCATGATCCTGGTGCCGGCGGATGCTCCCGGCATCGAGGTGCTCCGCGATCTGCCGATGTTCGGCTACCGGGACCGGCTCGGCCACGGCGAGGTCCAGTTCACGGACGTGCGGGTGCCCGCCGACCACATGCTCGGCGCCGAGGGCGACGGGTTCGCGATCGCGCAGGGCCGACTCGGGCCGGGGCGCATGCACTACGCGATGCGGGCGATCGGCATGGCCGAACGCGCCCTCGAGCTGATGTGCCGACGGGTCCTGCAGCGCACCGCGTTCGGGGGACCCCTCGCCGATCGCGGTGTGGTGCGTGAGTGGATTGCGCGGAGCCGGATGGAGATCGACCAGATCCGGCTGCTGGTTCTGCAGTCGTCGTGGCTGATGGACACCCGCGGCAATGCCGCGGCCCGCTCGGAGGTCGCCGCGATCAAGGTGGCGGCGATGGAGGTTGCGCATCGAGTGGTCGACCACGCCGTCCAGGCGCACGGCGCCGCGGGCGTGAGTGACGACACGATCCTGGCCCGGCTGTACGCGATCACCCGGGCACTGCAGATCGCCGACGGCCCGAACGAAGTCCATCTGCGCACGATCGCGCGCCTCGAACTGAAGAAGTACGCATGAACACGACACAGGAGTTGACGGGCAAGGTCGCACTGGTCACGGGCGCGACCCGCGGGCTCGGATACGCCATCGCCGGCGGCCTTGCCGCCGCGGGAGCCACCGTGATCGTGTCGAGCCGCAAGGAGGAGGCGTGCGTCTCCGCGGCCCGTGCGATCGTCCGGGACACCGGTGGAATCGCCGAACCGCTCGCACTGCACGTCGGGAAGTGGGACGCGATCGAAACCGCGGTCGACCACATCGTCACCCGATTCGGGAAGCTCGACGTCGTCGTGAACAACGCCGGCATCGCACCCCTGTCACCGACACTGGAGTCGGTGTCCGAGTCGCTCTTCGACAAGACGATCGAAGTCAACCTCAAGGGACCGTTCCGGCTGATGGCGGTGGCCGGCGCCAGGATGAGCGCGGCCGGAGGCGGTTCGATCATCAACATCTCGAGCATCGGCGCGGTGCGGCCCAGCCCGCCCGAGGCGATGTATGCGGCGTCGAAGAACGGCCTCAACGCGCTGACGATGGCGTTCGCGCAGGAATACGCGCCCCGGGTGCGGGTGAACTGCATCATGCCGGGCGGATTCGCGACCGACATGGCGGCCGACTGGGACGACGAGTTCGTCGGCAAGATCGTCGACCGGCTGCCCGCCGGACGGCTGGGGCATCCGGATGAAATCGCCGGCCTCGTCGTGCATCTGGCCGGGGACCGTGCCGGCTACACAACAGGGGCCGTGATCCCGGTAGACGGCGGACGCACCGCCGTCTACTGACGCGCGTGCCACGAACAGGAGTAGGAGCCAACCACATGCAGGTACCCGAGCTGTTCCAGCTGAGCGGTCGCGTCGCCGTCGTCACGGGTGCGTCGTCCGGACTGGGGATGGGATTCGCGCGGACGCTGGCCGCGGCAGGCGCCACCGTCTACGCGGCCGCCCGCCGCATCGATCGGCTCGAGGCACTGGCAGCGGAGGTCGACACCGTGGTCCCGGTCGAATGCGACATCACCGTCGACGCCGACCGCCGCCGCCTCGTCGACCGCGCCCGCGAGCGAACCGGCCACGTCGACGTCCTGGTCAACAATGCCGGCAAGCCCGGACCTCCGAACGCGGAGGACGAAACCGCCGACGGGTTCTCGTCGATCCTCGACGTCAACCTCGCGGCGGGTTTCCATCTGGCCACGTATGCCACGTCGACCGTTCCGGAGGGCGCGGGGATCTCGATCATCAACATCTCGTCGGTGATCGGTCTGGTGTCCACCGCTCCCATCGGCGGTGCGAGCTACGCGGCGTCGAAGGCGGGCATTCTCGGGCTGACCCGCGAGTTGGCGGGTCAGTGGGGCAGGCGGGGCGCCCGTGTCAACGCCGTCGTGCCCGGGTGGTTCGATACCGAAATGACGGACGGACTGTTCGGCAACCAGCGCTCGGCCGACTGGGTGCGCCGCAATACGATGCTCGGCCGCGGTGGCCGGGCGGGCGAGGTGGACGGCGCCGTGCTGTTCCTCGCATCGGATGCTTCTTCGTATGTCACCGGACAGACGCTCGTCGTCGACGGCGGCTGGGCAGCCAGGTAGGCGACAGGACCATGGACATCGAGATGATGCGTGCAGTGCGCCTGACCACCTGGGGCCAACCGGTGGAGGTCCAGCGCGTCCCAGTCCCCGAACCGCGGGGCGCCGAACTGCTGATCGAGGTCCGGGCCGCCGGGCTCTGCCGATCCGACCTGCACGTCATGGACGCACCCGCAGGTGCGTTCGACTACCCGCTCCCGCTCACACTCGGGCACGAGGTGGCCGGAACCGTGGTCGGCGCGGGACCGGACGCCGACAGGTCGTGGATCGGCGAGTCCGTGGTGGTCCACGGTGTGTGGTCCTGCGGGGAGTGCCGCAACTGCAGGCGGGGCCGGGAGAACTACTGTCACGACCTGCGTCCGCGGGCGGACGGCAGGCTCGCGGCGATCGGCAACGGTCTCGGACACGACGGCGGCCTCGCCGAGGCCATGATCGTTCCCTCGGAACGGTTCGTGGTGCGCACCCGGGGGCTCGCTCCCGAGAGTGCCGCCCCGCTCGCCGATGCCGCCCTGACCGCCTACCACGCGATCCGAACGAACCGGGACCTCGTCGACGGCCACTCGGTCACCGTCGTGGTCGGTGTCGGGGGGCTGGGCCATCTCGCTGTCCAGATCCTTCGCGCTCTCGGCGCCGGCACGATCATCGCGGTCGATCCACGCGAGGACTCGCGCGACCTCGCCCTCCGGTTGGGGGCGGACCGGGCGGTGTGCGAGGTGGCCGATTCCGGCACAGAGCCTCGCTTCGCCGACGTGGTGTTCGATTTCGTGGGATCACCGGCCACGATGGAATCGGCGGCGCAGTTGCTCGGCCCCGGTGGCCGCCTGGTGACCGTGGGCAGCGGGGGCGGCCGGCTCACGGTCGGCAAGGACCTCGGACTGCCGGGCGGCTGGCAGGTCAGCGCCCCGTTCTGGGGAACCCGCGCCGACCTCGAGGCGGTGGTCGATCTCGCGCAACGAGGTCTGCTGAGCGTCGAATCGACGTCTTACCGATTGGACGACGCCGTCGACGTGTACGACCGGCTGCGCCGCGGAGCGATTCGCGGGCGCGCCGTCCTCGTGCCGTGACCGACGACGTCTGCGCAATACCGCGCATGATGACCGAGAATGACAGTGGTTCGCTGAACAGGAGGATTGCGGGATGTGGGAGTTGGCTCGCGAATTCGTTGCTCGCGCAAAGAATTCGCCCGATGAGATCGTGGTCGTCGACGCCTCGGGCGAGTACACCGCCGCGCGCATCGCCGCGGCGGCGACAGAACTTGCCGCACTTCTGGACACCGCTCGCGGGGGTTCGCCCACCGTGCTCGTCCAAGCGGACAACAGCTGGCGGACGCTGACTGCCGCACTCGCCGTCGGTCTGCGAGGCGGCGTCGTCGCAGTGTTCAGCAGGCACGCCACCCCGTCGGAGTTCGCCGTGGCCCTGCACGACATCGCACCCGACGTGGTGATCGCCGACCCCGGGTCCCTTGCGCACTGGGGCGCGTCGGACGACCACTTCAGCGAAGAGGCGACCGCGCTGGACGGCTGGTCGATGCGCTGGTCGCGGACACCGGTCAGCGACGTCGCACGGTGGAACGGCGGAATCGCGATCGCGATGACGTCCGGGTCCACCGGACACCCCAAGTGCGTCGTGCAGTCGGAATCCGCGATCCGTTACGCCTGCCGCTGCACGATCGACGCCGTCGGCCTCGAACCCGGAGACCCGGTCGCCGCGTTCGTTCCGCTGTCGTCGGTGGCCGCATTCTGCTTCGGTCTCTACCTCCCCACGATGCTCGCCGCGCCGATGGTCTGCATGGACGGCTGGAAGCCTGCAACCGCCCTCGAGGTGGTCAGGAAACACCAGGTTGCCTGGACGATGCTCGTCCCGACCATGGCGCTTCAGCTGGCTGTCGCGCCCGACGCGGCGGGCGCGCTGACCTCGCTGCGGGCGATGACCGTGGGCGGCGGCCCGATGGACGCCGGTGCGCTCGGTCGCGCCGAGCAGATTCTCGGGACGACGTTCCTGCGGGTGTTCGGGATGTCCGAGTGCCTCGGGCACACCACCCCGCTGCCGTCGGACGCGCCGGACATACGCCTCGGACGGGACGGCAGGCCGTTCCCCGGCACCGTTGTCCGAGCCGTCGACGAGCACGGCGCTCCGCTGCCACCGGGGCGGGTGGGCGACGCTCAGGTCAATGGGCCCTCCCTCTTCGTCGGTTATGCCCGAGCCGGGGTTCCCGCGCCGCCCGGACTCACCGCGGACGGGTTCCTGCCCACCGGCGACCTCGTCGAGATCGCGGACGACGGGAGCATCCGGGTGATGGGGCGGCAGAAGCAGATCATCATCCGCGGGGGCCGCAACATCGACATCAACGAGGTCGAAGCCGCCATCGCTCGCATCCCGACCGTGTCCCAGGTGTGCGTGGTACCGGTGCCGGACGAACTGCTCGGTGAACGCGCCGCGGCCCTCGTCGTGAGCACGGGTGCAGCAATTACCCTCGGTGAGGTGGTTGCGCACCTCGGTGACATCGACTTCCCCAAGTTCAAGTGGCCGGAGTTCGTATTCACGATCGACGATCTGCCGCAGAACCGGGTCGGCAAACTGTCTCGACCGGATGCGGTGGACCTCGCAACACGCCTGCTCGCCGGTAGCGAGACCACCTGATCTCCACCCGACCTGACCTCAGTTCAGGTAGTCTTACCGATACCGACCCGACGACAAATGGATGGGGATCCCGTGTCCGTAGAAGCCATGACGCTCCGCGATGGTCCGCGTTCCAAGCGCGGGCTCATCCTTACGGCCGCAATCGAGCGCTTCGGGGAAGTGGGCTTCGAGCACACGAAGTGGGCGTCGATCGCCGACGAGGTCGGTATCGGCCAGACCGCGCTCTACCACTACTTCGAATCCAAGGCACACTGCCTGCTGACGATCATGCGTCTCGAACTGGCGCAGTCGCTCGAGCGATTCACGACCGCGATCGAGGGCATCGACGACCCGGTCGAGGCGTTGAGCGCCGCCATCACCAGCGCCCTGGAAGCGACCCCCCGCGACGCCCTGCAGCGTCGGATCCTCCAGAGCCACATGGATCTGCTGGCCACGCCCCGTCAGTCCGAGAAAGAAGAAGCCGAGCGCCAGACGTCACGGGCGCTGGTGAATTCGATCGAAGAGGCATGGTCTCTCCTCATCGCGAAGGGGATGGGCGCCGGGGCCTTCGCCGATGCCGATGCGCGTTTGATGGCCCGGCTCGTCCTCGGACTCGTCGTCAGCGTGTGGCGCTGGTACCGGCCCGACGGCGACATGACACTCGACCAGCTCAACCGGCACGTTCGCGACGCCACTCTGCGTATCGTCCGCGCGTGACCCGCGGAGATCGGAGAGTGGCTTTTGCACACCCTCGATAATTGAACCTAATTCATGTCAGTAATGGAGAGATGATGTACAACTTGATCGTCCTGGCCGCCCGTCCGCACGACTGGAGCCACGAGCAGTTCATCCAGTGGTGGCGCGGTGAGCACGCCGACGTGACCTATCCGCTTCCCGGCCTGCGACGCTGGCAGCACACCGAAGTGCTGGACGCGATGGACGACAGGTCCCGGGAGTGGGACGGTGTGTCGATCCTGAGCTTCGACTCCCGCGAGGACCTCGACGCCGCGCTGGCCAGCCCGGAATGGCAAGCCGCAGTGGAGAACGTCGGCAAGATGCGCGGAAAGCGCATCCTCGTCATGGGCGAGGAGAAGACGATGGTCGAAGTGGACAGCGCAACATCATGAGGGCGGGGTGGATGGAGCCGGGCTGCTACGAGGTGGCGCCCGGTGTGCATCGAATACCCCTCCAGATGCCCGGTGACGGTCTCGGGGCCGTGAACGTCTACGCCCTCGAGACCCCGGACGGTCTGGCCCTCGTCGACGGTGGCTGGCGAGTCGGCACGACGTTCGAGGAGATGGAGCGGGCACTGCTCCGGATCGGCCACGGCACCGAGCAGATTCACGACATCTACGTCACCCACGTGCACCGCGACCACTACACGTTCGCCGTCGAACTCCGCCGCCGTCACGGTTCACGCGTCCACCTCGGAGTCGCGGAGGCGGACGGTCTGGCAGCGGTCGGCGCCCTCGGCAGCAACGTTCCGACGGATTCGCTGAACGAACTCCGCCGCGCGGGAGCCCCCGTCCTGGCAGACACCGTCGAGGCCCTGACCGCCGCGGAACCGTTCTACCCCGCGGACTGGGAAGAACCCGACCACTGGCTCGCCGCGGGTCCACTTCCGATCGGCCGGCACGCCCTCGACGTCGTGCACACCCCGGGCCACACCAAGGGACACATGGTGTTTCACGACGTGGATCAGGGGCTGCTGTTCAGCGGCGACCATGTCCTGCCCTCGATCACGCCGTCGATCGGCTTCGAGTTGGGCGAGTGGGACCTGCCGCTGGGGCGCTACCTCGACTCGCTGTCCCGGTTGCTCGACCGCCCCGATTCGCAACTTCTGCCGGCACACGGAGATCCGACACCGAGCGTGCACCGTCGAGTAGAAGAGCTTCTCGCGCACCACGACCAGCGATTCGATGCCATGCGCAACGCGCTGATCTCTCTCGGGCAGGGGACCGCGACCGCCGTGGCACACGTGGTCACGTGGACTCGTCGCGAAAGGCCGTTCACCACGCTCGACCCGTTCAATCAGATGATCGCCACCTGTGAGACCCTCGCGCACCTCGACACCCTGGTCGACCGCGGCCGGCTCACCGTCCGAAAACGAGACGGCCACGACGTCTTCTCCGTCGTCTGAGTCGACGTCGTCTCCGTGGTCTGAGTGGAAAGGATTCCCGTGCAGAGTCGTGAGCTCACACTGGCACACCATCCCCAGGGGAGGGTTCGACCGTCGGACTTCCGCCTCGACGTGGTGACGGTTCCCGAAGAACTCGGGCCCGGTGACATTCTCGTGCGCAACTCGTGGTCGTCGATCGACCCGTCCGTCAGGATGCGACTCGGCCCCACCGGCCCCGCCGGCTACCTGCCGCCGTTCCGCATCGGGGAGACGCTGACCGGGTTGGCCGTCGGGGAGGTGCTCCGGTCCCGTGCCCCCGGCTTCGCGCCGGGCGACACGGTGCTGCACATCAACGGTTTTCGTGAGTTCGCCGTGATCCGGCAGGACGGTGACACCCTCGCCGGGGCCGGTGGTGTGACGCGACTCGACATCGGCGAGCACCCGCCGCAGGCATATCTCGGAGCGCTGGGCAGCGCCGGGCTCACCGCGTACGTGGGATTGCACTGCATCGGTGAACTCGCAGGCGGAGACGTCGTGTGGATCTCGTCGGCGGCCGGAGCGGTCGGCAGCCTCGCCGCCCAGATTGCCAAGCTCCGAGGTCACTACGTGGTCGGCAGCACGGGATCCACCGAAAAGGTCCGGTTCCTGCTGGAAGAACTGAATCTCGATGCCGCGTTCGATTACCACACGCCGGACCTGACGCGGGCCCTCGACAGTGCGGCACCCGACGGCATCGATCTGTATTTCGATAACGTGGGCGGAACGCATCTCGGGGCCGCCCTGCATCGCCTTCGGCCGGGAGGCCGAGTGGCCATGGCCGGCGCCGTCGCGTCCTACGACGCCGAGACGGCGGCAGCAGGTCCGGACAACCTCTTTCAGATCGTGTCGAAGAGCCTCACGGTGAAGGGTTTCCGGGCCGGTGCCTACGACCACCTGCTCGGCGACATGCGAGCCGAGGTCGGGGCCTATCTCCGCGACGGGCGGCTCGTGGCCGAGGAGACCGTGTTCGACGGTCTCGAGTCGGCGCCGGACGCGATCGTTGCGATGCTGCGCGGCCGCACCGTGGGAAAGACGCTGTGCCGTCTGCGGTGACGACCCAGCCACACAGCAAACCTGGCCACAGCAAACATGGCCTCCGCATCGCGCGGAGGCCATGTTCGTGTGCCGGGGTTCAGGCAGCCGTCCACCCGCCGTCGGCGTAGATCTCCGATCCCGTGATGAAGGTGGAGTCGTCGCCGGCGAGGAAGGCGACCGCGGCCGCGATCTCCTCACCGCGCCCGAGCCGGCCCATCGGCGTGCCGGCGAGCATCTCGCGGTGACGCTCGGTGCCCTCCCACCGTTCGAGCAGCGGTGGCGTCGCGATGAATCCCGGGTGCAGCGAGTTGACCCGCACGCCCGCTTTCGCCCAGTGCAGGGCAGCGTTCTTCGTCATCGTGCGGACGGCGCCCTTGGCGGCCGCATAGGCGACACTGTTGCCCAGGCCACCCACGGTTCCCAGGATCGAGCACATGTTCACGATGGAACCGCCGCCGCTGCGTTCGATCAGGGGGCCGGCATGTTTCATGCCCAGCCACGTGCCGGTCTGGCCGATCCCGATCACACGATCCCAGTGCGCTCGGGTTTCGTCCTCGGCTGTTGCGACACTGCCGATGGCAGCGTTGTTGACCAGGGCGTGCACAGCGCCGAACTTTCCCTCGACTGCCGCGACGACCGCCTCCCACTGCTCCTCGGAGGAGACGTCCAGGGCGTGCGCGGCATGTCGCTCGGGCTGGGCGAGAGTGCGGAGCAGGTCGTGGCAGGCCGATTCGTCGAGATCGGTGACGACGACGTGGGCGCCTTCGTCGGCAAGCCTGCGGACTATCTCGACGCCGATTCCACCGGTCGCACCCGTCAGCAGGACGACCTTGTCGCGAAGCCGGTCAGGTCCCACACTCATCTGTACTCCTCGTCATTCGTTCGGATCGGGCAGGACATACCGATATCACAGGTTGCTCAACACGTTCCGGCCACCGACGAGCATCGCGAACACGACGCCGATGCTGGTCACGGCCGTCATGAGCAGCGCCATCGCCGCCACCAGCGGGTACGAACCGTTCTCCCACAGGTCGAACAGCAGCGTGCCCATCACCTGTGTCGTGGCGGCACGGACGAGCAGCGAGGCGGCGAACTCGTGGGTCAGCAGGATGAACATCAAGGCGACGGCACTGAGCACGGTCGGTCTCATCAGCGGCAGGATCACCCGGAGATTGGTGACGAACGGGCTCGCGCCACTGGTCGCCGAGGCCTCGGCGTAGGTCTCCCCGAGCGACAGCATCGCCGTCATCTGCATCCGGGTGGAGAACGGCACCATGAGCACGACGTACACGAGGATGATGACCGCTTTGGTGCCGTAGAGGATCAGCGGAGGCTGCGTGTAGGTCAGCAAGAACCCGACACCGAAGATCACCGCCGGAATGCCCAGGGGGAGAGCCGTGATCACGTCACCGATGGTCCCCAGGACCCGGTGCTTGCGGCCTCGCACGAGCAGAGTGGCGGTGAGATAGCCGATCGGCACGCAGATCGCCACTGCGACGACGGAGGTGAGAAGACTGGTGAACACCGAGTCGACGATGCTCGCCGTCTGGAAGAGTGCCCGGAAGTTGTCGAGCGTGAACAGATTCCAGGACAGCGATTCCGACCAGTACGGAGACACCGCCACGATGGCGAGCCCGATCAGCGGAACGACGAGTGCGAGAATCGCGTACACGGAGATCGCGGCGGCGGCCCAGACCGAGCGACCGGTGTTCGGTGCGAACGCTTTTCCGCCGTGGGTGACGAAGCGCTTCTGATTGCCGAGAAGCATCTTCTGCGCGAGCACGACAACGATTCCGAAGATGACGAGCGGTGACCCCGCGGCCGCCGCGGCCGCGAAATCCGCAGGCGACTCCGACACACGGCGGTACATTTCGGTGGTGAGCACCTTCACACCCGCGTTCTGCCCCAGCAGGAGCGGCCCCGTGAACTGGCCCAGTCCGAGAAGCAGCGCGATTCCGCCGCCGTACACCAGGGACGGGCGGAGCAGCGGAAGCACGACGCGAAAGAACACCCCGAGCGTCGACGAACCGCTGATCTGTGCGGCCTCGAGGTGCTCCGAACTGATGTTCTGCATTCCCGCGCTCACGAACAGGTATACGAACGACGTGAGTCCGAAACCGGTGAGAATGATGATCCACGGCGTGCTGTAGACGTCGATCGGTCCGGAATCCACGGTGTTCCACCAGGGAAGCTTGCGCAGGAGTGCGTTCAGGTACCCCGGCCCCGGAGAGAGGAGGAATGCCCACCCGACCACGTTGGCAACCGCGGGCATCACGATAGGCAGGATGGGGACGATCCGGAGAAAGCTCAGCCGGCGTGGCAGCCTGGTGGCCGCGAACGCGAGCACCGTTCCCAGCACCATCGCGATGGCGAGCGACGTGACGGCGAGGGCGATGGTCGTCCGGATGGTCTGACCGATGTCGTACCGCCCGTACTGGGCCTGATATCCGCGAGCGCCGTCTTGGAACGCCAGCGACTGCAGCCGGAACAGCGGGAGCACGACGAGGTACGCGAGAAACGCCAGCAGCGCGCCGTACCCGAGCCGGGTCCGCCACACCGCGCTGACGACGAGCGGCCGCGCGCTACGGCTCACGGCGACGGTAGCCATCATGCCTCCGATCGGGCTGCGGCCCGAGCGAGCTCGGGAGCGTGCAGATCGACGTGCCCGTCGGGGTGCGGGAACACCCGTAGTGCGCTGGGGGAGAAGCTGACCACCAGAGGAGATCCCGTGGCGGCGCCGCGCAGCCAGGACCCGTGCCGTCCCGCATCCGCGCGCAGGTACAACCGCTCACCGCCGGCGTCGACCGTCACGTCGAAGTAGCGGCCGCCGTACTCGGAGGTGACGAGTTCACCGGTCAGGCCGACATCGCCCGGGGCGACCTCGTCGAGCGAACGGTGCAGTGCGAGGTCGTCGGGGCGCATTCTTCCCAGGGCCGCGTCGCCGCCGATGTGTCCGCCCTGGATGCCGGCCGCATCGAGATCTACCGGGGTGCCCGCGCGCGTCGTCCAGCCCTCGTGCCGCCGGACGAGCTCGAGTCGGTTGGCCATGCCGATGAAGGCGGCGACATAGTCGGAGGACGGCGTCTCGTAGACCCGCTCCGGGGTGTCGTACTGCTCGATCTTGCCCGCCTTCATGATGGCGAGCCGGTCTCCGAGCGCGAACGCCTCGGCCTGATCGTGGGTGACGAAGACGGCTGTGAAGCCGAGACGTTGGTGGAGCTGATGGATCTGGGACCGCACCTGATCGCGCAGTCGCGCATCGAGATTGCTCAGGGGTTCGTCGAACAGCACCAGGTCGGGTTGTGCGACCAATCCGCGCGCCACCGCCACCCGCTGTTGCTGCCCACCGCTGAGCTGGGAGGGATACCGGTCGAGCAGGGCCCCGCAGTCCACCATTCCCGCAGCGGTTTCGACCTGGCCGGACGCCATGGCGCTCTTCATCCGGCGGACCTTCAACGGGTACCGGATGTTCTCCCGCACCGTCATGTTCGGCCACAGCGCGTAGGACTGGAAGACCATGCCGATGTTGCGTTTGTACGCCGGAACATTGATCCGGGCCGATGCGTCGAAGACGGTGTGGTCCTTGAACGTGATCGACCCGCCCTCGGGTGTCTCGAGGCCGGCGATGCAGCGGAGCGTGGTCGTCTTCCCACAACCGCTCGGGCCGAGCAGGACGAGGAATTCACCGTCCTCGATGTCGAGGTCGAGCTGGTCGACGATGGTGTTGGACCCGAAGGTCTTGGTCAGGTTGGAAACCCTGAATTGCGATGTCACCTGGCACCTGCTTGGTTGCGAGTGGTTTGTCTTGGAGGGCGTCCGTCCGGCTCCCGGGTTCGGAGCGCCGGTCGGAGATAAAATGAATTCAGTTCATTTCAGCGTAGCGGTGGGAAGCCCGGCGGGCAAGGAGTTGCCCGGCCGGGCCGTCACGACGACGAGAGCTTGGGAGTCCTGGCGCCCGCCGACGTTCCACCGTCGATCATGAGGTCGGTGCCGGTGACGTAGCTGCTCTCGTCGCCCGCGAGGAACAGGATGGCCTTCGCCACCTCGAGCGGCAGACCCCGGCGCTGCATCGGAATGCTTTTCACATACGCATCCATGTCGTCGTCGGCGAAACCTGCGCCCGCGGTGATGGCCGTGTCGATACTGCCCGGGCACACCGCGTTGACCCGGATGTTCTTCTCCGCGAACTCCAGCGCCGCAACGCGGGTCAGGGCGCGAACGCCGAACTTCGACGCGCCGTACGCACCGAGTTCGGCGGTCGCGAGGACACCGCGCAGCGAGGACAGGTTGACCACCGACCCGCCTGCGGTCATCGCGGCGCCCGCGGCCTGCAGTCCGAGGAACGTGCCCACCAGGTTGAGATCGATCATGCGTCGCAACTCGGCGAGCGAGGTGTCCATGATCGACGCCTTGGACGCGGCGCCGGCCGAGTTGACGAGAATACGCAGCGGGTGGCCGCGGTCCGCCATCTCGGCGGTCACCCGTGACCAGTCAGCTTCGTCGGTCACGTCCAGATGCCGATAATGGGCTCTCGCACCGAGTTTCGCCGCGACACTGTTGCCCAGGTCGTCGTCGACGTCGCACAGGTACACCGTCGCGCCGTGCGCATGGAAGAGTTCCGCGGTCGCGGCGCCGATTCCTCGTGCCGCACCGGTGACGAGAGCGCAGGTGTCACGCAGTCGCGCATCGTCTGAAGTCACTGGATGAATCGCTTTTCCCAGTCGGCCTGGTATTCGGTGAGCGATTCGGGCGTCAGATCGGACGGGTTGGGCAGTGCGATGTCCTGGGCCCGCGCGACGCTGCCTTCGATGCCGGGAAGGGCGCTCGCATAGCCGAGCGACAGCGCCTTCTGGCCGGCCGGGGTGACCATGAAGTTCGCCAGTACCTGAGCCGCATTCGGGTGCGGCGCCGCGGACAGGGCATGCGTGAACCAGGGTGTTCCCCACGGCGGCGTGGGCAGAGCCCAGTCGACGGGCGCACCCGATTCCTTCTCCCGCACCAGGGGTTGCACCACCGGGGTGGCGACGATCTCGCCGGACGTCAAGGCCTGGGCGACTCCCAGCGCGCTCGGGTAGATGCGCGGTTTCAGTTCGGCGAGTTTCTGGAGATAGCCGGGGCCGAAGTTCTTTTCGAAGAAGCGGTAGAAGTCGACATAGGAGGCGATACCGGACGGGTTGACGATGCCGATCTTGCCCTTCAACGCCGGGTCGAGGAGGTCTTCCGGCTTCTGCAGACCGCCGGGAAGTGCTGTCGTGTTCCATCCGAGGGAGAACACCGCCGCGCTGGTCAGGAAGAACTTGTCGGAGATGATGCTCTTCTGTGGTTCGTACTCCGGCGCGTCGAACGCCGGGCCGACGAGGTCGGCCGAGTACGTGCCCGACTCCGCGGCCGTCTCGATCCAGGCGGAGTCGGTGAGCATGTGGACGTCGGCCGTGCCGCGTTTCGTCTGATTCTCGACCTCGACCTTCGGGTTGATGTCGGCGTCCGTTCCCCGGACGTATTCGAGGGAGATCTCGGGATACTCCTGCTCGAACGCCACTTTGAGCGCCTCGAGATTGGCGGGATTCTGGCTCGAGTACAGCAGTACGCTGCCTTCGCTCTTGGCTGCCGCGACGACGTCGTCCCACGTCCCCGACACTGGTTGACTGACACCGGACCCGCCGGATCCGCAGGCGGCGGAAGCGAACGCGGCGACCACCGCGACCGCCATCAGCTTTATCGGCACACTTCTCATGGCATGAACGTCCTTCCGGAATCGGTTCGCCGGATGCGAAACCGTGTATTTGTTTTGCGGAGCGAGGGATCGAATGCGCGGCGACGGCCTACGACGAGAGCCTGTGAAGCAGCGCGGCGACCTGATCGGGAATCGTCACCATGGCCATGTGGCCGGATTCGAGAAAGACGGTATCGCCGCCGACGACGGCGGCCGATCGCTCCTGCAGTTCGGGCGGATAGCAGGCGTCCTTCGTCAACCGTACGTATGTGCGGGGTATGTCGGCCCGAAGGCCGGACAGATCGACGGACTCGGTGAGTAACGCGGCGGAGTCGTCGACCAGCTGGTCGATCATCCAGCCGGTCTGCTCGGCGTCCATGTCGTTGCAGAGCATCGCTGTGGCGCCCCCGGGATCCTGGCGATAGACACCGCCTTGTACCGACTCTTCCACTGTGGCGCGGACGTCCGGGTCGATCTGGTCGAGCACTCGCGTGCCGTCGGCCGGGACGACGGCGGAGAGGAAGACGACGTGCCGCAGTCGGCCCGCGAGCGCCGGCATGGCCGGCGTGGCCGTCACTCCGGCGAATGAATGTGCGACCAGAACGATGTCCTCGAGGTTCGCCGCCTCCACATCCTCGACGACGGCCGCGGTGCAGTCGGCGAGGGTGACGGACCGCGGGTCGGCGGACCGGCGTCTACCCCGTCCGGGGAGATCGACTGCGAGAGTGTCGCCTTCGAGCAACGGCAGGAGTGGGTCCCAGCAGGAGGCGCCCATTCCTGCGCCATGGATGAGAACGAACGACATGATTCCCCTCAAATTGAACTGATATCAGTTTGAATCTAAAGAAGTTACCGTGTGATGTCAATCACCTGCTAGCGTGAAGTGAATCCAGTTCAGTTAGGAGCATTCATGACGTCTCCACGTGCTGCTCGGCCGCTGCAGCTCGGCCCGCTTCGGTTGGCGAACCGACTCGTCGGGACGGCGCACGCCTCGGGAGCGGTCGCCGGCGGTGTCCCGTCGCCCGGCGACGCAGACTACTGGCGCCGCCGGGCAGCGGGCGGGGCCGCGATGCTGATCGTCGGCGGCACCGTGGTGTCACCGAACTCGGCCAACCGCAACGGCAACATCACCGAGGCCTGGCGTCCGGAAATCGTCGCAGGCCTCGAGGCCCGGGCACGGGCGATCACGGAGGAGGGGGCCGTGGCGGCGTGCCAACTGGTCCACCTCGGTCGTGAAACGCTCGGCGCCGAACTGTGGAGCCATCCCGTGGGGCCGACCGTCGTCCGCTCGCCTCGCGAACCGACGCGTCCCCGCGCACTCGGGCCCGCCGAAGTCGACGGGATCGTCGACGCCTTCCGCACATCCGCTGTTCACGCGTGGTCCGCCGGATTCCCCGTCGTCGAACTGCACGCAGCCCACGGATACCTGCTGGCGCAGTTCCTCTCGCCGGTCACCAACTTCGGCCCCGACGCCACGACGGTCTCGCAGCGGGTGCGGATCCTCGACCGCATCGCGGCCGCGGTCCGCGACGCGTGTCCCGGTCTCGTCCTCGGTGTGCGCGTCTCCGCAGAAGGGGGCGAAGAAGCCGGCCTCGGCATGGACGGGCTGTGTGAGCTCCTTCCGTACCTCTCCGGCTTCGACTACGTCAACGTCACTGTCGGCGTCCGCACCACCTACGTCCGGGACATGGCCGTCACCGACCCGCCGCTGCTCGATGCGGTCGGACGGCTGCGCGCGGCCACCGCGACACCGCTGCTCGTGTCACAGTCCTTCCGCACCGGTGCGTCCATCGACACCGCCCTGCGGTCGGGTGCCGACCTCGTCGGCGTGGCACGACCGCTGATCGCGGACCCGCACTTCCCGCGGAAGATGCTGACCGGCCGGGAATCCTCGATCCGCCCGTGCGTGTCCTGCAACGAGGACTGCCGGGCGTTCGACCCGGTCCTGCTCTGCTCGGTCAATCCGGAACTCGCTCCGCCGGGCGAGTCCGCACGCCCGGCGTACCCGCTGACCCTCGGCCCGACGCGCCGGTCCACGGACCGGCGCCGGATCGCCGTCGTCGGTGCGGGCCCGGCCGGGCTCGAGTGCGCGACGCGGCTCGGACCCGACCACGACGTCACCCTCTTCGACGGTCGCGACCGGATCGGGGGCCAGCTCGCGATTGCCGCGGGCGCACCACACCGCAGCGGCTGGCGTCGCCTCCTCGACTACTACTCCGACAACCTGTCGGGGGTGACGATCCGGCTGGGCCACCGGGTGAGTGCCGCCGAGCTGGAGGGCTTCGACGACGTGGTCCTGGCGGTCGGGGCCGAGGAGACGCTGCCCCGTGAAGCGGCAGGAACGACGTCGCTGCTCACGTCGCAGGCACTGGCCGGGGGAGGGGAGCCCCTGCGCGGCGCCGGCCATGTCGTCGTGGTCGACGACGGATTCGGGCTCTGGCCCGCGGCGAGTTCGGTCGAAGCCGCACTCGCCGCCGGCGCCGACCTCGTGACGGTCCTGACGCCGGCCGCGGCCTTCGCGTCGGGCCTTCCCGCAGAGGGGCGCGTGCAGTATCTGCGCCGGCTGTCGGGCCAACCGGTCGACGTGCGCGTGCTGTCGTCGATCGTCTCGGTCTCCGACGGCTCGGTCGAGTTCGAGAGCACGCTGTCGGGGGCGAGGACCCGCCTCCACGCCGACCGGGTCGTCGTCGCCGGCGAGCGGCGCTCGGCCGACTGGTCGCTCCTCGCGCCCGACAACCCACGCGTACACGTCATCGGCGATGCGCTCGTCCCACGCAAGGTCGCACACGCCGTCGCCGAAGGCCATGCTGTCGCCCGTGAGTACTTGTTAACCGCCGGCGGTTAACAAGTACTCACGGGGGCAGCGGTGTGGTTGCGCTCACACTCGCGGTCCCTTAGGTTACTGAACTGAAGTCAACTCAATTCGAATCGGCCGCCCTCGGAGGCATCGTGGATCAGTTGTTCATCACCTTGACCACCGGCATCGCCAACGGTGCCGTGTACGGTCTCATCGGACTCGGATTGGTCATCATCTTCCGATCGACCGACGTCATGAATTTCGCAATGGCATCGCTGTCCACTCTCGCCATCTATGTTGCTCTCAGTGCATACGGGGCCGGCGTGGGCATCGTCGTCGCACTGGTCGTCGCGGTCGTTTTCGGAGCCCTCAGCGGAGTCGTGGTGCGGGAAGCGCTGATCCGTCCACTGGGGCAGGGAAAGCTCTTCGCCGCGCTCGTCGTCACGATGGGCTTGTCGATCATTGTCGAGCATCTGATCGGCCAGTACTGGGGAGAGCAGCCGCGACGCTTCCCGCAGCTCATCGACGGCACGATCTCGATCGGCAACTCGAATCTGATGCTGCAGGACATCGCCACGATCGTCCTCGCCGCGCTGGCCGTGTCGGCCATTGCGTACCTCTTCACGCGTACGCCGCTCGGATCTGCGATGCGCGCGGTCGCCGAATCTGCCGAGACCGCCGAGATCATGGGCATCAACGCGCACAAGGTCGCGCGGACCGCCTGGGCTCTCGGCATGGCGCTGGCGGTGCTGGGAGTCTTCCTGTACGCCCCGAAAACCGGGGTGTCGCCGGTGATCCTCGCCCCCGTGTTGTTCCGTGCTTTCGCAGGCATCCTGCTCGGTGGCCTCACCAGCATGTACGGCGCCGTCATCGGTGGGCTCATCATCGGTGTCCTGGACAACCTCGCTGCAGCCTATATCTCCGCCAGCTTCCGCGACACGTTCGTCTTCTGTGTGGCGGTGCTCGTGCTGCTCATTCGTCCCCAGGGCATCTTCGGCCGCCAAACCTTCGAGAGGGTCTGATATCCATGGTCACAAAAGACATCTCGGCCCAGCCCACCGGACGCACCGCCCAGCGGCTGTACAGCGCCGGTCAGCTCCTCGGAGGCCCGGCTGCCGCGCTCCTCACGCTGGTGGTGCTGTCTTCCGGACTCGTACCGGGCTACCAGATGTACACGGTCGGACTCGCTGCCGTGTACGGACTGATCGTCCTGTCCATCTCGCTGCTCGCCGGGTGGACGGGTATCTGGTCGATCGGGCACCCCGCAATGGTTGCGATCGGCGCGTATGCAACCGCCTACGGCAGCAGTCACGGTTGGGGACTTGCCTTCACCTCCGTTGTCGCCGTTGTCTTGTGCGCACTGCTGGGAGGCTTCCTCGGTTTCGCCGGCTCCCGCTTCTCCGTGCTGTACGTCGCCCTTCTGACGTTGGCGTTCACCTTGGTGATCCTCGAGATCATCGGTGCGTGGAAGAGCGTCACCGGCGGCGACCAGGGAGTGCCGGTCGAGACGTTCGAGACCGCGCTCGGCGACCTCGTTCCGTCGTCCGACGAAGTCACCTACCTGGCCGTCGGAATTCTCGGTCTCGCGATCGCGGTGTCGGTGTTCCTGCGCCGCACGACCATCCGTATGCGTATGGTCGCCGCCAAGACGCACCCCCTGGCGGGCAGGTCGATCGGTATCGCTCCCGAATTGCAGTCGAGCCTCGGCTTCGCGATCAGTGCGGGTGTCGCGGGCCTGTCCGGTGTGCTACTCGCCTTGCTGTCGGGCTTCATCAGCCCGGAGGGGTTCTCGATGGTGTTCGCGGTCAACCTGATTGCCGCGACCGTCCTCGGCGGGACCGGCAGTGTGATCGGTGCCGTTCTCGGCGGCGCGTTCCTGGCGTCCGCACCGACCTTGGCGTCGTCCCTGTCGATCGACCAGCCCTACCTGATCGGGGGTGTCCTGATTCTCACCCTGCTGTTTCTCGCCGATGGAATCGTCCCGACGGCCGGGAAGCTGTTGCGCCGATTCGTCCCGGTCACCCGGGCACTCGGCCGCCCGGCGCCGTCCCTCTCGGGACCCGATCTCGTCGACACTGCGGGATCGGGCGCGAACCTGCGGGCCGATGCCGCCGAGGCGGCCGTGCTGAGGACGGAGGCACTCGGTGTCCGATTCGGTGGTCTTCAGGCCGTGCACGATATCGATCTCCGCGTCGGTGCGGGTGAGGTGCTCGCGATCATCGGGCCGAACGGGGCCGGCAAGACCACGTTCGTCAACGCCCTGTGTGGCCTGATCGGTGGCGGTGAACTCGAGGGGACGATGGAACTCGGTGGCCGACCGCTGAACGGCGTGCGGGCGACTCGTCGACGTTCGCTCGGCCTCGGCCGGACATTTCAGCATGCCGAACTTTTCGCGGAACTGACCGTTCTCGAGAATGTCAGTGTCGTCAACCGTTGGGAGCGCCGTGCCGATCGCGACTCTGCGTTGCAGGTACTCGCAAGTGTCGGGTTGGCCGACCACGTGCACCGACTCCCCGGAGAACTGCCGTTCGGGCTGCAGAAGCGGGTCGATCTGGCCCGTGCGGTCGCGGCGCTGGCCGACAACCCGCGATTGATGGTTCTCGACGAGCCGTTCGGTGGCCTCGACGCGGACGAACGTCGGACCCTCGCAGAACACATCCGCCGGCTCTCGGATTCCGGTACCTCGGTGGTCATCATCGACCACGTCCTCGACGATCTGTTCGCCGTCGCGGATCGGGTGGTGGCGTTCGACTTCGGTGAGCTGATCGCCGATGGAACCCCGGATACCGTTCTCCAGAACCAAACGGTCCGCGACTCGTATCTCGGAAACATCGACACCACACTGATCGCACCCGACATCGACCGAGCGGCGACGCCGTTGATCTCCGTGCGGGGGGTCGAGCACCACTACGCGGGTGTACGTGCGTTGTCCGGCATCGATCTCGACGTCCACGCGGGCGGCATCCTCGGCATCGTGGGCGCGAACGGCGCCGGCAAGAGCACCCTGGGCCGGATCCTGCACGGCGACCTGCACTCGACCGGCGGCACCCGGACGGTCACTGGCACAGATGCGCTGCGGCTCAGCCTGGTTCCCGAGGGGCGTGCCTTGTTCCGCACCCTGTCGGTGCGCGAGAACCTCGAGGTCGCGGCGTACGCCGCAGGAATCTCCGGCCGCCGGTTGCGCACTCGGCTCGAAGAGTTGCAGCACGGACTCC
The DNA here is from genome assembly GCF_002300155.1 of Rhodococcus sp. ACS1. Classification (NCBI taxonomy): domain Bacteria; kingdom Bacillati; phylum Actinomycetota; class Actinomycetes; order Mycobacteriales; family Nocardiaceae; genus Rhodococcus; species Rhodococcus sp. ACS1. The sequence continues at coordinate 1,063,662 of NZ_NSDZ01000005.1, forward strand.
CCGAACGTGTCCGCACCCGCATGAACATCCCGGCAGGCTCGCTGTCCGGCGGCGAACAACAACTGGTCGCCATCGCCCGTGCGCTGATGGCCGACCCCGAGGTTCTGATCCTCGACGAACCTGCGCTGGGTCTGTCCCCGGCCATGGTCGACGAGGTCTACTCGCAGGTCAATGCTCTGGCGCGTCGCGGCATCACGACCATCCTGCTCGACCAGTCCCTCGCCCGCGCGCTCGAATCCTGCAGTGAGATCGTTGTTCTCCGTCAAGGTGAGGTCGTCGCGCGCGGCAACAGCGGCACGCCGGGATTCGGTCAGATCGCGGAGGCGGCGTACTTCGGTACCGAGATCCCCGCGCACATCGGGGAAGTGTTCGTACCAAAGCCGTGACGGCCGTGGGCGTTCCGCGAAGCTGAATCGCCGTCCGGATCGATCAGGCTCGGAGAAAAGGAGAACGGAGAAGATGAACAAGTCTCGGACGGCAGGACACGGCAGATTCGACGGCGCAGTAGCCCTGGTAACCGGAGGCGGATCAGGAATCGGAGCAGCCGTTGTCGCGCAGCTCGTCGACGAGGGTGCTGCCCGCGTCTACGTGGTCGACATCGTGGTCGACGAGCTGCGCCGTCGGTACGGCGACGATCCGAAGACGATCGTCCGAGTGGTCGATGTCTCGGACCCGGCGGCCGTCGACGCCGCCATGGCGGAGGTCGTCGCCGCCGAGGGCCGGCTCGACGTCGTCGTGCACGCCGCCGGTGTGGACGACCCTGAGTCCAAGAAGATCATCACGGAGGCGACTGCCGCGGGCACCCCGATCGACCTGACGGCGAACCTCACCGATGCACGGTGGCGTCGTGTGATGTCGGTCAACCTGGACGGAACATTTCACGTGGTGCGCTCCGCAGTGCGGGAAATGAAGCCGAAAGGTGGCGCGATCGTCGTGATCGGCTCGTCCTCGGCATTCGACACCTTGACGGGGTACCCGCACTACGCGGCGTCCAAAGCGGCCGTCCATGCTTTCTGCCAGGCCGTCGCCAAGGAGGTCGTGGCCTTCGGCATCCGGCTCAACCTCGTCGCTCCCGGACCGACGGAGACCGGCATGTCCGCTCGCACACCGGAAGAACTGAAAATGCAGTGGGTCAACAACACACCGGTGCCGTACGCGACACCGGACGAGATCGCGGACAACGTGCTGTTCCTCGCCTCGGAACAGGCCAGGAACGTCGTCGGTGCGGTGTTGCTCAGCAACCGTGGGCGATTCACCGTCTGAGCTCCACCCCCACCGACAACTGTGTCCCGCCCCTGAATTCAGGGGCGGGACACAGTGCTACTGCGGTGCTACTGCGGCGACACGAAGTCGCCGATGGGGACGAACTTGCCGTCCTCGACCTGGACCCGGACCACGCTGCGGGTGCCGACATGCTCGTCGGCGCTGAACGTGAGCGGAGGCATGACGCCTGTGTCGAGGGTGCCGCTCGCGACTATCGCGTCGGTGATGGACTCGGACGTGATCTCGCCGTCGATGGTCGCGAGAACCTGGGCGAACGCTTTGGCCGAACCGTAGGTTGCCAGCGAGTAGAAATCGGGCTTCTCGCCGGGCTTGTACTTCGCCAGTGCCTGACGGTATTCCTCGACCTCCGGGGTGTCGGCGGTGGGAGGCAGCGTGAGTGACACGGCGCGGAATCCGTCCGCATTCTTACCTGCCAGGTCGAGCAGGCTGTTGCCGACCGTAGGGGAGTAGCCGTAGCTGGGAATCTTCACACCCTGCAGCGCCATCTCGTTGAGGTAGGCGGCGGCCTCCTGGATCGGCAGAATCGTGAGGACCGCGTCGGGTGCGGCCGCACGGATCTGGGACACGAACGGGCTGTAGTCCGTGGTACCGAGCTTGACCTCCACCGTCGAAACCTCCGCACCGGCCTTCTCGAGCTCGGTCGTGGCGACTGCGCCCACATTCACGAACGCGGCCGGATCGTTGCGGATGATCGTGACCTTCTTGGCACCCTCGTCGAGTGCCCACTGCGCGGCAGCGCGCGCCTGGTTCTCGTAGAGCGTCTGGCTGCCGAACAACCCGTCCCGCGGCGGGTCGTACCAGGCGGCGGAGCCGCCGTAGGTCCCGAACACGGGGATCTTGTTCTGTTCGAGGACGAACGGAAACGTTGCTTCCGTGGTGGCCGTGCCGTTGGCGCCGACAATCGCGACAACCCGGTCGCGAGAGACCAACTGTCGCGCCACCTGAATCGTCTGCTGCGGATCGAAGGCATTGTCGACCGGCGTCCACTCGACGGGGCGTCCGTGGATCCCCCCTGCCGCATTGAGCTGATCGAAGAACGCTTGGGTGCCCGCCTCCTGCGGAAGACCGCCCGACGCCTGTGGCCCCGAGAGGGGAAGCCACGCACCGAGTTTGATCGGGCCACCCGCATCGCCGTCGCCGGCATGCGTTCCGCAGGCGGTCAAGGTTGTGGCGAGAACCACGCCGACCGTGAGAAGAATTTTCCGCACATCCACTCCTTGAATCGAGTTCAGTTCAATGGATGTTATAGGGGAACTCGTGTGTCGGCAATCACATTCGTGCACGACGCGGAGCCGCGCGGCTCGGCAATCTCCCGAACTATTGAACTGACTTCAGTTAAAGAGTTAGTGTGTCGGTGGTAACACAACGGCTCGGTCACATGCGATGAGGAGCATTGGATGGCAGAAATCGAAACCGACGTACTTGTGATCGGCGCCGGGATGGCCGGGTTGACTGCGGCCGCGCGGGCGGCGACCAGCGGAAAATCGGTTGTCGTCGTCGAGAAGTCCGCGGCGATCGGCGGGTCCGCGCAGTTCGCCGGATACGCATGGACCGCGCCTTCGCACGAGGTCATGGACGAGGTCAACCCGGACGGTGATCCGGAATTGCGGCGAGCGCTGGTCGACGGGTTCTCCGACGGAATCGACTGGATCCGGTCCCTCGGCGTCGACTGCGCGGACGCGGTCACCGTACTCCGCTACGGCACCGGGCATCAGTTCGACACCAACCGGTACATCGACGAGTGTCGTCGCCGAATCCGAAGTCACGGCGGTGAGGTGCACACAGGGGCAGAGACTCTCGCGCTGCTCCCGCTGGACGGTGGAGTCGCCGGTGCGCGTGTCCAGCTCGCGGACGGCACCGAATGTGAAATACATTCCCCGGCGACGATTCTTGCGACGGGCGGATTCCAGGCGAATCCCGAGTTGGCCTCCGCGCACATCCACCCCGCGGCGAGCGAGATGCAACTGCGTTCCAATCCCACCAGTGCGGGAGACGGACTTCGCCTGGCCGAGGCCGTCGGCGCGGCGACCGGGACGGATCGGTCCGGCTTCTACGGCCACCTCGTACCGACGGGCGTGCGCTTCCGCGACCCGTCCGATTTCGTCGCACTCTCGCTCTACTACAGCGAGCACGCGCTGTTGTTCAACCTCGACAACCGCCGTTTCACGGATGAGACCGTCGGGGACCATCTGACCACGATGGACCTGCTGGAGCAGCCCGAGTCGCGAGGGTTGCTCGTTGCCGATGCGCGGGTCTACCGCGACTGGATCACCGGCAGCTACGTGGAAGGCGCCGCGTCTCTCGACAAGTTCGACCTCGCGCAGCGCCGGGGTGGGCGGTGTGGAATCGCCGAGAACCTGGACGAGTTCGCCTACCTTCCCGAGGAGTGGGGCTACGACGGCGCTGCGATCGCACATCAGATCCGCTCTCTCAACGCGGCGGGTGCGGACGGGCAGCCTCCGCGGAGGTTCGACTCGTCCCCGCTCGACGAGGGTCCGTACTACCTCGTCGAGGCATGCCCGGCTCTGACGTTCCCGTTCCACGGCATCCGCATCGACGAGCACGGCCGTGTCCTCGATTCGGCGGGCGGCACGATCAGTGGACTGTTTGCCGCCGGATCGGACACCGGCGGACTCTACAACCGCGCATACACCGGAGGTATCGCACCTGCTCTGGTGTTCGGCTTGGCCGCCGCGGATCGAGCAGCTTGCTGACGCCCGTGAGTAATTGTCAACCGCCGGCGGTTAACAAGTACTCACGGGTGGCGGAGCCGCAGCCTGGCGCGGCCCGTAGGCTGACACCCGTGCGCGTACTCGTTATCGGCTCCGGAGCCCGTGAACATGCCCTCCTTCTCGCCCTTGCTCGCGATCCGGGTGTCAGTGCCCTGATGTGCGCGCCCGGCAATGCCGGGATCGGCAAGATCGCCGAGCAGCACTCGGTCGACATCGCGTCCGGGGAGGCGGTGTCGGCCCTCGCGAAGAAGCTGGACGCCGACCTCGTCGTGGTGGGCCCCGAGGTCCCGCTGGTGCTCGGTGTCGCGGACGCCGTCCGCGCGGCAGGCATCGCCTGCTTCGGCCCGTCGGCCGACGCCGCGCGTATCGAGGGTTCCAAGGCGTTCGCGAAGGACGTCATGGCCGCCGCCGGCGTGAAGACCGCGCACAGCGAGATCGTCGACTCGCCCGCCAAGCTGGACGAGGCACTGGACCGCTTCGGGCCCAACTGGGTGGTCAAGGACGACGGCCTCGCGGCGGGCAAGGGTGTCGTGGTCACCACCGATCGGGACGCCGCCCGCGACCACGCGGCCGAACTGCTCGAGAACGGCCACCCCGTCCTCCTCGAATCCTTCCTCGACGGTCCCGAGGTGTCGCTGTTCTGCGTCGTCGACGGTGAGACCGTCGTGCCGCTGCTGCCGGCCCAGGACCACAAGCGGGTCGGCGACGGCGACACCGGACCCAACACCGGCGGCATGGGCGCCTACACGCCGCTCCCGTGGCTGCCGGAGCAGACCGTGACCCAGATCGTCGACGACGTCGTGAAGCCGGTGGCCGCCGAGCTCGTCGCCCGCGGCAGCGCCTTCAGCGGTCTGCTGTACGCCGGGCTGGCGATCGGCAAGGACGGCCCGGCCGTCGTCGAGTTCAACTGCCGTTTCGGTGACCCCGAGACCCAGGCGGTTCTCGCGCTGCTGAAGAGCCCGCTCGGGGAGCTGCTGAACGCGGCGGCCACCGGAACGCTCGACCGGGTCGCGCCGCTCGAATGGCAGGACGGCTCGGCGGTGACTGTCGTGGTCGCGGCCGAGCACTACCCGGCGACCCCGCGTACCGGCGACGTGATCACCGGCGCCGACGGTGACGGCGTCCTGCACGCAGGCACGAAGCTCGTCGACGACCAGGTGGTCTCCGCAGGCGGACGCGTGCTCAGCGTGGTCGGCGTCGGAGCCGACCTCGACGCGGCGCGCGCCGACGCGTACTCCAAGATCTCCGCGATCAAGCTGCCGGGAAGCCACTTCCGGAAGGACATCGGGCTGGCCGCGGTCGAGGGCCGCATCGCCATTCCCTGAGGTCGAAGCACTGTAGAAGCAGGCGTGCACCCCCGGAGTATCCGGGGGTGCACGCCTGCTTCGTCACCAGGTCATCGGGCGGTCCAGCCTCCGTCGATCGTGTAGGAGGCGCCGGTGACCATGCCTGCGTCGGCGGACGCGAGCCACGCGACGAGGGAAGCGACCTCCGACGGTTCCACCAGTCGCTTGATCGCACTCTCGGTGAGCATCACCTTCTCGATCACCTCGGACTCGCTGATGCCGTGCACCTGCGCCTGATCCGCGATCTGCTTCTGCACCAACGGCGTCAGGACGTATCCGGGGTTGACGCAGTTGCTGGTGACGCCGTGCGGACCGCCCTCGAGGGCCGTCACCTTCGACAGTCCCTCGAGCCCGTGCTTGGCGGTGACGTACGCGGCCTTGAACGCCGACGCGCGGAGTCCGTGCACCGACGAGACGTTGACGATGCGCCCGAAACCCGTCGCATACATGTGCGGCAGGGCGGCACGGATCAGCAGGAACGGCGCCTCGACCATCAGAGTCTGGATGCGCCGGAAGTCCTCGGGGCGGAATTCCTCGATGGGACTGATGGTTTGGATCCCGGCGTTGTTGACGAGGATGTCCGTCTCGAGCCGCAACTCGGTGAGCGGATCGGTGTCGAGGAGGTCGACGTGCCACGCCGTTCCGTCGATGTCGTCGGCGAGGCTCTTGGCGGCCACGTCGTCGACATCGGCGACGGTGACGTGGGCTCCGCGCGCGGCGAGCGCCCGGGCGCAGGCCGCGCCGATGCCGCTGGCGCCGCCGGTGACGAGCGCGGTGCGCCCGCTCAGGTTCTGCTCGGTCATGCCGGGACCTCGTTCTTCGCGCCTGCGGCCTTCTCGTCGGCGAGGATCTGCGCGTCCGCCGCGTCGATCGACTCGAGCGAGATGCCCTTGGTCTCCCGGGCGACGACGACGGCGACGGCGGTGATCAGGCAGGCGATCGCCAGGTAGATCGCGATCGGAACGGCCGAGTCGTACTTGCTGAGCAGGCTGGCCGCGATGATCGGCGCCAGCGAACCCGCCACGATCGACGTCACCTGGTAGCCGAGGGAGACACCCGAGTACCGCATGCGGGTCGGGAACATCTCGGCCATGATCGCCGGCTGACCGGCGTACATGAACGCGTGGAACACCAGTCCGATGATGATCGCCGCAAGGATGACGGCGTTGTGCCCGCTGTTCATCATCGGGAAGGCGAAGAAGCCCCACGTGCCCGCGGTCAGCGCACCGATCATGTAGACGGGACGACGGCCGATGATGTCGGAGAGCCGCCCGACGAGCGGGATCGCCGCGAAGTGCACGGCATGGGCGATCAGCATCCACCAGAGGATCTGCGCGGTGTCCGTGTGGACGACCACCTTGAGGTACGTGATCGAGAACGTGACCACCAGGTAGTACATGACGTTCTCACCGAAGCGCAGGCCCATCGCCGTCAGCACGCCGCGGGGGTAACGCTTGAGCACCTCGAAGACGCTGAACGACGTCTCCTTGATGTGCTCCGCTTCCTTCTGCGCCTGGATGAAGATCGGCGCGTCCGTCACCTTCGTGCGGATGTAGTAGCCGACGAGGACGATGACGGCGGACAACCAGAACGCCACACGCCAGCCCCAGCTGAGGAAGGACTCGTCGGACAGCGTCGTCGTGAGGATCAGCAGGACCACGGTCGCGACGAGGTTGCCCGCGGGCACACCGGCCTGCGGCCACGACGCCCAGAAGCCGCGGGATTTGCTGGGGCTGTGCTCGGCCACCAGCAGCACCGCGCCGCCCCACTCGCCGCCGACGGCGAATCCCTGGATGAAGCGGAGCGTGACGAGCAGGGCGGGGGCCCAGTACCCGATCTGGCCGTAGGTGGGCAGGCAGCCCATCAGGAACGTGGCCGTGCCGACGAGCAGGAGGCTGAACTGCAGTAACTGCTTGCGGCCGAACTTGTCGCCGAAGTGACCGAAGACGATGCCGCCGAGCGGCCGGGCGACGAAGCCCACGGCGTAGGTCACGAACGCCGCGATGATCGCGTCGAGTTCGTTGCCCCCGGCCGCGAAGAAGACCTTGCTGAACACGAGCGTCGCCGCGGTCCCGTAGAGGAAGAACTCGTACCACTCGACGACGGTGCCGGCCATGGATGCGCCGACCACCTTCTTCAGCCCGGACGGCGGGGCTTCCTTCACGTGCGCTGTATCGTCGACGCTCATCTGTCGCTCCTCTTCACACTCCGCACCCTGTTGTGACTGGGGGCACAGTTCATTGGTCCTGCCGAGTATTGATGCATATTTGTGCGCACACAATGACGCAACCTGCAACCCGCATGTGCAAATATGCAGAAGTGACGCCCGGAACAGCCATGCCCAGCCCCGACGACCTCCTCGTTCTGCTGGCAGTGGGGCGAACCGGCCGCTTCAATACGGCCGCCGACGACCTGGGTGTCAACCACACGACCATCTCGCGCCGGATCGCGAGTCTGGAGAAAAGCCTCGGCGGCCGGGTGCTCGTGAAGGCCGCGGGCGGATGGGAACTCACCGACCTCGGGCGGCAGGCGCTGACCGCGGCCGAACGCGTGGAGGCCGCCGTCCACGGACTCGTCGCCGAACCCGGCGGCGCCGACCACCTGAAGGGAGTGGTCCGGGTGTCGGCGACCGACGGGTTCAGCGCCTACATCGCGGCGCCCGCAGGCGCGCTGATCCGCAGCAGGCACCCCGACGTGTCCGTGGAGATCGTCGCGATCACCCGCCGGGCCTCGCAGCATCGCTCGGGACTCGACATCGAGATCGTCGTGGGCAAACCGCAGGTGCACCGGGCGGAGGCGCTGTGGCTGGCCGACTACACCCTCGGCCTGTACGGGGCGCGGTCGTATCTGTCCGAACACGGCACCCCGACCCGAGTGAATGATCTGGCCGATCATTCACTCGTCTACTTCATCGACTCGATGCTGCAGGTCGACGAACTCGACCTGGCGCGCCGCCTCACCGTCTCGATGCGCGAATCGGTGACGTCCACCAACGTGTTCGTGCACGTCGAGGCCACCCGGGCGTCGGCTGGCATCGGGCTGCTGCCGTGCTTCATGGCCGACCGCCACGACGACCTCGTGCGGGTGCTGCCCGGGCAGGTCGAGGCCACGCTGGCGTACTGGCTCGTGGCGCGGCCCGAGTCGCTGCGACGACCGGAGGTCGCGGCGGTGGTGGGGGCGATCCGGGAGACGGTGGAATCGCAGCGGGACGCGTTGGCGGGGGAGTGAGCGCGTCACGCTAGCGTCATGGGGTGCGTCCCGAATCCCAGCGGTCCAACATCCAGACCTTCCACGTGATGGACGTGTGGAAGGCCGCCACCGAACGTCAGCGCACCCACGGCGACGTGCTGACCCTCGCGGCCGGGCAGCCGTCCACGCCCGCGCCGCAGCCGGTGCTCCGCGCGACGCGGGAAGTGCTCGACGGGCACCTGCTCGGCTACACCGAGACGTTCGGGATCCTGCCGCTGCGGGAGGCGATCGCCGGATATCACGCCGGCAAGTCCGGGATCGACGTCGACGCCGAGGACGTCGTCGTGACCACCGGTTCCTCCGGCGCATTCACGCTGCTGTTCCTCGCCGCCTTCGACGTCGGCGACACCGTCGTGGTGGCCCGCCCCGGCTACCCGGCCTACCGGAACACGCTCGCCGCGCTCGGCTGCAACGTCATCGAGATCGACTGCGGAGCCGACACCCGGTTCCAGCCGACGGTCGCGATGCTCGACGCCCTGCCCGAGCCGCCCGCCGGACTGATCGTCGCGAGCCCCGCCAACCCCACCGGCACCGTCATCGACCCCGGCGAACTGGCCGCCCTCGCCCGCTGGTGCGACGCCCACGGGACGCTGCTGATCTCCGACGAGATCTATCACGGCATCGGATACGGCGATCAGGCGATGACCAGCTCGTGGGAGACGTCCCGCGAATCCGTCGTCGTCGGCTCGGTGTCCAAGTACTTCTCGATGACGGGCTGGCGGCTGGGCTGGATGCTGGTCCCCGAGGGGCTGCGCCGGCCGTTGCAGCGGCTGGCGTCGAACATGACGGTGTGCCCGCCCGCCATCTCCCAGTACGCGGCGATCGCGGCGTTCACCGAGGAATCGAGGGCCGAACTCGACGGCCACGTCCAGCGCTACGCCGTCAACCGGGAGTTGCTGCTCACCGGACTTCCCGAGCTGGGCATCACCGACCTGGCACCCGCCGACGGGGCGTTCTACGTCTACGCCGACATCGGGCACCTGCTCGGCGGATCCCACGGCGCGACGTCGACGGAATGGTGCTCGCGGCTGCTGCAGGACACCGGTCTTGCGCTGGCCCCCGGCATCGATTTCGACACCGTCCACGGAGACAAGACCGTCCGGCTGTCGTTCGCCGGGTCCACGGCCGAGGTCCGGGAATCCCTGGTGCGACTGGGCCGCTGGCTGTAGCCGCGGTTCACTCTTGCGGCGATGCCGCAGCAGTTGTTCGATGGACTTGGGCGCACCGCGTGTTCGGGCGCGCCAGGCAAGGAGAACGACGATGCTGTACGTCGCGTTGCTCGCATTCGTGTTGTGGGTCCTGTGCTTCGCCGACGCCGTCACCACCGACGACGACCAGTTCCGGAACCTCTCGAAGGAGGGGTGGCTGGTGATCGTGCTGCTGCTTCCGCTCGTCGGCTCGGTGCTGTGGCTCGTGGCCGGGCGGCCGCAGAAGATTCCGCGCGATCGGCTGCCCGCCGATCCGGAGGAAGCCGAGTTCGTGCGGCGGTGCCGGGAACGCGCGGAGGAACAGCGCCGGCAAGGTTTCCACGGGCGCGACCAGGAATAGAAGGCCTACACTGTGGCTAGGATTACAGTGTTACAAACCAGGCGCGAGGCGACGACATGAGCGACATCAGTCATCCACAGCCACCCCTTCCTGGCGGAGTCCGCATCGGGACCGTGGAGCGGGAGCAAGCAGCGGCGGCACTCGCCGAACATTTCGCAGCCGGACGGCTCGAGACCGACGAGTTCGACGCCCGGGTGCGGGCGGCGTACCTCGCCAAGACCGCCGGCGACCTCGTGCCGCTGTTCGCGGATCTTCCGGACAAGCAGCGCTTCACGCCCGAACCCGAACGGGTGCGCGTGCGACGCGACCCCGGGCGGGAGGCGGCGGCGCTGCGGGTACTCGTGTTCGTGGTGGCCATCCTCGCCGCGATCCTGTGGGTCGCGTTGGTCCGCGTCCCCCCGCTCGTCTTCCTGCCCATCGTGTGGCTCGTGCTCGCCCGGCGCAGCTTCGGGCGGGGGTCGTGTCGGGCGTGGTGAGGGTCTGACTCGGGCCGAGAACTGGCGAAAACTACCGCGAGGTCGGTTGTGGCTCCCGTACTCTGACAGGCAGGTTTGACGCCGTCGAGCGATCGAGGAGCCACGATGACCAGCAGAATTGTGCGCTGTGCGAGCCTGATCCCGGTAGTCGCGGCCTCCGCGCTGCTGCTGGGCGGATGCGGTTCTGACAGCGGTGACACCCCGTCGACCTCCGCCAGTGCCACGGCGTCGGCCTCCGCTGCGATGACGTCGCCGACCGCCACGAGCGCGGCAGGGGCCGCGGCGGTCACCAAGGAACAGGCGGAGCAGACCGCTGTCGCGACGGTCCCGGGCGGCACGGTCGTGAACTCGGAGCAGCAGCAGCGGGACGGTAAGCCGGTGTGGCACGTCCACATCCGCGACACACGGGGCTACGACTACGACGTGAACGTCGACGCGGCGACCGGCACCGTGGTGTCCGACAGCCAGGACGGGCAGACCGCCACGGCGGCCGCACCCGCACCGCCCGCCGGCGCGGTGACCCAGCAGCAGGCGGAGCAGATCGCCCTGGCAACGGTCCCGGGCGGCACGGTCGCGAATTCGGAGCAGCAGCAGCGGGACGGTAAGCCGGTGTGGCACATTCACATCCGCGACGCCAAGGGCTGGGACTACGACGTCAACGTCGACGAGGCGACCGGGGCCGTCCTCCCCGACAACTGACCGCAGTGGGTAGAACGACTCAGATGACCGTCTCGGGAAGATGGGTAAGTTACCCGATGCCCGGACGGTGACGTCGCCCTAGCGTCGTGGTCATGGTCACCACGTCAGTTCGCGTGTCACGCCCCGACTTCCAGCGGTGGGCGGCCCGCGCGGGCGTCGCGGGTCCGGTGTTGTTCACCGCGGGATTTTTCGTCCAGGAGGCATTTCGCCAAGGCGACTACAGCCGGATCGCCGACCCGATCAGTGCTCTCGAGGCGGACCCACGCGGATGGATCCAACAGCTGAATTTCGTGGCCTTCGCCGTGCTGCTGACGATCTTCGCGATCGGACTCCATCGCGGCATCGCGAAAACGCGGTACGGCTGGGCAGGGCCCGCTCTGCTCGGCGTGGCGGCGGTGGGGCTGATACTCGCCGCAGTGTTTCCGTTGCGCGAAGATCCGGCAGGGGAGCCCTACGACCCGGGCCACCACGTGATCGCGGGGGTCACGTTCTTCTCGTGCAGCGCCCTCGCCCTGGTGGTGCTGTCGCGCCGGTTCGCCGCCGATCCGCGGTGGCGCGGCCTGGCGCGGTACGTCGGGGTCGCCGGAATTCTCGGTCTGGGCTGTTTCGTGTTGCTCGGCCGGTTCGCGATGCCGGGCGGCGCACCGTTGCACGAGGTCGCCGGGCTCCTCCAGCGCATGACAGTTCTCGCCGTCACGTTCCCGGCGCTGGTGGCGATCGCGCTGCGGCTCCGTCGCCTCGCCTGCCGGCCTCCGGCTCTCACCCGGTCGTGAACACCGGCATCTGCACTCGCGTGAGGCAACTCGTGTCGTAGCCGCCGGTCGGCTGCTCGAGGAAGCCGATCGTGACGGCCGGGGCGCAGTCCGAGGACTGCAGCACGTCGTGGCCGAGTCCGGGAAACTCGAGCACCTCGGACCGCGACAGGGTGGCGGCAGCGGTGCGCGCCTGCGACGGCGGAGTAACGGCGTCGAGCGATCCGGTGAGGAGCAGGGTCGGCACGTTGCTTCCCGTCGGCTCGTGCACGCGGACGTCGGACGCGGGCACGTCCCAGACGTCGCAGTCGTCGAAGATCCGGGCGGCCTGCGGCACCAGCGACAGCACCGCGTCCGGGAAGTCCGGGAGCACCTGCTTCGCGGTGGCGGCAACCTGCCCACGGTCGGTGAACGCCGTCTGCTCACCGCAGAACACCCCGAACGTCAGTCCGTAGCCGATGAGGCCGGGCGGCGTCACCGTGCCGAGCAGTGCGGTCGCGGCCGGGACGCCGTCGCCGGTGGCGGTCGCGTGGACGAGCGCGGGGAGTCCGGCGTAGTTGCCCGGCGCGAGGCTCTGCTGGATGACCAGATTCGCGAACGTGTACCCGTCGAGCACGACGCGTCTGCCGGACAGGTCGACGGTCAGCGGAGCGACGGCCAGGCGGTTCACGGTCGCGGTGAATTCGTCCTCGAGGCCCGGGTAGGCCTCGGCGCACGCCGGCTGCGCCGCGCACGCGTCGAACAGTGCTCGGTAGCCCGCGGCGGCGCCCGGCCAGAAGCCCTCGATGATGTTGTTCTGCGTCGGCACGACCGAGTCCAGCACCACGCTGCGGATGCCGTCCGGGTGGTCGCGGAGCACGGTGAGTGCGAGGTCGGTGCCGTACGAGACGCCGTAGACGTTCCACTCGTCGAGGCCGAGCGCCACCCGCAGATCCGCGACGTCGGCGGCGTTCTCCGCGGTGTCGTAGGCGCCGAGGTCGTAACCGCCCCCGGTGACCCGGTCGCGGCAGGTCCGAGTGGCCTCGACGTCGAGGGGTGCGGTCGCCGGATCGAGCGGGCTCAGAGCCGTCTGCGCCGCCTGGAACTCGTCGATCTCGGGGCATGCCAGGAAGGGGTCGGAATGCATGGTGCCGCGCTGGCCGAGGAACAGGACGTCGCGATCCCGGTTCAGCCCGAGCGGCGCGACCTGGGCGGCACTCGCCGGCGCGGGCCCGCCCGGACCTCCCGTGAGATAGACGAGAGGGTCGGGTCGCGGGGTCGCGGACGTGGCACCGAGCCGCGTCACGGCCAGTTCGATGCGTCGTCCGTCCGGACGGGAGCGGTCCTCCGGAACGGTCAACGTGCCGCAGCTGAACTCGGCGCCGAGGTCCAGTTGCGGCAGTCCGGGGACGTTCGGCGACGGGCATGCGGCGGCGGTGAAGACGGCCGCCGGATCGGGTGCCGGATCGCCGGCGGACCCGCACGCCGACGCCAGGACCATCGGCGCCGTCGCCGCGCATCCCAGGGCCAGCATCCGCACCGACACCCGCATCGTTCCGACGCTACGCCGGTGCGCGGCACCACCCACATACTTCGCGGTCTGTCGCCCAATCTGCCCTGGTGCGGCATCCGCGGCTGGCAGGATGAATTGGTGTCATCCGCGGCAACTCCGAAGGGCGAACGGCGCCGACAGGCGCTGGTCGAGGCTGCCGCCGATCTGCTCCTCGAGGGTGGATTCGACGCGGTCCGGCACCGCTCGGTGGCCACCCGCGCCGACCTTCCGCTCGCGTCGACCACCTACTACTTCGAGTCGCTGGACGACCTGATCGCGAAGGCAGTCGAATGCAACGGCAACCGCGACCTCGCGGTCATGCGCGGCCGCGTCGAGGACGTGACGCACCGGCGCCGCGGCCGCGAGTCCACCGTCGACCTCCTCCTCGACCTGCTCGTCGGACCGGCCCTGATCAGTGAGGACTGCCGCGAGAGGCTGATCTCCCGGTACGAGCGGTTCACGGCCTGCGCGCGCCGCCCCGAACTGCGCGAAGTCCAGTTGCGGTTGCGCGCGCAACTGGACGACGTCCTGACCGAGGCGCTGCGGCGCTCCGACCGCGACGTCCGGCAGGAGCAACTCCGGCGGCTCGTCGCCGTCGTCGACGGAGCCGTGGTCACCGCGCTCGGCGAGCACGACCCCGACCTGCGGGCCCTCGCCCGGGCGATGCTGCTCGACGTCGTCGACGTCGTCGCGCCCGCCCTCGACCGGCCGGACCACGTCGAGCTGTAGCGCCGCCGTAAACTGAGGACTCGTGAGCCGCATCCCGAACGTCCTTGCCAACCGTTACGCCAGCCCCGAACTCGTCGAGTTGTGGTCGCCCGAGCACAAGATCGTCCTCGAGCGTCAGCTGTGGCTCGCCGTGCTGCGGGCTCAGGCGGAACTCGGGATCGACGTGCCGGCCGAGGCGCTCGCCGACTACGAACGCGTGCTCGAGCAGGTGGACCTCGACTCCATCGCCGACCGCGAGCGCGTCACCCGCCACGACGTGAAGGCCCGCATCGAGGAGTTCAACGCCCTCGCCGGCCACGAGCAGGTCCACAAGGGGCTGACCAGCCGCGACCTCACCGAGAACGTCGAGCAGTTGCAGATCCTGCGGTCGCTCGAGCACGTCCACGCACACGGTGTCGCGGTCGCGGCCCGGCTGGCCGAGCGGGCCGCCGAGTACAGCAGCCTCGTCATGGCAGGCCGCTCGCACAACGTCGCGGCGCAGGCCACCACCCTGGGCAAGCGGTTCGCGTCCGCCGCCGACGAACTGCTCGTCGCGCTCACCCGGCTGCGTGAGCTGATCGACCGCTACCCGCTGCGCGGCATCAAGGGCCCCATGGGCACCGCGCAGGACATGCTCGACCTCCTCGACGGTGACTCGTCCAAGCTGGAGGCGCTGGAGCAGAAGGTCGCCGAGCATCTCGGCTTCTCCCACGTGTTCACGAGCGTCGGCCAGGTGTACCCGCGGTCGCTGGACCACGACGTGCTGTCCGCGCTGGTGCAGGTGGCGGCGGGGCCGTCGTCGTTCGCGCACACCATCCGCCTGATGGCGGGCCACGAACTGGTCACCGAGGGCTTCCAGCCCGGGCAGGTCGGGTCGTCGGCGATGCCGCACAAGATGAACACCCGCTCCTGCGAGCGCGTCAACGGACTGCAGGTCGTGCTCCGCGGATACGCGTCGATGGCCGCCGAACTGGCGGGCGCGCAGTGGAACGAGGGTGACGTGTTCTGCTCGGTGGTGCGCCGCGTCGCGCTGCCGGACGCGTTCTTCGCGATCGACGGACTCATCGAGACGTTCCTGACGGTGCTCGCCGAATTCGGCGCCTACCCCGCCGTCATCGAGAAGGAACTCACCCGGTACCTGCCGTTCCTCGCCACCACCAAGGTCCTGATGGCGCTGGTGCGGGCCGGAGTGGGCCGGGAGACCGCGCACGAGGTCATCAAGGAACACGCCGTCGCCGTCGCGCTGGCGATGCGTGAGCAGGGCAAGGAGCCCGACCTCCTCGACCGGCTCGCCGCCGACGACCGCCTGCCCCTCGACCGGGCCGCCCTCGACCAGGCTCTCGCCGACAAGAAGGCGTTCATCGGTGCCGCAGAGGCGCAGGTCGCCACGGTCGTGGCGCAGGTGCAGAAGCTCGTCGACGCCAACCCCGAGGCGGCCGCCTACCAGCCGTCCCCGATCCTGTAGGCGGCTCCGCCGCCCGTGCGCCTTTCTGGTTGCTGGGACTACCAAAAAGGCGCACAAGCACCGGAGGTGCCTACGTGAACTGCATTTTCTGCGAGATCGTGTCCGGCCGTTCCGATGCCAGCGTCGTGTACGAGGACGAGAACGTGATGGCGTTCATGGACATCCGGCCGTGGACGTCCGGACATCTGCTGGTGGTCCCGAAGCGGCATGCGAGCGGGCTCGCCGACCTCGACCCGGGCGACGGCGCGGCGGTGTTCGCGGTGGGGCAGCGTCTCGCGACCGCGCTGCGGCACGGGCCGATGCGGGCTCAGGGCGTCAACCTGTTCCTGGCCGACGGGATCGCCGCCGGCCAGGAGGTCTTCCACGTCCACCTGCACGTCGTTCCGCGGACTGCCGGTGACGGGTTCGGGTTGCGCGGAATGCCGAAGTCGCCGAGCCGGATCGCGCTCGATCAGACGGCGGGGGTCATCCGGTCCTCCCTCTGAGGTGAGTGGCAAAGCGTGCGGGAGCACACTTTGCCACTCACGTGGGGAGGGGGCCGTTCTCGTCGAAGCGTCGCTCGGTGATGTCGTAGGTGCCGTCCGCCCGGACCCGCAGCAGGGTCGACGCCCGCGTCCCGTACTCGCCGTGGCGGATGAACCGGGACGACAGGGCGCGTTCGAGTTCGGGTGCGACGCCCGTGTCGGGCAGCGCGTCCCACGGTGCCGGGTCGCTGTCGGCGAGCACGTCGAAGTACGCCCCCGGATCTGTGTCGGGGCTGCCGTCGTCCGCGGCGAGCGCGGCGGCGAACGCCTGTTTGCCGCCCGTCACCTTCGGCCACGGGGTGTCGAGTTCGGCGTTGGACAGGCCGTGGACGCCGGGTTCGACGCGCTGGATGCGACCGTGGGGCCGGTTGGTGACCCACCACAGTTCTGCGGCGTCGCCGACGAGCAGGTTGAAGCTGCCGTACTCGGCGCCGGTCGCGGCCACCTGTTCGGCGTGGTCGGCGGGTGAGAGCAGGCCGCGGAGGTAGTCGACGGGCAGGTCTCCGCGGGACCGGGCCCCGGTCGCGGGGGCGCCGTCGCGGACGTTGGTGACGGCCGCGAACCGCAGGGCGTCGGAGATGCCCATCCACGTTCCGCCTGCGAGCAGATCGCGGCCCGCGACGAAGCCGTCCTCCCATCGGTGCAGCGGTTCGGTGGGGCGGGCGTAGAACTCGTCGCGGTTGGCCGCGACGACGAGGGGGAGATCGGGGCGGGTATGCCAGGCGAACAGAACCAGGCACATACGGACGTCTCCTCGTCACCCTCGGTTACACGGTTGCAGGCCCGAGCGTAGCCGCCCTCGTAATACCTCTGAAACAGAGCTATATTGTGGGTATGGCACAGAACGAGGCTCCCGACCACTCCGGGTTGGCGCCTGCCGAGCAACTCTTCGCCGCAATCGGATTGTTGCGCAGGCACACCCGCCGACGCGTCGGCCGGCCGTGGCCGGAGACGCCGCTGACCGGGTCGCAGGTGGAGTTGGTGCGACTGCTCCGCCGCAGGCCCGGGACCTCCGTCGCGGAGGCCGCGGCGGCACTGGGTCTCGCGGCGAACACCGTCTCCACCCTCGTGCGGCAACTCACGGACGCCGGGCTGATCGAACGGGTGCGGGACGAGTCCGACCGCCGCGTCGCCCGCCTGGCGCTCACCGGCGCGGCGCGGTCGCAGGTCGAGCGCTGGCGCGACCGCCGCAATCTCGAGGTCGCGGCCGCATTCGACGGACTGAGCGCCGAGGACAGGGCGGCCATCGAATCCGCCATTCCCGCCCTCATCCGCCTCGCCGGAGCGCTCCATCCGGATCGCGCCGAGGACAGCGATCAGGAGGTCGCCCGATGATATTTCGCAGGGAGAAGGCCGCCGCACGAGCGCGGCCGTCCCGCAACGCGCTGGAACTGTCGCATGTGACCTACCGGTTCGGCGACTACACCGCGGTGAACGACCTGAGCCTCGTGATCGAGGCGGGCGAGTGTTTCGGCCTTCTCGGCCCGAACGGCGCGGGGAAGACCACGACGATCCGGCTGCTCAACACGCTTCTTCCGCTGCAGGACGGTGACGTCGGCATCTTCGGATACGACGTGCGCTCTCAGGCGATGTCCGTTCGACGGCTGCTGGGGTACGTGCCGCAGCAGTTGTCGATCGAAGGCGCGCTCACCGCCCGGGAGAACGTGTCCTGGTTCGCCCGCCTCTACGACGTCCCGCGGTCCGAACGCCGCGGCCGGGTGAACGAGGTGCTGGAGATGGTGGATCTCGCCGACGTCGCCGATCGGGTGGCGTCGAGTTTCTCCGGCGGCATGGTCCGGCGCCTCGAACTCGCGCAGGCGCTGGTCAACCGGCCGTCGCTGCTGGTGCTCGACGAACCGACGGTCGGGCTCGATCCGGTCGCGCGGGATTCGGTGTGGACCCGCGTCACCGAGATGCAGAAGCAGTACGGGATGACGGTGCTGCTCACCACCCACTACATGGAAGAGGCCGAGGCGCTGTGTGATCGGATCGCGCTGATGCACCGGGGCGAACTGCGCGCGGTCGGTTCGCCGGCCGGACTCGTCGCCGCACTCGGGCCGGACGCGACGCTCGACGACGTCTTCCGCCACTACACCGGTGACAGTCTCACCGCCGACGAGAAGGGAGGGCTCCGGGATGTCCGTAGCGCCCGCCGCACCGCGCGTCGTCTGGGGTGAACCGCCGACCCGCGGTGTGCTCCGGCTGATCTCGCGGATCGCCACGTTCTGTCTGGTCGAGTTGCAGAAACTCCGTCACGACCGAACGGAGTTGGTGACCCGTGCGATCCAGCCGATCCTGTGGCTCGTCATCTTCGGGGAGACGTTCAGCCGCATCCGTGCGATCCCGACCGGCGACGTCCCCTATCTGGACTACCTGGCGCCGGGCATCATCGCGCAGTCGGCGCTGTTCGTCGCGATCTTCTACGGCATCCAGATCATCTGGGAACGCGACGCCGGTGTCCTCACCAAATTGCTCGTGACACCCACTCCGCGTGCGGCTCTCGTGACGGGCAAGGCGTTCGCGGCCGGTGTCCGCGCGGTGGCCCAGGCCGTGGTCGTGGTGGTCGTGGCGGCGCTGCTCGGCGTCGCGATGACGTGGAACCCGCTGCGCCTCCTGGGCGTCGTCGTGGTGGTGGTGCTGGGAGCGGCGTTCTTCTCGTGCCTGTCGGTGGCGATCGCGGGGGTGGTGCTCAAACGTGACCGGCTGATGGGGATCGGGCAGGCGATCACCATGCCGCTGTTCTTCGCGTCGAACGCGCTGTATCCGGTGGAACTCATGCCGGGATGGGTCCAGGCGATCAGCCGGGTCAACCCGCTGAGCTACGAGGTGTCCGCGCTCAGGGGGCTGCTCATCGGCCAGCCGACCAACTACTGGCTCGATTTCGGGGTGCTCGTGGCAGCCGCGGTGCTCGGGATCGCCGTCGCGTCCGCGCTGCTGGGGAGACTGTCCCGGTAGCCGGCCGGGTCACGACGTGACGAACGTCTTCTCCAGTGCCCGGCGCAGTTCCGACTTGCTGATCTTGCCGATACCGGTGACCGGGAACTCGTCGACGAACACCACCTTGTCGGGCACCTTGTAGTCGGCGAGTCCGCGGCCGCGGACGAACTTCTTGAGTTCCACGGCCTTCGGCTGCTCGCCCTGGACGACGACGAACGCGCAACTGCGTTCGCCGAGGTACTGGTCGGGCATCGACACGACCGCGACGTCGGCGACGGCGGGGTGCACGAGCAGATGGTTCTCGACCTCTTCCGCGGCCACCTTCTCGCCGCCGCGGTTGATCTGGTCCTTCGCGCGGCCCTCGACGACGAGATAGCCGTCGTCGGTGAGGCGGACGATGTCGCCGGTGCGGTAGAAGCCGTCCTCGGTGAACGCCGTCGAATTGTGTTCGGGGGCCCGGTAGTACCCGCGGATGGTGTAGGGGCCGCGGGTGAGCAGATGACCGGACGTGCCGCTCGGGACGGGTTCGCCGTGGTCGTCGACGACCCGCACCTCGTCGTCGGGGCTGATCGGCCGGCCCTGGGTGGTGACGATCGTGTCTTCCGGGTCGTCGAGCCGGGTGTAGTTGACCAGTCCCTCGGCCATCCCGAAGACCTGCTGCAGCGTGCACGCGAGTTCGGGCCGCACCCGCTTGGCGGCCTCGGCGCTGAACTTCGCGCCACCGACCTGCAGCACCTCGAGACTCGAGATGTCCCGTTCCGTGCGGGCGGCGGCGGACAGCCACGCCAACGCGAGCGGCGGCACCAGCGACGCGATCGTGACGCCCTCCCGCTCGATGAGCGCGAACGCGGTGTCGGGACTCGGATCCGGTGCGAGCACCACGCGGCCACCGGCGTGCAGCACGCCGAGGATGCCGGGGGAGCTCATCGGGAAGTTGTGCGCCGCAGGGAGAACGACCAGCAGGCGGGTGTTCTCGTCGATGCCGCAGATGCGGTCCGACTCACGCACCGAGTACAGGTAGTCGGTGTGGGTGCGCGGGATCAGCTTCGACACCCCGGTCGTTCCGCCGGAGAGCTGCAGGAATGCCACGGATTCCGGACCTGCCGCCGGCTCGTCCGAGATCGGGTCCGCCGTGCGCAGTTCGTCGAGGGAGGTGAACTCCTCCGCGTCCCCGGCCACGAAGACTGTCGGCGGGTTCTCCGCCGACGCCACCACGTCGCGGGCGAGCGTGCGATAGTCGAAACCGGCGTGCGTGTCGGTGACGACGTAGGCCGCGGCGTCGGCGAAACTGCAGAAGTAGGAGATCTCCTGGGAGCGGTGCGCGGGCAACGCGAACACCGGCAGGGCGCCGAGCCGGAAGACCGCGAAGATCACCTCGACGTACTCGACGATGTTCGGCAGTTGCACCACCACCCGATCGCCGGGCTGCACCCCCGACGACTGCAGCCCGGCGGCGAGCCGGTCGGCGCGGTCGGACAGTTCCCGGTAGGTGAGGGCGCGGTCGGTCCCGGACGCGTCCGGTCCGGTCACGGCGATCGCGTCCCCGAATCGCTCGGCGCGGGCGCCCAGGAACTGCTGGAACGTCTCGTCCGTCCAGTACCCGGCGGCACGGTACCGTGCGACGAGTTCGGCGGGATAGCCGGTGGTGGTCTCCAGGGGAGCGCGAACGCTCGTGGTCATCGAAAGTCCTTTCACGGGCACGGCTGTTCGGGGCGGTCAGGCTTGGAGGGTAGCGCCGCCGTCGACGTAGAGCGCCTGCATGGTGATATGCCGCGCGCGATCCGACAGGAGGAACTCGACGGAGTCGGCGATGTCGGCGGCGTCGGCGATGCGACCCAGCGGGATGCCGACCTTGAACGAGCCCAGGTCGCCGTCGATCGCGCCGCGCGCCCCGGTGTCGTCGTCGGGGTCCGACCACAGTGACCGCTGCATCGCGGTGTCCGTCGAGCCGGGGGCGACGATGTTGGCGCGGATCCCGTATTCGGCCAGCTCGAGGCCGAGTACCCGGACGATCATCGCGACGGCGGCCTTGGACGCGCCGTACGCGCCCATCCCGGTGCGGGGGACGCCCGCGGCGTTGGAGCCGACCACGACGATGGAACCGGCTGAGCGGTCCCGCATTCCGGTGCCGACGGCCCGCAACACGTTGACGAGGCCGGTGACGTTGACGTCGAACACGCGCTGCCAGCTCGCGGGATCGGCGTCGAGCACCGACCCGGTTTCGAGTACCCCGGCCACGTGCGCGAGGGCGGTGACGGGACCGTGCTCGTCCTCGATCCGGCGAACCGTGTCCGTGACCCCGGCGGTGTCGCGGATGTCGGTGACGGCGGTGCCGAGCGGAGGGGCGTCGAGCAGTGCGGCGGTGGCGGCGAGGCCGTCGGCGTCCCGATCGAGCAGTACCAGGCGGTGACCGGACCGCGACAGGGTGACGGCGGTGGCCCGCCCGATGCCCTGCGCCGCCCCGACGACCAGTGTCGTGCCGCTCATCGGGGAAGTCCCAGTGCCGCGAGGACGGTGCCCAGTTTGGTTGTGGTCTCGGCGAGTTCGTCGTCCGGTTCGGACGCGGCGACGATGCCCCCGCCCGCGTACGCCGTGACGGTGGTGCCGTCGGCGTCGATCTGCGCGCACCGGATGGTGACCATCCATTCGCCGTCACCGTCGGCGTCGGCCCAGCCCACGGCGCCGGCGTAGAAGCCGCGGTCGCCCTCGAGTTCGCCGATCAGCGTACGCGCGGCGTCGGTGGGGGTGCCGCACACCGCCGGTGTCGGGTGCACGGCGACGGCCAGGTCCAGCGCGGTCACCGAGCGGTCCCGCAGCCGTCCCGCCACGGGTGTGCCGAGGTGCCACAGTTGGGGTGTGCTGGTGAGGGTGGGCCGGTCGGGGATGTCGAGTTCGGTGCAGAACGGTTCGAGGCTCGCGAGCAGCGCGTCGACGACGAGGGCGTGTTCACGCAGGTTCTTCTCCGAGGAGGCGAGGTTCTCCGCTGTCTGCCGGTCGATCTCGGGGTCGGCGTGCCGGGGAGCCGAGCCGGCGAGAGGATGGCAGGTCACGGTGTCGCCGCGGCGGCGGATGAGTACCTCCGGGCTCGAGCCGACGAGGTGCCGTCCCGACCATCCGGTGCCCGCGGAGCCCAGGTCGACGCTGAAGCCGTTGCCGCCGAGGTCGTTCGCGACGAGCCGGGCGAGCAGCGTGTGCGGGTGCAACGGTTCTTCGGCGTGCAGGACGACCGATCGGGCGAGCACCACCTTGTGCAGTGCGGCCTCGGGTTCGCGCAGCACGTGGATCGCGGCGGCGACGCGGGCGAGGTGGTCGTCCTCCGGGGGGACCGACGTTCCGGCGCGCACGTGCGGAATCGTCTGCAGGCGAGGAGCCCAGCTTCCCGGGTGATGACGCAGCGTCTGCGGCGCGACCAGCGCGGCGGGGTGGGACGGGTCGAAGGCGAGTGCCCCGGCCACCGAGGTCACGGTGCCGCTCTTCAGGGCGGCGGCGGCGTCGCGGGCGGAGTCGAAACCGGTGCGGGTGCCGTCCGCGATCACGGTGCCGTGCGGGCGGGAGAGGACGAACGGCGCGCCCGGCGGAAGGTCCGCCGAAGTCTCTGCGGACCCGGCAACGGCCGTCGACTGCATGTGCGATCACCTTTCGTAGTGGACAACTGCGGCGCGCGTCGCGATGCGTACCGTCACACCCCGACCATATACGGTTAGCCTAACCTTTGGCGGCTCACCTTCTCGGCCGGCGGTCCGAGACCGGGGCGTATTGCCCTGCAGTCCAGCGGTTTCGATCCTTCATGCGCGGGTGCGATTCGGTCCGCGACCGGATCGGAGTTCTCGACGTCAACGACTGGCCTAACATCGCATGCACACGTGGCATGGAGGGCAGGCTTCTGCAATGACCGAACGCAGGTTCTCGCTCGATCAGCGGATCGTCGCCGCCCTCCAGGTCGACGGGCGGTGCTCGTGGAGTCGGATCGCCCAGGCGCTCGGCGAACCCGAGCGGAACGTGACCCGGCACGGCATCGCGCTCCTCGAGTCCGGCCGAGTGGCCGTCACCGCCGTCGCGAACAGCGGCGGCACCGCGATCGTCCGTCTCCAGTGCTCCCCGGGAACGGTGCGGGTGGCGGCGAGCGCCCTCGCCCAGCGCAGTGACTGCATCTTCGTGTACATCCTCACCGGCACCGCCGACTGCGTGGCCGAGATCCACGTGTCGCGGGACCGCCTGCCGAAACTCGTCATGGACGAACTGCCCGCGACGATGGGCGTCGTCCGGAGCTGGACGGACCCCGTGCTGCGGTACTTCCGCACGGTCCGTGAATGGGAGGCCGGGGTGCTGACCCCCGCCGAGAAGGAATCGATCGGCGGGGTCGCGCCTCCGGCGTCGTTCCTCACCGACCTGGAACGCGGAACCCGGGATCCCATCGACCGCACCATCATCCGCGAACTCATGCAGAACGGGCGGGTGGGCACCACGGCCCTCGCCCGGACCGCGGGGGTGTCCGAGGCGACGGCGCGGCGACGCGTCCAGTCGCTGCTCACCGAGGGGGCGATCAGTCTCCGGGTGGTGGTGGATCCGGCACTGTTCGGGCTGCGGGCCGAGGCGATGCTGTTCATCAAGACCCAGCGCAACCGGATCGAACCGCTGGTGCGGGGAATGCTCGAGATGCCCTACGTGCGGTACGCCGCGGGCACGGCCGGCGAGTACCAGGTGGTCGCGAACATCGCCGCACCCGACGAGTCGGTGCTCTACGACTACATCACCACCGCCCCGTGGGTGGCGGACGCGCTGGCGCTGGAAACCAACATGGTGGTGCAGGCGGTCAAGCGCAGCGGCAGGGTGATGTGACGGATTTCGACATCAGACGGCCCCTCCGGCGCGTCTGATTGCGATCTCCGACAGGTGGGTGGCCGATTTCGCCGAACCTCCCTCAGCGGTTGAGTGCTGTGACCCGCACCACGCATGCTTCCTCTACTCCCTGGATGGAAGAAGGAACAGCATGCAACGAGAAGCCATTCTCGGGGCGATCGAGGATTCGCCGCAGCGCCGCTGGCTGCTGCTCGTCCCGGTCGCCCCGGTGCTCGCACTCGTCACCGCCGTGTGGCTGCCGTTTGTGAACACGGCCGATCTGTGGCTGGGCATGCCCCGGCTGCTCGTGTGGTGCTCGGCGTGGGTGCTCCTGCTGCTGCCCGCGCTGGCGGTGGTGGAGCTCGGCCTCGTCCGGCCGTTCGAGGACGGCCTCCGCCTCGAGGAAGCGAGCCTCCGATGACGAACTCGGCACTGTGGATCACCCTGGCAGGCATGATCGGTCTCGCCGTGATCGCCGTCGGCGGACACCGGAAACGCGCTCAGAGCCTGAGCGAGTGGACGGTCGGCAAGCGGAACTTCGGTGTGGTGACCAGCTTCTTCCTGCAGGCCGGTGAATCGTTCACCACGTTCACTTTCCTCGGCGTCGCAGGGATCGCGTTCACCGCGGGCATCGGCGCCACCTACGCCATCCCGTACATCCCGCTCGGCTACGTGGCCCTGTATTTCATCGGACCGCGGATCTGGAAGCTCAGCAAGGATCGCGGGTACATCACCCAGGCCGACTTCTTCGCCGACCGCTACCGCAGCCCGCTCCTCGGCCGGCTGGTCGCGTTGTGCGGCATCATCTTCCTGCTGCCGTACCTGCAGTTGCAGATCACCGGCCTCGGCCTCATCGTCCGCCTCGTCACGGGCAGCGCGAGTTCGGGCACGCTGAGCATGATCGTCGCGACCGTCCTCGTCGTCGGGTTCGTGCTGTGGGCGGGCATCCACGGCCTGGCGCGCACCGCCTACGTCAAGGACGTCCTGATCCTGCTCGCCGTCGTGGTGCTGTCCATCGTGATCCCGCTGCACTTCGCCGGTGGCATCGGCGACGTGTTCGGCCAGATCGCGCAGACCCACAGCGAGATGCTGACCGTGAACCCCGGCGACTACGACAAGGTCTGGTGGACCACCAGCCTGCTGATCTCCGCGATCGGCTGCGGCTTCCTCACCACCCCGCACCTGTGGCCGCCGCTGCTCGCCGCGAAGAACGGCCGGGTGATCCGCTCCAACAACACTTTTCTGCCGATGTACCAGGTGGTCATGATCCTCCCGATCATGCTGGGTTTCGTCGGGATCCTCGCACTGAATCCGAACACCAGCAGCAACGCCGTCCTGCTCACGCTGGCCGGGGGAGCGCTGCCGAACTGGGCGCTCGGCCTGATCGCGATCGCCGCCGCCTCCGCCGCGATGCTGCCCGCCGGCGCCATCTGCATCGGCATCTCCACCCTGGCCTCGCACAACCTGGTGAAGATCGAGAGCGAGCGCACGAAGCTCCGGTTCAACCACCTCGTCGTGATCGCCGCCGCCACCATGGCTCTGGTGCTCGGCCTGACCCGCCCCGACCTGCTGGCCAATCTGCTGCTGCTCACGTTCGGCGGTCTCAGCCAGCTCGCCCCCGGCCTGGCGCTCGCCCTGCCCGAGAAGCCGCTGCTCGCCAAGCAATCCGTGTTCGCCGGTCTGCTCGTGGGAATGCTCACCGTCATCGTGATGACCGTGTTCGACCTCAACCTCGCCAACATCGACGCGGGCATCTGCGGCCTGGTCCTCAACCTCGCGGTGATCGCCGCGGTCGAGACCGTGGTTCGCCTCGCCCGTCCCCGCCCCCCGACCCCCGCGCCGTCGGAAGACCGTCCGGCCACCGCCCCGATCCTGGAGACCTCGAAATGACGCTCGACCACTACTCGACCGCGCGTGAGATGCTCACCGCACTCCGCAGCAGGGACATCTCGGCCCGCGAGCTACTCGCCCTGCACACGGACCGGATCGCACAGGTGAATCCGACGGTCAACGCGCTCGTCAGCCTCGACCTGGACCGCGCGCACGCCACCGCCGCCGCCGCCGACGCGCAGACAGCCGCCGGCGACCCTGTGGGTCCGCTGCACGGACTTCCGTTCGCATTCAAGGACACTCACGACGTCACCGGATTCCCCACGGTCGCCGGTTCGCCCATGCTCGTCGACAACGTGCCCCAGACCAGTGAGCTGATCGCCGAACGCGTCACCGCGGCCGGCGCCGTCACGGTCGGCAAGACGAACGTTCCCGAGTTCGCCGCCGGATCGCACACGTTCAACCCCGTCTTCGGGACCACCACCAACCCGTACGACCCCACCAGGAGCGCGGGTGGCTCGAGCGGCGGCGCCGCAGCCGCACTGGGCGCGGGACTGATTCCGCTCGCCGACGGCAGCGACATGGGCGGTTCGCTGCGCAACCCGGCGTCGTTCTGCAACGTCGTCGGACTGCGCCCCACGCCCGGCCGCGTGCCGTGCTGGCCCAACAGCGCGCCCTGGGACGCACTGGTGACGCAGGGGCCGATGGCCCGCAACGTCGACGACCTGGAACTGCTGCTGTCGGTGATCTCCGGACCCGACGCGCGGATCCGCAGCTCGCTCGGTGCCGATGCGCTCGCGCCCCGGCACGGTGTCGCCGGCCTGCAGGGTCTGCGTGTCGCGGTGTCCGCGGATCTGAACGGCCTCTTCCCGGTGGACGCGCCGGTCCGCGAGATCCACGACCGTCAGTCGTCGATCTTCGCCGCCGCGGGTGCGGTCGTCGCCGAGGACGCGCCGTCGATTCCCGACGCCGAGTGGGTGTTCCGCACCCTGCGGGCGTGGCGGTTCAAGATCGACCTCGGTGACCGCGCCGACGCCACCCCCGAACTGCTGAAGCCGTCGCTGCTCGACAACATCCGGCAGGCGGACCGGCTCTCCGCAGACGACATCGCGAAAGCCATGGTGGCCCAGGCGGAGATCCAGGCTCGCGCCGTCGAATTCTTCTCCCGCCACGACGTCTTGGTGATGCCCGTGTCCCAGGTGCTGCCGTTCGACGCCGAACTCGAGTACCCGGCGGCGGTCGACGGCCGCCGCTGCGACGACTACCTCGACTGGATGACGTCGGCGCTGACCGTGACGGTGCTGGGGTGCCCCGCGATCTCCGTCCCCGCCGGGTTCAGCGCCGAGGGTCTGCCGGTCGGCGTGCAGATCGTCGCCGCCCCGGGCAACGACCTGTTCCTGCTCGACGTTGCCCGGGCCTACGAGCAGCTCGGCCCGGTCGGAGCCGTTCGCCCGCACCTGCTCGAGACGGCAGCAGCGTCCATCCCGTCGTGAAGTCGTCGTCGCCGACCCGGTGGACGTGGATGAGGTTGGTGGATCCGACGGTGTGCGGGGGAGAGCCGGCCGCTCGGGAGAGTGGCCTGGCCGCAGGTGTCGGCGACCTCGACCACGGCCGTGTCGGGAGTCAGCCGAGGATCCGGATGAGAGAGGCGGCGGAGATGACCGTGGTGACACCGCCGAGCCGGGTCGAGATCTGGGCGAAGGGCATGAGGTTCATGCGTTGGGACGCAGACAGGATCGCAACGTCGCCGGTTCCGCCGAGGCCGCTGTGGCAGACGGTCACCAGGGACGCGTCGACCGGGTACATGCCGATCGCCTTGCCCACGTAGAACCCGACGAGCACCATCGAGAGCACCACGGCGGTGCAGGTGATCACGTATCCGATGGAGACGACATCGATGACATCGGCCAGCGGGACGTAGAGCATCCCGAGACCGATCATGACGGGGTAGATGAAGTATCCGGAGATGATCTTGTAGACGCCCCGGGCGCTGTCCTCGACGCTCTGCGGGAAGACGTTGAACAGCTTGCAGATCACCGAGATGAGGATGACGAGAACCGGTGCCGGCAGGTGGACGAAATGCTCGAGCAAGGTGCCCAGGACGAACAGACTGCAGATCGTCAGCACACCCATCGCGTAGTTGGGTGATGTGCTCGATTCGCGTTCGGCGGCCTCGTCCGAGGGGGCGAGCAGGTCGTCGGTGTCGCCGGTCTTGACCAGCTGGCCTCCGCCGTCGAGGTGGGGTTTGCGGTCACCGATCCGGCGTAGGACGCCGGCGCTGATGATGGCGACGATGTTGCCGATGATCGCGGCGGGGATGAGCTGCGAGATGTAGGTGGACGATTCGCCGCCCATCGCCGAGGCGTACGCCGCCGAGAGCGGGATGACTCCCTCGCCGATTCCGCCGCCGAGGATGGGGACGACGATGAAGAACAGCGCGCGGTGGAAGTCGTAGCCGAAGAGCATCGCAACGCCGATGCCGACCGAGATGGCGACGGCGGTGCCGACGAACAGCGGCGGGAAGATCTTGACGAGGCCGCCGATCATGACCTTGCGGCTCATGCCCAGGATGCTGCCGACCACCAGTGTGCAGATGACGAAATAGAGGAAGTTGGCTTCTTTCATCAATGAGTGCACGGCGTCGAGTGTGTTGTCGTTGAAGACCCCGAAGTAGACCAGGATGGACGGGGTCATCAGGCAGACGAGTGCGCCACCGCCGATCTTGGAGATGATCGGAAGTCGATTACCCAACGGTCCGAGCAGCATTCCCAATCCGACGATCACCGCGAGACCGCCGATCATGTTCTTGGGAATGGAGTTGAACAGGCCGGCGACCATCACAACGGCGGTCAGTGCGATGGGAATGATCAGCGGCACGCCGTCGAGCTTGGCTCGGCGGAAGGGTGAAGCAATCTCTGGTCGAGTCTCGATGCTCATGGGTTTTCCCCTCGGGGGGTGTGGCGGCCTCGCAAGCCGCAGGTGGAGGGAGCGGAGGTGGTCACGCTCGATGGGTGCGCAGGGCGCGGCCGGCGGGAATGCGTCAGGAACGGACCAGTCGGAGGCTGGTGTTGGTCTCGAACTGCCGGGTGACCGCTTCACCGAGCGAGACGGTGGTGGCGGAGCCGCCCATGTCGGGTGTGAGCGTGTTACCGCCGACCGCGAGGACGTCCTCGACAGCGGTCATGACGGCGGCGGCGGCCTCGGTCTCGCCGAGGTGCTCGAGCATCATGCTTGCGCTCCAGATCTGCCCGATCGGGTTGGCGATTCCCTTGCCCGCGATGTCGGGGGCCGACCCGTGGACCGGCTCGAACAGGCTCGGGAACTTGCGCTCGGGGTTGATGTTTCCGCTCGGGGCCACGCCGATGGTGCCGGTGCAGGCCGGGCCGAGGTCGGAGAGGATGTCCCCGAACAGGTTGCTGGCTACGACGACGTCGAACCAGTCCGGGTGCAGGACGAAGTTCGCGGTGAGGATGTCGATGTGGTACTTGTCCACCGCGACGTCCGCGAAGTTCTGGGCCATCGCTTCGACGCGCTGGTCCCAGTACGGCATCGAGATGGAGATGCCGTTGCTCTTCGTCGCGGAGGTCAGATGCTTCTTCGGCCGGGACTGGGCGAGATCGAAGGCGTACTTCAGGATTCGGTCCACACCGGTTCGCGTCATGACCGTTTCCTGGATGACGGTTTCGCGGTCGGTGCCTTCGAAGATCTTGCCGCCGATGCTCGAGTATTCGCCCTCGGTGTTTTCCCGCACGACGTAGAAGTCGACGTCACCGGGTTCGCGTCCGGCGAGCGGGCTGGTGATGCCGGGGAGGAGTTTGACCGGGCGCAGGCTCACGTACTGGTCGAAGTGGCGGCGGAACTGCAGCAGGCTTCCCCACAGGCTGATGTGGTCGGGGACGACGTCCGGCCAGCCGACGGCGCCGAAGAAGATCGAGTCGAAGCGGCTGAGCTGATCGAACCAGCCGTCGGGCAGCATCGTGCCCGTCGTGGTGTAGTAGTCGGCGCTCGCGTAGTCGAACTGCTCGTAGTCGAGTTGGAAGTCGAACGCCGACGCCGCGGCGTCGAGGACCCGCAGACCCTCGGGGACGACCTCCGTGCCGATTCCGTCGCCGGGAATGACTGCTATCCGATGCGTTGCGCCCATGATGCGTGTGCTCCTTACTGGGGTGAGAAAGTCTGGCACGCGGCGTATTCCGCGGAAAGCGGAGTGACCGGACTGCGCGATGCCAACTACTGTGGGACTGATCACAGCCTATTGGGCAACAATCGGATAGAAAAGCGGTGAATACGCAAGACAGTTTTTCCTCGAGGGAAAGAATGGACCTATGACAAGTGATGCATCGGCCGAGGACGTACTGTTCTTCGACGTCGTCGCGCGGTCGTCGAGCCTGACCGAAGCGGCCCGCGAGTTCGGCGTGTCGGTCTCGTCGGTGAGTAAGAGGCTGAGTCGGATCGAGAAGCGGCTAGGGGTCCGGTTGATCCAGCGAACGACTCGCCGGCTCACGCTCACCTCGGAGGGTGAGCGCTACGCGGCGGGGGCGGCGGTCATCGCCGCAGAAGTGACCGAACTCGAGGAATCGATCTCCGAGCAGCACGCCGAACTCGTCGGCCGCGTGCGGGTGCATGCCACTTTGGGCCTGGGCCGAGCGCACATAGCGCCGCTGGTCGGACAGTTCCTCGACGAGCATCCTCGTGTGCAGATCGAACTCGACCTCTCGCCGCTCCCGCTCAACATCGCCGGGACCACGTTCGACGTCGGCATCCGTGTCGGGTCGTTGCAGGACTCGAGGTTGACCGCCAAACGCCTGAGCCGGAACCGCCGCGTGGTGTGTGCCGCTCCGGGCTATCTCGAACGGCATGGAACGCCCACACAGCCCAAAGACCTCGAACACCACAACTGCATCGTGTTGCGTGAGAACGAAGGCGACTACGCACTGTGGCGGTTCGGGCCGGCGAACGACGAGATCGCCATTCGAGTGGCCGGAAACCTTCTGTGCAACGACGGGGACGTCACCACGCGCTGGTGCGTGGAAGGACACGGCTTGATCATGCGTTCCCTGTGGCACGTGGCTCCGCTTCTTCGTGAGGGGGCACTCGTGCAGGTGTTGTCCGACTTCCCCACGCCCTCCGCCGACATCAACGCGCTGTACTCCGCCACGTCGCACGTGCCCCGTCGTATCCGCGCTCTCGTCGACCATCTCGCCGCCGGACTGAGCGACCGGATCGAGCCGAGTCAGGAGTAGGTCTGGCCGATTTCGCGCCCGATGTGGCTGATCTCGATTCCGGACAGGTGCGCTGCGCGGGCGGAGTCGATCGTCGCGACGTCGGGAAGGGTTCGCCCGCACGCCCGCAGGGTCGTCCCGAGGTGTCGGAAAAGGTGAACCCGAGGGCGGCGAGCATCCCGAGAGGACGTTGCCTGCTCGTGATGCCCGCCGAGGCGAGTCCGGCCGAGAGATGTTCCGCGACATCGGCCGCGGAGAGCGAGCCCTGGAATTTGTCCGGGACAACCAGAACCCTCATCGGCCTTCCTCTCTCGTGTGCAGTGCGACTGCGGTTATCGCTGTGCGGAGTGCGCGGGCGCCGCCGCGGGATCGAGCCGTTCGTGGTCGATGCGTTCCGGTCGTGGTTCCTGTTCAAGCACCTCCAGGTCGAAGTCGTTCTCGACCTCACCCTCGGGTGCGGGAAGGACCTCGCCGGCGAAGACGCGGCGGGCGCGGTCGACGTCGAGTTCGTGGTTCCATTTGGCGACGAACAGGGTGGCGACGGCGTTGCCGATGAAGTTCACCAGGGCGCGGCATTCGGACATGAACTTGTCGATGCCGAAGATGAGCATGATGCCGGCCGCGGGGATGGTGCCGAGGGTGCTCAACGTGGCTGTCAGGGCGATGAATCCGCCGCCGGCGACACCTGCGGCGCCCTTCGAGGTCAGCAGCATGACCCCGAGCAGGCCGAGTTGCTGAGGGATCGACAGGTCGGTGTTGGTGGCCTGGGCGATGTACAGCGCGGCGAGGGAGAGATAGATGGCGGCGCCGTCGAGGTTGAAACTGTAGCCGGTGGGCACGACGAGACCCACTGTGGGCTTCTTGACTCCGGCGTACTCCAGTTTGCGCATCAAACCGGGCAGCGCGGGCTCGGCGGTGGAGGTGCCGAGAATGAGCAGCAGTTCTTCCTTGAAGAAGCCGAGCATGCGGAAGATGTTGAGCCGCAAATACGCCATGACGGATCCGAGGACCACGACGACGAAGAACGCGGAGGTGGCGTAGAACAGCAGGATCAGGCTGCCGAGGCTGGTGAGGGTGGAGACACCGTACTTGCCGATGGCGAAGGCCATGGCGCCGAACGCGCCGAGCGGTGCGAGTTTCATGATGAAACTCAGGACCTTGAACACCACTGCGGTGAGGCGTTCGACGGCGTCCCGGATCGGCGCGGCGATCTGTCCCACCGCGTTGATGGCCACACCGAAGATGACGGCGAGGAAGATGACCTGCAGGATGTCGCCCTCGACGAACGGTCCGAACACGCTGTCCGGGACCAGGTGGGTGATGAACTCCCACCACTCCTTCTCCTCGCCGGCCTTGATGAGTTTGCCGGCGGATTCGGTGGTTTCGAGGGCGGATGCGTCGGCATTCACCCCGTCCCCGAGGCGGAAGAGGTTGATCGCGACGAGTCCGGTCAGCAGCGCGAGGATCGTTCCGACCTGGAAGTAGGTCAGCGCCTTGATTCCGGTCAGCCCGACCTTCTTCAGATCCGCGACACTCGCGATCCCGCCGACGATCGTCAGGAACACGATCGGGCAGATCAGCATCTTCATCGCCGTGATGAAGGTGGTGCCGATCGGCTCCATCGCCTCGCCGGTGTCGGGCCAGAGCCACCCGACGAGGATGCCGAGCACGATCGCGATCAGGACCCAGAAGTACAGTTGCCTGTACCAGGGTTTCTTCACCGTCGCCGGCGGGTAACTCGCTGCGCTGCTGAGTGTTTCCATGACATTCACCTCGGGTGAGAGTGTTCAGGTATGAAGACGGGGTGGCCGAGAGTTACCGACCGTTCGAGCAGTGACGACCCGACCCGGCAGATCATGCCGAGTCGGGCCGGCGGTGTGTGGGTCGGTCAGGCAGGGGTCAGTGCGGTCTGCAGGGCGTGCACGATCGCTTCGGTGACGGCCGCGGTGTCCGACGAGCCGCCGATGTCGCGGGTCAGTGCGCCGCTCGCGGTGGCGGCCTCGATGGCGGCTTCGACGCGGCGGGCCTCGTCGTGCAGGCCGAAGTGGTCGAGCATCAGGGCGGCGCTGGCGATCGCGCCGATCGGGTTGCTGATGCCCTGGCCCGCGATGTCGGGGGCGGAACCGTGGACGGGTTCGAACATGCTGGGGAAGCGGCGCTCCGGGTTGAGGTTCGCGCTCGCCGCAACCCCGAGGCTTCCCGCGAGCGCGGAGCCGAGGTCGGAGAGGATGTCGGCGTTGAGGTTCGACGCCACCACCACGGACAGGTCCTCCGGGTGCAGGATGAACTTCGCGCTCATCGCGTCGACGAGGACGCTTTCGGTCGCGACGTCCGGGTAGTCGAGGGAAACGCGCTTGAAGACGTCGTCCCACAGGACCATGCCGTACTGCTGGGCGTTGGACTTGGTGACGCTGGAGACCTTCTTCACCGTGCGGGTGCGGGCCAGGTCGAACGCGAAGCGCATGATGCGCTCGCATCCCTTCTCGGTGAACAGCGCGGTCTGCAGGGCGACCTCGTTGCCCGGTCCGCGGCCGCTGAGGTTACGTCCGCCGAGGCCGGCGTATTCGCCTTCGCTGTTCTCCCGGACGACGACCCAGTCGAGTTCGGTGTCGTCCGCCTTGCGGAGCGGGGACTGCACGCCGGGGAGGAACTTCACCGGTCGCACGTTCGCCCACTGGTCGAAGTTCTGGGTGATGTTGAGCCGCAGCCCCCAGAGGCTGATGTGATCGGGGACGTTCTCCCAGCCGACCGCACCGAAGTAGATGGCGTCGAAGGCCTTCAGGGTGTCGAGGCCGTCGTCGGCCATCATCTTCCCGGTCTGCTCGTAGTACCCGCAGCCCCAGGGGAACTCTTCCCATTCGAAGGCGAAACGCCCACCGGACTGTTCTGCGAGGACGTCGAGCACGCGCCGTCCGGCAGCGACGACCTCCTTGCCGACGCCGTCGGCGGGGATCGATGCAATCTTGAACGTCTGCGGTGCCATGTCGTTGCCTCCATCGTGTTGTGCTCGTCACAGTGTGTGATGCATCCATTAACCCGTCACACTCGCGTAGCGTCCATGACCAAGAAGTGATTCGCCTTATAGGTTTCACCTAATCGGCGAGTGTTCCCGCAGGTAGAGTGAGTGGCTCGGACAGCGGTTCGGCGCGAGGTGAACGGAAACGAGGTGAGCCGGTGGACGCGCGGCAGTTGCGGTACTTCCTGGCGGTGGTCGATCAGGGTGGCATCAACCGCGCGGCGGAAACACTGCTGATCGCGCAGCCGTCGCTCTCGCAGTCGATATCCGCGCTCGAACGGGAACTGGGGGTGCCGCTCTTCCACCGCGTCGGACGCAGGCTGGTACTCAGCGACGCCGGCGAAACACTCGTCGGCCCGGCCCGTGTGGTGCTGCGCGACCTCGAGGACGCGAAGGCGTCCGTCGATGCGCTGAAGGGGCTGCGTGCCGGCCGCGTCGACCTGATCACGATGCCGTCACCCGGGATCGAACCCCTCACCACGATCCTCACCAGTTTCAGCCGCACCTATCCGTCGGTCACCGTCAACGCCCAGGCGGCGTTCACACCCGAGGAGGTTCTGCACGCCGTGCGCACCGGCGTCTGCGAGGTCGGGATCCTCGGTTCCCCCGCCGCGGTGCGTGCCCCCGAACTCGACGTCGTCGCGCTGGAAAGCCAGCCGCTGATCCTCATCTCCGGGCCGGGCGCCGAAACGCCGGAGCGCCCGGAGATTCGGAGATCGGAACTGTCCGGATTCCGGTTGATCGTGTCGCAGCGGGGGTCGTTGATGCGGACCCTCGTCGACGAGGTGCTCGCCAGCGGCGTCGCGGCCACCATCGTCGCCGAGGTCGCGCACCGCACGTCGATCCTGCCGATGGTGCTCAGCGGATTCGGCCAGGCCGTCATGCCGTCGTCCTGGGCGCCGTCGGCCCGGCAGGCGGGCGCCACCGTGCACCGCATCGTCCCCGAGTCCTACCTCCACGTCGCCGCCGTCTGCCGGCAGAGCCACCTCACGCCACCCGCGCGGACGCTCATGGACGAGGCGCGACAGTACGCGGAGCGAACACCCTCTGCGTGGGAA
Source organism: Rhodococcus sp. ACS1 (assembly GCF_002300155.1). Lineage (NCBI taxonomy): Bacteria > Bacillati > Actinomycetota > Actinomycetes > Mycobacteriales > Nocardiaceae > Rhodococcus > Rhodococcus sp. ACS1. Next base: position 1,098,878 of record NZ_NSDZ01000005.1, read on the forward strand.
GTGCCCGCGACGGAGCGCACTCGTGATGGATACTGAAAGGGGACGCCCGGAAATGGCGAGGTGGTGGCGATGGCACTCCACGAGAGGGACTCGGCAGAATCTGCGGATCCTGCGAGCGGGCGCCGGCGTTGGCTGGCCCGGGCCGCCTACCTGGCGATCTTCGCCTCGGTTGCAGTGCTGCTGGTGTTCGCCGGATTGCACACCCTGACGCTGCTGATCGTGGCCGTCGGCGCTGCGGTGGTGGAGGTCGCGGCGCTGTTCTGGTTCCTCACGAGCCGCGGCGCGCTCCGCTGGGTATCGCTGGTCGTGCTCATTCTGACTCCGATCGTCGTGCTCTGGCTTCTGGTCAGCGCCCGTCTGTTGTGGGTGGTGTTGCTCGCCGCGGCGCTCGCCGCGCTCGCCGTCGTGTGCGCCCGCGCCGCCCTCGGCCGGGATCGCTCGGACTGGGTGATGCCCGAGCATCCGGCCGTGCCGCCGAAACGCGCCTTCCTGGTGATGAATCCGCACTCGGGTGGCGGGAAGGTCGGGAAGTTCGATCTGAAGAAACGAGCCGAGGCACTCGGCGCCGAGGTGGCCCTGCTCGAAGGACCGGGGACGGTGGACGTCGAAGCACTGGCCAGGGACGCGGTGGCACGCGGCGCCGACCTGCTCGGCGTGGCCGGCGGCGACGGCACACAGGCGCTGGTCGCCGGCATCGCCGCCGAGCACGACCTCCCGTTCCTGGTGATCAGCGCGGGCACCCGCAACCACTTCGCGTTGGATCTCGGATTGGACCGTGAGGATCCGTCCCGCTGCCTCGACGCGCTGACGGACGGGATCGAACTGCGCATCGACCTCGGCAAGGTCGGCGAACGAACCTTCGTCAACAATGCCTCGTTCGGCGCCTACGCCGAGGTGGTACAGAGCCCCGCCTATCGGGACGACAAGACCGGCACGACCCTGCGGATGCTTCCCGATCTGATCGAGGGGCAGCGCGGGGCACGCCTCCTCGCCCGGTTAGGGGACAGGAAGGTCGAGGGACCCCAGGCCGTTCTGGTGAGCAACGGGCCGTACGAGATCTACGATCTGGCCGGTCTCGGACGCCGCCCGCGACTCGACCGCGGCACCCTCGGCGTGGTGACGATCTCGGTGAGCAGCACCCGGCAGGCCGTGGCTCTGCTTCGTCGTGCGCGCCAGGAGGGGCTGATCCAGCATTCCGGTCGCGAGGTCGTCATCACCGCAGACGCGCCCTCGATTCCCGCCGGGATCGACGGCGAAGCCCTCGTGATCCCGACGCCCGTACGGTGCACCGTCACTCCCGGGGCGCTGCGGGTACGGGTTCCACGCAACCGTCCCGGTGTCCGCCCGCCGACCCGGCCGGTGGACTGGGTACGGCTCCGCCGACTGGCATTCGGGGGCTCGAATTCTGCGTGACCCGGTACCGGTCGGCGGCGGCCGTCAGTAACCCGCGTCGAAGTCGAACTCGTTGATCAGGGCGGCGTCACCCGACAGGTAGCGTCCGAGATTCTCGACGAACAGATCGGCGATCTTCCCGTTCTCCGACGGCACGTTGGATGCGCTGTGCGGGCTGAGGATGACGTTGTCGGCCGTCCACAGCGGCGAGTCCTCCCGCAGCGGTTCGGTGGACGTGACGTCCAGGACCGCCCCGCCGAGGCGCCCTGCCGACAGTGCTTCCGCGAGGGCGTCTTCGTCGATGATCGGCCCCCGGCCGAGGTTGACGACCAGTGCGCCCTCGGGGAGGGCGGCGAGTTCCAGCTGTCCGATCAGGCCGCGCGTGTGCTCGGTGAGGGCACAGGAGATCACGAGAATGTCTGCGGTGGGCAGATGCTCGGCGATCCGGTCGGTGGTGGTCATGACGTCGAAGGGTCCGCCGGCGGGTCGCGGCGTGCGGGCGACGCCGGTGGCGGTGACGGCGAAGCAGCGGAGCAGTTCCGCTGTGCGCGAGCCGATCTTGCCTGCGCCCACGATCAGCGCGTGACGTCCCGCGAGTTCTGTCGTCGCCTGTTTGCGCCACGTCCGGTCGCGCCGGTCGGCGATGAGCCGGGGGAGTCCGCGCGCGAAATGCAGAATGCCGGCGAGCGCGAACTCCGCCAGGGGATCGGCGTGGACGCCCGCGGCGGTCGTCACCGTCAGTGGGGCGTGCGACAGCCCGAATTTCTCGATGAGCTGTCCGGCGCCCGCGGACGTCGCCTGAATCCAGTGCAGATTCGGCGACTGTTCGAGCGTGCGTTCGGGGTGGCGCCAGTCGAAATCGAACATGATGTCGGCGGTCCGCAGCATCGACGTCCACCGGTCGTGCTCGCCGGCCGTCAGTTCGCGCGGCACCCCGACGTGATCGCTGTGCCACCGGGGCCGGGGGAGCAGTTCGGGGGCGTACGACACCCGGATCCGCGGGTCGCTGCCTGCGATCCTGTCGACCAGGTCCTGCTCGAGATACGACGCGATGAGCACGTCGACGCACGGGTCGGGCACGGTGTCTCCTTCAGTGCGGACGGTCGGACGTCGCTGCGTTCGGCTCGACCTCCGGTGCGGCGGCGGATTTCGGCATCGCCGCCGCGGCGACGACGAGCACGACGGCCGCGCCGAGAGCGGCCAGGAACACCAGGTGCAGGGCGCCGGCCAGATCGACCGGCGCCGGGTGGTCGTCGCCGCCCAGCCGCGCATTGACGAGGGCGCCGAACAGGGCGACCCCCACGGCGCTGCCGATGGACCGGGCGAACATGTTGGTCGACGTGACGACGCCGCGCTCCGACCAGTCGACGCTCGACTGCGCGGCGATGAGGGTGGGGCTCGCGACGAGACCCATGCCGCCGCCGATGACGAAGCAGCAGATCGCCACCTGCCACACCGCCGACTCGATGGACAGGGCCAGGGTGAGTGCGGTGCCCGCGACGACCAGCAGGCTGCCCGCGGTGGCCGTGACACGGAAGCCGAAGCGCAGGTACACCCGACCGGACTGCGATGCGGCGATCGGCCAGCCGATGGTCAGGGTGGCCAGCGCGAACCCGGCCACGAGTGCGCCCGTCCCGAGCACGCCCTGGGTGAACGTGGGGACGTAGGTGGTCAGGCCGAGGACGATGGCCCCGACCAGCAGGGAGACGAGATTGCTGGCCGCGAGAACCCTGCGGGTGAACACCCACAGCGGCAGGACCGGTTCGGCGGCGCGTCGTTCCACGAGGACGAACGCGATGAGGAACACGAATCCCGCGGCGAAGATTCCGAGGCTGACCGGTGAACTCCACGCCCAGGCCTGGCCGCCTTCCAGGAGTCCCAGGATGAGCAGCGTCGCCCCGACGGCCAGGATGCCGGCGCCTGCGTAGTCGACGGACCGCTGGGTGCGCACCCGCTTCTCGTCGAAGTTGCGGATCAGCATCACGGCCGCGAGCAGACACAGGGGAATGTTGACGAAGAAGATCCACCGCCACGACAGGTACTCGGAGAACAGGCCGCCGAGGGTCGGGCCGACCACCGCCGACATGCCCCACACGCTGGCGAGGTAGCCCTGGGCCTTGGCGCGTTCGGCGAGGGTGTAGATGTCTCCGGCGATGGTCATGCTCATCGGCTGAACCGCTCCGGCGCCGAGTCCCTGCACCGCGCGGAACGCGATGAGCGCGGGCATGCTCCACGCGATCCCGCACAGCACCGAGCCGACGCCGAACAGGGCAATGCCGAGGAGCATCACCGGTTTCCGGCCGAAGATGTCCGCCAGTTTGCCGTAGATCGGCACCGACACGGCCTGGGTGAGCAGGTAGATCGAGAACAGCCACGGGAACTGCGTGAACCCGCCGAGATCCCCGACGATGGTGAACACCGCGGTCGAGATGATGGTCGCGTCGAGCGCGACCAGTGACGTCGTGAGCATCAGCGACACGAGAATCGGTCCGCGTTCCGAACGGAATCCGACGTCCACCTGGGCCGTGTCCGTCGCCATTAGCCACCTTTCCCGTTACCGCGCTCACAAGAGTTCCTGAACAACGGTAACGACACCGGGCGGCGATGTGTTCCACGGCCGTGCCCGCGGGGCGGCTACGCGGTGGCGGAGGATCCGCGGAACGCCGCGCGGTAGGAGTGGGGGCTCGTCCCGACGACGCGCTTGAACCGCTCGCGGAACGCGGTCGGCGAACCGAACCCCACCTGCACGGCGATGCGGTCGACGGAGTGCGAGGTGGTCTCGAGCAGATACTGCGCCTGATGGATCCGGATGCGGTGGAGCCACTGCAACGGTGTGGTGCCGGTCTGCTCGCGGAACCTCCGGTTCAGGGTGCGGGCGCTCATCCCGGCCCGCCGGGCAAGTTCGTCGAGCGTCAGGTCTTCGCGGCTGTTCTCGTGCATCCACCGGAGCAGCGGGTCCAGGCTGGACAGTTCCGCGGACGGGGGACGGTCGTGGACGATGAACTGCGCCTGCCCGCCTTCGCGTTCCAGCGGCATCACCGACAGCCGGGCGGCGTCGGCGGCGACGGCGGATCCGTGATCGGAGCGGATCATGTGCAGGCACAGGTCGAGGCCCGCCGCCGCACCGGCCGACGTCAGGAACTGGCCGTTGTCGACGTAGAGCACGGCCGGGTCCACGTCGACGAGGGGGTGGCGCGCGGCGAGGAGGTCGGCCGCCGCCCAGTGCGTCGTCGCCCGGCGGCCGTCGAGCAGTCCGGTCGCCGCCAGGGTGAACGCTCCCACGCAGATCGACGCGATCCGGGTGCCGCTGCCGGCGGCCCGGCGCAGCGCCTCGAGCACGCCGGACGGAAGTGGGGCGGTCGGGTCGGCCAGTCCCGGCAGGATGATCGTGTCTGCCGTGTCCAGGGCGCGCAGATCCCAGGGCGCGCGGAGCGTGAACGCGCCGGCGTCCACATCCCCGTCCGGTGCGCACACCTTCACCCGGTAGGCGGCGCGTCCGTCCGGCAACCGGGTGCGGCCGAACACCTCGACCGGGGTGGCGAGGTCGAACGCGATCACCCCGTCGAGCGCCAGAACCGCCACGGTGTGCATGGCTACAACCTACGCAGTCGACGAGTTCTCGCCAACCGCATGTGAAGCGTGGGAAATTCAGGGCACGGCCCGTCGTAATCGCGAGATGTCGGCTGGCGAAAATCCGTTGCATCATGGCAGAAATGCCAGTTCTCCGGGATCGGCCGGCTGGCTAGCGTCATCACGGCCCCGGCATTCGGCCGGGGGCACGCCATGAAAGGTCCCACCGATGCATGTCCAGATCGCGCTGTTCGACGGCTTCGACCCGCTCGACGTCATCGCTCCCTTCGAGGTGCTCCACGCGGGTGGGCTGTTCGCCGCAGGCGCGGTGACCGTCGCATTGGCGTCGGTCGAGGGTGCACGCGACGTTCCCAGCGGAACGGGGTCGCTGAGCCTGCGCGCCACCGAGGTGCTCGACACGTCCCGGGCCGATGTGATCCTCGTGCCGGGCGCGTCGGGGCGCGTGGAGGAGCGCACCGAGGGCGACGACACCATCCCGAAAATTCTCGGGCGGACCCTCGAGACACGGCTCCCCGACGTGCTGCGGGAGGCCTGCACCGACCCGGAACTGATCGTCGCCACCGTCTGCGGCGGATCGCTGGTGCTCGCGATGGCCGGCTTGATCGAGGGCCGCCACGCCGTCACCCATCATCTGGGGATGGATCTGCTCGACGCCACCGGGGTGGTCGTCGTCGACGCCCGGGTCGTCGACGACGGCGACCTCGTCACCGCGGCCGGCGTCACCTCCGGGCTCGACCTCGGCCTGTATCTGCTCGAGCGGGAGCTGGGACCGCGCATCGCGCACGCCGTCGAGCAGATGTTCGCCCACGAACGCCGCGGCACCGTCTGGCGGCCCCGCGGGTTCGAACCCACCACCATCTGAGGAGCACAGCCATGTCTGTCGAAGGCACCTGGAACGTCGTGATCGCCACCCCCATCGGGAAGCAACGGGTCGAGCTGACCTTCTTCACCGAGGACGGCGAACTCCGCGGGATCGCCCGCGGCGACGCCGAAGAGGTGCCGCTCACCGATCCCGTCCTCGACGGGAACCGGCTCACCTGGACGCAGTCCATCACCAAGCCGCTGCGACTGCACCTGAAGTTCGACGTGCTCGTCGAGGACGACGAGATGACGGGGAAGTCGACCGCGGGGCGTCTCCCCAGCTCGAAGGTCAGCGGCCGGCGGTCGGTGCCCGACCGATAGGCTGGATCACCGTGCGCCCCTCACTCGATTCATACGCCCATCTGGCCGGTGGCAAGGTCCGCGACCTCTACACGATCGACGACGAGCACCTCCTGTTGGTCGCGAGCGACCGGATCTCCGCCTACGACCACGTCCTCAGCACCCCGATCCCGGACAAGGGGCGGGTGCTCACCGCGATGAGCGTCTTCTTCTTCGGCGTCCTCGGCGGCAACAACCACCTGGCCGGTGAACCCGACGACAGCCGGATCCCCGAAGAGGTCCTCGGCCGCGCGCTGGTGGTCCGGAAGCTGAAGATGGTTCCCGTCGAGTGCGTCGCCCGCGGGTACCTCACCGGATCCGGGCTGATCGACTACAACGAGACCGGCGCGGTGTGCGGAGTCGCACTGCCCGAGGGGCTGGTGGAGGCGAGTCAGCTTCCCGACCCGATCTTCACGCCCGCCAGCAAGGCCGAGCTGGGCGAGCACGACGAGAACATCAGCTTCGAGGCCGTGGTCGACAAGGTGGGTCAGGATCTGGCCGTGAAGCTGCGCGACGACACCCTCGACGTCTACGGCCGGGCGTCCAACTTCGCCGCCGACCGGGGCATCATCCTCGCCGACACCAAACTCGAATTCGGACTGGACCCGAAGGGCAACCTGATTCTCGCAGACGAGGTCCTCACCCCCGACTCGTCCCGGTACTGGCCGGCCGACGGCTACGAGGCCGGGAAGGTGCAGCCGAGCTTCGACAAGCAGTTCGTCCGCAACTGGCTCACCGGACCCGAATCGGGCTGGGACCGGGCATCAGACACTCCGCCGCCGCCGCTGCCCGCGGAGATCGTGGAGGCGACCCGTGAGCGGTACATCGAGGCGTACGAGCGGATCTCGGGTCTGTCGTTCGCGGACTGGGTGGGCTGAGACATGACCTCCGAAGGCGCGAAACTCACCCCGCCGGTCGCGAAGAAGGTCGCCACCGAACGCGTCCACCACGGTCACACATTCGTCGACGAGTACGAGTGGCTGCGGGCCAAGGAAGACGCCGAGGTCGTCGCGTACCTCGAGTCCGAGAACGCGTACACCGAGCAGCAGACCGCGCATCTCGCGCCGTTGCGGGACCAGATCTTCCAGGAGATCAAGTCCCGCACGCAGGAAACCGACATGTCGGTTCCCACCCGGATGGGCGACTGGTGGTACTACGCCCGCACCATCGAGGGCAAGCAGTACGGCGTCCAGTGCCGGGCCCCGATCGCGGGCGCCGACGACTGGACCCCGCCGGAACTGGCCCCGGGCGTCGAACTGCCCGGTGAGCAGGTTCTGCTCGACGGCAACGCCGAGGCCGAGGGCCACGACTTCTTCTCCGTCGGCGCCTTCTCCCTCAGCCACGACGGCACGCTCCTCGCGTACTCGGTCGACGTGGTCGGCGACGAGCGCTACACGCTGCGCTTCAAGAACCTCGAGACCGGGGAACTGCTGCCCGACGAGATCCCCGACACCGCGCCCGGCGTCACCTGGGCGATCGACCACAGTCACGTCTTCTATCTCACCGTCGACGACTCCTGGCGCCCCGATACCGTGTGGCGGCACAAGCTCGGCACCGACCGCGCGCAGGACGTCACCGTGTTCCACGAGCCGGACGAACGGTTCTGGGTGTCGGTCGGGTCCACCCGCAGCGAGAAGTACCTCGTGATCTGGGTGGGGTCGAAGATCACCAGCGAAGGCTGGGTGCTCGAATCGGAGAATCCGGAGGGCGAGTTCCGGGTGGTGCTGCCGCGGCGCGAGGGCGTCGAGTACGGCGTCGAACACGCCGTCGTCGCCGGCGAAGACCGCTTCCTGATCATGCACAACGACGTCGTCGACGGTGAGAAGGCCGAGAACTTCGTGCTCGCCGAGGCGCCGGTGTCCGACCCGACGTCGCTGACCATCCTCATTCCGCACCGCTCCGACGTGCGGTTGGAGGAGGTCGACGCGTTCGCCGATCACCTGGTGCTCGGGTACCGCAGGGAAGCGTTGACCCGGCTGGCCATCTGGCCGCTCGGCGAGGGCGGCTACGGCGAGTTCACCGAAATCGCATTCGACGAGGAACTCTTCAGCGTCGGGCTCGGGGCCAACCCGGAATGGCGGCAGCCGACATTGCGGATGGCGTTCACGTCGTTCATCACGCCCGGTCAGGTCTACGACTACGTGCTGTCGACGGGTGAACTCGCCCTGCGCAAGTCGCAACCCGTGCTCGGCGATTTCGACGCCGGCAACTACGAGCAGCAACGCGACTGGGCCGTCGCCGAGGACGGGACGCGCATCCCGCTCTCGATCGTCCGGCGGAAGACGAACGGCACCGACGACCCCGCCCCCACGCTCCTCTACGGGTACGGCTCGTACGAGGCCAGCATGGATCCCGCGTTCTCGGTCGCCCGGCTGTCGCTGCTCGATCGCGGCGTGGTGTTCGTGGTCGCGCACGTGCGCGGCGGCGGCGAGATGGGCAGGCACTGGTACGAGACCGGCAAGACGCTCACGAAGAAGAACACCTTCACCGATTTCGTCGCGAGCGCACGGCATTTGATCGACACCGGACGCACCACGCCGCAGCAGTTGGTCGCCGACGGCGGCAGCGCGGGCGGCCTGCTGATGGGTGCGGTGGCCAACCTGGCTCCCGAACTGTTCGCCGGCATCCTCGCCAACGTCCCCTTCGTGGACCCGCTGACGTCGATCCTCGACCCCTCGCTGCCGCTGACCGTCATCGAATGGGACGAGTGGGGCAACCCGCTGGAGAATGCCGAGGTCTACGAATACATGCGCTCGTACAGTCCGTACGAGAACGTCGAGGCCAAGGACTACCCGGCGATCCTCGCGATCACCAGCATCAACGACACCAGGGTGCTCTACGTCGAACCGGCGAAGTGGGTCGCCAAACTGCGCGCCACCAAGACGGGCGACTCGCCGCTGCTACTCAAGACGGAGATGAGCGCCGGGCACGGCGGCGTCAGCGGACGTTACGAGAAGTGGAAGGAAGTAGCGTTCGAATTCGCCTGGGTGCTCGACACGATCGGCAAGGTCTGATCAGATCTGGTCGCTCTGACCCTGCTCGACCACCCAGGCGGCGATCTGGGCGCGAGAGCTGAACCCGAGCTTGACGAGTATGTGCTCGACGTGGCCCTGCGCGGTGCGTTGCGAGATGACCAGAGTGGTCGCGATCGCCTTGTTGGTGAGTCCCTCTGCGACGAGTTCGGCGACCTGCCGCTCGCGTCGGCTCAGGGAAGGATTGTCGCTGTGTGACTGCGCGATCGGTCGTGGCCGCTCGTTCAAGGCGAACGCGACGGCGTCCCCGAAGCTGAGGCTCGATCCATGCCGGAAGGCGGTGTCGAATGCCTTTCCGCCCAGGTCACGGCGGGTTCGACGTTCGCGCTCGTCCTGGTGGCCTGCGAGCTGCGGAAAGACCTCTGCCGGGCTGCCCACACCCTGCCACAGCGCTTCGGCGGCACCCATGAGGGTCGCGGCGCGTTCCGGTGAGTGATCGTCGGCGGCGATCCAGGCCAGGATCTGCATGCACCACGCGGAGTTGATGCGGTCGTCCGCCCGACGTGTCTGGCGCAATCCGTCCTGCAGGAAATCGTTGGCCCGTTCGTGCTCGCCGCGTTGCCACATTGCCAGCGCCGCGGTCCACAGCGACCACCCGCGGTACACCGACTCGCCGTGTGCTTCGGTGATCTCCTGAATCTTCCGCTGGTAATCGACAGCTCGGGTCACGTCTCCGAGGTGCGCGCTCGCCAGGCCGAGTCCGAGGAGTGCCCAAATTTCTTGGAGTGAATCGCCTTCCGTGTGGAAGACTTCCCGAGCGCTCTCGAAGCACGCGAGCGCGTACGCGAGGTCGTCACCACGGAACAGGGATATGAATCCCTCGGCAGACGTGACGAGCGCCCGCATCGACGTGTCCCCGGACCGGTCGGCGAGGACTCGTCCCTCCTCCACGAACGCACGAGCAACCTCGAGATCCCCCTGAGCCCCGGCCAGCATACCGGCGGCGTGCAAGGCGGTGATCCTCTCGGCGGTGTCTGCCGTAGGCGCCGGAGTCAGCGCACGATCGAACCAGTGCCTACCTTCGTTCAGCAGACCGAACGAGCGCCAGAACAGATACAGGGCGTTGGCGATACGAAGGGCGGACTCGTTCTCGGTGGGCTGCCGCACGGAGAATTCGAGTGCCTCACGAAGATTCGGTTGTTCACGATTCAGCCGGGCAACCCACTCCAGCTGTCTCGGGCCGATCCATCCGGATCGAGCGTCCGACGCCAGACGCTCGAACCAGTCGCGGTGCTTTCGTCTCACGCTGTCGTATTCACCTGATTCGCGCAGTCTTTCCAGGCCGTAGTCGCGAAGTGTGTCGAGTAATCGAAAGCGGACGACATCACCGGCCTCTTCCCGTATCAGGATCGATTTGTCGACCAGCGACGCGACCACGTCGAGCACGTCGTCCGGGGCGAGATCGCCCGCGCAGATTCCTTCAGCCGAATCCAGCTCGAACCCACCGGCGAAGACCGCCAGCCGACCCCACAGTGCCCGTTCGTCCGGGGTGCACAGGTCATAACTCCAATCGACGCACAGACGTAGCGTTTGCTGGCGAGAGGGAGCGCCTCGGGTGCTCGAGGTGAGCAACGTGTACCGGTCGGTGAGCCGGTCGAGGATCTGTTGCGCAGTCATCGCCCGCAGCCGAGCTGTCGCCAACTCGATCGGCAGCGGCAGTCCGTCCAGACGCTCACAGATTCTGGCAATCGTCGAGCCGTTGTCGTCGGTGATGGCGAAGCCGGGTAAAGCCCTGGAAGCGCGTTCAGCGAAGAGGGCAACGGAGTCGTAACGGGCGAGCCCCGCGGGAGGGGACGGTCGACTCGAATCCGGAAACGGCAGCGGCGGGACCCGGAGGGTGGCCTCGCCGTCGATGCCGAGTGGCTCGCGGCTGGTCGCGAGGATCCGGAGCTTCGGGCACGTCTTCAGGAGTGACTCGGCCAGCGCCGCGACGGCATCCACCAGGTGCTCGCAGTTGTCCAGCACCAGCAGTAAGGGTCCGCGATGAATTAACTTCGTTTTCGAGTGTGGTGAGGCTATCGTTGTGCTGTGGCGGATGCGGTGGACACTCTGGGGCGGCGTTTCGAGGCGATGCGTGCGCATTTGACGGAGCGGCAGCGCCGGTTGTGGCTGGGGACCGAGGCGGCACAACTCGGCCCCGGCGGGGTGGCCATCGTGGCCGCCGCGACGGGCGTGGCCGCCGACACCGTGCGCCGGGGACGCACCGAAGCCGAATCGATATCCGATGTGCCGGTAGAACGTTCACGTAAACCCGGCGGCGGACGTAAACGCGCCGAAACGCACGAGCCCGAGATCGTGGCCGCGCTCGAGGCGCTGATCGATCCCGACACGCGAGGGGACCCGGAGTCGCCGCTGCGATGGACCTGTAAATCCACCCGCACACTCGCGCGCGCTTTGACCGAGAAGGGTTTTCAGGTCAGCGATTTCGTGGTCCGACGGCTACTGAAGGAACTCGGCTACAGTCTGCAGGCCAACGCCAAGACCGCCGAGGGTGGCCAGCACCCCGACCGCGATGCCCAGTTCCACTATCTACACGATCGGACCGAGGAGCACATGGCCTCATCGGATCCGGTAATCAGCGTGGACACCAAGAAGAAAGAGTTGGTCGGGCCTTACAAGAACGGTGGACGGGAATGGTCCCCGGCCGGGCTGCCCGAGAACGTCAAGGTCCACGACTTCATCGATCCCGCCCTCGGCAAAGCCAACCCGTACGGCGTCTACGACGTCGCCGCCGACGCCGGATGGGTCTCGGTGGGCACCGACCACGACACCGCGGCGTTCGCGGTGTCCACCATCGGCCGCTGGTGGGACGCGGTCGGGACCGACGCCTATCCGCAGGCCGGCCGACTGCTGATCTGCGCCGACGGCGGCGGATCGAATGGATACCGCACCCGGCAATGGAAGACCGAACTGGCCGCCCTCGCTTCGCGCACCGGGCTGACTATCACCGTCTGCCACCTGCCCCCGGGCACCAGCAAATGGAACAAGATCGAACACCGCTTGTTCTCCCACATCTCAATGAACTGGCGCGGACGCCCCCTGACCAGTCACGAAGTCATCGTCGAGACCATCGCCGCCACGACCACCCGCACCGGGTTATCCGTGCGCGCCGAACTCGACACCACCGAATACCCCACCGGCATCAAGATCCCCGACCGCGACATGGCATCCCTGGCCGACACCGGAATCCTCACCCGCCACGACTTCCACGGCGAATGGAACTACACCCTCCACCCACACCCCGACACGCCCGAACCCGACTAACTTATTTCATCGCGGACCCTAACTGCTGATCGTGAAGATGCCTCTGCAGGATCGACGAAGTTCCCGATGCCGACTGTTCCCGCACGCCGAGCGCGCTCGCAACGGCTTCTTCGACCAGTTCCGGAGCCTGCAGTTCACCGAACCCCACAAGCCACACTCCGTTGGCGAACGCGCGGCGAGCGTCGTCGGCGACCCGGAGCGCGAGTCGAGTCTTGCCTACACCGCCGATACCGGTCAGCGTCACCAGTCTCGACACGGACAGCAACCGTTTCGTCTCCGCCGCTTCACGGCGCCGACCGACGAAGCTGGTCAGCTCACACGGCACATTTCCCAACTTGCGTTGTGCGGCGGACATGACAACTGTCGCTTTCCTCTCACGGGATCTTCGAGTAACCGTACTCGCTCACCGGGATGTGCCGAGTCGAGACTGTGCGAGTAGTTTCGCCGCTCACCAGGCACTATGCTGACGCTACGGTGTGATCAGCCGATCCGGAAGTCGAGGCCGGCGATGGTCGAGTTCGATCCGCTAGCGACTCAGCGGGATGCTGCCGTGGATATCGCGGCCGAACTGGAGGCCGAGGGGTTCGACAATGCCCGGGTAGTGGGGCGAGGCGGGTTCGGCACGGTGTACCGGCTCGACCAGCGCAACCTGAACCGCGTCGTCGCGATCAAGGTCCTGCAGTCGGACGTCGATCGCGACAACCGCGAGCGCTTCCTTCGCGAGCAGCAGGCCATGGGGGCGTTGTCCGGGCATCCGAACATCGTCGCCATCCTCCACAGCGGGGTCACAAAATCCGGGCATCCCTACCTCGTGATGCCGTACCACGCGAGAGGTTCGCTCGATGCGCGGATTCGAGGTGAGGGGCCCCTCGACTGGCGAGCAGCGGTCAGCATCGCAGTCAGACTGGCGGGTGCTCTCGAAGTTGCCCACCGGTTCGGCATTCTCCACCGTGACATCAAACCGTCCAACATCCTGCTCACCGATTACGACGAGCCGGCGCTGACCGATTTCGGGATCGCGCGGATCGAGGGTGGGTTCGAGACGTCCGAAAGCATCATCACCGCCTCACCTGCGTTCACTGCTCCCGAGTTGCTCCAGGGGCAGGCGCCCACCGCTGCATCGGACGTCTACTCGCTCGGAGCGACACTGTTCTGCCTCCTCACCGGCCACGCCGCATTCGAACGCCGATCCGGCGAAAGTGTGGTTGCCCAATTCCTTCGCATTGTGCGCCAACCGGTCCCGGACCTGCGATACGACGACATTCCGGATGATCTCTGCGCTGCGATCGAGCACGCGATGGAGCAGGATCCGGCCGACCGCCCCGGAACCGCTGTCGAATTCGGCAACGAGCTCCGCCTCGTCCAGAGCAGGCACTCGCTCACCATCGACGACATGGCTCTGCCGGGTGAGCAGGGGAGCAGAGCAGAGCGCCCGCCACGGTCGACTCCGCCCACGCCGCGTACCAAGTACCGGCCGCCGACCGCCGTCCACCCGTTGGTCGACCGCAGCCGGTTGGTCGGGATTCTTCGCGCGGGCCAGGGGCGACGACTGACGGTGATCCACGGTCCCGCAGGATTCGGCAAGACCACGTTGGCCGCCCAATGGCGAAACCAGTTGATTGCGGAAGGAATCGCGGTCGCGTGGCTCGCGATCGACCACGACGACAACAACGTGGACTGGTTCCTCGCCCACCTGATCGAGGCGATCAGGCAGGTCCGGTCGAACGTCGCCGAAGAGTTGGTGCGAGTGCTGGAAGAACACGGTGACGATGTCGAACGGTTCGTCCTCGCGTCGTTGATCGACGAGATACACGAGGGGGGCGAGCGTCTGGCAATCGTGATCGATGACTGGCATCGAGTGACGGACACCGCCTCCGTTGCCGCAGTGGAATACCTGATCGACAACGGCTGCCACCATCTGCAGCTCATCGTGACGAGCAGGAACAAGTCCGGGCTCCCGATGAGTCGGGCCCGAGTTCGCGACGAGTTGGTCGAAATCGACTTCCATGACTTGAGATTCGATATCAGGGAGTCGACCGAGTTTCTCGTGGAGTCGAGAGGGCTGGCGCTCGGGAACGCACAGGTCGCCTCGATTGTGGGATCGACCGATGGATGGGTGGCCGCGCTTCAACTGGTGTCGCTCTCGTTACGCGGCCGTGGCGACCCAGCGACATTCATCGAGAAGCTGTCGGGGCGGCACCGCGCGCTCGGGGAATATCTCGTGGCGAATGTCCTGGATTCGCTCGAGCCGAAGACCGTGAACTTCCTACTGTCGATCTGTCTGCCCGAACGAATGTGCGGGGATCTCGCGTCGTCGCTCGTCCACAGCGACGATGGTCGCGCGATGTTGGAGGAGGTCGAGAGCAGGGACCTGTTCCTGTACCGGGTCGACGACGAGGGGGACTGGTACCGATTCAGTAGTGTCTTCGCGGAGTTTCTCCGTGCCCGGCTCGAACGGGACCGACCCGATCGGGTGAAAGGTCTTCACACGATCGCCTTCCGCTGGTTCGCCGGCCACGAATTGCTCAGCGAGGCGGTCGATCACGCCCTTGCCGCCGCCCAGGTCGACGAAGCGGTCGAACTCGTGGAGACCCATGGAATGTCCCTGGTCTCGCACGGACAGCTGGCCACGCTCCTCGGCCTGGTCGCGAAGCTTCCGCCGACCGCGGTCCTGGAACGCCCGCGATTGCAGATTGCCCTCGCTTGGGCCAACGTTTCCCTGCACCACTCCGAGGATGCGGAGTCGGCGTTGAATCGTGCCGAGTACTTACGCGCACAGAAATCGATTCCCATGCCTGACGACGACCCGGAGCTGGAATCCGATCTCGTCCGTGCGCTCCTCGACGTCACCGCCGATCGCGTCGACAGGGTGGACGAACTCGTGGCGGGTTGTCTGGCCGAGCCGGACACAATGAGTCCGTGGTGCGTATCGGTGGCGGCGAATCTGGCCTCTTTCGCGGGGATGTGCCGGTTCGAATTCGATGCGGCTCGAAATATCCAGGATTGGGCCGCCAGGTATCACGAACAATCCAGCGGCCCGTTCAGTGCGGTGTACGGATACTGCTACGCGGGCTTGGCCGCCAATGAGCAGTTGGATGTCGTGGCTGCCGAGGAAACCTATCGAAAGGCTGTGCAGGTTGCGCGTGAATCGATGGGGATCCACTCCCACGCTGCACGCATGGCCAGTGCCCTCCTCGGCGACATGATGTACGAGCAGAACAACCTCGACGAAGCCGAACGGCTTCTCGACGAGAGCCGGGCGCTCGGTTCGGAGATCGGTTTGGTCGACTTCATGATCGCGATCTATGCGACCGGGGCGCGCGTCAAAGTCCTGGCGGGTGACAGGGAATCTGCGACAACACTGTTGAACGAGGGCGACAGGATTGCGCAGGTAATGGCACTGCCGCGATTGGCGGCGCGGATCGACGACGAGAGGATCCGGTTCGGGCTCGTCGTGCCATCCGGCGTACGACAACCACGACGAGGCCTGGAGACGGGCGCGCCACCCTCGCCGGGGGCGATGGATCAGGCGCCTGCCAACGGTATCGAAACAATCACGGTGCAGCTGAGGGAGTCCGGCGCCATCCGGCGACTACTCGCCGAACGGTCGCCGGGTCAGGCCGGCTCTGCGTGCACCAGGGCTCACGACCTGGTGCACGCAGTTGCGGCTCAGAATCGACCGCGGGCGTTGTTGCACGCGAGACTTCTGCTGACCGCCTGCCTGTCTGCATCGGGCAGAAAGGCCGAAGCCATGGAAGAGCTCGTCCCCCTTGCTGCGACATGCGCCGAGTTGAATCTCATTCGACTCGTGTGTGATGCCGGACCGTCGGTTGTCGCGGTTGCCTCCGGACTTCGGGAGGAGCAACTAGCCGGCCGATGGCGGGCGGAATGGCCGGCTGTTCCGCGCGGGTTCCTGAACGCTGTCGTCACCGCCACGTGATGCGGGCCGGGGCGAACTACAGTTGCGGCGGCGTCCACAGCACGGGATCGTCCGATGGCGCCATCTTTGCGAGGATCACCTCGTCGAAGACGTTGGCAGTACCCCACTGATCCTGCTCCTCGAGGCTGGTGCCCCACACCTTCGGAGTCCAGCCGTGCTCTTCGTCGATGACTTGAAGGGCAGTCGTGTACTCCATGACGAAGCCACTCGACGGCTCCTGGAAATACGAGTACGTGTTGTCACCGGCGCCGTGGCGGCCGGGGCCCCACAGGGGCTGGTGTCCGGCCCGCATCATGCGGCCGGTGCCGCGCATGAACTCGTCGATTCCGTACAGTTCGAACGAGACGTGGTTCAGGCTGGTGTTCTTCGACTGGGCGAAGGCGATGATGTGGTGCCAGCGCCCGGTGCGCATGAAGCAGAAGAAGTCCTGGAGCCAGTCCGAGATCTTGAAGCCGAGGACCTCGCCGTACCATCTGATCGTCTTCTGCAGGTTGGCGGTGTTGAATACGACGTGGCTGATGAACTTCGGACGGGACTCTCCGGCTTCGACTTCGCGGAAGATTCGCTGGTCGATCTCGGCGGCGAGTTCGATGGCGCGCCCGTCGCAGTCGAAGAAGATGCATGAGTAGCCGCCGCCGAAGTCGCTGCGATCACCGGGTTCGCGGATGATCCGGGCTCCGCTGTCGGCGACCCGCTTGGCGAGGAAGTCGACGCCGGCGCGGTCGGTCACATCGAACGTGGTCAGTTCGATTCCGGCGACATCGTTTTCGCGGAGCTTGATGGCGTAGTTGTCGGCGCATCCGGTTCCGAAGTAGGCCTTGCCGTCATCTTTCGTGACGAGGTCGAGTTGCCACAGGTCGCGGTAGAAGTTGGTTGCGGTGGCGAGTTCTTCGACGGCGATGGTGACCGAGCGGACGTGGGTGATGGGATGGACTGAGGGAAAGGACATGTCTTCTCCTGGAGCTGAACTGGGAAATGAGCGGCGTCGTCACCAGTTGGTGGCGATGTACTTCGCTTCCATGAACTCGAGCAGACCCTCATGCGCGCCCTCGCGGCCGAGTCCGCTCTGCTTGACGCCGCCGAACGGTGCTGCGGGGTCGGACACCAAACCCCGATTGACGGCGACCATGCCGGCCTCCAACCGGCTCGCCACGGACAGAGCGCGCTGCAGATTGCCGCTGTAGACATAGGCCGCGAGCCCGAGGTCGGTGCTGTTGGCCGCGGCGACAGCCTCGTCGTCGGTGTCGAACGCGATCAACGATGCGACCGGTCCGAAGATCTCCTCGCGCACGATCGCAGATTGCGGGTCGACACCCACCAGGACGGTGGGAGAGTAGAAGGAGCCCCTCGAGATCGGCCGCTGGCCGCCGGTCAGCACCGACGCACCGTCGGCGACGGCGGCGTCGACGAGCTGCTCCACCTTGTCGACTGCCTTGTCGTTGATCAGTGGTCCGCACTCCGAACGCTCATTGGTGCCGGCGCCGACGCGCAGTGTGCCCATCCGTTGTCCGAGGAGCCCGGCCACGTCGTTGATGATCGACCTGTGAACGTAGATGCGGTTGGCCGCGGTGCACGCCTGGCCGCCGTTCCGCATTTTGGCGATCATGAGGCCGGTGACGGCCTCGTCGATGTCGGCATCCTCGAGAATGAGGAACGGCGCGTTGCCCCCGAGTTCCATGGCCGTCTTGAGAATCGAATCCGACGATTCGCGCAGCAGCGTGCGCCCGACTTCGGTGGAGCCGGTGAACGACAACGCCCGTACGCGTGAGTCGTGGAGCATGGCGGAGACGACCTGACCCGCGCGTGAGGTGGTCACCACATTGATCACGCCGTCCGGAACGCCTGCCTCACGGCAGATCTGGGCGATGAGCAGGCTGGTGAGAGGAGTCTCGGTCGCGGGTTTGAGTACTACGGTGCAACCGGCAGCGAGGGCGGGCGCGATCTTGCGTGTCGCCATCGCGGCCGGAAAGTTCCATGGGGTGACGAGCACGGCGACGCCGATCGGCTCGTACTCGACCAATATGCGGTTGGCACCGTTCGGAGAGGTGCTGAGTTGTCCCACCGCGCGGACCGCTTCCTCCGAGTACCACCGGAAGAATTCGGCCGCGTATGCGGTTTCGGCCCGCGAATCGGCGAGCGTCTTCCCGTTTTCGGTGGAGATCAGTTCGGCGATGCGCTCGGCGCGGTCGGTCATCAGTTCCCAGCACCGGCGGAGTATTTCCGCGCGTTCGCGCGGACTGGTGGCGCGCCAGGCGGGCAGCGCAGCCGCTGCGGCGCCGACCGCGTCCAGTCCGTCCTCGACGGTGCCGTCGGGAACCGTGGCGATCAGCGCACCGGTGGACGGATTCAGGACGTCGATCGACTCCCGGGTGCGTTCGATCGGGTGTGCGCCGATGACCAACTCCCGGGGCAGGGTGGCGGAGTTGAGCGACATGAAATTTCCTTCTTTTCTGGGTCCGGCCAGAGTCCGGTGGCTGTCGTGGGATGGATCGACGAGAATCAGGCCGGGTTGCGGCCCACCAGGAATTCCTCGTCGAGCGAGGTGGTGACGTCGAGGCCGGCCGCGACCGCCCCGGCCCGCAACTGCTTCATCTGCCCGTCGTTGATGCGCGCCTGAGGGGCTCGCAGCGGACCACCGTTGAATCCGTTGAGCCACCCCTGGTACTTCCACAGGTACCGCGGCACCATCGCGGTCCCTGCGAGTGCCTGCCCGACCACCACCGCGTCGGATTCCCGGATCGGGTGGAGTTTCCAGTAGATCTCCATGGCGTCCTCGAACTTGCCGTCGCGCATCAGGTCGAAGTAGCGGGCGACCCACGGGCCGTAGGCCTCGTAGTTCGACGTGCCCATCCACTGCATGCCGTACGCGGCGTGCCAGGCGGGCGAGTTCGACTCGATCGGGTCCATGACGATCACGTCATTTCGGTAGCGCTCGAAGATCTGCGCGATGCCGCCGACGCCGGGACCGCCGACCTCCGTCTTGACGGCCACGACGTTCGGAATCTCGTTGATCATCCGGCCGATGAGGTCCGGCGAGAAGTGGCTCGGGTGGAATCGGCGGAAGTTCCACAGGTGCATCGCGAACACGATGATGCCCAGATTGGTGCTCTCGGCGATCGCGCGGGTGTACTCGAAGACTTCCTCTTCGGACTTCGGGTAGTAGGTGAGCGGGTAGGAGACCAGGACGACGTCCGCGCCCAGACGCTCGGACTCGCGCACGAGTGCGATGTTGTCTTCGAGTGTCGGCAGGACAGCGTGCACCACGGTCTGGAGCCCGCCGGCGGCTTCGTCGACAGCGATTTCGGTGACCTGAAGTAGCTCGTCGAAAGTGGTTCCACATTCGGCGACGAGTAGTGCACCCGAGATCCCCAGCTCCTTCTCTCGGGCGATGTCGTGCCGGATTGCGCGCTCGTTGATTCCCTTCAGATCGCTGGTGAAGGTGGGCAGGAGGCATCCGCAGATGCCCTTCATGTTCGCCTGGGCCCAGGAGCGGGCGTCGGACCGGGAATAGCTCATGAATGGAACTCCGTTCGTCGGATTCTTGCGGTGCGCAGGCAGGGGCGGTTTCGGCCGGCCCGTACCCGGCCGGACTGTGATGTCGGCGCGCAGGTAGGTGATCAACCCTCTTACCGATATCCAAATAATGGATATGCAGACCGGTATGTGGATGTGTGGACGCTAACACCGGCTGTCGTCCGCCGTCAACGATTTCTCCGGTCGACGTTCTCGACTGGCCGCGAGTGAGGTGGATGGGGTGAGGCCGCGCAGCTCGGTCGACCCTTTGACATCTGCGGCAAAACGTTGTTACCGTCATCACATCCACCAGACGGACCCTGTATCCATTATTTGGACATACGGCCTGGTGTATCAATCCACTCCTGATAGGGGTCATCCAGATGACACGTGTTACCGCGGACGTCACTCGCGTGAGCCGCCGTTCCTACTGGGGCCGAGACGAATTCGATTCCGAGATGGAACGAGTCTTCGGCCGGTGCTGGCTGTTCGCCGCCCACGAGAGCGAAATTCCGTCGCCGGGCGATTACGTCACCAGGAAGCTGGGAGGCGAGGACGTCATCGTCGTCCGGGACGAGACCGGCGACGTCCGCATCCTCCTGAATTCGTGCACGCATCGAGGCAATCAATTGTGTCGTGCCGACATGGGCAACTCATCGCACTTTCGGTGCAGCTACCACGGCTGGACCTTCTCCAACAAGGGCACGTTGCGGGGAGTGCCCGAGCGCAAGCAGGTCTTCGACGCGGACTTCGACAAGAGCAAGTACAACCTCGTCGGGCCGCCGAACGTCGACGTCTTCCACGGGCTGATCTTTGCGAGCTGGGACCCCGAGGCTCCTTCGCTGCTCGACGAACTCGGCGACATGGCCTGGTATCTCGAAGCCGTGCTCGACAAGGCCGGTGACCTGCAGGTCGTCGGTCCGCCGGCGCGCGCCCTGGTGCGAACCAACTGGAAGCTGGGCGCGGAGAACTTCGCCGGCGACGGTTATCACCTGGGAACGACGCACAAGAGTCCGATAGACCTGGGCACGTATCTGAACACCGAGGCCTTTCCGCAGCTGGACGACGTCTCGATGGATGCGATGCGTGGGCGATGCATCGTCGCCGGCAACGGGCATACCCTCCGGGTCCAGCACTACGGCCTGGAAACCGATGAACCGGTGTTTCTCGGATACCCGGAGGAGCGTTGGGCCGACATCGCGAGTGGTCTCGACCCGAGACAGGCGGACCTGATGTCGAGAATCTCTGTCCTACACGGAAATGTCTTTCCCAACTTGTCCTTCATCGATGCCGCGGCCCTCTATTCCGGGGACGACACCCCGGCCGTGTCGTACGTCCAACTCCGGCAGTGGCAACCGGTCGACGAGATGCACTGCGAACTGATCATGTTCGCGTTGGTGCCGCGGTGGTACGACGAGGAGCAACGCGCGCACTCGCAGCGCGCGAACCTCCGCATGGTCGGTCTCGCCGGGATCTTCGACACCGACGACTTCCAGAACTGGACGAGCGTCGCCGACATGAGCCGCGGTCGGGTGTCGCAGTCCACCGATTTCGTCTACGCCGGCGGTGTCGGTATCAAACCGGCCGACGATGTCGGCTGGCCCGGCGCCGTCTACGACGTCGATCACTCGGAGGTCAACCAGCGGGAGATGTTCCGCAGGTGGTCCGAACTGCTCGACGACGACAGCATCTGCACACGCACGACCGGGACGGCCGACCAATGCTGAGCGCGGAACGGATCGATGTCGCCGCGGACGATGCGACGTTCGCCAATGTGAGCAGGTTCTACGGCCGTGAGACGGCGTTGCTCGACGCGCACGACTACGCGCGGTGGATTCCGCTGCTCGAACCCGAGTTCGTCTACCGGATCCCCGTCACCGTGACACGCGACGACCCGTCGCAGTCACCCTTCGTGGCGGGTGCGTACCTGCTCGACGAATCCCGCGACTCCCTGGCCAATCTCTGGGCGAGGCGCCTCGAACCCGACCACATCGACTTCTCCTGGGGGGAGGTCCCACTCCAGCGGGTGCGGCGATTCGTCTCGGTCCTGTCCGTCGCCGACACCGGGCGCGCCGACGAGGTGTCCGTCACGTCGAACGTGCTGGTGGCCGTTGTCCACCAATCGGATCCGGTGGTGATGACCGCGGCCGGACGGCATGACATCCTGCGTCGTCGCGGCGACGGCTGGGGTCTCGTGGAACGGACGGTCCATCTCGACGAGAGCGTCGTCAGACTGCCGCACCTGCGAATGGTGATCTGATGTCAACTCCCCGGACACGCCCGACGGACGACTCGCTCGCCCCGCACGGTGGCGACGGAACCGTCGATGCCGAGTTCACCGTCGTCAACGAGTTCACCGCCGTACGGGTGCGGAAGATCCTGACCCGCAACGGGCAACGGCTCGAGATCACCTCGCTCCGACTCGACCACCACATCCGCCTCGATGCCCTCGCGCTCGAAGGGCTGAGCTGGCAGAACGAAGAAACGATCTCCGCCTACCTCGACCAGCCGTTCGGCCCCGAGGATCCCCCGACCACCGAAATCGGAAGAGAGTAACGACCAATGCTGCTACTGACCGACGAGCATGTGCGAAGCCTCACGCAGATGTCCGACCTCGTCAGCGCCATCCGCGAGGGCTACCGCACGCAGGCCCGCGGCGGTGCGCAACTGCCGGATCGCATCAACCTGGAGTCGACGCCCGGATTCTTCCGGCTGATGCCGGGCGTATCGGCCGGCACCGGCTTGATGGGATTCAAGGTTTTCAACCAGGTCTCCGAAGGTGGGGTCCAGTACCTGATCGGCCTGTTCGACGAGCTGACCGGTGAGTTGCTCGCTCAACTGGACGGGGCATACCTCACCGCTGCCCGGACCGGCGCGACCACGGGCGTGGCCGCCGGTCTTCTCGCGCCGCGGACCGCCGTCGAGATCGGGGTCATCGGATCCGGGTTGGAGGCCGAGACGAACCTCGAGGGCGTGTTCGCCGCCCTCGAGGTGAAACGGGTACGGGTCTTCAGCCCGAACCCGCAGCGGCGGAATGCATTCGTCGAGCGGATGGCCGCACGCCTCGACGTGGAGGTCGTCCCGGTATCCGATCCGGCCGAGGCCGCCGCCGCACCGGTCGTCGTGGTCGCCACCAACACCGGTGCCGGAACAGGACGTATCGCCCTCGAGGGCAAGTGGCTCGCGCCCGGGACCACGGTGCTGTCGATCGGTTCCACCATGCCCTCGTTGCGGGAGATCGACACCGACGTCGTCGACCGGGCCGCACTCGTGGTCAGCGACGCTCCCGAACAGGCCCGTATGGAGTCCGGGGATCTGCTCGCGGCCGACGAGAAGGGGCTCCTCGACGGCAAGATCGTGACACTCGCGGACCTCGCCATCGGCAGAGTGCCCGCCCACGACGCAGACGCGATCACCGTGTTCAAGTCGGTCGGCACCGCCTTGCAGGACCTGGTCGCGGCCAAGGTGATCTACGACAGGGCCGTGCAGAACGGAATCGGGACGACGGTGGACCTGCTGCGCACCAAGAAGCCCGCGGGGGCGTGAGCACCGTGGCGAATTGGGCCGAGCGAGTGGCGGTCGTGACCGGTGGCGGCAGCGGAATCGGACGCGCTGTCGCCACCCGTCTGGCTGACGACGGATACGCGGTCGCGGTGATCGACGCCAACGACGTGGGCGCCAAGCGTACGGCCGAGATCGTCTCCGGGACGGGCGGGCGCAGCACCGCCTACGCGGCGGATATCACCGACGAGGAGCGTGTCCGCACGGTGGTCGGCGAGATCACGTCCGACCTGGGAGAGATCGACGTCCTGGTCAATGCCGCCGGCATCTTCGACCAGAACCTGGATTTCGACGAGCTCACCTCCGCCACCTGGGAACGGGTCCTGCGCGTCAACGTCCTGGGTACCGCGAATGTGATGCGGGAGGTCGGAACGCTCATGGTCGAACGCGGCCGCGGCGCGATCGTCAACATCGCCTCGTCGGCCGGGCTCGTGCCCCGCGGCGGCGGGTCCGCCTACATCGCCTCGAAATACGCGGTCGTCGGTCTGACCCTGAAAATCGCTGCGGAGTACGCCGGTCGCGGGGTGCGTGTCAATGCCGTCGCCCCCGGGTGGATTCCCACCGACCTGTTCACCACCAGCGCGGCAGCACTGCGGCGAGCCGGGGGATCCGTCCCCGACGACCCCTCACCCGTCGGGGGGAACATCCCGATGAACCGACCCGGAGATGCACAGGAGGTAGCGGCCGGAGTGTCGTTCCTCGCCTCCGCCGCAGCCGGCTACATCACCGGTGTCGTCCTGCCGATCGACGGCGGATACCTCGTCGGCTGACCGGCCGCTGTGCCGTGCCGGGCGCACCACTCGAGAAAGAACGAACAATGTTGTCACCAAACAATTTTCAACCGCGAGCAGTCGCGGACGACACCAACAGTGAGGTGTAGTCATGCATGTCACCGCAGATGCCGGCAGGTGCCGTGGTTACGGTAGCTGCATGCTCGAAGCCCCCGAGGTCTTCGATCTGGACGAAGACGAGAACAAGGTGATCCTGCTGCAGGAAAGCCCGCCCGAGTCCTTGCATACGAAGACCGACAGGGCGATTCGATCCTGCCCCGCCAAGGCGTTGGGAACCCGTGATGAGTAGGTTCGAGCGGATCGTCGTGGTCGGCGGTTCCCTCGCCGGCATGAACGTGATCCAGGAATTGCGGCGCCTGGGAAACTCCGGCGGCATCACCCTCATCGGCGAAGAGAAGGTGCGATCACCCTACGACCGCACCGAACTCTCGAAGAAGTTGCTCACCGGCTCGAGTGATCCGGACGATCTCTACTTGCTGACCGAGGAGGAGATCGACGAACTCGACCTCGATCTTCGCCTGGGCCGCCGGGCGACGTCGCTGTCGCTCGACCCGTCGCGGCACACTGTCACGCTCGACGACGGCACGGTTCTCGAATTCGACGCGCTGGTCGTGGCCACCGGCTCGCGGGCTCGGCGCCCCGCCTTCATGGGGCACCTCGCGGGTGTCCACGTTCTCCGGACGCTGCCGGACGCCCTCGCACTCAGAACCGAGTTGAACAGTGCCCGAGACGTTGTCGTCGTCGGTGCCGGGTTCATCGGTGCCGAGGTGGCGGCGAGCGTGCGCACCCGCGGACAGTCGGTGACCCTGGTCGATCCGCAACCGACCCCCTTGGGAACCGTCCTCGGGGCAATCGTCGGCTCTCACTTCGCGGATCTGCACACGAGTCACGGCACCGACCTCGAACTCGGGGTGGGCGTCCAGGAACTCATGGGAGACGGGCGGGTCAACGGGGTCAGGCTCACCGACGGACGAATTCTCCCCGCCGATCTGGTCGTGGTCGGGGTCGGCGGTGCTCCGGTGACCGAATGGCTCGACGGTTCAGGCGTGGAGGTCGACAACGGGGTTCTCTGCGACGACGGCGGGCACACCAACGTGCCCGGCATCTACGCTGTCGGTGACGCCGCCCGTTGGTACTCGGACTACTTCGGTGCGCAGGTGCGCAGCGAGCACTGGAACAACGCCACGCTGCAGGCGACGGTCGTCGCGGAGAATCTCATCGCCGGAACGAAACGGTCGACGCTGTCTGCTGTCCCCAGTTTCTGGTCCGACCAGTTTCGCAAGCGCACTCAGATGGTGGGCTGCCCTCTCCCCACGGATCAGGTGCGCTTCATGAGCGGTGCGCCGGGGGAGGAGAGGTTTGTCGCACTGTACGGCCGCGACGACCGGGTGACGGGTGTCGTGTCGTTCAACTCGCCTCGAGGCCTGAGCAAGTACCAGCACCTCGTCACCGCCCGAGCGTCGTGGTCCGAGGCAATCGGCTCGGCCTAGACCATCACTGAAAATGATAGTGGCCATCGGGACGCGTTGAACCCATCCATCTCCCCAATTGTCGTGGAGGCGGATAGATTCGGGATGCCGGCAGAGACCTGGGTCACAGGATCTGACTCTCGGGTCGCCGTAATTGCCGAACTATCACCAAGCGAGAGCTTCGTATCGTATTGCGCTCTCTCCCAATCTCACCCGCGGTTGCCTCGAAGGCAATGTGCCCGATGGAAGGAACCCCATTGTCGACTATTGACGGTAGAGACGGCGACGTCTACCAGGCCAGATGGCGAATGCTCGCTCTGCTCGTCCTCGGCTACGTCAGCCTGACGTTGAACTGGTTCAACATCGCGTCGGCCTTCACCCCCATCAGCGAGGACCTCGGCGTGAGCTTCGAGCAGCTCGCCATGCTGATCGCGCTGTTCGTGCTCGGCTACGGGGTCGCCCACGTCCCGGGCGGCATCATCGCGGCCCGACTCGGGATGAAGCGCACTCTCGTCCTCGGGATGGTGCTCCAAGGGGCCGGTGCGGCGCTGTCCGGCGTCGCGGTCGGCTTCCTCGACCTCGCCCTGTACCGAGTGATCGCCGGTGTCGGCGCGTCCATCTTCATCGCCGTCGCCGTCGCCGCGGTCAGTGTGTGGTTTCGTGATCACGAGATCAACCTCGCGCTGGGCATCGCGTGCGGTGCCGCATTCAGTACCGGTGTCGCGCTGGGTCTGTATGCGTGCATCTACGTGACCGACCTCGCGGGATGGCGTGGCATGCTCGCGATCTGCGGCATCGTCAATATCGTCTTGGCGGCGGCGGTGGCCGTGTGGTTCCACACCCCGCGCGGCGTCAGCGGACTCCACGGCGGCCGGATCAGCCGCGCCGGCCTGATCCGGGCTCTGGTCGACAAGCAGCTGTGGATCTACGGCATCGCCATGCTCGGTGTGTACGGCGCCTACTTCACCGCATCGCAGCTGTTCAGCGAGTACGCGGTCGCGCAACGCGGCTTCACACCCGGCCAGGGCGGTATGCTCGGCGCGATCCTGGCCCTCGCGGGAATCCCCGGCAGCCTGGTCGGTGGCAAGGTCGCGGACCTGGTCCGCAACTACCGATCCGTCATCGTCGTTCCCCTCCTGCTGATGGGGGCACTGATCGCCGCGATCCCCGTCGCCCCCGATGCCCTGCTGTGGTTCATCTCCTTCGCGATCGGATTCCTTTTCGTCTTCAGCTACCCGGCCTGGCTGGGTGTGCCCGCGGACCTGTCGAAGATCGATCCCGAACAGGTCGGCACCGCGGTCGGCGTGATGCTCACCCTCGCGGCGGTCGGCGGATTCATCGTCCCCGTGGTCTTCGGGCACATCGTCCCCGATCACGGTTTCGCGGCCGGTTGGATTGCTGTCGCGGCGATCTCGGTGCTCACCGCCCTCGTGGGTCTGCTGGGCAGGAAGCGAGCCGCCGAGCCGGTCGACGAAGACCGCAAACTCACAGTCGGCTGACTGTGCACCTACCACATCCCCTGTCGCGCTGTGAGATCCAGAGTGCGACCGACCGAAAGAAATGAGGAAGTAAGCAGATGAGCAGAATCATCGACATCTCCATGGTCACCGACGGTGACCCCACCCTCGAGGGCAAAGGCGTCATCTTCGAGCCGCACTCGCTCGGCGCCGAATGGAACCAGGAAAACTACGACATCGACCCGAATCACTGGCCCACGCCCGGTGCCGCGTTCGCGGTCGAACATATCGACATGAACTCGCACACCGGCACGCACATGGACGCACCGTGGCACTTCGGCCCGGTGATGGCGGACGGGTCGAAGCCGAAGACCATCGAAGAGTGGCCCATCGAGCGATGCATGGGTGACGGAGTCGTCATCGACATCAGTGATGCCGAAGACGGCGCGGAGGTCTCCCTCGAGGAAATTCAGCAGAAGCTGAAGGACATGAACTACACCATCAAGCCGGGCGACATCGTCCTCACGATGACCGGAAACGACAAGTACTGGGGGAAGCCGGAGTACACCACCCGTGGTGGCGGACCCAGCCGTGAGGCGCTCAAATGGATCCTCGAACAGGGCGTGACGGTCGTGGGAACGGACGCCTGGAGCTACGACCGTCCGTACGCCGCATGGGCCGCCGACTACCACAAGCACGGCAAAGACCCGAAGTACCTGTGGCCCTGCCACCTCCTCGGCCTCGAAATCGAATACGCGCACATCGAGAAGCTCGCCAACCTCGACCAGCTGCCTCCGCACGGTTTCAAGGTCATCGCGCTGCCCATCAAGATCGCCGGCGGCACAGCCGGATTCGTCCGGGCCGTCGCCATCGTCGACGAGGACTGACCAATGACCACTGTCGGCGAAGATGTGAAGTACGTGACCGTTCCCGGCCTGCAGGCCGATGCCGCCTGGCACTGGGCAGCGGAAGCCGGGAATCTGGTGTTCACCTCGGGAGCGGTGCCGCACGACGAGTCCGGTGACATCGGTGAGGACCTCTCGGCTGGGGCACAGGCGGACCGGGCGTTCGCGAACCTCGAGCGTGCCCTGCAGGCTGCGGGCAGTTCGATGGACCGCATCGTCAAGATCACCGGGTACCTGACCGACCCGGAGTCCCTCCCGGAGATTCGTACTGTCCGCGACAAGTGGATTCCGAACCGTCCGCCGTCGACGTTCGTGTACGTAGCCGGTCTCGTGGATCCCCGGATGCTGATCGAGTTCGAGGCGATTGCCGTCAAGAGCTAGAGGCTGCCGGTAGGTCTTCTCCTCGGCGCCGAGGAGAAGACCTACCGGTTTCGCCAGCCCATCAGCTGGGAAAGCGATTGGGCGAGTCCGAGCACCTCGTGAAGAACGAGATCCCGCGGCGGCATCTGTTCGCGGTAATTGGCGATCGACACCGACGCCGTCACCTCGCCTGCGGCGTTCCGGATCGGCGCTGCAATCCCACATGTGGCAGTGGTGACATCCCGGTCGCTGGTGGCGTAGCCATCGGCCACGATCTGCTTCAGCTTGGCCCGCAACTCGGCGGGTTCCGTGATCGTGTACTCGGTGAACGAACGCAGCGGCTCCTGGACATAGGTGTCGATGAACTCGTCGGGGCAGTATGCGAGCAGTACCAATCCGCGGGCTCCCGTGTGGAGGGGATAGGCGCGGTACGTATTCGCATAGGACAGGGTGGGAACGGGAATGCGGGGTTCGACGCTGGCAATGGCCACCGACGAATGCCCGTCCCGCTCGGCGATCTGAACGAATCCGTTGATCCGATCGGCGGCCGTCCGCATCAACGGTTCGCTCGTCGTGAAAAGGGGATGATCGCCGAGGTAGGCGGAGCCGATGGCGAACATCCGGCGACCGACGTAGTGCAGACCGGTTGTGTCGTCGCGCCTGACGAATCCCTTGTCACGAAGGTAGGTCAGTGTGCGGTGCGCAGTTGCCCATTTCGCTCCGGTGGCTTCGGCCAGTTCTTTCGCGCGCATCGGCTGTTCCGCGAGCAATTCGAGCATGTGCATTCCACGATCCATGCTCTGCATCGTGGAATTCTCGGACTTTTTCTCGGGCTCGTGCGCGCTGCTCACGCTCAAAATATACCATGGCTCGGTTTCGAAATGGATTCCGGTTCAACCAGACAGGGATTATTCGGCCTCGTGAATTATCCCCATGAAGCGCGGCGCTGTACGCGAGAAAAGGGGCGAAGAATTGAAGCCGGTAGTCCGTAAGGGGTCGACCAGGTCGTCGACCGGTTCGAGGGCGAGATCGTGTCGGGACGGTGGGCGGTCGGAAGTCGGATTCCGACCGGACTGAGCGCGGTGTCTCCGGAGGATATCGAATCCATCCGGAAAAGGAATATTGAATGGGCGGCGTCCACGGAGACCGCATATTCGGGGCCGGACGCCGACGATATACTTGTCCCGGACAAATGTCGTGAGTACCCGGAACCTGGCGGCCGGTAAGTTATTCGCTGCATTACCGTCACAGTTGCTCGGCCAGCCGGCGAATGCCGTGGCGAAGCCATCGGTGACCGGGATCGTCGGAATGGCGCGGATGCCAGTACATCATCTCGGTGATCGGGGCCAACGAAACCGGCGGCTCGAGCAGTCGAATGCCGGCGCTGCGGTGAAGTGCTCGCGCCAGGCGCTCGTACAGCACCGCCACCATCTCCGTTCCTTCCAGCAGGAATGGGGCGGCGACGTAACTGGTCGTCGACGCTTCGATGCGAAAGGGCAATGAGATTTCGTCGAACTGGGTCTCGGCGAAGGACGGCGGGATTCCGCCGGTGGCGGACAGGTGCGGAAACGCGCTGAACTGCTCCCGCGACATCGTCTCGCCCACAACGGGATGGTCCGCGGCGACCACACAGACGTGCCGGTCCGTGAAGAGGGGGGCGCTGGCGTAAGCGGTTCCGACGTGTCCCACGATCTCGCGTGGGATGATCACGAGATCAGCCCGCGCCTCGAGCAGCGGACCGAAGTAATTCGTTTGTGGCGGAGCGATATTGATCCGCACGTTCGGCGCTTCGCCGGCAGCCGCCCTGACGAACGAGCGGAGTAGGACGAGCGTGACATAGTCACTCGCGTGGATGGTGAACGTGCGGGTGTCACTCGCCGCGTCGAACGGTGCACGCACGGTCACCAGCGTCTCGATCGATCCGAGTATGTCGTGGACCAGGTATGTGAGGGACTCCGCGAGCGGTGTCAGCGTCATCGACGACCCGTCGCGGACGAGCAGGGGATCGTCGAAGAGTTTTCGCAATCGCGACAATGTGCCACTCATCGCCGGTTGCCCGACCGAGAGTTGCTTCGCAGCGCGAGAGACGCTCCTCTCCGACAGGAGGGCGTCCAGGCCGACGAGAAGGTTCAGATCAATTCGGTTCAGTTTCATTCGCATCTCTCGTCACCTCTCCGGACGTTCGCCGGCGGTCGATCATCAGTCGAAATGATACCTCTCATCGGCAAGATGTGACCAGCATGATCTCGCTAAATCGGCTGTGCCTCGGTATCTTTGGGATTGCCGAGCGGGCCGATCGGTACCTCTGCCCGCAACAATCCGGAGATGTCGTCCGTGGCCCGCTTCCAGCCGGCCGGACACGTCCTATCCGACTTTCGATGGAGTTGTCATGACTGTAAGGGATGGTTGGGCGGTACTGGACACCACGTCCGCGACCGCGGTCGGTGTCAGACGGGCGGGAGATGTCATCGACACGGTGGATCGCCGCTCGTACCTGCACGCCGGCCCGCAGGTGGAGCCCGGCGAGGTAGTGGGTCCGATGAGAGGTGCGATTCTCGGGGCGCTGGTGCTCGAGGGTGAGGCTCCCGATCTCGCGGCCGCCGGTGAACTGTTCGACGCGGGGAAGATCGATCTGCGGCCGTGTCACTCGGCATCCGCTGTCGGGGCGATGGCAGGCATCATTTCTCCCAGCACTCCGATGGTGGTGGTGGAGGGAGACGACGGGCACAACGCGTTCGCGCCGTTGAACGAAGGGCTCGGTCGAGCACTCCGGTTCGGTGCCAACGATGCCGCTGTGCTCGAGCGGCTGCGGTGGATGAGTACCGTCCTGACGCCGGTTCTCGACGACGCGTTGCGGGCGGTGGACGGTATCGATATCACCGCATTGCAGTCGGAAGGTCTTCGGCGCGGCGACGAATGCCACAATCGGAACGTGGCGTCGACGGCGGCGCTGACGATCAGGCTCGCGCCCGCCGTGGTCGAGCACGCCCCGGACTCGGGGACCGCCGCGGCCGTCCTCGATTTCCTCGCCGGCAATCCCCACACCTTTCTGTCTTTCTCGATGGCGGCAGCGAAGCTCGTCGCGGATGCCGCCCACCGCTGTGGAACCCGGGGGTTGGTGACAGCGATCGCGGGAAACGGCCGGCGGATGGGGATTCGCGTCAGTGGCCTCGACTCGTGGATCACGGCATCCGCGCCCGTAGGAGATCCGAAGCTGTTCGAGGGCTATACCGTCGACGATGCCTGCCCGATGATGGGTGATTCGCTCGTGACCGAGGTGATCGGGCTCGGCGCCTTCGCTCTGTCGGCGGCCCCCGCCATCAGTTCCTATATCGGGGGAAGCCCCAGCGTGCTCCAGGACTATGTGTCCGAGATGCGTCAGATCACCCGAGGGGGTAGTAGTCGGTTCCTGATTCCCGGCGAGGGTTTCCGGGGCACACCGATGGGAATCGACGTCGA
Source organism: Rhodococcus sp. ACS1 (assembly GCF_002300155.1). Taxonomy (NCBI): domain Bacteria; kingdom Bacillati; phylum Actinomycetota; class Actinomycetes; order Mycobacteriales; family Nocardiaceae; genus Rhodococcus; species Rhodococcus sp. ACS1. The sequence goes on from NZ_NSDZ01000005.1 coordinate 1,130,812, forward strand.
AGCGGTAGCGCGTACGGGAATTTCCCCGGTGGTCAACAACGGATTCGCTCACCGAGATGCGGGGATCGGACAGGTCGGCGCGGGAATCACCAGGCTCCCCATAGAGCCGTTCGTAGCCGCGCACAACGCCTTGCTGGATCTGGGAGCAGGCGATTGGCTGACGTCAGCGGGAAGCCGGTGGGGTGAATGATCTGGGCGAGGCCTGCCAACGCCCTGCGCCACGTCGAGAAGCTCGACGCGCGAGTCACTCGCATCGTCGCGGGATTCGCTGCAAGCGACGTCTTCTGGTCGTCCGGTTGTGATCCGAGAAGGTTCCCCACCAATTCGGCGGGATCTCTGGTCGTGCCCCACATGTTGTGGGACATGAGCAATGGCGACGTCGTCGCGATCGACGACGTCGAGGTCGGATACGGCGGAGCGGCCCCGGGACGTGCCTTCTCCCTGCTCAGCGAGCTGGGTCTGAGCGATCCGGTGGCACGCGGGATTGCCTATTCACGAAGGTCGCTGACCCGGCTGGGATGCGACGGCCGCACGGTGCTGCAGTCGATCGCCCATTCGGATTGGCCAGGATTTCGATTGCACACTCCGACCAGGATCGGGACAGCGTGGGTTCTGCGTGTCACGGCGGACAATCTCGAGGACCGGCTGAGACCGGTTGGCGCAACAGCGGTGCGACCATCGACGGGCAGGATCGCCGCGATGATCGCGGACGAACTGGACCGCGACGATCTGCCCGGATGGGCTCGAGGTTCTCGGATCGCGCGGTACCTCCCCTCCCGCGATGCCGCGCGGAACGCAGGTTTCGTCGATCGGAGTGATCGGAATTCGCCTGCTCCGGATCGAAGCAGGGCGTATCAGTTGATCGTGGAGCAGGGAAGTCTGCAGTTGTGGTTCGAACTTCCGGACCAGCAGGGCGCCGGTGGGCAGCTGCCCCGGGACGCGTACGTCTTGATGCGGAATCTGCGGATTCCGAGGCCGAGTGGCGAGAGTGTCGTGGCAGACGATGATCGTCTTCGGTACGGCTACCGCTGACTCCGGGGCGGACGAACTCGCGGCTCCGTCCGGCCGATCGTCCCGATACTCACAACACCCGATGCATGTCCATTCACGAAGGAAGGTCGTCCATGGCGGAGCCGCTGTACTACCGCAGCGCGACGGAGCTGTCTCAGCTGATGCGTGCAGGAGAGCTCTCGGCGCGAGAAACCGTGTCGGCGCATCTCGAGCGCATCGATGAGGTCAACCCCGACGTCAACGCCATCGTGACGTACCTTCCGGAAGCTGCGATGGAGCAGGCGGCAGCCGCCGATCAACGGTTTGCATCCGGCGGGTGGGACGGCCCGCTCCACGGAATTCCCGTCGCCCACAAAGATAACCACCTCACCATGGGAGTCCGGACAACCTTCGGTTCCCGGATCCACGAGCACTACGTGCCCGAACTCGACGATCTCGTCGTGGAACGGATGAAGGCCGCGGGCGTCGTCACGCTGGGCAAGACCAATGTTCCCGAGTTCGTCGCAGGTGGTCATACCTTCAACGACCTTTTCGGTGCGACGCGCAATCCCTACGACCTCGCCGTGACCGCGGGCGGTTCATCGGGAGGTGCTGCCGCAGCTCTCGCCGCCGGCATGCACCCCATCGCGGACGGCAACGACATGGGCGGGTCTCTTCGACTCCCGGCTGGGTACTGCAATGTCGTCGGATTACGCCCGAGTGCCGGGCGGGTGCCCACCTACCCTGCGTCCGACGGCTGGTGCGGGCTGTCCGTTCAAGGGCCGATGGCACGCTGCGTCGACGACGTTGCGCTGCTGCTGTCGGTGATGGCCGGTCCGGACGGCCGGTCTCCCCTCAGCCTGGAGGAGCCCGGATCCCGATTTGCAACTGTCGCCGCAGACGGCCTTCGAGGTCGAAGAATCGCATTTTCCGTCGATCTTGGCGGAACCATTCCGGTGGACCCGGAGGTTCGCCGAGTCGTCGAACGCGCTGCGCACACGTGCCGGGAGGCAGGCGCGATCGTCGAGGAAGCATGCATCAGCTTCGACGGCGCGGGCGAGTGCTTCAGGACTCTGCGTGCGTGGCAGTTCGAAGCTGCGCTGGGTGATCTGTTCGACGCGAATCGGGAGTGGGTTCGGCCCAGTCTGTACGAGAACATGCTTGCCGGGCGACGACTCTCCGGTCGAGACGTCGGTCGCGCTGCGCGGCTCAGGACGGAACTCTTCCATCGCATGCGAGAGTTTCTGGAAACGTACGACGGTCTGCTTCTCCCGGTGTCGCCCCTCCCGGCGTTCGACGTCGACCTGCAGTTTCCCGCCTCGGTGTGTGGCGTACAGCAACCGGATTACCTCGGCTGGATGGAGTCCGCGTGCCACGTCACCGTGACCGGCCACCCGGTCATCTCTCTACCGGCGGGCTTCAGCGAAGCGGGGACACCACTGGGGATCCAGCTGGTCGGGCGACACCGCGCGGAGGACCAATTGCTCGATATGGCGAAGGATTTCGAGCAGCGGACGCGGCACGCGTGGACTCGCCCCCGATCGTGCGCGTCCGTCGATCACCGGCCCGGCGACGGACAGCGGGACTGACGATTCGAACGCAGGTTCGCACCGGTCTGGCGGGCCCAGGGCACGACGGCGTCGACGGACGCTACGAGACATGCACAGATGTAGCGTTCGAGTTCGCCCCCCGCACTGCTCAGATGCAGAAACTGATGCTGGCCGACCCCAGTGGCAGGTTGAGGCAGACGGCGATCGAACCGACTGCCGGGGTCGGTGACGGCGCGGCCGGCGCCGCGACAGCTGCGGGAGCAGCCAGAGTACCGAGCGACAGGGTCAATGCGATTGCGGCGAGTGTGGTGGCAATTCTGCTAGACATTGTGAAGGTCCTTGACTGAGTTACTGCGAGCCGGAGGTGACTCCTCTACAATCGTCCACCGATGTGACCTAGGTCACAACCCCGGTTCGTACTTCAGCGCAGCTCGTACCGGATCTGCGGACGGCCGGCCCTGCCGTACTCGGTGTGCCGGGTGAGCACCCCGTCGTCGGCGAGACGTTCGAGATACCGCCAGGCCGTCACCCGGGAGACCCCGATGCTGGCCGCCACCTCGGCCGCCGTCAGCGGTCCGGCAGCGTCACGGACGCACGCCGAAACGTGGTCGAGCGTCTGTGGTGCAACGCCTTTCGGGGATGCAGCGCGCTCGTCGGAGGTGCGTAGCGCGGACATCGCCCGATCGATGTCGTGCTGACTCAGTGCGTTGCTTCCGGCAGGCAGGGCGTCGCGGAATTCCCGGTACCGCTCGAGTTTGTCGCGGAACGCCGCGAACGTGAACGGCTTCAGGAGATACAACGCGATTCCGCGCGCCACGGCGGTGCGGACCATCTCCAGGTCGCGGGCCGAGGTCACGGCGATCACGTCGGGACTCGGTCGCACGCCGCTCAGTGCCGCCGCGACGTCGAGGCCGCTGGCATCCGGCAGGCCGATGTCGAGGAGGACGAGGTCGATGGGGTCGTCGCTGCCGTTCGCCGCGGCGACCGCCCGCATGGCGCCGTTGCCGTCGTGAACGACGGTGTGCACCGAAAAGCCCGGAATGCGTTCCACATACGCCCGATGGGCCTCGGCGATGAGTGGTTCGTCCTCGACGATCATCACGCGGATCACGAGGCGGCCCCCTCGATCGGGATCTCGACGACGACCATCGATCCGAGTGACGGCTCCGTGTGGATCGTCCCGCCGTGCCGGGCCACCACCTGGGCCACCAACGCCAGTCCGAGCCCGCGCTGACCCGACTTGGTGGAGTAGCCGCGCGTGACCGCCTTGTCGAGTTCGTCGGCGGGAATGCCGGGTCCGCTGTCGGCCACCCGCACCACCATCGTCGAATCCTCTTGACGGACGGTCACTTCCACCCACGCATCCTCTCCGGGGGATTCCATCGCGCCGCGGGCGGCGTCGATCGCGTTGTCCACGAGATTACCCACCAGCGTCACGAGTTCACGCGCACTGAGCGGCGCCACGGGCCCGAGAGCGGTGTCCTCGGTGACGGTCAGGTCGACTCCCCGCTCGGCGGCCACCCCAACCTTGCCGAGCAGCAGTGCGGCCAGGGCGGGTTCGTGCACCGCCGTCATCAAGCGGTCGATCAGTTCCTGCGACAACCGCAGATCCTCGGTGGCGAACGCGATCGCGTCGTCGTAGCGGCCCAGTTCGACCATCGTGATGATCGTGTGCAGTCGGTTTGCCGATTCGTGCGCCTGTGACCGCAGCGATTCCGCGAAGCCGCGCACGGAGTCGAGTTCGCCCATGATGCTTTGCAATTCCGTGCGATCACGCAGTGTCAGCACGGTCCCGAGACGCTGCCCCTCCCACGTCACGGGTTCCCGGCTGACGAGCAGCACGCGGTCGGGGGTCACGTGCACCTCGTCCCGGGAATCGTCGTCCTGCGACTGCCGCAGCGACTCCGGCAGCGCGGCCAGCGGGACGGGGCCCTCGGGGAGATCGAGGAGGCGGCGCGCTTCGTCGTTCACCACTTCGGCATTCGCGGTGTCACCGCTGTCGCGGCCGAGCACCACCAGGCCCTCACCGATCGAGTGCAGGACGGCGTCGTGATGCTCGTACATCTGCCGCAGCTCGTCCGGGGCCATCCCCAGCGTCTGACGGCGCAGGCGCCTGCTCAGCAGGAACGAACCTGCCGCCGACACCGCCAGACCGATCGCGGCGACCGCGAAGATGGTCGGCAGGCTCGCGGCGAACTGGTCGCCGATCTTCGCCCGGGTGACGCCGACGGACACCAGGCCCGCGATCCGGTCGCCGTCGTACACCGGTGTCACCGCCCGGATCGATGGTCCCAGCGAACCGGCGTACGTCTCCGTGAACGTCTCCCCGCGGAGCGCGCGCTCGATGTTCCCGGAGAACACGCCGCCGATCAGCTCCGGGTTGGTGTGAGTGAAGCGGATGCCCGCGGGCGTCATCACGACGATGAAATCGGTGCCGGTCGCGGCGCGGATCTGCTCGGTCTGGGGCTGGAGAACGGCCGTCGGGTCGGGGGACCGCAATGCCTCGACGGTGCCGTCCGACAGCGCGAGTGTGGTCGCGACGGCCGTGACGGCGCGCCGGGTGGTCTCGTCGCTGTCGCGACGCTGGTCGACGATGGCCAGCGCGGTCCCGGCGCCGATGACCAGCACCAACACGACGAGCTGCAGGAGGAAGAGCTGCCTCGCGACGCTCATGGGCCGTCTCGGCGGATGGTGCGGCAATGCATTTCTCCTGAACGTAATGAACACAAACTTCTCCAGCCAAGCGATCGCTTAGAAGATTCTTCCAAGACGTGATCGCGGTCACTCACCGGCCTCACCGATCAGCTTGCCACTCGAATTGGAGGACAATCCCATGAGTACTGCGACAGGGAAGACCAAGAAGCGCGACCGGACACACTGGTTGTACATGGGGGTCATCGTCGCCGTCGTCGCGGGCATCCTCGTCGGGTGGCTGGCTCCGGGAGTCGGCAAGTCGCTCGGCGTGCTCGGCACGATGTTCGTCGATCTGATCAAGATGATGATCAGCCCGGTCATCTTCTGCACGATCGTGCTCGGCATCGGATCGGTGAAGGCCGCCGCCAAGGTGGGCAAGGTCGGCGGACTCGCCCTCACCTACTTCATCGGCATGTCCACGGTCGCGCTCGGCATCGGTCTGCTGGTCGGCAACCTGCTCGACCCGGGCACCGGCCTGAACATCAGCGCCGACACCGCAAGCACGGGTGCGGCGCTCGCCGAGAAGGCCCACGGAGCCGGCGGCACCATGGACTTCCTCCAGTCGATCATCCCCACGTCGCTGATGTCCGCGCTGACCGAGGGAAGCGTCCTGCAGACCCTGTTCGTCGCGCTGCTCGTCGGCTTCGGACTGCAGGCCCTGGGCAAGCAGGGTGAGCCGATCCTGCGTGCAGTCGGCTCCGTCCAGAAGCTCGTCTTCAAGATCCTGTCGATGATCCTGTGGCTCGCCCCGATCGGTGCGTTCGGTGCCATCGCGAACGTCGTCGGCCAGACCGGCCTCGGCGCCGTCGTCCAGCTCGCCACGCTCATGCTCGGCTTCTACCTCACCTGCCTGATCTTCGTGTTCGGTGTCCTCGGATCCGTGCTCCGCGTCGTCGCAGGCGTCTCGATCTTCAAGCTGGTCCGGTACCTGGCCCGGGAGTACCTGCTGATCTTCGCCACGTCCTCCTCCGAGTCGGCCCTGCCCCGCCTGATCGCGAAGATGGAACACGTCGGCGTCGAGCGCACCACCGTCGGTGTCGTCGTCCCCACCGGCTACTCGTTCAACCTCGACGGCACGGCGATCTACCTGACCATGGCGTCGATCTTCATCGCCGACGCAATGGGCCAGCCGCTGTCCTTCCCCGAGCAGCTGTCGCTGCTGGTGTTCATGATCATCGCGTCCAAGGGTGCTGCCGGAGTCAGCGGCGCCGGGCTCGCCACCCTCGCCGGCGGCCTGCAGAGCCACCGTCCCGAACTGCTCGACGGCGTCGGCCTCATCGTCGGTATCGACCGGTTCATGTCCGAGGCCCGCGCGGTCACGAACTTCTCCGGCAACGCCGTCGCCACCCTGCTCGTCGGTTCCTGGACGAACACGATCGACAACGACCGCGTCCGCACCGTCCTCGACGGCAAGCTCCCCTTCGACGAGTCGACGATGGTCGACGATGGCCACGGCGAGGTCGTCGAAGAGCAGGCCACGGAGACCCCTGCCGCCGACGAGCCGAAGGTACTCGTGAAGAGCTGACACCCACTCCGAAGTAAACCTCTGTGCGCCCGGGCGATTCGAAGCCTGGGCGCACAGAGGTTTGTTGGCTACGTTGGTGCGCATGACGACACCTGTTCAGAACATCGGTATCAACACACTCGGCGGCACCCCGACCTCCCTCGGCGAATACGACGGTCGCGCCGTCCTCGTGGTGAACGTCGCCTCGAAGTGTGGACTGACCCCGCAGTACAAGGGCCTCGAGAAGCTCGCCACCGACTACGCCGACCGCGGCCTGACCGTGATCGGCGTCCCGTGCAACCAGTTCATGGGGCAAGAGCCCGGCACCGCCGAAGAGATCGAGACCTTCTGCTCCACCACCTACGGCGTCACGTTCCCGCTGCTCGAGAAGATCGAGGTGAACGGTGAGAACCGGCACCCGCTGTACGAGGAACTGACCAAGGCCGCCGACGCCGAGGGCGCCGCGGGCGACATCCAGTGGAACTTCGAGAAGTTCCTCGTCGCACCCGACGGCACCGTCGTCAAGCGGTTCCGTCCCCGCACCGAGCCCGAGGCGCCCGAGGTCGTCGAGGCCATCGAGGCGGTCCTGCCGAAGTAGGCGGCTTCGCCGCCCGTGCGCCTTTCTGGTAGCTCCGACTACCAGAAAGGCGCACGAGCTTTGCCCCTTGTTCACGTTCACCTGTCACGCTGGGGCCCATGACCGGACAGCTGATCGTGTCGGTGTCGGGGATCAAGGACGAGACGCGCGACTTCGCGGCCGCGTTCGCCGAGGAGATGGATGCGCGCGGCGTGCCGCTGTCGCTGCTCGTCGCCCCGCGCCTGAAGGACAAGTACCGCCTGGTCAACGATCCCGCGACGCAGGACTGGCTCCGTGTGCGCCGATCCCGCGGCGACGCCGTCGTCCTGCACGGATACGACCAGGCCGCCACCAAGCGCCGTCGGGCCGAGTTCGCCGCGCTGCCCGAGCACGAGGCGCGGCTGCGACTGCTCGCGGCCGACCGGGTGATGGAACAGACCGGGCTGCGCACCAGACTGTTCGCCCCGCCCCGCTGGCTGGCGTCGCAGGGCGCCGTCGCGGCACTGCCGTCCGCCGGGTTCCGGCTGCTCGCCGGGATGACCGCCATCCACGACCTCGAACGCGGGACGTCGGTGCGGTCGCGGGTGCTGGGAATCGGGGAGGGATTCCGCGCCGAACCGTGGTGGTGCCGGGCCCTCGTCCTCGGCTCCGGACGCACCGCCAAACGCGGGGGCGTGGTGCGCCTCGCCGTCACCGCCAAGCAGCTGGGCACGTCGGGCCCGCGGCAGGCGATGCTCGACGCCGTCGACCTCGCGCTCTTCCATGACGCGCGGCCCGGCGTGTACCGCTGGGAGCGGCGGATTTCGCAGATCGGTGCCGCCTGACCCGTGAGTACTTGTTAACCGCCCGCGGTTAACAAGTACTCACGGGGGCGTCAGGCCACCTCGACGCTCGACTCGCTCGGCATCGTGCGGAACTCGGTGCCCTCGGGCGCCATGTCCGAGTAGCGGCCGTAGAAGATGCCGGTGGCCTCGTTCGCGATGATCGCCTGGTGGATGGGCACCGCGACCCGCGGCGCGACGGCCCGCAGGTAGTCGATGGCCTCGGAGATCTTCAGCCACGGCGCCGCGGCGGGCAGCGCCAGCACGTCGACCTTCTGCTCGGGGACGAACAGGGAGTCGCCGGGGTGCATCAGCCGGGCCGGGTTGCCGGCGTCGCCGAGAAGGAACGCCGTGTTGTCGATCACGGGAATGTCGGGGTGGATCACCGCGTGCCTGCCGCCGGTGCCGGTGACGTGCACGTCGCCGATGTCGAACTCGTCGCCGGCGTGCACTCCCGTCCACGCGCCGCCGAGCTGGGCGGCGGTCTGCGGGTCGGAGTACAGCGCCGCGCCGGGGTTCGCCTCGACGAGGGCGGGCAGTCGCTGCTGGTCGACGTGGTCGGGGTGCTGGTGGGTCACGAGGATCGCGTCCAGTCCGGTGATGCCCTCGAATCCGTGCGAGAAGTTGCCCGGATCGAAGAGGATGGTGGAACCGTTCAACTCGACGAGGACGCAGCTGTGGCCGAAGTGAGTCAGTCGCATGAATTCGAGTATGCGCTTGCGTGCATGGCTCGTCCCTTCGTCCGATGCGAACCGCAGGCAGGTAGCCCGGTAAACTTCCGGGTGCCCGGTGTTCCACTCTGGGCTCGCGCACAACAACAAGGAGCAGCACGTGGCCCGTGTCGTCGTCGAAGTCATGCCCAAGGCCGAGATTCTCGACCCCCAGGGGCAGGCCATTGTCGGAGCGCTGCCGCGGCTCGGCTTCGCTGGAGTTTCCGATGTCCGTCAGGGCAAGCGGTTCGAGCTCGAGGTCGACGGCAGTGTCGACGACGCTCAGCTCGAGAAGATCGCCGAGGCCCTGCTGGCCAACACGGTGATCGAGGACTGGACCGTGAGGCGCGTCGAAGCATGAGCGCCCGCGTCGGAGTCATCACTTTCCCCGGCACCCTCGACGACGTCGACGCCGCCCGCGCGGTGACCCTCGCCGGCGGCGAGGCCGTGAGCCTGTGGCACGGCGACGCCGACCTCAAGGGTGTCGACGCCGTCATCGTCCCCGGTGGCTTCTCGTACGGCGACTACCTGCGGTGCGGCGCCATCGCCCGGTTCGCGCCCGTCATGGGCAAGGTCGTGCAGGCCGCGCAGGGCGGTATGCCCGTCCTCGGTATCTGCAACGGTTTCCAGGTGCTGTGTGAAGCGGGCCTCCTGCCCGGCGCGCTCACCCGGAACGAGGGCCTGCACTTCATCTGCCGCGACGAGTGGCTGAAGGTCGAGGCCACGTCGACGGCGTGGACGTCCCGCTACGAGACGGGTGCCGAGATTCTCGTCCCGCTCAAGTCCGGCGAGGGCCGCTACCAGGCGTCGGAGAACGTTCTCGACGAACTCGAGGGTGAGGGCCGCGTGGTGTTCCGCTACACCGGCGACAACCCGAACGGTTCGCAGCGCGGCATCGCGGGCATCTCCTCGGCCAACGGCCGCGTGGTGGGCCTCATGCCGCACCCCGAGCACGCCACCGAGGCCCTCACCGGCCCCAGTGACGACGGGCTCGGCATGTTCTACTCCGTGCTCGACAGCGTCATCTCCGCCTGATCCGACCGGCGCCGTGCGGGCCTCGGCCACGCACGGCGCCATCAGGCCATGTCTAGCTGACGGCGCGGATCACCACGATTTCCTCGAGGATCTGACCGACCTCGATGAGCCCTCGCCGCTCGAGCATCTCCCGCCGTTCGACGAGGACGGGTCCGAACGGGATCTCGGCCGTCGCGGCGACGTCGACCGTCATATTCTGCTCCTCGAGCATCGTCAGTGTCTTCTCGACTCCGCTCAGGCCGGACTGCGCCAGCAGCAGAACCCCGCCGTCGACGAGAAGGTCGGGGGCCTGGCAGCAGATCCGGTCGAGCAGTGCGCGACCGTTCTTTCCCGCATCCCAGGCGCGCGCCGGACCGCGGTCGGGCACGGTGTCGACGGATGCCGGGACGTACGGCGGATTGGAAACGACGAGCTCGAACCGCTCTTGGCGGACGTGTTCGGTGAGGTCTCCGTGGATCACCCGGATCCGGTGCCCGCGGGCGAGCGCATTGAGCCGAATGCTGATCGCCGCCCGCCTCGACACGTCCACCGCGGTCACCCGGCCCGCACCGGCGGCCGCGGCGGCCACGCTCAGCGCGCCCGTCCCGGCACACAGATCGAGTACCCGGGAGTGGGGACCGAGTCGCTCCGCCGCCAGGACACCGGCCAGCAACTGCGTATCGTGTTGCGGGCGATAGACTCCGGGAAGACGTAGCAGCATCGAAGACTCCTCGGTTGCCGGGCGCATCGGCGTACGCCAACCGAGTGCCACCGGGCGCTCGCCGTGGACGCCGTGCGTCTGATTACCGAACAGTTACCCCACTCGCCGCGGGGCCAATCACGCCGGCGGGTCCGACGGCCGTGGCGGCGATCCGGAAGACGCGCGGAACCCGAGGCGAACTGGCACGATCGACGGGTGACGTACACCGAGCAGTTGCGTGATCTCGCGGCCCGGCACGGGGTTGCGACGTCGTATCAGGGTTGGGACCAGCGGCGTCACGACGTGGGCGACGACACGCTCCGCAGCGTCCTCGCAGCGCTCGACGTCACCGCCGGAACGGAGGACGAGGTGCGGCGCGCCCTGTCGGAGTGCGACGTGGCGCCGTGGCGTCGGATGCTGCCGCCCGTCGTCGTCGGCAGGAACGGATCCGAGACCCGTTTCGTGGTCCACGTTCCGCACGGCGAGGCGGTGGACGTCACGATCGACACGGAGTCGGGCGCGACGGTCCCGGCACGCCAACTCCAGGTGTGGGTCGATCCGCGAGAGGTCGACGGTGTTCTCGTGGGGCGCGCGACGTTCGCCGTGCCCTCCGACGTTCCGTGCGGGTGGCACACGGTCCAGGCGTCCACCTCGGGCACCTCCTCGTCGTGCACGCTCGTGGTGACACCGGCGCGGTTGACCACTTCGGACGCACTGCGCGACCGCAGGCGCTGGGGTGTGCTCACGCAGTTGTACTCGATCCGGTCGCGTCGGTCCTGGGGTGTGGGGGATTTCGGCGACCTTGCGGATCTCGCGTCGATCTTCGGTTCCGTCCACGGCGCCGACTACGTTCTGGTCAATCCACTGCATGCCGCGCAGCCCCGACCGCCGATCGAGGCGTCGCCGTACCTGCCGACCACCCGCCGCTACGTCAACCCGCTGTACATCCGCGTCGAGAATATCCCGGAGACGGCGTACCTCTCGACGCGACGCCATGCGCGGATGCGCGACGCCGCAGCGCGATTCGAGAGGGCGAACGACCGGTCCGACCGGATCGACCGCAACCCGTCGTACCGGGCGAAACTCCGGGTGCTCGAACGGGTCTTCCGGATCGAGCGCAGCCCGAGCAGGCAGCACGCGTTCGAGGAGTTCTGCCGCGTCGAGGGGGACGGGCTGCGGGACTTCGCGACCTGGTGCGCGCTCACCGAGAAACTGCCGCCCGACGACCCGCGATGGACGACGAAGGCCGGTGCGCCGGACAGCGACTGGGTGCAGGCGCAGCGGCGCAAGCTGACGCCGCGAATCCAGTTCTACTCGTGGCTGCAATGGGTGTGCGACGAGCAGCTTTCCGACGCACAGGACGCTGCGCGCGCGGCGGGCATGGACATCGGGATCGTGCACGACCTGGCGGTCGGGGTCCAGCGCGGGGGCGCGGACGCGTGGTCGCTGGGAACGGCTCTGGCGGAGGGCATTACCGTCGGCGCTCCTCCCGACGACTTCAATCAGCAGGGCCAGCAGTGGAATCAGCCGCCGTGGCGGCCGGATCGGCTGGCGGAACTGGGGTACGCCCCGTACCGCGACATGCTGCGCACCGTCCTGAAGCACGCGGGCGGCCTGCGGGTCGACCACATTCTGGGACTGTTCCGGCTGTGGTGGATTCCCGCCGACGCGCAGACGCCTGCCGACGGAACGTACGTCACCTACGACCACGAGGCGCTCATCGGGATCCTCGCGCTCGAGGCCGAGCGGGCGGGCGCCGTGGTGATCGGCGAGGACCTCGGGGTGTTCGAGCCCGCGGTGCAGGACTACCTCGCCGAGCGCGGCATCCTGGGGACCTCGATCCTGTGGTTCGAGCACGACGGCGAGCGGCCGACACCGCCGGAGCAGTACCGGACCCTGTGCCTGACATCCGTGACCACGCATGATCTTCCGCCGACCGCCGGATACCTGGCCGGCGAACACATCGAATTGCGCTCGCGGCTCGGGCTCCTCGAACGCGACCTCGAACTCGAGAAGGAACACGACGCCCAGCAGCGCGAGGCCGTGCTCCAACTGGCGCGCGACCGCGGGTTGCTGGCGGACGACGCGTCGATACCCGACACCGTGAAGGCGCTGTACAGGCTGATCGCCCGGAGCCCGTCGCTGCTGTCGGGTGTCGCACTGGCCGACCTGGTGGGGGAGTACCGCATCCAGAATCAGCCGGGCACCGACGAGACCCAGTATTCGAACTGGAAGATTCCCCTCGCCGACGCGTCCGGGCGCGCGGTCCACGTCGAGGACCTCACGCACGGCGATTTCGGGTTCGTCGAGGACGCAACCCGCGCTTAGGGCGCGAGGGCGCGCATCGCCAGGTCGACGACGGCGTCCGCGTGCTCGTGGGTGAGGGGATGGGCTCCGGACTGCCAGCGGTAGAACATCGGCGCCATGAACAACTCGAACGCGAGAGCGAGGTCGACGTCGGGTCGCACCTGCCCGGCGTCCTGCGCCGAGCGGAACCGCGTGGCGACGAACTCGAACTGCGGCTGGTAGATCCGTTCGACGATCTGTTCCCTCAGGGCCGGGTCCTGCAGCGATTCGATGGACAGCGCCCGGAACAGCGGTTCGAAATCGGGGGACGTGAACTCGTCGACCGTGGCCCGCAGCACCAGCCTCATGTCGGCGGCGAGGTCGCCGGTGTCGGGCAGGGCCAGGGCCTCCTGGGCGCCGGCCGCGTTCTGTTCGTGCAGGGCGTCCACGACGAGTGCGCCCTTGGACCGCCACCAGCGGTAGATGGTCTGCTTCCCGACCTTGGCGCGTGCGGCAATGCCCTCGATGCTGATCTTCCCGTAGGGCTGTTCGCGGATCAGCTCCTGCGTGGCCTGCAGGATCGCGGCGCGGGACCGTTCGGATCGGCGGGGATTGTCGGCGGACGGCATGAACGGATCCTAGACCAGACCAGACGAGACGTATCGTCTTGACTCGTCTGCGGCCGGATGTCATCATGTATCGAGACGGACCGTTCCGTCTCGGAAAGGATGAAGATGACCCGCTCACACATCGCCATGGTCAGCATCCCGGCGCCCGGGCACGTCAACCCCAGCCTGGAGATTCTCCGAGAACTCGTCGCGCGCGGGCACCGCGTGACGTACGCCAACGACGCCGCAGTGAAGGACGTCGTCCAGAGCACCGGAGCGGAATTCAAGGAGTACGCCTCGACGTTGCCGCGCGTGAACACCGCAGGCGCGGCGGACGCGTCCGGGAAGTCCTGGGACGGCGACACCATCGATCACCTCACCCTGTTCCAGGCCGAGTACGAGTCGATGCTGCCGCAGTTGCGGAGGCTGTACGAGGACGACCGCCCCGACCTGTTCCTCTACGACATCGCGGGAGGTCCCGCCCGCGTCCTCGCCGAGGAATGGAACGTGCCGACTGTGCAACTGTCGCCGACGTACGTGGCCTGGGAGGGCTACGAGGACGACATGAAATCGTTCGTGGACACCATGCGTGCCGACCCGCGTGGCGCCGCACTGTACGAGCGGCAGGGGAAACTGCTGCGGGACAACGGTGTCGAGACCGACCCGGACGAGTTCTACGGGCGCCCGGCCCGGGCGGTGGTGCTGATCGCGAAATCGATGCAGCCCAACGCCGACCGCGTGAACGAGGACGTCTATACGTTCGTCGGACCTGCGCTGCCCACCCGGCGGCCCGCCGATGGCCGGTGGGAGCGTCCGGCAGCCGCGGGCAAGGTGCTGCTCGTCTCGCTCGGCACCGCGTTCACCGATCACGCCGACTTCTACCGCCGCTGCATCGAGGCATTCGGCGACCTCGACGGCTGGCACGTCGTCCTGCAGATCGGGCAGCACGTCGACGTCGACGAACTCGGCGCCGTGCCCGGCAACGTGGAGGTCTACCGCTGGGTGCCGCAGTTCGACATCCTGGGGCAGGCCGACGCGTTCCTCACCCACGCCGGCATGGGCGGGTCCAGCGAGGGCATGTTCACGGGGACCCCGATGATCGCCGCGCCGCAGGCCACCGACCAGTTCGAGAATGCCGACGCGCTCGTCGCCGCGGGAGTGGCGGTGCGCGTGGACAGTTCGGACGTGTCGGCAGCCGGACTGCGGGACGCGCTCACCTGGGTCGACGCCGAGCCGGTCCGTCGCCGCAGTGCGGAGCTCGCCGCCGAGTTGCGTTCTGCCGGTGGCGTGGACGCTGCCGTCCGGGTCATCGAGGAGTTCCTGCGAAGCTGCGAAACGTGTCGGTGGTCACGGCTACTGTGCGGGCATGGCACTCACACTCGGCATGATCACGTTCGACACCACCGATCCGGGGCCGCTCGCGAACTGGTGGGCGAAGCAGACGGCGGGCACGGTCGAGCAGGAGAACGACGGCTGGTTCTACGTCGTCGCCCTCCCTGATTCCGCGCAGAAGCTGGCGTTCCAGAAGGTCGACGATCCCACTCCGGGGAAGAACCGCATCCACCTCGACCTGGCCTCCGAAGACCTCGACGGCGAGGTCGGCAGGCTGAGTGCCGACGGCGCGACGGAGGTCGGGCGGCACGAGATGGGCGGTTTCCGATGGGTCACGCTCGCCGATCCGGACGGCAACCAGTTCTGTGTCTCGGGTCCCCACCCGTGACAGCGGGTCCTGCATGATTGACCCCATGCCTTCCACTACGTGGGCCGACGCCCAGGGACTCTGCACCTTCGTCGATGCCTCACCGTCGCCGTTCCATGTGTGCGCGACGGTGTCGATGTTGCTGACCGGCAACGGTTTCACCGAGTTGCACGAGACCGACTCGTGGCCCGGCGAGCCCGGCCGGTACTTCCTGGTGCGCGGCGGATCCCTCATCGCATGGAGCACCGAGGGGGTGGGCCGGACGGCGCCGTTCCGCATCGTCGGCGGGCACACCGACAGCCCGAACCTGCGCGTCAAGCAGCACCCCGACCTCTCGTCGGCGGGGTGGCAGCTGGTGGGTCTCGAACCGTACGGCGGCGCGTGGCTCAACTCCTGGCTCGACCGCGACCTGGGCATCTCCGGGCGGCTGAGTGTGCGGGTCGGCAACACGGTGGAGGAGAAGCTCGTCCGCGTCGACGAGCCGATCCTGCGCGTGCCGCAGCTGGCGATCCACCTGTCCGAGGACCGCAAGGGCGTGCACCTCGATCCGCAGCGCCACCTCAACGGCGTGTGGGGCGTGGGTACCGAACGCCGGTCGTTCATCGACTTCGTCGCCGAGCGGGCGGAGGTGCCCGCCGACGCGGTGCTCGGGTGGGAACTGATGACCCACGATCTCGCGCCCAGCGCCCTGGTCGGAACCGAACAGGACCTCGTCAGCGCGCCGCGGCTCGACAACCAGGGCACCTGCTACGCGGGCACCCAGGCGCTGCTGTCGGCGGCCGAACGTCCCGGGGATCAGGTGCCGGTGCTCGCGCTGTTCGACCACGAGGAGGTGGGGAGCATGTCCGATCGGGGCGCGTTCTCCGATCTCCTGAGCACCGTCCTCGAGCGCATCGTCCTCGGTCGCGGCGGCGGTCGCGAAGAATTCCTGCAGACGATGGCCGGGTCGATCTGCGCGTCCGGGGACATGGCGCACGCGACCCACCCCAATTACCCGGACCGGCACGAGCCCGCCCACCACATCGCCGTCAACGGGGGACCGGTGCTCAAGGTCAACCAGAACCTGCGCTACGCCACCGACGCGGCCGGGGCCGGTGCGTTCGCGCTCGCCTGCGACCAGGCCGGTGTGCCGCTGCAGCGGTACGTGCACCGGGCCGATCTGCCGTGCGGTTCGACCATCGGCCCGATCACCGCGTCCAGGACGGGGCTGAGCACCGTCGACGTCGGCGCCGCGCAGCTGGGAATGCATTCCTCGCGGGAGCTGATGGGTGCCCGTGACGTGCGCGCCTATTCCGACGCCCTTGCGGCCTTCCTCACACCGACGGCGTGACGGGGAGGGGCGAGGAGCGCCAGGTCGGTGCCGGAACGAGCCGCCGGATAGACTGACGTACGGCTCGTCGCCACCCGGCTTGCGCCGACCGTGACTCCCGGCTTGCCTCTCTTGACTCCCGTAGGGAAGGGACCCCACCTCCAGTGTCAGCACACCCGGTCGATACCGTCACCGCCGCCACCGCGACCCCCGACGTCGCACAGCCTTTCAAGGAGCTGGGTCTCAAGGACGACGAGTACGCCCGCATCAAGGAGATCCTGGGCCGGCGCCCCACCGAGGCCGAGCTCGCGATGTACTCGGTGATGTGGAGTGAGCACTGCTCCTACAAGTCGTCCAAGGTGCACCTGAGGTACTTCGGTGAGACCACGACCGACGAGATGCGGTCCTCGATGCTCGCGGGCATCGGCGAGAACGCCGGCGTCGTCGACATCGGCGACGGCTGGGCGGTCACGTTCAAGGTCGAGAGCCACAACCACCCCTCCTACGTGGAGCCCTACCAGGGCGCGGCCACCGGCGTCGGCGGCATCGTCCGCGACATCATGGCCATGGGCGCCCGTCCCATCGCGGTGATGGACCAGCTGCGTTTCGGTGCGGCGGACGCCCCCGACACCCGCCGCGTCGTCGACGGTGTGGTGCGCGGCGTCGGCGGCTACGGCAACTCGCTGGGCCTCCCCAACATCGGCGGCGAGACCGTCTTCGACGAGTCGTACGCCGGTAACCCCCTGGTCAACGCCCTCTGTGCCGGCACGATGCGGGTCGAGGACCTGCACCTGGCGTTCGCGTCCGGCGCCGGCAACAAGATCATCCTGTTCGGTGCGCGGACCGGCCTCGACGGCATCGGCGGCGTGTCCGTGCTGGCGTCCGAGACGTTCGACGGCGACGAATCAGGTACCGGCCGGAAGAAGCTACCGGCGGTGCAGGTGGGTGACCCGTTCACCGAGAAGGTGCTCATCGAGTGCTGTCTCGAGCTGTACGCCGCGAAGCTGGTGGTCGGTATCCAGGACCTCGGCGGCGCCGGGCTGTCCTGCGCGACGTCCGAGCTGGCCGCGGCCGGCGACGGCGGCATGCACATCAACCTCGAGCAGGTCCCGATGCGGGCCACCGGCATGACCGCCGCCGAGGTGCTCTCCAGCGAGTCGCAGGAACGCATGTGCGCGGTCGTCACCCCCGAGAACGTCGACGCGTTCATGGAGGTCTGCAAGAAGTGGGACGTCCTGGCCACCGTCATCGGTGAGGTCACCGACGGCGAGCGCCTGACCATCTCCTGGCACGGCGAGACCGTCGTCGACGTGCCGCCGCGCACCGTTGCCCACGAGGGCCCGGTGTACGAGCGCCCCGTGCAGCGTCCCGCGAGCCAGGACGCCCTGGTCGCCAACACCACCGCCGGCCTGACGCGCCCGGAGTCGGCCGACGAGCTGAAGGCGACCCTGCTGAAGATGCTCGCGTCCCCGGCGCTGTGCAGCCGCAAGTGGATCACCGAGCAGTACGACCGCTACGTGCGCGGCAACACCGTCCTGGCCGAGAACGCCGACTCCGGTGTGATCCGCGTCGACGAGAAGACGGGCCGCGGCATCGCGCTCGCCACCGACGCGTCCGGCCGCTACACCGCGCTGGACCCGTACACCGGTGCGCAGTTGGCACTCGCGGAGGCGTTCCGCAACGTCGCCGTCACCGGCGCCACCCCCAAGGCCGTCAGCAACTGCCTGAACTTCGGGTCCCCCGAGGATCCGGGCGTCATGTGGCAGTTCCAGCAGGCCGTCCGCGGCCTGGCGGACGGCTGCGCGAAGCTCGGCATCCCCGTCACCGGCGGCAACGTCAGCTTCTACAACCAGACCGGCTCGACCCCGATCCTGCCCACCCCGGTGGTGGCCGTGCTCGGTGTCATCGACGACGTGCACCGTCGCATCCCCACCGGTCTCGGACTGGAACCGGGCGAGACGCTGATCCTGCTCGGCGACACCCGCGACGAGTTCGACGGGTCCATCTGGTCACAGGTCGAGCACGGCCACCTCGGCGGCGTGCCGCCGAAGGTCGACCTCGAGCGGGAGCAGTTGCTGGCCGACATCCTCCTCGCGGCGTCCCGCGACGGACTGGTGTCGGCGGCGCACGACCTGTCCGAAGGTGGTCTCGCGCAGACCGTCGTCGAGGCCGCGCTGGCCGGGGAGACGGGCTGCCGCATCCTGCTTCCCGACGACGCCGATCCGTTCGTCACCCTGTTCTCCGAGTCGTCGGGCCGCGTGCTCGTCGCGGTCCCCCGCACCGAGGAAACTCGCTTTACCGGTATGTGCACGGCCCGTAACCTCCCGTGGGTGCGCATCGGTGTGGTGGACGAGGGCTCCGATTCCGTCGAGGTCCAGGGCCAGTTCTCGGTCTCGCTGGCCGAGCTGCGCACGACGTTCGAGGGAACTCTGCCGGCATTGTTCGGGTGATGAATGGTCGAATCGGGGGCATTGGAGAGGGTTGACAGGGGGCCGCGGGAACTCTCGCGGCTGGTTGATCCTGCACTCCTCCACGGTCCCCGACTCGACCGGACCTGGCGTTTCCTTCGGCTCGACTTCACCGGCATCGCGTTCGCGACGCTGTTCTTCTGCTGGTCGCTGACGCCGTCGCTGCTGCCCCGCGACTGGCTGTTCCAGGGGCTGATCGGCGGCATCAACGCCGCGATCGGCTACACGGTGGGAACGGCGATCGGCTGGCTGGTCCGCCGCTACTTCCTGCGGCACCGGTCGTGGTGGCCGCTGCCGGAACCGTGGTCCACCGGCCTGCGCGTGCTCGTGACGGTGACGTGCGTGTCGGTGAGTCTCGTGATGCTCGCGTACTCCGCGGCGTGGCAGCGTGAACTCGCCGCGCTGATGGGGGCGGAGGGCACCACCACCACCGGCTACATCCGCACCGGTGGCCTGAGCCTGCTCGTGGGTGCCGCGATCATCTCCGTGTGGCGGCTGCTGCGCGAACTGGTGCGGTGGATCGCGGCGCGACTCATCCGGCGGTGGCACCTCGCGATCCCGACGGCCACCACCGTCGGCATCCTCATCGTGACGGTGCTGTTCTTCCTGCTCGTCGACGGCGTTCTGATGCGCGGCGTCTACGCCACCACGAATGCGGCGTTCAGCCTGCAGAATTCGACCACCCGCGACGGCGTCGAGCAGCCGCTCGATCCCGAGAAGTCGGGCAGCCCGGAGTCGCTGGCGCCCTGGGACACCCTCGGGTACGAGGGCCGGAACTTCGTGTCCCGCGGCCTCGACGCCGACGAACTGACGGCGGCCAACGGCACCCCGGCCAAGGATCCGATCCGGGTCTACGCAGGACTCGAGACCGCCGAGGACCCCGACGAACGCATGGACATCGTCATCGACGAACTCGAGCGGACCGGCGCGTTCGCGCGCAAGGTCCTCGTCGTCATCCCCACCACCGGTACAGGCTGGGTCAATCCGACTGCGGCGCAGGCGATCGAGTTGGTCCACAACGGCGACACGGCGCTGGTCGCCGGCCAGTACTCGTTCCTGCCGAGCTGGATCTCGTTCCTCGCCGACCGGGAGAAGGCGGCCGAGGCGGGAAAGATGCTGATCGACCGGGTGCACGAACGGTGGTTGCAGGAACCCGAGGCGACCCGCCCCAAGCTGCTCGTCTACGGCGAAAGTCTCGGCACCCAGGCAGGGGAGGGCGCCTTCGACACGCTGAGCGACATCCGGCAGACCGTCGACGGTGTGCTGTGGGTCGGGCCGCCCAACTCGAACCGGCTGTGGGGGCAGCTGGTTCAGCGCCGCGACCCGGGCACTCCCGAGGTCGACCCCGAGTACTCGGCGGGTCTGGTGGTGCGGTTCGCCGACGACTCCGCCGACATGGTCGAGGACCCGGGGGAGTGGTTGTCGCCGCGCATCCTGTACGTCCAGCATCCGTCCGATCCCGTCGTGTGGTGGTCGCCCGACCTCGCGTTCACCCGGCCCGACTGGTTGAAGGAACCGCCGGGCGACGATCGCTCGCCGTCGATGAAATGGTTTCCGTTCGTGACGTTCTGGCAGGTGTCCGCCGACCTCACGAACGCCGCCGGGGTGCCCGACGGGCACGGCCACAATTACGGAACCCTCGTCCTCGACGGCTGGATCACCGTCGCGCAGCCCGAGGGGTGGACGCCCGCCGACACCGAACGTGTCCGGTCCACCCTCGAATCCCTCGCCGGGACAGAGGGTCCGGAGAAGTGACCAGGCTCGCCTCCGTGGCCGGTGCGGCGGCGGCCGTGCTGTGGAACAACGTGGTGCTGCCCGGTTCGGGCCTCGGCCCGTACGGGCGGGCCGTCGCGGGCGGCGCGCTCGGACTGTCGGTGGTGGGAGTCGCCCGCACCGCGGGGTACGGCGTCGACGAACTCGGGCTGTCCGCGTCGGCGCTCCGGTCCGGGCTGCGGTACGGCGCCGTGGCGTCGGTGATCCCGCTCGCCGGATACGCGATCGCGCTGAGCGTGCCCGCCGCGCGCAGGCGGGTTCCGACCGGCGACCGCGCCACCGATGTCGCCCGCTGGGTGGGGTTCCGGATCCCCGTGGGGACCGTCGCGCACGAGGAACTGCTGTTCCGCAGCGTCCTGTCCGCGATGCTGCGACGGGGCTGGACACCCACCACGGCGTACGCCCTGCACGCCGTGACGTTCGGGCTGTGGCACGTGCGCGCGGCCCGGATCGCCGGTGACCCGATCGGCGCGAGCGTGCTGCTCACCGGTTCCTCTGCAGTGCTGTTCGAGTGGTTGCGACGGTGCAGCGGCAGCGTCGTAGCCCCTGCTCTACTGCATCTTTCGGTCAACGTCGGCGGGGTGGTGGCCGCCGAAGCCGTGCGGGCCCGCACAGTAGATTGAGCCCATGCCGTCGCGTCGAGCCGTAGATCCCGCCGAACTGAGGACCGCCGTACTCGAGGTCGGTCCGTGGCTGCGCGGCGACACCGAGGAGAAGCCGTCCCGCACCCAGCTGGCCGCGGCGGTCCGGCTCAGCGCACGGACGCTCGAGCAGGTGGCACCCGGGTCGAGCGTGGAGGTGCGGGTTCCCCCGTTCGTCGCGGTCCAGTGCATCGAGGGTCCCCGGCACACCCGCGGCACCCCGCCCAACGTCGTGGAGACCGATCCGCGGACGTGGCTGCTGCTGGTGACGGGACTGCTGGATTTCGACGGCGCGACGTCCGGCGGCGAGGTGTCGGTGTCGGGGAGTCGTGCAGGGGAGATCGCCCACTGGCTGCCGCTGCTGCGCGTGTAGTCACCCCAGCCACAGCGCCAGGGTGCGCGGCCGGCCGCTCGATCCGGTGTCGGACGGGCGCACGGCGAGGACCTGATGGATCGTCAGGCGACCCTTCTCCTCGAACCCCAGGGCGCTGGCCGCGAGATACAGCAACCAGGTGCGGGCCCGCGCCCATTCGGCCTGTTCGTGGCTGAGGGTGATCCCGACGACGGACACGTCGTACTTCTCGGCGGCGTGGATCGCCATCGAACCCCACCCGCAGCCCACGCCCAGCAGTCGCATGCCCGACTGGAGTCCGAGCTTGCGGCAGACGTGTACGGGAAGGGGGATGCCCATCGCACCTTCGAAGGCGCTCAGCAGACGTTCTGCGGCGGTCGGAGCCGTGCTGCGGACGTTCATCGGAACAGCCCCCGCTCTGTGGTTCGAGGATGCTGATCGATACCGAAACCAATCTATTTTCGTCCCGTCGTCCGGGAGTCGGGCCGGTTCGATCGGCACCGTGGGAGAAGCGGCGGCGCGGGGCACGTAGACTGACCTTGCCCCTCACACGCCCATCCCCAGGGAGCACCCCGGTGACCAGAGCCGATCTGTCGGTCCACAGTCCTAATCTTCTCTCTTCGAACCCGTCCGACGAGGACGAGAACGAGCCCCGCGAAGAATGCGGAGTCTTCGGCGTCTGGGCGCCGGGAGAGGATGTGGCGAAACTCACCTACTACGGGCTTTATGCTCTGCAGCACCGTGGTCAGGAAGCGGCGGGCATCGCCGTCGCCGACGGTTCGCAGGTGCTGGTCTTCAAGGACCTCGGGTTGGTCAGCCAGGTGTTCGACGAGCAGACTCTGGCAGCGATGCCGGGCCACGTCGCCGTCGGTCACTGTCGCTACTCCACCACGGGCTCGACCACGTGGGAGAACGCGCAACCGATCTTCCGCACCACCGCGGCGGGCAGCGGCATCGCCCTCGGCCACAACGGCAACCTCGTCAACACGGCGGAACTGGCGCAGCGCGCCCGTGCGGCGGGCCTCGTCAACGACAAGCGCCCCGGCGGCGCCACGTCCGACTCGGACGTGGTCGGCGCCCTCCTCGCGCACGCCGCCGCGGACAGCACCATCGAGCAGGCGGCCATGACGCTGCTGCCGACGCTGCGCGGCGCGTTCTGCCTCACGTTCATGGACGAGCACACGCTCTACGCGGCGCGTGACCCGCACGGCATCCGCCCCCTGTGCCTCGGACGACTGGACCGCGGCTGGGTGGTGGCCAGTGAGACGGCCGCACTCGACATCGTCGGCGCGTCGTTCGTCCGCGACATCGAACCAGGCGAACTCCTCGCCATCGACGCCGACGGCGTCCGCTCCTCCCGCTTCGCGAACCCCGAGCCCAAGGGCTGCGTGTTCGAGTACGTGTACCTGGCTCGTCCGGACAGTGTCATCGGCGGACGTTCGGTGCACTCGACCCGCGTCGAGATCGGCCGTCGCCTCGCCACCGAGCACCCCGCCGAGGGCGACCTCGTCATCCCGGTCCCCGAATCGGGCACTCCCGCCGCGGTCGGGTACGCGCAGGGATCGGGCATTCCGTACGGCCAGGGTCTGATGAAGAACGCCTACGTGGGCCGCACCTTCATCCAGCCCTCGCAGACGATCCGCCAGCTCGGTATCCGCCTCAAACTCAACCCGCTGAAGGAAGTCATCCGCGGTAAGCGCCTCGTGGTGGTGGACGATTCGATCGTCCGCGGCAACACCCAGCGCGCGCTCATCCGGATGCTCCGCGAGGCAGGCGCCCTGGAGATCCACGTCCGGATCGCGTCGCCGCCGGTCAAGTGGCCCTGCTTCTACGGCATCGACTTCGCCTCCCCGGCCGAGTTGATCGCCAACGGTGCGGGTGGCGGCGGCGAGCCCGGCAGCTTCGACGAGATGCTCGAAGGGGTGCGCCGCTCCATCGGCGCCGACACCCTCGGCTACATCTCCACCGAAGGCATGATCGCGGCCACCGAGCAGCCGGCGTCGCGACTGTGCGCGGCCTGCTTCGACGGCACGTACCCCATCGCGCTCCCCACGGAGACGTCGATCGGAAAGAACGTTCTCGAGGGAATGCTCGAGAGCGCGGCAGGCGGTCCCGCGACGCGGGAGAACGACAACGCGAACGCCCTCAGTCGGCCGTAGGCCGGTACATCGGGAGCCGGCCGGAGAACGTACTCCGGTACCGTAAGGACGCAATCACAGCACTCGATTGCCCGACCGACACGATTTTGACGAGCAACAGAAGGCTGGAGTAACAACCACATGACCGAGGATCCGACAAGTCGCCCTGGCGCGTCCTACGCCGCCGCAGGAGTGGACATCGCCGCAGGCGATCGGGCGGTGGAACTCTTCGCTCCCTTGGCCAAGCGCGCCAGCCGTCCCGAGGTTCTCGGTGGTCTCGGTGGATTCGCGGGACTGTTCTCGCTCAAGGGTGACTACAAGGAGCCGCTGCTCGCGGCGTCCACGGACGGTGTGGGCACCAAGCTCGCCGTCGCCCAGGCGCTCGACAAGCACGACACCGTGGGTCTCGACCTGGTCGCGATGGTCGTCGACGACCTCGTCGTCTGCGGTGCCGAGCCGCTGTTCCTGCAGGACTACATCGCCGTCGGGCGCGTCGTCCCGGAGCGGGTCGCGGAACTCGTCAGCGGCATCGCCGAAGGCTGCATCCAGGCCGGTTGCGCGCTGCTCGGTGGCGAGACGGCCGAGCATCCCGGTGTGATGGCGGACGGCGACTACGACCTGTCCGCGACCGGTGTCGGCGTGGTCGAGGCCGATCAGGTGCTGGGCCCCGACCGGGTCCGTCCCGGCGACGTCGTGATCGCGATGGGTTCGTCCGGACTGCATTCCAACGGTTACTCGCTGGCCCGCAAGGTGCTGCTCGAGATCGATCACATGAGCCTGACGGCGCACGTCGACGAGTTCGGCCGCACGCTGGGCGAGGAGATGCTCGAGCCCACGAAGATCTACGCCAAGGACTGCCTGGCGCTCGCCGCCGAGACCGACGTGCGCACGTTCTGCCACGTCACCGGTGGTGGACTGGCCAACAACCTCGCGCGGGTCATGCCGAAGGGTCTGGTTGCCGAACTCGACCGCGGCACCTGGAGCCCCGCTCCGATCTTCGCGATGATCGCGCAGCGCGGACGCGTGGAGCGGGCCGAGATGGAGCAGACGTTCAACATGGGCGTCGGCATGGTCGCGATCGTGGCGCCCGAGGACGTCGATCGTGCGCTGGCCGTCCTGACGGCGCGGCACATCGACTGCTGGACGCTGGGCAGCATCAAGAAGTCGCACGACGTGTCCGCCGAGCGCGCGATTCTCGCCGGCGACCACCCGAGGTTCTAGGGTCGGACGCCGTCTGTCGGAACGGGGCGAGCTAGTGGCCCCGACCGGCTGAAGATGTGGAAATGAGGGGGAGCCGGTACCGGCTCCCCCTCATTTCTGTGTCTTCAGATCTCAGCGCCGCCAGTCGTCGTCGTCCTCCCGGGAGTGACCCTCCCTGTCGGCACGCTGGTCAGCGAAGACCTCGTCCCGATGCGAGTTGGACGACCCACCTGAGAGCTCTCTTTGCAGGCTGTCAAAATCCGTGGTCGGTACGCTGTACTTCAGCTCGCGTGCAACCTTGGTCTGCTTTGCCTTAGCCCGGCCGCGGCCCATGGCTGACCCCCTCGCGCTTTCGCGGGGCGGCCTGGGGAATTTGGCGGCCCCGTTTGAGTGTGTAAGTTCCTGCCCCACACTCTAGCGTGGAAAAGTCCCTCGCGCTTCCATCCACACCCCGAACCGGTGTCTGTTTAGTCTCATCGCGGTCGCGAGCTGCCCCGATGCGGGCATTTCGACTTCAGAAGACTCCCGGAATTGCCCGGACCGTCCCCACCCGGACACCGCCGCCGAGCACGGGCTGCGATGCGAGGGCGGCCAGGTCCTCGGTCCATTCGGCGCCCATCCGGTGGAGAAGCGCTGCGGCGAGGGGCAACCGGGCCCGTTCGTGACCGTCGTCGATCTTCAGCGCGAACGCCGAGCCGTCGGGGAGCGCGCCCGCGTAGACCCCGTCGGCGCCGGCCTTCGTCATCAGCCCGGGAACGACCGGCATCAGGCGCGCGTCGTCCTTGCCGGTACCCGAGACGAGATACGGGTGCTCGCGGACGGCGTCGGCGACGGCGAGCTCGGGGGAGCCGGGCTCGGCGGTGACGAGCCGCGCGAACGCTCGCGCCAGATGCGTCAGCGACAGCGGGACGATCGGCAGCCCGCATCCGTCGATGCCGAGTTCGGCGTCGACGTCGCCGCTGATCGAGCCGAGCGTCTCGACGACCGCGAGTTGCAGGGGATGCGTCGGCTCCAGGTAACTGTCCAGCGGCCAGTCGTTGGCCAGGCACGTCGCGAGCATCGCCGCGTGCTTGCCGGAGCAATTCATGTACACCGGGCGGGGGAGCTCCCCGGCGGCCAGCAATTCGGCCCGCGCGAGCTCGTTGGAGGGCAGATCCGCGGGGCAGCGGAGCTGATCCTCGTCGAGGCCGTACCGGGCGAGGAGCCGCTCGACGAGTTCGACGTGGTCCGACTCGCCCTCGTGGGATGCGGTCGCGATCGCGAGCTCTTCGGAACTGGTCGGTTCGAAGCCGTTCCGCAGCATCGTCACGGCCTGCCACGGCTTGTTCGACGATCGCGGATAGATCGGTGTGTGCACCTCGCCGAGGGCGAGCGCGATCTCGCCGTCCGCGCTGAGGATCACCGCGGAACCACGGTGGACGCACTCACGGAATCCGGAACGGACGACCTCGACCAGTTCGATGCTCAATACGTGACCTGCACTTCCAGTCCGGCGATCCGTCGGCGGGCCTTGTCCGCGACGGTCGGAGCGAGGTTGTCCTGCTGTTCGAGCAGCGCCACGAACCGTTCCGGGTCGCGGCCGGTGAACAGATCGCGCACGGTGACGCCGTGCCCGGGCACGTGGATGTGGTGGACGGCGTCGCCTGCGGTGATCGACCCCTCGGTCACCACCCGCAGGTACGCACCCGTGTCGCCGCGTTCGGAGAACCGCTTGACCCACCTCGGCTCGGCGGCCCACACGCCGAACGTGCCGCACGGCGTCCTCGGGCCTGCCACCTCCAGTTCGGTGGTGCCGATCCGCCAGCGCTCGCCGATCACGGCGTCGCTCGCGGCGATGCCGTCCAGGCGGAGGTTCTCGCCGAACCATCCCGGGGGCAGTGCGCGGCCGAGTTCCGTCGCCCAGCGCTGCGCCTCGTCCTCCTGGTACGCGTAGACGGCCTTGAACGGCCCGCCGTGGTATTCGGTGTCGCAGACGCGGTCGCCGGCCAGTCCGGCGGTCGTGACGGACACCGGGCCGTCGACGGGCCGCTTGTCGATCGCCGTGCGGGTCACCCGCCGGGTGCCGCTGTCGCGTTCGGTGTGCAGCACGCAGACGGCCAGCACCTCGCCGGCCGCCGCGGTGGCCCCGCTCATCGGCCCCGGAGCCGGTCGACGGCGGCGCGGCCGGCCTGGACCGCGTCGTCCGCGGGCACCGAGTCGGGGTCGATGGACGCGGCGCAGGAGCCGACCACCAATTCGGTGTCGGTGGGGATGGACCGTTTGACGAGGGCCAGCGCGATGGGGCCGAGTTCGTGATGGTCGATCACAGTGCCGATCCGTCCGACCGCGCGGCCGCCCGCCGTCACCGGGTCACCGGGTTCCGGCCTGCCCTCGGCGCTGCCGTCGAGGTGCAGCAGGACCAGGTGTCGCGGCGGCTTGCCGAGGTTGTGGACGCGGGCGACCGTCTCCTGACCGCGGTAGCAGCCCTTCTCGAGGTGGACGGCGCCGTGCTCGGCGGGACCGCCGATCCAGCGGACCTCGTGCGGGATGGTGCGGTCGTCGGTGTCGAGCCCGATCCGGGGACGCACGGCGGCCACCCGGAGGGCCTCGAACGCCCACGTTCCGGCGGGGGCGGCGCCGGCGGCGGTGAGCCGGCCCCACCACGTCGCGAGTCCTTCCCGCGGGACCAGCAGGTCGAAGGAGTCGGCGGTCGGCCACGGCATGCGGCGGACGAAACCGCCCCCGGCCACCACGGCCGCGGCGTACGGCTCGGTGGGCACGGCGACCCCGGCGGCGTCGAGGACCGCCGCGGCGTCGGGGCCGATCACACTGAGGACGGCGAGTTCGTTGCCGTCGCGGGGCTCGGCCTTGGACCAGAACACCATCTTGGTGAGGAACGAGAGAAGGTCGGATCCGCGGTCGGCTTCGGTGTCGATCCAGGTGACGCCGTCGAGGTCGGTCTGGACGAAGTGGTGTTCGACGCGGCCGTTGACGTCGAGGCTGAGGTTCTCGGCACTCGAGCCGTCGGGGAGTGCGGCGACGTGCTGGCTGGAGATGGTGTGCAGCCAGGTGAGTCGTTCGGGTCCGCTGATCGCGATGACGAACCGGTGGGAGCGGTCGACGACCACCGCGGAACGCTCGGCGCTGCGTTGTTCGCCGAGCGGATCGCCGTGGTGCCAGGCGACGCCGGCGTCGGGGGAGCCTTCGGGCGCAGGGACCGCGCCCGGGGCCGTGACGAGTGGACTGGGTGAGACGGGCAGTTTGTCGACCACGGACCCAGTCTAGGGACCATGGACCTCGGGTGGCGGTCAGCAGGGTCGATAGGCTGGGTCTCATGTCTGATCGAGTGCTGGTGACGCTGGACCACGAGGTGCGCGACGCGGATGCCCCGCTGCTGCACGCGGACGATCTGGCGGTGGTGCGTGGCGACGGTGTCTTCGAGACGCTGTTGGTGCGCGGCGGTCGCGCACTGAAGGTGGAGCCGCACCTCACTCGACTGGTCGCGTCGGCGCGGGCCCTCGGTCTGCCGGTGCAGGACCTGGACGACTGGCGGCTGGCGCTGGAGTTGGCCGTCGAGGAGTGGGGGTCCGAGCGGGAGGGCGCGATGCGCCTCGTGCTCAGCCGCGGCCGGGAGTCCGGTGGCGACGCGACTGCATTCGTCACCGTCGGGCCGGTCTCCGATCGGATCCTGGACGCGCGCCGCGACGGGGTGTCGGTGCTCACACTGGCCCGGGGCTATTCGGTGGATCTGTCGGCGAGCGCGCCGTGGCAGCTGCTCGGGGCGAAGACCTTGTCGTATGCCACGAACATGGCCGCCCTGCGGTACGCGGCCACGTTCGGGGCCGACGATGTGATCTTCGTCAGTAGTGAGGGCAATGTGTTGGAAGGGCCACGTTCCACGGTGGTCATCGCCCGCGAGAAGACGCTCCTCACGCCGCCGCCGGAGCACGGAATTCTGCCGGGCACCACGCAGCAGGCCCTCTACGAGGTGGCGTCCGGCAAGGGGTTCCGCTGCGAGTACGCGGCACTGCGCCCGGCGGATCTCATTACGGCGGAAGGTGTTTGGCTCATCTCCAGCATCACCATGGCCGCGCGGGTGTGCAAGATCGACGGCCTCGCCCTGCCGGACGCGCCCCTCGCCGACGAGATCGTGGAGCTGGTCGACCTCGCGGTCGAGACGTCGGGTGCCGAGTCCGCGGAGGCTTGACAGGTCTACTACATTTCGTAGTAGCAAAGTCCTGCGGGGGAAACGACCCCGCAGTACGTTGTTTTCAAGGGTCGGGCGGAAGCCCACGCTCCGGCCCTGAAGCCTGTCCTACGGGCCCAGTTTCGGAGTAGCCATGGATGCCTTGGATGTCTCCCGGTGGCAGTTCGGCATAACCACCGTCTATCACTTCATCCTCGTACCGCTGACGATCGGGCTCGCCCCGCTGATCGCCGTCATGCAGACGATGTGGGTGGTCACCGGAAAGGACCACTGGTATCGGCTCACCAAGTTCTTCGGGAAACTCTTCCTGATCAACTTCGCGCTCGGCGTCGCCACCGGCATCGTGCAGGAGTTCCAGTTCGGCATGAACTGGAGCGAGTACTCACGCTTCGTCGGCGACGTGTTCGGCGCGCCCCTCGCCCTCGAGGGACTGGTGGCGTTCTTCCTCGAGTCGACGTTCCTCGGACTCTGGATCTTCGGCTGGGGCAGGCTGCCCAAGCTCGTCCACCTGGCCACCATCTGGCTCGTCGCGATCGGTGTCAACGCGTCCGCGTACTTCATCATCACCGCGAACTCGTTCATGCAGCACCCGGTGGGGGCCGTCTACAACCCCGAGACCGGGCGCGCGGAACTCACCAGCATCTGGGAACTGCTCACCAACAACACCGCCCTCGCGGCCTTCCCTCACGTCGTCGCCGGAGCATTCCTCACGGCGGGCACATTCGTGGCAGGCGTCGGCGGCTGGTGGATGGTGCGCAGCATGCGCAAGTCGAAGGAAGCCACCGAACCGGAGGTCGCGAAGAAGCACGAGGAGACCGCCAGGACGATGTTCCGTCCGGTCACGATCCTCGCGCTGTGGGTGATGGTCGCCGCGGGTGTCGGACTCGCGATCACCGGCGACATCCAGGGCAAGCTGATGTTCGAACAGCAACCCATGAAGATGGCGTCGGCCGAATCGCTGTGCCACACCGAAACCGGCGCCGACTTCTCGATCCTCACCGTCGGCACCCAGAACAACTGCGACAGCATCACCCAGCTCATCAAGATCCCCGGGCTCACCTCGTTCCTCGCGGACGGCAGCTTCGACTCCACCGTCGAGGGCGTCACCGAGATCCAGGCCCGCTACGAGGAGATGTACGGGCCGGGCAACTACAAGCCCAACCTGTTCGTCACCTACTGGACGTTCCGCGCGATGATCGGCTGGGCGGCCGGGTCGGCGCTGCTCGCCGTCGTCGGCCTGTGGATGACCCGCGGCGGCCGCGTCCCGGACAAGAAGTGGTTCGGCTGGCTGTCGATCGCGGTCATCCCGACGCCGTTCCTCGGCAACAGCGCGGGCTGGGTGTTCACCGAGATGGGCCGCCAACCGTGGGTCGTGGCACCCAACCCGACCGGTGTCGACATGATCAGACTGACTGTCGACCAAGGCGTCTCGAATCACTCCCCGTGGACCGTCTGGGTCTCGCTCATCACGTTCACCGTGGTCTACGGGTCGCTGGCGGTCGTGTGGTTCACGCTGATCCGCCGATACACGGTGGAGGGACCGCTCGAACACGACGCGCACCCACCGGGTGACGACCACGACGAGCCCGAAGAACCGGGCCGGCCCGAGCAACTCTCGTTCGCGTACTAGGGGAGACGGTCATGGGACTTCAAGAAGTGTGGTTCATCCTGATCGCGGTGCTCTTCATCGGGTACTTCGTCCTCGAGGGATTCGATTTCGGTGTCGGCATGCTGATGCCGGTGCTCGGCAGGCGCAAGGACCCGAACGGGGACACCCGACGGCGGGTGGTGCTCAACACGATCGGCCCCGTGTGGGACGGCAACGAGGTGTGGCTGATCACCGGCGGCGGCGCGTTGTTCGCGGCGTTTCCCGAGTGGTATGCCACCTTGTTCTCCGGTTTCTATCTGCCGCTGCTGATCATCCTCGTCGCGCTGATCGTCCGGATCTGCGCCATCGAGTACCGCGGCAAGATCGACGACGACACCTGGCGCCGACGGTGCGACTGGGGCATCGTCTTCGGATCCTGGGTTCCTGCCGTGCTGTGGGGTGTCGCGTTCGCGAACATCGTGCGCGGCGTCGACATCGACGCCGACAAGCAGGTCACCTCGAACCTCTTCGATCTGCTCAATCCGTATGCGCTGCTGGGCGGTCTGACGACCGCGCTCGTGTTCGCCCTGCACGGCGCGGTGTTCCTCGCCCTGAAGACGGCCGACGAGGTCCGCACGGACGCCGTCGAACTGGCGTCGCGGCTGGCAATCCCGGCCGTTCCGGTGGCAGGCGCGTTCGTGCTGTGGACGCAGTTGGCGCACGGCAAGGGCTGGACGTGGATCCTCGTCGCGATCGCCGCCGCCGCACTCCTGGGCGTGGTCGCGCTCACCCGCGCCGAACGTGAGGGCTGGGCGTTCGCGCTCACGTCGATCGCGGTGATCGCCACCGTGGCCCTGCTGTTCGGCTCGCTGTTCCCCAACGTCATGCCGTCCACACTGGACGCCGCGTACAGCCTCACCATCGACAACGCGTCGTCGAGTCCGTACACGCTGAAGGTGATGACGTGGGCCGCCGCGTTCCTCACCCCGGTGGTGCTGATCTACCAGGGCTGGACGTACTGGGTGTTCCGTCAACGGATCTCGACCAAGCACATCCCGCCGTCGATCGGTCTCCCGCTCGAGCGCAGATGAGCACAGCGGTCGGCGACGCACCCCGCCCCGCCGGGGAGCGGGGTTCCCGGCGCCCCGTCGATCCCCGCCTGTGGCGGTACTCCGCGGCAGCCCGCGGGTATCTCGTCCTCACGGTCGGGCTGTCGATCGTCAACGTCGCGATGGTCATCGTGTCGGCGCTCATGATCGGCCGTGTGCTCGGTGGCGTCATCGTCGACGACGCCACCGACCTCGGGCGGTGGTCCACCGAACTGACGGTCCTCGCGGCCGCGGTGGGGATCCGCGTCCTCGGCACCTGGATCCAGTCCCGGTTCGCGCACCGGTCCGCGTCGCGGGTCGTGGCGGAACTGAAGGGCGAGGTGCTCGGCGTCGCCACACGCCTGCGGCCGCGCGCACTCGATCCGCGGCGGGACGAGATCGCGACCGTGCTCACCCGCGGCATCGACGGACTTGTGCCGTACCTCACCGGGTACCTCCCCGCCCTGGTCCTCGCGGGAACGCTCACGCCGGCGACGTTGGCGGTCATCGCATTCCAGGATCTGACGTCGGCGGCCATCATCTTCGTGACGCTGCCGCTCATCCCGGTCTTCATGATCCTCATCGGCCTGCTCACCAGGGGCAAGGCCGCCAAGACGCTGACCGCGATGACCACACTGTCCTCGCAACTGCTCGACCTCCTCGCCGGACTGCCCACACTCCGCGCGCTGGGCCGCGAACAGGGGCCCGCGACGCGGGTGCGCGAACTCGGCGACGCCCACCGCCGCACCACGATGTCGGCGCTGCGGGTGGCGTTCCTCTCGTCGATGGTGCTGGAACTGCTGGCCACTCTCTGCGTCGCACTCGTCGCCGTGAGCATCGGACTGCGGCTGGTCTACGGGGGCATGGGACTCGAGGCGGGGATCGTCGCACTGATCCTCGCCCCCGAGGTGTACCTCCCGCTGCGGATGGTCGGCACCCAGTTCCACGCCGCCGAGGACGGGATGGCCGCCGCGAGTAGCGCCTTCGCCGTCATCGATGCCGACGAGCCGGTCGATTCGGACGAGCCGGTCGATTCTGACGGTGGGGTGGTGGACGCCACCGGGGCGCGTCTCGAATTCGACGACGTGGACGTCGCATCGCGCCGCGGCCGGGCGCCGCGCGGACTGTCCGGGACCCTCGAACCCGGCGCGGTGACCGTGCTGACCGGACCCAACGGCGCCGGGAAATCGACTGCGGTGCACGCACTCCTCGGCCTCGTCGCACCCGAGGGCGGACAGGTGCGGGTGGCGGGCGTCCCCGTGAGTTCGCTCGACCGGTCCGCGTGGTGGGCGCAGGTGGCGTGGCTGCCGCAGCACCCCGTCCTCGTTCCCGGCACCCTGGACGAGAACCTCCGGCTCATCGGCGACGTCGTCGACCTCGAACAGGCCTGCACGGCTACGGGTTTCGATCAGGTCCTCGCCGAACTCCCCGACGGCTGGAACACACGCGTCGGGTCCGGGGGAACGGGACTGTCGCTCGGACAGCGGCAGCGGCTCGCGCTGACCCGGGTGCTGGCCACCCGGCGTCCGGTCCTGGTGCTCGACGAACCCACCGCACACCTCGACGACGCATCGGAGCGGACCGTGCTCGATTCCCTGCGCGGCCTGGCCGCCGCCGGCCGGACGGTCGTGGTGGTGGGGCACCGGCCGACCGTGCTCGCGGCCGCCGACCGGGTGATCGAGGTGAGCGCCGATGTCGCGTGACCCGCTGCTCCGGGCGCTGCCGCTTCTCGACCTGAAACCGGGACGGGTGGCGCGGGCCGTCGCCGCCGGAGTCGCCACCCTGGGCAGTGCCCTCGCGCTGGCGGCGCTGTCGGCCTGGTTGATCACGAGGGCATGGCAGATGCCGCCCGTCCTGGACCTCAGCGTGGCCGTCGTGGCGGTGCGGGCCCTGGGCATCTCCCGCGGCGTCTTCCGCTACCTCGAGCGGCTGGCCACCCACGACACCGCCCTGCGTGGCACCACGTCCGCCCGCACCCGGCTGTACCAGCGGCTCTCCGACGGTAACCCCGCGGCCGCGGCCGGACTGCGCCGTGGCGAACTCCTCGCGCGCACCGGTGCCGACGTCGACACCCTCGGTGACGTCGTGGTCCGCGCGCTCGTTCCGATCGCCGTGGCCGTCGTCCTGGCCGTGGCCGCCGTCGGCATCCTCGCGGTGATCTCGCCGGTCGCGGCGCTCGTGCTCGCAGTGGCGCTCGCGGTGTCGGGGGTCGCGGCGCCCTGGTTGTCCGCGCGGGCCGCCCGCCTCGCCGAGACGTCCGGAGCGCAGGCGCGCGCCCGGTTCAGCGCGGACGCCGTCACCGCCCTCGATCACGCCGCGGAACTGCGCGTCGCGGGTCGCCTCGACCGCGCCGTGTCGCGGGCCGTCGACGCCGAGCACGCCGCGGTCTCGGCCACCGACCGCGCCGCCGCACCCAGCGCGTTCGCGGACGCCGCCACACCGCTGGCAGTGGGGGTGAGCGTGATCGCGTCGCTGCTCATCGGCATGGACCTGTACTCGTCGGGGACCATGAGCCCGATGGCGATGGGCATCCTCGTGCTCCTGCCGCTGTCCGCGTTCGAGGCCACCGCGGCACTGCCCGCCGCAGCGGTCGCGCTGACCCGCGCCCGCATCGCGTCCCGCCGCATCCTCGCCGTGCTCGACGCCGCAGTCGCGGATCCGCACCCCGGAGACCGGGACCTCGACGGACCCACGGAAGTGGTCGCGAAGGACCTGCGGTGCGGCTGGCCCGGCGGGCAGATCACCGCCCCGCTCGACCTCGACCTGCGGCCGGGTGCCCGGGTCGCGATCGTCGGGGGCAGCGGGTCGGGGAAGACGACCACCCTGATGACTCTCGCCGGGTTGCTCCCCCCCGTCTCGGGGACGGTCCGGATCGACGGGATCGACCTCCACCAAATCAAGTCCGAGGCGGTGCGCCGGAACGTCGGGTTCTTCGCGGAGGACGCGCACCTCTTCGATACGTCGGTGCTCGAGAATCTGCGCGTCGCGCGCGGCGAACTGGATGCCGAGGCGGCGGTGACCGTCCTGGAGTCCGTCGGGCTCGGGGGATGGGTGGCGGGGCTTCCAGAGGGAGTGCACACGACCCTCGCCGGCGGTGCCAGAGCGGTGTCCGGCGGGCAGCGTCGCCGGCTGCTCCTCGCCAGGGCGTTGCTGTCGCCCGACCGGGTGCTGTTGCTGGACGAACCGACCGAACACCTCGACGCCGACGCGGGCGCCGACCTGCTGCGGAGACTGCTCGCACGCGACGGCGGATTGGTGTCTGCGCAGCGCACAGTCGTGGTGGTCACCCATCAGCTTCCGCAGGATACGAGCGCTGACCTGGTGATACGGGTGGAGAAAGCTGAGAGCGAAAATGCGTTGCCGACTCCGTGAGTGCGGCGTACGTTCTTGTGTACACGAGGAAGGAGGTGGTCTGAAATTGAATGACAGACGGACACGTGAGGTGGCTGCCAGCTAGCCGCTACCGCTGACGGAATTCACTGACCGCGCGAGCGGCGAGCGAATCCCAGGCAGCTACCCGGCCCCCGAGCCCCCGGTCTGGTCCAAGATCGGGACCGGTGCACAAGCACCGGAAGGCTCGGGGGCCGTTGTGCGCTTCGCGCCCGTGAGTACTTGTTAACCCCCCGACGTTAATAAGTACTCACGGCAGCGCGGGCACGGGTTCGACCCACTCCAGCCGCCCCGCTCGAGCACCGTGCGCACCTCGGCCGCGACCTCACACGAGCGTTGCGTCACCTCCTCCCAGCCGTACACCAGCGCCGCCTTCCCCGCGAGTTCCGCCGCGTTGCCGCGACGCCGGTCGCGCAGCGCCACCGACCGCGACGAGTGGTACCGCAGCCCGTCCAGCCGCACAAGGAGCGGAACACCGCTGTCCGAGTAGTCCACGTCCTCGTACAAAGTCTTCCCGTCGACGAGCACAGGCGACTGTCGCCGGGCGGCCGGCAGTCCGTGGGCGAGTTCGACGTCGACGGCGTACCGGTGCTCCAGAATCGACTGGACTCCGCTGGAGACGAATGTCAGCGCGTCGGTCAGTGCCCTGCGGTATCTGCGCGGCGGACGCTGCTCGATCCGTCGAAGGAGCGTGTGGACCGACACACTGGTGCCGGTGACCGCCGACACGACGACCCGCGCGGCCGCCGGCGCCGACGGCTCCTCGACGGCCAGATCGACGACGGTGTCGGCCAGGGACGTTCGCGGCAGGAGCGTCGGGACGAGGATGTGGGCGTGCGCCCGGGAGCGGTGCACCACGACCCCCGGGTGGAGAAGATCGCCCTCGCGCGGAACGGGACGGTCGGATCGCCGGCCGACCTTGCGATACGTCGGCCCCTGGTGCTCCGCAGACAATCCGTAGGGCACGGTGACGTGGATCGGACCCTCGGGATCGACACGCACCAGCGACCACTCCTCGGCCGCGGTCCGGTGGCTGAGAATCGCGCGGGGACCACCGAACAGCAGCGCCGCCCACAGCATCATCGGCCGATCGAGGGGACCGTTGGTGACGGCGTAGACGCCGTGCAGAACCGCCGACCATTGGCCGGACTCCACCATGTGCTGGATCTGCCGGGTCGAGATGCCCAGTCCGCGCAGTTGCCGGGCCGTGACGAGGCCGTGCTGGTGGTCGAGGACTGTTTGGAATTCGGGCTTGAAGTCGATCGTCGCAGGTGTCATGGACGCGACGGTGCGGAACCCGGCCGACAGGAATGGCCCGAGAAGGGCCGATTTCAACTGGCCTGTGGATGAACCTGAGGTTGTGGATAACCCGAGCCGTGAGTACTTATTAACCGCCCGCGGTTAACAAGTACTCACGGGGCGTCAGCCAACGTAGCGGGACAGCCGCGCGGAGAGGTGGGGGCGCAGTTCCCCGTCCGCGATGATGCGTTCCTCGACGTACGCGAGGTCGCCGCCCTCGACGATGCCGTAGAGACGCTTGGCGCCGCCGACGAGAACACCGGAGGTGCTGCGAATCACGACGTCGGTCGCGAGTTCCCACGACGACTGGGTGAGGGCCCGGCCGTAGAACAGTTCGACGATGCCGGAGCTGTGGGCGAGGAGAAGTTCGACGACTTCCTCGTTGGTGCTGCCGGGAATGCCGTCTCCGCTGATCCGCCAGAAGCCGGTCTCGTGGAGATCGGGGCGCACGTACTCGCCGTCGGTGCCCAGAACCCAGGTCTGGGATCTCCACTCGAGGTAGTTGCCCCCGTTGTGGGAGACGATGATCTGCTGCCCGAAGCGGTAGTCGCCGGTGGCGGGGTCGTGGCCTTCCCCTTCACCGCGCCAGACGCCCACGAGCGGCAGTACCGCGAGAAGTTCGTTGTTCAGATCCGGGCCGAGGCGCAGATTCGCGGTGTCCTCGGGCAGCGGAAGGTCCGGAAGCTGCGGGATGTTCCGCGACGCCGTCGTCTTGGAACGCTCGATGGCGTCCGCGACGGCTGCGTCACCGCTACCACGACGCACGGTGGGGGAGTCCTCAGCGGGCGCGCTCGTAGTCGGGTGCTCGGAAGGCGGATCTGCGCCTGCGTCCGGAGTTTGACTCACGACTCGTCGGTGACCAGGCGGTAGATCGTGTAGAGGGAGAACCACGTGATCAACACGGCGGCA
The DNA here is from genome assembly GCF_002300155.1 of Rhodococcus sp. ACS1. Taxonomy (NCBI): domain Bacteria; kingdom Bacillati; phylum Actinomycetota; class Actinomycetes; order Mycobacteriales; family Nocardiaceae; genus Rhodococcus; species Rhodococcus sp. ACS1. The sequence goes on from NZ_NSDZ01000005.1 coordinate 1,168,306, forward strand.
AGGACAAGAAGTACCTCGAAGAAGATAACCACGGTGACATCCTAAACCGAACCCGTCGAACGGTCGAAACGGGAGGCGGCTTACCGTCACTGCGGCTACGGTTTTTCGAAGGCGACCACCCGGTCGGTTCCGGATATCCTCATGCCGTCGTCTCGTCTCCCGCTCCTCCCGGAGGTCCCATGCTTCGATCCAGCCCCGCCCTCCCCGGCCTGGCGCGAGCCGCGATCACGGCGACGGTTCTGCTGCTCACCGTGTCCGCGTTCGGCGCTCCCGGCCTGGCCGTCGCGGCCCCGGACTCCGGCAGTGCAGGGTCGGGAAGCGCCGGTTCGGGGAGCGACGACACCGACCGCGTCGATCCGAACAACTACGCCGCCGACTGCCCGGACATTCTCATCGTCGCGGTCTCGGGCGCGACGGATTCGGAAGAAGACCGCAACCCCCTCGCGGAGAGTGGCGAGGTGTGGTCGAACTGGGTGGGCAACGTGACGGTGCCGACCGGCGAGGCGAACAAGGACGAGCCGGGAACGGTGGGGTGGATGTACGTGCCGTACCCGTCCACGTACGGCCTGAGTCTGCTGCAACCTGTTCCGACATACCAGGATTCGATGGCCGCCGGTGTCGCGTCGACGAACAGGATCCTCGACGAGAACAAGGCGAAGTGTGGCGACGGCACCAAGTACGTGCTGCTTGGATACAGCGTCGGCGCCGAGGTCGTCGAACGGGTGGCGCGCGAACTCGGCCACCGCGACAGCAACGCTCTGGTTACCGCCGACGACATCGCCGGCGTCGCATTGATCGGCGACCCGTACCGTCCGGCGGGCACCCCCTCGATGGGCGAACCCGGCCCACCCGGAGGCGGATTCATGTCTTCCGAGCCGGCCGACTACGGCGCTCTCGACGGCAAGATCACCTACGCGTGCCGCCCCTACGACATCGCGTGCGACGCGCCGCAGGAGATCGCCGTCCTCGAGCTGGCGCTCGGGGTGCTGGGACAGCTGCACTTCACCCTGCTGAACCCCGGCCAGACTGTCTCCGACTTCGCGAATGCGGTGACGAACATGGCGGCACGGTCGATCGTGCACATCGTCACCCACGACGACTGGTTCGCCTCCGACGAGTCCTTCCTCGACGTCCTGCGCAAGGTGGCCGACCGGACCTACGACCCCGACGGACCGGACCGGAACACGCAGGTGTCGCAGGAGCAGATGGTCGAGGCGCTGAACTGGGCGATGGGCCCCGGTTCCGAGGTCGTGAAGGCGAAGCTCGCGAAAGAGGGCCCCGGGTTCGTCGAGGACAACCGGGACGTCTTCGAACTCGTGATCAAGCCGTACATCTTCCTCGGCTTCATCCAGCACCTGTTCTACTGGAACAACAACCCGAACGACCCCTGGTACTGGGAGAGCGAGAAGATCGTCGACTGGATCACCGCGCTCGCGCAGAAGCAGTAGCGCGGAGCCGCACGAAGAAGGCCCCGCTCCGAATGCCGGAGCGGGGCCTTCCTGCGTTGGTGCTGAGTCTTACTCGCCGACCGTGACGTCGACGTTGTGCACGCCTGCGCTCGTCGGGCTCACCGTGGCGGTGCCGTTGCCGGAGCTGGACAGTGCACGCACGGTCCAGTCGCCGGGAGCGGCGAAGAAGCGGAAGTCTCCGGTGCCCGAGGCGACGACCTCGGCGGTGAACTCTCCGCCGCCGTCGAGGAGACGCACGAACGCTCCACCGATCGGCTGGCCGTCAGCGGCGAGAACGCGGCCGGTGATGACCGTTTCCTTCTCGACGTCGACGCCCGCGGGCAGGGTCTGGGTCTGTACAGGTGCTCCACACATGGCTCAGTGAACCTCCAACTCGATGGGTGCGCCGACGAGTGAGCCGTATTCGACCCAGCTGCCGTCGTAGTTCTTGACATCGGACTTGCCGAGGATCTCCTTGAGCACGAACCAGGTGTGGCTGGAGCGCTCGCCGATACGGCAGTACGCGATGGTGGGCTTCGACTCGTCGTAGCCCTTCTCCGAGTACAGCTTCTCCAGGTCGTCGTCCGACTTGAAGGTGCCGTCCTCGTTTGCGGTGGTGCTCCACGGGATGTTGATGGCCGTGGGGACGTGTCCACGCTGCTGCGCCTGCTCCTGCGGCAGGTGCGCGGGGGCGAGGATCTTGCCGGAGAACTCGTCGGGCGAACGCACGTCGACGAGGTTCTTGTTGCCGATGGCGTCGATGACCTCGTCGCGGAACGCGCGGATCGTCAGGTCGGGTGCGTCGGCCTTGTACTGGGTGGCCTCGCGGGAGACGGTCTCCTTGGAGAGGGGGCGTCCGTCGAGCTCCCACTTCTTGCGGCCGCCGTCGATAAGCTTGACGTCCTGGTGGCCGTACAGCTTGAAGTACCAGTACGCGTACGCCGCGAACCAGTTGTTGTTGCCACCGTAGAGAACGATGGTGTCGTCGTTGGCGACACCCTTGGCGGACAGGAGGTCGGAGAACTGCTGCTGGTTCAGGAAGTCACGACGGACCCCGTCCTGCAGGTCCTTCCGCCAGTCGAGGCGGATGGCGCCTTCGATGTGGCCGCCGTCGTATGCGCTGGTGTCCTCATCCACCTCGACGAAAACGGTCTTGGGGGCGTTGAGGTTCTGCTCAGCCCAGTCGGCGGAGACTAGGACATCGGAGCGAGCCATGGTGTTCCTTTCGATGTGTTCTTACTTGTGTCGGGTGGATCGTGCAGTGGTTCTCGATGTGAAACTTTCAGGCCGCGGGCCGGAGGCGTGCGACGAGTGGATAGATCTGGCAGCCGAGACAGAACCCGAATGCGGCGTTGAGGAACGCCGCGAACAGGGCGAATGCGGTGGCCACGGCGCCGACGAGGCCGGAGCCGGCGAAGAAGCCGACGGTGCCGACGGCGGCGAAGACGAAGCCGACGAGCTGCGCGAACCGCAGCGGTGCGGCGGGTTCGCGTTCGCTCACCGGAGTGAGTCGCGGCGCGACGAGGCTGCCGAAGATCCGGCCGTACGGGCTGCGCCGCGGCCCGGAGGCCGCGCCTGCCGCGAAGACGACCGCCTGCAGTGCCAGCAGAATTCCTGCTGCGACCAGCGAGAACGTCGACACGACGAGGATGGCGACGAGGACTGCGGTGGTGACCCAGGCGGCGAACCGGGGGCCACGAACGTCGACCTGCTCGACCTCGAGTGTTGTGGACATGAGAAGTGCTCCTGCGTTGAGTCCTGAATGCTTGCCTGGCGCCGAGCAACGACGGACGACGTCGTCATCGGGTTTCGATCACGTGCGCGGAGTCCGCGGTGTCAGCAGAAAGCGACAGCCCTGGTGATCAGCAACAGGTACAGCAACAAGCCCCGAGGCGGCACAGGTCTACCGTGCGGCGTCGGGTGAGCATGAGCTCGTGGCTGGATTGCACGACGACGAGTTTACCCGGTTCTTCAGGAATTTGAAGCCGGGGGCCGGGTGAGGGGTCCGAGCGCCGCCCTCAGGTCGGCCGCTGAGGGCACCCCGGACACCCGGAAGCATTGCTGCAGGTCGGCGTCGAGAATGAACGTCGTCGGCAACGACAGAACGCCGAGTTCCTTGGCGAGAGCGGGATACTCGTCGATGTCGACTTCCACCTCGACGGGAGGTTCCGGCTCGCCGGTGAGGTCCGCGACGACCTGTCCGACGACCCTGCGCACCGCTGCGCAGGGTCCGCACCAGTCGGCGGAGAAGTGGAGAACGGTGGCCGGTCGCCCGTGCCCCGAACCCGACCCGACGCCCGCCGCCTCGAGCAGCAGGCGTCGCTCGTCGGTCACTGCCGCGGTCGTCTCGCCGGTGGTCCGGACCTTCCCCTGGCGGCGCTGCCAGACGAGCCCGAACGCGAGGGCCGCGAACAGTGCGATCAGTAACAGTGTGATTCCGGTCATCGGCTCTGCAGTTCGTTCAGGTCGATCGTGACGTTGTCGCCGACACCCTCGATGACGATCTGCGAGCCCTCCGCGTACACCTCCGTCGGCTGGACGCCGAACGGCAGTTCCCGGGGGTCGATGGTCCGGGTGAAGAGGCCGAGGATCGCGGGGGCGAGCGGCTCGGGGATGGTGAAGTCGGCGTGGCCCTCGGGCCCGAAGTAGAAGTCGCTGGCGACGATCTTCACCTGATCGCCGTCGAGGACCAGGTCGGCCTGCACGCTGACGGTGGTCTCGAGCGGGCCGACGGGGACGGTGCCGGTGAGGACGACGCCGCCCGCGGTCGTCATTCCGGAGCCGCCGGAGCCGCCGGTCCCGTCCGACTTGCTGGCCGGCGGGGCCGAAACCTGCAGGTCGGGGATGTCGAGGAAGCGGCCGAGGTCGGTGGCGTCGATGAGCATGCGGCCGGAGAGGTGGTCGACCGGAAGGCTCGTGACGGAGCCGTCGACGAGGTCGGACAGCGGCGCGGACACGCCCAGGAGGGTGGACTCGATCGTCACCTCACCGACCACGTCGCTCTGTACTCCCTGGGCGCGGATCTCGATGTTCTCGTACTTCCCGGCCCACGCCTGGGTGAGGAAGGGGAAGCCGTGCACCGTCACCTCGGGATCCGCGGTGAGGGACGCGCCCGCCCGCAGTTCCCGCGACACCCGGTATTCCGCGTACGCCGCCGAACCGAAGTCGACGACGAGACCGAGTGCCACGAGGAAGATGATTCCGATGATGAGTTTCCGCACGGCCCCATTGTGACGGACACGGTGCCGGTGCAACCTTCGCGCCGGTTGCCGGGGTTCGGTGCGACGGACCTTGACGGCGGCGCGCTACTCTGTCACCGACAAAAGTGTCGATACCTTCAGTGTCGATCTACCTGGACCGGCGGACGAACCATCCGTCGGCCGGCCGGGTACGACGGCGACGAGATGGGAGGCTGTGTGGAGCTACTGCTTCTTACCTCCGACCCGAACCCCGAGGCAGTTCTGCCTGCCCTCGCCCTGCTGGCGCATTCGGTGCGGCCTGCCCCGACGGAGGTGTCCTCTCTCCTGGAAGCGAGCTCCGCCGACATCGCCCTGGTGGATGCGCGCACCGATCTCGCGGCGGCCCGCGGCCTCTGCCGGCTGCTGGGCAGCACGGGTTCCGCGGTCCCCGTGGTGGCGGTGCTCACCGAGGGTGGCCTGGTGGCGGTCAATTCCGACTGGGGTCTCGACGACATCCTGCTCCCGGGCACCGGGCCGGCCGAGGTGGACGCCCGCCTCCGACTGCTGGTCGGACGTGCCGGCGGCGTCGCCAGCCCGGAGGCGTCGGGCAAGATCACGCTCGGCGAACTGGTCATCGACGAGGGCACGTACACGGCCCGGCTGCGTGGCCGCCCCCTCGACCTCACCTACAAGGAGTTCGAACTCCTCAAGTACCTGGCGCAGCACGCGGGTCGCGTCTTCACCCGCGCGCAGTTGCTGCAGGAGGTGTGGGGATACGACTTCTTCGGTGGTACCCGCACGGTGGACGTCCACGTGCGTCGTCTGCGCGCCAAGCTGGGCAGCGAGTACGAATCCTTGATCGGTACAGTCCGCAACGTCGGATACAAGGCCGTCCGTCCCACCCGCAGCAAGTCGGGTGCGCCGGTGCCGCCGGTCGACGACCTCGATGCCGAAGATGCAGACTTCGAATCCGCGGAAGGACCTGTGATCCAGTGAGCGCTTCGGTGCAGTCCTGGACCGATCGACTCGACGGCAAGCAGGCCGCGGACGTGTCCGCACTGCTCGACCGCGCGACGGCAGCGGACGGAACCGCGCCCGTGTCGGAGCAGGGCGTGCACGCCGTGTCCGGGGCCGGCGGCGACGGTGTCCGTCATCTCGTGGAGACCGACGCCCATCGGATCGTCGGGTACGCGCAGCTGCAGCCGGGTCACGGCGAGCACCCCGCGATGGCCGAACTCGCGGTCGATCCCGAGGCGCGCGGCCGGGGGATCGGTAGCCGGCTGGTTACCGAGGTCCTGTCCGAGGGTGGTCCGGACACCCGGGTGTGGGCGCACGGCAACCTGCCCGCGGCGCAGGCGGTGGCGCACCGCCTCGGGCTGAGCGGTGCACGCGAACTGCTGCAGCTCCGGCGTCCACTCGAGGGTGCCGAGCTTCCGGAAATCGTTGTGCCGGAGGATATTTCACTCCGCTTGTACCGCGGAGTCGAGGATGATCCCGAGGTGCTGCGGGTCAACGCCGCCGCCTTCGCCTGGCACCCCGAGCAGGGGTCGTGGACCGAACGGGAAATGGCCGAACGCCGCGCGGAGGCCTGGTTCGATCCGGCCGGGCTGTTCATGGCGTACGGCACGGCGGACGAGAAGCGGCTGCTCGGATTCCACTGGACCAAGGTGCACCCGCAGCAGGGCGACGAGCCGGCCATCGGTGAGGTCTACGTGGTGGCCATCGGACCCGACGCCCAGGGGCGCGGTCTCGGCCGGTTGCTCACACTCGCCGGACTGCACTACCTGCGTGACCGCGGGCTCGGTGCGGTGCTGCTCTACGTCGAGGGCGACAACACGTCGGCGCTGCACACCTACGACCGGCTCGGGTTCGAGCGGTTCCACACCGACGTCGCGTACGCGCGAGCCTGAGGCGCTCCTCTTACTTCGGCACCCGTCGTTCGTCTCGGAAATATGGGCAAATGCTCGGTCTGTTCACTTTCCGTTCACCGATCGTGGTCCAACTGGACATTAGCTACCCCTAGGTTTCTCCGTGGGCAGCGCCGTGCTGCCTGGTGCAGGATCCTCCCGGTCCGCGCCTCATGTCGCCGCCCGATCCAGGGCGAGACGGTATTTCCGGAGGACTAGGTGAATCTCAAGCGCAATGGCGCCCTGCTCGGTGCAGTGGCCCTGGGTGCCATGACCTTGGCCGCGTGTGGCAGCGACAACAACGCCGCGTCGAGCGGCGTCGACGTAGCCGCCTCGAGCGCGACGTGCGAGGGCAAGGCCAACCTCTCCTCGGCCGGTTCCTCGGCGCAGAAGAACGCCATGGACCAGTTCGTCTCCACCTACATCTCCGTGTGCCAGGAGAAGGGCAAGACCGTCAACCTGGCGTACAACCCCAGCGGTTCCGGTGACGGACGTACCCAGTTCATCGCGGGTCAGGTCGACTTCGCCGGTTCCGACTCGGCGATCAAGACCGAGCAGGCCGAGCAGGCCAAGGCGCGTTGCGTCGGCGGCGAGGCGTGGAACCTTCCCCTCGTCTTCGGGCCCGTCGCGGTCGCCTACAACCTCGACGGTGTCGAGGACCTGGTGCTGAACGGTGAAGTGACCGCCAAGATCTTCAACGGCACCATCAAGAAGTGGAACGACCCGGCCATCGCCGCCCTCAACCCGGGCGCCACCCTGCCGGACCAGGACATCACCGCGATCATCCGCTCGGACTCCTCGGGAACCACCGACAACTTCCAGCAGTACCTCACCGCCGCCTCGAACGGCGCCTGGACCACCGGTGCCGGCTCCGACTTCACCGGCGGCATCGGTGAGGGCGCCAAGGGGTCGGCCGGTGTCGCGCAGGCAGTGGCCTCCGCCCCCGGCTCGATCACCTACGTCGAGAAGTCGTACGCAGACCAGAACAAGCTGTCGGCAGCGCAGATCGACACCGGCTCGGGCCCCGTCGCGCTGTCCGACGAGTCCGCGGCGAAGGCCATCGAGGGTGCGCAGTTCAAGGGTGCGGGCGAGGGCGACCTGACCCTCGACCTCGCCTCGATCTTCGGCACCAAGGAAGCCGGCGCGTACCCGCTGGTGCTCGCCACCTACGAGATCGTGTGCTCGAAGGGCTACGACGCCGACACCTCCGCAGCGGTCAAGTCGTTCCTGACCAGCGCCGCCAACGAGGGCCAGGACAACCTGGCCGCGCAGGGCTACGTGCCGCTGCCCGACTCCATGAAGGAGAAGCTGAACGCGTCGGTCGCCGCAATCGGCTGATTCACACGGTAAGTCGTTCGGACCCGCCCATGACTCGATATTCTGACGATGAAAGATTGGGAGCGCAGATGAGTGAAGCGCACACCGAATCAGCACCTCGCGCCTCCGGCTCCGCTTCCGGCGGGGCCGGGGTGGGCGGTCCGAACGGCACTCCGGAGGCCGAGTTGAGTTCCACCAAGGCCGAAACCCCGACCCCGACCGATACACCTCGCGGCAAGGCCGTCGCGAGGCCGGGAGACCGGATCTTCAAGTCCCTCACGACCACGTCGGCGATCGTCATCTCCATCCTCATCGCCGCGATCGGCATCTTCCTCGTCTGGCGTGCCGTTCCCGCGCTGAGCCGGAACCAGGTCAACTTCCTCACCAGCCGCGAGTGGGTCACCCAGGACATCAACGCGATGGCGTTCGGTGTGCTCGACCTCTTCCAGGTGACGGTTCTGGTGTCGCTGTTCGCGCTCGTGCTCGCGATGCCGGTTGCGCTGGGTATCGCGATCTTCCTCACCGAATATTCGCCGAGCTGGCTCAAGCGTCCGCTGGCGTACGTCATCGACCTGCTGGCCGCGGTGCCGTCGATCGTCTACGGCCTCTGGGGTCTGCTGGTGTTCGCGCCGGCAATCAGGCCGCTTGCGGTGTGGCTCAATGAGACCCTCGGCTGGTTCCCGCTGTTCGCGACGGGCAGCGGTTCGATCACCGGCGGCGGCACCATCTTCACGGCCGGCATCGTCCTCGCCGTGATGATCCTTCCCGTCATCACCGCCGTGACCCGCGAAGTGTTCGTCCAGACACCGACGTCCCATATCGAGGCGGCGCTCGCCCTGGGCGCCACCCGGTGGGAAGTGGTGCGTACCACGATCATTCCGTTCGGTAAGTCCGGCTACATCAGTGGTTCGATGCTGGGCCTCGGTCGCGCCCTCGGTGAGACCATGGCGCTGTACCTGATCCTGCGCACCACGTCGCAGCCCTTCGGATGGTCGCTGTTCGACGGCGGCGCCACCATCGCGTCCAAGATCGCCCTCGGCTACGCGGAGTTCAACAACAACATCCAGGCCGGCGCGTACATCGCCGCAGGTCTGGTGCTCTTCGTGCTCACGTTCGTCGTGAACGCCGCGGCCCGCGCCGTGATCGCAGGAAAGAAGGACTGACCCATGACCGCGACACTCGACAAGCCGGTCAAGGCACCCACCTTCCGGGGTGTCGGTACCCGGCGGCGCATCACCGATATCACCGCCACCGTTCTCGTGACGCTGGCAGTGCTCGTCGCCCTGGTTCCGCTGGTGTGGGTCCTGATCACCGCCGTCGTCAAGGGTATTCCCGCCCTGACGTCGGCCACCTGGTTCACCCACTCGCTCAGCGGACTCACGTCGTCGGCCGAGGGCGGCGGTATCTACCACGCGCTGATCGGCACGATCCTGCAGGGACTCGTCTGCGCGGTGCTGTCCATCCCGCTCGGACTGTTCGTCGCGATCTACCTCGTCGAGTACGCCGACCGGAAGTCGCGGCTGGCGAAGCTGACCACGTTCATGGTCGACATCCTCAGCGGTGTCCCGTCGATCGTGGCCGCCCTGTTCATCTATGCCCTGTGGATCGCGACGTTCGGCTTCCCGAAGTCCGGGTTCGCGGTGGCGCTCGCCCTGGTCCTGCTGATGGTGCCCGTCGTCGTCCGCAGCACGGAGGAGATGCTCCGCATCGTGCCACAGGACCTGCGCGAGGCGTCGTACGCGCTGGGCGTTCCGAAGTGGAAGACGATCGCCAAGATCGTGCTGCCCACCGCGCTGCCGGGCATCATCACCGGCGTCATGCTGGCGCTGGCCCGCGTGATGGGCGAGACTGCTCCGCTGCTGATCCTGGTGGGGTACGCACCGTTCATCAACTTCAACCTGTTCGGCGGCGAGATGGGCACCCTGCCCGGCGTCATGGTCGCCGAGATGAACAACCCGACCGATGCCGGTACCAACCGCATCTGGGGCGCGGCGCTGACGCTGATCCTCCTGATCGCCGTCCTCAACATCGCGGCCAAGGTCGTCGGCCACTTCTCACAGGTCCGCAGCAAGTGACACATACACTCGAGTTCGTACATCAATCAGTAGGGAGCCGGTAATGGCCAAGCGTCTGGATCTCAAGGACGTCAACATCTACTACGGCAAGTTCCACGCCGTCGCCGATGTCGGGCTGTCGGTCCCCCCGCGGAACGTGACCGCGTTCATCGGTCCGTCCGGTTGCGGCAAGTCGACCGTGCTGCGTTCGCTGAACCGCATGCACGAGGTGACTCCCGGTGCGCGCGTGGAGGGTTCGATCCTCCTCGACGGTGAGGACATCTACGGTTCCGGCATCGACCCGGTCGGCGTCCGCAAGACGATCGGTATGGTGTTCCAGCGTCCCAACCCGTTCCCGACGATGTCCATCAAGGACAACGTGGTGGCCGGCCTCAAGTTGCAGGGCGAGCGCAGCAAGAAGCGTCTCGACGAGGTGGCCGAGCGGTCGCTGCGCGGCGCGAACCTGTGGAACGAGGTCAAGGACCGTCTCGACAAGCCCGGTGGCGGACTCTCCGGCGGTCAGCAGCAGCGTCTGTGCATCGCCCGGGCCATCGCCGTCTCGCCCGATGTCCTGCTGATGGACGAGCCCTGCTCGGCGCTCGACCCCATTTCGACCCTCGCGATCGAGGACCTCATCACGGAGCTGAAGAAGGACTTCACCATCGTGATCGTCACCCACAACATGCAGCAGGCCGCGCGTGTGAGTGACCAGACCGCGTTCTTCAACCTCGAGGCCACCGGCAAGCCGGGACGTCTCGTCGAGATCGACGACACCGAGAAGATCTTCTCCAACCCGACGCAGAAGGCCACCGAGGACTACATCTCGGGCCGCTTCGGATAACGCACACCGAGGAGAACGCCCCGGCCGGATCTTCGGCCGGGGCGTTCTTATCGTATGGACGACTTCCAGCGAACGAACGGGACGCTCGCACGGTCAGACCGTACGAGCGTCCCGTTCGTTCGAAAAGTGTTGGGGGAGTTCTACAGTTCCGGGTAGGACGTGAGGTTGTCGGCGTCTTTCACGGCGGTCTCGGTGTCGTCGGGCAGCTTGCCGGTGACCAGGAAGATCACCCGGCGGCCCACCTCGACGGCGTGGTCGGCAAAACGCTCGTAGAAGCGGCCGAGCAGGGTGACGTCGACGGCGGCGGCCACGCCGTGTTTCCACTCGCGGTCCATGAGCACGGTGAACAGGTGCCGGTGGAGGTCGTCCATCGCCTCGTCCTCTTCGCGCAGGCGCGCGGCACGCTCGGGGTCGCGCGTCTCGAGGACTTCGCGGGCGGCGGCGCCGATGGAGACGGCGATGCGCCCCATCTCGGCGAAGTAGCCGTTGACCTCTTCGGGGAGCACGTGGTTGGGATGTCGGCGGCGCGCGATCTTGGCGACGTGGAGCGCCAGCGCACCCATCCGGTCGATGTCGGCGACGATCTGGATTCCGCTGACGACGGAGCGGAGGTCGCCGGCGACCGGTGCCTGCAGGGCGAGGAGGGCGAACGCCCGCTCCTCGCAGATGGTGCTGAGCTCGGTGATCTTGTCGTGCTCGCCGATGACCTGCTCGGCGAGCGAGAGGTCTGCCTGGAGCAGCGACTGGGTGGCTCGCTCCATGGCGACCCCCGCAAGCCCCGCCATCTCACCGAGAAGGTCGGCAAGCTCGGTCATCTGTTCGTTGTAAGCCACGCGCATGAGGTCACAGCCTACGGTGCACGGGAAACCAAGTCACGATCACACGGTGAACGCAGGGTGAACGACGCTGCTGAGCGTGCGCTCAATCGCAGGACGTGTCGCCTGCGTTCACAACCGCCAGGTCCGCGGGGATTTCCGCGTCCTCCGGCTGGCCGATTCGCACGTCCGACACGTTCAGCGGAGTGTCGATCGGACTCGGTGTCTGCACGGTCCCGGAGAAGCTCGAACCGAGCGCGACCTCCACGACCGTTCCGAGTCCGGTGGTCGCCTCGAGCACCGCACCCGGGAACGACGACGCCAGGGTCGCCGCCTCGGCCTCGTGGCCCGGCGAGAACCGGATGACGGTCTCGCTGCTGGTGCCCGTGTAGTTGCCGACGTTGTAGATCTGGAAGCCCTCGGCGGCGAGATTGTCGGCGACGGTCGCGGCCAGCCCCGACTCACCCGATGCGTTCGACACCTGCACGGTCACGCTGGACGGGTCGACGGCCTGGACCGTCTCCGGGGCGGGCGGCGCGGCCTGCGGTTCGGGGGCGTTCGAGGGCAACGGTTCCGCCCGCTTCTCGCCGGGCAGCGCCTCGTCGTCGATGATGGCCCGGAAGATGGCCTTGATGTCGTCGGTGCGGGGAATCTCGTTGCCCCACTCGGTGGTGCCCGCGGTGGGCACGGTCAGGAAGGTGACCGCGCCCGCGTCGACGTTCTGCAGTGAGCGCCCGAGCGTGACCAGCGACTTCGTGTCGATGTTCTCCACGAACGTGTCGCGGGTGAACGCGTTGATGAAACCGTTCAGTTTGCCGGGATTGAGCAGCACCTGACTGGACAGGGCGCCCCTCAGCAGGGCGGAGAGGAATCTCTGCTGCCGGTTGATGCGCCCGTAGTCGCCGTTGCCCTCCGCCTCGACGTGTCTGGCGCGGACGAAGTTCAGTGCCGTCTTGCCGTCGAGCATCTGGGTGCCCGCCTGCGGCAGAACGGTGCCGAGTACGTCGTCCTCGAGTGGCTGGGTGGTACAGACCTTGACCCCGCCGATCTCGTTGACCATCGACTCGAAGCCGGCGAAGTCCATGCCGACGAAGTGGCCGATTTTCAGGCCCGACATCTTCTGGATCACCTTCACCAGGCATTTCGGTCCGCCGAGAGCGTACGTGGCGTTGAGTTTGTCGCCGTCGGCGGCGGGGAAGGTCTCGCCGGTGTAGCTGCCGCTGTCGTTGTCCCAGCCCTGGCAGACGGGTCGCTCGACGTCGAGGTCGCGGGGGAACGACACCGCGACCACCCGGCTCCGGTCGGCGGGGATGTTGACGAGCATCACCGTGTCGGCGCGGGAGCCCTCGGCGTCGTCGATGGTTCCGGCGCCGACCTCGCCGCTCGCGCCGGCGCGGGTGTCGGTGCCGACGATGAGGTAGGTCTCGTCACCGGTCTGCCCGACGGCGTCGACGATGTCGGTCGACTCGGTGTCGAGTGCCGCGATCTGGTCGAACTTGCCCTCGGTGGAGCGCAGGTAGCCCCAGACGATGCCGGTTCCGGCGAGTGCGACCACCGCGACGAGCGCGACGACGGCGCGTCCCGCTGCGCGCAGACGCTTGCGTTTGCGGGTCTTGTTGAGGGCCAGGCGTGTGGTGCCCGGGTTGCCGACCACCTGCGGTACCGCGGTGGTCTCGGCGGAATCTGCGACCCGTTCGGGTTCGGGCGTGCTCTGCGGCGGCTCCGACGGCGGGGCTGCCGGCGGCGCTGCCGGTGGGGTCTTGCGCGGCGGAACCCCGGGAGGCGGCGGCTGCCGCTCGTCGATCGGGGGAATCGTCTCCGTCTTCTCCGGATCGCTCGCGTCGTCCTCGGCGACCTTCTTCACCAGGTCGGCGACGGAGAGCGCCTCGGTGGGTCCGCCCGCGGCCCGGCGGCCGATCCGGCCGCTGTCGTGGCGCGACGGTTCGGTGCGTTCCACCGGTGCACGGTGCTCGGGGGCTGCGGGCGGTTCGGGAGGCCGCCGTTCGGGAGGTGGCTGTCGCGGTGGGAGTCGCCGCGGCCGCCCCGACTGGGCTTCCCGGTAGCTGGGATCCGCTAGAGGACGCTCCCAGGGGGCGCGGGATTCGGGAGTCGGTGAGTCCGCACTGTGATCATCACCCACCGATGCAACCTGACCTCTCCGCCGACTCGGACCTCCGTCGGCCCCGACGGATTCCAGCCATAGTACTTATCGAACGTCGAGGCTCCCCACAAGTAGCGAGGTGACGCGCGTTCGCGCTGCTAACCACCGGAATGCATGAGGTCGGCGCCGGCGGGCACCAGGCAGTCGTCGGGGTCGTCGAGCCACCCCTCAGGGAGGGCGACCGTGCCGGGCGATCCCTGCCGCCCGCGCGGACCCTCGGCGTCCTTGGGGAACGGGATGGTCGGATCGAGCTGGACGAGGAGGTCGTCGAGTTCGGTGAGTTTGCTCACGAGGGCCATCGCGACCCGCAGTTCGGACCCGGCGGGGAAGCCCCGCAGGTACCAGGACACGTGCTTGCGCAGTTCGCGCAGGCCCTTGTCCTCGCCGTGGTGATCGGCGAGGAGTTCCGCGTGCCTGCGGATGATCGTGGCCACCTCGCCGAGGTTGGGCGGAGTGGGCTGCGGCTTTCCGTTCAGTGCCGCGCTCAGCTCCGCGAACAGCCACGGCCTGCCGAGGCACCCGCGTCCGACGACGACGCCGTCGCACCCGGTCTGCTCCATCATGCGGGCCGCGTCCTCGGCCGCGAAGATGTCGCCGTTCCCGAGGACGGGCACGTCCGTGACGTGTTCCTTGAGCCGGGCGATCTCGTTCCAGTCGGCCGTGCCGGAGTACCGCTGCGAGGCGGTACGCGCGTGCAGCGCGACGGCGGCGGCGCCCTCCCCGGCGGCGATCCGGCCGGCGTCGAGATGCGTGTGATGCTCGGCGTCGATGCCGACGCGGAACTTGACGGTCACCGGGACGTCGGTGCCCTCGGTCGCCTTCACGGCCGCCGCGACGATCCGGCCGAACAGCGTGCGCTTGTACGGCAGCGCCGCACCGCCACCCTTGCGGGTCACCTTGGGGACGGGGCAGCCGAAGTTCATGTCGATGTGGTCGGCCATGTTCTCGTCCACGATCATCTTGGCCGCCGCGTACGTGGTGTCCGGGTCGACGGTGTACAGCTGCAGGGACCGTGGCGTCTCGGTCGGGCCGAACGTCGTCATGTGCAGGGTCGCGGGCTGCCGCTCGACCAGCGCACGCGCGGTCACCATCTCGCAGACGTACAGGCCGGACGTGCTGCCCGCGCGTTCCGTCTCGAGCTCACGGCACAGCGTGCGGAAGGCGACGTTGGTGATCCCGGCCATGGGGGCCAGAACCACCGGACTGCGCAGCTCGAGCGATCCGATACGAAGGGATGACATTGACGACCTCTGGGAAAGTGCTGGAAAAAACTGTGCCCGGTACCGAATCCGGTACCGGGCACAGGATAACTGTTTAGGTCAGGAAGCCTTCTGCTCGCGCTTCTTGGCCTCGCGGGCCAGCATGCGGTCGCGCTGCTCCTCGAACTTGGTGGCCTGGCCCTCGAGGTTCTCGAGGAACTTGCCGAGGCTCTCGCGGATCTCCTCGCCGCGGGCGGTGAAATCGTTCCGCTCGAAGATGTTCCACTTGCGCAGGACGGGCATCACGACCTCTTCGAGGTGCTGACGCAAGTCGTAGATGCCGTGCTTGGCCATGAGCACACCGTTGCGCCGGAAGTTCGGCATACCGGCGCCCGGCATCTGGAAGTTCTGGACGATCATGTTGACGGCCTCGAGCGCCTGGTCGGGCGCGAGGTCGAGGGCCGCACCACACATGTTGCGGTAGAAGATCATGTGCAGATTCTCGTCGGCCGCGATGCGCTGCAGCATCTTGTCGGCGATCGGGTCCTTGCACGCCTTGCCGGTGTTGCGGTGGCTCACACGGGTGGCGAGTTCCTGGAACGTGACGTACGCGACGGAGTGGAGGAAGCCTGCGTCGACGTCGGCGGGGGAGGCGAAGCCGTTCGTCATGTGCTCCATGCGGAACTGCTCGAGCTGGACGGGGTCGACGGCGCGGGTCACGACGAGGTAATCGCGCATCACGATCCCGTGACGGTTCTCCTCGGCGGTCCAGCGACCGACCCATGTTCCCCATGCGCCGTCCTGGGAAAAGTTCTCCGCGATCTCGCGGTGGTACGACGGCAGGTTGTCCTCGGTGAGGAGGTTCGTGATCATCGCGGCCTTGGCGACCTCGTCGAGCTGCGACTGCTCGGGGTCCCAATCGGTGCCGCCCATCGCGGCGAAGTTGCGCCCCTCGTCCCACGGAACATAGTCGTGGGGGTGCCATTCCTTGGCCATGGAGAGGTGGCGGTTGACGTTCTCTTCTGCAACCGGCGACAACTCCTGCAGCAGTTCGAGTTGGGTCAGGTCCCTCGCCATGTGTAATGCCTCCAGTAGCTCAAATTTGACTTTGTTCAGCCTACGGCACCGTAAGTAGGTTGGTAAACGCCGTCGGCGGCCCGGGAACCGTCGAAGTTACCGATCCGTAATGGACCTTCCGGGATGTGTCGCCGCCACGCGGCGAACCGTTACATGACAGTGTACTGATGAGGTTGCGTGTGCGGTGACCAGCGTAATCATCCCAGGGAGAGATCATCACAGCGACGCGCGGGCAGTTGTGGACGATCACAGATTTGTGGGTCTCCACAGATTCCCCGCCCTAACTCGAGCCGTGTCGACGGTTGCGTAGGAGGCGCTTCGTCCGGCTCCGAGTCTCCTGGGAATTCGATCCACCCCAGGTGTGAATATCGACACCCTGCGGGGCGGCGGTGACCCGCCGCCCCGTCTCGCTACTTCTTTCCGCCGCCGAGCAGTCCGGCGAGCATGTCGCCCAGTCCGCCGCCCGCACCCTTCCCGAGCAGGCCACCGAGAACCCCGCCGAGCCCGCCGGAACCGCCGCCGCCTCCGAGGAGTCCGCCCAGTACGTCCCCGAGACCTCCGCCTGCCTGGCCCGCATCTTGCGGCTGCGCCTGCGGAGCGGAACCGCCGCCCGTCACCTGCTTGGCGATGTACGCCAGCACGATCGGCGCGAGGATCGGCAGCAACTGCTTCATGAGGTCGCTGCCCACTCCGCTGCCGCCGCCGACCCCGCCGAGTGTGCTCGCCACCTGGTCACGTTCGCCGCCGAAGATGTTGGACACGATCTTGTCGCCGTCGTCCGTGTCGACCTGGTCGATGTCGATTCCGCCGTCCAGCAGCGTCGTGCCGCGGTGATCGTGCAGCGCGCTCTGCAGGGACGCGGCGCCGTCCGGGTCCTCGGCGTTGGCGCCGAGCCCGCCGACGAGCGTCGGCAGCGCCGACTTCACTGCGGTCTCGGCGGTGGCCTCGTCGACGCCGAGTTGCCGGGCGATCTGGTTGATCGGAATCTGGGACAGAAGGTCGTCGATCGATGCCATGGATGCCTGCCTCGTCATGGGGCTCTTCGTCGAAACCCCCGGACTTCCGACATTAGTGAATCCCGTATGTCCGATATGCCTGTTGCGGTCGGTCGGGGTGCTGCCGACAATCGTCACATGGGCAACAACATGAGCCGCCTCGAACAGATCGCCGCCGAATTGCCCGAAGCCGTACGGGTGGACATCGCCCAGTGGGACGGGCACCCGACGTTCCGGGTGCGGGGCAAGAACTTCGTGTTCAGCGACGTGGACGCCACCCGGTTGACGGTGAAGCTCACCGTCGACGAGGCAGAAGCGGTGGTCGCGACGGAACCGGGGGCTGAGCCCGCGGGATACGGTCTCGGTAGACACGGCTGGATCGCAGTGGACGTCGCGGACGCGGACGGGCCCCGGTGGGAACAGCTGCGTGAGTGGATCAGGACGTCGTACACGCTCGTCGCGCCGAAGCGACTGGCGAAGCAGGTGCTGGACGAAGAACCGTTGCCGACGCAGGGAGACCAGTCATGACGACCGACAACAGCGCATCCACCACCACGCCGGCGAAGTCGGGACTGCCGTCGTGGGCCAAGAAGGCCATCGGGATCGCCGTCCTCCTGGTGGTGCTGGTCATCGCGTATTTCATCCTCGCGGCGTACCTCCCGCGGGCGTGGGCGCAGAACGTGGGCGGGATGGCGGATGGCAGCTTCGGCGGCGGCATCCTGTGGGGACTCTTGTTCGGCACCCTGTGCACGCTGCTGCCCCTGCTGCTGTTCCGCGGGGCGTGGCGGTTGTTCCGCAAGCGCCGGTTCAAGCCCGTGCAGATCGTGTTGCTGATCCTCGGAGTCCTTGTGGTGCTGCCCAATCTGCTGACGCTCAGCGTGGTGCTCGGCGGCAACAGCGCGGCGCACGCCGGCGAACGGATCATGGACGTCGACGCGCCCGGATTCCGCGGTGCGTCGCTCGCCGGCGCCATCATCGGGGTGGTGCTGTTCCTCGGCGTCGCCGGAGTCAGCTTCACGTACCGCAAGCGCGGTGAGGATCTCGCCGAGATGCGCGGGGACACGAAAGCGAAAGACGGGCAGGTCGGCGACGGGCCGTCACCCGCCGCGCCCTGACAATTCACCACACGAGCACGGGTTTGATCACCGTCCCCGCAGCCTGATCGGCGACGGCGCGGTTGATGTCCTCGAACCGGTACTCGGTGACGAGACGGTCGAACGGGAACCTCCCCTCGGCGTGCAACGCCAGCAACTGCGGAATGAACTGCTGCACGGACGAATCGCCCTCGACGCAGCCGCGGAGGGTCTTGCCGTTCAGCATCAGGTCCTGAATGTTCACCGCCACTTCGGGTGTGCCCAGTCCGACGACCACCGCGCTGCCTCGCGCCCGCAGCGACGACAGCGCCTGACCGATGACGGCGGGGATCCCCGTCGTGTCCAGGGTGTGGGTGGCGCCGCCGCCGGTCCCCGCGCGGATCGCCGCGACGACGTCCTGCGTCCCGGGATCGAGCGCGACCGCACCGAACTCCGCCGCGAGCGCACGCCGCGCGGGCACTGGATCGACCGCGAAAATTGTTGCGACACCTTTTGATCGGGCGGCGAGCAGCGCAGCGAACCCGACGCTGCCCGCGCCGAAGACGACCACACTCGAATCGCTGCCGGGCCGGAGCACGTTCAGTACCGCACCGGCACCCGTCTGGAACCCGCAGCCGAGCGGCGCCGCGGCGGCCAGGTCGACGGACTCGTCGACGACGACGATGTTGTCGGCCGTCGCGAGAACGTGGTCGGCGAAGCTGGACTGGCCGAAGAAGGCGGCGCGCACCGGTTCGCCGTTCCGGGTGACGGTGGCCGAACCGTCCACACGCCTGCCCGAACTGTTCAGGCGGTGCGCGTCGACGCAGTACGCCGGACCCGCACTTCGGCATTGGTCGCAGTCACCGCAGTGGCGGTAGCTGAGAATCACATGATCGCCGGGCGCTATCCCGCTCACGCGTGCCCCGACGTCGACCACGATCCCGGCACCTTCGTGCCCGAGGACGGCCGGACCGGCGGCGGTGGGGAGTGCCGCCTTGGTGACGAGGTCCGTGTGGCACAGGCCGGTGGCGACGACCCGCACCAGAACCTCGTCCGCGCGGGGCTCGTCGAGTTCGACCGTCTCCAGCGTGAACGGAGACTCGGGACCGAGGGAGAGCGCTGCGGTGACCTGCATTGGGGCTCAGTCTCTTTCGAGCAGGAAGTAGTAGTGCCTGCCGCCGTCGAGGACCAGTGCGGACTTGCCGTTCATGATGCCCATGAGGGTCGAGTCGTCGACCTTCTTGAAGTGATCGAAGATGGGGGCGCCGTCGTACACCATGGTGGCGGTGACCTCGCCCCGGAACTCGATGTTCCACAGACTGGCCTCGCCGTTGCCGCCCTCGACGTCGGAATAGAGGTTCCCGTCTGCGTCCCGGCAGATCAACGGTTTCGCGTCCTCGAGGGAGTGGAACGTCTTTCCGTGCCAGCGGCTCGCGACCAGCTTGTCGTGCAGGCGGTGCCCGGTGGCGAAGTCGTCGCCCTTCCAGCTGCCGAGGATGTCCTCGGCCCGCACGGTGTCGAGTGCCGCCCACACGGCGTCGAGTTCGTCGGGGGAGACGCCGGCGTCGCGCTGTCGAAGCTCGTGGAACGTGCTGCGGGCCTGATCGATGTTCATGGTCGTACCTCGGGTTCTCGTGCGGACGGGAAGGTCGAAGAGTTTCCGAACCAGATTGTTCGTCAACTGCGCAGGCTACGCCGAACCAAATGGTTCGGCAACGGGCAATTTAGGATGTCGGCATGCGATCAGCGGGAGAAGCCACGCGCGACCGGATCCTCGCCGCGGCCAAGGACGAATTCGCCCGCTACGGAGTCGCCGGGGCCCGGATCAACCGCATCGCGGAGGCGGCCCGGGCGAGCAAGGACCGCCTGTACGCGTACTTCGACAGCAAGGAAGCGCTGTTCGACGCCGTCATCCAGCAATGGATCGTGGAGACGACGGAGCAGACGGCACTGCGGGGCGACGATCTGCCGGGGTATGCGGGCCGCTTGTTCGACGACTACGTGGCGCACCCCGAGAACGCACGGCTGCAGGAGTGGGCCGACCTCGAGATGCGGGAACAGATCGCGGACAGCGACGCGCGGATCGTCACCCTGCGGCCCAAGGCCGCCGAGATTCGCCGAGGGCAGCAGGAGGGGTTCGTCGATCCGTCGTGGAACGCAGGCGAACTACTGCTCGTGATCACCGACGTCGTCCGATCGCTGGCCACCGCGCCGGGCGGCAAGAAGTCAGGGGAACGCACGGTGGCGCAGCGGCGGCAGACCGCCGTCGAGGCCGTTCGGCGGTTGATCCGGGTGTCCTCGGTGGAGGACGCGCCGCGCCGCGGGTGAGTGCCGCTCAGCTCCGCAGTAGCGCGTTGAGTCGGGCGGCCTGACGCGTGAGGTGGTCTCGTTCGGGGAGATTGGGCGCCTTGTCGGCCGCCTCCGCGTAGAGCCGTGCCGCCGTTGCCAGGTCGCCGTCCCGCTCGCGGAGATACGCCGCGACCGCGGTGTGACGGGGCAGTGCGTCGTCCAGCGCCGCGAGTGCGGCCAGCCCGGCGCGCGGGCCGTCGGCCTCGCCGACCGCGACGGCCCGATTGAGGCGGGCCACCGGGCTGTCGGTGAGGTGCACCAGTTCGTCGTACCACTCGACGATCTGCACCCAATCGGTCTCCTCGGCCGTCCGGGCGTCGGCGTGGAGCGCGGCGATGGCGGCCTGGGCCTGGAATTCGCCCAGGCGGTCGCGGGCCAGGGCCGCCTGGAGGATGTCGACGCCCTCGGCGATCAGACGGGTGTCCCACAGGCTGCGGTCCTGCTCGGCGAGGGGTACGAGGCTGCCGTCGGGGCCGGTCCGTGCCGGGCGCCGCGCGTGGTGAAGCAGCATGAGCGCGAGCAGACCCGCGACCTCCGGATGGTCGATCGCGGCCGCGAGCTGACGGGTGAGCCGGATCGCCTCGGCGGCGAGGTCGACCTCGCCGGAATACCCCTCGTTGAACACCAGGTAGAGCACCCGCAGCACCGTGGCGACATCGCCGGGCTGGTTGAACCGGACGCCCGAGACGGTCCGCTTGGCCCGGCTGATGCGCTGGGCCATCGTCGCCTCCGGAACCAGGTAGGCCTGCGCGATCTGACGCGTCGTCAGGCCGCCGACCGCGCGCAGCGTGAGCGCGACGGACGATGCCGGTGTCAGGGACGGGTGCGCGCACAGGAAGTACAGCTGGAGCGTGTCGTCGACCGCCTCGGCCGGTCCGGGCACCGGCTCGGCCTCGATGCGTTCCTCGCGCTGCCTGCGGGAGGAGTGGGCGCGGGCGGTGTCGAGGAACTTCCGCCAGGCCACGGTGACCAGCCAGCCCTTGGGATCCCGCGGCGGGTCGTCCGGCCACACGCGCACGGCCTCGACCAGGGCGTCCTGCACGGCATCCTCGGCCTCCGCGAAGTCGGCTCCGCGGCGGACGAGGATCCCGATCACAGCGGGGGTGAGGGTGCGCAGTGCCGCCTCGTCCACTGGCGAACCTCCTTGGTGAGGTACGGCCCATTGTGGCCGTGTTCACTGCGGGGACGGAGCCGGCCGCGGATTCTCGACATCCCGCGACCAAGGTGAGCACGTCGCCGGGTCGACGGGTGGTCACATGGTGACCACTCCGCCGCTCCGAACGCGTCTATCGCACTACCTGACCAGGATGAACCGGTCAGGACGGTGCCCCCAGTAGGGCTCGAACCTACGACCTGCGGATTAAAAGTCCGTAGCTCTACCAACTGAGCTATAGGGGCGCGGGGCCAGAGTCTAGTGCGCAGACGGTGACCGAGAGAACAGCACCCCCGGCACGGCGCGCCGTGCCGGGGGATGGAAGTGGTCGGCTCGGGTGCGCACCCCCTGCAGCGCACCCGAGCCGACCCAAATTATACCACTTGGTGTGTTTTCGGCGGCGGTCCGATTTCGGGTGAATAACGGGTGCAAGGTTTGTTTTATGGAAGTTTTCATGATCTAAAGACTGCTCTGTTGGTTCTTTCAAAACGGGGATACTGTTATGTATGGCTCCAAGCTCGCCCCTGCAGGGCGAAAAGCGGGGGTTACTACATTTGGGAGAGGGATTCACCGTCATGGCACGTCAGCAGGAGCGTGCGCGACGCACTCGCGCTGCACTGGTGGAGTCGGCCGCGATCGAGTTCGCGAAGCGCGGCTATGCGGCGGCGTCGGTCAACACGATCCTCGAGGGCTCGAACGCCACCAAGGGGGCGATGTACTTCCACTTCCAATCGAAGGAAGAACTCGCCCGCGCCGTCCTCCAGTCCGGGGTGGAGCAATTCACCGCCCTGACCGACAGGTGGACGAGTCGCACGGACATCGGGCCCTTCGAGGCGCTGCACGGTTTCGTGATCGACCTGGCGAAGCTGTTTCATTCGAGCGTCATCGTGCGGGCCGAGTTCCGGCTGATCGTCGAACCCGAGTTCTACCCGGACGTGCAGTCCGGTGGCTCGCAGGTGTGGGGGCGCACCGCGCACGCGTTCGCGATCCGCGCCCAGCGGGACGGGTCGCTGCGCGCCGATGCCGACCCGGAGAAGTTCACCCGGGTCCTGGCGGCCTCTCTCGCCGGCCAGCGGTACATGTCCGACATGACCGCGCTGGAGGGCGACCTCGGTACACGGTTCGTCGAATCGCTCGAAGTGATCCTCGCGGCGATGGCTTCACCCGAATGGCTGGAGAAGTTTGCGCGGGACGGATGGCCGGATTCCGGGTCAGAACTGCCCGATTCGTAGTCTGACCTGGCGATTTGGGAAATTCTCGATCCGTGTCCTAAGCTATCCAAGCTCCCAACGGAACGCCGTTGAGGTACTGGTTCGGAGAAATCCGACGGGCCCCCTTCGTCTAGCGGCCTAGGACGCCGCCCTTTCAAGGCGGTAGCGCGGGTTCGAATCCCGTAGGGGGTACGTTTGACCGGTGTCGAGCATGCGGTATGGTTCGACGGCAGTAAAAGTGACACGCAGTAACGCTCTACACTTGTAGAGCACAGCAGGACAAGCAAGGCCCTGTGGCGCAGTTGGTTAGCGCGCCGCCCTGTCACGGCGGAGGTCGCGGGTTCGAGTCCCGTCAGGGTCGCAAGTGTGTTGCCGATACACGGTATCGGCAACACAATGCGATAGGCATTCGGTTCGGGTGCCGTCCGGCCAGGTAGCTCAGTTGGTACGAGCGTCCGCCTGAAAAGCGGAAGGTCGCCGGTTCGATCCCGGCCCTGGCCACCACGATTCACAGAAACTCCGTTGTCGAGAACGTCGACAGCGGAGTTTTTTCGTTCCCACCCCACGTGAGTGCCAAAGTGTGGGGGAACACACTTTGGCACTCACGTGGGGCTACCGTCGCGCGACGCCGGCGAAGTGACTGTCGCTAGGCTGACGTCCATGAGCACTGCTGAAGAGCCGCTGACGGCGGGCCGCGACGGGCTGTTGTCGTTGCTCCGCAACGGGCAGCTGCCCTCGCGCGGGGCCAAGGCCCCGCAGCGGGAGCGTTACCAGCGGATCGTCGCCGCGGCGATGGAACTCGCCTCCGAGGGCGGGTACGACGCCGTGCAGATGCGCGCCATCGCGGATCGGGCGGGCGTCGCGCTGGGCACCGTGTACCGGTACTTCCCGTCGAAGAACCACATGCTGGTGATGGGCCTCCTGATGGTGTTCGAGGGCATGCGGTCCCGGTTCGAGAACGTCACCATCCCCGGCGACACCCCGTCGGAGCGGATCCTGTTCGTGCTCCGGAAGAACACCGAGGTCCTCGAGAAGGACCGGCCGCGGTACGAGGCCCTGGTGCGTGCGTTCATGTTCGCGGACGCGTCGGCCTCGGCCGAACTGGATGCGTTCGGCGCCCTGATGACGGAGATGTTCGCCAAGACCATCGGTGTCGAGCAGATCTCCGACGACCAGTTGAACGCCATCCGCGTGATCGGCGACGTCTGGATGTCGAGCCTGGTGTCCTGGGTGGCAGGCCGCATCTCGGTGGACGAGGTGATGGCGCACCTGGGGCTCGCGGTTCGTCTCGTGTTCCGCCGCCTCGGCGGCTAGTCGTCAGCCGACGCGCCCGAAGTAGGCGTCCCGGATCACCGCCCTGTCGTCGATCTCGCCCGCATCCGCGTCCATGACGACGCGTCCGACGTCGAGGACGGTGACGTGATCGGCCACGCTCATCGCGGCGTCGACGGCCTGCTCGACGAGGAGCACCGCCAGCCCGGCCTCCTTGAGAATGTTCACGCGTTCCATGACCTCGCCGACGATTACGGGCGCCAGCCCGCCGGACGGCTCGTCGAGCAGTAGCAGGGTGGGTTTCGCCATCAGCGCCTGCCCGATCGCCAGCATCTGCTGCTGCCCGCCGGACATCGCACCGGCGAGCAGGCCGCGTTTCGCGCCGAGGACGGGGAACAGGTCGTAGATCCGCTCCACCTCCTCGCGGACGGCGGACCGTCTCATCCTGCGGACGTACCCGCCGAGAATCAGGTTCTGTTCCACGGTCTGCCGGTGGAAGACCCGCTTCCCCTCCTGCACGTAGGCCATTCCCTGGCGGACCCGCCGGTGCGGCGCCACCTTCGCGATATCGCGGCCGTCGAACTCGATCGTCCCGGCGGACACCCTGTTCAGCCCCGAGATGGCACGCAGGGTGCTGGTCTTCCCAGCACCGTTCCGGCCGAGCAGTGCGGTGACCTTGCCGGGCCACACGTCGAGCGAGACGTCCCACACCACCCGCAGGTCGCCGTATCCGGATTGCACGTTCCGCAGGCTCAGCAGCGGTGTTGCAGTCTGATCGCTCATGAGGTCGCCTCTCCGGCCAGTTCCGTGTCCTCGGCGACGACGCCGAGGTATTCGCTGAGTACGCGAGGGTTGTGTTCGATCTCGGAGGGTGGACCTTCGGCGATCACGCGGCCCTGAGCGAGCACGACGATGGTGTCGGCGAGTGCCAATACCAGGCGGAAGTTGTGCTCGACCAGCACGATCGTGCAGCCGGCGTCGCTGAGTTGACGGATCAGGCCGGCAAGGCGCTCCACCTCGTCCTCGTCGAGGCCGGACGCCACCTCGTCGAGCAGCAGGACCCGCGGTGCGGCGACCACCGACCGGGCGACCTCGAGCAGCCTCCGCATTCCCAGGGGGAGTGCGGTTGCGGTCTCGTCGCGTAGATGCGACAGCCCCACGACGTCGAGTGCGCGTTCCGCCTCGGCGATGTCGGCGGCGCGGACCCTGTGATGACGGGGAAGCCGCAGGACGGTCGAGAGCATCGAAACCCGGTCGGTGCTGTACCGACCGGAGGCCACCGCCTCGAGGACGGTGACGCCGTCGGGGATGTCGGGTGTCTGGAACGTTCGGGCCACGCCGCATCCGGCGACCCGTTCCGGCGCCTTGCCCTGGACCTCGGTGTCACCGATCAGGATTCGACCGCTGTCGGGGCGGTAGAACCCGCAGATCATGTTCAGCATCGTGGTCTTGCCCGAGCCGTTCGGTCCGATCAGCGCGGTGATGCTGCCCGGTTCCGCTCGCAGCGATGCGTCGTCGAGTGCCTGGTTGCCGCCGAATGCCTTCGAGATGCCGTCGACCACGAGCACCCGACCCGGCATCGGGTCCATCGCCGATCGATCCGTGCCTCCGGGGCGGGCGTGTGTTCCACGGCCGGTCAGGCCCGCCGCGCGGTCCAACCGTGCCGTCGCCTGCTTGGCGACCTTCGCGAGGCCACCACTGAGGAGGACGCCGCCGAGGATCAGGAATCCGCCGTAGAAGACGAGGGCGTACTGCTGGAACTCGGACGACTGGTTCGGGCCGAGTTGCATGATCGCCGCCCCGACCGCCGCGCCGTAGACGCTCGTCGCGCCCCCGAGGATGCACGCCGCGAGAACTGCTGTCGCGAACGTGAATCCGAACGCTTCGGGGGAGACGTACATGTCGATGTTCGCGAACAGGGCGCCCGCGAGGCCGGCGGGGAACGCGCCGATCGCATAGCCGAGAAGCTTCATCCGGAACACCGAGATGCCCACCGAGGACGCGAGGACGGGGCTCTGTTTGAGGGTGCGGAACGCAATGCCGTGCCGGGAGGCCACCAGGTTGCGCAGGACCGCGAACCAGAGGATCGCGACGATGACGACCACCATGTAGAACCGGTCGGCGTCGATCGCCTCACCGAACAGGGTGGCCGGTTCGATCCCGCTGAGTCCGTTGCGGCCGCCGGTGGTGTCGCCGAAGACGGCGATGATGTCCGGCACGAGGAGGACGAGGAAGAACGACGTCATCGCCAATGACCAACTGCCGAGCCGCAATCCCGGGATTCCGGTGACGATGCCCACCGCGAGCGCCACCAGCCCCGAGGCGGCCAACTGCAGCACGATGTCCGTGTATCCGGCGATCGACATGAGCCCGGCGGTGTACGCCCCGGCCGCGTACATCGCGGCCTGGCCGAGCGCGAGTTCCCCCGCGTAGCCGAGGCTGAGATTGAGGCCGCTGACGACCAGCGCGAGGATGCAGGCGAGTTGCACCTGCCGGGACAGCGCGAAGCCCAGACCGAACTCCGGCAGGAACAGCACGAGGAGGCCGACGGCGAGCGGGAAGAGCCAACCGGGGGCCGATCGAATCAGGCGCCACAGAGCCATTGTTCACACCACCCGTTCCCGCGTCCGGCCGAACAGTCCGGCCGGACGCACCATGAGGATCGCGATGAGGACGACGAAGACCGCGATGTTGCTGTACTGGCTGCCCAGGTCGAGAGCGGCGAACGACTCGGCGAGTCCGACGGTCAGGCCGCCGACCAATGCGCCGGGGAGCGAGCCGAATCCGCCGATCGCCAGGGCGACGAAGCCCTTGATCGCCAGCGCCGAACCCAGGGTGGCCACCGCGAACGTCTTGGGACCCACGAAGAGCCCGAGGAAACCGGCGAGCGCTCCGGAGAAGGCGAACGCACCGAGGGCCAGCGCCCGGACGTTGACACCGCGCAACAGGGCGGCTTCGCGGTCCTCGGAGATGCCCAGGAGGGCGAGACCGGTCATGGTCCGGGTGCCGACCCGTCCGAGGACGACCACCAGCACGACCGCCAGAATCAGCAGCACGATCTCGACCGGATATGTGCGGCCGCCGAGGACCGTGATCGGGTCGTTCGAGCCGAAGAACGGGACGGTGAGCGGTTCGCTTCCCCAGATCAGCTGCGTCGCACCGTTGATCAGTGTCGCGGCGCCGAGCGTGGTGACGAGCTGATTCTGGTGATCGCGGACCGGCCGGACCGCGACGATCTCCTCGATCCCGGCCAGGATCATCACGGCGACCGTGGCCGTCACCGCGACGACGAGGATGGGCAACTTCAGGGTGACCAGGCCGGTGTAGGCGACGAAGGTGCCGACCATCATCAGCTGGGCCTGAGCGAAGTTGAACGTGTGGGACGAGATGAAGACGATGTTGTAGCCGATCGCGACGAGCGTGTAGACCGCCCCGAGCGCGAGGCCAGACCAGACTATGGTCACCGATATCTCCTGTGGGTGGGTGTCACGCGCTCGGGTTTCCGTACTGGCCGTTCAGGAGTGGGCTCGGCGGCACGAACTTGTACGCTTCGTCTCCCGGTTTCGACGCGTGCGAGTCTGCCGAGAAGTGATAGGACGGCGAAAACGCGGTCTCGGCGCCGTCGAGGACTTCCTGGTTCTCGAGCGCCTCGGCGAGGGCTTCGGGATCGGACGAGGAGCCGGCCATGTTCGCGGCGGCCACGACGAGGGGCAGTGCGTCGTAATTGTCGGCGAGGATCAGCGTCGACGGGATGTCGCCCATCGCCTTCATGTTGTCGACCATCGTGTTGACGGCGGTGTCGTTCGCGTCGTAGACCGTGCTCGACAGCACGTGCATGACCAGGTTCGCCGTGGCCGGAGTGCCGAGCACGCCTTCCGGTGCAGCCTTCGAGACCAGCGACGTTCCCGCGACCGACGTGTTTCCGACGAGCGGGATGTTCCAGTCGAGCCGCTGAAGGCTCGCGAGGAGGTATCCGAGTGGTGCCCCGTAGGCGTCCACGACGAGCGCCTGCGTGCCCCGGTTCTTGAGCGATTGCAGTTGTGCCGTCATGTCGAGTGCCGCGGTGTCGTACTCCTCGGATCCGGTGCTGCTCACCCCTGCTTCGCTCAGCGCGTCTTCCATCGCCTGTCCGAACACTTCGCCGTAGGCACTACTCCCGTGGACGACGCCGACGGACTGGTATCCCTTGCCCTTGATGTATCGCGCGATGGTCTCGGCGTTCTCGGCCGGTCCCGAGGCGAGGTCGAAGTTGAGCGGGTACTTCTCCGGATTCGCCGAATCCTCGGTGGGTCCGATGTTGAACGAGAGGATCTTGTTCTGCGCGAGGATCGGCAGTGTCGCGGTGGTGATGGTCGACGGACCGGAATTGAGGAAGAGGTCGGGCTTCTTTCCCGACGCGATGGCCTCCCGCAGTTTGGACACGGCCGTGGTGGCGTCGCCGGCGTCATCGACGACGGTGATCTCCACTTGGCGTCCGCCGACGCCGCCTGCTCGGTTCACGGCCTCGGCGCTCGCCTTCGCCGCGAGCACGGACGTCTGCGCGTTCGCGGCGAGCGCGCCCTGCCCGCTGATTCCGCCGGTCACGAGCACCCGATACGGTCCGCCGGCGGCGTCGGCGTCGTCTGCGCCCGCCCCGGAACACCCGGTGAGCGCGAGTGTGGTCGCGGCGAGCGCCGCTGTGAGAGCTGAGGATCGAATTCGCATGGGCGCCCCTTTAGCGTAAGCAAGCAAGTGCTTGGTTCGGAAAAAGGTAGCAGAACTAACGGTCGATGTCCGCGGAATGTCTCACTCGGCGGGAGGATTTCGCCCGGAACGTGCCGAACTCAGCGAAACGACTGCCGGATCACCGGTTCTCGCCGTTCGAGGATGGTGGCGGTGTGCTGCCGGACCATCGTGTCGAGGTGCTCACCCTGCGGTGCGAGCCAGAAGTCGCCGCGGTCGATGCCCGCGAAGACCAACTCCGCGAACGTGTCTGCGTCGAGTCCGTCGGTGTCGAGCAATTCGCGCATCTGCGTGACCATCCGATCGACGGCCGGATGGGAGACGGCCCCGAACGGGTTGTCGAACACGGATGTGACGACGGGCCCGGGTGCGAGCACGCTCGCGGACACCGCGGCGTCGATCATGCTCAACTCCATCTGCAGGCATTCGGTGATCGCGACGACCGCGAATTTCGATGCGCTGTACGGCGACATCATCGGACCGGGCGCGAAACCGCCGACCGACGCCGTGTTGACGACGCGGCCGGCGCCGCCCTGATCGAGCATCCGTGGAACGAACGCGCGGATTCCGTTGACGACGCCCGTGATGTTGACGCCGAGTGCGGCGTCCCAGTCGGATTCGCCGAGTTGCCAGAGGAATCCGGCCCGCATGATGCCGGCGTTGTTGAAGAGCAGGTCCACCCGGCCGAACGAGTCGAACGCGAGTTCGGCCAGGGCGTGGACGGATCGGGAGTCGGACACGTCGGTGACGCAGGTGAGGGCGCCGCCCAGGTCCGCGGACGCACGGTCCAGTGCGGCCGCGTCGATGTCGGCGAGCACCACGGCCATGCCGCGGGCGTGCGCATGCCGGGCGATCCCCGCGCCGATTCCCGAGGCCGCGCCGGTGACGACGACAACCTGCTTCTCATCTGATTCCGGTTCCGTCACGGCTCGACGGTAGGACCGTCGACGGCGGCCTCGGCCCGGCGCTCTCGCTCAGCGGGAGGGATTCACGTGCCGCGACCCCACAGTGGTTCGAGGTCGGGGCCCTCCTCGCCCTGCTGCGCACCCCGGAAGCGCACCGCGAAGACGATCCAGCCGATGGCGGCCATCAGCAGGAAGCTGACCAGCCGGTAGACGACGATCGCGGACACCGCTTCGGAGCCGGCCATTCCGCTGGCGGTCAGGGCGGGCACCAGCACGGCGTCCATGACACCGAGCCCGGCGGGCAGGAGTGGGATGGCCGAACCCGCGGCGTTGCCCGCCGCGTACGCGACGGCGAGCCCGGCGAATCCGGGATGGGCGCCGACCGCGTAGCACGCGAACGCGAGGCACGAGGCGTCTGCGATCCAGTTGAACAGCGACCACCCGAACGCGCGGGCCGTGTCGCGGCGATCCATCCGGACGGCGCTCATCTGGTCGACGATGTGCTTCCACTGGCGAACCCCGGTCAGCGGAGGCTTCTTTCGCAGCGCGTTGACGCCGCGCAGCGCGGTGATGCCCACGCCCTCGAGTGCGTCGGGTCGTGACGCGGCGTACTGGGCCACGACGAGGAAGGCGCACAGGCCGCCGAACGTGAAGATCAGCGAGAACGGGTTGGTCTTGGCTCCGACGAGCAGTGCGCCCGCGAGTCCGACGAGCGCCAGGCCGATCGCCTGAAGGACGCCGGCCATCACCAGTTGCCACGTCGCGATCACCGGCGACGCACCCCAGAGCCGCGTCTGCCGGTACGTGAACGTCGTCGCGAGAACCGGGCCGCCCGGCAGCGTCACGCTCATCGAGTTGGACGCGAACGTCACCGCCAGCGACTGCCGCTGCCTGATGTGCACACCCGCGACCCCCAGCAGGCAGCGTTGCACCCGGGCGAAGCTCGACATCGACGCCAGCGACGCCACGACGGCCGCGGCCACCCAACCCCATTTCAGGTCGCCGAGGTTCTGGACGCTCTCGGACAGGTCCGGCCAGATCAGGACGATCTCCACCGCGAGCACCACGACGAGCAGGCCGCCGATCACCCATTCGACACGACGCCTGCGGGGCGTCGGGCGGGTGTCTTCGGCGTCAGTCATACGCGTCCATTACACATGGCGGGTGATCAGACCGTGTATCCGCCGTCGACGTCGAGCTTCTGCCCGGTGACGAAACCGGCCCGGTCGCCCGCGAGGAAGCAGACGGCCTCGGCGACGTCGGCGGCGGTGCCGAACCGGCGTAGCGGTATCCGGCTCATCGCGGCGTCGAGTGCGCGTTGATCGAGTTCTTCGGAGGTGATCAGCCGCTCGGCCATGCCGTCGGTGAGCATCCCCGGGCCCACCGAGTTGAAGCGGACGCCGTAGCGGCCCTCCTCGGCGGCGAATCCCTTGACCAGTTGTTCGATCGCGCCCTTGGTTCCCGGGGAAAGGCCGTCGCGCACCGGGAAGCGGCTGGTGGCCGCGGTCGTGACGGCGACGACGGAACCGGAGGCGTCCCGCAGCGCGGGCAGGGCGGCCTTGACGACGGTGAAGAACGCGACCGCCTCCTGCTCGAGGTGTTCGGCGTAGTCCCGGGGAGCGACCTCGGACAGGTGGATCATCGGGACGTGCGGTCCGGCGGCGTGTACCAGGATGCCGAGGCCGCCGAAGTGTTCGACGGTCTGCTTCACGACGCTCGCGACGCGCGGCTGGTCCGTGAGGTCGGCGGAGAACGCCTGCGCGGCGACGCCGCTGCCTTCCAGTTCGCCGACGAGGTCCGCGGCGACGTCGGCATTGGACCGGTAGGTGATGGCCACGTCGTGGCCGAGGGTCGCGAGTTGCCGTGCGATGGCGGAGCCGATGCCGCCGGTGCCGCCCGTGACCAGTGCGGCGCAGCGATTTCGAGGGGTGCTGGTGGCGGGTGTCGCCATGAGGAACTCCAAGCGTGTGAGGGAATCGCGTCCCTAACCTAGCAACTGCTTGGTTTCGGTGTGCTGGGAACCGTGCACCGAAGCCCAGCGCAGCCTTGCCTGGCTATCCGACCAGGCCTTTTCGTCTTAGCCTGAACGCATGTCAGCGCAGAACGCCGAGCGGGCCGAGCCCTCGCGGCACCCCGACGAGCCGCATGCACCCAGTCTGGCGAGCCGCCTCAACTGGTTGCGGGCCGGTGTCCTCGGCGCCAACGACGGCATCGTGTCGACGGCCGGTCTGGTGGTCGGGGTGGCGGCGGCCACCACCGAGCGATCGGCGATCTTCACCGCCGGATTCGCCGGTCTCGCGGCCGGGGCGGTGTCGATGGCGCTCGGCGAGTACGTCTCGGTGAGCACCCAGCGTGACACCGAACGTGCGCTGCTGTCGAAGGAGCGTCGCGAACTCGCCGAGACCCCCGACGCCGAGTTCGAGGAACTCGTCGAGATGTACGAGGACAAGGGGCTGCGGGACGAGACCGCCCGGACGGTCGCCCGCGAACTCACCGATCACGATGCGTTCGCCGCCCACGTGGACGTCGAACTGGGCATCGATCCGAACGATCTGACCAACCCCTGGCAGGCCGCGGGATCCTCGGCGCTCTCGTTCACGCTCGGCGCATTCGTCCCGCTGCTGGCGATCCTCTTACCGCCTGTGCACCTGCGGATTCCGGTGGCGTTCGTCGCGGTGCTGGTCGCGCTCGTCCTCACGGGCACCGTCAGTGCGGCCCTCGGCGGCGCCCGGCGCACCCGGGCGGTACTCCGCGTCGTGCTGGGCGGGGCGCTCGCGATGATCGTCACCTACGGGATCGGTCAGCTGGTGGGGACGAGCATCTCCTAGCCTCGGCGACCGTCACTCGTTCCGGCAGATCATGACCGGGCAGGTGGCGTGGTGGAGCAGATTCTGACTCGTCGAGCCCATCAGCGCGCCGAGCAGCGGTCCCCGGCCGTGGCTGCCGACGACGATCAGCTGGGCGTCGGCCGAGTGCCGCAGGATGACGTCCGCGGCGGCGCCCTGCTCGGCCACCCTGGTCACGGACACGTCCGGGTATCGTTCCGCCTCGCCCGCGAGGCCCTCGGAGAGCAGGGCCTGCTCCTCCTGCTGCACGGCATCCCAGTCGACGAGCAGGCCGGTGCCGCCCGCACCGGGGGAGCCCTGCCAGGTGTGGACGGCGCTCAGGGGCGCCTCGAAGAACGACGCGAACTCGAAAGCGTGGGCCACCGCGTCACCGCTGAGGTCGCTTCCGTCGACCCCGACCACCACCGGACGCTGGTCCGGCGCGGTGACCTCGCCCCGGAGGACGGTCACCGGGCAGGGCGCGCGGTTGACCACGTGCAGCGCCGTCGAACCGACCAGCACCGAACGGAACGCGCCCGCTCCCGTGGACCCGAGCACGATCAACCGCGCCCAGTCGGCGGCCTCGAGCAGCGCGGTGCCTGCCGGACCGGGACTGATGGTCGTCTCGATCTCGAGACCGGGGAACTTCGGCCCCAGCAGCCTCTTCGCCGTCCCGATGATGGCTTCGCCGTCCTCGCGCAGCTGACTGAGGAACTGCGATTCCAGCATGATCGCCGCCGGGCTGTACAGCGGACCGTCCTGCGGCAGCGCGTGCACGAGCGACAGCGTGGCACCCCACTTCGACGCGACTGAGGCACCCCACAGGGCGGCGGCGGTGGAGGCGTCGGATCCGTCCAGGCCGACGACGACGGAATGACTGGCGGGTGTGCTCACGTCCGGATCCCTTCGCTCACGCTGGTGGGTACTCCCCGACTGTGCCCTACTTCCAGACTTTTCGGGCCACCTTCTTCGCGCTCTTCCACTCCGGTTTCAGATCGGCTGCCAGTGCGTCGCCGCGGTCGAGTTCACGCTGCAGCAGCATTCCGAGGCCCAGGCTCGACTCGGCGGAGTGCTGATCCTCCGCCACGGCCGCGAGGATGTGCTCCCGTGCGACGACGGCGTCCTGGTAGTCGCCGAGTACGTCCTGAAAGCCTTTGAACTTCTTCTGCGCGCGGGCGGACGCCTTCGGTGTCAGTGACCGCGTCGACTCGATCGCATAGCGCAATCGTTTGGCGCGCTTACGCGCTCGGTGCGTCAGTTCGTCGCGCTCGGCCCGGGTGGTCGCGGCCGCCGCCTTCCCCACGCGCCCGTGGACGGACTTCGACAACGTGCGCAGGGTTTTCGCGGCGGTCTTCTTCGACGGACCCGAGCCCGCCGACGACTCGACGGCGGCGAGGAACGTGTCGAGCCCGGCGAGCAGGTCGAGGTAACGCTGGGAGTTCAGGGCGGCCAGCGCCCCGGGCCGGGCCGCCGCGGCGAGTCCCGAGAAGTATTCGTCGAGACGCGCCCGCACGACCTCGCGGTCGGGTATCTCCTCGGCGTCACCCAGCCGATCCACGAGCCGGCTCCACTGCACCTCGGTGTCCCGCGCCGGGCCGAGGGCCTGGCCGACCCAGCGGAGTTCGGCGATCAACTCGTCGACCGTCTCCTGGTCGCGCAGGCTGGACCCGTACACCTGGAGGACACTCCGGATCCGCCGGGCCGAGACGCGGAGGTCGTGGACGGACTCCTCGAGGTCGCGCCGCACGCCGAGGTCGGCCGTCACGAGAGAATCCTTCTGCTCGGCCAGATACTCCAGCAGCAGCGTCCGCGGCGCGGACCGCTTCTTCCCGCGCACGGGGGCCGGGGTGCCGCCCACCGCGTCGCCGAGTGCCCGCCGCAACTTGGACGGCGCGTCCGAGCGGGTGATTCCGGCATCGGTCAGCCGGGAGTCTATGGCGTCGAACAGCTTTCGGTCACCGGCCGCGAGTTCGACTTCGATCTCCCGCCACACCCGCTCGTCGGTTCCGGTGCCCGTCTCGGGTACGGCGGCGATCACGACATCCGACACGACCTCGGCGAGCGTCGTGCCCGCCGCGTCCACGAGCCGTTGCCGCTCGCGGTCGGTGCTGATGAGCGCGACCGGGTTCAGGGCGGCGCCCCGGGTGAAGGCCGTGAGCAGTTCCGCGAACTCGCCGGGCACCTCCGTTTCGGGGTGCTCGGGGTCGGGTGCCAGCTGCAGCTCGGTCCGCTCGTCCGCGCCTGCCGGGATCTTCAGATGCCAGCCGGCGTCGTCGCCGCCTTCCCGGCGGCGGAGCGTGATTCCGGAGCGGAGCAACAGCAGTTCACCCGTGTCGTAGTACAGGGCGGACAGCTGGACGGTATCGCGCCGGGGTTCACCGTCGACGCCCGGAAGCCCCGACAGCGCCGGGAGCTGCTGCTCGGATGTCGCTTCGTACTTGCGTTCCACTTCGGAGACGGACGTCGCGGTACTCATGTCACCATCCTTCCGGCTGAGCGGGCCGGGCGAAAGAAGCCGAGGTCATAGCGGCCAGTCGAGGCTCCGGAGGCTCGCGAAGCGTCGTGTGACGCCGGAGCAGGGGTCGACGAACTCGACGGAACGGGACAGCAGCCGCAGCGGCGTCGAATAGTCGTCGGCGGCAACGTCGTAGAAATCGGGATAGAAGTTGTCGCCGTGGATCGGGATGCCGAGCGAACTCATGTGCACCCGCAACTGGTGCGTCTTGCCGGTGTGCGGAAGCAGCCGGTACCGGGCCGCGTCGCCGTGGACCTCGAGCAGTTCGATCCGGCTCTCGCTGTTGGCGGGACCGTCCACCTCGTACGCCTTCAGGACCCCGCGTTCCTTGACGATTCGACTGCGGACCGTGGCGGGCAGCGGGAGATCGGGGTCGTAGCGGGCGACGGCCTCGTACTCCTTGGTCACCCGGCGCTGATCGAACAGCGACTGGTAGTCGCGCCGGACCTCGCGCCGCACCGTGAAGATGAGCACTCCGGCGGTCAACCGGTCGAGCCGGTGCGCGGGTGTCAGTTCCGGGAGGTCGAGGTCTCGACGCAACCGGACCAGCGCCGACTCGGCGACGTACGCGCCGCGCGGGGTGCTGGCCAGGAAGTGGGGTTTGTCCACGACGAGGAGATTCTCGTCGCGGTGGAGGATCTCGATCTCGAACGGCACCCGCTTCTCGACCGGCGGATCCCGGTACAGGTACACGAATCGGCGGGGCGCGAACGGCGTGGACTCGGTGATCGGCTGCCCGCGCTCGTCGACGACTTCGGCCGTGTCGACCTTCTCGCGCAGGCGGGTCTCGTCGTGCGGAAAGCGTGCGACGAGGTATTCGAGCACGGTGGCCCACGTGCCGGTGTCCGGCATCCTCAGCCGCGTCGGGTTGAGGCCGTCGCGGACGGGAAGTGGGGCGTCGGGCACGTTCGTCACGGTAGTCGAGTGGCGGGCAAAACCCGTCGTTGACCGCGGGGGGACTCATGGTTACTATCCGGTAAGTTTGTGACGCGGGCCACCCTGATGGTCGCTGAGGCGCGTCATCGGAAGATTTTCACGGGGGTCGTGGTGATCGTGCGTCGACGGGCGTTTCGTCCGGGTGCGGTGGCAGTTGCTCTTGCGATGGCGGTGGGTCTCGCTGTCGTTCCGGCGGTGACGGCGTCGGCGGATCCGACGGGGGGAGTCGCGGGCGCCGCGTGGAACGCCGCGGTCGACGCGCCCCCCAAATATCCGGTGATCGCGATCGACTGGGACGTCCCCATCACGATGACCGACGGAACGGTGTTGAAGGCCAACGTCTATCGCCCCGCGGACGCCTCGGGCACGCCGATCGACACGAAGATGCCGTCGGTCCTCAATGTCACGCCGTACACGAAGCTGGTCGGCAACCTCGTCGATTCCGTGCTGGCGGTGCCGGGGCTCGAGGACACGGTCGTCGATCTGGTGAACTCCTTCGATCTCGCCGGAACGCCGCTCGACGGCGTCGGGGAACTGGCGAAGGTGCTCACCGGCGGCGGCATGCGCGTGTTCGGCGTCAACCGCGACCTCGTCCGGAACGGATACACCCAGGTGGTGGTCGATGCGCGCGGCACCGGCTTCTCCCAGGGCGAATGGCAGGCGCTCGGTCCGCTCGAGCAGCAGGACTCCGTCGAGATCATCGACTGGATGAGCAGGCAGGGGTGGTCCGACGGCAAGGTCGGGATGGCGGGCGTGTCCTACTCGGGAATCAACTCGCTGCAGGCCGCGGGGCATCGGCCACCGGCGTTGAAGGCGATCTTCCCCACCGAACCGGGCAACGACCTGCTCCGCGACATCGTCGGGACGGGCGGTGGCCTCGGCGTGGGATTCATGCCGCTGTGGCTGTCACTCGTCAACGGTCTCAAGTTCGTTCCCGACGTCCAGGCGCTGGCTCAGGGGAACTTCGACGAGCGGTGGCTGCAGGACCGGTTGCGCGATCCGCTGACCCTTTTCCCGGCGCTCATCCAGGCGATGACCGCGACGCAGATCGGCGATCTCGACCCCGGCACGCTGCGGGTGGCGCAGGACGGCCAGTTCTACGAGGAGCGGAAGGCGCAGGCGGGGAACGTCGACGTGCCGACGATGCTCTACGGCGCCTGGCACGACATCTTCGCGAACAGCGAACCGCGGGTCTACAACGACATTCCGCTGCCCGCCGGGGAGAAGCAGCTGATCATGAGCGACGCCTACCACGTCTCGTTCGGGGGCGGCTTCGGCGAGCCGGGTGCGCCGCCGCGACTCGACGTCCTCGAACGGGCGTGGTTCGACAAGTGGCTGAAGGGCATCGACAACGGCATCGACGAGTACGGCCCGGTCACGCTGTACCAGCAGGGCAACGGCTGGACCACCACCGATCAGTTCCCGCGGGCCGGTGTCGACTACCAGCGGATGTACCTGTCGGGTGCCCCGAGCGGCACCGCCGGGCACGCCGCCCACGACGGCAGCCTGGTGCCGGCGAAACCCGGCGACACGGCGCAACTCACCGTCGCACCCGGACTCCGCGGGCTCTGCTCCCGCGACGGAACGCAGGGCACCGCCGGCGCGGCCGTCGTCTTCGGATCGTTGTGCAGCAAGGACTCCCGCTTCAACGAGGCCGAGGGCCTGACGTTCACCAGTGCCCCCGTCACGCAGCCGACGGAACTGTCGGGTCCGGTCAACCTGCACCTCGAAACCGTGCTCGACGCGCCGGACGGATTCTGGGCGGTGACGCTGAACGACGTCGCGCCGGACGGCACGTCGACCGCGCTCACCAACGGTGCGCTCACCGCTTCGATGCGGGCGGTGGACGATTCGAAGAGCACCAAGTCGGCGAACGGCGACTACACCGAACCGCACCACTCTCTGACGGTGGCCGCGCGGCAGCCGCTGGTTCCGGGTGACGTGACGCCGGTCGACATCAACTTCGTGCCCACCGACGCGGTCCTCGCGCCGGGGCACCGGTTGCGCGTCGACGTGTACGCGGGCAGCATTCCCCGGTACCTGCCGCTCGGACCGATTCTGGCCGACAGTCAGCTGAAGCCGCAGCACGTGGCGTTGTCGCCGGACCGGCCGAGTTTCCTCAATCTGCCGCTGGTCGGGGCGCAGACGTGGTGACGGGTTCACGACGCGTCCCGAGATCCGTAGGGTTGACGGCATGACCAAGTGGACAGCTTCGGACATCGTCGATCAGAGCGGCCGTACGTTCGTCGTCACGGGCGCCAACAGTGGTCTGGGGGAGGTGGCCGCGCGGGCACTGGCCAAGGCGGGAGCCCACGTCGTGCTGGCCTGCCGCAACACCCACAAGGGTGAGGTGGTCGCGCGGTCGATCGGCGACAACGCCGAGGTGCGCCGTCTCGACCTGTCCGACCTCGCGTCGGTGCGCGAGTTCGCCGCCGGCGTCGATTCCGTCGACGTGCTCGTGAACAACGCCGGGGTGATGGCGGTTCCGCAGCGAAAGACGGCCGACGGATTCGAAATGCAGATCGGCACAAATCATCTCGGGCATTTCGCGTTGACCGGACTGCTGCTCGGCAAGATCACCGATCGGGTCGCCACGATGTCGAGTGCGGCACATCAGGCGGGAACGATACATCTCGACGATCTCAACTGGGAACACCGCAAGTACAACCGCTGGAGCGCGTACGGGCAGTCGAAACTCGCGAATCTGCTGTTCACGTACGAATTGCAGCGCAGGCTCGCCGCGGCGGGGTCTCCCGTCACAGCGGTGGCCGCGCACCCCGGCTACGCGTCGACCAATCTGCAGGCGCACACCGAGTCGGTGCAGGACAAGCTGATGGCGGTCGGCAACCGGATCTTCGCGCAGTCGGCGGAGATGGGGGCGCTGCCGATGTTGTTCGCGGCCACCGCCCCCGGCGTGATCGGCGGAAGTTACATCGGGCCGGACGGCCTGTTCGAGCAGCGTGGCCACCCGAAGGTGGTGGGCTCCAACAAGAAGTCGCGGGACGAGCAGACCGCGAAGGGGCTGTGGTCGCTGTCGGAGGACCTGACGGGCGTCGAGTACAAGTTCGGGTGACCCGACGCCCGCGCAGGATGCTCAGTCTTCGGTGACCTCGAGGGTGACGTCGACGTTGCCGCGGGTGGCGTTGGAGTACGGGCACACCTGATGTGCCTTCTCCGTCAGTTCGAGTGCCTCCGCGCGCGGCAGGTGGGGGAGGGACACCTCGAGGGTGACGGCGAGGCCGAATCCGCCGCCGTCCGTGGAGCCGATCCCGACGCGGGCGCCGACGGCCGAGTCGGCGATGTTGGCCCCGGCCTGACGGCCGACGAGCTGGAGCGCGGAGTGGAAGCAGGCCGCGTATCCGGCGGCGAACAGCTGCTCGGGGTTGGTGCCGTCGCCGGACCCGCCCATCTCGGTGGGGATGGCGAGGTTCAGGTCGAGCCGGCCGTCGGACGTGCGGGCGTGGCCGTTGCGGCCTTCCCCGGTTGCGAGGGCTTCGGCGGTGTAGACGATCTTCATGGTTACTTCTCTCCTGTAGGGGTTTCGAAACTGTGGAGCGATTCGGTGAGGCGCGACAGGGTGTCGCGCAGGGCGACGAGTTCGCCGACGCCCATGCCCGTGGAGCGG
Source organism: Rhodococcus sp. ACS1 (assembly GCF_002300155.1). Taxonomy (NCBI): domain Bacteria; kingdom Bacillati; phylum Actinomycetota; class Actinomycetes; order Mycobacteriales; family Nocardiaceae; genus Rhodococcus; species Rhodococcus sp. ACS1. The sequence goes on from NZ_NSDZ01000005.1 coordinate 1,207,885, forward strand.
GCGAGTTCGGTGGGGATGCCCTCCGCGGCGGTGCGGAGGCCCGCGCCCTTCTCGGTGAGGTGGATCCCGACCCGGCGTTCGTCGGCCGACGAACGCCTTCGTTCGACCAGGCCCAGCGCGTCGAGCCGCTTGAGCAGTGGCGATAGGGTGCCGGTGTCGAGATCGAGGGCGTCGCAGATCTCACGCACCCCGCGGCCGTCCTGTTCCCAGAGCACCAGCAGCACGAGGTACTGCGGGTAGGTCACTCCCAGCGAGTCGAGCATCGACCGGTATCTCGCCGTCATCGCCCTGGAGGCCGAGTACAGCGCGAAGCACACCTGGCGGTCGAGGGCGAGGTTGTCGGTCACCCATGAATAGTTGCACACAACTAGGTTGTGCACAACCAACAGGTCGATACCGGTGGTTGCCCTACACTGTTGGCCAGTGACACGGGGTGCTGCCCGGCGAAGATCCGGGCGGCTGAGAAGACACCCGTCGAACCTGAACTGGGTAATGCCGGCGAAGGGATGTCGCGGAGACGGCCGTATGCGCTCATCCGATGTCTCGTCGCCGACCGAACGGAAGGTGACAGCAATGCAGCTCGACAAGCAGATCGTCCTGGTGACCGGCGGTGGCCGGGGACTCGGTTCCGCCATCGTGCGCTCGTTCGCGGCGCAGGACGCGCGGGTGGTCGTGAACTACCGCAACAGCCGGGATGCGGCGGAGGAACTCGCGTTATCCCTCGGTGCGGACCGCGCGGTCGCCCTCGGGGCCGACGTCACCGATGCCGCGCAGGTGGCGGCACTGTTCGTCGCCGCGGAAGAGCACTTCGGATCGCCGGTGACCACGGTGATCAACAACGCCCTCGCCGACTTCTCCTTCAACGGCGACGCACGCGAGAAGGCGGACGTCATCACGTGGGAGGCCTTCGACTCGCAATTGCGCGGCAGCGTGCAGGCGACCCTGAACACTACGCAGGCCGCGCTGCCGGGCATGCGCGCGCTCGGGTTCGGCCGCATCGTGAACATCGGGACCAACCTGTTCCAGAATCCCGTCGTCCCGTACCACGACTACACGGCCGCCAAGGCCGCGGCGCTGTCGCTGACCCGCACGCTCGCCGCCGACCTCGGACCCGACGGCATCACCGTCAACATGGTCTCGGGCGGGTTGCTCCGCACCACCGACGCGAGCGCCGCCACCCCCGACGAGGTGTTCGACCTCATCGCGGCGAGCACTCCGCTGCAGCGGGTCACGACCCCGGACGAGTTCGCCGACGCGGTCCTGTTCTTCGCGTCCCCGTGGTCGCGTTCGGTGACCGGCCAGAACCTCGTCGTCGACGGCGGACTGGTCAAGGACTGACATGAGCGACGCCCGGCAACTGCACTTCAACGCGTTCCTGTTCGGCTGCGGGCACCACGGTGCCGCGTGGAGGCACCCCTCCTCGCAGGTGGAGCGGCTCAGCGACATCGCCTACTACGAGGCACTGGCGCAGACCGCGGAGCGGGGCTGCCTCGATGCGGTGTTCTTCGCCGACGGGCATTCGGTGCGCGACCCCGCGTCCGGGGGCATGTGGTTCCTCGAACCGCTCACCGCGCTGTCCGCGATGGCACGGGCAACCGAGCGGGTCGGTCTCGTGACGACCGTGTCCACCACCTTCTACACCCCGTTCCACGCCGCGCGGATGCTGGCGTCGCTCGACCACATCAGCGGCGGCCGCGCCGGCTGGAACGTGGTGACGTCGATGTTCGACGCCGAGGCCCGCAATCACGGTCTCGAGGAGATGCCGCCGCACGACGACCGCTACTCGCGGGCCGCGGAATTCGTCGACGTGGCACTCGCGCTGTGGGATTCGTGGGAGCCCGACGCGCTCGTCCTCGACCGGGAGGGCCTCTTCGCGGATCCGGCCAAGGTGAACCCGATCGGGCATCGGGGCAAGCATTTTCTCGTCGACGGCCCGCTGACCGTGCCGCACTCGCCGCAGGGGCGCCCCGTGCTGTTCCAGGCGGGCGCGTCCGATCAGGGCCGCGACCTGGCCGCCCGGTGCGCCGAGGGCATCTACGCCGTCGCCTACGACCTCACGGCCGCGCAGAGTTACTACGGCGACGTGAAGCGGCGCATCCGCGCCGCGGGCCGCGACGCCGACGCGGTGACCGTGATGCCCGGTCTCGTCACCTACGTCGGCTCGACCACCGAGGAGGCGCGCCGGAAGAAGGCGGAACTCGACGCGCTCCTGCCCGTCGAACAGTCGCTGGCGCAGTTGTCGATGTTCGTCCAGCAGGACTGCAGCGCATGGGAACTGGACGCACCCGTTCCGGCGCTGCCACCGCTCTCGGAGTTCACCGGACCGCAGGGGCGGTACGACACGATCCTGCGGATCATCGAGAAGGACCGTCCTACCGTGCGGTCGCTGCTGGGCACGCTGGCGGCAGGCGGCGGGCATTGCACCATGATCGGCACCCCGGAATCGATCGCCGACGAGATCGAGGTGTGGTTCCGCGGCGGCGGCGCCGACGGCTTCAACCTGATGCCGCCGCTCTACCCGAACGGGCTCGCGGACTTCGTCGACGAGGTCGTCCCCGTCCTGCAGAGGCGTGGGCTGTTCCGCGCGGAGTATGAGACAGCGACCCTGCGCGACCATCTCCGGGGTCGCCGGTAGTTGCCACCACAAAGAACACAACCTTCTCTAAGTACGCAACAGTGACTGTGAGCGTCCCTCCCCCCGACACTGGCTGTTATCGCGATCACATCGCGGTGCAAGCTCGGACGAGGAGTGGCAATGCTGGTAGCACTCGGCTTTCTGATGGTGGCCGTGTTCATGTTCTTGATCATGTCCAAACGGGCCACTCCCGTGGTCGGGCTGATCGCCGTCCCGGTCGCATTCGGCATCGCGGCCGGGGCGGGTCTCGGCATCGGCGACATGATCACCGACGGGATCAAATCGCTGGCCCCGACGGCCGCGTTGCTGTTCTTCGCGATCATCTTCTTCGGGATCATGATCGACGTCGGCCTGTTCGACCCGTTGGTGAAACTCATCCTCCGGCTCGTCCGCAACGACCCCATGCGGCTCGTCGTCGGCACTGCGGTCCTCGCGATGGTGGTGTCGCTGGACGGTGACGGATCCACGACGTTCATCATCGTCACGTCCGCGCTGTTGCCGCTGTACATGAAGCTGAAGGTCAGCCCCGTCGTGCTCACGGTGGTCGCCGGCCTGGCCAACGGCGCGATGAACATCGTCCCGTGGGGTGGGCCGACGGTCCGGGCCGCCTCGGCGCTGGGCATTTCGCCGTCCGACGTGTTCGTCCCGATGATCCCGTCGCTGGTGGTCGGTCTCGTCGTCGTCTTGCTGTTCGCCGTGCAGCTCGGCTACAGCGAACGCCGCCGCATCGGCACACTCGAACTCACCGACGAGCGTCTTCTCGTCTCCGCCGGCTCCGGCCTCCGCCGCTCCGCCTCGGGCTCGGGCTCCGGGGGCAGCGGTGACGCACCCCGGACGGGTGGCGGTTCCGGCGACGCCGGTTCGGACGACGGCCAGGGCTTCGTCGACGGCCTCGACCCCGAGCGGCCCACGCTGCGACCGAAGCTGTTGTGGTTCAACATGCTCGTGACCGTGGCGCTGCTTGTCGTGCTCGTGATGGACGTGCTGCCGATTCCGGTGCTGTTCATGGTGGCCGCGTCGATCGCGCTGACCGTCAACTTCCCGCGGGTCAAGGAACAGCAGGAAGCGATCACCCGGCACTCGTCGAGCATCGTCTCCGTCGTCGCGATGGTGTTCGCCGCGGCCGTGCTCACCGGCGTGTTCCAGGGCACCGGAATGGTCGAGGCGATGGCGCAGTGGCTGCTCGAGATCATCCCCGCCGCGCTCGGACCGCACCTGGCGGTCATCACCGGCATCCTGAGCCTGCCGTTCACGTTCTTCATGAGCAACGACGCCTTCTACTTCGGCGTCATGCCGGTGCTCGCCGAAACGGCGTCCACGTACGGCATCGAGCCGGTCGAGATGGCCCGCGCCTCCATCACCGGCCAGACGTTCCACATGCAGAGCCCCCTCGTCCCGGCCATCCTCCTGCTCGTGACCCTGGCGGGTGTCCCGCTGGCGGACCATCACAAGAAGGTGCTGTGGCGCGCGGCGCTGGTGTCGCTGTCGATGCTGGTGGTCGGTGTGGTCCTCGGGCAGATCCCCTGGTGACCTAGTCGTCCCCCGGTGACCTAGTCGTCGGAGTCGGAGTCGGTGTCGGTGGCGGGCCCCTCGAGGGTTGCGCCACCTTCGCCGCTCCAGTCGGCGCCGGAACCCTTGTCGTCCTCGGCCGGATCGGACATCACGTCTTTGTCCGCGCCGGGGGCGCCGCTGTCGGTGCTCGTGGTCTTCGGTCCGGAATCGTCCTTCGGTGTCATGTCCGACGGATACCCCGACTCCGGGGTGCGCCAATCAGACGCTCGCGGGTCTGCACGTCGAAAGCTCTGTCGGGGATTGGCAGGTGAACAATACTTCGACGTAGTGTTCCCCGGGTTATCGACGATGAAGGAGTGGAACTGTGGCGCGCAAAGTTGTTGTCGAACGCATCGACGACATCGACGGAACTCCGATCAAGAGCGGTAAGGGGGAGACCATTCCGTTCTCAGTCGACGGCGTCGACTACGAGATCGATCTGAAGCTCAAGAACGCCAGGGAATTCCACAAGACTCTCGACTTCTACATCGAGCATGCGACTCGGGTCGGGGGAAGGAAGCGCCGGTCGACCACTGCGGTGGATCCGTCGCAGGGGCGTGGGCAGGCGAAGGAAATCCGGGAATGGGCGACGGCGCAGGGCTATGAGTTGTCCGCGCGCGGACGTATTCCCGCCCAGATCGAGGAAGCGTACAACGCGGCGCACTGAGACCGCGTCGTCGCGGGTGGTCGAACGACGCCCCCAGCCGCCCCCGACCGGGCCGGCTGGGGGCGGTCTTCGGACGCAGCCGTCAGTACCGTCGCGCTGCGTGAAACGACATGGAGTTCAAGGCCACTCGCGTGACCGGTCGTCCCGGGGCGGGGGCGTGGACGACGGTGTCGTTGCCCGCGTAGATCCCGGCATGGCCGCCACCGTAGAAGAGGACGACGTCACCGGGCTGCAGGTCGTCCCGGTCGACGGCGGTTCCGTGCAGGAGTTGCTCGTGGGTGGTGCGCGGAACCGATACGCCCGCCTGTTTGTACGCCCACTGGACGAGGCCGGAGCTGTCGAAGGCGCGGTGGTCGCCGGCGCCGCGGGTGCAGGCGATGCCGATTCTGGTGGTGGCGGCGCGCAGGGCGTGGCGTCCCGGCCGGACCGGATCGGCGCGAAACGTCTGAACCAGGTGAAGTCCGTGGTTTCCGGTGTGGGGGTTCATGCCGTCGGTACTCCAGTGCGCTCGGTGTGGTGTCGCGTCTGCGGGGCGCGCTCTGATTACAGGGTGGCCCCGACACGGGCCGGACGCACCGGCCGAATTACCCGGATATGTGCCTGTCTTCCGTTCATTTGTCGCCGGGTTCGAGGTCCGGCGCCAAAATTATGCGATCTGGTCGGTTTGGTACTCGCGAGTAGTGCATGCCCCCAATTAACGTCGAACAGGTAATGCTTACGCAAAGAGGAGTGGTCCGCTGCGTCCTGTGGGCTGGGATGGAGGAAGGCGGACGATGACGATCCGACAAACCGCGAACTGTGCCCTCGGCGTCGCGCGGCTGGCGTTCGACGCTGGAGCCGCCCTCCTGTCCGTTGCCGTGGCCGTGCCGGTCGCCTTCGTCGCGGGCGAGGCGAGAACGATGGCTCACACGGCGCGCGGCGACATCACGCCGGACCCCGAACATTCGGACCGGGAGCACGTGCACGACCTGGGGACAGTCGTCGAACTGAGCTAGCCGGCACGGCGGGAACCGCGCAGCCGCAGCCGGGCGTAGGTGACGACCCCGAGCACGCAACTGATGAGCACCAGCATGGCGATGCTGAGCAGCCACCACGACGCGGCGTGCTGCCACAGTGTGTCGGGCTCGGTGCCGGTGGCGTTGGTGCGCAGGTCCACCGTCGAGGCGGCGGCCGCGAACCCCCAGCGGGACGGGAAGAGCCACGACAGCTGTTCGAGGACTTTGCGTCCGGTGATGGTGATCAATCCTCCGCACATCACCAGCTGCACCATGATCGTGACCACCAGCATCGGCATCACCTGCTCGTTGGAACGCGCCACCGAAGACAACGCCAAACCGACGAGGACGCAGGAGCAGGTGGTGACGGCGATGTCCACGATCAGTTCGACGGAGCCGGAGGGAATCAGGCTGCCCCGGCCCGGAAAACCCTTGCCCACGAACACGATCACCACCATGATCACCGACTGCACGATCGCGGCGGCGCAGAACACGACGATCTTCGCTGTCAGGTAGGCGGACGGTAGCAGCCCGGCGGCACGTTCGCGGTGATAGATCATGCGCTCGCCGACCAGGTCACGGATGGTCAGTGAGCATCCCATGAAGGCTGCGCCGAGGATCAGCACGACCAGGATCTGGGTGAGTTCGCCGGATTCGTCGAGGCCGGACGGGCCGAACCCGGTGTCGCCGGGCACGAGCACGGCCAGCCCGCCGAGCACGAACGGCAGCAGGGACAGGAAGATCAGGTACCCGCGGTCGGCGCGGATCAGCCGCACCTGGCGGCGGGCGACGGTGCTCAATTGCTTGCGCCGCGAGGTGTGCGCCGGACTGCCGAGAGGTCCCGGCGGGCTCGGGGCCGGCACCTCCACCGACGGGCGGGTGGCGCGGTAGTCGGCGAACACCCCGTCGGGGTCGGCCGCGACCCGGGCGAAGATGTCGGCCCAGTCGGTGCTGCCGAGCGCGGCCCCGACCCGGTCCGGCGGGCCCACGTAGGCGGTCTTGCCGCCCGGTGCGAGGAGCAGCACCTGATCGCACATCTCGAGGTACGACAGCGAATGGGTGACGATGACGACGACGCGGCCCGAGTCGGCCAGCCGGCGCAACGTCGCCATGATCTGCCGGTCGAGCGCGGGGTCGAGGCCCGACGTCGGTTCGTCGAGGATCAGCAGGGACGGGCCGGTGAGCAACTCCATCGCGACGGACGCGCGTTTGCGTTGTCCGCCGGACAGCCGGTCGACTCTCGTGTCGGCGTGTTCGGACAGTTGCAGTTCGTCGAGGACCGTCGCGATCACCTCCTCGCGGTCCTCTCGGCTGGTGTCCGGCGGCAGTCTCAGCTCCGCCGCGTAGCCGAGTGCCTGACGGATGGTCAACTGGCGGTGCACGACGTCGTCCTGGGGGACCATCCCGATGCGGGAGCGCAGCACCTGGTATTCGGCGTGCACGCTGCGTCCCTCGAACTCGACCACGCCTTCCGTCGGACGTTCCGAACCGGAGATGATGGTGGCCACCGTCGTCTTACCCGCGCCGGAGGGGCCGATCACCGCGGTGAGACTGCCAGGCTGGGCAGTGAACGTGACGTCCTCGAGCAGGCGCCGCCCGCCTTCGATGGTGAGTCCGACGCCGTCCACGCGCAGACCACCCGCGGTCGGGGCCACCACCCGCCGGGGAACGAGTCGCCCTTCCCGGACGCCGAAATCGGTGTTGCCGATCGTGACGACGTCGCCGTCGGTCAAGTGCGCGCGCGACACCCGGGCGCCGCCGACGAACGTTCCGTTGACGCTCCCCAGGTCGTCGATCTCGAGGCCGGACGGCACGTGGTGGACGATGGCGTGATGGCGTGAGGCCAGCACGTCCCGGACGACGATGTCGTTGTCGGGTGACCGCCCCACCGTGAGTGATCCCGCCGGAGTCTCCTCGTGCGGTGCCTCGGCCGGGGGGCGGGGTGTCCCGACGCTGATCGTCGACTCGTCCCATCGGGCGCCCACGTCCTGTCGCGTCGCGTCCGGATCCTCGACCGAGAGCCGCACGACCGGACCCTCGGTCGCATCACCCAGGCGGACGCGGACGGGACTCGTGACGGGGACGTTCTCGCGGCGCTCACCGTCGACGTAGATCCCGTTCTTGCTGCCGGAGTCGACGAGCTGCCAGCCGTCGTCCCAGGTGAGCTGCGCATGTTCGCGCGACACCACGGGGTCGACGATCGTGACCTCCAGCTGCGGATCCCGGCCGATGCGTACGGTTTTGCCCGCGCTGTGGCTCGTGCGGCCGTGTTGGGTCTCGACCACGACCCGCGGGTGAGCTGTGTTCGCCCGGTCGTCCATCGCCACGGCCTCCGGTCAGCGTCATCGGGCGTAGAGCGTCGACTCCTCCATGGTCGCACGCACTCCCCCGGCCGCGTGGGCAGAACGGGTACTCCCGAACCGGGGCCGCGAGTGAGGAACACTGGGCCGGGTGAGTACGTCCCTGGCGAATCCCGGTGTCGGACTGGCCGTGCTGTGCACGGTGATGGTCGTGTGCGCGGCCGTGGTCTACCGCTTCACTCGACTCGGTAGTCCACTGGTCGTGCCCGCCGCGGCGATCCGGGGCGCCGCCCAGCTCGCCGCGGTGTCCCTGATCCTGGCCGCCGCTCTCGCTCAGCTCTGGTCCTCGGTCCTCGTGCTGGTCGTCATGTTCGCGGCGGCGGTGGCGACGTCCGCTCGGCGCGCGAAGGCCGGGCGGTCCGCCTGGTGGCTGGCGCTGGCGCTCGCGGCGGGAGTGGGCACCGTTCTGCCGTTGATGCTGGTGAGCGGGGTGGTTCCGCTCGAGGGTGTCGCTCTCGTTCCGGTCGGCGGGATCGTGCTCGGCGGCGCGATGACGGCCACCTCCCTCGCGGCGCGGCGCGGGCTCGACGCGGTCGAACAGCGGTGGGGTGAGGTGGAGGCGGGGCTCAGTCTCGGACTCAGCGTCCGCGACGCCCGCCTGGAAGTGGTCCGGTCCGCCGCCTCGGACGCGTTGCTTCCGGGGCTGGACCAGACCCGGACCGTCGGGCTGGTCACCCTGCCCGGGGCGTTCGTCGGGGTGCTGCTCGCGAGCGGGTCCGCCGTTCAGGCCGGCGCCGTCCAGATCCTCGTACTGGTGGGGCTGCTGCTCGCGCAGACCTGCGCGGTGGCCGTGACGATCGAACTGGTGGCCAGGGAGGCCGTCCGCCGGCCGCGAGCGCACGCCGTGCCCACCTGAAATCTCCGGCTACTGCCTCTGTCTGGCCCGAACGCCGGTCGATCCCGTGGCCGGTCCCGCATACTGGGCGGTGGTCGGTCCCTGCTGACGAGGTGGTGTCGTGTGGTGCATCCCGAGGTATTGGTGGTCGGAGCGGGTCCCGTCGGTCTGACGGCGGCGATCGAACTGCGCAGGCGCGGCGTCGCCTGCCGCATCATCGATCCGCTGCTCGAGCCCCCGCAGTACGCGAAGGCGGTGGGAATCCAGCCGCGCACCCTCGAGGTGTTCGAGAGCATGGGTGTGCTGCGGAACATCCTGGACGCATCGATCGAGATGCTCGGACAAATCGTGTACGTCAACGGCGACGAGGTCGCCCGGCTGGACCTGTCGCTCCCGGCGGACATCCCGTTCGAATTCATCGGGCTGCCCCAGTACGCGACCGAACGCATCCTCACCGGTCACCTGGCCACGTTCGGCACCACGATCGAACGCGGAACCAGGTTGACGGCGTTCGAGCAGGACGACGACGGCGTCGTCGCCACGGTCACCGGGGCGGACGGCGACGAAACCGTCCGAACCCAGTACCTTTTCGGCTGCGACGGCGCCCACAGCGTGGTCCGCAAGGGGCTCGGCCTCACCTTCGAGGGCGGCGCGTTCGTCGAGCAGTACATGCTCGGCGACGTCGAGGTCGACTGGGCGATGCCGCGCGGCTACGGAATCCGGTCGATGCATCAGACGGACGGCGAGACCGACGACCTGCTCGTGTGCATTCCGCTGCCCGGGCGCCGCCGCTACCGGATGTCGATGCTGGTGCCCAGCGATCTCGCCGGCACCGGAACTCCCGCGGCCGACAAGATCGCGCACGGATTCGAGGCCGGACCGGCACCCGAGCTGAGCCACATCCAGGCCGTGCTCGACCGGCTGTCGCCCCAGCCGACCCGGGCGTCGAACCTTCGCTGGTCCTCTATCTTCCGGATCAGCCACCGCATCGTCGACTCGTACGGGCGCGGCCGGGTGTTCGTCGCGGGCGACGCGGCGCACATTCATCCGCCGACCGGTGCGCAGGGCATGAACACCGGCATCCAGGACGCCCACAACCTGGCGTGGAAGGTCGCGCTGGCGGTGTCCGGTGCCGCGGCCCCCGATCTGCTGGACAGCTACGACGCCGAACGGCGGCCCGTCGGGGAGGAGGTGGTGGGACGCACCGTGCGCAGCGCCCGGGAGGGGATCGGGGCGGGGTCGTCGGATCCCGATTACGTGATCCGCCGTGAGGCGCAACTCCTCATCAGCTATGCGGACAGTGCGATCGTCGGCGAACCGGCGTCGAATGCGGGCCTTGCGCCCGGCAGCCGGGCGCCGGACGCCCGCGGGCTGACCCGCACCACGGTCGCGTTTCCCCTCCGGCTGTTCACGCTCCTCGCGGGACCGAACCACACGCTGCTGCTGTACGCCGACGACTCGGTCGACGCGCGCGGGCTCGAACTGCTCGAGGCCGCCGCGACGTCGGTGGACGCGGCGACCGGCGGACTCGTCGACACGTACCTCGTCGCGTCGCCTGCCGCCGAGGTCGGGGAAACGGTGTTGCCGCTGATCCGGGACCGCGACGGCGAGTTCGCCCGCGCCTACGGTGCCGAGGGTGCCGCCGCGTTCGTCATCCGTCCGGACGGCTATCTGGGATTCCGGCAGAGTCCGGTCGCCGTCGACGGTCTCACCGGGTATCTGAAGCCGACTTTCCGCTGAGTTCGACGGTGGTGGGCAGGCCGCGCCGGATGTCACCCGGCGCGGGCTTGCCGAGCGGTGCCCCGGCCCGGGTCGCCGAATCGAGCAGCCACGGCACGCTCGTGACCATCACCCCGGACGTGAACAGCAACCGGCCCTTGAGGCGCAGCGCATTCTGGTTGTGCAGCAGGTGTTCCCACCAGTGACCCACCACGTACTCGGGGATGAAGATGGTGACGACTCCGCCGGGAATCCGTTTCCGGACGGATTTCACATATCCCACGATGGGGCCGGTGACTTCCCGGTAGGGCGATTCGAGGACCTTCAGCGGCACCGGAATCTCGTATTTGTCCCACTCCCGCTGCAGTTTCGTGGTGTCGGCGCCCAGTACGGTGACGGCTTCCAGGGTCGTCGGATGGGTGGCGCGGGCGTACGCCAGGGCGCGGGCGGTGGGCTTGTTGAGCACGGACACCAGCACGATGGTGTGCACATCGGAGGGGAGGGTGAAGCTGTCCTCGTCGACGACGAGGAGTGCCGCGATCCGGTCGTAGTGCCGCCGCACCCCGCGCATCAGGAAGAACAGGATCGGCATCGCGATGACCACCAGGTAGGCGCCCTGGGTGAACTTCGTGATCGTGACGATGACCAGGACGGTGCCGGTGAGGATTGCGCCGGAGCCGTTGAGCGCCCGCCTGCCGTGGATGCGTCGCCGTTCGCGGGAGTCGGATTCGGTTGCCAGCACACCGTTCCAGTGCCGGACCATGCCCGCCTGGCTGAGGGTGAAGGACGTGAACACACCGAGGATGTACAGCTGGATGAGGTGGGTGACGGACGCGTGGAACAGGACGATCAGTCCGCCCGCCGTCACCGCGAGGAGCACGATGCCGTTGCTGAACGCCAACCGGTCGCCGCGGGTGTTGAGCTGGACGGGAAGGTAACGGTCGCGGCCGAGCACCGACGCGAGCAGGGGGAAGCCGTTGTATGCGGTGTTCGCGGCGAGCACGAGGATCAGCACGGTCGCGGCCTGCACGTAGAAGAAGCCGAAGTTGGTGGTGCCGCCGAACACCGCGGCCGCGATCTGGGCGATGACGGTGCGCTGCGGGTCGGTCTCGCAGTTTCCGGCGAACCCGATCAGATCGCACGGGTTCACCGCGACGTGCACCTTGGTGACGATGGCCAGCGCGGTGATTCCCGCGAACATCACGATCGCCGTCGCCGCCATCGCCATGAGGGTCTTCGCGGCGTTGGCGCTCTTCGGTTTACGGAACGCGGGCACCCCGTTGGAGATGGCCTCGACCCCCGTCAGCGCGGTACATCCGGACGAGAACGCGCGCAGCGCGAAGAACACGAGGGCCAGACCGGTCAGCCCGGACAGTTCCGGTTCGATGGTGTAGCCGGCACTTTCGGCGACGGGCGTCGAACCGGCCGCGACGCGGATGAACCCCGTCACGATCAGGATCATCACACCGGCGATGAACCCGTACGTCGGGAAGGCGAACGTGGTCCCCGATTCGCGGATCCCGCGCAGGTTCATCACCGTCAGCAGCACCACGAACGCCACGGCCAGCGTCACCCGGTGCGTGTTCAGCGCGGGCACCGCCGAGATCAGATTGTCGACGCCCGCCGAGACCGACACCGCCACCGTCATCACGTAATCGATGAGCAGCGCGGACGCCACCGTCAGGCCCGCGGACGGGCCGAGATTCTTGGTGGCCACCTCGTACGAGCCGCCCCCGCTGGGATAGGCGTACACCACCTGGCGGTACGACAGGGCGACGACGGCGAGAAGCACCACCACCCCGACCGCCAGATACGGTGTCAGATAGAAGTACGCGAGACCGCCCAGGGACAAGATCAGCAGGATCTCTTGCGTCGCATACGCGACGGACGACAGCGGGTCGGACGCGAAGATCGGCAGCGCCAGACGCTTGGTCAGCAACTGCTCCCCGAGATCGTCACTGCGCAGCGGGCGTCCCAGAGCCAGCCGCCGGACCGCTCGAACGAGAGCCACCACCAGTTCAGCGTAGAACCGCGGCGGGGTGCAGCGCGGGTTTTCGCTCTCAGGCCGCGCCGCACCCCGCCGGAGGGTTACACGTACGCAGGCCGGCGTGTGGCGCCGGGGGCCCGGGTGCGCTGGCGCCCCAGAACCTCGGCCCGCGCCTCGTCGTCGGTGGCGAGGTCGACGATCGCCGCGGCCAGGGCGTAGGCCCCGTCGACGATGGCGTCGTCGGCGCCCGGCGAGATCGCGTCGGCCGCGAACGCGGCTGTGTGCGGCGCGGCCGTCGAACCCATCACTCCGATCAACGGGTGGATCGACGGGAGGGCCTGGGAGACGTTGCCCATGTCGGTCGATCCGCCGCCGAGTACGCCGCCGTCCCGTGGTGTCATCACCCGGCCCCGATGCCCGAGGGCCGCGTCGAAACGGTCGGCGAGGAACGGGTGCTGGACGAGAGGCTCGTAGATCGGGTCGACAGGGGTGACGGCGTAGTTGCATCCGGTGGCCGTCGCGGCGCCGTCCACGCAGGCGAGCACCTTCTTCTTCAGTTCGGCGGTCTCCGCGAGGTCGAACGATCGCACCTCGGCCTCGACGACCGCGGTCGCCGGAATGATGTTGGAGACGTCGCCACCGGACAGCGTGACGGCGCTGACGCGCACGGTGTCGGGCAGGTGCTGCCGCAGCAGCCCCACCGCCACCTGCATCACCGTCGCTGCGTCGCCCGCGTTGATCCCGACGCTCGGTGCGGCGGCCGCGTGCGACGCCCGCCCGGTGAACTCGACCCGGAACCGGTCGCGGGACTGCGACGTGCTCCCCGCCGTGGGCACGACGATGCCGGGACCGGGGTGGACCATCAGCGACACCGTCGCGTCCTCCCAGGCGCCGGCTTCGAGCATGTGGGCCTTGCCCGCACCCTTCTCCTCGGCCGGCGTCCCGAGAAGCTTGACCCGGATGCCGAGTTCGTCCGCCACCCGGGACAACGCGATCGCCGCCCCCGCCCCGGCAGTCGCGATGATGTTGTGGCCGCACGCGTGCCCGATGCCGGGGAGGGCGTCGTACTCGGCGCACACCACGACCGTCAGCTCACCGTTGCCGTACACGGCCTCGAGAGCGGTGTCCTGCCCCCACACACCCACTTCCACCGCGAAACCGGCATCGCGGAGCAGGTCGGCGACGAGCGCCGCCGAACGATGTTCCTCGAACGCGAGTTCCGGATGGGCGTGCAGGTCGTGGCTCGTGGCGACGAGGCGGTCGCGCCATTCGAGGACGGTGTCCTCCACGCGTCGCTTCAACTCCTCGGCTGGTGCGTTCGGGCCGCCGGAGACGTCGATGTCGCCGGCAATTGCGGTGTCGGTCATGAACTTTCCTTTCTGGAGGGAACGGTAATCACGCCTCGGCGGGCGCGACGGCAGTGACGGTGGGCGCAGTGCGGTCGGCGGCGGGTCCTCGGGTCACCACCGCAAGGCCGGCGACGGCGAGCGAGAGCAGCCCGCAGATCACCCACACGGCTTGGTACCCCGCCTCACTCGTGATCACGGAACCGCCGTCGAGCGTCGCGGTGAACCCGGACATCACCGCCGTGAAGCTGGCGCCGGCGATGGCACCGGCGACGGTGCGGGCACTGTTGTAGAGGCCCGATGCGATGCCGACCGAGTCCCGCGGCGCCCGTGCCACCACCACGTTGGGGAGCGCGGAGATGATGATGCCGTTGCCGAGACCGGACACGACGAGCCACACGAGGACGCTGACGGTGTCCGAGTGCAGCACCGTGAGCAGGGCGTACCCCAGTGCGGCGGTGACAGCGCCGACGATGACGGCCGTGATATCGCCGACCCGCGCACCGAGCCGCGGTCCGGCGAACGTGCCGGCGAACGCCGCGATCGACGCGAACACGAGGACCAGCCCGATCAGCGACGACGACAAGCCGAGCCCGAATCCGGCCGCTGCCGGGTCGGTGCCGACGAAGAGCGCGATCGGGGTCTGGCTGCCGAACAACTGGGCACCGAACAGGGCCGCGAGCAGGATCGGCAGCCCGACACCGGCACGGCCGGAGAGCATCGCGAAATCCACCAGCGGCGAGGACACCCGCCGCTCGAGCACCACCCACAGGGCGAGAAGCGTGCCGCCGAGCAGGAGCCCGCCCAGCACCGGCCCCGACGTCCACCCGAACCTGTTGCCCGTGCTGATCGCGAACAACGCGAACGCCAGTCCCGCCCCCAGGAGAATCGCCCCGGCCCAGTCGAGGCGGCCCGACGTGCGCGCCGTCGTTTCGGGGACGAAGAACACCACGACGACGAGCGCGATCGCCATGAGCGCCGCCGGAACGAGAAGCAGCACAGTGAGATTCAGGAACGATGCGAGGACCCCGGACAGGACCACGCCGACGCTGGCGCCGAGCGTGAGCCCGCCGACCAGCAAACCGATCGCTTTCCCGGACTGCTCCCCGGCGCGCTCACGCACGATCGCGAACTCGAGCGGCAGGAACGCCGCGAGTGCGCCGGTGATCGCCCGGCCCAGGATGAAGATGCCGTACGTCGGGGCGAGCGCCGACACGACACTGCCGACCGTGACCATCGCCGTCGCGACGACGAGCATTCGCTTGTGTCCGTACTGGTCGCCCATCTTGGCGAGCACCGGCACGAGGACCGCGGTCGCGAGCAGATAACTCGTTTGCACCCAGTTCAGGTCGGCGGGACCGACCGAGTACTTCTCACCGATCGCCGAGAGGACCGGACTGAACCAGGCCTGGAGGAATCCGCTCGACAGTTCCATGGCGAAGAGGAACCCGACGAAGCCGGCCGCGGCGCCGAGACGCCGGTCGGAACCGGAGCCGGTGGGGATGGGGGATCGGAGTGCTCCCATGTGTGACCTCCAATGGTGCAGGTCGCCCCGAGAGGCGACATGACAATATGAGCGAAACGACAGAGTTGATGCGTCCGAGTGTCGGGTGAGTGAGTTTCTGCGGTGTAAATGCGCAGAAGTTGACGCTGAAGAGGTGCTGATATGCAGGAGAAGACGCCCACGGAGGACGAACTTCGACTTATCCACGCGTTGCAGGTGTGGCCGCGGGTGCCGTGGTCGCAACTCGGGCCGATCCTCGGGGCCGACCCGGTGACTCTCGCGCGACGGTGGTCCGGGCTGAGCGAACGGGGCATGGCCTGGGTGACGGCCCAGCCGCCGATGTCCGATGCCGCGCGCGGCGCGATCGTCGAGGTCGAGTGCGTTGCCGGGTCGATCGACGCGGTGATCACCGAGTTGTCCCAGGACACCGAGTGCATGTCCGTCGACGTCGCCTCGGGTGGTCGCGACCTGATCCTCACCGTCGGCTGCCCCGACCCGACAGCGTTCAACCGGTACGTCGTGTCCCGCGTCGCGGGCATCCCCGACGTCCGCACCGTCCGCACGCACCCGGTGATCACCGCGATCTCCGGGGCATCGCAGTGGCGTCTGCGCGCCCTCGACGCCGACGAGTCGAGCGCGATCGACGCTGCCCGGCGCCGGGACGACGCCCGGCTCTCGGCGATGTTCGCCCGTCCGCCGGTCGCCGAACGCGACATCATCTCCATCCTGTCCCGCGACGGTCGTGCGAACACACGGACTGTCGCGGAGGCCCTCGGGACCTCCACACGGCGGGCGCGCGAACGGCTGAGCGCGACACTCGCGTCGGGCGCTTTCGAATTCCGCACGGACATGCCGCGCTGGGCCTCGGGGTATCCCGTCTGCGCGTGGTACTTCCTCCGCGTTCCCGCCGCCCAGATGGCCAGGGTCGGCGCCAACCTGAGCGGGCTGCCCGCGGTGCGGACGGTGTTGTCGGTGGCCGGGCCTGCCAATCTTCTGGTGTCGGTGTGGTTGCGTGGACTCTCCGACGTCGAAGGGCTCGAAGCCGTCGTCGAGCAGAAACTGCCCGCGGTCCGCATCCTCGACCGGTGCCTCGTTCTCGGCGTCCGCAAACGCATGGGCCGGGTGTTCGACGAGGACGAACTGCCCATGCAGATCGTGCCGTGGTCGGGGGACTAGCAGGAACGGCGTTCGTCCGGTCAGCCCGATATGGTGCCAGGAGCGGACACGAGCAGCCGTTCCCCGGTGGTGGCGCCGCTCTCGGCGGCGTCGAGGATGGCAGCGGCGACGGTGGCGCGGGAGACCTTGGGCAGGCCCGACACTTTTCTGACTGTCGACATGGGCCGGACGGTGGCATGGGGGTTGAGCGGTCCGTCGTCGAGGATGACCGGAAGCACGCGAGTGACGTCCAGGCCGGCAGCGGCCAAGGCGGTTTCGGAGATTTCCTTGTCCCGGTACGCGGAGGCGACCAGTGTCTTGTAAGCGAACCGGGCCAGGGGTGAGGCGGTGCGCGCGGTGTCACCGACGCCGTAGGCCGACAGCAGTATCAGCCGGTCGATGTGGGCGTCGCGCATGGCGGAGGTGATGAGCGGCAGGTTGTCCTGCATCACCGTGACGCCGAACATGCCGGCCAGTCCGGCCTTCGGGCCGATCGTGCACAGGACGGCGTCCGCGCCGGACAGTGCCGCTGCGAGCGCGTCGCGGTCGTCGAGGTGGCCGCCGACGATGGTGAGTCCGGGTCGCGGGGTCAGGGCGTCGGGGCGGCGGCAGTAGGCCACGACGTGATGGCCGCGGTCGATTGCTTGGTCGATGATCTGGAGTCCGGTGCCGCCGGTGGCGCCGATCAGTGCGAGCTTCATGGGGAAGGGTCCTTTCGGTTGCGTCGCTGCGCCTCGCGCAGCAAGTGCGGGTCGTGGGCGTTGACGAGCAGCAGGTCGGGTTCGGCCGTGGCCCACAGTTCGGTGAGCCGCTGATGGTTGGCCTTGACCTTGTCCCAGTCGTGGGCGATGAGGCGTTCCATCGCGCGTAGCCCCTTGGGCGCCTTGGTGGTGCCGTCGATCTGGCCGTGGTGGTAGAAGGAGTCGCCGGCGTGGAGGATCCACCGGTCGCCTGCGTCGACGGCGACCGCTGCGTGGCCGCGGCTGTGGCCGGGCAGGTTGATCAGGACGATGCCGGGGGCGATGCCGGTGAGTTCCTGGGCGCCGGGGAAGCCGCGCCAGGCCTCCGATGCGGAGGGGGTGTGTTCGACGAGTACGGGGTGGTGGTCTCGCTCGCCGGGTAGGTATCGCTGCTTTTCCGTCACGCCCCGGGGGTGCAGTGCCGCGAATGCTTCGGCGGCGGTCAGGTGAATCCGTGCCCACGGGAAGTCGGCCAGGCCGCCGACGTGATCGGCGTCGAAGTGGGTGAGCACGATGTGCCGCACGTCCTCCGGATCGAATCCGAGTCGGGTGATCTGGCGGCAGGCGCTCTCGTCGGGATCGTAGGCGGGCCGGACGTAGAACCTGGCCGGGCCGAACCGGTTCGCGCGGTCGTGGGGATCGCGCAGGCCGAGGCCGGAGTCGACGAGGACGAGGCCGGCGTCGGTCTCGAGGAGCAGGACACGACACACCAGCCCGTCCGGTGTCCCGGGCGGTCGCATGGTGCCGCAGTTGAGGTGGTGGACCCGCATCAGCCGGCCGCAAGCATTGCGGGGTCGATGACCTGCACCGGATGTGTCCCGTCCCAGTTCTCGGCGGCCAGCTTCACGTACTCGAAGAGCTGCGCCTTGGCGCCGCCGAGGTCCGAGATCTCGATGCAGGTGCCGGGGTGGTGTTCGGTCTGCAGGTACGCGAAGCGTCCGGTGGGGCCGCCGAGTTGTCCTTCCTGGCCGACGGCGAATCCTGCGGCGAGTGCCCGGTCGTACAGGTCCTGGTAGTCGGTGGACCAGTAGGCGAAATGTTGCAGACCCTCGTTGCCCGCGTGCAGGAAGTCCCGGTACATCGACGGTTCGTCGTTGACGGGGGTGATGATCTCGATCTGGATGTTGCCGCTGTTGGCGACCGCGACATCCATTGCCATCCCGGAGGGTCGGCCTCGGTAGGTGAAGTTCTCGGGTTGCACGTTGCGCAGCAGGAACCACGGCCCGATGCCGCACTTGACGAAACCCTCGATGGAGGCGTCGATGTCGTGGACGACGTACCCGAGCTGGGTGATGCTGCCGAAGAAGTTGGCGACGGGCGCGCGGTGGTCGGGCTCCTCGGCGGGGCCGTCGGCGAACGACAGCAGGATCTTGCCGAGCGCCTCGTTGGAGCGCAGTCGCTCGGCGGCGTCGATGGCCCGCTCGAACGGGAAGATCTTGTCGATCCGGGGCTGGATGCGGCCCGCGGCGACGGCGGGGAGGACGGCGGCGTGTAGTGCGCCGCAGACCTCGCCGAGTTCGTCGGGGGTGCGCACGCTGAAGGTGGTGCCGATGAGGCGCTGCCGCCGGAACGCCAGCTGGTCGAGGTCGAGGCTGGTGCCGGGGCCGGCGAGGCGGCCGATGTTGACGATGGTGCCGCCGATCCGGGTGGCGGCGGGGAGGTGGGCGAAGAGTTCGCCACCGATGTGGTCGAGGGTGACGTCGACTCCCCGACCGCCGGTCGCGGCGAGGACGGCGGCGGGCAGGTCTTCGGTGGTGGTGTCGATCGTGACGTCGGCGCCGGCGTCGATCAGGGCCGGCCGCTTGTCGGCGCTGGTGGTGGTCGCGATGACCGTGCCCGCGCCGAGTGCCTTGGCCAGCGCAATGGAGATGAGGCCGATGGAGGTGGTGCCGCCGACGATCAGGACGCTGTTGCCGGAGGTGAATCCGGCTTGGGTGAGCGCGTCGTTCTCGGTGGCCAGGGCGACGGGCAGGGTCGCGGCTTCCTCGAACGACATGCTCTCGGGAATCGGCAGGACCATGCGCGGGTCGCACAGTGCGTAGTCGGCGAACGCGCCCATGGTCACGCCCATGACCCGGGTGCCGACCGGGTACTGCGGGGCCAGCGGGCTCGAGGTCTCCACGACGCCGGCGAACTCCATACCTGCGGGGTAGACGTCGCCGGGTTTGAGGTTCGGGCTGTAGGTGCCCTCGAGCATGTAGAGGTCGGCCCGGTTGAGGGCCGCGGCGATGACCCGCACGCGCAGGGCGCCGAGTTTCATGGCAGGTATCGCGGTGTCGTCCTTGGCGACCCAGTCCGGTTCGAGGCCGCCGATGAGAGCACGCATGATGGTTTCTCCTTGTAGGACGAGGGTCAGTGGGTCAGGTCGGGGGCGGTGGTGTCGAGCAGTCGGGGATCGGGTTCGCTGCCGGCCATCGCCAGCAATCCGACGACGGCGCGGCCGAGGGTGAGCAGGTCGCGCGGATTCTTCTTGTCGAGGCTGCCGAGCAGTTGCGAGAGGATGGTGAGCTGGTCGAAGTAGATTCGTTCGGTGACGAGGTTTTCGTCCTCGTCGAAGATGAAGTAGGCGGTCATCCGAGTGCGATGCCGGCCGCCGGTCGGCGGGATCTTGCCGAGCGGACCGAGATGAGTTCCCATGAGCCAGAATTCGACGATCACCGCATCCGCACTGTGGCGCAGGGCGATGATCTCGTGGTCCTGGTCGGGGAAGGCGACCCGGGTGTCGTGGTAGTACCCGCGAACGGGGCCGTCGCCGTCGTGGACGGTCATGCTCGCGATGAGTTCGTAGTGCGGGTGCGGGAACGTGTCGAGCACGTCGTCCCAGTCTTGGCGGACTTCGTCGTGAAAGTGGTCGAGCACGAGCTTCTCCCGTGCTCGCAGGACGTCCTCGGTGGGGATGGTGTGGCGCGACATTGCGGTCTCCTCGGGGTGCGGCGCTCAGGACTGATGGGTGATGGCGTGGTGGCTGAAGGTGGGCTTTGTGCCCGGGTTGGTCCACATCGGGGTCAGCTCGCTGGAGGGGAAGAACTGCAGGTAGCGGGAGTCGGTCTGGCTGCGGTCGACGATCGACTTCTCCAGGACGATCGAGTTGTATTGGTCGGCCGTGGTTTCGATCGTGTTGGCGTTGAGCACGACCTCCTGCTGCCAGGAGGCCGACCAGCGGGCCAGGCCCGGCAGCCCGGAGTGTTCCGGTGTGAGACATTCGGCGGCGATGACGTTTTCGCTGCTCACCCAGATTCCGGTCGAGGTGTTGAGCGCAAGGCTCTGGTTGCCGAACACGTGGCCGGGCGTCTTGATCACGGCGACGCCGGGGCCGAGCACAACCGAGCCGTCGATCGGTGCAAACGCATCCACGGGCACGTCGCGGTAGGTGTCGGTCTGGTACCACGGGGTCTGTAGCGGGTGCAGGTCTGACATCGCGGTCAGCTCGTCCCGCTGGACGATCACCTTCGCGTTCGGGAACACCGCGTCCGGCTGCTCACTCAGGTCCGGTTGGTAGGCCGTCGTCCCGACCCAGCGGCGCAGATCCTGGGTGTGCAGATGATCGAAGACGATGTAGTCGACCTCGTCCGGCGTGATCCGCAGGTGCGCGAGGTGGTCGAGCACAGTGCCGTGCTCGACCACCATTCGCTTGATGATGGGTGCCGGCGTACGCCGGGCGAGCTCGGCGAAGTACGGCGTATTACGCCCGAGTTTCACGTCGCTCGGTTCGAAGAGCAGCACCCGCTGCCTGCCGTCGCTGTCGTTCCACCGGATCACCAGCATCCGGTTGGTGATGGACAGGAACGGTGCGATCGCCCGCGATGCCCGGAACAGTCCGAATCGTGTGGGGTAGGGCAGGGTGACGAGGTCGCACGTGTCGACCCGTTGCGGCATCCCGGTCGCGGCGAACTCCCGGCGGAAGTCCGCGCCGCGCGTCCGTAGGTCGCGTAGCCGGGCACCGGGTCCGCCCTCGATCTTGCGATCGAGCACCTCGACGGCGTCTCCGACACCGGTCAGGTCGACGAGGTCGTCGGTACTCCACTGCAACACCATGGTCGGTTCCTCTCGCTCCAAAAACCCATACCGTGGGTTTCATCCATTTACCCACGATGTGGATTTAAATGTCAAGGGATGCGAGGATGGGATCCATGAGCCACGCGATACGACCGGAGACTCGCCGCGGCCGGCCGCCGGCCGGCCAATCGACCCTGTCCCGGCAGGCGATCCTCGGGGCCGCGATGGATGTCGTCGACGGCAAAGGCGTCGAGGCGGTCAGCATGCGCACCGTGGCGCGTGTGCTCGGGGTCGACCCCAAGAGCCTCTACAACCACGTCGAGAACAAGGACGCTCTGCTTGACGGAATCGCCGGGCTCATCCTGTCCCGGATGGTGGTTCCGGATTCCTGCGGCGATCTGCGCGAAGACCTCACCGCCATCGCCCGGGCCTTCCGCGGTGCTGCCCTCGCCGAACACCCGCGCGCAGCGAGGCTCGTGCTGACGCGTCCGGTGGAATCGCTCATCACCCTCGAACCGTTGGAGGTGGCGCTCGCCGCGTTTCTGCGCGCAGGGGCATCGCCCGAGGTTGCCGTGCACTGCCTTCGCACGATGCTCGCTTTCATCACCGGCACGCTGCTGCGTGAGGCGGAAGCGGCCTTTACTCTCGCGCTGAGCGATCCGGACATGGCGACGGAGCGACAGCGGACACTGGAGGCGGTCGAGCTGCCGAGCGTACGGGCGGCTGCGCCGCACCTCGCGAAGTGCGACCACGAGCAGGAGTTCGACTTCGGGCTCGGGCTCCTCATCGATGCCCTCGAATGCCGCCTCGGCTGAGTCGCATCGTTCACCGACAGGCCTGGTGACGGGGCTCACACCCGCGAAGGCGCGAGCTCCCGGTCCGGCAATACCCGCTGTTCAGCGGGGTGTGCGCCGCCGGCCGGACTCATGGCCCCGGGCCCGCGCTCGCCCACTCCTCCCTCACGGGAATTGATCGCAGGGTTGGCACGTTAGTTGAGTGAGTAACGCTCAACTTATAGGAGGCTGAGGAATGCCAGCATTCTTCGGGCCGGAGGGCCCAGGTCGCATCGACATCAGTCGGCTCATGAGTCGCTCCACCCAGGAGCTCATGGCTGCTGCTGCCCGCTTCGCCGCAGGTCGTGGCGACGCGGAACTCGATGCACTCCACGTTCTGCGCGTCATGACAGAACACGACCCCGTCACCTCTCTGATGCGCCGCGCAGGCGCCGACACGTCGGCCGTCGCCGATGCCGTCGAACTGCGACTGCCTCAGGGCCGCGACACGTCCGGCTTCACGACACCCGCACTGAGCGGTGCGCTGAAGACCGCGCTGCTCGAGGCACACCAGCTCGCGCGCGCTCTCGGTTCCACGTACATCGATCCCGAGCATCTCTTCCTGGCGCTCGCCGCCGATCAGGACCACGCCGCCGGACGCCTGCTCGCGTCCGAAGGCATCACCCCGGAACGCCTGCAGACCGCGGTGCAGGGCGGATCGGTGGAGGAGTCCTCGGACTCCGAGACCCCCACGCTCGACAAATACGGCTTCGACCTCACCGAACGCGCACGCGGCGGCGGAGTCGACCCGGTGATCGGGCGCGCCGACGAGATCGAGCAGACCATCGAGATCCTGTCGCGCCGCACCAAGAACAACCCGGTACTGGTCGGTGAGGCCGGCGTCGGTAAGACGGCGGTCGTCGAGGGCCTGGCCCAGCGGATCGTCGACGGCGACGTACCCGACCGTCTGACGGGTAAGCGCATCGTGCAACTCGACCTGTCGAGCATGGTGTCGGGCACCCGGTACCGCGGCGATTTCGAGGAACGCCTCAACAAGGTGATCGACGAGATCTCGGCCCACTCGGACGAGCTGATCGTCTTCATCGACGAGGTCCACTCCATCGCCGGTGCCGGTGGCGGCGCCGACGGCGCGATGGACGCGGGCAACATCCTCAAGCCGAAGCTGGCCCGCGGTGAGCTGCACATCGTCGGTGCGACGACGCTCGACGAGTACCGCAAGCACATCGAGAAGGACCCGGCGCTCGAGCGCCGCTTCCAGCCGGTAACGGTGGCGGAGCCAAGCGTCGACGATGCGGTGGCGATCCTGTCCGGTCTCCGTGACCGGTACGAGGAGCACCACGGCGTCCGCTACACCGACGAGGCGATCACGGCCGCCGTCGAACTGTCGGCCCGCTACATCGGCGACCGCTTCCTGCCGGACAAGGCGATCGACCTGATCGATCAGGCCGGAGCCCGGTTGCGGCTGCGGATGCCGAGCGTCGACGTCGAGGCCCTGCGGGCGAAGCTCGCGGAACTCGAACAGGCCAAGGAGCAGGCCGTCGCCGACGAGCAGTACGAGAAGGCCTCCGGACTGCGCGACGAGGCCATGGAGGTCCAGGCCCGGATCGACGGGAAGGCCGTCGGAGTCTCCGACGCCACGCCCGAGGTGACTGCCGAGCAGATCGCCGAGGTCGTGTCGCGGGCCACCGGGATCCCGGCCAGCCAGATGACGGAGGAGGAGAAGGAACGTCTCCGCCGGCTCGAGGACGAACTGCACCGCCGAGTCGTCGGCCAGGACGACGCCGTGAAGGCCATCGCCCGGGCCGTGCGCCGCAGCCGCACCGGCATGAACGATCCGGACCGTCCCGTGGGCAGCTTCCTGTTCCTCGGACCGACGGGTGTCGGCAAGACCGAACTGGCGAAGGCGCTGGCCGCCACACTGTTCGGTGACGAGAACAAGATGCTGCGGCTCGACATGAGCGAGTTCGGTGAACGTCACACGGTCAGCCGGCTCGTCGGTGCTCCTCCCGGCTACGTCGGATACGGGGAGGCGGGGCAGCTCACCGAGCAGGTCCGCCGGAACCCGTACTCGGTGATCCTGCTCGACGAGATCGAGAAGGCGCACCCCGACGTGTTCAACACGCTGCTGCAGGTGCTCGACGACGGTCGGCTCACCGACGGTCAGGGCCGGACGGTGGACTTCAAGAACACCGTGCTGATCATGACCAGCAACCTGGGGTCCGACATCATCTCCAGCAAGTCGGGTGCGCTGGGCTTCAGCACCGGTGACGCGGAGGCGTCGGAGAAGCCGCTGCGGGATCGGGTGATGGGCCGGCTGCGCGAGTCGATGCGTCCCGAGTTCCTGAACCGGATCGACGAGATCGTGATCTTCCGCAAGCTCGACACCGATCAGCTGCACCGGATCACCGACCTGCTATTGGACGACAGCCGGAAGCGACTGCAGTCCAAGGGCATCGAGATCTCGTTCAGCGACGCCGCAGTCGACTGGATCGCCGAGCACGGACACCAGCCCGAGTTCGGGGCACGTCCGTTGCGCCGGTCGATCCAGCGGGCCGTCGACGATCGGATCGCCGATCTGCTGCTCGACGACGTCCTGGTCGAGGGTGGCAGCATCGCGGTCGGCGTGTCCGGCGACGAGCTGGACCTCGTGGTCGGCTGATCCCCGACGTGAGTGGCAGAGTGTGCTTCCGCACGCTCTGCCACTCACGTGTGTGGGTAGCCCCTTGCCCGCCCTCGCCGTCTCGGATCAGCACCCGGTGATGAGGTGTGCACCGTCACCTGTAACCAATTCTCCTTCTGCACTTGCAGATCGATGTCGCGGATCCGCCGCGCGAGATCCCCGCACGTGTGGCGACAGTCGGTTCACCCCCACGTGAGTGCCGAAGTGTGTTCCGCCCTCCTTCGGTACTCACGTGCTGGTGGGGGCGACTATCGTCGTGGGTATGCGAGCGGAAGACGGCGAATTGACCTCCAAACACCAGCCGTTGCTGGTGCTGAGCAAGATCACGGAGATCCTCGATGCCTTCAGCCTGTCGCGTCCGTCGATGACGCTGGGCGAGATCCACCAGGCCACGGGCCTGCCGACGTCGACGGTCCAACGGCTGGTCAGCAACCTGGTGGCGCAGGAATTCCTCGACCGGTCCGGCGACCAGATCCGGATCGGCGTGAAGATGGCGTTCTGGGCGGCGACGGCCACCAAGGGACTGGACGTGCTGGCCGTCGTCACGCCGGTGCTGAAGGAGATCCGCGACGCCACCGGTGAGACCGCCAGCTTCTTCCGGGTCGAGCAGGGCTACCGCGTGTGCGTGGCCATCGCGGAGACCGAGCACGCCCTGCGACGGAACATGTACGTCGGAAAGATCGTCCCGCTGCCCGCCGGGTCGGCTGGTCGGGTGCTGCTTGCCTGGAACCCGGACCTCACCGAGCAGGTCCTCGCCGGACCCATCGAACCGATGACGGAGGGCACCGTCACCGACACCGCGGTGCTGCGCGAACTGATCCACCAGGCGCGCGCCGACGGGTACGCCATCACGGCGGGGGAGCGGGAGGACAGCGCTTCGGGATTGGCTGCGCCCGTGTTCGATTCATCCGCCGACGTGCTCGGCGCGCTGGCGATCAGCGGGCCGACCCTCCGTATGCCCCGCGAGCAGTGCGAGAAGTGGGTGGATCTGCTCGTCGGCAGCGCCGAGCAGGTCACCAGGACGCTGGGCGGCCGCTACCCGTCCTGAGGCGTGCTCGCGCTTCAGGACGGGTCGCGGCCGCCGTCACGACGTCCACGCCTCCGGGTTGACCGGGTGCGGCGGGATCCGGTTCTGCGCCATGGCCACCGCGTTTTCGGCGCACAGCCGCGCCATCTCGGACCGTACGGCGATGGTGGCGCTGCCGACGTGCGGGAGCAGCACGGTGTTCGGCAGTTCCGCCAGCCCCGGTGCGAGCGCGGGCTCGTCTTCGTAGACGTCCAGTCCGGCCCCGGCGATCTCCCCGGATTTCAGGGCGGCAACGAGGGCAGTCTCGTCGACAACGGGTCCGCGCGCGGTGTTGACGAGGATCGCCGTCGGCTTCATCGCGTGGAGCACGTCCGCGTCCACCAGGTGCCGGGTCTGCTCGTTCAGCGGAACATGCAGGGACAGGAAGTCGCTGGTGGTGACGAGGGTGTCCCAGTCGGTGTGGGTGACGAGTCCGGCGAACTCGCCGAGTTCGGCGTCCGGCACCGGCCGGTCGCCGGGAGGCCGCGGGCAGAACAGCACCTGCATGCCGAAGGCCAGTGCCCGGCGGGCGGTGGCGCGGGCGATCCGACCGAACCCGGCGAGCCCGAGGGTGCTCCCCGAAACATCTTGGCCGAGTAGTAGGTTCGGTTCCCATCCGGTGAACTTCCCGGAGCGGACGAACGTGTCGGCCTCCACCGCCCGGCGCGCGGTGGCCATGATCAGCAGCATCGCGACGTCGGCGGTGGCGTCGGTGAGCACCCCCGGGGTGTTGCCGACGAGGATCTTGTTGGCGGTGGCCGCACCGATGTCGACGTTGTTGAACCCGACCGCGTAGTTGGAGATCCCACGGATCTTCGCGGCGGCCAGGAGGTCCGCATCGAACGTGTCGCGTAGTTGGGACACCACCACGTCGTAGTCGCCGGACACACAGACCTCCCGCAGTCGGGCGGCGTCCGGAAGCTCTTCGGGCACTTCGACGCTGCCCGCGGCGCGCAGCAGCGTGAGGGCGGGTTCGGGGATCGGGGTGGTGACGTAGAACCGGGCGCCGCTCATCGGCCGCCGCCGATGACCCACTCGAACGCGGAAGCGTTGGAGCGCGCGCCCTGCGCGGCCTTGGATCGATTGGCTTCGCCGAGTTCGGCGAGGGTCTTCTCGGACAGTTCCACCAGCGAGCCGAACGTGGTGGGGTTCAGCCAGTCCGGGCGGGTGGCGAACAGCAGGTCCTCGCTGGCGGTGTTGCCGCTGGCGCCGGGCGCGAACGGGCAGCCGCCGAGCCCGCCGAGGGCGCCGTCGATGGTCATCGCGCCTGCCGCGACCGCGGCGAGACTGTTCGCGACCCCCAGGCCCCAGGTGTCGTGACCGTGGAAGACGATGCCGCGCTGCGGGGTCTCGAGCCGTACCCGGGAGACGAGGGAGTACACCTCGGCGGGGACGGCCTGGCCGAGGGTGTCGCAGACGACGACGTCGACGGCGCCGTGCGCGCGCGGGTCGTTGGCGATGTCGATCACCCGCTGCTCCGGCACCCGGCCCTCGAACGGGCAGGTGAACGACGTCGCGATGCACAGTTGGATGCTGCCCCCGACGTCCTGCGCGAGTTCGATCGCGGCGGGCATCGCGGCGAGGCTGTCCTCGGTGGAACGGCCGATGTTCGCCTGGTTGTGGGAATCGGACGCGGAGAAGCAGTACTGGAAATGGCGCGCGCCGGCGGCGGCCGCCTTCTCCACGTGCCGGGGCGTCGCCACCCACACCCAGCAGTGCTCGAGTTCCTCCGGGGTCAGCTCCGAGATCACCTCGACGGTGTTCGCCATCGGCGGGACGAGGTCGGGGCGGGCCATCGACCCGATCTCGAGCGCGGGCACGCCGAGTTCGAGAAGCCGGCGCGCGATCTCGAGCTTGCGGGCGGTAGGCAGCATCTTGCCGGTCAGCTGCAGTCCGTCGCGCAGGGTGACGTCGCGGAGCAGGGCGCGTGATTCGAAGGATTGCGTCATGAGAGGTCACCTACCGTGTCGTTGACGAGGGAGTCGATCTGTTCCGGGGTCTTGCCGAGCAAAGTTTCGAGGACCTCCCGGGTGTGCTCGCCGAGGTCCGGTCCGACGTTCCGGATGGGCAGCGACTTGCCGCCGATCACCGGGACGATGCCGGGGAACCCGACCTGCTTCGGTTCGGCCTCACCGGTGTCGACGGTGAACTGCTGAATCATGTTGCGGGCCGCGTACTGGTCGTCGCTGCAGATGTCGGCGGCGGTGTTGATCGGACCCGACGGCACCCCGGCGGTGTCGAGGATCTTCAGCGCGTCGTCGCGGGAGTACTGGATCGTCCACTCACCGATCGCGGCGTCGAGTTCGTCGCGGCGCGCCCACCGTCCGGCGTTGGTGGACAGGTCCGGGTCGGCGCCGAGGTCGGGGCGGCCGATGGTGTCCATGTAGCGCTGGAAGATGGCGTCCCCGTTGCCGGCGATGATGATGCTGTTGCCGTCGTTGCAGGTGTACGCGTTCGACGGGGCGATGCCCTCCATCCGGCCGCCGACGCGTTCGCGTTTGATGCCGTACGCCAGGTAGTCGGGGATCAGCGACTCCATCATCGACAGGATCGATTCGTTGAGCGCGACGTCGATGATCCGATGCGGCAGGGACGGGCCCTGCGTCCCGGCGACCTTCGCGGCCTCGCGTTGGAACAGCGCCATCACCGCCCCGAACGCCGCGTAGAGGCCGGCGATCGAATCACCGATCGACACCCCCACCCGCACCGGCGGCCGGTCCGGGTCGCCGACGAGTTCACGGAACCCGCCGGCGGCCTCCGCGACCGCGGCGAAACCCGGCCGCTGCGACATCGGGCCGGTCTGCCCGAACGCCGAGATCCTTGTGATCACCAGGTCCGGATTGGCCTCGTTCAACGCGTCCGGTCCGATACCCCACTTCTCCAGGGTGCCGGGCCGGAAGTTCTCCAGCAGGATGTCGCAGTGGGCGGCGAGGTCGAGGACGAGTTGCCTGCCCTCCTCGGTGCGCAGGTCCAGCACGATCGACTTCTTGTTCCGGTTGATCGTGCGGTACAGCATCGAGGTGTCGCCGGAGTAGAGGCGCCAGTTACGCAGTTCGTCGCCGGTCTTCGGGCGCTCCACCTTGATGACCTCGGCCCCGAAGTCGGCGAGCATCCGGCCCGCCGTCGGTGCGGCGATGTAATTGCCCAGCTCGAGTACCCGAACGCCGTCGAGTGGCCGAATGGTGTTGTTGGAGAACATGGTGATCCTTAACTGATAGTGACGCTCAGAGAACGAGGCTCATGGGCAGGACGAGCAGTATTGCGACGACCGATGCCACCGATACTCCCACCGAACACGTCTTCAGCGTGCCTCGTGTGGTCTGACCCATCAAGGACTGCAGCAACCAGAAGGTGTTGCTCGTGACGTGCACCGCGAACAGGGAGCCGGCGCCCGCCGCGAGAGCGATGAGGACAGGGTCCAGACCCAGGGTGGGGGCGATGGGTGCGAGGACGCCCGCGGCGGTGATGGCCGAGATCGTCACCGAGCCGACGGCGACGTGCAGGACGGCGGCGATCAGCCACACCATCAGCAGCGGAGCCGCGTGATTGGCGGTGAAGTACTTGCCGAGGATGTCGCCGAGGCCGGCCGCGGCGATGGTCGCGGCGAGGGACCCGCCGACACCGGTGAGGATGAGGATCTGGCCGCTCTCGCTGAATCCGCTGGCGATCGCCTTCTGGACGCGGTGCTGGCCGATGCTGAGGCGTCCGACGAAGCTGGTGCCGATCAGTCCGATCAGCAACGCGATGAGCGGTTCCGACACGAACGAGACGACGGGGTTGCTGATTTCGGCGATGTCCAGGATCGCGCCGGTCGCGATGAGCAGCAGGGAGAGGAGCAGCGGAGCGAGGAGCAGGATCAGCGGACGGTCGTGCTTGGCGCGCTCGGTGGTGACGGTCGCGGCGCGTTGCGCCTGGGCGACACCTCCGCCTGCGTCCGGCCGAGGGGCGCTGCCACCGCTGCCGCCGTCGGTCCAGTCCTCTTCTTCGTCGTCGACGACCGTCTGATGGAAGTGCTCCTCGTCCTTCTCCGGATTCCACCAACCGCGGGTGAACAGGAACGACATGATCGCGACCGAGATCGCGACGGTCGGGATCACCAGGATCAGCCCGAAGATCAGCATCTTGCCGAGCGGCACACCGAGCAGTCCGGCCAGGGCGAGAGCGCCCACACCCGGGACCATGAGCACGATGCCGCACTCGAGGCCGATGGCGAGGGCGGTGGCCATGCGGGCTGTCCCGACCCGGCCGACCTTCGGTGCGAGGTTGCGGGCGAGCGGAGCGGAGATGACGAGCAGGACGTCGAGGAAGATGGACTGCAGCAACGTCGCGATCGTCAGCGACAGCGCATAGGGCATTCGTTTCGGCCCGAACACCCGGAGAAGCGTTCCGACCAGGCGCTGAATGGCGCCCATTTCTTTCAGCATGGCGCCCATTAGGACGCCGAAGGCGATCAGTAGTCCCACTTCGGCCATGATGTCGCCGAAACCGGTGCTGATGACCTTCACCGTCTCGGCCGTGCCGAGTCCCGTCGTGAGTCCGAGGTATGCGGATCCGACGACCAGCGACACCACGGGGTTGAACTTGAAACGCACGATCATCAGCACGACCGCCGCGACGGCGACCGTGGTGTTGATCAGGATTCCTACGTCTGACATGTGCGCGTCCTTCGAGGAGGCGGGCAGTGACTGGTGTCACAGGTACACCCATATTATGAGCACACACTCACGATATAAGCAATGCCGCCCCGTGCGCCTTTCTGGTGGTTCCCGCTACCAAAAAGGCGCACAGGGGCCGGAGGCCCCTGGGTGGGATACTCGACGCATGGTCGCGCTGGATCCGTTTGCGGTGGGACGACCACCGGCTGCCGAGCGCAGGGCGTCGGACGACTGGGACGAGATCCGGCACTGGTCCGACCGCGTCTACATGCCCTATGTCGTGCGTCCGCTCGGGGTCGGGCTGGCGCCGAGGTCGAGCATGTATTCCACGAAGATCGTCGACATCACGGTCACGCGGTTCTCCTACGGCATCCCCGTCTCGGTCGGCGACTTCTCGCCCGACGCCGGAAACGCGCTCGTCCTCACGACCATCCGCGGGAACGCCCGGCACCACGTCGACCACGACGCCACCGCGGACACACCGGCCGGGGACACGTTCGTCGCCGACTGCAGCCGAGTCGACTACCTCGTCGAGTTCTCCCCGGACCACGTGCAACTCAATCTCACGATTCCGCACCGCGTGCTCGCCGACACGGCGGTGCGCTGGTGGGGATTCGATCCGGGAGACGTTCTCTGGCAACGCAAATGCGCCATCGGGGGCGGTGGGTCCGGCTGGCAGGCGCTGCTCGGGTACGCGATGCGGACGACGGGGGAGTTACCGGGGCACGCCACGAACGGGCGCATCGGGCTCAACCTGCAGGAGTTGCTCGTCGGCCACCTGCTCACCGAGTGGGCGGCTCGCGCGGGAGTCGACCCCGACAGGACCACCGGACCGGCGGCACCGGGCTACGTGCGGCACGCCGTCCAGTACATCCGGGAGTGCGCTCGCGAACTGCCGACGGCCTCCGACATCGCCGACGCGGTGGGGGTCAGCGTCCGGACCCTGTCCGGATCGTTCCGGAAATACCTGGACACCACCCCGGCCGAGTACGTGCGTGAGCAGCGGCTTCGGGGCATCCGGGAGGAACTGCTCACCGCACCTACCGGGGAGACCGTCGCCTCGATCGCCGGCGCATGGGGATACGTCAACCTCGGCCTGTTCGCGGCGTCCTACCGGCGGCGGTTCGGTGAGAATCCGTCGCAGACGAGGGCCTCCGGCCCCGTGAGTGGCTGACGAGTCCAGGGACTCCGTAACCACGCACGGGCGCGGAGCGCCTACAGCCAGCCGTTCGACTCCGCCGCGCGGACGGCCTCGGCGCGGGTGCTGGCGCCGGTCTTGCCGATCGCCGAGGACAGATGGTTGCGCACCGTCCCCGCGGAGAGGAACAGCGCGGCCGCGATCGAGGCGACCGGCGCTCCGTCCCGCGCCGCCCGCAGCACGTCGGTCTCCCGGTCGGTGAGCGGCGATTCCCCGCTGACGAGGCTGTCGGAGGGTGGGATCGACGACGCGCAGTCCCGCATGGACCCGGCGCACGGCGTCGGCGAGTTGGCGGGCCGGGGTGTCCTTCACGACGAATCCCGACGCCCCCGCCTGCAGGGCCTTGCGCAGGTAGCCGGGACGACCGAACGTCGTCACGATCAGGACGCGGGTCCGCGGCATCGCGGCGCGCAGTGCCGCCGCGGCGGCGATCCCGTCCAGGCCGGGCATCTCGACGTCGAGGAGCGCGACGTCGGGGGAGTGCTCGCGGGCCGCGGCGACCACCTCGTCGCCGCGCCCGACCTCCGCGACCACCGTCAGGTCCGCCTCCAGGTCGAGCAGGGCGGCGAGGGCGCCGCGGACGAGTGCCTGGTCGTCGGCGAGCAGCAGTCGGATCGTCACGGGACCTCTTCCTTCAGCACGTGCAACGAGAATCCGCCGGGTTGCGGATGGGTGATCACGATCCGTGCTCCGGCCGCGACGGCGCGCTCCCGGAGGCCGACGAGCCCGTTGCCGTGCGCACATTCGCCGCAGCCGGAACCGTTGTCGACGACAGTCACTTCGCGTTCACCCACCGTGACCGTGCAGTGCGTCGCGCCGCTGTGCCGGACCACGTTCGTGACACCCTCGCGGACGGACCACGCGAACAACTCGCGCAACCCGGTGGGCACCGACTCGGTGCTGCCCGGTAGCTCGGCCTCGATCCCGGCGGCCCGCAACGCCTCCCTGGCGCGGGCGATCTCCATCGGCAGCGACAGCCCCCGGATTCCCTGCACGGCCTGCCGGACGTCCGCGAGCGCGTCGCGGGAAAGACGTTCCAGGTCTGCCACTTCCGTGCGGGCCCGGTCGACGTCGATGTCGAGGAGCCGGCCCACGAGTTCGGCCTTGACGGTGATGACGGTGAGGGAGTGCCCGAGGATGTCGTGGAGGTCGCGGGCCATCCGGGTGCGTTCCTCCTGCACCGCGAGCCGTTCGCTCTCCTCCCGTTCCCGGACCAGTTCGATGTTGCGGTTGATCAGCTTGGTCACCCCGAACATCGCGAACGCCGCCGCGCACACACCCAGCGACAGCCCGGTGCCCGACCCCCAGCCCATGGCCGTGGAGATCACCTCCACGAGCACTGCGATCGTGAGGGCGGTGATGCCGCCGAGCCAGGCGGGCAGCAGGATGATCGCCGACACCGCGAGGAAGACGGCGGCGGACAACCCCGACGGCCCCACGGCCAGCGCCATGATCGCCGCGAGCGTGCACAGCGCCACCATGACCGGTAGTGCCTGGTTCAGCGGCGGCCGAAACTCGTTGTGCGCGCGCCGGGTATGCGACCACCGGAACATCGCGAGGTACGTCACCGCGAACGCGAGCGTGGCGATCATCCCGATCCAGCCGCGGACGTGACCGCGGTCGGCCCAGCCGTCGAGGAACGGCTGGAACAGGAATACCGTCCACGCGGCGGCGAAGATGAATCCGAAACGGCCCCATCGTCTGGTCACGACGGGGCCGTCGGGGGTGGTCACGGAAGTCACGATACCGCCGTCACACTCGCTCGGTGTCGCGCTGGAACCGCCACACAGCGCCGCCGACGAAGATCGCCAGCCACACCGCGACGTTCAGGAGCCACGTCCACTGCATCGCGTCGCCGGTGAGCGGTGCGTGCACGAGTTGGCTGAGCCCGTACGTGGGCATGAACTGTGCGATCGACGCCCAGACGGAGCCGTCCTGCAGCGGCATGAACAGCCCGCCCGCGAAGCCGAGCACGGCGAGCCCGGGGCCGAGGATCTGCATGACGTTCTCGCTGGGCAGGAGGTACCCCATGAACAGGCCGAAGGCCGCGAACACGGCGGAGCCCAGCCACGTGATCAGGGCCGTCGTGAACCACAGGGACGTGTCCATCCGGACGGACGTGAACGCGCCCACGAGATAGACGACGCCGACGGCCGCGAGCCCGAGCATCATCGCGACCAGCACCTTGACGAAGATGTAGACCCCTGGGGACAACGGGGTGAGCCGCAGTTGCCTGCTCCACCCGGACGCGCGTTCCACCGACACCATCGCGCCGCCGCTCGTCGTCGCGATCATCGCGCCGTACAGCGCCATGCTGATCATCACGTACGCCGAGACGTTCCCGTTGCCCGCACTCTCCCCCGAATAGCTCGGATTCAGTCCGAAGATGAGGAAGAAGACGACGGGCATGACGAGAGTGATGATCATCGTGCGCCGATTGCGCAGCAGGCGAAGCAGTTCGAGTCCGAGGAGGGTGGTGTTGAGCCCGCCGAGCGGGGGAACCCGGCGGTGGGCGGGGAGAGTGGTCATCAGTTCGATCCTTCCGTGGCAGCGTCGTCGGAGGTGAGCGCGATGAACGCGTCTTCGAGGCCTCGGGAGACGATTTCAAGGTCGCTGGCGGGTGTCCGGGTGAGCAGATGGCGGGCCACAGCGTCGGTGTCCGCCGAGTGGATCAGGACGCTGTCGCCGCGCACCTCGATGCTGTCGGCGCCGGGAATCGCGAACAGCTGTTCCCGGTCCGCGCCCGGGAAGTGGGCGCGGACCGTGCGTCCCGCGGCCAGCGCCTTCACCTCGGCCGCGGTGCCGTCCGCGACGACTTTCCCCTTGCGCACCAGCACGATCCGGTCGGCGTACGCGTCGGCCTCCTCGAGGTAGTGCGTCGCGAAGACGACCGTCCGGCCGCTGTCCGCGTCGGCGCGGATCGCCGACCAGAAGTCCCGCCTGCCCTCGACGTCCATGCCGGTGGTCGGCTCGTCGAGGATCAGCAGCTCCGGATCGGACAGCAGTGCCATCGCGAACCGCAGTCGCTGCTGCTGCCCGCCGGAACACTTGCCCACCAACCGGTTTCCGAGATCGGCGATGCCGGCCCGGGTGAGGACCTCGTCGACGGGCCGGGTGTCGGCGAACAGGCTCGCGGTGAGCCGGACGGTCTCCTCGACCGTCAGCTCCTTCAGCAGCCCGCCCGTCTGCATGACCGCGGAGACGAGGCCCTTCGCGATCGCGGTGCGCGGATCCGTGCCGAAGACGGACACCTCGCCCGCTGTGGGTCGGGACAGGCCGAGGACCATGTCGACGGTGGTGGTCTTGCCTGCGCCGTTCGGGCCGAGGAACGCGACGATCTCACCGGGCCGGATCTCGAGGTCCAGCCCGCGCACGGCGTGAACGTCACCGAAGTGCTTGTGGACGCCGCGCAGGCTGACTGCCGGAACCTGCGATGCGGACGCCTTCGCGGAGGTACGGGGTTCTGTCGATGTCATGCATTCAGCGTGCGATCCGCACGGCCGGCGACCCTCACACCTCCGTCACGACCTCACCGTGACAAATGTCAGGCCCGGGGTCGGTGTGGCGCCGATCCGGGTCAGCCGTTACTGTGGCCGTCATGCAGCGCGCATATTTCTGGTTTAGCAGGCCGGCCCCGGGTGGGCCGGTCGGCGTAACCACGCGCTGACCTCCTCCACCCCAGAGCCGGATTACAGACCGGCTCGCGGGAATCTCCACAGTCTTCGAGGGCCGGCCTGAGAACAGGAACCCGAACCCATGACTGTCACTCTCGACACCACTACCAGCAGTGATCGCCTGGACGCCCAGCGCACCGTGAGCATCAGCCCGCTGGTGGCGCCATCCGTCGTGCGCCGCGAACACGCCCCCGACGACGTCGCGTCCGCGACCGTCCGCTCGGGCCGTGCCGACACGGTGAACGTGCTGAACGGCGACGACGACCGCCTGCTCGTCGTGGTCGGCCCGTGCTCCGTGCACGATCCCGTCGCCGCCATGGACTACGCCCGCAGGCTCGCCGCCAAGGCCGAGGAACTGCGCGACGACCTGCACATCGTGATGCGGGTCTACTTCGAGAAGCCGCGCACCACGCTGGGCTGGAAGGGTCTGCTCAACGACCCCCACCTGGACGGCACGTTCGACATCGACACCGGGATCCGCATGGGCCGCAAGCTGCTGCTCGACGTGTCCTCGCTCGGCCTGCCGGTCGGCTGCGAGTTCCTCGACCCGATCATGCCGCAGTACATCGCCGACCTCGTCACCTACGGCGCGATCGGCGCCCGCACCGCCGCCAGCCAGGTGCACCGGCAGCTGTGCAGCGCACTGTCGATGCCCGTCGGAATCAAGAACTCGACGGAAGGCGACGTGCAGGTGGCCGTGGACGGCACCCGCGCCGCCGCGGCGAGCCACGTGTTCCCCGGCACCGACCTCGACGGGCAGGCCGCGCTGATCCGCACGGTCGGCAACCCCGACTGCCACGTCATCCTCCGCGGCGGCAGCGACGGACCGAACTACGACACCGAGACGGTCGCGGACACCCTCGCCCGGCTGAACAAGTCCGGTCTGCCGGAGCGGGTCGTCATCGACGCCAGCCACGGCAACAGCAGCAAGAACCACGAGAAGCAGGTCGACGTGCTGGACGACATCGCCGCCCGTCTCGAGGCAGGCGAGAAGGGGATCGTCGGTGTGATGGTGGAGAGCTTCATCGAG
Source organism: Rhodococcus sp. ACS1 (assembly GCF_002300155.1). Lineage (NCBI taxonomy): Bacteria > Bacillati > Actinomycetota > Actinomycetes > Mycobacteriales > Nocardiaceae > Rhodococcus > Rhodococcus sp. ACS1. Next base: position 1,244,472 of record NZ_NSDZ01000005.1, read on the forward strand.
GCCGGACGCCAGGACCTCACCCTCGGAAAGTCCGAGGAGCTCACGTACGGTCAGTCGATCACCGACGCCTGCATCGACTGGAACACCACGGCGGCACAGTTGGACCGTCTCGCCCAGGCAGTCGCCGCACGCCGGAAGTGATCACCGCACGCCTCTCGTGCGGAATTGCACGCTGATGCGCGGTCCGAGCGGGCGGGTGCTCTTCGGTACACAATGCTCCCAGGTGCGCTGGCAGGAACCACCCATCACCAGCAGGTCACCGTGGCCGAGGGAGTACCGGATCGAGTGCCCGCCGCCGCGCGGACGCAGCAGCAGCGGACGCGCGGCGCCGAGCGAGAGGATCGCGACCATCGTGTCTTCGGTCCGGCTGCGACCGGTGTCGTCGCCGTGCCAGGCGACGCTGTCGGACCCGTCGCGGTAGAAGCACAGTCCGGACGTGGCGAACTTCTCGCCGAGTTCGGGCAGGTAATGCCTGCTCAGGGCGTCGCGTGCCGTAACCAGCAGCGGGTCGGGGAGCGGCTCGCCTTCCGGGTAGAACCGGACGAGGCGTGGGACGTCGACCACCCGGTCGTACATCTGGCGCCGCTCCGCCTTCCACGGCACCGTCTCCGCGAGCGTCGTGAACAGCTCGTCGGAGCCGGTCATCCACCCCGGTCGCACGTCGACCCACGCCCCGGCCGTCAGCGTGCGGCGCTGCACCGCCGGCCCGAGCTCGCCCAGCTCTACACCGAACGACGCGTCGTCGAACAGCGAAGCCTGCAGCGCATACCGCGCATCCGCGGAGGTCATGCGGTCATGCTACACCGGTAGTCGAACGTATGTTCCCCTCGTTTTCGAGGCAGCAGACGCCGATCGGACGCACCCCTTCTCGGTTCGTGCTCGCCTTTTCGGGCGCAAGAAGTAGTGCGGCGACGGAGAAGTGGTGCGTCTGCCCGGGAACGTGCCTGACGGCGGCGGCTAGCGCGGCACCGCGGGCTCGCGGTCGTCGCCGGTGTCGATGGTCGCCTTCTGCCTGCTCGGCCACCAGAAGGCGCGACCTTCGAGTGCCGACAGGCTGGGCACGAGCATCGGGGCCATGGCGAAGGCGGCGATGGCGACACCGATCGCGACGCCGAAGCCGAGCTCGGCGAGGTTGGCCAGTCCGGTGAGAGTCAGGGACGCGAAGGTCAGCGCCAGGATCAGACCGGCGGCGGCGACGGTGGGGGCGTCGTTGGCGACGGCGATCCGTGCCGCGTCGCGAGGCGCGTAGCCGTTGCGGAATTCCTCGCGCAGACGAGAGGCGAGAAGGATGTTGTAGTCGGTGCCGATCGCGACGACGAACAGGTAGAGCACGATCGGAATGGAGAAGTCGATCCCGTCGTAGCCGAGGCCGTGCAGGAACAGGAGCACCACGGCGCCGAGGGTGGCGACGAACGTGAGTGCCACGCACACCAGCAGGTTGAGCGGGGCGAGGACGGCGAGCAGGAGCACGGCGAGGATCAGTGCGATCGCGACGGCGGCGACGGGGAACACCCGGCGGGTATCCGCCGCGAGTTGGGCGCGGACGTCGACGAACGTGGACGTCTGCCCTCCCACAACGACTTCCGAGCCGGGGACGGCACCGTGGGCCGCGTCGCGGATCGGGCCCTCGACGAGATCGAGGGATGCGTTCGAATACGGGTCGTCGGCGAGCACGACGTTGACGAGCGCGGCGCGACCGTCCTGGCTCGGTCGCGGCGGCGCGACGGAGGACACGCCCTGCACTTGAGTGAGGGCCGTGACGAGCGGGGTCAGCGACGCGGGATCGAGTGGTCCGGGAGCCACGACGTACACCTGGGTCGGGCTGAGCGCGCCCGCGGGGAAGGACCGGTCGAGGGTGTCGAATGCCTGCTGTGACGGCGTGTCGGAGGGCAGTTCGCCCAACGTGTTGTACGTCGACTTGTAGCCGGACGCGAAGGACGCGAGTGCGATCAGCACGACGCCGATCACGACGGCGAACACGGCCGGACGACGCCCGATCGCGGCGCCGATCGAGGCGAACGGCGTGTGCGGGCTGTCGTGCCCCGGCCCGAGCGGCCAGAACAGGTGGCGGCCCAAAACGGTGAACACGGCGGGGATGAGCGTCAACGCCGTCACCAGCATGACGGCCACGGCGACGATCAGACCGGGTGCGAGCGTGGTGAGCGACCCGAGTTTCGCCAGCAGCAGTGCGGCGAACGCGACGATGACGGTGAGCGCGGACGACGCGACGACGCGCCCGACGACGTCGGTGGAGAAGACGAGCGCTTCGCGATGCGTGTCGGTGGTGGACCCCGCGGCGGCCTGTTGCCGCAGCCGTTCGCGATAGCGGAACAGCAGGAAGACGATGTAGTCGGTGCCGACGCCGAACAGGACGACCACGAGTATCGATTGCAGCGACGTGCTGACCTGGAAGTCGAACAGGTCGGCGAGGACGGCGGTCAGGCCGGTGACCACGGCGAGCACCACGCCGATCACGGCGACCGGCAGGACGGCGATGACGGGACTGCGGAAGATCAGGCCGAGCAGGGCGAGGATGACGATGACGGTGGCGATCGTGATGATCTTGTCGGCGTTGTCGTAGGCGGCGGTCGTGTCGACCTGAATGGCCGCGTTACCGGTCAGCCCGCTCACCAGTCCGGTGCCGTTCAGTTGCTGCTCGGCGTCGCCCCGGATGACCGGTACGGCGTTGTTGACCTGGTCGTCGCCGGGTTGTCCGTTGAATACCACCTGCAGTGCGGCGGCCTTCCCGTCGGCGGACAGCGAAGCAGGCGACCCCTGTACGCTCACGACTCCCGAGATCGCCGAATTCTGCAGCGAGGTCGCGAGATTCAGTGCCGTCTGCTGGTCGGCGGGTGACAGCGGCGCGTCGTCGGCGCGGACGACCACCAGGCTGCCGGTTGCGCCCGACAGGCTGGGGAAATACTGGTTGCCGGCGGCCTGCGCCTCGGACGACTCGAATGAACTGGGCAGGAACGTCTGCTGATTGCCGGTGGTGTAGTCATCGAGGCTGGGTGCGAACAGAATGACGGCAACGGCCGCGACCACCCAGGCCGCGATGACCTGCAACGGGTGTGCGACGACGGTGCGCGCGATGTAGGCAAACATCATTCCCCGTTCCGGGAGATGAAGGTTCGGCCGGCGCCCGGGGCCGGGCGGTCGAACCGTTGCCAAGCCATCGTCGCATGCACGGCGTCGCGAAGGCTACGGGTTTCGCGGTATCGACAGACCGCGGCCCCGCTCCGACGTCAGGGAGCGGGGCCGCGGTACGTCATGGTGCTCGTTACCGCAAGGGGGTGAAATCCCGGCTGCCGAGGTAGTCGGGGCGCGGCGCGGGCGCCGAGAACGGGTCCGTCAGCGTGTTCTCGACACTGTTGAACACGATGAAGAGGTTGGACCGCGCGAACGGCGTGATGTTGCCGTTCGAGCCGTGTATGCAGTTGGAATCGAACACGGTGGCGGAGCCCGCCGGTCCGGTCATCATGTCGATGCCGTACTCGTTCGCCATCCGGGTGAGCGTCGGCTGATCGGGCGAGCCGGTGGGCGGAACGTAGCTGACCAGCGATTCCTTGTAGTAGTCCTCGGGGGTCTCGCCGGCGCACGAGACGAACGCGCGGTGCGATCCGGGCATGATCATCAGCCCGCCGTTGTGTCCGTAGTTCTCGGTCAGCGCGATCGAGATGCTCGCGGCGCGGGGAGCAGGCATCCCGTCCTCGGCGTGCCAGGTCTCGAAGTCGGAGTGCCAGTAGAACGGGCCACCGGTGAAACCCGGTTTGAAATTGAGCCGCGACTGGTGGACGTAGACGTCCGAACCGAGGATCTGGCGGGCGATACCCACCACCTCGGGGCGCCGGATGATCTCGTCGACGACATCGCTGAGACGGTGCACGTCGAACACGGAACGGACGGCGCCGTCGCTGTTCTCCCGCACGATGCGGTTGTCGCCGCGGAGAGTGTCGGTGTCGGCGAGGCGGGTCATCTCGTCGACCAGGTCGAACACGTCGCGCGGTGGGATGATCGCGTCGGCGGAGTGATATCCGCGGGCGTCGTAGTCGGCAATCTGACTCGCTGTGAGCGGACCGGACCGGGCATCACCCCGTTTCGGATCGAACCAGGTGACCGGATCCTGACGGACGGTCATCGTGCACTCGTTGCGGTCCCTCGTGGGGTAGTTGTCGGCTACGGCCGTACGCATAACTCGTGTTTCACCCTTTCGGATTGGACAACGCTTTACTCTTCCGACGTTCTCACTGGTCGTCGACGAATGCAACCCGGACACAGGTCCACCGAGGCTGGACTGGACCGCGACGGCGCGTCGCCGCGGTGGGATCGTCACAAACATGATCGATTTGGTGGCGGTATTCGGGGTGGCGGCGATCGCGCTCGGCATGGTTCTCACGCCGGGACCCAACATGCTGTATCTGGTCTCGCGCAGCATCACTCAGGGCAGGGCGGCGGGTCTGGTCTCGCTGGCCGGTGTCGCTCTCGGGTTCCTGTGCTATCTCGCCGCTGCGGCACTGGGCATTTCGGCGGTATTCTCCGCCGTCCCGCAGGCGTACACCGCACTGAAGCTGGCGGGCGCGTGCTACCTGGGATGGCTGGCGTGGCAGGCGTTGCGGCCCGGCGGTAGTGCGCCGTTCGCTCCGTCACGCGTCCTGCCGCGGGATTCGTCCGCCCGGCTGTTCCTGATGGGTCTCACGACGAATCTGCTCAATCCGAAGATCGCGGTGATGTACCTGGCGCTGATCCCGCAGTTCGTGCACCCCGGCGCCGGGCCGGTCTGGTTGCAGAGTCTGCTGCTGGGCAGTGTGCAGATCGTGGTCGCGCTCACCGTGAACGCGCTGATCGTCTGCGTCGCAGGAACTGTCGCGACATTCCTGTCCGGGCGCCCGGTGTGGCTGCGGGCGCAGAAGTTCGTGATGGGAAGCGTCCTCGGCGGTCTCGCCATCCACCTCGCGCTGGACCGGGCCCGGCCTGCGGTCGTCTGAGTCGGCCGCAGCCCGAGTGGCCTGAATCATGCGCACCCGGGCATTCTTCGCGGGTACCGTCGAGGCAACGACGACGAAGGGGCGAGCGATGGCCGGGACCATGCGGGCGGAACGATTCCACGCCGATACGAAAACAATTGCTGTGGAGGATATTCCGATCCCGGGGCCCGGCCCCGGTGAAGTGCTCGTCAAGGTGGAGTTCTGCGGCATCTGCCATTCCGACCTGAGCCTGATCGACGGGACGTTCCCCGCGCTGCTGCCCGAGGTGACCCAGGGCCACGAGGCGTCGGGCACCATCGCGAAAGTCGGTGCCGGAGTGACCGGCTGGGCCGAGGGCGACCGTGTCGTGCCGTCCGCGGGCAGGCCCTGCTTCGCGTGCCGCAACTGCCGGCGCGGGGACCTCACGAACTGCCTGAACATCCAGCTCATGGCGTTCGCCTACGACGGCGCGTGGGCCGAGTACGCCGTCGCGCAGGCCGGGGGACTGACCCGCATCCCGGACAACGTTCCGTTCGAGCAGGCGGCCATCCTCGCCGATGCGGTGTCGACGCCGTTCGGCGCGGTCGTGCGCACCGGCAAGGTCGTGGTCGGGGAGACCGTCGGAGTGTGGGGTGTGGGCGGCGTCGGCACCCACATCGTGCAGCTGGCGCGTCTGGTCGGCGCCGTCCCCGTGATAGCGTTCGACATCAATCCCGCTGTGCGGGAACGTGCTCTGGAACTCGGGGCCGACTACGCGTTCGACTCCCGGGACGAGGATCTGAAGGAGAAGGTCGCGGAGGCCACGGGCGGCCGGATGCTGGACGTGGCGTTCGACGCGGCCGGACTGAAGGTGACGTTCGAGCAGGCACTCGACTGCCTGACGGTCGGCGGCCGCCTCGTCGCGGTCGGGCTGAGCGCGCAAGAGGCGTCGGTGGGGACCACCGCGCAGTTCGGGCTGTCGCAGAAGCAGGTACTCGGCCATCTGGGGTACAAGAACGAGGACATCGAAACCCTCGCCGAACTGGTGTCGCGCGGCCGCCTCGACCTGTCGCGGTCGATCAGCGAGATCGTCCCGCTCGAGGACGTCGCGAAGGGCATCGAGAAGCTCGCGAACCACGACGGAAATCCCATCCGGATCCTGGTCAAACCCTGACGCGGGACGTGGATCACCGGGACCTGTCGGTGCCCCGCTGTACCGTCGGGCCATGGGATATGAATTTCAAGTCACAGTGGACTCGGAGAACCCGCATACCCTGGCCAAATGGTGGGCTCAGGCGCTCGGCTGGGAGGTGGAGCCGAGCGATGAGGAGTTCATCCGCGGGCTCGTACAGGCCGGCCACGCGCAGGAGTCCGACACCATCGAATTCGAGGGTGTCCTGGTCTGGCGTGAGGGCCAGGCCATCCGCGATCCGGAGCACCCCGAGCGCCCCCGCGTGCTGTTCCAGCTGGTTCCCGAACGGAAGACGGTGAAGAACCGGCTCCACCTGGACATCAGGGTCGGGGACGCCCGCTACGAGGTCGCCGAGAAGCTGGAGCAAGCCGGCGCCACCGTGCTCCACCGGGGCCGCCAGGGGCCGAGCGAGTGGGTCACGATGACCGACCCGGAGGGCAACGAATTCTGCGTCAGCTGACGCGCCGGCCACTCAGCGGTAGGAACTCGGGGTGCTGCCGGTCCAGCGCTTGAAGGCGCGACGGAACGCGCTGGGCTCGGAGAAGCCGAGCCGCGCCGACAGGTCCTCCACGGATTCGCCGCGCCGGAGCCCGGCGACGGCGGCGTCGCGGAGCACTTCCTCCCGCAGCTGATTCAGCGACGTCCCCTCCTGCCGGAGCAGGCGGCGCAGATGAGGGACACTGATCGACAGCATCTCCGCGATGTCCTCGGCCGTCGACGTACGACCTTTCATGCCGTGCTCGAGGACCCGGCGCACCTGTGCCGATGCCGTGCTGTCGTAGTCGCGCTCCGACATCAACAGCGTCGGTGACTCCCGGAGATAGTCCGCGAGCGTCGCCTCGGTCTGAATGATGGGCGCCCGCATCACGGAGTTGTCGAATTCGATTGCAGGAATATCGGAATCGAATGTCACGGGGACACCGAAGATGTGATCGTAGTTCTCGGCGAGCTGCGGCAGCGGTGCCGGATACGGCAGTTCCACCGCCAGCAGCCGGACTCTCTTGCCTACGAGCCACGCTGCGAAACGGTGGAGCAGGATCAGCAGGAAGTCCGTGACGACCCGCGTCACCTCGACGGATATCTGCACTTCCTCGGTGGACCGTTCAGCCGCCGCCGGGCGGATGTCGATGGTCATCCGGGTTCCGCCGTGGGCACCGGGGCCGATGTGCAGGGCGGGCAGTGACGGCAGGGCGCGCAGGATGTCGGCCATCCGTTCGAGCGCGGCGGACAGATCCGCGGTGTGGATCAGGGCGAGGCACACGAGCCGGAACGTGCCGCGGGGAACCGGTGCCGGGCCGAGGCCGAACAATTCGTCGCCCGTGATCTGCCAGACGGCCTGGGTGAACGCGGTGACCTGGGTCGGCGTCAACCGGGCCAGCGGATCCCCCAGCGACGCCGTCGTGATTCCCGCCGCCGACAGCGCGGGGGAGAGGTCGACGCCGCTGCGCGCCGACAGGTCGAGCGCCCGCCGCACGAAGTCGGCGGGGATGGTGCGGGCAGTCACGATCCGGGCTCCCCGAGGGTCCGTAGCCGCCGCGCGGCCTCCTCGAGCACGTGATCCTGCTTGCAGAACGCGAACCGCACCAGCGGGTTCCACGGCCGCGGATGGTCGGTGAACACGCTGACCGGCACCGCGGCCACGCCGATGCGCTCCGGCAGAGTGCGGCAGAAGTCGATGCCGTCGTGTTCGCCGATCGCGGTGATGTCGGCGCACAGGTAGTACGTGCCGCCGCCCGAATGGACCTCGAGACCGGACGCGACGAGCGCGTCGTACAGCACGTCCCGCTTGGCCTGGAGACTGTCCCGCAGTTCCTTCACCCACTGCTGCTCGTGGCTCAGCGCATGCGCCACCGCGGGCTGGAACGGTCCGCCGCCGACGAACGACATGTACTGCTTCGCGGTGCGGACCGCGTCGATCAGTTCCGCCGGACCGCACGCCCAGCCGATCTTCCACCCGGTGACGTTGAACGTCTTGGCGGCACTCGACACCGAAACGGTCCGTTCGTACATTCCCGGGAGGGTGGCCAGGGCGGTGTGCGTGCGGCCGTCGAAGACCAGGTGCTCGTACACCTCGTCGCTCAGCACCAGCAGATCGTGCTCGCAGGCCAGTTCCGCGACCGCGGCGACCTCGTCCGGGGTGAACACGGTGCCCGTCGGATTGTGCGGGGTGTTGATCACCAGCATCCGGGTCTTCGGTGTGATCGCGGCCCGCAGCGCGTCGAGGTCGACCACGAAGTCCTGGCCGGAGCGGGCGAGCGGCACGCTGCGCCGCACCGCACCCGCCAAGGCGACCGAGGCGGCGTAGGAGTCGTAGTACGGCTCGATCAGCACCACCTCCTCACCCGGTTCGACCAGACCCAGGATGGCGGCGCTGATGGCCTCGGTGGCGCCGACGGTGATCAGCACCTCCGAGTCGGGGTCGTGGTCGAGCCCGTACCGGGCCAGACGGTCGGCGGCGACCGCCTGCCGGAGCACGGGCATGCCGGGGCCGGGTGGGTACTGGTTGAGCCCGTCCGCGATCGCTTGCCGCGCGGTGTCGAGCATGGACGCGGGACCGTCGGTGTCGGGGAAACCCTGACCGAGGTTGATCGCGTCGTGACGCACGGCGAGCGCGGTCATCTCGGCAAAGATGGTGGACGCGAACGGCTGCAAGCGCTGGACGGTGCGGTTGCGCGGCGTTGCGGGCATTACTGCAGCGTAGTCGGTGTGATGGCGCCGGTTGCACAGGGCCGCGTCACGTTCTGCGGGGCTGTCTCGTCTTCTCTGTAGACGGCGCGCGAAGGGCGCCCGGCGACGATGGAGGACGCAATGCCCCGCATTCCCGCAGTGGCCCCCGCGGACGCGAGCCCGCTGGTGAAGGTCGCCTACAAATATGCTGCCCACAAGTTCGACGAGGTGCCCGAGCCGTTCGCCGTGCTCGCCCATCACCGCAAACTGTTCGTCGCCTCGGCCCGGCACGAGATGGCGGTGCAGAAGGCGTCGACCGTCCTCCCGGCGAACGTGCGGGAGATCGCCGTCTTCCGCGTGGCCTGGACGATCGGCTGCTCGTGGTGCGTGGACTTCGGCACGATGCTGCAACGCCTCGACGGCCTGGACGTGGAGCGGCTGAGGCACATCGCCGACTACGCCGACTCGCCCGCGTACAGCGAGGACGAACGCGCGGCCATCGCGTACGCCGACACGATGACGGCGACGCCCACCACCGTCACCGACGAGCAGGTCGCGGACCTCGAGCGCCGGTTCGGCCGGGCAGGCGTCGTCGAACTGTCCTATCAGATCGGTATCGAGAACATGCGCGCCCGGATGTACTCGGCGCTGGGTATCACCGAACAGGGGTTCGGCACCGATTCGTGCCGGGTGCCGTGGGCCGACGACGCCGCCGTCACGACGGACGGTCCGGGAGCATGATCCCGGCGAACTTCTCCGGGTTGGCGATGTCGTACGCCGCGTAGACGAGACCGTCGCGGACGGTGAACCCACCCACTCGCGCAGGCGAGCTGCGGTGGGCATCGTCTCCGGTGAATCCGGCGGTGAAGTAGCCGAGCTGGCCGTTGACCAGAACCGGCTGCATGGCGGTGAACACCTCCGGCCCGTACCGCTGGACGAGGCCGAGGAAGAAGCGGGCGAACTTGTCGGCGCCGCGGATGACGTTGACGGCGGTGCTCGTGGTGCCGTTGGCGTCGCCGATGACGAGGGCGTCCGGGTGCAGGGCCGCGACCACCGCGTCGAGGTCGCCGCCGGCGAGTGCCTCGAGCAGTCGCTGCACGGCGAGAGCATGCTCCTCGTCGGGAACCGCGGGTGTCGTTGTGGCAGCCGCCTTGCGGGCTCTCGACGCGAGTTGGCGCGCCGCGGGTGTCTCGATACCGAGAATCGCCGCCACCTCGTCGAACGGCACCCCGAAACCGTCGTGCAGCACGAGCGCGACCCGTTGCGCCGGGGTCAGGGTGTCGAGCACGATCAGCGCCGCGAGACGGTTGTCTTCGTCCCGGACGACCGCCTCCAAGGGGTCCGGCTCGGCGGACGGTGACAGCCCGGTGACGACCGGTTCCGGAAGCCATTGGCCGACATACTGTTCCCGCCGCACCGCGGCCGAACGCAACCGGTCGAGGCAGATCCGCCCGACTACCGTGGTCAGCCAGGCCCCGAGGTCGCGGATGGTCGCGGCGTTCGCATCGTCGAGTCGCAGCCACGACTCCTGCACCGCGTCCTCGGCGTCGCTGACACTTCCGGTCAGCCGGTACGCTACCGAGAGCAGATGCCGCCGGTGGGACTCGAATTCGTCTACCAGCGTCGCAGTGGGCATGCCGATATCCTACGTGCGGTCCAGACATAAAATCCGTCGTGTGCGTAACCGTTGACCCTGGTGGTGGGTCCGGACGTATGGTGTGGCGACCACACCACGTCCAGGGAGTCTGCCATGTTCCAGTGTTTCGGCTGTCGTAGCTGACCTGGCTTTTCCGCACCCCTTTTCTTCTGCACGTCCTGCCAACCCCCCTCCGGCGACCGCCGGGCCGGCCGGAGTGCGTTCGCACGGCCCGCTGCTTCGTCGTTTGCGGGCATCACACACTAGGAAGACCTTCGATGATTCGTCCCCGTTTCGCGCGGACTCTGGCGGCCGCTGCCGCCCTGCTCTCCCTCACCAGTCTCGCTGTTGCCTGCTCCAAATCCGAAACCACCACGACCGCCGACGGCAAGACCGTGCTGCGCTACGAGGGCACCACGGGCCAGGTCTCGTTCCCGGAACTCGCGGCCGACCTGGGCTACTACCAGAAGGTCGAACTGAACTGGATCGGCGACACCACCAGTGGGCCGCAGAGCATTCAGAACGCCGCCACGGGCCAGACCGACTTCGGTGGGGCGTTCAACGGAGCGGTCCTGAAGCTCGCCGCGGCCGATTCTCCCATCACGTCCGTCATCGGCTACTACGGCTCCGACAAGGAGACGTTCAACGGGTACTACGTACTCGACGGAAGCCCGATCACGTCGGCACGTGACCTGATCGGCAAGAAGGTCGGCATGAACACGCTCGGCGCGCACCACGAGTTCCTGGTCCGGGAGTGGCTGGCTCGGGAGGGGCTGACCCCGGACGAGATCAAGCAGGTCGAGCTGACCGTCGTGCCGCCGGTGAACACCGAGCAGGCGCTGCGGCAGGGGCAGATCGACGTCGGCACGCTCGGAAGCGTGTTCCGCGACAAGGCAGTCGAGCGCGGTGGCATCCGTCCGCTGTTCACCGACGAGTCCATCTTCGGTTCCTTCACCTACGGTTCGCTGATCTTCCGCGACGACTTCATCGCGAAGAACAAGGACGCCGTCGCCGACTTCGTGCAGGGCACGGCCCGCGCCATCCGCTGGACGCAGGTGACGCCCCGCGACGAGGTGATCGCGAAGTACAAGGAGATCATCACCGGGCGCGGTCGCAACGAGACCACCGATCTCGTCGGCTACTGGAAGTCGCCGGGTGTCGCAGGCCCCGGTGGCGTGCTCACCGACCAGGAAATTCAGACCTGGATCGACTGGCTCGTGCGTAATGGGGAACTCGAGGACGGCAAGCTCACGCCCGCCGACGTCTACACCAACGAGTACAACCCGTATGCCAACGGCACCTACCCCGCCGACAGCGGCCCCGACGGACAAGCGCTGGCCGCCAAGTGAATTCCACCCCAGGTCCTCACGAGAAGAAAGTGAAGTCGATGTCCCACTCCCGGTTCCGGCGAGGCGCCGTGCGCGCACTCGCGGCGACCGCAGCACTGTTCACGTTGGCCTCGGGAGTGGCGGGATGTGCCGGCTCGTCGGACACCGCCACCACCGAGGACGGGAAGACGGTCCTGCGATACCAGGGGTGGGCCGGAGACGTGGGTTTCCACGAACTCGCCGAGGACCTGGGGTACTACGACAAGGTCACACTCGAATGGGTCGGCGACACGACCAGCGGCCCGCAGGACATCCAGTCGGCGGCCACCGGTGACGTCGAATTCGGTTCGGCCTTCAACGGAGCCGTCGTCAAACTCAACACCGCGGGGGCGCCGATCACGTCGGTGCTGAGTTCCTACGGCGCGGATGCCGGCGAGTTCACCGGATACTTCGTGCTGGACGGCAGCCCCATTCGCTCGGCGCGTGACCTGATCGGCAAGAAGGTCGGGATGAACACGCTCGGCGCGCACCACGAGTTCCTCGTCCGGGAGTGGCTGGCCCAGCAGGGCCTGTCCCCGGACGAGATCAATCAGGTGGAACTGATCGTCGTTCCGCCGGTGAACAACGAACAGGCGCTACGCGAAGGCCAGATCGACGTGGCCGCCATCAACGGCATCTACCGTGAAACAGCCCAGGAGCGTGGCGGAATCCGGCCGCTGTTCACGGACCGGGATCTCTTCGGCGCGTTCAGCTACGGCACATACGTGGTGCGGGACGACTTCCTGGCCAAGAACGAGGACGCCGTCGCGGACTTCGTGCAGGGCACGGCCCGGGCCATCCGCTGGACCCAGGTGACCCCGCGCGAGGAGGTGGTCGCACGGCTGAAGAACATCATCGACAGGCGTGGCCGCAACGAGAGCGACGAGGCCATCGACTACTGGCGCAGCTCCGGAATTCCCATCGCCGGGGCCGTGATCCAGGAGAAGGAGCTGCAGACCTGGATCGACTGGCTCGTCCGGAACGGTGAGCTCGACGAGGGCAAGCTGACCGCGACCGACCTGTACACCAACGAATTCAACCCGTACGCCAACGGCACGTTCCCCGCCGAGAGCGGGCCCGACGGAGAAGTACTGGAAGGACAGAAATGAGCACCACCGCCTCGAATCCCGACCGGGTTCAGACGCCCAAGCTCCGCCTCGAGCACGTCACCAAGCAGTTCGACGTGCGCGGGTCGAAGGACAAGTTCACCGCGATCGAAGACATCGACATCGATCTCGCGGACGGCGAATTCCTCGTCCTCGTGGGGCCGAGCGGTTGCGGGAAGTCCACGCTGCTCGACCTGCTCGGCGGGCTCAGCACCCCCACGTCCGGCCGGATCCTGCTCGACGGGCAGCCGGTGACCGGGCCGGGTCTCGACCGCGGCATCGTCTTCCAGCAGTACGCGCTCCTGCCGTGGCGGACGGCACGGCACAACATCGAGTTCGGGCTCGAGGCCAAGGGACTGCCCAGGAAGGAACGGCGCGAACTCGCCGAGCACTACCTCGAACTCGTCGGCCTGAAGGGATTCGGCGACCGCTACCCGCACGAACTGTCGGGTGGTATGAAGCAGCGCGTCGCGATCGCCCGGAGCCTGGCGTTCGACCCCGAGGTGCTGCTGATGGACGAGCCGTTCGCCGCGCTCGACGCGCAGACCCGCGAGTCGCTGCAGGACGAACTGCTGCGCATCTGGAAGGCCACCGGCAAGACCATTCTGTTCATCACCCACGGCATCGACGAGGCCATCTACCTCGGGCAGCGGGTCGCCGTCCTGACGTCACGCCCCGGCCGGGTGAAGACGTTCGTGGACATCGACATCGACCGCAGCGGCGAGGACGTCCGGTCCAACGAGCAGTTCCGGCACTACCGACACCGCATCTGGACGCTGCTGCACGGCGAAGTGGAGCGTGCACAGGTAATCGAGAAGGAGGAAGCACATGTCTAGCGCACTCGCGACACCGGAAGTTCCCGTCGCCGCCGATCCGACCCGGACCGCGGCTCCGACGCCCGCTTCCACCCCGCCCGAGCCGGGTGCCGTCCAGCGTGCCGGCGCGGCGCTGCGTCCGCTCGCGTGGCGGATCCTGAAGCCGTCCGTCGCGATCGTCGCGTTCCTGGCGCTGTGGGAGATCGCACCCCGCGTCGGTCTCGTCGACGAAGTGTTCCTGCCCCCGTTCAGCACGGTGATCGAGGCGTTCTTCGACCTGCTCCAGAGCGGTGAGCTGTGGCAGCACGTGTCCGCCAGCCTCTCTCGCGCGTTGATCGGTTTCTTCGTGGCCGTCGTGATCGCGATCCCGCTGGGCATCGCCATCGCCTGGTACCGGCCCGTGTCGGACTTCCTGAACCCGATCCTGGAGCTGTTCCGCAACACGGCGGCGCTGGCACTGCTCCCCGTGTTCATCCTGATCCTCGGCATCGGTGAGGAGTCCAAGATCGCCCTGGTGATCTACGCGTGCACCTTCCCGATCCTGCTGAACACGATCTCCGGTGTCCGCACCGTCGACCCGCTGCTGATCAAGTCGGCGTCCTCGCTGGGACTTTCGCCCGTGCGCCTGTTCCAGAAGGTGGTGCTGCCCGCCGCCGTTCCCACCATCTTCACCGGAATCCGCATGGCCGCCGCGTCGTCGATCCTCGTGCTGATCGCCGCCGAGATGGTCGGGGCCAAGGCCGGGCTCGGCTACCTGATCACGGCCTCCCAGTTCAACTTCCAGATCCCCAACATGTACGCGGGCATCGTCGCCATCTCGGTTCTCGGCCTGACGATCAACGCCGTTCTCGTACTGATCGAACGCAGGCTGTCCCGCTGGCGGGTCTAGTCCTTACCGGAAAAGAAAACCTACATGTCACAGGATTCACAGTTCCACCTCAACGCGTTTCTCATGGGCGTGGGACATCACGAGGCGGCGTGGCGCCACCCCCGCACCGAGGCGCACCGCGTTCTGGACGTCGCGCACTTCCAGGAACTCGGCCGGATCGCGGAGCGCGGCAAGCTCGATTCGGTGTTCTTCGCCGACGGTCTCGCCGTCGGACCGCGGATCAAGCACAACACGCAGGCGATCTTCGAACCCGTCACGCTGCTCTCGGCGATCGCCGTCGCCACCGAACACGTCGGGCTGATCGCCACGGCGTCCACGAGCTACTCCGACCCGTACACTCTGGCCCGCAAGTTCACGTCGCTCGACCACATCAGCAGCGGCCGGGCCGGGTGGAACATCGTGACCTCGGCAGGCGCGGACGAGGCGGCCAACTTCGGCGTCGACGGCATCCCCGCGCACAGCGGACGGTACGAGCGCGCAGAGGAATTCGTCGACGTCACGCTGGCCCTGTGGGACAGCTGGGAGGACGGCGCGGTGGTGCTGAACCCGGAGACGGGCGTGTTCGCCGACCCCGACAAGGTCCACACCATCGACCACGACGGACCGCGGTTCCGGATCAAGGGCCCGCTCAACTCGCCGAGATCCGCTCAGGGGCGGCCGCTGCTGGTGCAGGCCGGATCGTCGGAGAGCGGCAAGGAGTTCGCGGCGCGGTACGCCGAGGCGGTGTTCACCGCGCAGCGCACCCTCGAGCAGGGGCAGGAGTTCTACCGCGATCTCAAGGCGCGGGTCGTGAAGCACGGCCGCACTGCCGGCGACCTGAAAGTGCTGCCCGGCATCGTGCCGTTCATCGCCGACACCGAGGAGGAGGCGAAGGCGCTCGAGCAGTCGTTCACCGATCTGATCTCGCCCGAGTACTCGCTGCGGCAGCTGTCGACGATGCTCGGTGTCGATCTCACGAAGCATTCCCTCGACGCGCCGCTGCCGCCGCTTCCCCCGCTCGACGAGATCCAGGGCAACAAGAGCCGGTACCAGCTGGTGAAGGATCTCGCGGCGGACGGATCGCTCACCGTCCGGCAGCTGATCGGGCTGCTCGGCGGCGGACGCGGGCACCGCACGTTCGCCGGCACTCCGGAACAGGTGGCGGACGAACTGCAGACGTGGTTCGAGCAGGGCGCGGCCGACGGTTTCAACATCATGCCGCCGTACCTGCCCGGCGGACTCGACGACTTCGTCGACCGGGTCGTCCCGATCCTGCAGCAGCGGGGACTGTTCCGCACGGAGTACACGGCGACCACCCTGCGTGGTCACTACGGTCTCGCGGACGTCGACAACCGGTTCGCGGGTGCGGTCGACGAAGCGAGCGCATGAGCGGCGAGACCGGTCTGAAGCCTCTCGTCACCACCGTCTTCGTCCCAGCAGCGATCTTCGGCATCGGCCAGGGGGCCGCCGCCCCGGTCATGGCGCTGACGGCCCGCGAACTGGGTGCGTCGGTTGCCGTGTCCGGGCTGATCGTCGCGGTCGTCGGGCTCGGCGCCGTCCTCGGCGACCTGCCCGCGGGCCGGATCGTGGCGAGGTTCGGGGAACGGCGGTCCATCATCGGCGGCAGTGCCGTCGGCGCCACCGGAGTGCTGGTCTGTCTCCTCGCGCAGTCACCCTGGATGCTCGGTGTGGGCGCACTGCTGACCGGGCTCGCGAACGCCGTGTGGGGGCTGGCCCGCCAGAGCTATCTGGCCGATGCCGTGCCGATCGGGTTGCGGGCCCGGGCGATGTCGTCGTTCGCGGCGATGTGGCGGCTCGGCTTCTTCGTGGGCCCGCTGCTTGGTGCCGCCGTGATCCTGGTGGTCGGCGCGCGGGGCGGGTTCATGGTGCAGTTCGTCGGCGTCGTGCTGTCCGGGTGGCTGATGTCGCGGGTCCCCGACCCGCCGCGCCGCAGTGCAGCCGCCGTGGGCGGGCACGCGACGCTGCCGTCGATCCTGCGTCGCCACCGGAAACTGCTGGCCACACTCGGAGCCGGGTCGCTCATGATGGGCGCGGCCCGCGCCTCCCGGGAGGCGGTGCTCCCGCTGTGGGCCGCCCACCTCGGACTCGACGCCGCCCAGGTCAGCCTCGTCTTCGGTGTCGGTGCCGCCGTGGACCTGCTGTGCTCGTATCCGGCCGGACATTTCATGGACCGCTACGGCCGCAGGTTCATCGCGGTGCCGTCGCTGCTGGTGATCGGCGCGTCCTACCTGGCGTTGCCGTTCTCGCACGACCTGTGGTCGATCGGGACCGTCGCCGTCGTGATGGGAATCGGCAACGGCCTCGGCAACGGCGTCATCATGACGCTCGGCGCCGACATCGCGCCACCGGCCACCCGCGCCGAATTCCTCGCAGCGTGGCGGCTCACCCACGACACCGGGATGTTCGCAGGACCGTTCGGGGTCGGCGCGCTCGCCGCGGTGGTCCCGCTCGGCGCCGCCGTCGCCGCGATCGGGGGAGCGGCGCTGGTCGGCGCCGGACTCCTGTTCCGGTTCATCCCGATCTATTCCCCCTGGCCACCGCCGCCCGCGGCGGAGCCGGATTCCTCACCGCTCGAAAAACAGGAAGCATAGGTACATTCGTTTCATGCGCTTCGGATTGTTCGTTCCTCAAGGTTGGCGTCTGGATCTCGTCGGAATCGATCCCGCGGATCAATGGTCGGTGATGCGCGACTTCGCGTTGCGCGCCGACCAGGGTTCCTCCTGGGATTCACTGTGGGTCTACGACCACTTCCACACCGTCCCGGCACCGACCGAGGAGGCCACGCACGAGGCGTGGACCCTCATGTCCGCGTTCGCGGCCGTCACGTCGCGGGTGCGTCTCGGCCAGATGTGTACGGCGATGAGCTACCGCAACCCCGCCTACCTCGCCAAGGTCGCCGCCACCACCGACCTCATCTCCGGCGGACGCATCGAGATGGGCATCGGAGGCGGCTGGTACGAGCACGAATGGCAGGCATACGGGTACGGATTCCCCTCCGCCGGTACGCGTCTCGGCCGCCTCGACGAGGGCGTGCAGATCATGCGCCAGGCCTGGACCAGCGGCACCGCGACCCTCGAAGGCAAGCACTACCAGGTCGACGGCGCCATCGTCCGCCCACTTCCGCTGCAGGACGGCGGCATTCCGCTGTGGATCGCCGGCGGCGGCGAGAAGGTGACGTTGAAGATCGCGGCAAAGTACGCGCAATACACCAACTTCGACGGCACACCCGACGGATTCGCACAGAAGTCCGAGATCCTGCGCAAGCACTGCGACACCGTCGGCACCGACTTCGACGCCATCACCCGCTCGGCCAACTACAACGTCGCGATCGGCACCACCGAGGCGGAGGTCGAGCAGCGGTTGCTCACCCTGAAGGACCGGCTCACCCCCCACGTCGGCGCCGACGCCGCCGAGGGTGCGCTCGGAGCATTCCGCGGCATGCCCGGCGTGGGAACGCCGGAACAGATCGTCGAGAAACTGTCGGCGCTGAAGGAACTCGGCATGTCCTACGGCATCTTCTACTTCCCCGAAGCCGCCTACGACACCTCGGGCATCGAACTCTTCGAGAAGGAGGTCCTGCCGGCGCTGCGCTGATGGCCGGCCCGTCGGCCGGACGTGCTGATGGCCGGCCCGTCGGCCGGACGTGTTGATCAGCAGACCGCCGCACCGGGCATAGAGTGGCGGGCATGCTCGTCGTCACCCTCGCCGCCGACAACGTGTGGCTGACCCCGCCGGTCGTCACCGACATCGACGCGATCTGCTCGGCGTGCGGCGACGCGTCGATCGCCGAGTGGACGACGATGCCCGCCCCGTACGCACGCTCGGACGCCGAGCAGTTCGTCCGGCAGACGGTGCCGACCGGCTGGGCCGACCGCAGCCCCACCTGGGCGCTGCGCGAACGCGAGAACGGCCCGGTGCTGGGGATGATCGGCCTGATGGCGCGGGACATGACGGCAGCGGAGATCGGATACTGGCTGTCACCGTCCGCCCGCTCGCGGGGACTGATGACGACCGCGGTGAACCTGGTGTGCGATTTCGCGTTTCGGACGGACGGGATGGGCCTCGAACGCATCGAATGGCGTGCCTTCGTCGGCAACCTGGATTCGGCGGCCGTCGCCCGCCGGGTGGGCTTCCGGTTCGAGGGACTCCAGCGCGCAGGACTGGTGCAGCGCGGCGTCCGGCGCGATTCGTGGGCGGCCGCCCTGCTGGCCGGCGACCCGCGACAACCGGCAGACGACTGGCCCGGCTAGCGGCCGGTCAGCGCAAACTCTCCGGAAGGTCGTGCTCGGACACCGTGACCCGCTGGTCGGGGCTGGTCCGGATCTGCTCCGACTCGGCGATCCGGCTCTGCAGGAAATCCCACTCGACCTGATCGATCGCGTCCTCCGCGCGGGACCGCACGGCCGCGTCGCGGGTGCCCCACGCGATCGGCATCGGGCTGACCATCTCCCAGGTGTCGGACATGCTGTGCGTGCTGCGGTCGTTCAGCAGTGCGACGGACGGCACCCGGTCACCCACCCGCTGCTTCTGGCCGGTGCGGATCGGAACGTTGCGGGTGACGAGCGCGTACGACGGGTGGACCGCGGACGGCTTCGCGACGTCGATCAGCGACAGCAGGGTCAGCGCGCGGGGGTGGACCTCCGAGACGACGGCGGGCACCAGCGGGCTCTTCGCGTACAGGTCCTCGATGCTGCCGACCTTCTTCGGCACCCAGAACGCCACCCACACGGACGTCAGCGCGGCGATCGCCACGACGGCCCCCAGGATGATCGACCAGGGGTGGGCGAGCAGGATCAGACCGACAGCGGCGGCCGCGAACAGCAGCGCCACCACGATCGCCGACACCTGCAGGCGTCGCATGTCGGCGAACGTCTGATTGACGGACTTCGCGTAGGGCCGATCGACGGTGAACTCGAAATGTCGCACGGCCCCAGCTTAGAGGCCCGGCTCCGGCGGCAGGCGGTTACCCGATGGCCGGGCCCAGCAGGTCGTCGGCGTCGGTGATCCGGTACGCGTAACCCTGCTCGGCGAGGAACCGCTGCCGGTGGGCGGCGTACTCGGCGTCGAGCGTGTCCCGCGCCACCACCGAGTAGAAGTGGGCCTGGCCGCCGTCGTGCTTCGGTCGCAGCAGGCGGCCCAGCCGCTGAGCCTCCTCTTGACGGGACCCGAACGTACCCGAAACCTGCACGGCGACAGACGCTTCCGGAAGGTCGATCGAGAAGTTCGCGACCTTGCTGACGACCAGCGTCTGGATTTCGCCCGCCCGGAAACGGTCGAACAGTTCCTCCCGCTCCTTGTTCTTGGTCGACCCCTTGATGACCGGGGCGTTCAACGCCTCACCCAGTTCGTCGAGCTGGTCGAGGTACGCGCCGATGATCAACGTCGGTGCGTCGGTGTGCCGCTCCAGGATCGACTTCACCACCGCGATCTTGGTGTGCGCGGTGGAACACAGCTTGTACCGCTCGTCCGGTTCGGCGACGGCGTAGGACATCCGTTCGGCGTCCGTCAGTGTCACCCGCACCTCGACGCAGTCGGCGGGAGCGATCCACCCCTGCGCCTCGATGTCCTTCCACGGCGCGTCGTACCGCTTGGGCCCGATCAGCGAGAACACGTCGCCCTCGCGGCCGTCCTCGCGCACCAGGGTGGCGGTGAGGCCGAGGCGCCGGCGGGACTGCAGGTCGGCGGTCATGCGGAACACCGGGGCGGGTAGCAGGTGCACCTCGTCGTAGATCACGAGACCCCAGTCGCGGGAATCGAAGAGTTCGAGATGCTTGTATTCGCCCTTGGTGCGCCGGGTGATCACCTGGTACGTGGCGATGGTGACCGGACGGATCTCCTTGCGCTCGCCGGAGTACTCGCCGATTTCCTCCTCGGTGAGTGACGTGCGCGCGATCAGCTCACGCTTCCACTGCCGTCCCGCGACTGTGTTCGTCACCAGGATCAACGTGGTCGCCTTCGCCTTGGCCATCGCCGCCGCACCGACCATCGTCTTACCCGCACCGCAGGGCAGGACGACGACGCCGGACCCGCCGGCCCAGAACGAGTCGGCGGCCATCTCCTGATAGTCGCGCAGGTGCCACTGGCCGTCCGCGGACCCGGGGGAGGTGCCGTCGAAGTCCAGATCGATGGCGTGCGCCTCGCCGTCGACGTATCCGGCGAGGTCCTCCGCCGGCCAGCCGACCTTGAGCAGCAACTGCTTGAGGCGGCCGCGCTCGCTCGGGTGCACCACCACCGTGTCGTCGTCGACGCGGGCGCCGAGCATCGGGGCGATCTTCTTGTGCCGGGTCACCTCGGTGAGGACCGCGCGGTCCAGGCTGACCAGCGTCAGACCGTGGGCCGGGTTCTTCACCAGCTGCAGGCGCCCGTACCGGGCCATCGTGTCGACGATGTCGACCAGCAGCGGCTGCGGCACCGCGTACCGGGAGAAGTTGACGAGGGCATCGACCACCTGCTCGGCGTCGTGCCCGGCGGCGCGCGCGTTCCACAGCGCCAGCGGCGTGATGCGGTACGTGTGGACGTGTTCGGGCGCGCGCTCGAGTTCCGCGAACGGCGCGATCGCCTGGCGGGCGTCGTTCGCGCGTTCGTGATCGACCTCCAACAGCAGGGTCTTGTCGGATTGGACGATCAACGGTCCGTCGGTCACGGAAGCCTCCTCGAAAATGCGGTGCCGGATGTAGCCAGCCTGTCCATTGTCCTGATCCGGGCGGCGGCGCGCCACGTCGCGGCCCCCGGCAGGGCCGATACCTGCACATCCGGGGCGGTCGGGGCCTAAATTGAGGGGCAGCCGGATGGATCGACCCAGAGACGAGGCTCGCGATGACCCAGCCCCCCGACGACCCGAACCGCCCCGATCCGAGCGTCCCCGGCGAACCGCCGAACAACCCGCAGCAACCGTACCCGCAGGGTGGGCCGCAGCAGCCGTACCCGCAGGGTCAGTACCCGCAGCAGCCCTATCAGCAGGGGCAGTACGCCCAGCAGCCCGGCCAGTATCCGCCGGGCCAGTACGGGCAGCAGCCCGGCCAGTACCCGCCCGGTCAGTACCCACCGCAGCCGAAGAAGTCGCGGAAAGGGTTGTTCATCACTCTCGGCGTCCTCGCCGTCGTGATCCTCGCCGCCGTCGCCGCGTTCGGTGTGTACGCGGTGAAGAGCGCCGACGAGAACGCCCTCGACGTCGGCGACTGCCTGTTCTTCGAGTCCGCGTCGACCACCGCGGCCGACACCTCGCACGAGAAGCGGGACTGCTCCGACAGCGAGGCCACGTACGAGGTGGCGCAGAAGAACGACGGCGACGTCCAGTGCGGGGAGGACTACTTCTCCTACACCCTCGTCGGCGAGGACAAGGACGTGCAGACCACGCTGTGCCTCGTCCCGAACATGATCGAGGACTCCTGCTACCTGCTCGAGGACGACGGCCGGATCGTGCCGTCCGACTGCTCCGACATGCAGACCGTCAAGGTCGTGAGACGCGCGGACGGCCAGGACGACGAAACCCTGTGCAACGAGTTCGACACCGCATTTCCCATCGCCTTCTCCGAACCCCAGCGCACGTACTGCATCGAGGTCAATCTGGGTGGCTAGCGCCCCGTGAGTACTTGTTGACCGCGGGACGTTGAGAAGTACTCACGGGGAGTTAAATTCACGGGAATCGAGTCCGTTGAACTGCACGTTCCCCTTCGCTAGCGTTCGAGGTCAGGCCACATCACTGCGCGCGGCGAAGGGGGAACGATGGCGCGAACGCAGCCCGTCACCCGGCGCGGCGCCGGACGTTCCGGCGCCAGCGCGGGCACGGTGCTGCGCACGGTCCTCGACAGCGGGCCGATCGCACGCAGCACCATCGCCCGCGTCACCGGGCTCTCACCCGCGACGGTGACCACGGCCAGCGCGCAGCTCGTCGACCACGGCCTGTTGCGGGAACTGCCGGAGATCGCCGGTCCCACCGGACTGGGACGGCCACACGTGCCGGTGGACGTCGACGACAGCCGGTACGTCGTGTACGGCATCCATCTGGCCATCACGCACGTGACCACCGCGTTGCTCGACCTGCGCGGGCGGGTGCTGGCACGGTCCCGCGATCCGCACTACGGGCTGGGACCGGCCGAGATCCTGCGGAACGCCGTGACGACCCTGGAGGCGCTGGCCGTCCAGCACGGTGAGTCTTCGGTTCCGATCGGTGTCGGTTTCGCGGCGGGCGGCTGGATCGACTCCGAATCGGGTGTGGTGCGCGAGCATCCGATCCCGGGATGGAACGGGTACCCGGTCCGCGCGGATCTCGAGCACCGCACGGGTCTGGACGTCCGGATGGATTCGCACGCGCGCGCTCTCATCGACGCGGAGGTGTTGTTCGGGGAGCCGAGGGCGCGGGAGAGTGTGGTGCAACTCTTCGTCGGGAACGTGGTGGACGCCGCGTTCGCGACCGGCGGCGTGGTCCACCACGGCCCTCGCGCGGCGGCGGGCGCGGTGGCGCACGTGCCCGTCGAGAACAGTGTCGAGGAGTGCGCCTGCGGGCGCACCGGATGTGTGCAGGCCACCCTGTCGGATCTGGTGCTGGTGCGCAGGGCGATGGAGCTGGGCATCATCGAGCGGCCGATCTTCCGCGATCTCCTCGACGCGGGCCGTAACAGGCACCCGGAGGCGCTGGCACTGTTCACGGAACGCGCGCACGGCGTCGGGGTGGTGGCGGCGCGTCTGCTGGATCTGTTCAATCCGGAGGTCCTCATCGTCTGCGACCAGAGTGTGAGCGGGATTCCCGGGTGTCTGGACACGGTCCGGCGTGCGGTCGCGGAGTCGTCGGCGACGTGTGACGATCCGTCGTGGTCCGTGCTGTCCACCAGCTTTCCGGGACGGGCGCTGCCGGTGTCCGCCGGTGCCGTGATCCTCGCGGAGCTCTACCGCGCGCCGCTCACCAGCTTCGTGCGCCCACTGGCCGGAATTTCGTGACGTGTATCACAGCATCGGAGTTAATTCGGTGGGAAGCAATGTTGACGGGGATTGCGCTGGATCGCAAGGATATTGGTGTGAACACCTCTACGGCGGACAGCGTGCGTACCACCTCGTGTCGCCCCGGGTCCTGTTGTCGCCGCACGCGACCGGGTCGCGTCTGACGTTTCCGGCCTGACACCGGCGGACGCCCCGAAACACCGTTCCGTTCTTCCTTTCTCGCTCCTGCACGGCACCCGACCTTCTGCGTCCGGGGTGCCCATCGGAGACCACATCCTTCGAAGGATCAATCATGTCCAGTTCACTCGTGTCTTCCGCCGGGTACCGGCGCCTCGCGCGCGCCGCCTTCGCCGGCGTCGTGGCGCTCGGGCTCGCGTCCTGCTCCTCCGGTTCCTCCGGCGGGCTCGCGCTCGATGATGCTGTGCCCGATCAGGTTCCGGAGGGAACCTCGCTCAGTGTGTCGATCAAGACCACCCGGCTGCAGCTCGAGGCGACCGACCAGATCGCCGATCTCCCGTTCACCGTGTCGGACTGGCCGGACGTCAGTGCCGGTCCCGACGTGATCCAGGCCTTCCGCGGCAACGCGGTCGACCTGGCCACCAACGCCGCGATCCCGCCGATCCAGGCGCACGCCACGGGGCTGGACGCGAAGATCGTCGCGGTCCGGGAGAAGGAACAGCCGCAGTACGTGCTGGCCACCGCCCCCGGCTCGGACATCGCGGCACTGCCGGACCTGCGGGGCAAGAAGATCGCGTTCTCGCCCGGGCAGGCGCAGGGTGTGGTGATCCTGCGAACGCTGAAGGCGCAGGGCCTGACCACGAAAGACGTCCAGCTCGTCGAGCTGCCCAGCCCGCAGTTCCTCACCGCGCTGCAGTCGAAGCAGGTGGACGTCGCGCCGCTGTCGGAGCCGACGGTGACGAAGTACCTGAACCAGTACGGTCCGGACGGAGCGAAGGCGTTGCAGACCGACGCCGTGGACGCGCTCACCGTGCTCTGGGCGCCGGTGGAGGTCCTGCAGGATCCGGCCAAGGCTGCGGCGATCAAGGCGTTCATTCCGTTCTGGGCGCGCGGGGAGATCTGGGCGTGGGAGAACCAGGACGCGTGGATCCAGAAGTACTACGTGGAGAGCGAACAGGTGTCGGCCGAGGACGGCAAGCGCATCGTCGCCTCCGTCGGGCAGCGGCCGTCGTACCCGGTCAACTGGGACGCGGCCGTCGAGTGGACGCAGGACACCGTCCAATTGCTCTCCGACGCCGGGTACTTCAGCGAGTTCGACGCCAACGAGCTGTTCGACCGCCGATTCGAAAACATCGCCGCCGACGCCGTGCCGGCCGAGTACCGAGGCGGTGTGCAGCGATGACCAGTATTCTCTCCGCGCCCGCAGCAGCACCGGCGCGCACGACCGCCGCCGGTGCCGACAGGTCCGGGTCCGGCGCCGCCGAGCGGCCGATCCGGCGACTCGGCCTGCGCAAGGGTTTCCCGTTCTCCAGGCTGGCCGGGGTGCTGCTCCTCCTCGCGGTGTGGGCGGTGGGCAGCGTGGCGGGCCTCATCGACCCGCGGAAGCTGTCCGCGCCGTGGACGGTGGTGACCACGGCCGTCGACCTGATCTCCACCGGCATCCTGCAGGAGCACATCGCCGCGTCGTTGAGTCGCGCCGCCGTCGGGTTCGCGTTCGGCGTGGTGATCGGGACTGCGCTGGCCGTCGTCGCCGGACTGACGCGTTCCGGTGACGCCCTGATCGACGGGCCGATCCAGCTCAAACGGGCCATCCCGACGCTCGGCCTGATCCCGCTGCTGATCCTCTGGCTCGGCATCGGCGAGACGTTCAAGATCGTGATCATCGCGCTCGGTGTCGTCGTCCACATGTACATCCAGACCCACAACTCGCTGACGTCGATCGACAACCGGTACGTCGAACTCGCCGAGGTCCTCGGGCTGTCCCGGGCCACGTTCATCCGCAAGGTGGTGCTGCCGGGTGCGATGCCGGGATTCTTTCTCGGACTGCGTCTCTCGGTGACCGGTGCCTGGCTCACCCTCATCGTCGTCGAGGGAATCAACGCGGTGACCGGTCTGGGGAAGATGATGTACAACGCGCAGAACTACGGCCAGTCCGACGTGATTCTGGTGGGGCTCGCCGTCTACGGCATCTTCGGTCTGCTGTCCGACGCCGTCCTCCGCTACATCGAAAGGCGGTCGCTGTCATGGCGCAAGACGCTCGCAGGCTAGAACCCGCCGCCGTGCAGGTGCGGTCCCTCGTTCGCGGATTCGGCGACAAGACCGTCCTCGACCACCTGGACCTCGACATTCCCGAAGGCCAGTTCGTGGCCCTGCTCGGCAAGAGCGGGTCCGGCAAGAGCACACTGCTGCGCGCGCTCGCGGGCCTCGACTACGACGTCGAGGGCCGCGGCGGAACGCTCACCGTGCCCGCGGAAGTGTCGGTGGCTTTCCAGGACTCACGGCTGCTGCCGTGGCTGCGGGTGCTCGACAACGTGACGCTCGGGCTGGGCCGCACCGGCACGAGCAGGGGCGCCTCCGCCCTCGCGGAGGTGGGGCTCGCCGGCCGCGAGAAGGCATGGCCCAGTGAATTGTCCGGCGGTGAACAGCAGCGGGTGGCGCTGGCGCGGGCGCTGGTCCGCGAGCCTCAGCTGTTCCTCGCGGACGAGCCGTTCGGCGCCCTCGACGCGCTGACCCGGATCAAGATGCACGCGCTGCTGCAGGAGTTGATCCGCCGCCACCGCCCGACCGTCCTGCTCGTCACCCACGACGTCGACGAGGCGATCGCGCTCGCCGACCGGGTGCTCGTCCTCGACCGCGGGCAGATCGTCGTCGACGAGATCGTCGACATTCCGAGGCCGAGAGCGCTCGGCGACAGCAAGTTCCACGAGTTTCGCAATACGCTGCTCGGCGCCCTCGGCGTCGAGGTAGCGGCACAGTGAGGAGTTACACCATGAGTTCGTCACCACAGCGCCGGCTGCATCTCAACGCATTCCTGATGGCGATCGGGCACCACGAGGCGTCCTGGCGCCTGCCCGAGAGCGACCCGAACGCCAACCTCGACATCAAGCACTACATCTCGCTGGCGCAGACTGCCGAACGCGGAAAGTTCGACTCGGTGTTCCTCGCCGACAGCCCGGTGCTGTTCAGCAATCCGGAACGCAGGCCGAGCGGCAAGCTGGAGCCGACCATCATCCTCACCGCGATCTCCGCGGCCACCGAGAAGATCGGCCTGATCGCGACCGCGTCGACCAGTTACAACGAGCCGTACAACCTGGCGCGGCGGTTCGCGTCCCTCGACTTCGTCAGCAGCGGCCGCGCCGGCTGGAACATCGTCACCACCGCCGGCGCCGACGCCGCGCAGAACTTCGGGCTCGACGACACCCCCGCACACCGCAGCCGCTACGAGCGGGCCGCGGAATTCGTCGAGGTGTCCACCAAGTTGTGGGACAGCTGGGAGGACGACGCCATCGTCGCGGACAAGGACGTCGCGATCCACGCCGACTCCGCCAAGGTCCACGTCATCGAGCATGAGGGCCGGTTCTTCAAGGTGCGGGGACCGCTCAACGTGCCGCGGTCGCCGCAGGGATACCCGCTGCTCGTGCAGGCGGGATCGTCCGAGGACGGAAAGGATTTCGCCGCCCGCTACTCGGAGGCCATCTTCACCGCCCAGCCCACCCTGGACGAAGGGAAGGCGTTCTACGCCGACGTCAAGGACCGCGTCGCGGCAGTGGGAAGGGATCCGGAGCAGGTGCTGATCCTGCCCGGCATCGTGCCGGTCATCGCGGACACCGAAGAGGAGGCCCGTGAACTCGAGGCCGAGCTGGAGCGGCTGATCTCGCCGGAATACGCCCGGAAGCAGTTGGCGCAGCGGTTCAATCTCGAACCCGAGCAACTCCCGCTCGACGAGGAACTGCCCGACAACCTGCCGTCCGAGGACGAGATCGAGGGCGCGAAGAGCCGGTACACGCTGATCGTGGACCTTGCCCGCCGGGAGAAGCTCACCGTCAGGCAACTGATCGGGCGACTCGGTGGCGGTCGCGGTCACCGCACGTTCGCGGGCACCCCACTCCAGGTGGCCGACACGATCGAGCACTGGTTCCGCAACGGCGCCGCCGACGGGTTCAACATCATGCCCGCCGTCCTGCCGTCCGGGCTGGAGAAGTTCGTCGACTCCGTGGTCCCGATCCTGCAGGAACGCGGACTGTTCCGCACGGACTACACCGAGACCACGCTGCGGGGGCACTACGGTCTGCCGCGGCCCGCGAATCAGTTTGCGGTCGAGAAGGATTCCACGCTGGTGTCTGCGCAGTGACGACGGGAGCTCCGGAGAACACCGGCTGGCTGCGGTATCTGTTCGGTTACTGTCTGCGCCAGCGCCGCAATCTCGTTCTCGCGTACGGCGCGGCGGCGGTGGCGGCCGCGGCCACCGCCACCATCCCGCTGGCCGTCCGGCACGTGGTCGACAACGCCGCGGTCGACACGAATCACGCGCTGGCGCCCTGGATCGCGGTGCTCGTCGTCCTCGCGGCCATCCGCTTCGCCGCCGCCTACACGCGGCGGTACCGCTCCGGGCAGCTGTCCCTCGGCGTGCAGTACGACCTGCGGGGCGACGCCTTCCGATCCCTGCTGCGGCTGGACGGCGTCAAACAGGACGGGCTGCAGACGGGGCAGGTGGTGAGCCGGTCGATCTCGGACATCACGCTGATCCAGATGCTCCTGCAGTTGCTGCCGCACATGGCGGGGAACCTGCTGATGTTCGTGATCTCGCTGGCCGTGATGGCCGTGCTGTCGCCGATCCTCACCCTCGTCGCCCTCGCCGTGCTGCCCGCGCTGTGGTTCATCTCCCTGCGCAGCCGCGTCGACCTGTTCCCCGCCAACTGGCATGCGCAGGAACAGGCGGCCGTCGTGGCGGGCGGGGTGGAAGCCGCCGTCACCGGGGTGCGCGTCGTCAAGGGATTCGGCCAGGAAGATCGCGAACTCGAAGACCTCGAGAAGCGGGCGGGTGAGCTGTTCCGGTCCCGGCTGCGTGTCGCTCGGCTGACCAGCCGGTACAACCCGGCACTGCAGGCGGTCCCGATGCTCGGGCAGGCCCTGGTGCTTGCCCTCGGTGGGTGGCTGGCTCTGCACGGCACACTGTCGCTGGGCACGTTCGTCGCCTTCACCACGTACCTGGCGGCGTTCGCTTCGCCCGTCCGTCAACTCGCCACCCTGCTGACCGTGAGCCAGCAGGGGCGCGCGAGCGTCGAACGCGTCCGCGAGGTGATCGACAACGCGCCGGCCGTGACCACCGCGCCCGGCGCCGTGGACCTGCCGGACGGGCCTCTCGCGGTGGAATTCGACGACGTCGCTTTCGGCTACGACCCGTCGAACCGGCTGCTCGACGGACTGTCGCTGCGAATCGCACCCGGCGAAACCGTGGCGGTGGTCGGAGCCGCCGGATCGGGCAAATCGACTCTGGCCATGCTCGTTCCGCGGCTCTACGACGTCGATGCGGGTGCGGTCTCCGTCGGGGGGATCGACACCCGCAGGCTGTCGCTCGAATCGCTGCGCTCCGCGCTCGGCGTCGTCTTCGAAGACAGCTACCTGATGTCCGAGACCATTCGCGCGAACGTCTCGTACGGCAGGCCGGACGTCGACGAGGCAACGGTGCGTGAGGCACTGCGCGTGGTGCAGGCGGAGGAATTCGTCGACGCGCTGCCGGACGGCCTCGACACCGTCGTGGGGGAGCAGGGGGTGACGTTGTCGGGTGGTCAGCGGCAGCGCATCGCGCTCGCCCGGGCACTGGTCACCGATCCGCGGATCCTGGTGCTCGACGACGCGACCTCGGCGGTCGACGCCCGGGTCGAGGCCGCCGTCCATCACGAACTGCGCGTCGCCACCCGGGAGCGGACCACACTGATCATCGCGCACCGCCGGTCGACGCTCGCCCTGGCCGACCGCATCGCGGTGCTGGCGGACGGCCGCATCGTCGACGTGGGGACGAGCGCCGAACTCGACGAACGCTGCCCGCTGTTCCGTGCGCTGCTGTCGAGTGCGGACGACGTCGCCACCCCGGACCCGTCGCCGCCGCTGCCGGACGTCGACGGCGTCACCGCCGAACTGTGGCGCCGGGAGGACGGAGACGAGGCGTCCGGGGTGTTCGACGCCAGGGCCGCAGCGGCTTTCGCGACCGCGGCGGCCGGTGCCAGTGGACCCTCGCGCGGCGGCGCGGCAGGGGGAATCCTGTCGTCGGCACCACCCGGACCCGACGTGATGGCCCGGCTCGACGACCTGCCACCGCTCACCGGAGACCCGGACGTCGCCGCTGACGAGGCCCGGGCCGCCGACCCCGCGTTCGGGCTCGGCTCACTGCTGCGGCCCCTCCTGCTGCCACTGGTCGCGGGACTGGTGCTGGTCGGATTGGACGCCGTCGCGCAGATCGCGGTGCCGGTCCTGGTCCGTACCGGCGTGGATCGGGGAGTGCTGCAGGGCGCCCGCGACCTGCTGCTGCTCGCGGCGGCCGCGACCGTGGTCGTGGTGCTGCTCGACTGGGCCGTCAACGTCGCCCAGACCCGGGTGACCGGACGTACCGGTGAACGGCTGCTGTACACGTTGCGGGTCAAGACGTTCGCACAACTGCAGCGGCTCGGTCTGCAGTACTACGAGCGGGAACTGGCCGGCCGGATCATGACCCGCATGACCACCGACGTCGACAGCCTGTCCAACTTCCTGCAGACGGGTCTGGCCACCGCGGTCGTCAGCGGGCTGACCATCTCCGGTGTGCTGGTGGCACTGCTGGTGATCGACGCGGAACTGGCCCTCGTGCTGGTACTCGTGGTGCCCGTCCTCGTCGCGGCCACCGTCGTGTTCCGCCGGAAGTCGGTGCCCGCCTACGCCGAGGCCCGCGACCGCGTCGGAATCGTCAACGCCTACCTACAGGAGAACGTGACGAACATCCGCGTCACACAGGCATTTCGGCGCGAGGACTACAACGCGGCCCAGTTCGCCCGGCGGGCCTGGGACTTCCGGGAGTCGCGGCTCCGGGCCCAGCGATACATGGCGTTGTACTTCCCGTTCGTCGAATTCCTGTCCGTGGTCGCGACCGGGCTCGTGCTCGCGGCGGGGACCGCGCGGATCCATACCGGAACCCTCACCGTCGGCACACTGATCGCGTTCGTGCTGTACGTCGAACTGTTCTTCGCTCCCGTGCAACAGCTTTCGCAGGTGTTCGACGGCTACCAGCAGGCGGTCATCGGGCTGGGACGGCTGCGGGGGCTGATGCGGACGCCGACCACCACACCGCAGGCAGGCGAACCGATCGTCCTCGACCGCATCAGCGGTGGCATCGTGTTCGACGACGTCCACTTCGCGTACGAATCCGGCAAGGGTGAGGCGCTGCGAGGGGTGGAGCTTCACATCGAACCGGGCGAGACGATCGCCCTCGTCGGCCAGACCGGCGCGGGAAAGTCGACGGTGCTCAAGTTGCTCGCCCGCTTCTACGACCCCACCGCGGGGGCGGTGCGCGTCGACGGCATCGACACCCGCGCCCTGGACCTCGCGTCGTTCCGGCAGCGACTCGGCGTCGTCCCGCAGGAGCCGCATCTGTTCGGCGCCACCGTCCGCGACGCCGTCGCCTACGGGCGCCCCGACGCGACGGACGCGGAGGTCGAGGCCGCCAGCAGGGCCGTCGGCGCCCACGACATGGTGTCCGGGCTGGCCCTCGGATACCTGCAACCGATCGGGGAACACGGGCGCAACCTGTCGGCCGGACAACGCCAGTTGCTGGCACTGGCCCGCGCCGAACTGGTGGACCCCGACATCCTGCTGCTCGACGAAGCCACCGCCTCACTGGACCTGGCCACGGAGGACCGGGTGCGCCGCGCGACCGAGAACCTGTCCAGGCGGCGCACCACCGTCGTCGTGGCGCACCGGCTGAGCACCGCCGCGCGAGCCGACCGGGTGGTGGTCCTCGACGGCGGCCGGGTCGCGGAAGTCGGAACGCACGACGAGTTGCTGGACCGGGGCGGCGTCTACCGGGAACTCTGGGAGGCTTATGCGGCTTCGCCACCCGTGAGTACTTATTAACCGCGGGACGTTATGAAGTACTCACGGGGCGGAGGCCACGACCGGGGGATGCTCCGCCACGCAGAAGAGATTGCCCTCCGGGTCGGCCAGCGTCGTCCACTGCACGTGGGGGTGCTCGTCGAGGACGTCCCACCGGTGCGTTGCCCCGAGCGCCAGTAGCCGCTCGACCTCGCGTTGCCGTGAACCCCACGGAACGGTGAGGTCCAGGTGGATGGCTTGGCGCTCGGGACGGGCGCCGGTGAGCGGCTGGAAGAACATCGCGAACCCGTCCGGGTCGGCCGGTGGCAGATAGACGCTGTCACCGCCCGGGAGCGGCGTGGCACCGGTGACACCGGCCCAGAACGCGGCGAGCGCTGCGGGGTGCGCGGCCTCGAGATTGATTGCTCCGAGACTGATCTGATGTTTCTCCACGTCCGCGATACTAGGTGGTACCTGTGGGGCCCGCTCAGGCGCCGATCGACGCCTTCATCATCGGCAGCATCGCCCACAGCTGGTCCTGCCAGTAGCCCCAGCTGTGGGTTCCCGTCGCCGGGAAGTCGTAGTGCGCGGGGATTCCGAGGGTGTCGAGTCGCACCTGGAAGGCCCGGTTCTGGGCCAGCGCGATGGCCTCCAGACCCATGCCGGTGCCGACGTTGAAGACATCGATCGCGGACTGCGGCTGATCGTGCGGGCCGGGAAGGCCGGCGCCCGCCGAGATCCACATCGGAAGCCCGCGCATGAGGGGTGCCGCGACGAACGGGTCGTTCCGCAGCCAGGCGGGATCCCACGGCGGGCCCCACATGCAGTCGGCGTTGTAGCCGCCGGCGTCGAGCATCGCGATACGGATCGCCTCACGCATGCCCGGCGCCGACAGGTTCAGATACCCCGACATCGACCCGGCGAACGTGAACTGGTCGCGATGGTAGGCGGCGAGGATCAGCGACGCGTTGCCACCCATCGACAGTCCGGCGATGGCGTTGCTGGTGCGGCTGATGCCGTAGTTGTTCGCCAGGAAGTCGGGCAGGTTCTGGGTGAGAAACGACTCCCACTTGTACGTGTACGGCTGGTTGTTGGTGTTGCTGGGTGCGTACCAGTCCGTGTAGAAGCTGGACTGCCCGCCGACCGGTTCGACGACGGTGATGCCGTGATCGGACAGCCACGCTGCGTTGGTCTCGTGTTCCCAGCCGCTGACGTCGTCGGTCGCGCGGAGGCCGTCGAGGAGGTAGAGGGCCTTGTTGCTGCCGTTGTTCGCGAGCCACATGCGGATCTTGATCTGCCCGACCCCGCCGGGTGCGTCGACCCAGTGTTCGCGCAGCCGGCTGTACGGGTCCGCGGACGCCGTCCCGCCGCCGACGAGGACGAACGCGAGAGGCAGGATCACCACCGCAATCATCAGCCGGACGACGCCTCGTAACCAACCGTGTAACGGCTTCGTTGCTGTGACACTCATGGTTCTGCCTCCTGGTAAGTCGTCCCCGGCCAGGTACATACCAGCAACACGGTATTGCGCGGCCCGGAATTCCTCGGCGTTTGCGCAGAATCGTTATGCGACCTGTGAGTACTTGTTAACGTCCCGCGGTTAACAAGTACTCACGGGTCAGTCGACGCGGGCGACCGACGTGATGCGGTGGAGGGTGAACCGGCGGACCGCGCCGCTCGCCGGATCGAAGGCGTCGAGTTGGCCGCCGCCGACGCTGACGGGATCGACGATGCGGTGCGTCGCCACGCCCTGCGCGTCGACGTAACCGATCGTCACGCTGGAGCGTTCGCGCGCCGCGGCGTTGAGCAGGGCGATGGTCGCGGCGCTGCTGGCCCGCGACCCGTCGGACCGGATGCTGCCGGAACCCTTGGCCGACGCCGCCAGGTCACCGGCGCGCAGCGTCCGGACGACCGCGTCGAGCTGGGCGTCCGTCGCGACGGCCGGGAGGCGGCTCGCGGGCGCCTTGCGCCGGGTCAGGACGCGGGCGCCGCGTGGGCGCAGATCGACGAGGGCACCGGACGAGTCCTCGCCTGCCGGCGCGAACCCGGCGGCCCGCAATTCGCCCAGCACTTCCCGCAGCGGCGCCTGCGACACCGCCACCGTCGGCGCCAGCGCGCGCAGGGCCAGGGCGGCGGCCACCGGCGACGCCAGGACCTCCGCGAGCAGCGTCGGGTCCTCGCAGCGGACGAACGACGCCGCGACACCGGCCCGGAGCCGGCCGTGCCGCCGCGCGACGTCGTCGATCAGATACGACAGCGACTGCGGGACGGGCGTGCGCGACCGGGTTGCGAAGAGGCTGTGCAGTTCCGCCGCCGTCATCCCGACGTCGAGGGCGCGCCGGACGCTGTCCTCGCTGATCCGGTACATCGACGCCGCACCGGCGGACTCGATGTCCGCGACGAGGGTGATCTGCTCCAGCAGGTCGGGGGTCAGCGGTCCCGGGGCGACGACGGTGAGGTCGGCCTGGACGAGAACATGGTCGACGGGTTCGGGCAGTGACGCGTGCATCTCGGCCTCGGCGTCGCCGCCGTGGAGCAGCGCACGTCCGGGGGAGCTGAGCGCGCCGCGGGCGACGAGTCCGAGTGTCGCGGCTTCCTCGAGGGTGCGTTCCACCGCGTGGACCCGCAGCCGGGCGCCCCAGCGGGGGCGACGCCAGGCCAGGAGGCGACTGACCTCGGCGGGGTCGGCCGAGTGCCCGCTGCCCAGTTCGGCCAGCAGCCCCAGGATCGCCTGCCGGTCCCGCGGCGCGGACGGCGCGCGCACTTCCTCGGACAGCGCGGCGACCGGTTTGTCGTTGGCGTCGCGCATGCCGATGAACCACGCCATGCGCGGCAGTTCCAGCCACGCCGCGGCCAGGGCGTGCCACCGCCGGGCGACCGGGGAGGTCAGCCAGTTGTCGACCGCGGTGGTCGGGGCCCAGTAGTTCTCCCCGGTGTCGGACGTCGGCGCCGGGTCCGGGGTGCCGCTCGCGATCAGTCCCGCGGCCGACAACAGTTCGACGAGCAGGCTCAGCCGGTTCTCGTCGATGCCGGACGTCTTGGCGATCCGTCGCAGTTCCCGGACCCCGAGACCACCCGCCCGCAGAGCCGGTGCCGGGATCTCGCCGAGCGCCTTGACGACGTCCTCGCAGTGGCGGACCAGTTCGAGAGCCTCACCCGCGGCGGCGGCGTTGATGTCGGCCGGCTTGTGTTTGCGGCCCGTCACACCGGGTGCGGCCAGCGAGGTGGGGTCGAAGACGGCCTCCCCACGCAGGACCTGCCGCACCTGGAACGGCAATTCGACGGTCTCGTCGTCGATCCACCGCAGCAGCCCGGCGGCGAGGAGCCGCTGAACGGGACGGTCGGGGGGTGTCCCGGGAGCCGCGTCCCGGGTCCGCCCGATCGAACTCGACTTCGCCAGGGTCTCGAGGATGTCCCGTTCGGCGGTCTGCAGTCCCGCCAGCGCCGCCGTGATCCCGGCCTCGTCGAGCGTCTCGACGGGTTCGGCGCTGCGTCCGACGCGCCACGGGATGGTGGCCACGACGGCGGGAACGATTCGCAGCGTCGTCTTGTCGCCCCAGACGATCCCGACGGACCGCAGGCCGTCGAGGGTGGCGTCGACGGTCTTCTTCGTCGCCCGCGACCCCACCGCCTCCTGCAGGGTGGCCCGGGGCACGGGCACCTCGTCGGCGCGCTCGAGCGCCAGGAGTTCGAGGACACCGAAGTCCAGGGACGTGAGGTTGTCGGCCGCCCGGGCGACCGAGGCCCGTTGCTCGGCGCGGCCGGCGAGGACGACGATCGTGGCCGGCGGCGGGACCGCGAGATCGGGGCGCCTGCGGAGCAGATCCGTCAGTTCTGCGTCGCTGCGCGCGGCCAGCCAGTCCGCGAGCGTCGCGGCGCCGCGGGGGGAGACTGCGGTGCCGTTGGTGCTCGCGGTGGTGTCGTCGGTGTCGGTCATCGACTATCAGATTAGAGACCTGGGCTGTACGTCGCCGAATGCTCCTGTCAAAATGGCACCGTGGCTAACAATTCGAAGAAGCAGTATGTGGATCCAGGGTGGCCCGAAACCGCCGATGGAGATCACGCCGTGACCGAACTGTCGTCGACCCGTGCGGGCGGATTGTCCCCGTTCGGCGAGGACACCGAGTTCCCGTTGCCGGCGGAGTCGTTGCCGTACGCGCACCCGCACACGGTGATCAACCGCTGACCATGCGACAGAAGAGGGGCCCTGCACCGGATCGGTGCAGGGCCCCTCTTCTGTGAGTTGCGGGGATTACTGCGGGAGCAGTCCCTTGTTCGCGTCGATGAGCTGCAGGATCTGGGGATCGATCGCGATGCCCTGGGCTTTGACGGCCTCGATCGCGCTGTCGACGGCGCCGGCGTACTGCGAGGTGCCGCTGGTGCTGGGGACGCCGCCCGTGATGTCGGGGAGGGCAGGCGCCGCGGGCGCCTCGGGCACGGTGGCGGGGGCGGTGCGCTGGGTGGGTGCGCTGCTCAGGCCGAGGCTCGAGGAGCAGGACGGCCATGCGCCCCAGCCCTGGGAGTCGAGGACCTTCTCGGCGACGACGATCTGCTGTTCACGCGAGGCCTGGTTGGCGGTGGCTGCGTACTGGGTTCCACCGTGTGCGTTCCAGGTGCTCGGGGAGAACTGGAGTCCGCCCTGGAAGCCGTTTCCGGTGTTGATGCCCCAGTTTCCGCCGGACTCGCACTGCGCGAGGCGGTCCCAGTCGGAGTCGGGTGCCGCGTTCGCGGTGCCCGAGAAGGCTGCTCCGGCGACGCCCATGATGGCGCCGGTGACGGCGACCTTGGCGACGGTGCGGCCGGTGGTGGTGGGCTTGCGATGGCGTCCGCTCATAGTGGTAGAGATCCTCTCCACACGCGCCTGCGAGGTCAGCTGTCGGGTTCGGGCTGAGAGGTCGCCCGGCCTCGCCTCTCCTGGCTGGAGAGGGTCTGGCTTCACCCCAAGGTCCGACTGTGCGAGGCACATTCGGACCGGTGTCCGTCTGGAAACTTGCGTTCCCTGGAGGACTTTGGGTCCCCCGTCCTCGTCCCTGGAATGCTTCGTCGGGACTCCGGTACCCGCGGGACGAGGTTTGGCGCGGCGGGCCGGACGTGGCCGATGTTTCATCGGCCGGTGACGACGGTAACGGGCCGAGGCCGCAGTGTCACCATTTGATAACGCGGAGTGTCTTCGCCTGTTGCGGGGCCTCATTGGGCGCGCCGGGACTCTTCCCAGCTAGTGGCGACGAGACGTGCGTATCGCCGTCCCGTTGCCCTTCCGTTACCAGGTCGTTATGTGAGGAAGCTCACATCACTGCGGTGCGTCGACGATGTCCTTGCCGAGGGGCATCAGCGAGATGGGAATCATCTTGATGTTCGCGACGGCGAGCGGGATCCCGATGATCGTGATCGCCATGGCGATTGCCGTCACGACGTGCCCGATCGCGAGCCACAGACCAGCGATGATGAACCAGATGACGTTGCCGATCAGCGAGGCCACACCGGCCGTCGGCTTGTCGATCACGGTCTTCCCGAACGGCCACAGCGCGTAGACGCCGACGCGGAACGACGCGATGCCGAACGGGATCGTGATGATCAGGATGAAGCACAGGATTCCGGCGACGAAGTACCCCAGCGCCAGCCACAGACCGCCGAAGACCAGCCAGATGATGTTGAGCAGAATTCTCATGATCGTCCCCTCGGTGGTTGGGAATGCCTCGGTGATCGGGTGTGTCAGCGCGAGCGTCTGCCCTGCCTCAGTGCCGCCACGATTCCGAGCAGGAATCCGATCGGGCAGGCGAGGGCGATGAGGTAGAGAACGAGACCCGGTTCGGAATCGGAGAGCACCGGCGTCAGGAAGATCGCCACGATCGCGACGAAGCCGATCGCGAAGAGAGCGAGCGCGACCCGCAGGAGTCCGTCGCCCCTCCGGGGTGTGTGAGGAGTGCTCGAAGGAGTCGATTCGTGGGCCACACCAGCAACGATAGTGCCTGGAAACCCGAATGCCGGAGGGGGTGTCTGCAAGGTAGACTGTGGGCACTGCGCGTCCCGCACCAGAGGTGGGGCGCGCTGTTTTGCATACCAAGTGCAACAAATACCAAGTGCAACCAACTGCACTCCAAGTGATGAGCGGGTGAACGCGGTGCCGACCGGCAAGGTGAAGTGGTACGACGTCGAAAAGGGCTTCGGCTTTCTGTCGCAGGAGGAGGGGGAGGACGTCTATGTGCGTTCGTCCGCTCTTCCCGAGGGCGTCGAGGGCCTCAAGGCCGGTCAGCGTGTGGAGTTCGGCATGGCCGCCGGTCGACGCGGACCCCAGGCGCTGAGCCTGAAGGTGCTCGACCCTGCGCCGTCGCTGCGTCAGAACGCCGCGCGCAAGGAGCCGTCCGCCAAGAAGCACACGCCGGACGAACTGCACGGCATGGTCGAGGACATGATCACGCTGCTCGAGGCGAAGGTCCAGCCGGACCTGCGCAAGGGCAAGTACCCCGACCGCAAGACCGCCCAGCGCATCTCCGAGGTGGTCCGCGCCGTCGCACGCGAACTCGACAGCTGATTTCTCCGACGAGAAGGGCCCCGCGCTGTGACAGCGCGGGGCCCTTTTTCGTGAGCGTGTCGTTCTAGGCGGTCTTGATCGACCAGGCGGCCCGGGCCTGCGTGAGCCCCTGCTCGTCGACGACGGCGGACGGCAGCTGGATCTCGACGCCGGCCAGTTGCAGGTCTTCCGAGGAGGGCACGGTCACGGCGCGGGTCTCACCGGCGCGGTGCGCCTGTTCCTGGACGAGGAGCTGGCCCGAAGGATCCTGGTACACGATGAGCATGCGCCACGGCGCGTCGACGATCTCCTGCGGCAACGACAGCTGCAGCGACGAGCCGGGGGGTACGTCGAGTTCGGCGATGTCGCCGGTCTCGCAGTCCTCGAGGTACAGGTTGCAGTACCCGAGCGGGGCGACCTGCTCGGCCCGGTCGTGCGCGAAGGCCGTGATCTCGGGCAGGCGGGGCGAGGAGTTGCGGACCAGTGTGTAGACGACTCCGACGAAGGCCACCAGGACCACTATCAGGCCCACTGCAATCAGTGCCAGGATCTTCTTGGTTCGCGCCTGCATTCTCACTTACTTCACATTTCCCGTCGATCGGTCGGCCCGGTGGGTCGAGTGGTGCTCGGTGGTCACTTCTTGTTCGGCCAGGTCGGGGCGTTTTCCTCCGAGCCCGGGCAGGAGGGTGCTGCCGCGGTACGTGAGGACGGTCTGGACGAGCCCCACGGTCATGACGGCGGAGACCACCGAGAACCCGATCCAGTATTCGGTGGGCAGCAGGACACCCAGCGCCCCGCCCACGACCCAGCTCAGCTGTAGAACGGTCTCCGAACGTCCGAAACCGGACGCGATCGACTCCTCGGGCAGGTCGTGCTGCAGTGACGCGTCCAGCGACACCTTGGCCAGGGCGCTGGCCGCCGAGGCGACGAGCGTGGCGAGGGCGGCGGTCAGGAGATTGTCGGTGATCGCCGCGAGGACGGCGATGATCCACACGGCGCCCGTGCAGCGCAGCACGATGAGGGCCGGGCGGCCCAGCTTGATCCGGGCGCCCGCGGCGTTGCCCGCGAAGTTGCCGATACCGGCGGCCGCGCCGACCAGGCCGAGCATGGCGGCCTGCACCAGCGGCTCGTGGTCGGTCTTCGACTTCGCGACGAACGCGATGTACAGGGTGAGGAACCCGGTGAGCACGCGGATGGTGCTGTTGCCCCACAACCCGGTGATGACCGCGCGGCCCAGCGGTTGCCTGCGTTTGCCGGTCTTCGCGGTGGCCGGGGCCTCGGGCTGCAGCACGCGGGTGCGTCCGATCACCTCGGTCGGGTGCTCGTCGCCGTGGTAGGTGAGGGTCGCGGGGACCTCGCCTTCGGTGACCTCGACCCACGATGGGATCCGCATGGAGAGGTACGCGCCGAGGGCGGTGATGACGGCCGCCAGCCACAGCGCGCCGACGGAACCGGTGGCCATGGCGAGACCACCCGCGAGGGCGCCCGCGCCGATGGTTCCGCCGAGGAGCCCGAACACGGTGAGCCGGGAGTTGACGCGCACGAGGTCGATCTCCGGCGGCAGCACCCGTGGGGTGACCGCACTCTTGAGCACCGAGAACGACTTGCTGAGCACCATCATTCCGAGCGCCGCCGGATACAGCACCCAGCTGTCGAAGTTGAAGACGAGAACGATCGCCAGCATCGTCCGGAGTCCGAACGACGTGGCCAGTGCGACGCGGCGGCCGTGCTGGAGTCGGTCGAGCATCGGACCGATCAGGGGAGCGATGACGGCGAACGGGGCGATCGTGATCAGCAGGTACAGCGCGACCTTCGTCTTGTCCTCGCCCGTCGCGGCCGAGAAGAACAGCGTGTTCGCCAGCGCGACGGCGATGGCCGCGTCGGTCGCGTTGTTGGCCATCACCGCGTAGGTGAGCGCGGTGAGCCCCGACTTGTCCGCACCGTCCGCCTTGGCGGCACGGTGGAACGTCGCGATGCCCTTGTTGGTGAGTTCCCGGCTGCGCATCGCCGCCACCCGGGTGACGGTGAGCTTGCGCGGCATCGGTGGCGCCTTGGGGGCGTCCGCCCGCTCCTCGTCGGATCGGGGACGCTGCCCGCCGCCGACCGGATGCAGGGGCGGCAGCGGCGTGCGCCGCCCTCCGGGGCGTGCCGCGGGCGGGTATTTGTCGTAGCCGGGATGAGCGGGGGGCCCGGGATTCTCGTCAGGAGCCCGACCGCCGTCAGGCTCGTAGGGTTCGCGCGGTCCGGTCACTCCCTAATTCTGTCCTAGTCGGGAGACCTGCGACCACAGCAACCCCGGGCAATGCTGGTCAGATCGGCCTGTCAGGGAACGAACCGCACCTCGAACATGGCCGGCCAGTACTTTCCGGTGACGAGGAACCGGTCCGTTCCCGGGATCTGGGCGATGCCGTTGAGGACGTCGACGTCCCGAGGGCCGGGCGGAAGCGCGTCGCGGACGGCGGAGGCGTCGATCTCCGCGCTGACCCGCCCGTCCGACGGATCGATGCGGACGAGGGTGTCGGTGGTCCAGACGTTCGCGTAGATCGCGCCGTCGTCGGCGCATTCGAGTTCGTTGAGCCGGGAGACGGGGTTTCCGTCCTGCACCGCCTGCACGGTGCGCCGGGGCTCGAACGTGACCGGGTCGCGGAACGTGAGGGTGGGGGAGCCGTCGCTCGTGACCAGCGCGCCGGGCATTGCGCAGATGCCCCACCCCTCGCCGTCGAACGGGACCCGCCGCTGTTCGGCGAGCGTCGCGCGATCCCGGACGACGGCGACCCCGTCCCGCCACGTCAGCTGCCAGATCGTGTCACCGCTCACCGTGATGCCCTCGCCGAACAGCGGAGACGGCAGTTCGGCGCGCACCCGGACGGTGCCGCTGTCGAGGTCGGTGGCCTGCACCCAGGATTCGCCGGGGCGGCCGGTGCCCTCGAGCAGTTCGGTGCCGTCGATCTCGAGTCCCTGGGTGAACGCATTCGGGTCGTGGTCGGCGGTGCGGACGATCTCCGCGCGAAGGTCCGCGCCGGGCGCGCCCGACGCCACGGGGCTCTGCGGGGAGCATGCGGCGACCATCCACGCCACCGCGAGCAGGGCTGGGACGAGGTGCCTCCGGCCGGTCATCGGACCAGCATGACAGCCCAGGTGGGCACGCACTTGCGGTGGTGCGGCAAACTGGTGGTGTGAGTGTTGCTTCTTCCGACGAGCGCGCAGTGGCGCGTCCCGTACTGACCGACGCCGTCGAGCTCGCCCGGACCGCAGTGGTCGAACTGCAGGAAGGGGGAGTCGGCGACTATCTGGGCGTCACGTCCGAGGACGAGTGCGCCGCGACTCACCGTTTCGTTGCGGACCTTCCTGGCTACCGGGGCTGGCAGTGGGCGGTGGTGGTGGCCGCCGATCCCGAGTCGGACCGTGCCACCGTCAGCGAACTCGCCCTCCTCCCCGGACCCGATGCGCTGGTCGCACCCGACTGGATCCCGTGGGACCAGCGGATTCGCCCCGGAGACCTGTCCGCGGGCGATCTGCTGGCACCGCCGGCCGGTGACCCCCGCCTCGTGCCCGGCTATGTCGCGACGGGTGACCCCGAGATCGACGACGCCGCCCGCGAACTGGGCCTGGGCCGCAAGCAGGTGTTGAGCCTCGAGGGTCGCCTCGACGCCGCCCAGCGCTGGCACGACGGCGACTACGGCCCCGATTCCGAGATGGCCAAGGCTGCGCCGTCGACGTGCGGGCTGTGCGGTTTCTACCTCCCGCTCGCCGGGTCCCTGCACGGGGAGTTCGGCGTGTGCGGCAACGAGATGGCCGCCGACGGGCACGTCGTCGACGTGACGTACGGGTGCGGCGCCCACTCCGACACCCTGCTGCCCACGGGCGCCGGTTCGCCGCAGTACGACGCGTACGACGACGGCGCCGTCGAGGTCGTCGAGCGGTCCGCAACCGAGACGGGGGCCGGCACCGAGCCCGAGGCTGCCGCGGTCACCGAGGCCGAGGAATCCGCATCGACCAGCTAGCCGATCCTTTCGGCACCGCCGCCCTGAGGGATTCGACGCTCCTCGCGTGGCGCACGTCGCCCACCCGCCTGCGGGAGGACGCCGCGGCCGAATCCGATCTGGCCCGCGCCGGCTACCGCGACCGGCTCCTCACCGAGCTGGCGCAGAACGCGGCCGACGCCGCGGCCCGAGCCGAAGTGCCCGGAGAGCTGTCCGTGCACCTCGACGGACGGGTCCTCAGCGTGTCCAACACGGGCACACCGCTGGACGAGCCGGGAGTGCAGGCGCTGGTCGCGCTGCGGGCGTCGAACAAGTCCGGGGCCACCGTCGGCCGTTACGGCGTTGGCTTCACGGCGGTGCTGTCGGTGAGCGACGAGGTCGAACTGCGGTCGACGTCCGGTTCGGTGCTGTTCTCCGCGGACCGCACCAGGGCGGAACTGCGGGACCTCGACGGCGCCGACCCCGGCGCGGGTGTGCCTGCCCTCCGGCTGGCGTGGCCCACCCAGAACCGCCCGGCCGCCGGTGCGGAGTCGGAAGTCGTGCTCACGCTGCGCGAGGACGTGGACGCCGAGTCGCTGCTCGCCTACATGGCCCGCGAAGCCCCCGACCTTCTGCTCGAACTCCCGGCGCTCGTCTCGATCACCGTGGGCGACAAGCAGTTCCGCCGACGCGAACGACCACTCGATTCCGGGTTGACCGAGGTCGCGATCGGCGACGACCGCTGGTGGCAGTACGAGTCCGGGCGGGCCCGCTGGCTCGTCCCGGTCCGGGACGGCGTCGTCGCACCCGTGACCGAGGATGTGCTGCGCGCCCCCACCCGGTCGGACGAGGAACTGTCGGTACCGGCGATCCTCCTCGCCGACATCGCCATGCAACCCGACCGCAGGCGCATCCTGCCCGGCGCCGCGATCGCCGAGTTGGCCACCGGATACGCCGAGTTCGTGGCCGCGGTGCCGCCCGATCAGCGACTGTCGCTGGTCCCCGTCCCCGCGTTCGCACGCAGCGAGGTGGACTCGGCGTTGCGCGACCACCTCGTCGCCGAACTCCGCGAGCACCCCTGGCTGCCGACCGTCGACGGCAAGGACAAGGCCCCGGGCCGGGCGTCGGTGGTTCCCGGGCTGACCGAGGAACTCGCGGAACTGCTCGCCGAGATCGTCGACGGCCTGGTCGTCCCGGATCTGTCCGGCCCCCGCTGGGCGCCTGCGCTCGCCGCCGTCGACGCCCACCGCCTCGGCCTGGCCCGCCTCACCGAACTGCTCAGCGGCGTCGAACGGGCACCGTCCTGGTGGCAGCGCCTGTACGCGGCGCTCGAACCGCTGGCCGTCGACGCCCTCGCGGCGGAGGAACTGGCGTCGATCCCGGTTCCGCTGTCCGACGGCCGCACGGTGACCGGCCCGCGAACGGTGTTGCTGGGTCACGACATCGACGAAGTGCTGGGTGTCGACTGGACGAGGCTCGTCCACCCCGACGCCGCGCACCCGCTGCTGTCGCGGCTCGGCGCGAAGACGGCCACGGCCGTCGACCTGCTCTCGGATCCGGCGTTGCGCGCCGAGATCG
The DNA here is from genome assembly GCF_002300155.1 of Rhodococcus sp. ACS1. Taxonomy (NCBI): domain Bacteria; kingdom Bacillati; phylum Actinomycetota; class Actinomycetes; order Mycobacteriales; family Nocardiaceae; genus Rhodococcus; species Rhodococcus sp. ACS1. The sequence continues at coordinate 1,288,094 of NZ_NSDZ01000005.1, forward strand.
AGGACCTCGATCCCGACGACGCGGCGGCTGCCGAGGAACTGTCGGCCGCGGTGCTCGCGCTCGCAGGCCGCGTCGACCCGGGCGTCCTGCCGTCGTGGCTCGGCCTGCTGCCCCTGCCGGACGTCGACGGGGAGTTGCGCGGTGCGGACGAATTGCTGTTGCCCGGCGCGCCACTCGCCGAGGTCCTGGTGGACGACTCGCCGTTCGCGTGCGTGGACTCCGCGTTCGCGGAGCGGGTAGGGGAGGACGCTCTCCGCGCCGTGGGTGTCGGCTGGGGCTTCACCGTGCTGCGCGCCGAACTCCCCACCGGACCCGACCACGACCTCGACGACGAGGACCGCTGGTGGGACACGCTCGACGACGACCCCGACGTGATGGGGGCGGTGCGCGACCTGGATCTGGTGGACGAGAACCGCTGGCCGCAGGCGCTGACGATGCTCGCCCGGGACCCGGCGACGCGTCCGTTGCTCGCCGACCGCGCCGGGTACACGGCCTGGTGGCTGCGTCACAACGCCGAGTCGGACGGCCAGGTGCTCGGTCTGCTCCGCGACCCCGCCGACGAGACGTTCGCCGGACTGCTCGACCCCGTCGAGCACCCGGAATCCGCCGTGTTCGCCGCCGCACTGGCCCCCGCGACGGTCGACTCTCCGGAACTCGCGCAGCTACTCCTGGACCGGCTGGCCGACCCGGATCGCGAACCGTCCCCGGCGGTGATCGCGCGGGCCCACAGCCTGCTCGCGGCGGCCGCGGCCGGGCACCTCCTCGACCTCGAGGACCTTCACCTGCCCGAACACGTGCGCGGACTGACGGGCGCCCTGGTCGACCCCGCCGACGCGCTGGTGCTGGACGAACCGTGGCTGGCCGCCGCGGTGCCGCGCGAGCGCCTGGTGGTCGGGAGCCTGGACACCGCCGAGTCCCTCGCCGATCTGCTGGACGTCCCGCTCGCCTCCACCGCGATCCGCGGCACCGTCACCGGCTCCGGACGGGAATCCACGTGGGATCGCGAACCCGCCGCAGTCCTCGCCTTCGCCGCACTCGGCCGCGACCTGCCCCGCGGGCCCGTCGTCGTCCATCCCCGGCTCACGGTGAAGCTCACGGGTGCCGTCGACGCCGAGATCGCGGTTCCGTGGTGGGTGGACGAGCAGGGCACCACCCATTGTTCCGAGTCGTGGGCCGAGGGCACGTGGGGCGCCGCCGGTGTCGTTTGACCAGAGCATCCTCGACAGCGCGGTCGAGGAGCGCACACCCTGGCTTGTCGACGTCGTCACCGTCATCACGCACAGCGGCGGAACGGTCGCCGCCTGGATCGTGTCCACCGTCCTGACAGTGGCCCTCCTGCTGCAGGACCGTCGTCGGGAAGCCGTCCTCGTCGCCGGCGCGATGCTGTCCGGTCTGGCCGTGATGACCGCGCTCAAGAATCTGTTCGAGCGGCAGCGTCCCCCACTGCCGGATCGGCTGGTGGAGATCTCGTCGTTCTCGTTCCCGTCCGGTCACGCGATGATGACCGCGATTCTCGCAAGCGTGCTCGTTGCCGTCGTGCTCCGGGACGTGCTGGTGCGGCACGTCCGGATCACGCTCGTATTCCTGCTGGTGCTGTACCCGCTGGCGGTGGGGCTGTCGCGCGTCTACCTCGGCGCGCACTGGATGACCGACGTCCTCGCCGGGTGGGCCTTCGGCGCGCTGTGGGCGGCATTCTGGATCCTGCTGACCCGCACCCGGCCCCGCCGCAGCCAGGCCTAGGACTGCATCACTCGAGCAGTCCCTGCTGCATCACTCGAGCAGTCCCTGCTGTGCCCCGCGGCTGCCGCGCCGCGCGGCCCGCCGCTGCAACGCGAACAATCCGTACCCGAGGAATCCGACGACGACACCGGCTATACACGTCGGAAGCGCATCCGACCACCGGTCGCCCGTGACGATCACCACGACCATCGCGACCGCCCACAGAGTGGTTCCCAGAATCAGCGCAGGTCGCGGGTCGGCGAGGCGCTGAGTGAGGGGTCGGCGATCTGCGGTTTCGTTCACCGAATGAACGCTACCCTCGCCGTGGTGCCCTAATCTCCAAGGGCGACGCGCGACTTCTGGCGATGGGGACTGAACAATGGGTGCTGCTCCGAAACTGCTCGACAACTACTTCAAGATCACCGAGCGTGGTTCGACGGTAGGCGCGGAGATTCGCGGCGGTGTGGTGACGTTCGTCGCGATGGCGTACATCGTGGTGCTGAACCCGCTCATCCTCGGCAGCTTCTCCCCGGACGACGCCGTCGCCAAGACGGACGTCCTCGGCAACATCCTCCCCGTGAACCAGGTGGCCGCGGTCACAGCCCTGGTGGCGGGACTGATGAGCATCGTGTTCGGGGTCGTCGCCAACTACCCCTTCGCGATCGCGGCGGGCCTCGGCATCAACAGTCTCCTCGCCGTCACCATCGCGCCGCAGGTCACCTGGCCCGAGGCGATGGGTCTCGTCGTGATCGACGGTGTCATCATCGTCGTGTTGGCGCTCACCGGTTTCCGGACGGCCGTCTTCAATGCCATTCCCGCCGAGCTGAAATCCGCCATCGCCGCCGGTATCGGCATGTTCATCGCGTTCATCGGTCTCGTCGACGCCGGGTTCGTGCGGCGCATCCCGGACGTCGCGGGCACCACCGTCCCCGTCGGCCTGGGCATCAACGGATCGATCTCGTCCTGGCCGACCGTGACGTTCGTGTTCGGTGTGCTGCTGATGGGTGTCCTGGTGGTGCGCAAGGTGCGCGGCGGTCTGCTGATCGGCATCGTCGTCACCACCGTGCTGGCCGCGATCGTCGAGGCCGTCGCCGGCGTCGGACCGTCGCTGGGCGTGAACCCCTACGGCTGGAACCTCAGCGTTCCGGCCGCTCCCGATGTGCTGGCGGAACTTCCGGATCTCAGCCTCGTCGGCGACGTCAGCATCTTCGGGGCGTTCACCCGCATCGGCGTGCTCGCGGCCAGCCTGCTGGTGTTCACGCTCGTGCTCGCCAACTTCTTCGACGCCATGGGCACGATGACCGGGCTCGGCAAGGAGGCAGGCCTGACCGACGAGGACGGCAACCTTCCCAACATCGGACGGGCCCTCGTCGTGGAGGGCACCGGCGCGATCGTCGGCGGCGGGGCCTCCGCGTCGTCCAACACGGTCTTCGTGGAATCCGCTTCGGGTATCGCCGAGGGCGCCCGCACCGGACTCGCGAATGTGGTGACGGGACTGCTGTTCCTGGCCGCGATGTTCCTGACCCCGCTGTATTCGGTGGTGCCGATCGAGGCGGCCGCGCCCGCGCTGGTCGTCGTCGGCGCGATGATGATCGGCCAGGTCCGGGACATCGACTTCACGAAGTTCTCGATCGCGTTGCCCGCGTTCCTCACCATCATCGTCATGCCGTTCACGTACTCGATCGCCAACGGCATCGGCGTCGGATTCGTCTCGTGGGTCGTGCTCAATGCTGCGAGCGGTGGTATCAAGAAGATTCACCCGTTGATGTGGGTGGTGGCGCTTCTGTTCGTGGCCTACTTCGCGGTCGGTCCGATCACCGACGCAGTAACGTAAACGGCGGCCGATCGGTCCCGTATTGTCATTCCCGTGACCACGGATACGCGAGCACTCGCCAGCGACCTCTCCCTGGCTGTCGTGCGCCTCACGCGTCACCTGCGTGGGCGCCGCGTCGACGCCCAGGTATCGCTGACCCAGCTGTCGGCACTGGCCACCCTCGCCCGCGACGGCGCCATGACGCCGGGCAATCTCGCGGCGCGCGAGAAGGTGCAGCCGCCGTCGATGACCAGGGTCATCGCGTCCTTGGTCGAACTGGGACTGGTCGAGCGGGCACCGCATCCCACCGACGGACGCCAGATCATCGTCACGCTGTCGGACGCCGGTCACGCGCTGATCGCCGACGAGACGCACGCCCGCGAGGCGTGGATGAACGAGCGGCTGTCCGGGCTCGACGAGGCGCAGCTGAAGACTCTCCGCGACGCGGTCGGCATCATCACGTCCATCGTCGCCGACTCGGAGTGAACCGCCGCGGCTGATCGGCAGCTGCCCAGCAGTACAACGGCATTCGGCTCCCCGGAACGTGGGTAGGTATCCGTTCCCGCGATATCGCGGAGCAAATCATCTGCCGGAGAACGCAATCGGAATCCCCGGCGGTCCGGCCACCGAGGCGCGCACAGGGGCAGGTCGAAGGCGTTCCGGTGGCGGGAGCAAGATGGAAGGGTGCCGCCCGAACCCGAAACCACCGCCCCAGACCAGCCGAAGACCGGCATGTTCGCCGCTCTCCGCACCCGGAACTACCGGTTGTGGGCGTCGGGACAGATCGTCTCCCTCGTCGGCACGTGGATGCAGCGGGTGGCGCAGGACTGGCTGGTCCTGACGTTGTCGAACGGCAACGCCCTCGCGGTCGGGATCGTGATGGCACTGCAGTTCGGCCCGACCCTGTTCCTGTCCGTGTGGGGCGGCGTCCTCGCCGACCGGTACGACAAGCGGCGCATCCTCATCGCGACACAGGTGTCGATGGCGTTGTGCGCGCTGGTGCTCGGCCTGCTCGACGTCGGCGGACTGGTCGCCCTGTGGCACGTCTATCTCATCGCGTTCCTGATGGGCTGCGCGTCCGCGATCGACGCGCCGGCGCGGCAGTCGTTCACGATCGAGATGGTCGGCAAGGACTCGCTGCCCAACGCCATCGCGCTGAACTCCATGACGTTCAACACGGCCCGCATCATCGGCCCGGCGATCTCCGGTGTGCTCATCACCCTCATCGGCACGGGCTGGGTGTTCCTGCTCAACGTGGGCACGTTCACCGGTGTGCTGATCGCACTGCTGATGATGAACGCCCGCGACCTGTTCACGGCACCCCAGGCGGAACGCGGGAAGGGGCAGGTCCGGGAGGGTTTCCGCTACGTGTGGAGTCGCGCCGACCTGCGGGTGCTGATGGTGGCGATCTTCATGGTGTCCACGTTCGGTCTGAACTTCCCGATCAGTCTCGCCGTTCTCGCCCGCAACACGTTCGATCGCGGTGCGGACGCCTACGGACTGCTGTCGACCACGCTCGCCGTGGGCACGCTGGCCGGCGCCACGATCGCCGCGAAACGCACGACCCCGCCCCGGCTGCGCACGTTCCTCGGGGCCGCCGCCGCATTCGGGGCGTTCGAGATCCTGGTCGGGGTGATGCCCACCTATGCGCTGGTGGCGATCATGCTCGTCCCGACCGGTGCGTTGACCCTGACGTTCACGACGGCGGCGATGAACATCCTGCAGATGTCCGTGCCGTCCGAGATGCGCGGCCGGGTGATGGGTATCTACATGCTCTGTTTCCTCGGCGGCACCCCGCTGGGCAGTCCCGTTCTGGGGTGGCTGGCCGACGTCCTCGACCCCCGCGCACCGCTCGTGATCGGCGGCGCGATCTCCCTGGTCAGCGGCATCGGCGCGGCTCTGTACCTGATGCGGCACCAGCGGGTGTGGATCACGGTGCGCAGACCGGACGCCGGCCGCCACCTCCCGGTGATCGAACTGCGCAACGTGCTCGAACCGCGCCCCGTCGTGGTCTGCGACGCCACCGAACAGGCCGTGGAGGCCAGCCGCGACCCGCGGTCCTGACGGCCCGGGCCGTTCAGACGCCGACCGCCGTCGCCACGGCCCGCCGGGTCAGCACTCTCGCGAGGTGGGTGCGGTACTCGGCGTCGGCGTTGCCGTCGGTGACGGGGTCGGTGCCCTCGGCGGCGTGCTCGGCCGCCGCCCGGATCGACTCCGGGTCCGCGGCCTTGCCGACGAGCGCGTCCTCGACGCCGCGAGCGCGCACCGGAACCGACCCCATGTTGGTCAGCGCCACCCGCGCCTGCCGGATCGTGCCGCCGTCCACCTGGATCGTCGCGGCCACCCCCACGATCGACCAGGCCTCCGCCACCGTGTTGAACTTCTCGTACCGCGCCTCCCAGCCGGTGTGCTTCGGGATCCGCACGTCCACGAGGATCTCGTCCGGTCGCAACGTGGTGGTGTAGTAACCCTCGAAGAAATCGGCGACCGGAATGGTCCGTCTGCCCGCGGGGCCCACCACGGTGAGGGTGGCGTCGAGGGCCAGCGCGGGTCCGCACAGGTCACCCGCCGGATCGGCATGCGCGAGAGCGCCGCCCAGCGTGCCGCGGTGCCGGATCTGCGGATCGGCGACGGTGCGGCTCGCCTCGACGAGCAGCAGCGCGTGCTCCTGGACGAGCGGGTTGCGGATCACGTCGTAGTACGTGGTCATTGCGCCGATCACGATGCTGTCTCCGTCCTCGCGCACGCCGCGCAACTCGCCGATTCGTCCCAGGTCGACGAGGGTGCTCGGCGAGGACAATCGCAGCCGCAGGACCGGCAGCAGACTCTGCCCGCCGGCGAGGATCTTGGCGTCCTCGCCGGCCTCGGCGAGCGCGGCCACCGCCTGGTCGACGGAGGTCGGGGCGACGTAATCGAAGCTCGACGGAATCATCGGGCACCTCCCTGGGCGGTGTGGACGGCACGCCAGACCCGCATCGGCGTCAAGGGCATCTCGATGTCACGCACCCCGAACTGCCGGACCGCGTCGAGGGCGGCGTTGACGACGGCCGGGGTGGACGCGATCGTCCCCGCCTCGCCGACCCCCTTGACGCCCAGCGGGTTACCGGTGGCGGGGGTCTCGGTGCGGCCCGTGGTGAACGACGGCAGATCCGCTGCCGACGGAACCGAGTACTCGGCGAACGAACCCGACAGCAGGGTGCCGGACTCGTCGTACACCGCCTCCTCGTACAGGGCTTGCGCGATGCCCTGCGCGAGCCCGCCGTGCACCTGCCCCTCCACGATCAGCGGGTTGACCACGTGCCCGATGTCGTCGACGCACACGTAAGAGCGGATGCGGACCTTCCCGGTCTCGGTGTCGACCTCCACCGCGCACAGGTGCGTGCCGTGCGGGAACGAGAAGTTCTCCGGGTCGTACGCCGCCTCGGAGTCCAGGTTCGGCTCCACACCGTCGGGTAGATCGTGCGCGGCGAACACCGCGAGCGCGACGTCGGCGATGCCGACCGCCTTCTCGGTGCCCTTCACCCGGAACCGGCCCTCGGTGAACTCGAGATCGTCCTCGGCGCATTCCATCAGGTGCGCCGCGATGGGTCTGGCCTTGGCGATCACCTTCTCGGCGGCTTTCACCACCGCGATCGCACCGACCGCCAGCGACCGGGATCCGTAAGTGTCCATCCCACGCGGCGACGTCTGGGTGTCGCCGTGCAGCACCTCGACGTCCTCGAACGGAACCCCGAGCTGATCCGCGACCACCTGGCTCCACGCGGTCTCGTGGCCCTGGCCGTGGGCGGAGGAACCGGTGACCACCTCGACCTTGCCGGTGGGCAGCATCCGGATCGCCGCGTGTTCCCACCCGCCGGCCCCGTAGGCCAGCGCGCCGAGCGTGCGCGACGGCGCCAGACCGCACATCTCGGTGAACGTGGACACCCCGATGCCCAGTTGCACCGGGTCCTTCCGCTCGCGGCGCTCCGCCTGTTCGCGGCGCAGCCCGTCGTAGTCGAACAACTCCCGTGCCTGCGCGGTGGCGGCCTCGTAGTTGCCGGAGTCGTACGTCAGGCCCGCGACGGTGTCGAACGGGAACTCCTCGTGGGTGATCCAGTTCTTCGCCCGCAATTCCAGTGGGTCGAGCGACAACTCGGTCGCGAGTTCGTCCATCATCCGTTCGATCGCGAACGTCGCCTCCGGTCGCCCCGCCCCGCGGTACGCGTCGGTGGGCACCTTGTTCGTGAACACGTTGGTGCACGTGAAGTGATACGCCGGGAACTTGTAGATGCCGTTGAACATGAACGCGCCCAGGATCGGCACCCCCGACGTCACCAGCCGCAGGTACGCGCCCATGTCGGCGAGCAGTTCCACCTTCATGCCGGTGACGGTGCCGTCGCGGCGGGCGGCCAGCGTCAGCTTCTGGATCTGGTCGCGACCGTGATGGGCCGCGAGCATCGATTCGCTGCGGGACTCGGTGTACTTGACCGGCTTGCCGAGTCGCCGCGCGACGAGAAGCGCGATGACTTCCTCGGGCGTCACCTGCAGTTTGCCGCCGAAACCGCCGCCGACGTCCGGTGCGACGACGCGCAGTTTGTGCTCCGGGATGTCGAGCGTCATCGCGAGCATGAGCCGCAGGATGTGGGGGATCTGCGTGGCCGACCACATGGTGATCTGGGCGCCGGTCGGGTCGACCACCACCGAGCGGGGTTCCATGAACGCCGGGATGAGCCGCTGCTGCCGGAACGTGCGTTCGACGAGTACCTCGGCGTCGCGGATCGCTTGCTCCACGTCGCCGCCGGTGCCGGCCTCCGCGGAATCGAACGTCCAGATGGCGCTGACGTTCGTCTCGAGATCGGGGTGCACGAGTTCGGCGCCGTCGGCGGCCGCGGACGCGAGGTCCAGCACGACCGGCAGGTCGTCGTACTCGACGTCGATCGCCTCGAGTGCGTCGTGCGCCTCGTAGGCGCTGCGCGCCACCACGACCGCGACGGCCTCGCCTGCGAAGTTCACCCGGTCGACCGCCACAGACGGGGCGGGCGGCGACTTCATGTCCGGGGTGATCGGCCAGGCGCACGGCAGGCTGCCCTGCTCGTCGGCGAGGTCGGCGCCGGTGAAGACCGCGACGATGCCGGGCATCTCGCGGGCGGCGGAGGCGTCCACACCGGTGATGCGGGCGTGCGCGAACGGGCTGCGCAGGATCGCCAGGTGCTGCATGCCGGGCAGCACCAGGTTGTCGGTCCATCGAGTGCGACCCGTGATCAGGTGTTCGTCTTCCTTGCGTGTGCGGGCCTTGCCGATTTCCGGTTCGGCGGTGGCGGTCATCGCACACCTCCCTGCGCGGTGTCGGTCTTCGCGTCCTTCGGTGTCTCGGCGGTGCTGCCGCCGCGCAACCGCTGCGCCGCGTCCTGGACCGCGCTGACGATGTTCTGGTATCCGGTGCAGCGGCACAGGTTGCCTTCCAACCCCAGCCGCACCGTCCGCTCGTCCGGGTCGGGTTCCTCGGCGAGCAGGTCGAGGGTCTGCATGATCATGCCGGGTGTGCAGTAGCCGCACTGCAGGGCGTGGTTGTCGCGAAACGCCTGCTGTACGGGGTGCAATTTCCCGTTGCGGGACAGGCCCTCGATGGTGAGGATGTCGCCGCCGTCGGCCTGCACGGCGAGCACCGAGCAGGACTTGACGCTGTGACCGTTCAGATGAACGGTGCACGCCCCGCAGTTCCCGGTGTCGCAGCCGATGACGGTGCCGACCTTGCCGAGCCGGTCCCGAAGATAATGGACGAGGAGTAGTCGTGGTTCCACGTCGTCCGTGTATGCCGTTCCGTCGACGGTGACGGTGATGCGCATCGCGCCTCCAAAGCCGAGAGCCTCAGGTGATACGTCCTACTCTGCGCCGACCGGGCCCGAACAACACCCGGAATCGGGGAACCGCTTCCGGATCGGTCACGTCCGGCGCGCCACCTCGAGCAGTTCCTGCAGCGTCGCGAGACTGTGGCCGGCGAGGAGCCGGTCGATATACGGCAGCGCGGCGACGATCCCGGACTGCACCGGTTCGTACCCGTCCGCGCCGGCGTGCGGATTCACCCACAGCACGGCGTGGGCAAGCCGGCGCAGCTGAGCCATCTGCTCCGCGAGCAGGGTCGGGTCGCCGCGCTCCCAGCCGTCGGAGAAGATCACCACGACGGCGCCGCGGGCCACGCCGCGGCGCCCCCAGCGGTCCAGGAATGCGCGCAGCGTCTCGCCGAGGCGGGTGCCGCCCGCCCAGTCGGGCACGGCCCGGCTCGCGGCGGCCAGTGCCACTTCCGGGTCGCGGACCCGCAGCGCCCGGGACAGCCGGGTCATCCGGGTGCCCAGCGAGAACACCTCGGTGCCCGCCGGATTGCTCCGCGCGACGACGTGACCGAACCGCAGGAGCGCGTCGGCGTACGGGCTCATCGATCCGGACACGTCGATCAGCAGTACCATCCGGCGCGGCCGGGTGGCCTTGCGGTGGTGGCTCGGCCGCACCGCTTCGCCGCCCGCCGCGAGCATGCCCCGCACCGTCCGGCGCGGATCGACGGCGCCCCGGCGGGCGGGACGCATCCGGATGGCCGGGCGGGTCGGGGGCCGCGGGCGCAGGGTGGCGATCAACTCGGCGAGGTGCGCGCGCTCGGCCGCGGTGAGGTCGGCGATGTCCCGGTGGCGCAACACCTCGGCGTCGTCGGCCGCGACCCGCAGCCGCGGCGCGTCCCCACCGGCGTCGCCGCCGTCCGTCGAAGTCAGGGCGGCGGACCTGGCCCGGCGCGGCTGCTCCCCGGACCGCGGCGTGTGCAGCGGGACGGTACCGCCGAACCAGCCCTCGAACGCCGAGTCGTACCGCGGGATGTCGTCGGGACCGCGGCACAGGGTCGCGCGCCCCGCCCAGTACACCTGACTCGGATCGCTTACATCCACCTGGCGGAGGGCCCGGATGAACGCGGCGACGGCGTCCGACGCGACCGGCAGTCCCGCCGCCGCGAGGGCGTGCGAGAACCCGGCGAACCCCACCAGCGGGTCGCCGGCGTCCGGGGTCGCGGGCACGGTGCTCACCCCGCCAGGAGCCGGTCCAGTCCCGCCCGGGCCACGCGTTCGAGGTCCTCGCGGTACTTGAGGACGGCGCCGAGCGTCGCGGCTGCGGTTTCCGCGTCCAGCACGTCCCGATCGAGTTCCTGCAGTGCGCGCGCCCAGTCCAGCGACTCGGCCACCCCCGGCGGCTTGAGCAGTTCCATCTCACGCAGGGAGTGGACGGCGTGCGCGACCTGGCCGGCGAGTTCGGCCCCGATGCCGGGGATGCGGCGGCGCAGGATCTCGACCTCCCGCGCCAGATCCGGGTGTTCGAGCCAGTGGTACAGGCAGCGGCGTTTGAGGGCGTCGTGCACCTCGCGGGTGCGGTTGGACGTGAGCACCACCAGCGGCGGTGTCGCTGCCCGCACCTCGCCGAGTTCGGGGATGGTGACGGCGTTCTCGTCGAGGACCTGCAGCAGGAACGCCTCGAACTCGTCGTCGGCGCGGTCGATCTCGTCGACGAGCAACACACACGGGGCTTCGGTGAGGGCCCGCAGCAGGGGGCGCGCCAGCAGGAACCGCTCGGTGTACAGGGAGCGTTCGACGGCGTCGGCCTCGAGGGATCCGTCGCTCGCCGCCTCCAGCGTCCGCAGGTGCAGCAGCTGCCGCGGGAAGTCCCAGTCGTAGAGCGCCTGCGCGGCGTCGATTCCCTCATGGCACTGCAGCCGGATCAGCGGCAGGCCGAACGCCTCCGACAGCGCGGCCGCGAGCGACGTCTTGCCGGTGCCGGGTTCGCCCTCGCAGAACAGGGGCCGTCCCATACGTATCGCGAGGAACGCGGCCATCGCGACGCCGTCGTCGGCGAGGTACCCGGTGGCGCCCAGCGCCCGCGCCAGTTCCGCGGGCGAACCGACCGTCGGCGTGGAATCACTCACGTCCGCGAGCCTAGATCAGTGCCCACGCCCCGGTACCCGACTCGGGCAACGGTGCACGCCGTCAACCATCCGGCTCCACTCGGCCGCGGTCCTCGCTCAACCGCCGGAACATCGCGGTGGCGCCGAATCTCGCGGCCACCCGCTCGGCGAGTCCCGGCGCGATCTGCGCCAGGGCGAGCAGGGGGCGGATCGGTGCTCCGCTCTCGACGACCTCGGGCAGGTCCCGCCGAATCGCCCGGATCACGGTGGCGGCGACCTTGTCGGTGCTGGTCTCGCCGGCCATCCGGCCGGCCCTGATTCCGCGTTCGGTCATCCGCTGGTACATGCCGTCGCCCGCGATGAACCCGGGGCACACGACGGAGAAGCCGACCGGTGCGCCCGCATATTCCGCGCGCAGCGACTGGGTGAGACCGATCAGGCCGGCCTTCGTCGCGGCGTACGGCGCGCAGTACGCCGGACCGATCTTCGCTGCCAGCGACGACACGAACACCACGTGACCGCGACCGCGGTCGAGCATCCCGGGAAGCGCCCGGCGAGTGAGAAGCAGTGGTGCGGTGAGGTTTACGTCGACCATGGCGGTGAGCTCGGCGTGGTCGAGCCGGGTGAACGCCGAGACGTTCTCCACTCCGGCGTTGTTCACCAGGACGTCGAGGGGGCCGACCGCCGCCTCGGCGCGCTCGATCAGCGCATCGAGCAGGTCCAGTCGATTCAGGTCTCCGGGCACGGCCTCGGCGCGCACACCGAGCGCACGCAGTTCCACCACGAGTTCCGCGAGTCGGTCCTCACGCCGGCCGGACACGGCGACGGCGACACCCTCGCGCGCCAGGGCCCGGGCGACGACGCGACCGAGACCGCCGGAGGCGCCGGTCACCAGAGCCGTGCGTCCGTGCAGGTGCTTCATTCCTTCGAGCTTTCGCGCCCCGCGGAGGGGAGTCAACGCTGTGACGCCGCGCATACGGCAATATGGACCGGTGGTTCACGTCATCGACATAACAGATCCGGCCGATACCAGGCTGGACGACTTCCGCGATCTCAACTCCTCGGACCGGCGGCCCGATCTCCCCGAGGGTAAGGGCCTGGTGATCGCGGAGGGTGTGCTGGTGGCGCAGCGACTGCTGGCGTCCCGGTTCGACCCGATCGCGCTGCTCGGCGTCGATCGGCGGCTGGAGGAACTGGCCGACGACCTCGACGGCGTGGACGTGCCGTTCTATCGGACGACGGCGGACGTCATGGCCGAGGTTGTCGGGTTCCACCTCAACCGGGGTGTGCTCGCGGCGGCGCGTCGCCCGGCACCCCTCGAACTGGCGGATGTGCTCGAGCACTCCCAGACGGTCGCGGTGCTCGAGGGTGTGAACGATCACGAGAACCTGGGCGCGATGTTCCGCAACGCCGCGGGGCTCGGCGTCGACGCCGTGGTGTTCGGCAAGGGGTGTGCCGACCCGCTGTACCGCCGGGCGGTCCGGGTGTCGATGGGGCACGTCCTCCGGGTTCCGTTCGCGCACGTGACGAAGTGGCCGCACGATCTGGAAGCGTTGCGGGAGCGGGGGTTCCAGCTGATCTCGCTGACCCCGAACCCTGAGGCGGTGACGCTGGCGGAGGCGATGACAGGGGAGAAGGTGGCGCTGCTGCTGGGCGCGGAAGGGCCGGGCCTCACCGAACACGCCATGCGCGCCACGGACATTCGTGCCCGCATCCCGATGGCACCCGGAACGGACTCACTCAATGTCGCGACGGCGGCGGCGATGGCGTTCTACGAGCGCGTCCGCACGGGCCGGTGAGAATCCTGGACCCTCATTCCCCGTATCCGCCGCCGACGGGAACACCGTGGTTCACCGGACTTCTCGTGGCAGCGTTCGCCGCGGCGGTGGTGGCCGTCGCGATCATGGCGTTCGGCTCGCAGCTCGCCCGGATCAATCCCGCGCTCGCGGTGTTCCTCGAACTCGTCGTGGTGGCCGGGGTCGCGCCGTCGGTGTGGCGACTGCGCCGGGCACCGGTGTGGCGGTGGCTGGTGTACGGCGCCGCGGCCGGAGTTCTCGCGGGCTGGTCGGCGCTGCTCGTCGGTGCCGCCTGACTCCCGCGGGCGTCAGAAGCCGAAGTAGCGGCGGAGCAGTCCGCCCTTGCGGGCGGCCGGCGGCGGAGCGGGCGTGGTAACGGGTTCGGGGGCGGGGTGTTCCACCTCGGCGGGTTGTTTTACCTCGGCGGGAGGCTCGACCGCCGGACCTTCGCCGGGCGGGTGGACGGTGAAACCGAGTACGGTGATCTTTTTCGGGTCGATCTCGGTGCCCTGGGGGGCGCCCGTGTACCGGAAGTTCAGCCATTCCCGGTTGGCACCCTCGGCGAACTGCTGCGGGTGGAACGGCAGCGACTGTGGGTCGGGCAGCACGCCCGGCGGATGTTCGAGCGGGAAGTCGCCCGCCCAGAACGGTCTCTCCCACACCAGGGGGATGCCGAGGTCCTCGTGAATGTGGACCGGCGTGGCGCTGAACGCGCGGGTGAGGTGCCCGTCCTCCCACATCGCGAACGAGCCCCACGCGATGTCGGGCTTGGATGCGATGTAGTACGTCTTCGCGGATTCGGTGGGCCGGACGCGTGTTCCGGGCAGGGTCGACGGCCGGGGAACGGCCAGATCGGGCCCGCACACGACGGTGATGCCGGGGTAGGAACCGATGTGCACGGTCCCCGCGGCGTCGAGTCGCGCGGCCTCGGCCAGCGGAACCGGGCCGGTGGGGGTGGCCGCCAGGTCGGGATAGAGGCGGGCGGCGAGTCGCCGCGCCGCAGCGAGGTCAGGCTCGGGGTGATGTCTCAGAACAGCCGCAGGGTCGGGGACGTCGACGTACCAGATCGTTGATACCTTGGCCCCCACGGTCATCCCCCTCTTCCGAAGTCTTCCTGAAAGAGTACGACCCCGACCGGGTTCCCGGCCTGCTTACCGCGCCGACGGTCAGCGTCCGCTGCTGCGGACACCGAGCAGGACGTCGTCCCAAGAGGGGAGTGCGGGTTTGCCGCGCTTGTCCTTGTTGTTCGTCTGGTGCGGGGCGATCTTGGGTGCGGCCGGCTCCTCGGGCGAAGCGGGCTCGTCCTCGGGCTCCTCGGTGACGTCGGCCTCGATGATCTCCTCGGGCTCGATCGTCGGCACCTCCACCTCGGTGGGGAACTCGGCGAGTTCGAGCTGTTCCGGTTCGTCGGACGCCACCGGCGCCAATCCGCGCAGCGGACGGCCGAAGTCGGGGTCGATCAGGTCGAAGGCGGTGTCGTCGAGGGCGACGATGGTGCCACCGTGCGCGTCCGGTTGATACCGCCAGTGCGCCGCGTTGGTGGTCCGCCCGGCCTGCCACTGCAGCTGGGCGACCCAGTGATTGTCCTCGTCGCGCCACGCGTCCCACGCGGCGTCGTCGATGTTGTGTCCCCGCGCGCGGAACGCCTGCGTGACGATCTCGGCGAGAGTGGGAACGGCGGGGCCGTTGTCGCGCACCGGGTGTCCGCCCTGCGCCATCTCGGCCGCACGGGAACGTTCGAGCAGAACGGGATACGCGAAGCGCTCCACCTTCGCCAGGGGGATACCGGCCTCGTCGGCAACCTGTTCGACGGAGGCGCCGGCACGGATGCGGGCCTGGATTTCGCGGGGCCTGAGCTGACTGTCCATTTCGATCTCAATCTGGCCGAGTCGAGCGATGTCCCCGCGGGATGCAGCGCGGAGTTTGTCATCGGCGGGAAGCCGGAATTTTTCGCCGGTACTGGCATCTGCGCACACGACGTGCGAACCATCGGGCTCGAGACCGATCACTCGAAGCTCTCGCACGTTGACCTCCTTATCGCGCCGGCTCGCGACTCTGCGCCCCGGCAACTGTAATTCATTCGTGACAGCCCGCGCGGCAGGACACGCGCGGGTAAATCCCGTTCCGGCGTCGGGTGCGCGCTACGCTTCCTCGTTTCCCGATCGATCCGTCCTGCGGGGTGCGCGCTGCCTCGTGCGGGTGACCTGGACGGGGGCGATCACGCTGGAGAACTCCGTCGGGATCGGCCTCCAGGACCTCGCCGCGGCGCGCATACTGATCGACACAGCCCGGCAACGGGGCGTCGGAACAGAAGTGGATCTGAGTCGATGAGCCAGAGCGATGTCGACGACGTGGACCTTGCCCACCTGCGGCGGGCTATCGAACTCGCCGACGAGACGGGGGACGCGGGCAACAGGCCGTTCGGTGCGGTCGCGGTCGGCGCCGACGGTCACGTGATCAGTGAGGGCGCCAACTCCGTGGCGACGTCCGCCGACGTCACCGAGCACGCGGAACTCGACGCGATCACCACCGCCTGCGGTGAAGGCCGAACGGGCGACCTGGTCGGCGCCACCATGTACGCGAGTGGTGAGCCGTGCCCGATGTGCAGTGCGGCGATGGTGTGGGCCGGGATCACGCGGGTGGTCTACGCGGCCTCGTCCGCGGACTTCTCCCGGATTCTCCCCGACGGACCGCGGTTCACGCTGGGCTGCGCCGACGTGCTCGATGCGGCGAGCGTCGAGATCCAGGTGAGCGGGCCGCATCTCGGCGACGAGGCGCTCGCGCCGTTCCACCGCTTCCTCGACACGGACTGACCCCGAGACGCCGTCAGCCCCCGGCACTTCGGTGCCGGGGGCTGACGGGTGCAGGTGCCGGGTCTCAGCCGAGCTGCGAGACGACCCAGTCGATGCTCTTCGTGAGCTGCGAGACGTCCTCGGGATCGATCGCCGGGAACATGCCGACACGCAGCTGGTTGCGGCCCAGCTTGCGGTACGGCTCGGTGTCGACGACGCCGTTGGCCCGCAGGATCTTCGCCACCTGGGCGGCGTCGATCTTGTCGTCGAAGTCGATGGTGCCGACGACCTGCGAGCGGTGCGCGGGATCGGTGACGAACGGTGTGGCGTACTCGCTGGCCTCGGCCCACTGGTACAGGCGCGAGGACGAATCGGCGGTACGCGACGTGGCCCAGTCGAGACCGCCGTTGCCGTTCAGCCACTCGATCTGGTTGGCGAGCAGCAGCAGCGTCGCGACCGCGGGCGTGTTGTATGTCTGGTCCTTGGAGCTGTTGTCCACGGCGATGGGCAGCGACAGGAAGTCGGGGGTCCAGCGACCCGAATCCTTGATCTCCGCGACCCGCTCGAGCGCCTTCGGGCTCATCAGCGCGATCCACAGGCCACCGTCGGCGGCGAAGCACTTCTGCGGCGCGAAGTAGTACACGTCGGCGTCGGCGACGTTCACCGGCAGGCCGCCGGCGCCGGACGTGGCGTCGATGGCGATGAGCGCGTTCTCCGAGCCCGCGGGACGCGAGACGGGGATCGCGACACCCGTGGACGTCTCGTTGTGCGCCCAGCCGATGAGGTCGACGGACGGATCGGAGACCGGTTCGGGCGCGCTGCCGGGGTCGGCGGAGACGACGATCGGGTCACCGATGAACGGGTTGTTCTTCGCGACCGACGCGAACTTGGAGCTGAACTCGCCGTTCGTGAGGTGCAGCGACTTCTCCCGGATCAGGCCGAATGCCGCCGCATCCCAGAACGCGGTGGTGCCACCGTTGCCGAGCACCACCTCGTAACCCTCGGGCAGGGAGAACAGATCGGCGAGGCCGGACCGCACGCTGGCGACGACGTCCTTCACGGGCTTCTGGCGGTGGCTGGTGCCGAACACCGAGGCGCCCACCTCGACCAGCGACTGCAGCTGTTCGGGGCGAACCTTGGACGGTCCGCAGCCGAACCGTCCGTCGGCGGGCAGGAGGTCTGCGGGGATGATCGGTGTGGAGGTCATCGCTACTTTCTATTCCTTACTGATTCAGGCGGGGAAGACGGTCAGCTGGTGTGGGCGATCTGGTCCCAGCCCTCGACGGACTCGGGGGTGCGGGGTGCGGGCCCGGTGTAGATGGCGGCGGGGCGGACGAGCTTGCCGAGGCGTTTCTGCTCGAGGATGTGGGCGCACCAGCCGGCGGTGCGGCCGCAGGTGAACATCGCGGGCATCATGTGCGCCGGGACCTCGGCGAAGTCGAGGATGACCGCGGCCCAGAATTCGACGTTCGTCTCGATGGCCCGGTCGGGGCGGCGTTCGCGCAGTTCCGCGAGGGCGGCCTGCTCGAGGGCGGCGGCCGCCTCGTAGCGGGGTGCGTTCAGGCGCTTGGCGGTGGCGCGCAGCACCCGGGCGCGGGGGTCTTCGGCGCGGTAGACGCGGTGCCCGAAGCCCATCAGCTTTTCCTTGCGGTCGAGGATTCCCTTGACCAGGGCGCGGGCGTCGCCGGACTTCTCGGTGTCCTCGATCATCGGCAGGACGCGGGCGGGGGCGCCGCCGTGCAGCGGGCCGGACATGGCGCCGATGGCCCCGGACAGGGAGGCGGCGACGTCGGCGCCGGTGGAGGCGATGACGCGGGCGGTGAACGTGGAGGCGTTCATGCCGTGTTCGGCGGCGGAGACCCAGTAGGCGTCGATGGCGGCGACGTGGGCGGGGTCGGGGTCGCCCTTCCAGCGGACCATGAACCGTTCGGTGACGGTTTTCGCCTCGTCGATCCGTCTCTGCGGGACGGCGGGCTGGTAGATGCCGCGGGCGGATTGGGCGACGTAGGACAGGGCCATGACGGAGGCGCGGGCGAGTTGTTCGCGGGCGGTGTCGTCGTCGATGTCGAGGAGGGGCTGGTATCCCCAGATGGGGGCGAGCATGGCGAGGCCGGCCTGGACGTCGACGCGGACGTCGCCGGTGTGCACGGGGAGGGGGAAGGGTTCGGCCGGGGGCAGTCCGGGGCCGAAGCGGCCGTCGACGAGCAGGGCCCACACGTTGCCGAAGGTGACGTGCTTGGAGACGAGTTCTTCGATGTCGACGCCGCGGTAGCGCAGGGCGCCGCCGTCCTTGTCGGGTTCGGCGATGTCGCTGGTGAACGCGACCACGCCTTCCAGTCCGCTGACGAAATCGTCCGGTATTGCCGCGCTAGCTGACATAGCTCGTGGACTCTCCTCGTTCGAGTGCCCCCGGTCAGAGCGGCACTGTCTCGGCGTTCGACAATTGCGCTGGGCGTGCATGCGGGATGGGCAGGCACCCTCGTCCGCGCAATCGACTTGCCGTCCCCGGGCATCGCACGATCGCGGCTGCAATCCGAGGGGACGGGTTCGGTCCCCAAAACTTTAGCCGGTGTCACCGGAGAGTTGATCAGTGCATACCCGGGAGTAGCGTTCTCGGCTGTGTCTCCAGATGCAGAACACCCGAAACCGGTGAACAAGGACCTCGCGGCCATGCGCGTCGGTTACGCACACCAGGGCGCCGACGGAGCGTATATCGACTCCGATCTGGACGCCGACCAGCTGAGCGACGGCTGGCTTCCCCTGATGCGCGGGTGGCTCGAGGACGCTGTGGAGTCCGGGGTTCCCGAACCCAACGCGATGACCCTCGGAACCGTCGACGAGCACGGACACCCGTGCACCCGCACCGTCCTCTGCAAGGGACTGAGTGCCGACGGTGTGCTGTTCTTCACCAACTACGATTCGGACAAGGGCCGCCAGCTGGAGTCGGTGCCGTACGCGTCGGTGACGTTCACCTGGGTGCCCGTCGCCCGGCAGATCACCGTCCGCGGCCCGGTCGAGCGCGTGAGTGCCGAGGTCACGGACGAGTACTGGCACAGCAGGCCCCGCGGATCCCGGCTGGGGGCGTGGGCGTCCGAGCAGTCGCGGCCGATCGGTTCGCGGGCCGAACTGGACGCCGCGCTGCTGCACGCGGCGGAGCGTTTCCCCGTCGACGTCGACATCCCGGTGCGGCCGGACTGGGGCGGAATCCTGATCCGCCCCGCTGTCGTGGAGTTCTGGCAGGGCCGCGCCAACCGGATGCACAACCGCATCCGGACGTCGCTGGTCGACGGCTCGTGGACGGTGGAGCGGCTGCAGCCGTGACGACCGGGGAATAGTGAGCATGGGAAACGAGCTAAGGGAAGAATGACCGACACCGTCACCGAGAAGAGGAAGCGGCGGCTGCTCGCCGACACGGCGCCGCTGCAGAACCGGGACTACCGGCGCCTGTGGGCGGCCGGGATCGTGACGGTGATCGGCGGACAGCTCAGCGTCGTCGCCGTGCCGCAGCAGGTGTACGAGATCACCCGTAGCTCGGCGTACGTGGGACTGACCGGTGTCTTCGCACTGGTACCGCTGGTCGTGTTCGGACTGTGGGGCGGCGCGCTCGCCGACGTCATGGACCGGCGGAAACTGCTGACGATCACCACCGTCGGACTCGGTGTCACGGCGGTGCTTTTCTGGGTGCAGGCGGCGCTCGGCCTGAACAACGTGTGGCTGGTGCTCGGACTGCTGGGTCTGCAGCAGGCATTCTTCGCGGTCAACCAGCCGACCCGCAGCGCGATCATCCCGCGGCTCATCCCGGTGGAACAGCTGCCCGCGGCCAACTCGCTCAACATGACGGTCATGCAGTTCGGCGCCATCGCCGGACCGTTGCTCGCCGGGGTCATGATTCCGGTGGTCGGGCTGTCGACGCTGTATCTCGTCGATTCGATCGCCCTCCTGGCCACCCTGTGGGCGGTACTCCGGCTGCCGGCCATCCCGCCGACGGGGGAGTCCCGGCGCGCCGGGCTGCGCGAGGTGTTCGACGGGTTCGCTTACCTCGCCACCCAGAAGGTGCTGCTCGCGTCGTTCGTCGTCGACATCATCGCGATGGTGTTCGGTATGCCGCGGGCGTTGTTCCCGCAGATCGCGCACGACACGTTCGGCGACCCGGCCTCCGGCGGTGTGGCGCTCGGCCTGCTGTTCGCGGCGATGTCCGTCGGTGCGGTGGCCGGCGGCGTGTTCTCCGGCTGGCTGCCGAGGGTCCGGCGTCAGGGCCGCGCCGTGATCGTGTGCATCGCGCTGTGGGGTCTGGCGATGGTGGGCTTCGGCGTCGTCGTGGGACTCGCCTCACCCGGCGGCAGTCCCGCCCTGTTGTGGATCGCTCTGGCGTTCCTCGCGTTCGGCGGCGCCGTCGACATGGTCTCCGCGGCGTTCCGCAGCACCATGCTCCAGCAGGTCGCCACGGACGAGATGCGCGGACGACTCCAGGGCGTCTTCATCGTCGTCGTCGCCGGGGGTCCGCGGATCGGCGACGTCCTGCACGGCGCAGCGGCCGCGGCGGTCGGAACGAGCGTCGCCGCGGCCGGTGGCGGCGTCCTCGTCGTCATCGGCGTGGTGATCGCCGCGCTCGCGTTCCCGGCGCTGATGCGGTACAAGGTCACGCGCTAGGTTCCCGTGCGCCATCACATATCTCGTGCAGATCTCGTGCACACTGAAATGCATGGGTGAATCGCAGTCGTCGAAGACGGACAGGCCTGCCGCGGCTGGATTCGAGATCCGGGGCGGCGGCTACCGGGCCGGTATCGCGGCCACCGGTGCCGGACTCCGGCTACTCGAACGGGACGGTCCGGACGGGCCGACGGCGCTCACCGAGACGTGGGACCTCGGCACCCGGCCCCCGCTGTCGGCCGGGCTGATCCTCGCGCCGTGGCCCAACCGGATCCGCGACGGCCGGTTCGCCTTCGACGGCATCGACCATCAGCTCGAGATCACGGAGCCGGGGTTCGCCAACGCGAGCCACGGATTCGTCCGTCGCCGGGACTGGCGTGTCGTCAATCACGCCGACGACCGCATCGAGTTGTCGATCGACGTCGGCCTCCACAAGGGGTGGCCGTACCCGCTGCGGCTCACCGTCGACTACGTCCTGGGCGACGACGGCCTGACCGTGACGCACACCGCCACCAACACGGGGGCCATCCCGGCGCCGTTCGGGATGGGTTTCCACTCTTACGTCCGCGCCGGCGACTTTCCCCTCGACGAGTGCACGCTGCGCCTGTCGGCAGGCACCCGGCTGCCGCTCGACGAGCGGATGCTGCCCAGCGGCGGTTCGCAGGCCGTCGCGGGCACCGACTACGACTTCACCAGCCCTCGGACGCTGGCGGGTGTGGCCCTCGACACCCCGTTCAGCGCACTGGATGTGGACGTGGACGGCAGGTCGCGGCACGAATTGCGCGCACCGGACGGCACCGGAACGGTCCTGTGGGCGGCCCGGGAGTTCGGTTGGCTGCAGGCGTTCGTCGCGGATCCCGACGCGGGCAAGTCGTACCCGGGCCGCGGCCGGGCGCTGGCCCTGGAACCGATGACGTGCCCGCCGGATGCGTTCAACTCCGGAATCGATCAGTTGGTGCTCGCTCCGGGACAGCAGTGGACCGGTGTGTGGGGCATGTCGGCGCGGGGGTCGTAGCGGTTCGATTTTCGACCGCCGGGTGCCCACTTGGTGAGACGGTGTAACACCGGTCGCGGTCCGGCCGATACGTCCGGCGGGGGTTCTTCCGTCGCGGCCGACGGTCTTTGTGCCAGCCTCTGTACTTCCCTCACTGCACCGGGTGCCACGGCGTGCGTTCTTCGCCGTCCTCGGCATCGGTGCAGGTAACGAGGCCAGTCCAGTCCCGGGCAACTGGCCCTCACGGATTCCGCTCCCGCGCCGTGCGGGCAAATCGGACACTCGACCAACCCGTTCGCCGACCCTTCCCCGAGGTCGCCACGCATCCCGCGGGGAGGCCGCGTCACGGCCCCTGAGCGGACCCGCCTTCGGCAGGCAGGCCAGAGTGGGGCTAGTTTCTACCTGAATGAAGTTGTTACTCATTGGTTTGAGCTTGAGAGGGATGCTTCGTGCCTGACAATGACACAAAGCCCACGCTTACCTACCCTGGTGGTGAGCACACGATGTCCATTGCCAGGGCAACCGAGGGCAATGACGGTATCGAACTGGGCAAGCTGCTCGCCAGCACCGGGTACACCACCCTGGACCCGGGTTTCGTCAATACCGCCTCCACCAGCTCCGCGATCACCTATATCGACGGTGAGAAGGGGATCCTCCGTTACCGCGGATACCCGATCGAACAGCTGGCGGAGAAGTCGACTTTCATCGAGGTCAGCTACCTGCTGATCTACGGTGAGCTGCCCACTCCGGCGCAGCTGGAGTCGTTCACCGACCGGATCCGGCGCCACACGCTGCTGCACGAGGACCTGAAGAGGTTCTTCGACGGGTTCCCCCGGAACGCGCACCCGATGCCGGTGCTGTCCAGCGCCGTCAACGCGCTGTCCGCCTACTACCAGGACTCCCTGGACCCGGCCGACCCGGAACAGGTCGAACTGTCGACCATCCGTCTTCTCGCGAAGCTGCCGACCATCGCCGCCTACGCGTACAAGAAGTCCGTCGGGCAGCCGTTCCTGTACCCGGACAACTCCCTGAACCTCGTCGAGAACTTCCTCCGGATGACGTTCGGCTTCCCCGCGGAGCCCTACGAGATCGATCCCGAGATCGCCAAGGCACTCGACATGCTGCTGATCCTGCACGCCGACCACGAGCAGAACTGCTCGACGTCGACGGTCCGCCTGGTCGGCTCCTCCGACGCCAACCTGTTCACCTCGATTTCCGGTGGCATCAACGCACTCTGGGGCCCGCTGCACGGCGGCGCCAACCAGGCGGTGCTGGAGATGCTCGACGAGATCAAGGCCAGCGGCAGCAACGCAGGCGACTTCGTCCGCAAGGTCAAGAACAAGGAAGACGGCGTGAAGCTCATGGGCTTCGGGCACCGCGTCTACCGCAACTACGACCCGCGCGCCGCGATCGTCAAGCAGACGGCACACACCATCCTCGACAAGCTCGGCGGCGACGACGAACTGCTCGAGATCGCGATGGCCCTCGAAGAGGCGGCGCTGACCGACGACTACTTCGTCGAGCGCAAGCTGTACCCGAACGTCGACTTCTACACGGGTCTGATCTACCGCGCCATGGGCTTCCCGACGCGCATGTTCACCGTTCTGTTCGCCATGGGCCGCTTGCCCGGGTGGATTGCACACTGGCGCGAGATGCACGAAGATCCCGCTACGAAGATCGGCCGTCCGCGCCAGATCTACACCGGCTACACCGAGCGTGACTACAAGGACGTCACAGGTCGCTGATCGCGAACACCTGTGCCGAACCATAGAGCCCTCATCGAGGAGGACACATGACCAAGCCCGAGATCGAGTTCCAAGAGGGACCCGCCCCGACCGACCTGGTCGTCAAGGACGTGGTCGTCGGAGAGGGCGCCGAGGCCGTCCCCGGTGGCACCGTCGAGGTGCACTACGTCGGCGTCGAGTTCGAGTCCGGCGAGGAGTTCGACTCCTCCTGGAGCCGCGGCGAGTCCATCCAGTTCCCGCTGCGTGGCCTCATCAAGGGCTGGCAGGACGGCATCCCCGGCATGAAGGTGGGCGGACGTCGTCAGCTCACCATCCCGCCGGAGCTCGCCTACGGTCCCGCCGGCGCCGGACACCAGCTGTCCGGCAAGACGCTGGTGTTCATGATCGACCTGCTGGACGTGAAGGAATAGTCTCCACGGTCCGAAGGCCCCGCATCACCTCACGGTGAGGCGGGGCTTTCCGCTTTCCGGGTCGTGTCGGTGTGCAATTCCACGACGAGCCGTGCGCCGCCGAGCGGGCTGACCTCGAAACGTGCGCTGCCGTTGTGCAATGCGGCCTGCTGGGCGACGAGCGCGAGGCCCAGGCCCGATCCGCTCTTCGTCGCGTTGGAACCGCGGTGGAACCGTTCGAACACGGCGGTCCGCTCGGCCTCGGGCACCCCGGAACCGTTGTCGTCGACGACGACGGTGGTGATGCCGTCGGCCGCTCTCAGTGTGATCGTCACCGCGGTGGCGCCGCCGTGCCGGACCGCGTTCTTGATGGCGTTGTCCAGGGTGAGGCGCAGTCCGCCGGGCATGCCGCGGACCGTCACCGGGGCCGCGTAGACGGTCACCTGCAGGCCGGGGTTGTGACGCATCGCCTCCTCCGCGGCGAGGTCGCTGATGTCGACGAGGTCGCAATCCACGAAGTCCTTGTCGGTGGACAGCTCGCCCCGGGCGAGGCGCTCGAGGTCGGACAGCGTCGACTCCACCCGCCCCTGCGCCCGGGCGAGGTCGTGAAGGATCTCGTCCCTCTGCGGCTGAGTCAGGTCGTGGGTGGCGAGGACCTCGAGGTCGGTGCGCATCGCGGTGAGCGGCGTGCGCAGTTCGTGCGCCGACACGGCGGCGAAATCGCGGGCGGTGGCGAGTGCGGCGGTGGTCGCGGCCTGCGCCTCGGCGACGTCGCGCAGCATCGACTCGGCGGCGGACGCCAGTTCGTCGGCCTCCCGCACCCCCGAGGACGTGGGTGTCAGTTTCGGTTCGCGGCGCACGATGCGGCCGGTCAGGTCGACCAGGGGTCGCACCGCACGACCGCCGAACAGCCACCCGAGGCCGCTGGCGGCGGCGACGGCGAGGACCCCCACGAGGGCCACCTGCCGTTGCTGCTCGGACGTCACGTCCTGCGCTTCGGCGTACGGCACGGCCAGGGAGATCCGGGTGCCGAGGAGCGGCACGGTGGCGGTGTACGCCCGGTACTGCGTGTCACCGACCTCGACGGTCTGTGTGCCCGGATCGAGTTCGGGCAGCTGGGTGGGGGTGCTGACCAGCACGGTGTTGCCGTCGGCCGAACGGATCGTGATCGCGAACGCGCCCTTGTCGCCGAGCGCCCCGAGGAACAGCCCGGCGGTGGCGGCGTTGGGCACGAGGACATCCGACGCCGTCTCCAGCCGCCGGTCGAGCTGCGACAGGTTGTTCCGGTTGATCGCCAGCGACACCAGGATGCCGAGCGCGACGACGATGATCGTCGCGCCGAGCGCCGTCGCGGCGGCCACACGGGTCCGGAGGGAGAACGACCGTTTCACGACGGTTCCCGCAGCACGAACCCCACTCCGCGGACCGTGTGCAGGAGGCGCGGCTGACCACCGACCTCGAACTTGCGCCGCAGGTAGCCGACGAAGACGTCGACCACGTTGGTGTCGGCGACGAAGTCGTACCCCCACACCAGTTCGAGGAGCCGCTCGCGGCTCAGCACGATGCCGACGTTGCGGGCGAGAATCTCGAGCAGTTCGAATTCCCGCTTGGTCAGCGTCACCTCCTCGCCCGCCATGAAGACCCGGCGTGCGGACATGCGGATCTCGAGCGCACCGATCCGGATCGGCGGGGTCGCGGGCGAGTCGGTGGGCGCGGCGGTGGTCGTTCCGTGCCGGCGCAGCATCGCCCGGATCCGCGCGATCAGTTCGGCGAGGACGAACGGCTTGACCAGGTAGTCGTCGGCGCCCGACTCCAGACCGGAGATGCGGTCGTCGACGGTGTCGCGGGCGCTGAGCACACAGATCGGGATGTCGTTGCTCATCGCGCGCAGCGCGGTCACCACGCCGGTGCCGTCGATGACCGGCATGTTCATGTCGAGGACCATCGCGTCCGGGCGCTGCTCGCTGACCACCCGCAGTGCGTCGGCGCCGTCGACGGCGGTGAGGACGGTGAATCCGGACAGGCGCAGGCCGCGTTC
Organism: Rhodococcus sp. ACS1; assembly: GCF_002300155.1. Taxonomy (NCBI): domain Bacteria; kingdom Bacillati; phylum Actinomycetota; class Actinomycetes; order Mycobacteriales; family Nocardiaceae; genus Rhodococcus; species Rhodococcus sp. ACS1. The sequence goes on from NZ_NSDZ01000005.1 coordinate 1,313,945, forward strand.
GAGGGACGTCCGCACGTCCTCGTCGTCGTCGACCACGAGGACACTGGCTGAGTCTGTGACGGTCACCCCTGCATTGTGCCGTGGGCGCGACCACAGAGCGTGCGGATGGCAGTTGTGAGAGCGTGTCTCGTCCGTACACTCGTTGAGGATGTTTCCTTCGCTGCAGGCCTTCGAACTGACCGAAACCAACCGTGACTGGCTGATTCACCGGCCGGCCGAGATCGCGACCTACGTCGTCCTGGCGCTCGTACTGCGATTCGCGTTGCACCGGATGATCGACCGGATGACGCGTCCCCGGGAGCCCTCGGACAAACCGGCCATGCTCCGTCCCCTGCGGGAACGCGCCCCGCGCGGTGTCAAGGAAGCCATGGTCAACGAGCGTCGCGCGCAACGCGCCCGGACCATCGGGTCGGTGCTCAAATCGACTGTGTCGATCGTGGTGCTCATCTGGGTGGTGCTCCAGGTGCTCGCCGTCCTCGGCGTCAACGTCGCGCCGTTCATCGCGTCCGCCGGTGTGATCGGTGTCGCACTCGGTTTCGGTGCGCAGAACCTCGTCCGGGACTTCCTGTCGGGCATCTTCATGCTGCTCGAGGATCAGTACGGGGTCGGCGACGTCGTCGACCTCGGCGAGGCCGTGGGAACGGTCGAGACGGTGGGTCTGCGGGTCACCACGATCCGCGACGTCAACGGCACCCTCTGGTACTGCCGCAACGGTGAGATCGTGCGGGTCGGCAACATGAGTCAGGGGTACGCGGTCGCGGTGGTCGATCTGCCGATCGCGCACGCCGCCAACGTGCAACGGGCGTGCGAGGTGGCGCTGGAGGCCGTCACCGAGGCGGCCAAGGGCGACGCGATCGCGGCGGACGTGCTCGAACCCCCGGAACTGCTGGGCGTGAACTCGGTGACCGCGGAATCGGTCACGCTGCGGATCACCGCGCGAACCAAGCCCGGCAGGCAGTGGGCGGTGCAGCGGACGTTCGCCCGCGCGGCGTTGTCGGCGTTCACGCACTACGACATCGACGCCCCGTACCTGTCGGTGCTGTCTTCGGCTCGCTCCACCAACTGAGCGGCCCGCATTTCGTTACCGTGGCAGACATGGACACCGCACTCGTCTGGTTCCGCCGCGACCTCCGGCTCGGTGACCTGCCGACGCTCCACACGGTCGCCGAGTCGGGGGCGCGTGCGCTCGGCCTGTTCGTTCTCGACGACCGGTTGCTGACCACGTCGGGCGGCGCCCGCCGGGACTTCCTGTTCCGCAGCCTCGCCGCACTGGACGACCGGCTCGACGGCCGGCTGCTGGTGGTGAAAGGCGATCCCGTCGACGTGGTTCCGCGGGTGGCGAAGAAGGTCGCGGCCGGAGAAGTGCATGTCAGCGCCGACTACGGACCCTACGGTCGCGAGCGGGATGCCGCCGTCGCCGAGCACGTCGATCTGGTGGCCACCGGTTCGCCGTACGCCGTGGCGCCCGGCCGGGTGACCAAGGCGGACGGGGAATCGTACCGTGTGTTCACCCCGTACTTCCGGCAGTGGCTCGAGCACGGGTGGCGCGCGCCGATCGACACCGGGCCCGCGACGGTGGAGTGGATGGACCCGGACGACGTGAAGACGCGGCGGGTGACGATCCCCGAACCCGAATCCGACGGGTACGCCGCCGGTGAGGCGGCGGCTCTGGAACGGTGGGCGGAGTTCTGCGAGGACGACCTCGCCGGGTACGAGGACGCGCGGGATCGTCCCGGGCTCGACGCGACCAGCCGGATGTCGGTGTACCTGAAGTACGGCAACATTCATCCGCGGACGATGCTCCGCGATCTCGCCCGCCGCCGCAGCAAGAGTGCCGAGCAGTACCGGCGGCAGCTCGCGTGGCGGGACTTCTACGCCGACATCCTCTTCCAGCGCCCCGACAGCGCACGGGGAAACTACGACCGCCGCTTCGACCACATCCGCTACGACAGCGGGCCCGACGCCGAGGAGGCGTACACGGCGTGGTGCGAGGGCCGGACGGGATTCCCGATCGTCGATGCCGGGATGCGTCAGCTGAAAGCCGAAGGCTGGATGCACAACCGGGTGCGGATGATCGTCGCATCGTTCTTCGTCAAGGATCTGCACCTGCCGTGGTGGCGGGGCGCCCGCTTCTTCATGAACCAGCTCGTCGACGGCGATCTGGCGAACAACCAGCACGGCTGGCAGTGGACGGCGGGGTCGGGGACGGACGCGTCGCCGTACTTCCGGGTGTTCAACCCGACGACCCAGGGTGAGAAGTTCGACCCCGACGGCGAATACGTGCGGCGGTGGGTGCCCGAACTGCGCGGCATCTCCGGGAAGGCCGTCCACGCCCTGAAAGACGGCCGCCCCGAGGACTATCCGCCGCCGATCGTCGACCACGCCCACGAACGGCAGGAGGCCCTGGCCCGCTATGGCGAGATCAAGACCCCGTGAGTACTTGTTAACCGCGGGCGGTTAAGAAGTACTCACGGGCGCTTTGCGCAGGAGGGCCGCCGCGGCGAGGACGATGACGAGTCCGCCGTAGATGCGGGTGGTGTCGACGAGTCCGACCTGCCCGACGAGGTATCCGGCGACCAGCGCCGGAAGGCTGTTGGCGAGGTAGGCGATCACGTAGATGCTCGACAGCAGCCCTGCCCGCTCGTGCGGTTCGGCGAGCGGCATGACGGTGCGGATGGTGCCCTGGAAGCCCGCGCCGAACCCGATGCCCGCCACCGCGGTTCCCGCGAGAATCAAGGGTGCCGAGGATGTTTCGGCGCCGACCAGGGTGACGGCGACGCCGGCGACGAGGGCCGACGCTCCGACTGCGAGGATGCGCCGTGCCGCGACGTTGCGCAGCAGGAACACCGCGAGTGCGCCGGTCCCGGTGAGCGTCGCGACCATGACTGCGCCGATCAGCGACGTGTGCACGTCGAGCGCGTTGCGGGCGAGTGACGGTCCGAGCGACAGGTAGAAGCCGCCGAGTGCCCACACGGCGATCAGGCAGGGGCCCGTGGCGACGAGCATTCTCCGTGCGGTGGCCGGGACCGCGAGCGCCGGCCGCATCGACGCCAGCGCACCCTTCTGCCGGACCGCCGTCTCGGGTGCGGCCCAGATGCCGAGGATCTCGGCGACGAACAGCGCGAGGAGCACCAGGAACACGGTGCTGGTTGGCCGGGGAAGGTGCTCGCTGATGAGGCTCGATCCGATGGCGCCCAGCGCGAGACCGGCGGTGGGCGCGATGCTGTTGACGGTGGCGCCGCGTCCCGGTGTGCGTTCGAGGTCGAGGAGGGTGGAGCCGAGGGCGCTGATCGCGGCGCCGGTCGCGAATCCCTGCACCACCCGGGCGAGCAGCAGCAGTCCGATGCCTTCGGCGGTCGCGAACATGATCATCGAGACGGCCTCGAACGCGAGCGCCGTGATCAGCACGGGGCGCCGGCCGACGTAGTCCGACAGGGACCCCACGGTGAGCAGTGCGAGCAGCAGGCTCAGGGCGTAGATGCCGAAGACAAGCGTCGACTGCAGCGAGGAGAAGCCCCAGTTCGACTGGTACAGCTCGTACAGCGGTGTCGGGGCGGCGGACGCGCCGAGCAGGGTGGCGATCACGACCGCGACGAGCGTGAATGCGGCACGGCGGCGCAGCGCGGGCCGAGAGGTCGGTGGTGCTTCGGGTGCCAGGGTCGGCATGGGCTACTCCCGGAGAACGTTAAAGCAAAAGGTTTGCGTTAACGAACGCTACGCCGCAGCCATTCTTAATGCAACATCTTTGCGTTAGCATGGGGTCATGAGTCCGGCTCCAGGTCCACGCCCCGGCGGGCGCAGCGCCCGCATCCAGCAGGCGGTGCACGCGTCCACCCGCAAGCTCCTCGACGAGCGCGACCGAGCAGACATCACGGTCCCGATGATCGCCGCCGACGCCGGGATCACTCCGTCGACCATCTACCGGCGTTGGGGTGACATCACCGAGGTGTTCGCGGACGTCGCGATCGAGCGACTGCGTCCCGATACACCTCCGCGCGAAACCGGCAGTGTGCGAGGCGACCTCGTCGCCTGGGCGCAGGAGTACCTCGAGGAGATGTCCTCGCCGGTGGGGCGGGCGGCGCTGCGCGACGTCGTGATGAGCGGCGAGACCAATCCGCTCCAGTGCGCGACGTTCTGCCGCACCCAGATCGAGACGATCGTCGGACGCGGGGAGCCGGTCGCCTCGGGTGTCCAGGGCGCGGTCGAGCACGTGATCGACCACGTGGTGGCGCCGATCATCTACCGCATCCTGTTCGACCTCGACCCACTCGAAACGGACCGCGTCGAGGTGCTGGTGGATCAGGCACTCGACGCGGCCGTCCGGGTCTGAGTGGTCAGCCGCCCAACTGCTTCTTCAGCGCGTCGAGGACGGCGACGTCCTCGATGGTGGAGGGCACCGTGTACTCCTCGTGGTCGGCGATCTGCCGCATCGTCTTGCGCAGGATCTTGCCGGAGCGGGTCTTGGGCAGCGCCTGCACGACCGTCACGTCGCGGAACGTGGCGACGGCCCCGATCTGTTCACGCACCATTGCGACCAGTTCGGTGCGGAGTGTCTCGGGGTCGATGTCGACGCCGGCCTTGAGCACCACGTAGCCGCTGGGCCGCTGGCCCTTGAGTTCGTCGCGGATCCCGACCACCGCGCACTCGGCCACCGCGGAGTGTCCCGCGACCACGGCCTCCATGCTTCCGGTCGAAAGGCGATGTCCGGCAACGTTGATGACGTCGTCGCTGCGCCCGAGGACGAACACGTACCCGTCCTCGTCGATGTACCCGGAGTCGCCGGTGAGGTAGTAGCCCTCGAAGGTGGCGAGATACGACTTCACGTACCGCTCCGGGTCGCGCCACAACCCGGCCAGGGTCCCCGGAGGCAGCGGCAGGCCGATCACGATGTTGCCCTCGGCCCCGGCCGGAACCACGTTTCCCTCGCCGTCGACGACCTGCACCCGGTACCCGGGAACCGGGACGGTGGGGGATCCGGCCTTCAGCGGCATCGGTTCGAGCCCGCGCAGGTTGGAACAGATCGCCCAGCCCGTCTCGGTCTGCCACCAGTGGTCGACGACGGGACGGCCCAGGACGCGGGTCGCCCACGCGTACGTGTCGGGGTCGAGGCGCTCGCCCGCCGCGAACAGCGTCTTCAGTGAGGAGATGTCGTACTTCTCGATCTCCTTCGCGTCGGGATCGGCCTTGCGCACCGCGCGGATCGCGGTCGGTGCCGTGAACAGGGCCGACACCCCGTGATCGGAGATCACCCGCCAGAACGCCCCCGCGTCCGGGGTCCCGACCGGTTTGCCCTCGTAGAGCACGGACGTGGCACCGGCGAGGAGCGGCCCGTAGACGATGTACGAGTGGCCGACCACCCAGCCGACGTCGGACGCGGTCCACCACACGTCACCCGGGCCGATGTCGTAGATGTTGCGCATCGACCACGTGAGCGCGACCGCGTGTCCGCCGTTGTCGCGGATCACGCCCTTCGGCTTCCCGGTGGTGCCGGACGTGTACAGGATGTACAGCGGGTCGGTCGCGGCCACCGGAACCGGCTCCGCGGGTGCGGCATCCACCACCAGTGCGTCCCAGTCGAACCACGCCGCGTCGCCGCCCTGGTAGTCGGCGGCCGAACCGGGGACCTGCTCGCGGTCCTTGACGATCACCGTGTGCGGAGGGGTGGCGGACAACTCCAGCGCCTTCGCCACCATCGGGAGGTATTCGACGGTGCGCCCCGGTTCGAGGCCGCCCGACGCCGTCACCAGGACCACCGGTCCGGCGTCGTCGATGCGGGTCGCGAGTTCCTTCGCGGCGAAACCCCCGAACACCACCGAGTGCACGGCGCCGATGCGGGCGCAGGCCAGCATCGCGATCGCCGCTTCGGGGATCATCGGCATGTAGACGATCACCCGGTCCCCGGCCACCACGCCCTGGTCCTTCAGGACGCCGGCAAACCGGGACGCCTCGTCGAGAAGTTCTGCGTAGGTATAGGTGCGGGACGCGTCGGGGACCATCGCCGAGTCGTAGATCAACGCAGCCCGGTCCCCGTCGCCGTCGCGCACGTGCCGGTCCAGGGCGTTGAAGCAGGTGTTCAGCGAGGCGTCCGGGAACCACCGGTACATCGGGGCGGCCGAATCGTCGAGTGCCCGCGTCGGCGGCTGCTCCCACTCCACGGCACCGGCGGCGGCCAGCCAGAACTCCTCGGGACTGTCGGCGCTCCGGCGGTAGACCTCGGCGTAGCTCTGGCCATGGTTGTCGCTCGAAGGCGCAGTTCCCGGGGAACTCATCGATGCACGTCCTCTCGTCGTCCTGTGACCCGAAACACCCTATGCGACGTCGGGTGCGCCCGGTCAGACGCCGAGGGAACCGGCGATCATCGGCCAGGAGTTGTGCAGGTCGTCCTGCCAGTAGCCCCACGAGTGGGTGCCGGTGGGCCGGAAGTCGTACGTGGCCGGGATTCCCAGCGCGTTCAGCCTGTCGGCCAGCTGATGGGTGCACTCGTTGGTACCCGCCTCGATGATGCCGCCGATGATCACCTGATTGGCGAGGACGCCCACATCTCCGTTGATGTCCGGGCCGTTGAGGTTCTCGTGGATGCCGGGCAGCCCGGTGGCATTGCTGATGTACAGGTCGATGCCGCGCAGCTTCTCGGCGTTGACGACGGGGTCGTTGGCCACCCAGGCGGGGTCGTCGGGCGGTCCCCACATGTTCTCGACATCTCCGCCGCGGAAGCTGACGACGAAGGTGACGTAGTCCCGGCCCGGTTTGGTGCTCGTCTGGGCGCACCCGCTGAACGCGCCGACGGCGCGATACAGCGAGGGGGCGGCCTCGGCCAGGCTCAGGACGGATGTGCCCGACATCGACAGACCCGCGATCGCATTCTCGCCGTTCGCTCCGAGTGCGGCGTCGACGATCGGGGGAAGTTCCTCGGTGAGAAAAGTCGTCCACTTGTTCACGCCGAGGACGGGATCGGGCTTCTCCCAGTCGGTGTAGTAGCTGTACGCCCCGCCGACGGGAGTGACGACGTTGACGTTCTTGTCGGCGAAGAAGCTGACCACGTCCGTCCGCGCCTGCCACGTCGCCGAATCCTCGCCGCCACCGGCACCGTTGAGCAGGTACAGGGTCGGCCGGGGAACGCTCGTGTCGGCGGGGCGGATGACCTCGAGGAGGATCACCTTCTCCATTGCCGCCGAGTAGACGAACATGTTCAGCTGGCGGTCGTCGATCTCCTCGATGTGGTCGAGGACCGAACCGTCCGCCGAGGCCGGCTTGTCGGCGGGAAGGGCCCGCCACACGTCCGCAGACGCCGTCGCCATCTGACCGAACATGGCAGACGAGGCAATGACGGCGACCGCCAGGAGTGCCCGACAGTGTCCGATCGCGCTCATAGCCGCTCCTCGTGCTTGACTGCGGTGCCCGACAACCGTCCGCTGATACCCGGAAACATTCCCCCTTCACGGTAACCGGCAAACATTCCCCGGGGCGGCTGAACGGACACCGGACTTCGCGTCGCCGTCCCCCTATCGTGGACGCATGACGCTGCTCGCCGAAGACCTGCTGTTGCTGCTGCTCGACGACGCTTCGGGCAAGCCCGTCGTCGACGCGACGAGGTTGCCGCGCGTCCTCGCAGGCGCCGTTCTCCTGGAACTGGCCCTCGGCGACGTCGTCACGCCCGCCGAACCCGGTGAGGACGTGAAGAAGGGGCGCCTCGTGGTCCGGGACGGCGCGTGGCCGCAGGATCCGCTGCTCGCGCGGGCAGTCGATCTCATCGGTACGTCGAAGCCGCTGAAACCGGAAGCAGCGATCGAGAAGCTCACCAAGAATCTGCGCGAAGAACTCGCCGAGCGCATCGTCGCCGCGGGATGGGTCCGCGAGGAGAAGAGCAAGGTGCTCGGCATCTTTTCCGCCACGCGGTGGCCCGAGGTCGACGGCAGCCACGAACGTGCGGTGCGGAACGAACTGAGCGCCGCGCTCCTCGACGGGGTCACGCCCACTCCGCGCACCGCCGCACTGGTCTCGCTCCTCTCCGCCGTCGACGCCGCCCCGAAGCTGTTCCCGGACGCCGACCGTCGCGCTGTGAAGAAGCGGGCGAAGGACATCGCCGAAGGCGACTGGGCAGGCAGGGCCGTGCGCGCATCCGTCGACGCCCTCAATGCCGCCATCATCGTCGCCGCCACCGTCCCCGTCATCGTGGCAGGGAGTGGCTAGGGGCGGGTTCCGTCGGGGTATTCTGGAGCGCAAGGGTTTTCGCTAGTGTAGAACACATGTGGCGCTCCTGAGGTTTGTGTGGGCGTCATTTCTACTGTTCAGGGTGGGTTGTTGGACGCAGTGTTCGGCGAGTTGCCGGTGAAATGAGGGACGCGCACGTGTTGGGTCTCTAGATTTCGGGGTTCCTACACCAACCTCAACCAAGAGGACCGCTGCACGTGCGCGTCAGTACTGCATTTAACCGTCTGCTTCAAATCCCCGGTGCATCGGTGTCGGATGTGTCGATCACCGACGACTCCGTCGAGGTCACTGTCAGGCTCGCAGCACGCCGTGTGAAGTGCCCATGCGGCTACACGAGCGCCGCTGCCTACCACGCGCCGCGGCGCTGGCGCCATCTCGACTTCGGCCGCCACAAGGTGTGGTTGAAGTATCCGATCCGACGGATCGAGTGCCCGACGTGCGGCGTCCGGACCGAGGACATTTCCGTGGGCGCGTCCGACAGCACGGCATACACGCGACTTCGAGGACATGGTGCTGTGGTTGGTCACCCGCACCGATCGGACCTCGGTGTCGACCTTGATGCGCTGTGCATGGCGGACGGTCACCTCCATCGTCACGCGGGCAGTCGATGCGTTGATCGACTCGCGCAGGCTCGAGAATTTGTATCGAATCGGAGTCGACGAAATCTGCTACCGGCATCCGCACAAGTACCTCACCATCGTCGGCGATCACGACACCGGCAAGGTCGTCTACATCACCGAGGGCCGAGGCCGAGACTCGTTTTCGGAGTTCTTCGAGCAACAGTCGGCGAAGGAGCGCGACAAGGTGCAGGTGGTGTCGATGGACGGCTCTCCCGCCTTCCGTGCCGCCGCAGAGGATCATGTCCCGCGGGCTCGTCAGTGTATGGACCCCTTTCATGTCGTCGACGCGGCGCACGCACGCGACATCGCCGCCGACGCGGACGTCGAACCGGTGCGGGTTCCGAACTCTGAAACCCCGACCACGTACCGTCCCGGCACCGTGCTCGACACGTGGATGCGGGTGCTGGCCGGCGGATGCGAATGGCTGCACTGCGATGTGGCCGCCTGGAACACGGACCTCGATCATCATCGGCCGTTCGACCATTCCGATCCTGCCGCCGGAGGTCCGACGGCGGCGGGGAACCTCACCGCCTACTGTCGAAATCATCACCGGCTCAAACATTCCGGTCACTGGCAGGTGAACGCCGACGGCGGGATCGAGTTGGTCGCGCCCACCGGTCACCGATACCGTCCGAGGTCCGCCGGAATCCTGGGCGCACGCGGGCGTGATCGCATCGTTGACCCCGCCACCCGCCGTCGCACCCGTGCGCAGAACGATGCCGCACGGATCCGGGCCGAGCGCCGCCGACGGCACGCGACCGACGAGCCCGCACCGTTCTGACCGGCGGTGATTGCGGGCTTACCGCCTGTGCGCCGAAAAGGGTTACCGTGGACTATAGGTGGTTAGCAAGAGTAAAAAACTGTCAATGCGATTGCTACGGTTCGGGCTCGGTTCGCCACCTCGCAACTGACCATGCGCGCCGAAGGAAGAGCGCCAGCGACAGCCGGAGGAACAAATGTGCGGAATCGCCGGATGGATCTCGTTCGACCGCGATCTACGCGTCGAACAGTCCACCGTGGATGCCATGGCGGAGACGATGAACTGCCGGGGGCCGGACGATCGCGGTACGTGGGTCGTCGAACATGCCGCGCTCGGGCATCGACGGCTCGCGATCATCGACCTGCCGGGCGGGCATCAGCCGATGAGTGTGGACACCCCCGGCGGGACCGTGGCGATGGTCTACTCCGGGGAGGTGTACAACTTCGGTGAACTGCGCGAGGAGCTGTACGGGCGCGGTCACCGGTTCGCCACGGACTCCGACACCGAGGTGGTGCTCCATGGATATCTGGAGTGGGGAGAGTCTGTCGCGGAGCGGCTCAACGGCATGTACGCGTTCGCCGTCTGGGATTCGCGGACCGACACCCTGGTGATGATCCGCGACCGCATGGGCATCAAGCCGTTCTACTACTACGAGACCCCCGACGGTGTGCTGTTCGGTTCGGAACCCAAAGCGATCCTTGCCAATCCGATCGCCGAGCCGACCGTCACGATGGACGGGATCCGGGAGCTGTTCGCGTTCGTGAAGACGCCGGGCCACGCCGTGTGGGAGGGCATGCGTGAGGTGGAGCCCGGCACGGTGGTCACCGTCTCGCATGCGGGACTGCGGACGCACCGGTACTGGACCCTGCAGACCCGCCCACACACCGACGACCGGGACACGTCCGTCGCGCACGTCCGCGAACTGCTCGACGACATCGTGCGCAGGCAACTGGTCGCGGACGTGCCGCGCTGCACGCTGCTGTCCGGTGGGCTCGACTCCTCGGCGATGACGGGCATCGCCGCCGGGCAACTCGCCGAGGTGGGGGAGAGGGTCCGCACGTTCGCCGTCGACTTCGTCGGGCAGACCGAACATTTCGTCGCAGACGAACTGCGGGGCACCCCGGACACTCCGTACGTGCACGACGTGGCCCGCAGGTCCGGGACCACGCACCAGGACATCGTCCTCGACTCCGACGACCTGGCGGATCCCGCGGTGCGCGCGAAGGTCATCCGGGCACGCGACATTCCGATGGGCCTCGGCGACATGGACGCGTCGCTGTATTTGCTGTTCAAGGCGATCCGTCAGCACTCCACCGTGGCGCTGTCCGGTGAGTCGGCCGACGAGGTGTTCGGCGGCTACAAGCAGTTCTTCGCCCCGAAGGCGCAACAGGCGAACACCTTCCCGTGGCTCGTGCAGTTCGCCGAGCACTTCGGCGACGAGAGCAACATCTTCACCCCGGACGTGACGGCGGGGCTGCGCATGGACGACTACGTGCAGGACTCGTACGACGCGGCGATATCCGGGATCGACCGGCTGGACGGCGAATCCGACTTCGAATGGCGGATGCGCAAGATCTGCTACCTGCATCTGACACGGTTCGTCCGGGTCCTCCTCGACCGCAAGGACCGCGCGAGCATGGCCGTCGGACTCGAGGTGCGGGTGCCGTTCTGCGATCACCGGCTCGTCGAGTACGTGTACAACACGCCGTGGTCGATGAAGACGTTCGACGGCAAGGAGAAGTCGCTGCTGCGGGCCGCGACCAGGGATGTGCTGCCGCAGTCGGTGATCGACCGGGTGAAGTCGCCGTACCCGTCCACCCAGGACCCGAAGTACGCGGTGGCGTTGCAGCAGCACGGCAAAGATCTGCTCGGCGACCCCTCGCACCCGGTGTTCGGTCTGGTCAGTGCGGACTGGCTGTCGCGGGCGGTGTCCGTCGACACCCCGCAGATCACTCAGGTGTCGCGTCGCGGACTCGAGCGCACCCTCGACCTCGCACTGTGGATGGACATGTACAACCCGACGATCAAACTGTCTTAGCCGAGGCCGAGGTTCCGGTAGCGGGCGAGCCGGGCCGCGAAGCGTTCGCTCTCCGGAACCCCGGTCAGGGCGCGGAGTTCCCGGGAGATGGCCTCGCCGACCCGCTTGGAGAAGTCGACGGCCTCGTCGGCGGCGTCCGGGTGCTCGGGAATGATGGCGTCGATGACGCCGTCCCGCAGCAGGTCGAGGGAACGGATGCCCTGGGCGGCGGCCATCTCGGGTGCGTGGGTGGTGTCGCGGTGCACGATGGCGCTGGCACCTTCGGGAGGCAGCGGGGCCAGCCACCCGTTCTGCGCGGCGAGCACACGGTCGGCCGGGAGGAAGGCCAGCGCCCCGCCGCCCGTGCCCTGACCGAGCAGAACGGACACGGTCGGAGTCTTCAACGTCACGAGGTCGGAGATGCAGCGCGCGATCTCGGGAGCCAATCCACGCTCCTCCGCCTCCTGCGACAACGCCGCACCGAGGGTGTCGATCACCAGGACGAGGGGGATCTGCAACTCCTCGGCCAACCGCATGCCGCGGCGTGCCTCGCGGAGGGCGGCGGGCCCCATCGTGTTCAGCGCCGACTGGCCGGCGCGGTCCTGGCCCAGCAACACGCACGGCGCGCCGCGGAAACGGGCCAGCGACAACAGCACCGTCCCCTCGGTCTCGCCCTGACCGGTGCCGCTGAGGGGAACCTGCTCGGTGGCCGCGTGCCGCAGCAGGTGGCGGATGCCGGGCCGGTCGGAGCGCCGCGACAACATCACCGACTGCCACGCGGGCACGTCGGGGATGTCGACGGCCGGCACCGGTTCGACGTCGGCGGCCGGCGTCGGCGCATCGATCAGCACCCGCAACGCCCGATGAACGAGCCGGCGCAGGCGTGTGGCGGGGACGACGCCGTCGATGACGCCGTTGCGGTACAGGTTCTCGGACGTCTGCACGCCTTCGGGGAACTTCTCGCCGTACAGCGCCTCGTAGACGCGGGGTCCGAGGAACCCGACGAGCGCACCGGGTTCGGCCACCGTGATGTGCCCGAGCGAACCCCAGGACGCGAACACGCCGCCGGTGGTCGGGTTCCGCAGATACACCAGATAGGGGAGGTGGGCGGCCTTGTGGGTGGCGACGGCCGCCGCGATCTTCACCATCTGCACGAAGGCGACGGTGCCCTCCTGCATGCGGGTGCCGCCCGACGTCGGGGAGGCGAGCAGGGGGAGGCCCTCGCGGGTGGCGCGTTCGATGGCGGAGACGATCCGCTCGGCGGCGGCCACGCCGATCGAACCGGCCAGGAACGCGAACTCGCAGGCGATGACGGCGACCGGGCGACCGCGGACGGTGCCGACGCCGGTGATCACCGATTCGTCGACGCCCGACTTCTCGGCGGCCTTCTGCAGGTCTGCCTGGTACTTCTCGTTCGGCCGCGCGTCGACGGGCGTGGTGTCCCAGGAGACGAAGCTGCCTGCGTCCAGTACCAACTCGAGCACGTCGTGGGCGGAGATCTTGGCGGCCATGGACCTGAGAGTAACGGTCGGGCCGGGGCGGTAGATGTCTGCTACGACGGGTGACGGTCGCAAGCGCGGGTGGAACAAGGCAAAAAACGCCGGTACGGCTGTCGCGGTGTCTAGAGTCAGGTGAGTTGACGCAGGCCGGGTACGAGAACGACGACACATTCCCCGAGTGGAGCAGTCATATGGACCTCAACACCATCACCGATGTCGTGCGGCGCCCACCCGACCGGCCGGGTGCGCAGTGGCGGGACGGCGACGCGTGGCTGGCCGGGGGAACGTGGTTGTTCTCGGAGCCACAACCCGGCCTGAGCAGGCTCGTCGATCTGACGGCGCTCGGCTGGGATTCGCTGGTGCCGGGCGATGCGGGTCTGGAGATCGGGGCGACGTGCACGGTGCGTGAACTGTATGCCTTTGCGCCGCCGGGCGACTGGCTCGCCGACTCGCTGTTCGCAACGAGTTGTGAGGCGTTCCTGGCGTCGTTCAAGGTCTGGAATTCGGCGACGGTGGGCGGCAACATCTGCATGTCGCTGCCCGCGGGCCCGATGATCACGATGGCCGTCGCACTCGAGGCGACGTACACCCTGTGGGCGGCCGACGGGTCCGAGCGCACCGTGGACGCCGCCGACTTCGTCACGGGCAACCACGAGAACATTCTCTCGCCGGGTGAGATCCTGCGGCGCATCGACATCCCGGCCGGCGCCCTGCGCAAGCGTCACGCGCACCGCCGCTTCACGCTGACACACCTGGGCCGGTCGACACTGTTCATGATCGGCACCCGGTCGCCCGATGCCGACGACCTGCTGCTCACGATCACGGCGGGCACCACGCGTCCGATCCGGTTCGCGTTCGACGCCGTGCCCGGCGCCGAGACGCTGCAGCAGAGCATCGACGCTTTGCCCGAGGACGTGTGGTTCGACGACCCCAACGGCACCCCCGACCATCGTCGTCACCTCGCGAAGCATTACGCCGAGGAGATCCGGACCGAACTCGCGGCAGGAGGTCGGCGATGACGTACACCGTCAACGGCAGGACGTTCGACGAGGAGCCGAATCCCGGACAGTGCCTGCGGACGTTCGTGCGTTCGCTCGGTCATCACGGCGTCAAGAAGGGTTGCGACGCAGGCGATTGCGGAGCGTGCACGGTGTGGCTCGACGGCGATCCGGTGCACAGTTGCATCACACCCGCGTTCCGGGCCGAGGGACGCGAGGTGACCACCATCGAGGGCCTCGGTTCACCGGACGACCTGCATCCGTTGCAGCGGCAGTTCCGGGACGCCCCCGGGTTCCAGTGCGGATTCTGCACCGCGGGGATGATCATGACCTCGGCGACGTTCACCGACGCGCAGAAAGCCGACCTGCCCCGCGCACTGAAGGGCAATCTGTGCCGCTGCACCGGCTACCGCGCGATCGAGGACGCGGTGAACGGTGTCGCCGCGATCGAGGTCGCCGAACCGGGCCGGGCCGTCGGCACCAGCGTCGGGGCGCCCGCGGCCACCGACGTCGTCACGGGCCGCGCCCGATTCACGATGGACACCGACATCGAGGGCCTGCTGCACATGAAGGTGCTGCATTCGCCGCACGCCCATGCCCGCATCGTCTCGATCGACACGGCGGCGGCGCTCGCCGTCCCCGGAGTGCACCGCGTGTACACGTGGGAGGACGTGCCCCGGAAGCTGTACACGACCGCGATCCACACCGATCACCTCGTCGACCCCGACGACACGTACATCCTCGACGACACGGTCCGCTTCGTCGGACAGCGTGTGGTCGCGGTGGTGGCGGACACGGTCGGCGCCGCGGAGGAGGGCTGCCGCAGAGTGGTCGTCGAGTACGACGTGCTGCCCGCGGTGTTCGACCCGGAGGAGGCGATGGCCGACGGCGCACCGCAACTGCACGGTTCGGATGATCCGTTCGTCCAGGACCCCGTGCGCAACATTCTGCTCGAGCTGCACGGTGAGGTGGGGGACATCGAGGCCGGGTTTGCCGAGGCCGACGTGATCCACGAGGGCACGTACTTCACGCCGCGTGTGCAGCATGCGCATCTCGAGACGCACGGGTCGATCGCCTGGATGGAGGACGGCCGCCTGCACGTGCGCACGAGTTCGCAGTCGCCGTCGATCGCGAAGGTCAAGCTGGCTCACCTGTTCGACCTGCGTCCCGACCAGCTGCGGGTGTTCTGCGAGCGGGTCGGTGGCGCGTTCGGCGGCAAGCAGGAGGTGATCACGGAGGATCTGGTTGCGCTCGCCACCCTCGACACGGGCCGGCCGGTCTCCCTCGAGTTCACCCGGGAAGAAGAGTTCACGACGGCGTCGCCGCGGCACCCGATGAAGCTGACGGTCAAGCTCGGCGCCCGATCCGACGGCACGCTCACGGCGTTCCAGGTGCGCAACGTGTCGAACACGGGCGCGTACGGCAACCACGGGGGCGAGACGTTGTTCGCCGCCGGGGCAGCGATCTCGACGTACCGGTGCCTCAACAAGAAGTTCGACGCGTACTCCGTCTACACGAACACCGTGCCCAGCGGGGCGCTGCGCGGGTACGGCATGACGCAGCCCGCGTTCGCGGTCGAGTCCGCCATCACCGAGTTGGCGGTCGCGCTCGGCATCGACGCCGTCGAGTTGCGGCGCCGCAACATCGTCCGCCCCGGCGACTCACTGGTGGCGATCGAGGACGGGCCCGACGACGTCGTGTTCGGGGAGGACGGGCTCGGGCAGTGCATCGACCTCGTGGACGCCGCATTGGGACGGACCGGGAACGGGCAGGTGCTGGGCGAGGATTGGCTCGTCGGCGTGGGCACCGCGTGTGGCCTTCACGAGACCGCGCCCCCGACCGAGCACATCTCCGAGGCGTGGGCGACGCTCGGCGAGGACGGCGTGTACGAACTCGCCGTCGGCACCGTCGAATTCGGTGAGGGGACGTCGACGGCGCACGTGCAGATCGCGGCCACCCAGCTCGGCACGACGCCGTCGCGGGTGCGTCTCGTGCAGTCCGACACCGACCGCACGGGTTTCGACACGGGGGCATTCGCCAGTGCGGGGCTCTTCGTCGCGGGCAACGCCGTGTCGCAGGCGTCGGAAGCGCTGCGCACCCGCATCCTGGCGTTCGCCGCCGCGCACACCGGGGTCGATGTCGCGTCCTGCTCGATGGACGACGACGGGGTACTCTGCGACGGCACACGCGTGCCGTTGACCGAACTCCTCGACGCCGCCCGCCCCCGCGGCATCCGGTTCACGGAGGCGCGCAAGGCGTACGGGTCGCCGCGCAGCGTCGTCTCCAACGCCCACGGTTTCCGCATCGCCGTCCATCGGGTGACGGGCGAGATCCGCATCCTCGACAGCGTCCAGGCCACGGACGCCGGGGTCATCATCAACCCGGTGCAAGTGCGCGGCCAGATCGAGGGCGGCGTCGCCCAGGGCATCGGATTCGTGTTGACCGAGAACTTCCACGTCGACGACAACGGTGTGATGACCAACCCCAACCTGCGCAACTACCGCATCCCCACCTTCGCCGACGTCCCCCGGACCGAAGTGCTGCTGGTCGATTCTTCGGACTCCGTCGGGCCGATGCGTGCGAAGGGAATGGCGGAGTGCTGCATCAACCCGGTGGCGCCTGCACTGGCCAACGCGCTGGAAGACGCGACGGGCGTGCGCTTCCGCGAGTTGCCGCTCACCCCCGAGCGCATCTACAGCCGTATCGGCGAGAACCGATCGGTTCCGACGACCTGAGCCGTGAGGAGAGGGCGATAGACACCGAGAAGCCCACCGAGAAAGTCGCCGGCAACGCCGCGACGGTCATCATCGGCCAGAAGGTGCGTGCCGGTTCCGAGGAGGCCTTCGAGGCCTGGCAGCGGGACATGAACGCGGCCGCGTCCCGCTACCCCGGTTTTCTGGGCGCCGAGATCTCCGCACCCACCGCCGTGCAACCCGACTGGGTGGTGGTCTACCGCTTCGATTCCGTCGCCCACGTGCAGGCGTGGATCAACAGCGCCACCCGGCAGGACCGGCTGGACGCGGGGCAGCCGTACTTCGACGGCCCCGCCACCCAGCAGGTCATCACCGGTGGCGGCGTGCGGGAAGCGGATCCGCTCGTGACGGTCGTCGTGACGCACCGTGTCCGCCCCGAACACGTCGACGACTTCCTCGCCTGGCAGGACCGACTGCGCCTGGAGGAGAGCAGGTTCGACGGCTTCCGCGGGAGCGAACTGTTCCGCCCCGTCGAAGGTGTCCAGGACGAGTGGACCGCGCTGTACCGCTACGACAACGCCGCCGACCTCGACACGTGGCTCACCTCGGCGACACGTCAGGAGCTGCTCGCGGAGGGCGAGAAGTTCCACGACTTCGAACTGCGCACCATCGACAACTCGTTCGGCAGCTGGTTCGCGTTCGACGAGAACGGCCACGAGGCGCCGCCGCCGTCCGAGACCAAGACCTCGATCGCGGTGTGGGTCGGCCTCTATCCCACGGTCGTGATCCTCACCCTCGCGCTGTCGCCGCTGAAGATGCCGCTGTGGCTCGGCCTGCTCGTCGGAAACCTGCTGTCCAGCTTCATCATGAGCTTCGTGACGATGCCGTACTACGTGAACCGGATCCTGGGGCACTGGCTGCGGCCGGCCCAAGGCGTTCCCGAAGCGAGGACGAACCGTCGAGGGCTCGCCGTCGTCGCCGGGGCTATGGTGTTCTGGGTCGTCGTCTTCTATCTGGTGACCACCCAGTTCTGGACCCTGCCCTGACACCGAGAGAAACGGGTGCCACATGTCAGCCTCGGAAATCCGAGTGAGCCGAACGATCGACGCGCCCGCGAGCGCGGTCTGGAATGTCCTCACCGACCTGGACAACGCGGAGTCGGTTCTGAGCGGCGTGGAGAAGCTCGAGCGGCTGGACTCGACGAAATACGAGGTCGGCACGCGGTGGCGTGAGACCCGGGTGCTGTTCGGCAAGTCCTCGTCCGAGGAGATGTGGGTCGCGGAGATCGACCCGGAGAAGCGCACCGTGGTGAAGGCGTCGTCCCGCGGCGCCGACTACACGACGGTGTTCACCCTGACGCCTGCCGGCGACGGCACCACCCTGACGTTTCACTTCTCGGCGGAAGCAACCGGTATGGGTGCCTTTTCGCGATTCCTGATGAAGGTGTTCGGCTCCTTCGCGCTGAAGGCCACCACCAAGATGATCCGTCAGGATCTCGACGACATCGCGGCCGCCGCCGAGAAGCGGACCGCCTGACACCGGCACCTACCGGCCGCCGAGCGGCACGGAACCAGGCGCTGCGGGCAGCGCGGGCAGGGCGCCCAACGGGAGTGGTACCAGCGTCGTGGCCTGGGGGTCGGGGCGGCCCAGCCCGAACTTGCGCACCTCGGCCCCGCCCGGCCCGGCGCCGCTGACGAGCAGGTCGGCGCCCGTGGTGGTGCTGGTCGTGGCGACCTGCACGCCCGTGCCCGGAGTGCCGCCGGCGAACGGTGCGAACGACGCGATCTGGGTGAACACGACGTCGCCGGAGTGGTGGTCCGGGCTCTCGAGATACATGCCCGGCTCACCGTCGAGGCGTGACCCACTCGACCACACCCGGACGGTGCCGTCGCCGCCCAGCATGCCGGTGACGATGCTCTTCGCCCCGCCCTCGGCGCCGGCCACCCACCCCGTCGAGAGGGAGACACCGCCCAGGTAGTTCTCGTCGAAGGCCAGGAACTCCGACGTCGTCCTCGGTCCGCCGGTGTGGCCGGCGTGCTCGTCCGCGGTGCCGTCGGCCTGCGCCGCGGCGGTGGGCTCGAACAGGTCGTACCGGAACGTCTTCACGCGAGGCGCTTCTCCCGGCCCCGGGGCGGTGACGATGCTCGCCCGGCCCGAGGCGGTGTCGACCAGGCCGGTGGCGACGGTCACCCCGGACTGCGAACCGGGGTAGGGGGTGAAGCTCGAGAAGACCGCGGGTGCCGCGCCCTTCTCCGTGGGCAGGGTGGACGAGAACACCTTCACCTGCGTCTCGGTGCCGGGCCCGGTGCCGGCGATGATGTTGTCGGCCAGCGCGTTTCCGTCGATGTCCGCGCCCGCGACGTTCACGCCCCCGCGGAAGCAGGCGTCGAACGGGGCGAACCTGGTCAGCTCGGCGGTGAACGGGCCGGAGCCGACATCGTTGCCGTCGTACGCGACGACCTCCGGTGCCACGCCCGCACCGGTCCCGGCGACGAGGTCGAGGATCATGTCGCCGTTGACGTCGGCCATCGCCACCGTCGGGGTGCCCTCGAACGCCGGGAACGGGGTGACCGCGGCGATCACCCTGTCGCCGTTGCCGTCGTGGACCTGCACGGTGGCGGGGGTGCCCGCCGAACCCGGCACCGCCACCGCGTACGTCGACACCTCGGGGATCACGTTGACGGTGGCCATCAGCCCGTTGTCCTCGTGGTTGAGGCGGTGGCAGTGGATCACGAAAGTGCCGGTGTACTCGGTGAATTTGGTGCGCAGCGTCACCGATGCGGGCACCAGCGGATTCTCGTTCGCGTCCGTGACGGGCGCGGGCACGTTGACGTTGTCCTCACCCCACGGCTGCACCCCGGTCCTGGTGCCCGCGATCGGATCGACGATTTCCATCACCTGGAAGTCGTTGACGTGGATGTGCATCGGATGCTCGTCGTTGTTGAGGTTCGTGATCGACCATTCCTCGACCGAATTGAGGCGCGGCTGGATCAACGGGATGTTCGGGAACGTGTTGTCGTCGAACTCGTACGTGAACGCCTTCGGGTCGCTGTTGCTGGCCTTCTCGTTGCCGAACCCGCCCGACACCGTGAGCGTGCGCTTCACGTCGGGTGTCATCACCGACGTGTCCACGAACGACGTATAGGCGTCGAGGTTCTGGCCGGGCTCGAACGGTGTGGTCCGGCCTTCGCCGCTGTCGGGGGTGACGTGCACGAGAGTCTGGGTGGGGAAGGTGAAGAAGCCGTCGGCGTAGCTGATGACCGACGGGTCGACGGTCACCGTGCCCAGTTCGGCCGGCGGGTTGCCGGTGCCGTTGTTCGTGTAGAGCACGCCGGGATTGGTGACGGGTTTCGCGCCGTCCAGCGGCGGCATGTCGAGCACCAGATCGCCGGTGTCCGGCATCGTCACGGCGATCGCGTACCGCGACCCCGGCGGAATGACGAGCCGGGTTCCGTCACCGCCGACCGGCCGCTGCACCTGGGTGAAGGGGTTGCCGTCCTGGCCGACGATCGAGAACTGGGGATGCTCGCCCGTCGCGGTCTCGGTGAGCCGCAGCGGCATGTACGCGAAGTCGCTGATGTTGGCCAGCACCCAGATCTCCGTCTGGCCCGGCTTCAGCTTCAACTCCGGCTGGAACTGCCCGTTGATCGTGTACTGCACGTCGCGCTCGTTGTCGGGTAGCGAGGGATCGGCGGGCACGTTCGTCGAATCACTGCGGAAACTCTGCAGATTGCCCGGCACGAACTGGTTCTGACCGCGGTGATTCGCCGGGGACAGCGGACCGGCATACCAGTTGGTGACGTACTGGGCCCCCTCCGTCGTGTCGGCGAAGTTCACCGGGGCGAGGCTCGGCGAGTACGTGCCGTCGGCCAGCTGGGATCCCTCCGGGGGCTTCAGCGTGCTCACGAACTGAGGCCAGTTCGGGTCGTTCAGCTGGTGGCCGTTGCCTTTACGGTCGAAGACGAAGTTGTACTGCAGCGCCATGTCGCGGATGGGAACGTCGTTCTGCGTCACCAGGGGAAGGTTGCCGTCGGGCCTGCCGATCTCCAGCAGTCCCGCGAGCCCCGCGTACGTCTGCTGCGCGGTCATCGTGTGACGGTGGCTGTGGTACCAGTACATGCCGTTCGGCATGTCCTTCGGCACCGCGTAGTCGTAGACGTTGCCCATCCCGGCGGGGATGTCGAGCAGCACGTTGTCGGCGTTGCCGTCCGGGCTCACGTGCAACCCGTGGGTGTGCAGGTTCAGCGGCGCGGACTCGAGGGCCGGCGGATAGATCGGGACCTCCCCGCCCGCCGGCGTGAACGCGGGGTCGTAGAAGTCCTCGATCGTCAGGTTCCGGAGATCGTTGTCGTAGTGGATGATCAGGCGCTCACCCGGATCGACGCGCAACGTCGGTGCCGGGTAGACGTCGTCGCCCGTGGTCGAGCCGTTCGAACTGGTGCCCTGCAGAACCTCGTACCCGAAGACCAGGAAGTTGGACACCGGTTCCGAGACGGTGTCGAGGTCGACCGTGCCCTGATGGGCCGACAGCCGGACCTCGAGCACCCCGTTCTCGCTCGACAGCTTGACCGGCTCCGTGTAGGCGACCGGGGTGCCGTCGGGGCCGGCGTTGCCACCGCCCGCAGTGGTCGGCTCGTCGGACGTGCATGCCGTCAGCATCAACGTCACGCACGCGACCACGGCGACGGCGATGGCGACGATCGGCTTCCGGCGACGGACGACCATGGTGTTCCCCGTTCCACGACGGCAGCTGAGCAGCATCGATCGACGATTCGAAGACTACCCGGGGAACTTGGGCGGGCACCGGGAATTCACGACCTCCCCAGCGCCTCCCTCCACGACACGACCTTGCCGATCCGCAGGATCGAGCGCTGGTAGATCTTCGCGGCCAGCACGCTGAGCGCGGCGGTCACCGCGAGCATCAGGGCGATGGTGACGACCACCTGGACCGGGGACGCCACGCCGGCGGCGATGCGCAGCGGCATCAGGATCGCCGAGAACGGCGGAATCCAACTGAGGACGTTGCTCAGGGTGCCGTCCGGGTTGCTCACCGACGAGAAGGCGCTGAAGAACATGATGACGATCAGCACCATCAGCGGTGACGCGGTGGCGTTGACATCCTCCTGCCGCGACACCATCGAACCGGCCGCGGCATAGAGGACGGCGAAGAACGCGAATCCGAGCACGAACCAGCCGAGCGTTCCGGCCAGCACCCCGAGCGCCGTCCCGGTCACGGTGAGCACGCCCGTCGCGAGTCCGGCCGCGACCCCGGCCACACCGTAGGCGGTCAACTGGACGAGTCCGACCGCGCCGATGCCGATCACCTTGCCCCACAGCAGTTGCAGCGGTCGCAGCGTCGACAGGAGCAGTTCCACGACGCGGCTCGACTTCTCCTCGACCACACCCATCGCCACGTACATGCCGAACATCATGATCTGCATGTACAGCAGGACGACCACGGCGACGGAGAGGGCCACGCGCTGACCCTTCTCCGGGTCGGGCGGGTCGAGAGCGTCGACGGTGACGACCGCCCCGCCGGTCGCGGCGGCGAGTTCCGCGGGGTCCACACCCTGCGCGGCGAGGGCGCCGGCCTGAGCCTGCTGCATCACGGCCGCGTCGATCACGGTGCGAAGCCCGGAGCTCAGCTCGGATTCGGTGACGGCCGTGACCGATCCGCCGGTGCCGGGAATCAGCGCGACGTCGAGGTCACCGCTGCCCACCTGGTCCCGTGCGGCCTGTTCGTCGGCCGCCGGGACGACGTCGACCGGGGTGCCGGTCGCGTCACCGGTGGCGACGAGAACGGCCGCGAGCGACTGGTCGCCGACGAGACCGACGGTGGCCCGGTCTTCGTCGCCGCCCGAGAACAGCGAATACGCGACGATGCCGCCCACGATGGCCAGCAGGATGATCACGTTGCTGATGACGAAGCTCTTCTTCGCCACCTGGGTCAGGAATTCGCGGCGGGCGACGAGGCCGATCGCGCGGGCGGGACTCACGGGGGCGCTCATGCGGTGACCACCTCTCGGAACAGATCGGTCAGAGTGGGCCTGTGCAGCGAGAACTCGTGCACCGGACCGGTTTTCAGGGCGGTGTGCAGGACCAGCTGATCGTCCACGTGGTCGTCGAGCGACAGCAGCGTGCGGCCGTCGAGGTGACTGATCGTGGTGACCCCGTCGAGGTGATGGGCCCACCCGACCGGCGCCTCCGGCGCGTGGACTTCGAGTCGGGCGTTGCCGCCGCCGCGCAGTTCGTCGACGGTGCCGACGGCACGCATCCGGCCGTGGCTGATGATGCCCACGCGGTGGCACAGGCGCTGGACGAGTTCGAGCTGATGGCTCGAGAAAATCACCGGCACTCCGGTGTTCGCCTTCTCCACCAGTACGTCGCTCATGACGTCCACCGCGACGGGGTCGAGCCCGGAGAAGGGTTCGTCGAGAACCAGCACCGCGGGGTCGTGGACCAGCGCGGCGGCCAGTTGGACGCGTTGCTGATTGCCGAGCGAGAGTGCGTCGACGGTGTCGCCGACACGGTCCGCGATGCCGAGGCGCTCGGTCCAGCGGGCGACGGCGTCCCGCGCCGCGGAGCGGGAGATGCCGTGCAACTCGGCGAGGTAGGCGAGTTGCTTGCCCACCTTCATCTTCGGGTACAGCCCGCGTTCCTCCGGCATGTAGCCGATGGTGCGCCGCACGTCCAGGTCGACCGGTTTGCCGCCCAGCCGGACCTCGCCGGAATCGGCGGACAGGACGCCCAGCGCGATGCGCATGGTGGTGGTCTTGCCCGCGCCGTTGCTGCCGACGAAACCGAAGATCTCACCGGGGCGGACCTCGAAGGACAGGTCGTCGAGTGCGACGACGTCACCGTACCGTTTGGAGATGCCGTCGATCGTGAGGGTGTGAGACATGGGTCCTTCCCATCTGGAGGCGGATGTTCCTACGAGGCCGGGTCGTCGGGCTCGAGGTCGGGTCGGGTCCAGCCGAGGATCATGGCCGGCGTGCAACCCCCGACCATCAGCGCGGTGACGACGAGCAGTCCCGCGGCGTACGGCACGTTGCTGTGATCGACGTCCAGCGCACCGACGAAGATCAGGTACATCGCCGGAAGCAGCGTCAGCAGCTGGGTGACCGTGAGTCCGATCGAGCGGGCACTGTTGCGCTGCTGGATCTCCCACTCGTCGAGAGCGTCGCGCGGCGCGTCCCCCTGCCGTCCGGACACGATCTGGAGCATCGTCCACAGCGGGAAGAACAACAGGCACGCGGGCAGCCAGAGCAGCGGACCGACCGTCATGTCGACATGACACACGATCCCGACGGCGGTCATGAACACAAACGTCACCGCGAGGGCGACCACCAGGATTCGCCTGCGGCTGCGCGTCCGCCACTGCGGCAGCCAGGTGCGGTAACGGCTTTCGTTCTGGAGGAATCTGCGCGTCCGGAACCCCTGGTACCTCTCGATCAGATTGGTCTC
This sequence comes from Rhodococcus sp. ACS1, assembly GCF_002300155.1. Taxonomy (NCBI): domain Bacteria; kingdom Bacillati; phylum Actinomycetota; class Actinomycetes; order Mycobacteriales; family Nocardiaceae; genus Rhodococcus; species Rhodococcus sp. ACS1. The sequence goes on from NZ_NSDZ01000005.1 coordinate 1,338,207, forward strand.
AGGCATGGGAACTCTCCCCGCTTCCTGTCGTGGACGGCGGTCGGTCGGTGCGGTACAGCTCGGTGGACAGGGGCCCGAACTCGGTGCGGGAGAAGATGGCCTCCACCGGCAGTTCGAACACCCATGAGATACGGAACGCCAGGTCGAGGCTGGGGTAGTGGTCGCCCCGTTCGAGTGCGCCGACGGTCTGGGGGTTGACGTCGATGAGTCCCGCCAGCTGAGCCCGGCTCATCCCGCGTTCGGCGCGCAGGACGCCGATGCGGTTGTAGATGGGCAGGGAGTCCCCGCGCCGTACTGGGCTCATGCAACAAAGTGTTGTGAAAACCCAACAGTTTGTCAACCGTGGGCAACAGGCCCGGGCGCCGAAATGACAGGTTGACCCTGGGGAATTGAGTGGCAGAGTAGAGGCGATTCGCGCAGGACGGCAGGAAAGGACAGGATTACAGACGTGACGTACACCATCGCGGAGCCCTGTGTCGACGTTCTGGACAAGGCATGCATCGAAGAATGTCCCGTCGACTGCATCTACGAAGGCGGTCGGATGCTCTACATCCACCCCGACGAATGCGTCGACTGCGGTGCCTGTGAGCCCGTCTGCCCCGTCGAGGCGATCTTCTACGAGGACGACGTCCCGGACCAGTGGGTCGAGTACACCAAGGCGAACGCCGACTTCTTCGACGACCTCGGATCGCCCGGTGGCGCCGCGAAGCTCGGGAAGGTCGACTACGACCCGCCGTTCGTCAAGGCGCTGCCGCCCATGGCCGAGGGCGACTGACTACTCCTCGGACAGCCGGCCGCCGTCCATCCGCCAGCGGCGGGTGCTGCGCGTCGAATCCAGCATCCGCCGGTCGTGGGTGACGAGCAGCAGCGTGCCGTCGAAGTTCTCCATCGCCTGCTCGAGCTGTTCGATCGCCGGGAGGTCCAGGTGGTTGGTGGGCTCGTCGAGCACCAGCAGGTTCACGCCCCGCGCCTGCAGCAGGGCGAGGGCGGCGCGGGTGCGTTCGCCGGGCGACAGCGACGCCGCGGGCCGCAGCACGTGGTGTCCCTTGAGGCCGAACTTCGCGAGCAGCGTCCGCACGTCGGCATCCGGCCAGTCCGGGACCTGCGCCGCGAACGCGTCGGACACCTTCTCGGCGCCCTCGAACAGGCCGCGGGCCTGATCGATCTCGCCGATCGCCACACCCGAACCGAGTGAGGCGGTGCCCGCGTCCAGGGCGACCTTGCCGAGCAGCACCTTCAGCAGGGTCGTCTTCCCGGAACCGTTGGCGCCGGTGACGATGATCCGGTCACCCCAGTCCACCTGAGTGGTGACCGGGCCGAACGTGAACTCGCGGTCCCCGCCCCACGCGACGGTGGCGCCGTTCGCCGTCGCCACGACCGAACCGCTGCGCGGGGCGGCGGCGATCTCCATCCGCAGTTCCCACTCCTTGCGCGGCTCCTCGACCACCTCGAGCCGCTCGATCCGGCGTTGCGTCTGGCGGGCCTTCGCGGCCTGCTTCTCGGTGGACTCGGTGCGCAGCCCCTTGCCGATCTTGTCGTTGTCCTTCGCCTTGCGGCGCGCGTTCCGGACTCCGTGCTCCATCCAGTTCCGCTGCATCTGCGCGCGGTCCTCGAGATCCGAACGGGTTCCGGCGTACTCCTCGTACGCCTCCCGGGCATGCCTGCGTGCGATCTCCCGTTCGGCGAGATACGAGTCGTAGCTGCCGTCGTAGACCGCGATCTGCTGCTGCGCGAGGTCGAGTTCCACGATGCCGGTCACGGTGCGCGCCAGGAATTCTCGATCATGACTCACCACCACCATGGCTGCCCGGCTCTCGGCGACGAAACGCTCGAGCTGTTCGAGCCCCACGAGGTCGAGGTCGTTGGTCGGCTCGTCGAGCAGCAGCACGTCGTACCGGGACAGCAGCAGCGACGCCACCCCGGCGCGCGCGGCCTGCCCACCGGACAGCGACGTCATGTGCGCGTCGAGCGGCACCCCCAGCCCGAGTTCGCTCACGACCTTCTCCGCGCGCTCGGCGAGGTCGGCGCCGCCCAGTGCCAGCCAGCGTTCGAGGGCGGGGGAGTAGAGATCCTCGTCCGACTCGCCGAGTGTTTCGGCGGCCGCGTTCATGGTGTGCTCGGCCTCGGTGACCCCGGTCCTGCGGCCGAGGAAGTCGAGGACCGTCTCGCCGACGATTCGATCGGGCTCCTGGGCGAGGTAGCCGACGGCGGCGTCGGGCGGGCTCAGCACGATGCTGCCCTCCACGTCCGCCGAGCCGACCCCGGCGAGCGTGGTCAGCAGCGTCGACTTGCCGGCACCGTTCGCCCCTACCAGTCCGGTCACGTCGCCCGGGGCGACGGTCAGGTCGAGGCCGGCGAAGAGGGTGCGCTCACCGCGCGAAGCCGACAGTCCGCTGATGCGCAGTGTTGCAGTCACCTGGAGATTATCCCCCCCACCCGTGAGTACTTCTTAACCGCGGGCGGTTAAGAAGTACTCACGGGCGCGTCAGCGCTTGACGAGGCGGAACCAGCGCGGGTCGGCCTTCTTGAGTGGTCCCGGCATGCCGGTCGTGTCGGCGTCGACGTCCGACACGAGTTTCCACTTCTCGAACGTGCGCTCCACGTCGGAGCGGGACACACCCCGCGGCAGCGGGCCGCGATGTCCCGGCCCGAACGCGAACATCAACAGCGTGGCGTGCGGTTCGGTCACCGTCGTGACGTTCTCGGCGTACGCGACCCGGGCGTGGTCGCTGAGCCCGTGGTAGCACCCCACGTCCAGGATCAGGTGGTACCCGCGACCGACGGCGTGCTCGAGGTCGGTGGCGTCCGCGTGCATGAACCGCACGTCGACGCCCGCCTTCCGTGCCTTGGACCGCGCCTTGTCGAGGGCCAGCTGGACGGTGTCGATTCCCGTCACCTGCCACCCCCGCCGGGCCATTTCGATGGCGTGGTCACCGGTGCCGCATCCGATGTCGAGGACCTCGCCCGGTGGTGCGTCGAAGGGATCGATCAACGTCTCGATCTGGTTCCCGAAGACCCGGCCCGCCTTCACCCAGGGCGTGATCTTGAACCGATAGGCCAATGTGTATCCGAGGCCCATGTCCGCCCCTTTCACCGGGCGCGTCACCACCTGAACGCCGATGCCGTCGGATTACCCGGTGATACCGAAACGACACGCGAAAGTCCACATTCTGAGACGCCGGGAACATCCGGTCCGGGTGCCCGGTTGGACAGTCCCATGGGTTTCAACAATGCACAGAGTCCTGTACCTACGGTCACGCTCAACGACGGGAACAGCATTCCTGCGCTCGGCTTCGGCGTGTGGCAGGTGCCCGACGACGAGAGTTACGCCGCGGTCACCGAGGCACTGAAGGCCGGGTACCGCAGCATCGACACCGCCAAGATCTACGAGAACGAGACCGGAGTGGGCCGCGCGCTCGCGGACTCCGGCATCGCCCGTGACGAGTTGTTCGTCACCACCAAGCTGTGGAACGACGACCAGGGTTACGACTCCACGCTCCGCGCGTTCGACGACAGCCTGAACCGGCTCGGCCTCGACTACGTCGACCTGTACCTCATCCACTGGCCGGTGCCGTCCGCGGACCGCTACGTCGACACATTCAGGGCCTTCCAGAAGATCAAGGCCGACGGGCGTGCGCGGTCGATCGGTGTCTCCAACTTCACCCCGCAGACCCTCGACCGTCTGATCGCCGAGACCGGCGAGGTGCCCGCGGTCAACCAGGTGGAGCTGCATCCGCGGTTCAACCAGGCCGACCTGCGTGCCTTCCACACCGGTAAGGGCATCGCGACCGAGGCGTGGAGCCCGCTGGGGCAGGGCACCGTCCTCGAGGACGAGTCCATCGCGAAGATCGCTGCCGCGCACGGTAAGACGACCGCGCAGGTGATCATCCGCTGGCACCTGCAGATCGGCAACGTCGTCATCCCCAAGTCGGTGACGCCGGAGCGCATCGCCGCCAACTTCGACGTCTTCGACTTCGAGTTGACCCCCGACGAGATCAACACGATCGGTTCGCTGACCCGGACCGACGGCCGCATCGGGCCCGACCCGGACGCGTTCGGCGCGTAGCACCCGTGCGCCTTTCTGGTAGCTGGAGCAACCAGAAAGGCGCACGAGCGCGAAGCGCCTAGAGCTGGAAGTCCGCGAAGTCGAAGCCCGGGGTGACGACGCAACTGACGAGGGTCGGTTGGTCGCCCTCGGGTTTCGCGCGCTGCCAGTGCCGCGGCGGGACGAGCAGTTGCGGTTGCTGACCCGCCGCGACGTCCGCGCCGAGGATCAGCGCGTCGGGGGCCGCGGGTTCGCTTCCGTCGCCGCCGAGTTCGAGCCGCAGGGGGCTGCCCCGGTGGTACAGCCAGATCTCGGCGCTGCGCACGCTGTGCCATGCCGACTGCTGTCCGGGCATGAGCAGGAACAGGATCGCGGTACCCGCCGACCGCGGCCCCGGATAGTCGTCCGGCAGGCTCGCCTCCGGGATGGTGACGGCGCTGCGCCACGTCTCGCGGTACCAGCCGCCTTCGGGGTGCGGGGCAAGGTCGAGGGTTCGGGCCCACTCCGGTAATTCCGTCATGGCCGCCATTGTGCCGCCCGGCGCAGCGTCCGGGGGTGGGGTTGTACCACCCCTGAGGTGTCTTATCTCGAGGGCCGGGAGCAGCGAGAGTCGTAGGTGTTCAGAAAGCGGGGGCACGACATCCCGTACACCATCGACGACAGGAGACAACATGCTCGGAATCATGCTCGGATTGGGCGGAGCCGCAATCGGACTCGGAATCGGCGTCATGGCCCTCGGGGTCGGCCTGCTCCTCAGTGACGCGACGATCAAGCACGATGTCGGCGAACTCCCGGACTGACTCCGTGTGGGTCGACACCAGTCGGGGGCGGGTGCGGGCGCGAACAGCGGCCCGTACCCGCCACCCGTTGGCGTGGTTTCACTCCGTTCTGACCCGCAAGCGCGGGGTTGCCGTCCAGGCGCCGCCTGCCAGTGCGAGCGAGGTGCTCGACCGCCTCGCCGAGATGCCGGTCAGCGTCTGGACCTACGGTTTCGATCACGAGTCGGTGCGGCACCTGGGCCCGATGGCGCAGGATTTCGCCACCGCGTTCGGGCTCGGTTCCAACGACCGTCGCATCGCCATGGTCGACGCGAACGGGGTGTGCATGGCGAGCATCCAGGCCCTGTACCGGCGGGTCATCGCGCTCGAAGCGGAAGTGGAGCGCCTGCGGGCGTAGCCGCCCCGCCCCCGTCCCCGCCGGCTGCCGCCGCGCGGCGTCCGCCCGGCCGCCACCAGTTGGCGTCACCCAGCAGGTACATGGTCGCGGGCACCAGCACCATCCGCACGATCGTCGCGTCGATGAGGACCGCGGTCGCGAGACCGACGCCCATCATCTTCACGGTGACGTCGCCGTCGAGCGCGAACCCGGCGAACACCGCGACCATGATCGCCGCCGCGCTCGTGATGACCCGGCCCGTCGACGCCAGTCCCTCGACGACGCTGCGGTGCGAGTCGCCCGTGGCGAGCCAGCGTTCACGGACCCGGGAGAGCAGGAACACCTCGTAGTCCATCGACAGTCCGAACAGGATGGTGAACATGAGGATCGGCACCCAACTCGACACCGGAAGCGCATGGGGGAGCCCGAGCAGCTGTGCACCCCAACCCCATTGGAACACCATCACCATGACGCCATAGGCCGCGGCCACCGACAGCAGGTTCATGGCGGCCGCCTTCACCGCGACCACCGGCGCGCGGAACACGAACGTGAGCAGCACCACCGACAGGGCGACGACGAATGCGATCACCAGCCACAGCCGTTCGGCGAGGCGGGCCGAGATGTCGGCGAACACGGCGGTGAGTCCGGTGACGTGGACGCCGTCGGCGGCGTCGGACCGGATCCTATCGAGCAGTTCGGTGCTGCGGGGATCGCTGGGACCGGTGGTCGGCTGCACCGAGACGAGTGCGGCCGTCGAATCGGCGTTCATCAGGACGGGCGTCACGGACGCCACCCCGGGTTCGGCCGCGAGGTCACGCACGATCGACGGAAGCTCGGCTGCCGGAACCTTGTTCAGGTCGACCGCCACCATCAGCGGCCCGTTGGCGCCGGGCCCGAACTCGGAGTCGATCAGGTCGTAGGCCTGACGGATCGTGTTGGCGGCCGGTGCGCTGCCCGCGTCCTGCGGCCACGTACGCATGCCCAGCACCGGCGCGGCCAGGAGCAGCAGCACGCCGAGCGCCGTCAGCGCCCACAGCCACGGGCGGCGGCTCACCCGGATCGCCCACCGTTCGGTCAGCGGCGACGTCGTGCGACGTTCGGCCCGGGCACGGGACCGTGTGCCGAGCACCCGCGTGCCCGCCAGCCCGCACAGTGCGGGCACCAGCGTGACGGAGGTGAGCATGACGATGCCGACCATCGCGAACGTGGCGTAGCCGAACGACGCGTACATCGGCAGCCCGGACAGCCGCAACCCGAACAGGGAGACGAGGACCGTGGTCCCGGCGAAGATCACCGATGTCCCGGCCGTGGAGTTGGCGGCCGCGACGGCGTCTCGGACCGGCATCCCGGACCGCAGGCCCTCGGTGTACCGGGTGACGAGCAGCAGCGCGTAGTCGATTCCGACGCCGATGCCGACCATCGTCGCGATGGTCGGTGCGATGGTGCTGATGCCGGTGAATCCGGCCATGATCGTGATGAGGCCGGACCCGATGCCCACCCCGACGAGCGCGACGGCCAGGGGCAGTCCCGCGGCCACCACGGAACCGAACGCGAACACCAGGATGATCAGCGCCAGGATCATTCCCACCGCCTCGGCGGTGCCCGACGGCTTGGAGATGTTCTCGGGCACCTGTCCGCCCAGTTCCACCTCCAGTCCCTGCGCCCGGGTGCCGGCGACCGCGGCCTCGAGTGCGTCGACGCCCTCGCTGCCCTGGAAGTCCGTGACCGGGATGCGGTAGTTGAGGCTGATCACCGCCGTGTCGGAATCCTGGGACAGGCGGGGCAGCGACACGGCACTCACCCCGTTCACGTCCGCCAGCCTGCTGCCGAGATCGGTCAGGACCCCGGGGGCGAGCGGGCCCGTGTCGGAGTGCACGACCACCCGGGCGTCCGCCCCCGACATCTCCGGGAACCGTTCGCTCAGCAGATTCGTCCCCTCCTGCGACGGCAGACCGGGCACGTTGTAGTCGTCGTGGTTGGTACCGCCGAACGCGGACGCGGCGGCGAACACCAGGACGAGCAGCGTCAGCCACGCGGCGATCACCCGCCAGGGACGGGTCGCGGCGGCCGCGCCGACGCGGGCGAGCAGGGAACTCATGGGGAAGCCTCCAGGAAAGCCGGATGGTTCGGTCACCTCCGACTGTGCGCCCGGCCGCTAGTGACCCACTTGGAACTCGCTTGGCTGGGTGGTCACCCGGGTGCGGGCGGCGTCGATCCAGGCCGGGCAGCCGCAGCGTTCGGCCAGTGCGAGCGCCGCGGCGTAGTGCGTGCGTGCCGCCCCGGTCCTGCCGAGGAGCATCTCGAGGTCGCCGAGGATGGTATCGACGGGCCCGACCGCGAACGCCGCCGTGTCGCCGCCCCCGATCTGGCCGCTGTAGGGGCTCAGTTCCGCGTGCACCGCCGCCGCCTCGTCCCGCTCGCCAAGCCCGGCGACGACGACGCCGCGCAGCGACATCATGAGGGAATGGAAGAAGTCGCGGCGGACGGGGCGGAGGTGGCGCCTGACCTGACGCGCCTGCTCCGGTTTGCCGTTGCCGAGAAGGGCGAGGGCGTGCAGATCGGCGAGCACGTCCGTCGCTGCACTGTCGACCGTCGCGATCACGGCCTCGAATTCGCCGGCCCGGCCCTCGGTGAGCCGCAGCGTGAACACCGCGAGGGCGAAGACGCTGTCCGCGTCGAGTCCGGCCCGGACCATCAACTCGTGGCCCCGCTCGTAGTGGCGTTCCGCCGCGGCCAGGTCGCCGGTGAGGTGCGCGACCATCCCGCGGTTCATCTGGCGGGTCGCCTGCGCCTGCTGGAACCGGTACCGGTCCGCCAGTGCCGACTGCAGGCCCATGTGATGTTCGATCGCCGGGATGTCACCGTTGCCGGACGCGATCTCGGCCAGCAGGTGATGGCCGAGCATGGTGAACACCGGTAGCTGCGTCCGGTCGCCGATCCGGAGCAGTTCGTCGCCGATGACGTCGTCGCCGAGTGTGCTGGTCGGCGAGCCGGTGCCGGCGTGGACGGCGCAGAGCACCAGCCCGAGAAGCACCGGATCGTCCAGGTCGCGGGCGAGGACCTCGGCCTCCCGGACCGCGGACCCGGTGCGCTCGTGATCCTCCGCCCCGATCTCGTGGACCAGCGTGACCAGCAGCCGGCACCGCACCGCCGGCTCCGGTTCCTCGTCCCCCAGCAGCGTCTCGATCAGGTCCACGACGGCCGTGTCCACTTCGCCGTAGCGCCGGTTGATCCACGGCGTCGGGGTGTCGACGAACGCGAGCACCCGGATCGCCAGATCGGTGCGGCCCGCGTCCCGGGCGAGCTCGAGGGCCCGCTTCCGCGAACGGGCCCCGTCCAGTCCGATGCCGGCGGCGAGTTGGGTGCGGCTGAGCTCGGTGAGGATGTCGACGCGCTCGTCCACGGACGCGGCGGCGTCGGGCGGCAACCGGTCGGCCGCGCGGAGGGCGTCGTTCAGGAAGCCGATCTCGGCGTCGTGGGCGTAGCGGTCGGCCGCCTGCGCCGCGGCCGCGACATTGTGGTCGAGGGCCTGCCGTGCGGTCGCGGCGGACAGCGCCTCGGTGAAATGGTGCGCGAGCGCCGCGACGTCGTGGGGTCGCAACTCCTCTAGTGCGGACCCGACCCGGGCGTGCCAGCGGCTCCTGCGCAGGCGGGTGAGGTCGGAGTAGAGCGTGTCGCGGACGAGGGCGTGCGTGAAGCGGACGGTCCCGGCGCGCGGCTCGCCGAGCAGTCCGGCGATCACGCCCGATTCGAGTGCGTCGAACACGGCGTCCTCGCCGACTTCGGCGGCTCGGGTGAGGACGTCGACGTCGGATTCGCGGCCCACCACCGCGGCCAGTCGCAGGACGGACACAGTCAGTTCGGGGAGGCGGGCGATCCGCCTGCGGAGAACGTCCCGGACCCCCTCGGGCACCTCCGACGTGGCCACCAGTTCACCTTCACTGTCCAGGAGCCGGGCGCTTTCCTGCAGGTAGAACGGGTTTCCGCCGGTCCGGTCGGCGAGCGCGCGGAGGATATCGGGGTCGGGGTCGCGGCCCGACACGTGCCGGATCAGCTCCGCCGACTCCTCGGGTCCGAGTCCGCCGAGGCGGATGCGCGTGGGTTGCAGCGACGCGAGGTCGGCGAAGCAGTTCTCCAGGTTCGCGTCGATCTCGTCCGGGCGGAACGCGAGGATCAGCAGGATCGGCGACCGCTGCTGGGCGAGCCGCACGAGGATCGACAGGGTGTCCTCGTCGCCGCGGTGGACATCGTCGAGGACGACGGCGAGCGGGCCGTGATCGCGGACGGTCCCGAGGTAGTCGGCGACGGCACGGTGCAGCAGGAACCGTCCGCTCGGGTCGTCCGGCCGCGCCGCGTGCGAACGGTCGTCGGCGAGCAGGGGCGCCAGCGCGTCCGCCTCGGCACCGGGGTCGACCGTCTCGTGCAGTGCCCGCAGGATTTCCACCCACGCCCAGGCGGGCGGGGCGCCGTCCACCTCGGGGCAGCGCCCCACCGCCACCTGCCACCCGGCGGCGTGCAGGGTGCGACGGAACCGGCGCAGCAGGGACGACTTCCCCGATCCGGCGTCGCCGCCGAGGAGGACCACGGGGGTGCCGGGATCGCTCATCAGGTCGGTCAGGGTCGCCAATTCCGCGGCGCGGCCGAGGAACCAGGGGGCCGGGGCGGTGTCGACGGGCACCGTGGCGGGAGCGGGTGCCGGTGCCGGTGCGGACGGGACGGTGCCCGTGAGGATCCGGCGTTCGAGTTCCGTCAGACCGGGACCGGGGTCGAGGCCGAGTTCGTTCGCCAGCCTGCCGCGGGCCTCCCGCAACGCGGCCAGGGCGTCGGCCTGTCGCCCGCTGCGGTGCAGCGCCAGGGCGAGCAACCGCCACCCCTCTTCCCGGAGCGGATGGTCCCGGGTGAGGGACTGCGCGTCGAGTACCGCGCCCGCGGCGTCGCCGGACGCGACGGCGGCGGCCACCGCCCGTTCGCGCGCCACCACCCGCAGTTCCTCGAGCCGGGCGATCTCGGCGAGCGCCCAGTGCTCACCGGCTACCTCGGCGAACGCCGGCCCCCGCCACAGGCCCAGCGCCCGCTCCAGGTCGGCCCGCCCGGTGCCCGCGGCGGAGCGGACCAGGCTCTCGAACTCCCACGCGTCGACCGCGGACGAGGGCAGGGTGAGCGCATAACCGGGGGCTCGGCTCACCAGGACGGTCGAGTCCGCCCGCGGCGCGCGGCGCGGCTCCAGCGCCCGCCGCAGATTCGAAATGTAAGCCTGAAGTGCGCCGACGGCCCGCGCCGGGGGAGCGCCGTGCCAGAGGTCGTCGACGAGCCTATCCACCGGAACCACCTCGCCGCGCGCGACGAGCAGCAGGGCGAGCACGGCCCGCTGGCGGGGGCCGCCGAGGTCGACTGCCCCCGATTCGTCCTCCGCCTCGAGCGTCCCGAGTACTCGAATCCGCACCATCGTGCCAAGCGTAAGCACTAGTGGCCTCCAAGTGCTCTCCAAGACGCCGAACCGACCCTTGATCGCATGACGACTCCGACTGCTCACACGACCCGCCCCGACACCCGCGAGATGGTGGTGGTCCACAACTGCTTCCGCCGCCAGTTCGCCGCGCTGCCCGCGCTCGTCCGCCGGGTTCCCGCCGGCGACGCCGCCCGGGCCGGGGAGGTGGTGGCGTTCTTCGAGGAACTCGCCACCGCCCTCCACCACCATCATTCGAGTGAGGACGACCTGCTGTGGCCGAAGCTGCTCGACCGCGCGCCCACCGACGCGGCGCTGGTACTGCGGATGGAGGAGCAGCACGAACGCATCTCCGAACTGCTGTCGCTGGCGCAGTCGCAGGGCGCCGCGTTCACGGTGGATGCGGTGGACGGCGAACCGCTGGCGAAGACGCTGACCGCGCTGTCCGCGGCGCTGGGCGAGCACCTGGACGAGGAGGAGCGGCACATCCTCCCGTTGGCGGAGCAGTTCATGACGCTCGCCGAGTGGCAGGAGATGGGTGACCGCGGCCGCGCGTCGATCCCCAAGGACCGGCTGCTGGTGTTCCTCGGTTTCATCCTTCAGGGGGCGACACCCGAGGAGCGTCGAATGTTCCTGTCGGAGATGCCTTTCGCGGCCAGGATGGCATGGTCGATCCTGGGGCGGCGGGCGTTCCGCAAGGACTACCGGCGCATCTACCGCACCGAACCGGCGGCCTTCTGACGCCGGATCACCCTGCGCCGCAACCGGCCCCGGCTGGTCCGTTCCCAGAAGCTCGGCGGTGTGCGTTCGGGATCCATCAGTTCGTTCTCGGCCAGCGGGCTGTCCTCGTCCTCGACCGTGTCCGGCTCGAACTTCTCCAGGGTCCGGCCGCCGCCGCGCAGCGCCTCGACCGTGCCCAGGAGCGACGACGTCTCGGTCAGCGTGTCCTCGAACAGCCCGGCCGGGACACCGAGGTGCTCGCAGACGAGCTGACGGCGAATGCCGAGGATGGTCGCCCGCAGTTCGTCCCCGTTCGCCGTGTCCGCGGTGACCTCGACCGCGAGATCGCATTCGGAGTCGAATCCCATCGACCGGTTGTTGAGGTTCGACGAACCCACCCGCAGGAGACGGTCGTCCATCACCAGCACCTTGGCGTGGACGTAGATCGGTTCACCGCCCGCCGTGACGGGGTAGTAGACGCCCAGCCGGTTCCCGGTGTCGGCCCGCCAGAGCAGGTGCAGCAACCGGCGGCGGGCGCCGTCCATCGCCTTCTGCTCGAGCCAGCCGTCGGCGTTGCGCGGCAGCACCAGCACGATCTCCGGCCCGTCCGGTTCGCGGAGTCGCGCGGCGATCGCCTCGGCGAGGGTGCGCGACGCCAGGTACTGACTCTCGATGTACAGCGACCGCTCGGCGCCGGCGATCGCGGCCAGGTACAGGGCCTCGATCTCCCGGACCTCGTCCCGGTCGTCCAGCTCCGGCAGCGTGCGTGCGACGCCCACGTCGACGGCCCGCATCGTCGGCTCCAGCCCCTCCGGCCACGGCGTCCGTCCCGCGATCTCGTCGACCGCCGCCAGATCCTGCCCCGTAGCCGCCTTCCACCGGGTGCGGGCCAGTTCGCCGATGGCCTTCGCCGCGTCCCCGTCGACGGCGGTCGTCGCGTCGTGCCACGGCCCGTACCGCTTGCCGTTCGGCTGCGTCCGGTAATGGTTGCGGTCCCGATGTTCGGGGGTGTCCCACCGGTCGACGGTCATGTCGATGCCGCCGCAGAACGCGAGCGCGTCGTCGATGACGACGATCTTCTGGTGGTGCGCCGAACCGATCGGGTGGGCGGCATCGAGTTCGAAGTGCAGGCGGCGGTCCGTCACCCAGTTGACCACGAAGATCGGGGTCATCCCGCGTCCGATCGCGGTGAAGGCCCCGATATTCCATTTGAGCAGGTAGATGTCGAGATCCGGACGTTCGCGCGTCAGCCAGGCCAGGAACCGGCCGAGCTGATTGGGCCCGTCGAGCGTCTTCTCGTCCGGTTCGAACTCGATCCGCGTGTCGAAGTCCCAGCCGATGAGGATGATCCGCCTGCGCGCCTGCAGCATCGCGGACTTGGCGTGACGGAAGTAGTCCGCCGCGTCGACGATGCACGCGAGACGATCGGCGCGGGCAACCTGCCAGCAAGTGTCGCCGGGAGTCAGGATCGGGCTGTCGTCACTCATGTCTCTTCTGCTCTCCGGTCTCGTGCGTCCCGCTTCCCCGCGAGTGGACGATTCACAGTACTGTGCCGCCCCCGCGCAGCTACCGTTGAGAGGTGCGGAGATGGTGGCGCATCGTGGCGTTGCTCGCACTGGTCAGCGTGCTGTGGGCACCAACTGTCGGTGCGGATCCCCTGCGGGCCGGATCGAGCCCCGGCACCGTCGTCGCCTCGTCCGAGTTGCCTGCCGAACTCTGGCTCCGCGGAACCGGAAGTGCGTACCGGATGACGTACCTGACCACCGACCGTCACGGCATCACCCCCTGCACCGGGATGGTGTTCGTGCCGCCCGGGACGCCGCCCGCCGGGGGATGGCCCGTCATCGCGTGGGCACACGGAACCGTGGGGGACTCCGACGCCGACGCACCCTCGGTGACGGGCGTCGACCCGCAATCCTCGGAGTACGTGAGCAGCTGGCTGCAACTCGGCTACGCCGTGGCCGCCACCGACTACGTGGGCCTGGGCACTCCCGGGGTGCCGCCCTACCTCGACGGGAAGGTCGCAGGCCGCAGCGTGATCGACGCCGTGCGCGCCGCGCGGGAGGTCGACGCCGACCTCTCCGCCACGTGGATGGCCGTCGGACTGTCCCAGGGCGGTCAGGCCGCGGTGTTCGCCGCACACGCAGCCACGTCGTACGCGCCGGAACTCGACTACCGCGGGGCCGTCGCGAACGGGGTGCCGTCGAACATCGAGACGGTGTCGACCTGGAGCGGTCCCGCGTTTCCGCCGCAGGGCCTCGCCGGTCTCACCGTGTACATGTCGTACCTGATCGCCGGGGTCCGGGACGCGTACCCGGAACTGGACGTCGACAGCTATCTGACCCCGGTCGGGAAGCAGTTCGTGGACGCGGCCCCCGAGGTGCCGTTCCGGCAGTTCGCGGCCATGACCGGGAGCGTGTCGGTGGCGCAGATGCTGTCGCGGGCGCTCGACGTGCCCGCGCTACAGGACGCGTTGCGCGAATACCTCGAGGTCCCGGTCGCGGGGTACGACCGTCCGCTGCTGCTCGTGCAGGGGGTCACCGACGCGTCGGTGCCGCTGCCGCTGACGGAGAAACTTGTCTCCGAGATGCGCACGGCCGGGACGACTCTCGACTACCGGGTGTACTCGGGTGGTCACTTCGGCAGCATGTACCAGGCGGGACCCGACCAGGCCTCGTTCGTCGCCTCGCTGATCAAGTAGGGGCGGGCAACCCGAGGTGCCGGGTGAGTTCGCGGGCCGCGGCCTGCCCGGCCCGGTTCGCGCCGATCGTGGACGACGACGGTCCGTAGCCCACCAGATGGATCCGCGGATCCGACGCCACCTGGGTGGCCAGGCGTCCGGTCATCGTGATGCCGCCTCCCGGACCGCGCAGCCGCAGCGGTGCGAGGTGATCGAGTGAACTGCGGAAACCGGTGCACCACAGGATCACATCGACCTTTTCCTCGTGGCCGTCGGCCCAGCGGACACCGTCCTCGGTGATCTCGCTGAACATCGGCTGCCGCGCCAGCACCCCGCGTTCGCGGGCGGCACGGATCGCGGGCGTCACGGGCAGCCCCGTCACCGACACCACCGAGCCCGGCGGCAGCCCGCGGCGAACCCGGTCCTCGACCAGAGCGACTGCGGCGCGGCCGATCTCGGGCGTGAACGGCTCGTCCCGGAACTCCGGCGGGCGGCGCGTCACCCACGTCGTGGTGGTGACCCGGGAGATCTCGTCGAGCAACTGCACCGCCGAGATGCCGCCGCCGACGACGAGGACATGCTGCCCCGCGAAGTCCTGCGCCGAGGAGTAGTCCCTGGTGTGCACCTGGCTGCCGGTGAACGACTCCGCGCCGGGGTAGCGGGGAATGAAGGGGCGCTCCCACGTTCCCGTCGCGTTGATCAGACCGCGGGCCGACACCACGCCGCTGTCGGTCTCGATCCGCAGACGCTCGCCGCGGGCGCACACCACCCGGGTGTGCACAGGACGGTGCACCGGCAACTCGAACTGTTTCTCGTACGTCGCGAAGTACTGGGGAACCGCGCTCGACGCGTGCACCAGCGCGGCCTCGGGGTCGTGCGGGTCCACGCCGACCGTCTCGGCGAAGCCGAGCCCGGGCAGGTCGTGAACACCGTTGACGGTGCTCAGCGTCAGGGACGGCCACCGGAACTGCCACGCGCCGCCGGGCCCCGGGGCGTGATCGAGCACGACGAAACCGGACTCCGGTTCCACTCCGAACCTGCGCAGATAGTAGGCGGCGGACAGCCCCGCCTGCCCCGCGCCGATCACGGCGACGTCCACTTCACTGTTCATGTCGGTCCTCACCTCCATCCTCACAACTACCGGAGAGGCTCGTGTGTTCCGGTCGATTCGACTGTGGTTGGGTGACGGATGTCCAGTCGGGTGGGCGGGGAGAAAATTGTCAGTGGACAGCAATCACGAAGAAAGCGAGTGGACATGATCGGGACGAGTCGTGACGGCGACGTCTTCACCCTCGAACTGCAACGACCCGACCGTCGCAATGCGTTGAACACCGAGATCTGCGAACTGCTGCGCGAGGAGACGGAGAAGTCCGTCACCGACGGCGCGCGGGTGATCGTCCTCACAGGGCAGGGCAGCGCGTTCTGCGCGGGCGCCGACCTGTCGGGCGACGTGTACGCCGACGGGTTCACCGACACCCTGCTCGAGATGCTGCACACCATCGACTCGGTCCCCGTCCCCGTCATCGCCGCGATCAACGGTCCCGCGATCGGCGCGGGCAGCCAGCTGGCGCTCGCCGCGGACCTGCGGGTGGTCGCACCCGAGGCGCGCTTCGCCATCCCCGCCGCCAAGCTCGGGATCTCCGTGGACCGGTGGACCGTGCACCGGCTGGCCGCCCTGATCGGCGGCGGACCGGCACGAACGATCCTGCTCGGCGCGGAAGAGGTCGGGGCCGACGAGGCGCTGGCGCACGGCCTCGCCAACAAGCGCGGCGACCTCGCCGTCGCGCAGCAGTGGGCGCACTCGATCGCACGCCTGGCGCCGCTGTCGCTGCAACACCTCAAGATGGTGCTCAACGACGACGGCACCCAGAGTCCGCCGCCGCCCGAGCAGCTCGCGGCGTTGCATGCGGCGTGGAAGAGCTACGACGCGCAGGAGGCGCGGGCCGCCCGCGCCGAGAAGCGTCCCCCGGTGTTCCGCGGTCAGTAGCCGTCGGCCGCACCTTTCCCGCACGCGTGGTTACAGTTGTCGGGGTGAAAGCGAAGAACGCCGTGACGACTGTTCTGGCCACCGCCGCCCTCGGGTGGCTGACACGCGCCGCGTGGGGCCTTCCGTCTCAGATGGGCGCGTCGCGTGCCAAGGTGCGCCCGTACGCCGCGACGTCGCCGCGGTACCGCGACCGTCAGTTCCACAACACCGATCCGAGCAGCATGATGCTGCCCGGTTCGGAGACGGGGATTCTCAAGGCGCTGATCACGCGGGGCAAGGCGGGACGCCCGCGCAGGCCGATCCCGCTCGCGACGCCCCTCGCGCCCGTCGAGGCGGCCGACGTCGCCGTCACCTGGTACGGCCATTCGAGTGTGCTCGTCGAGGTCGACGGCTACCGGGTGCTGGCCGACCCGGTGTGGAGCAATCGGGTGTCGCCGTCCGCGCTTCTCGGTCCGTCCCGCATGCACCCGACCCCGGTGCCGCTGGCCGACCTGCCCGTCCTCGACGCCATCGTCATCTCGCACGACCACTACGACCACCTCGACATGGCAACCGTGCAGCAACTCGCCGCCACCCAGAAGGCGCCGTTCGTCGTTCCGGTCGGGCTCGGTGCGCACCTGCGTCAGTGGCGGGTGCCGGAGGAGAGGATCGTGGAACTCGACTGGGACGAGTCGACGACACTCGGTGAACTCACACTCACGTGCACCGAGGCCCGGCACTTCTCCGGCCGGGGCCTGGTGCGCAACACCACCCAGTGGGCGTCGTGGGTGCTCGCAGGCCCGAGCCGGAAAGTGTTCTTCGGCGGCGACAGCGGATACACGACGCGGTTCGCCGACCTGGGCCGCCGGTACGGACCGTTCGATCTCACGCTGCTGCCCGTCGGCGCCTACGACACCAGGTGGGCGGACATCCACATGAACCCCGAGGAGGCGGTGCAGACGCACGCCGACCTCAACGCCGGCGACGCGACCCGTGGACTGCTGGTGCCGGTGCACTGGGCCACGTTCAACCTCGCGTTCCACACCTGGTCCGAGCCGATCGTCCGGCTGCTCGCGGCCGCGCAGGAGGCGGGCACCCCGGTGGCCGTGCCGATGCCCGGGCAGCGCGTCGACGCACTGAAGCCGGCCGCCCAGACCCCGTGGTGGACCGCACTCGGCTGAGTCCGGCGCGCATCCCCTCGGAGCCGAGCGTCGTTGCGTAGCCTTTGACCATGGCATACGACGAAACCGGCACCGACAGCGTTGCAGTCGTCGCGGTGGAGGGGCTGACGGCCGCCCAGGTTGCGGAGCGGGTGGCGGCCGGCAAGACCAACGACGTCCCGGATCGGGCCAGCCGGTCGGTGCGCGACATCGTGCGCGCCAACGTGTTCACCCGGATCAACGCGATCCTCGGGGTGCTGCTGATCATCGTGCTGGCCACCGGTTCGATCATCGACGGCATGTTCGGCCTGCTGATCATCGCCAACAGCGGGATCGGCATCATCCAGGAAGTGCGGGCCAAACGGACCCTCGACAAGCTGGCGATCGTCAGCCAGACCAAACCGGTGGTGCGCCGCGACGGCGTCGCCGTCGCGATGGCACCGCGGGAGGTCGTGCTCGACGACATCATCGAACTCGGCGCCGGCGACCAGATCGTCGTCGACGGGGTCGTGGTGGAGGCGGCGTCCCTCGACATCGACGAGTCCCTCCTCACCGGTGAGGCCGACCCCGTGCACAAGGACATCGGTCAGCAGGTGCTGTCGGGGAGTTTCGTCGCGTCGGGCAGCGGCTGTTACCGGGCCACGAAGGTCGGAAGCGACGCGTACGCCGCCAAACTCGCGGACGAGGCCAGCAAGTTCACGCTCGTGCACTCGGAGTTGCGCAGCGGCATCGACAAGATCCTGAAGTTCATCACGTACCTGATGATTCCGGCGGGTCTGCTGATCATCTACAACCAGTTGTTCTCGAGCGGCGAGTCGATCCGGCCGGCGCTGAGCGGGATGGTGGCCGCGCTGGTCCCGATGGTGCCCGAGGGGCTGGTGCTGATGACGTCGATCGCGTTCGCGGTCGGGGTGGTCCGGCTCGGTCAGCGGCAGTGCCTCGTGCAGGAGTTGCCCGCCATCGAAGGCCTCGCCCGCGTCGACGTGGTGTGCGCCGACAAGACCGGCACTCTCACCGAGAACGGCATGCGGCTGTCCGAACTGCGCTGCGCCGACCCGTCCGACGCCGAACCGTCCCGCGCGGCGCTCGCCGCGATGGCGGCGTCCGACCCGCGGCCGAACGCCAGTGTCCTCGCCATCGCGGAAGCCTTCCCCGACGCCCCCGGCTGGGGCGACGCCACCGCGGAGGCCCCGTTCTCCTCGGCCAAGAAGTGGAGCGGCCAGTCGTACGGTGCCCACGGCAACTGGGTCCTGGGCGCACCGGATGTGCTGCTCGACCCCGGCAGCGACATGGCCCGGCAGGCCGAGGAAGTCGGCTCCTCGGGACTGCGGGTGCTCCTGCTCGGCAGTTGCGACGTCCCGGTGGACCACCCCGCGGCGCCGGGTGCGATCACGCCGCGCGCGCTGGTGATCCTGGAACAGCGCGTGCGTCCCGACGCTCGCGGCACCCTCGAGTACTTCGCGAGCCAGAACGTCACCGTGAAGGTCATCTCCGGTGACAACGCCGTGTCGGTCGGCGCCGTGGCCGGGTCGCTCGGACTGCCCGGCGGCGACCGTCCCGTCGACGCCCGCGAACTGCCCGCCGACCGCGACGCCCTCGCCGAGACCCTGGAAACGGCGACGACGTTCGGCCGGGTGCGCCCAGACCAGAAGCGGGAGATGGTGGGGGCGCTGCAGTCTCGCGGTCACACCGTCGCGATGACGGGCGACGGCGTCAACGACGTGCTGGCCCTCAAAGATGCCGACATCGGGGTGTCGATGGGCTCGGGCAGCCCCGCCACCCGCGCGGTCGCGCAGATCGTGTTGCTGGACAACAAGTTCGCCACCCTGCCGTACGTGGTGGGCGAGGGCCGCCGGGTGATCGGCAACATCGAACGCGTCTCGAACCTGTTCCTCACCAAGACCGTGTACTCGGTGTTGCTGGCGTTCCTCATCGGACTCACCGGTGTGCTGTCGCAGATCTTCCATTTCGAGCCGGTGCCGTATCCGTTCCTGCCGCGGCACGTCACGATCGCCGCCTGGTTCACCATCGGCATTCCCGCGTTCATCCTGTCGCTGGCCCCGAACAACGAGCGGGCGCGCTCCGGGTTCGTGCCGCGTGTGATGCGTCTCGCCGTGCCGTCCGGTGTGATCATCGGTGTCACGACGTTCATTTCGTACCTTCTCGTGTACGCGGGCCCGGATCAGACGGAGACGCAGAAGATTCAGGCAGGCACGTCGGCGCTCATCACCCTCATCATGATCGCCCTGTGGGTGCTGGCCGTCGTCGCCCGGCCGTACGTGTGGTGGAAGCTGGTGCTGATCTTCGGATCCGTAGCGGGATACCTCATCCTGTTCGCGTTGCCGTTCACGCGGGAGTTCTTCAAACTCGATCCGACCAACGTCGCCGCCACCACCTCCGCTCTCGTGTGCGGGCTCGTGGGAGTGGTTCTCGTCGAAATCGGATGGTGGGTCACGGGCCGGCTGCACGGTGAGCACCGCCGCCTCTTCGCGGCCCCGGAAGATCTTCCGGGCGTGCACTGACCGGAGTACCGCTCGCGACGATCCGAACGGTTGGCGTCGCCGAGTCAATGCTGTGAGACTGGGTGCACGGCGGGTGATCGAACTCGCGCGGACACTGCGTGCGCATGCACAAGGAGGAAGAACGATGAGTTTCGTCGACACACTGAAGGGCCTGCTGGGCAAGGGGAAGGAAGCCGCTTCGCAGAACGCGGACAAGGTTCACGGCGCCATCGACAAGGCCGCCGACGTCGCGGACAGCAAGACCGGGGGCAAGTACAGCGACAAGATCGACAAGGCCGCCGACGCGGCGAAGAAGGCTGTTCCCCCGAAGGAGTGAACCCTTCCCAGACACACCCGTGCGGGCCCCGGTTCTCGGACCGGGGCCCGCACGGGTCTTCGGAGATGACCCGCGCATCGTGGGCGGGCGCGGCAGAATCGGTGTCGTGAACGGCGTCCTCGTGCTCCTCGTCATCATCGCGGCCATCGCCGTGACGAGTTTCGCGAAGCGCCGCGATCTGCAGGCGCCGCTGGTGCTCGTGACCATCGGGTCGGTGGCGTCGTTCATCCCCGGGATGCCGCGGCTCGAACTGGACCCGGACGCCATCCTCGGTGTGGTGCTGCCGCCGCTGCTGTATTCCGCGGCGCTGAAGTTCTCGGTGGCCACGTTCCGGCGCCACCTTGCACCGATTCTCCGGCTGGGGATCTTCACCGTTCTCGTGACCGCCGTCGGGGTGGCCTTCTTCGCCAACTGGCTGGTCCCCGAATTCACGCTCGGCGCGGCGCTGGTCCTCGGCGCCGTCGTCGCGCCGACGGACGCGGTCAGTGCCGTCGCGGTCGGCCGCAGGCTCGGCCTGCCGAACCGGGTGATTGCGATCCTCACCGGCGAGGGGCTCGTCAACGACGCGACCGCGCTGACCCTGTTCACCGTCGCCGTCTCCGCAGTCGTCGGGGCGACGATCCCGGTCCCTCCCGTGGTGTTCTTCGGCTACGAGGTGGTCGGCGGGGTGCTCATCGGACTGGTACTAGCGAAGATCGTCGAGTGGGTGCGTCACCGCATGTACGACTCACCGCTGGAAACGGTGCTGGGGCTGATGCTCCCGTTCGTCGCGTATCTCGTCGCCGAGGAGGTACACGCGTCCGGTGTGCTGTCGGTGGTCGCCGCGGGGTTCCTGATGGGGCACAAGGCCACCGACGCCTCCGTGGCCACCCGAATCCAGGAGCGGTCGCTGTGGGAGAGCGTCGACCTCCTGCTCGAGATGTTCGTGTTCGCCTACATGGGACTGCAACTGAAGTTCGTCATCGACGACGTCCGCGACCAGGGCCTACCGGTGCACCACGTCTTCTTCTACGGCTTCGCGGTCCTCGCCGTGGTCATGGCGATCCGGCCGGCGTGGATCCTGCTGCACTGGCTCCGCCGCCGGCTCGGGCTGGCGATCACAGCGCCGGGCGGCTCGGTGGAACTGGGGTGGCGGGAGAGCGTCGTCGTGTCCTGGGCGGGAATGCGCGGGGTGGTCACGCTCGCCGCCGCGTCCGGTGTGCCCGTGGTGATCGCGAGCGGGCAGCCGTTCCCGGGACGCGAGGTGATCCAGGCGATCGCGTTCGTCGTGGCCGTCGGCACACTGCTGATCCAGGGCGCCACCATGCCGCTGCTGATCCGGACCCTCGATCTTGCGGATCCCGACGAACGCAGGCGTGAGGAGGAACAGGTGACGCTGGCCCGCGCGATCTCACGTGACGCGGGCGAACGGGCGCTCGTCGAATTCGCCGCGAACCCGCCCGCGGGAGTCGACCGCGCGTCGGTCACCGACATCCTCGACCGGGTGCGGCGGTCGATGCGGGCCCGTCTGCAGGCCGAGGAGGCGGAGGACGCCGCCGAGAAGCAGCGGGCAGGCGCACTGTTCGACCACTACCGCCGCGCCGCCCTGCGCGCGCAGCGGGAGGCGCTCATCGCCGCCCGCGATGCGGGCACACTCGACGACGAAGTGATGCGTAGCGTGTTGGAAGGCCTCGATGTGGAGGAGGCCGCAGCCGAGGAGCGGGTGCGGAGACGTCGCGAATGAGGTGCGAGGTGGGTGTGCGTCCGGTGCGAACCGCCGTGGTCGCGCTGGCCGGTGCCCTGGCGCTGACTGTTCCCCTGACGCTGACCGCCTGCGCCACGGACGCGGCCTCCCCGGCCTCGCCCCCCACGACGTCGGTGGCCGCACCCACTTCTCCGTCCGTTTCCCCGGCGCCGACGGGCGACCAGCGGGGCGCGCTGATCAGCCGGCAGCCGGTGCCCGACATCGATCCGGCGATCACCGCACTCGGTGCCACGGCCACCCGCGTCGTCTACCGGTCGACGTCCGGCGTCGACGGCGGCGGCGCGGAGGTGGTGGGCACGGTCTTCACTCCCGGCGGCCCCGCACCGGACGGTGGCAGGCCCGTCGTGACGGTCGGGCACGGCACCACGGGCGTCACCGACGAATGCGCCCCCTCGTCCTCGCCGACGCTGCTGGGCACCACGAACCTCGTCCGCCCGCTGCTGCAGCGGGGGTACGTCGTGACCGTCACCGACTATCAAGGTCTCGGCACCGACGGCCCGCACCCCTACCTCGAACCGGACACCGCCGCCTACGACCTGATCGACGCGGTCCGGGCGGCGCGCAACGTGGTGCCGGACGCGTCGGCGCGCTGGGCGGCGCTCGGAGTGTCGCAGGGCGGGCAGGCGTCGTGGTCGGCGGCCGAGCACGCCGGCGACTACGGCGACGGCCTCGAATTCGTCGGCGCGGCGAACCTGTCACCCGCTGCCGACCTGTCGGGGATCGTCGCCGACGGGACCGTCGAACCACTGTCGTTGCCGCAGAAGATGTTCCTGCCGTACCTCCTCGAGGGACTGAAGGTGATCCACCCGGAGCTGAACCCGGACGACTACATGCGCGGCGCCCTCGCCGCCAGCCCCGACGTCACGCTGTCGTGCGTCGCCGCGAAACTCCAGGAGAAGTGGACGGTGGCGACCCAGCTCACCCCGGCCGACACGGGCCCGCGGACGGCGGCCGACGCCGAGCGCATGCGCGGGTGGCTGCAGGACATCGCGCTGCCGAGGACCGGTGCGGGCGGCCCGATGCTCGTCGTGGTGGGGGATCGGGACAACCTCATTCTGCCGCAATGGACTTCGCAGGCCGTCGACAACGCGTGCACGCTCGGCGACGTCGTCGAGTTCGACACCCGGCCCGGGGAGGGCCACGCGGACGGGCGATCCGTCCCCGGGGCGGTGCAGTGGATCGCCGACCGCTTCGCCGGCGTGCCCGCACCGGACACGTGCGCCGAGGGAGGAACACCGTGACCGCCCGACTGGACGCCGGCGAATGACGGGATCCGTCGTCGCCGTGGTGGCGTTGCTCGTCCTCGTTCCTCTCGTCACGTTCACCGCCGTGTGGCTGCGCGCTCGGCGCGAGTTGACGACACCCACCGAGCGGGCCGTCCACACGACCCTGCATACCGCGTCGCTGGCGGCGCGCCCGTTGCGGCGGGGGCTCGACGAGACGTCGGCGGACGAGGCCGCCCCGCATCTGCGTCAGCTGACCGGGGCGCAGGCGCTGGGTGTCTTCGACGCCGCCGGTGACCTGCTCGCGTGGAGCGGACCGCACGAGGCCATGACCGAACAACTACGCGACGCGGCGGCCCGCGCCGTCGACGGGGAACGCCGGGTGCTCGTCGCCTACGGCGGCCTCGTCCGGGGCACCGGCGACAATGCGGTGCGGGCGCTGATCGCCCAGCCGCTGCTCATCGAGGCCACCGGGGTGGTCGGCGTGCTCGGCATCGTCACCACCGAAGACCCCGGACCGGGCATGCTCGGCGCCGTCACCGAGGTCGCCCGGTACGCGTGCAGCCAGATCGAACTCGCCGACCTCGACGCGTCCCGCGCCCGCCTCGACCGCGCCGAGGTGCGGGCGCTCCGCGCGCAGATCAGCCCCCATTTCATCTACAACGCGTTGAACACGGTGGCGTCGTTCGTCCGCACCGACCCCGACCGCGCCCGGGAACTGATCCTCGAATTCGCCGACTTCACCCGGTACTCGTTCCGGTCGGCGGGCGAGTTCACGCTGCTGGCCGACGAACTGCGCAACATCGACCGGTACCTCACCCTCGAGCGCGCCCGGTTCGGCGACGCCCTCGCCGTGAAACTGCAGGTGGCACCCGAGGTGCTGAACGTGGTGCTGCCGTTCCTCGCCCTGCAACCGCTGGTCGAGAACGCGGTGCGGCACGGCATCGCCGCCAAACCGGACGGCGGCACCGTCAGCATCGTCGCCGCCGACGAGGGCACCGACTGCGTGATCAGCGTCGAGGACGACGGCGTCGGCATGGACCCGGAACTGCTGCGGTCGGGGTCGCTGGACGCGGTGGCCGAGTCGTCCGGGGTCAAGGAGGCGGCGCACGTCGGGCTCGCCAACGTCGACGACCGCCTGCGCGCCGCGTTCGGCAACGACTACGGACTGGTGGTCGAGACCGCGCCCGGCGCGGGCACCAAGGTGAGCATGCGCGTCCCGAAGTTCCGGCGGGGGATCTCGACGTGAGCGGGAAGCGTCCGTGCGACGATTGCTGTCGTTGTGAACCACACTGACGACAGGTCTCCGGACGCACCCCTCACCGTGCTGGCCGTCGACGACGAGAAACCCGCCCTCGACGAGCTGGCGTTCCTGCTGCGCGCCCAGGACGCCGTCGGCGACATCCGGACCGCGGGCGACGCCACCACGGCGTTGCGAATCCTCCGGGACGGCGACATCGACGCCGTCTTCCTCGACATCAACATGCCCGGACTCGACGGTCTCGAGCTGGCCGGGATCCTCGCGAACTTCGCGTCGCCGCCGCAGGTGGTGTTCGTGACCGCCCACGACGACCGGGCCGTCGCCGCCTTCGACCTCGGCGCCGTGGACTACCTCCTCAAACCGTTGCGCGAGGAGCGGCTGGCGGAGTCCGTGCGCCGCATCGTCGAGGGGCGTCGCAGGCGCATCGACGCCGGGCCTCCCGCTCCCACCGACGAGGTGATCCCCGTCGAACTCGGCGGCATCACCACCCTCGTGCACCGGTCCTCCGTCGAATGGGTCGAAGCGGACGGCGACTACGCGCGCCTGCACACCGCGGACGGCTCCCACCTCGTCCGCATCCCCATCTCGGCGCTGGAGACACGGTGGGCGGACGCCGGGTTCCTGCGGGTGCACCGCTCGTACCTCGTCGCGCTGCCGCGGGTCACGGGGATCCGGACCGTCGGCACGGGTCTGGTCGTGTGCCTCCGCGCCCACGGCGACCACCCGCCCGTCGAACTGCCGGTCAGCCGCAGGCACACCCGGATGCTCAAGGACCGGCTGGTCCGGGCGCCGAAACAGACGTGGACCGCGCGATGAGCTCGCCCGAGCGGGTGCGGGTCGTCCTCGCCCAGCGTCGCGGCGCGCGCATCGTCCGCACCCGCGTCGAGGTGCAGGAACAGACGGCGGTCGGGGACGCGATGATCCGCGGGCTCGTCCGCACCCAGCTCGTGCTCGCGATCCGGCTGGCGCTCCTCGCGGCGTGCCTGCTGTGCGCGGTGCCGCTCGTGATGTTCCTGTTCCCGGCGTTGTCGAACGTGTCGGTGCTGGGAATCCGGCTGCCGTGGGTGGTGCTCGGCGCGCTCGTGTACCCGGTGCTGCTCACCACCGGCTGGATCTACGTGCGGCAGGCCGAGCGCAACGAGCAGGAATTCACCGACCTGGTGGACGACTGAGCGTCCCGTGCCCACCGACCAACCCATTCCCTGGCTGACCCTGGCAGGTCTCGCGGCCGCCGCGGTCGCGACGGTGGCCATCGGCATCTACGGAGTGCGGTTGGCGCGCACCACCTCCGACTTCCTCGTCGCGTCCCGCAGCGTCGGACCGCGGTGGAACGCCGCCGCCATATCCGGCGAGTACCTGTCCGCCGCATCCTTTCTCGGCGTCGCAGGCCTGATCGCGAAATACGGCGCGGACGCCCTCTGGTACCCGATCGGATTCACCGCCGGCTACCTCGGGCTGCTGCTGTTCGTCGCCGCACCGCTGCGACGGTCCGGCGCCTACACGGTGCCCGACTTCGCCGAGTTCCGGCTCGGGTCGCGCCGGCTCCGCACCCTGTCGATGCTCGTCGTCGCCGCCGTCTGCGCCCTGTACCTCGTCCCGCAACTCCAGGGCGCAGGACTGACGCTGAACATCCTGCTCGGTGTGCCCAGCTGGGTCGGGGCCGTCGTCGTCGGGGTCATCGTCATCGCCAACGTCGTCGGCGGCGGCATGCGGTCCATCACGTTCGTCCAGGCCTTCCAGTACTGGCTGAAACTCACCGCGGTCGCGATCCCGGCGCTGGTGCTGTCGGTGTACTTCTTCGCCGACCACCACGAACTGGGCGCCGCCGCACCGCCCACCGTCAGCGAACAGACCACCGTCGACATCACCACCGACGTCGTCGTGCAGGTGTCCGAACCGGTGACCGTCGGCGGGTCGGGGACGATCGACGGCGTCGCGGCGACCGGCGACATCCGGCTCGAACCGGGCGAACACCACCTCGGCGAGGGCACCACGATGACCCTCGAAGCCGGGGCACCCGTTCCCGTGGTCGCGGGCGCACCCGCCGACAACTCCGACTGGATCGCCCCCGGCTGGGGATTCGGCGGCGACCACCCCATGTACCAGGTGTACTCGCTGATCCTCGCCACCTTCCTCGGCACCCTCGGGCTGCCGCACGTGCTGGTCCGGTTCTACACCAACCCCGACGGGCGGGCCGCCCGGCTGACGTCGCTGGCCGTGGTCGGGTTGCTCGGCGTCTTCTACCTGTTCCCGACACTGCTCGGGGTGTTCGCGCGGCTGTACGTGCCGCAACTGCTCATCACCGGCACGTCCGACGCCGCGGTCCTGCTGCTGCCCGGCTCCGTCTTCTCCGGGTGGGCCGGGCAACTCCTCGCCGCGCTGGTCGCGTCCGGTGCGATCGCCGCGTTCCTGTCCACGTCGTCCGGCCTGCTCGTCAGCATCGCCGGGGTACTGAGCACCGACGTCCTGCGCGGCCGGATCCGGGACTTCCGGATCGCCGCCGTCCTCGCCGGGGCGGTGCCGCTGGCGCTGTCGCTGGCGGTGACGTCGCTGGACCTGTCGCGCACCGTGGGGCTGGTGTTCGCGGTCGCGGCGTCGACCCTCTGCCCGCTGCTCGTCCTCGGCATCTGGTGGCGTGGACTCACCGCCGTCGGGGCCGGTGCCGGGATGGTGACGGGCGGGCTCGTCGCCGGGTGCGCGGCCGGAGTGTCGGTTTTCGGCGGTCTCACCGTCGACGCCTGGAACGGCTGGCCCGCCGCGATGGTCGCCTACCCGGCGGCGGTCAGCGTCCCGCTGGCCTTCGTCACGATGGTGCTGGTCAGCAAGGTGACGAAGCGTCAGATACCCGTCGACCTCAGTCGGATCTTCACCCGCATGCACGCCCCCGAGCGGCTCGATGTGGGCTCCGACCGCGAGAGGGAGCTCCGCTCCCCGTGAGCCTTTTTGGTAGCTCCCGCAACCAGAAAGGCGCACGGGCGGCGGAGCCGCTTGTCGCGGTCGGGTGACCGCTCGCCGCACAGTCCGGCAGCTCGCCGTGTGACAGCCGCCACAGCCTGTTTCTGTGACTCACCTCTCACTAACGTCGGCACCCAGTTCACTTCACACGACCAAGGAGTCTGCAGTGACCACAGCCGACCTCAGTGAGGGCGCACCGCAGAAGCGGCGCACCCCTGATGCGCAAGCCTTCGTAGACATGCAGGCGAGCCCGGAGTTCCAGGAGTTGCGACACCGTCTGCGCAGTTTCGTCTTCCCGATGACGGCATTCTTCCTCGCCTGGTACGCGGCCTACGTCCTGCTGGCCACGTACGCCCCCGAGTTCATGGCCACCAAGGTGATCGGCAACGTCAACCTCGGCATCATCCTCGGTCTCGGCCAGTTCGTGACCACGTTCGTGATCACCGCGCTGTACGTGAAGTTCGCCAACCGGGAACTCGATCCCCGCTCCGCCGCGATCCGCGAAGAGCTGGAAGGACCGCTCAAGTGATCACCACACTCGCCGCAGCCACCGACGTCGGCAACCCGCTCCTCAACATCGCCATCTTCGTGGCGTTCGTCGTGATCACGATGACCATCGTGATCCGCGCGAGCCGCACCACCAAGAAGGCCTCGGACTTCTACACCGGCGGCGGCCAGTTCTCCGGACCGCAGAACGGCTTCGCCATCGCCGGCGACTACCTGTCGGCGGCGTCGTTCCTCGGCATCGCCGGCGCCATCGCGGTGTACGGCTACGACGGCTTCCTGTACTCCGTCGGCTTCCTCGTCGCGTGGCTGGTGGCCCTGCTGCTGGTCGCGGAACTGCTGCGCAACACCGGCCGATTCACGATGGCCGACGTGCTGAGCTTCCGGCTCAAGCAGCGTCCGGTACGGATGGCGGCGGCGCTGTCCACTCTGGTGGTCTCGCTGTTCTACCTGCTTGCGCAGATGGCGGGCGCGGGCGGGCTCGTCGCGCTGCTGCTGAACATCGACGGCAAGGTCGGTCAGGCAATCGTCGTCGCGGTCGTCGGTGTGCTGATGATCGTCTACGTACTGGTCGGTGGCATGAAGGGCACCACCTACGTGCAGATGGTCAAGGCGGTGCTGCTGGTCGCGGGCGCAGGCGTCATGTTCTTCCTCGTCCTGTTCGCGGTGCGCGGCAACTTCTCCCAGCTGCTCGCCGACGCCCAGGCGACGGTCGCCGGCTCCACGAACGAGGCGATCGCAGGTCGCGACATCCTCGCGCCCGGCGCCAAATACGGCATCAGTTCGATGAGCAAGCTCGACTTCATCTCGCTCGGCATCGCGCTGGTCCTCGGCACCGCCGGCCTGCCGCACGTCCTGATGCGGTTCTACACCGTCCCCACCGCCAAGGAAGCCCGCCGCTCGGTCACCTGGGCGATCGGACTGATCGGCGCGTTCTACCTGTTCACGCTCGTCCTCGGCTACGGCGCCGCCAAGATGGTCGGCCCCGACGTCATCCTCGCCGCACCCGGCAAGGAGAACGCGGCGGCACCGCTGCTCGCGTTCGAACTGGGCGGCACCATCTTCCTCGCGATCATCTCCGCGGTGGCGTTCGCGACCATCCTCGCGGTGGTGGCGGGGCTGGCGATCACGGCGTCCGCGTCGTTCGCCCACGACATCTACGCCAGCGTCATCAAGCGCGGACATGCGTCGGAGGAGTCCCAGGTGCGGGTCTCCCGGATCACGGTCGTCGTGATCGGCCTCGTGTCGATCGTCCTCGGCATCCTCGCCATGGGCCAGAACATCGCATTCCTGGTGGCGCTCGCCTTCGCGGTGGCCGCGTCGGCCAACCTGCCGACGCTGCTGTACTCGCTGTTCTGGAAGAAGTTCAACACCACCGGCGCCCTGTTCAGCATCTACGGCGGCCTGATCAGCTGCCTCCTGCTGATCGTGTTCTCCCCGGCCGTGTCCGGTAAGCCGTCGTCGATGTTCCCGACCGCCGACTTCGACTTCTTCCCGCTCGCCAACCCGGGCATCGTCTCCATCCCGCTGGCGTTCGTGCTCGGCATCGCCGGTACCTACATCGGTCGCGGCAAGGCGGAGGATCCCGCCAAGCAGGCCGAGATGGAGGTCCGCTCGCTCACCGGTGTCGGTGTGGAGAAGGCCGTCTCGCACTAGGGCCTTCGGCCCCGTGAGTACTTGTTAACCGCCCGCGGTTAACAAGTACTCACGGGCCGTTAGGCTGCCCCAATGGCGAAACTCACGGTCAAGACCGACGTTCCCCTCAGCCCCCAGGACACCTGGGACAAGGCCTCGAATCTGCGGGACTTCGACAAGTGGTTCGTGGTCCACGACGGCTGGCGCGGCGAACTGCCCGAGACACTCACGGCCGGAACCGAGATCAGTTCCGTCGTCACGGTCAAGGGGCTCCGCAACCGCGTGAAGTGGACGATCAAGGAGTACGACGCCCCTCACCGCATCGTTCTGAAGGGTGACGGCAAGGGTGGCGTGAAGCTCGGACTGGTGCTCGACGTCCAGGCGAAGGGCGGCGCGTCGGAGGTGGCGTTCACCATCGAACTCGGTGGTGCACCGCTGTTCGGACCGATCGGCTCGGGTGTCGCGAAGGCGTTGAAGGGCGACATCGAGAAGTCCCTGCAGACATTCGTCGAGCTGTACGCCTGATCAATCGAGGACGTGCGCGCCGCCGGTGTCGGTGATCCACTCGGCGGCAAGGGCGTCCAGCGTCCCGTCGGCGTAGAGCGAATCGACGGCCGCCGAGACGCACGCGGTGAGCGGACTGTTCTTCTCCAGTACGAGGCCGAAGAATTCGGTGACGGCGTTCGGGCGCGGGAACTGCCCGACGAGGACACTGTCCTTCACTTCGTTGGCGGTGATCTGAAATCCGGTCGGGATGTCCACCACGAGCGCGTCGATGGTGCCCGCGGCCAGGGCGGCCTTGGCGTCGTCGGTGGTGGTGAAACTGACCGGCGCCTGGCGGGGCTGCACGGTCTGGGTGATGGCGTCGAAACTCGTGGATCCCACCTGCGCCCCGAGGCGGAACGGCGCGAGGTCGGCCAGCGACTTGGCTCGCGCCGCGGGAGAGTTCTTCAGCGCCAGCACCGACTGCGTGACGGCGTAATAGGGCGAACTGAAATCGACCGTCTCACGCCGGGTGTCGACGATCGTGAACTGGTCGATCGCGAAATCGAAGTTCTTCTCGCCGGGCGCCAGCGCGTCGTTGAACCCGACGGTCTCGAACTGCACCTGGTCCGGACTGTATCCGAGCTTTTCGACCACTTCCCGCGCCACGGCGCCCTCGTAGCCCTTGCCGTTGGACGGGTCGCCGTCGACGAACCACGGCCGGTACGACGGGCTGTCGGTGGCGATGGTGACGACGCCGTCGTGCGTGGTGACCCCGCTCCCCGGGGCGCAGTCGCCGACCGCCCGGGTGGACGGAAGTTTGGTGAACGCTTCGGGAATCGACGTGGCTTCGGCCCGGGCGTCGACCTCCGACGGGGTGTCGGTGGAGCAGGATCCGGCGAGCAATGTCAGTGCAGCGGATATGGCGGCGACGGCTGTCTTGGGTCCTCGGTGCACCCCGTCATCTTGCCTGCCGGGTAGCGATCCGGCCAGCGAAGCGGCCGCGCGGCGCGCAATATGTATGTATTGGCGGAGGGAGGTGCGCGTGGTCACGGCGGGAACTCGGCAACTGACGGTCGACGGACATCGCCTGTCCCTGACCAACCTCGGCAAGGTCCTCTACCCGGAGTCGGGCACGACGAAGGGCGAGGTCATCGACTATTACACGCGGATCGCGCCCGCCATGCTCCCACACGTCGTCGACCGTCCCGCCACCCGCAAACGCTGGCCCAACGGGGTGGACAGCGAGCCGTTCTTCGAGAAGAACCTCGCGGCCTCCGCACCGGGGTGGCTGGAGCGCCGCGCACTCGCGCACTCGGACCGTTCCGTGCACTACCCGCTCCTGAACTCGGTCGCCGCCCTCGTGTGGGCGGGACAGCAGGCCGCACTCGAACTGCACGTCCCGCAGTGGCGGTTCGACGGCTCACATCGGGGTCCCGCCACCCGGATCGTCTTCGATCTCGACCCCGGCCCCGGGGTGGGACTCGCTGAATGTGCGGAGGTGGCACGCGCGGTGCGCGACCTGGTCGCGAACCTCGGATGGACCGCGTACCCGGTCACCAGCGGCAGCAAGGGCATTCACCTGTACGTGCCGCTCGACCGGAAGCTGGACGGTTCGGGCGCGTCGACCGTCGCGAAGCAGGTGGCGACGGGACTCGAGAAGCTGCGGCCCGAACTCGTCACCGCCACCATGGCGAAGGCGGTGCGCGCGGGAAAGGTGTTCGTCGACTGGAGTCAGAACAATCCGTCCAAGACCACCATCGCGCCGTATTCGCTGCGGGGGCGCTCCCAGCCGTACGTCGCGGCGCCGCGGAGCTGGGACGAACTCGACGCCCCCGACCTACGGCAGCTGCGGTTCGAGGAGGTGCTCGAACGGTGGGAGTCGGACGGCGACCTGCTCGCCGGACTCGATCCGCCGCTCGAGGACGACGCCGCCCTCGCCGAGTACCGCCGCAAGCGTGATCCCGGACGGACACCGGAGCCGATGCCGGACACGGTGCGGCCGGGGGAGGGCAACAGTTTCGTCATCCAGGAACACCACGCCCGGCGCCTCCACTACGACCTGCGACTCGAACGGGACGGGGTTCTCGTGTCGTGGGCGGTGCCGAAGAACGTGCCGACGACGACGGGGGAGAATCGCCTGGCCGTGCACACCGAGAACCACCCGCTCGAATACCTCACGTTCTCCGGGAGCATCCCGAAGGGCGAGTACGGGGGCGGCCAGATGACGATCTGGGACACGGGGACGTACGACACCGAGAAGTGGCGGGACGACGAGGTGATCGTCCAGTTGCACGGTGAGCAGGTGGAGGGCCGGTTCGCGCTGATCCGCACGAAGGGCGACCAGTGGCTGATACACCTGATGAAGGACCAGACCCCGGGCGGGTCGCGGTCGTCGGAGCTGCCGCGCGGGTTGTCGCCGATGCTCGCGAGCCCCGGCACCCTCGACGGCCTCGACGCCGACGAGTGGGCGTTCGAGGGGAAGTGGGACGGCATCAGGGTGATCGCCGAGATCAGTGGCGGCGAGCTGAAGATGACGAGCCGCGCGGGCAACGACAAGACCCAGGACTATGCGCAATTGGGTTGGCTGGCAGACTCTCTCGAAGACCACGAGGTGGTACTCGACGGCGAAGTGGTCGCGTTCGACGAGCGGGGTGTCGCGAACTTCGGTCTGCTGCAGCAGGGCAACGAGCCGCACTTCCTCGCGTTCGACGTGCTGTACCTCGACGGAGTGTCGTTGCTGCGCAAGAAGTACACCGATCGGCGCCGCGTCCTCGAAGCGCTGGCGGCCAAGGTGGACGACCTGGTGGTTCCGCCACAACTGCACGGGTCCGCGCAGGAAGCCCTGGACGAGAGCCGCGGCAAGGGGTGGGAAGGTGTGGTGGCCAAACGCCGCGAATCCGTGTACCTGCCGGGCAAGCGGGGGTCGAGCTGGATCAAGGTGAAGAACTGGCGCACACAGGAAGCCGTGATCGGCGGGTGGCGCCGCGGTCAGGGCGGGCGGTCCAGCGGGATCGGCTCGGTGCTGCTCGGCGTCCCCGAAGACGACGGGCTGCGCTACATCGGGCGCGTCGGGACCGGGTTCAGCGAACGGGATCTGCAGGAACTCGCCTCCACCCTGGGACCGCTCGAAACCGACACCAGCCCGTTTGTCGAAGACCTGCCCACCGCCGACCGCAAGGGTGCCGTGTGGGTGACCCCCACCCTCGTCGCGGAGGTGCGGTTCATGGATTGGACCGGCTCGCGAAGACTGCGGCACCCCAGCTGGCGTGGGCTCAGGGACGACAAGTCACCCGGAGACGTCGAGGTGGAGTCCTAATACCGCCAGGGGGCCGGCTCGAACGGGTCCACCGCCGCGGTGTCGAACGATCCGGGCGATTCCTGCGTCGGGGTGTTCAGCGCCGGGGGAGTGAAGACCGGGAGGGGTGTGGACTCCGTGTCCACGTCACGGTGCTGTTCGGTGACACTCACGTCGGCGGCCGGAGGCGCAGTTCCGCCTGCCACCGCGATCCCGGCCGCGCCGACGACGGAGAGGACGAACGCCGCGCCTGCGCCGATCGCGATGCGGGTCTGGATGTGGGACATGGTGTGAAATTCCTCCGGTGATCTAGGGACCAACGACGGTTCCGCCGTCGACGGGGCCGACTCCGCCGGGCGACTGCGGGGCAGCGGGCGGGGCAGGCTTCGGGCCGCCGCCGACGGGGAACGGATCGGTTTCGGGTTCGAGCACGCCCGGCTCGACCTGGCCAGGACCTTCGAACGGACCCTTCGGCGGGCGAACGGGGTCGACCACGACGGGCGGATCGACGACCACGGGCGGGTCTGCGACGACGGGCGGGTCTGCGACGACGGGCGGCTGGGCGATGGGCTGCTGGGCAACCGGCGGCTGGGCGATCGGTGCTCGGACGATGGGCGGTGCCGCCACGACGGGCGGAACGACACCCGGTCCCGGTGCGAGCGTTTCGGTGTCGGCCGAATCGCCGGGCTCCGCCGAGTACCCGGGGTCCATTGGTTCTACGGAGTAGCCGGG
This sequence comes from Rhodococcus sp. ACS1, assembly GCF_002300155.1. NCBI lineage: Bacteria > Bacillati > Actinomycetota > Actinomycetes > Mycobacteriales > Nocardiaceae > Rhodococcus > Rhodococcus sp. ACS1. Next base: position 1,372,052 of record NZ_NSDZ01000005.1, read on the forward strand.
GTCTGCGACGACGATCCGACTCGGGGCCGGTGCGATCGCCGGAGCCGGTTGCTGCTGCGAGACGGCGCCCTCCGAGCTCGGGGTCGGAGCCCCCTCGGTATGTCCACCGGCAAGAACGATCACTGCGGCTCCTGCGACGGAGAACGTGAGGGCGGCGGTTGCGCCGATCGCGATGCGGGCTGCGGTGTGGACGATGGGGTACCTCCGATGGATTGGGGTGTCTAGCTGGGCCGATAGACCAACCTTGCGCCGGACGGGAGACTCTCGACAGGCACCCCAGGGTGCGCATCTCTCACCCCGCCGCGGAACCGCGGGCAAACCTGCACAGAATCTTCACAGGCTCTGACCGGGATCCACACGTGCGCGCAATACAGTCGGGGAATGAGCCAGCGAAGAGTGCTCGTCGTCGACGACGAGGCGACGATCTGCGAGGCGGTCGCGGCGCGGTTGCGTGCGGAAGGCTTCGATGTCGTGACGGCGTCCGACGGTCCTGTCGCTGTCGCGGTGTGTGAGGCCTCGTCGCCCGACGTGCTGGTGCTGGACGTGATGCTGCCGGGTTTCGACGGTCTCGAGGTCTGCCGGCGCGTCCAGGCGTCGCGGCCCGTGCCGGTGCTGATGCTCACCGCGCGCGCCGACGAGACCGACATGCTGATCGGGCTCGGCGTGGGCGCCGACGACTACCTGAGCAAACCGTTCAGCATGCGGGTGCTGGTGGCGCGGGTGCACGCACTGCTGCGACGGGCCGATCGCGCCCACGAGACCGTGCCCGCCGAACCGGCTGGACTGGCGGTCGGCGACCTCGAGGTGGACCTCGTCGAGCGTCGCGTCCGGCGCGGAGCCGACGAAATTCATCTGACACGAACAGAATTCGACCTGCTCGCCTATTTCGCTTCCCGGCCGCGGGCGGCGATTGCCCGGGAATCGCTTCTCGCCGAGGTATGGGGGTGGGGCGACGGCGCGGGTAGCCGGACCGTCGACAGTCACGTGAAGGCACTGCGCCGAAAACTCGGCGGCGACCTGATCCGCACAGTGCACGGCGTCGGCTACGCACTGGACGTGCAGCGATGACAGCGGGCCGGATCCTGGACAGGATGCCCCGACCTCTCGACCCGCTGCGATCGTTCAAGGTGAAGACCGGTCTTCTCGTCGTCGCCGCGCTGTTCTTCGCTTCACTGACGTTCTGGGTCACCGCCCGCTGGCCGTTCCGGTACGCACTCGTCCTGGCGTTGCTGGTGTCGTTGGCCGTGACCCAGATCCTCGCGCACGGCATGACGTCTCCGCTCCGGTCGATGACGGCCGCCGCCCGTGCGATGGCGACCGGCGACTATTCGCGCCGCGTGCGGTCGACGTCGCGGGACGAGATCGGGGAACTGGCCCGCGCGTTCAACCAGATGGCCGAGGATCTCGAGGCCGCCGACCGGTATCGCCGCGAACTGATCGGCAACGTCTCGCACGAACTGCGCACCCCGATCTCCGCTCTGCAGGCACTGCTCGAGAACGTCGTCGACGGGGTGGAGGAGCCCGACCCGGCCCGGATGCGGGTGGCGCTCGATCAGACCGAGCGGCTCGGCCGCCTCGTCGCCGAATTGCTGGACCTGTCGAGGGTGGAAGGCGGTGCGGTGCAACTCGAGCGGGAGATCTTCCCGGTCCGCGAGTTCCTCGACGACGTGGTGCGGCAGTCGGAGGACCCCCGGCGGGTGACCGTCGACGTGCAGCCGCCCCACCTGCGCGCCGACGCCGATACCGCGCGACTGCACCAGGTGGTGGCGAACCTGGTGGACAACGCGTTCCGGCACGGCCCCGCCAGGACCGAGGTGGTGGTCCGTGCCCGGCCGGACGCCGGCCGCGTGGTTCTCGAAGTGGAGGACGACGGCCCCGGCATCGCACCCGGCGAGCGGTCCCGGGTGTTCGAGCGGTTCACCCGCGGCGGCTCCACCGACGGCGGGACCGGACTCGGCCTCGCCATCGCCCGCTGGGCGGTGGATCTCCACGACGGCCACATCGAGGTTCTCGACACGGCCGAGGGCTGCTGCATCCGGGTGAGTCTGCCCGCCGCCTGACCACAGCTTCACAACCGGGACGCGACGTCCCGCGATGACGCCTGCCTTCATCCGGCAGCGACAACCAGGGAGGGAATTATGACCATCGCACCCCCGCAACCCGCAGCGCCCACCCGACGCGACTTCTGGCCGAGACGGGCCTGGCGCCGCGATCGGACGTCGATGGCGCCGCGCCCGACCGTTCTCGCGGCAGTGGCGACGGGCGTCGTCGCGGCCCTGACCCTGCAGGTCACGGTGGTCGGTCTCGGGTACGTCCTGACCGGTGGCGCGGTGGCCGCCGCCGTGTTCGCGACGCGCAGAACGATGCCGACGGCCGTGCAGGCCGCCGCGATCCCCGGCGCCCTCGCATTGCTGGCGGTGCTCAGTGTGCGCGGTGCCGGGTGGCTCGCCGCGGTCTGTGTGGCGCTGAGTTGGGGGGTCGGGTCGTTCGCCCTCGTCGGCGGACGCACGTGGACGGGGCTGGCCGCAGGGTCGTTCGCGTTGTGGTTCACCCCGCTGCGGGTGGTGCGGTGGACGCGCCGGGGCGCACGACGGTGGCACGCGACCGGGACGGTGCCGGTGGGCCGGGTGTTCGGGGTCGCCGCCGTGACCGCCATACTGCTGCTGGTGTTCGGTTCGCTGTTCGCCGGCGCGGACGCGGGTTTCGCCGCACTGCTCGGCCGGGCCGCACCGACCGTCCACGTGTCGAATCCGTTCGGGCGGTTCGTGCTCGGCGTTCTGGTGTGCGGCGGGACCCTGGGCGCCGCGTACCTGCTGCGGCGCACACCCCGCGTCGACGCGCTGGCCCCGCGGCCGGGGCACCCGGTTGCCCGGTGGGAGTGGGCGATTCCGCTGGCCGTGCTGGATCTGCTGTTCCTCGGATTCGTCGCGGTGCAGCTGACGGTGCTGTTCGGGGGGAACACGCACGTGCTGACCACGGCGGACCTGACGTACGCCGAATATGCGCGACAGGGTTTCTGGCAGTTGCTGGCGGTGACCGCGCTGACACTGCTGGTGATCGCGGTCGCGGTGCGGAAGGCGTCGCGGGTGGAGGTCGCGGACCGGGTGCTCGTGCGGGTGCTGCTCGGACTGCTGTGCGGTTTGTCGCTCGTCGTCGTCGCGTCGGCGATCCACCGGATGTCGTTGTACGAGAGCCAGTACGGGTACACGCGGCTGCGGGTGACGGTCCTGGTGACGGAACTGTGGCTGGGCTTGGTTTTCGTGCTGCTGATCGCGGCGGGCGTGCGGTTGTCGGGGCGGTGGCTGCCGCGCGCCGTCCTGGCCTCCGCGGTGGGCGGCGTGCTGCTGGTCGCCGCGATCGACCCGGACGCATACGTTGCCAGGAAGAACGTGGAGCGGTTCGGCGACACCGGGCGAATCGACGTGAGCTACCTCGGTTCGCTGTCCGTCGACGCCGTCCCCGCCCTCGATCGGCTGCCCGAACCGGAACGGCCCTGCGCCCTGTACCGACTCGACCGGGAAGTCAGGGGCGACTCGGAGTGGTACGAGTACAACGCGGCCCGCAGTCGCGCGAAGGAACTGCTGGCCGCGCATCCCGTCGGCTCGTGTGAGCGGTCGGGCTCGTAGCCGAGACGGCGCGCGCTGTTTGCCCACCGATTCGCTGGAATCATGCGCAATTGCGCGGGAATCCGACCAATCCGTGTGCGGCTGTGGCGAGTACGGCCCGGGAGCGGCTAACCGACCGGCTCGGGCACCCGCGTCTGCGCGATCCACCGGCCGCGTTGCCGGTGGATCTCGATGGGGTGGTCGAAGCATTCGCTGATGGTGGCGGTGGTGAGGACGTCCGCCACGTCACCCTGTGCGATCACGCGGCCGTCGCGGATGAGGACGGCGTGGGTCGTGGTGGTGGGGATTTCCTCGAGGTGGTGGGTGACGAGGATGCTGGCGAGGCTCGGGTAGCGTTCGCGCAGTTCGTCGAGTGCGGTGAGGAGTTGTTCGCGCGCCGCGAGATCGAGTCCGGTGGCGGGCTCGTCGAGCAGGAGGAGTTGCGGTTCCGCCATCAGGGCCCGTGCGATGAGGGCGCGGCCGCGCTCACCCTGGGAAAGGTTGGGCCACAGGGCGTCCGAGTGCTTCTGCATGCCGAGGGAGGCGATCAGTTCGTCGGCGCGGGCGATCTGCTCCGCGGACGGCGACCATCGCGGCACGAAATCGGGTGTGTTGGTGAGGCCGGTGAGCACGACGTCGCGCACCGCCAGGGGCGCGTCGATCCGGTATCGCGGGTTCACGTGCCCGATGTGGGCGCGCAACTCGCGCATGTCGACCCGGCCCAGCTGGTGGCCGAGGACGCGGACGGTGCCGCGCGTCGGGTGCGCGACCGCGCCGAGCATGCTCAGCATCGTGCTCTTACCTGCGCCGTTCGCGCCGAGCAGCACCCAGTGCTGGCCGCGTTCGATGCGGAGGCTGATGTCGCTGAGCAGATACCGTCCGCTCCGCACGAGATCGACGTGCTCGATGCTGACGACCGAATCCGGGATGGTCACTGATTTCCGCCTTTCCGCAGAATCGACATGGTCGGGTCGAGGTTGGCGGCGGTGGCGGCGACGGCCGCCGCGGCGTCGCCGGCTTCCAGTGCGCGCACCAGATCGTCGTGGGCGCAGCTGGTGTCGGGCCGCCCCGGTTCGTGGTCGACGAGTTCGGCCAGCGCGTCGACGAGGAGCGGCCGGATCGAATCGAACAGGGCGGACAGGATCGAGTTGCCTGCGATCTCCAGGATCGCGGCGTGGAAGTCGAGGTCGGCCGCGACGAACACGGCGGTCGACGCGGTGGTGCTGTCATGCCGGGTGGACAGCTGCTCTCGCAGCCGCCGGAGGTCCTCGGGGCGCACGCGTTCCGCGGCGAGCCGGGCGGCCTCGATCTCGAGGGCGCGCCGCACCTCGTACACCTCGAGCAGGCGGGCACGGCGCAGCAGCTTCCCGAGTCCCGCACCGCTCGTGGGGGGCTGTGCGACGAACGTGCCGACGCCGTGCCGCACGTCGAGCAGGCCGTCGCGGGCGAGCAGCCGAACGGCCTCGCGGACGGAGGACCGGCCGACGCCCAGTTCGGTGGCCAGTTCGGCCTCGCTGGGGATGCGGCTGCCGAGTGTCCACTCGCCGTCCCGGATCCGGGCGGTGAGGAGTTCCTCGAGTTGGGGGACCAGCGGTCCGCTGCGGAGGGTGGGACGTCCGGCCATGCGCCGACGCTAGCACAGTCCTCAGACGTCTGAGGACTCCCCCGGGCCTAAGGTGAGTCCGGGAAGAACCACCGCAGCAGAGGAGAGGTGCACCATGGCCGTCGCCACCGCAGACCGTGTCACGAGGGAAGAGTTGCTCGACTTCGTCCGCCCGCGCCATCGCAGCGTGCTGATCACCCGGAAACGCTCGGGCGGCCTGCAGATCTCCCCGGTCACGTCGGGACTCGACTCGGAGGGCCGGATCGTCGTCTCCACCTACCCGCAGCGCGCCAAGGCCGCGAACGTGCGGCACGACCCCGCCGTGAGCGTGTGCGTGCTGTCCGACGAGTTCAACGGCGCCTACGTGCAGATCGACGGCACCGCCGAGGTCCTCGACCTGCCCGACGCGCTCGAACCGCTGGTGGAGTACTTCCGCGGCATCTCCGGCGAGCATCCCGACTGGGACGAGTACCGGGACGCCATGCGGAAGCAGAACAAGAGCCTCATCCGGATCACCATCGACGAGTGGGGACCCATCGCGACCGGTGGCTTCCCGCCGGACGCCGATCGCGGATAGGTCCCGTCACCGGTCTCCAGTTCGTTAGCAATCACTGTGCTATTTTGCTAACGACCCAGTCGTGAAGGAGACCGCCATGACCACCCCCACCCCGAATCCCAAGTCCACCAACGCGAAGACGGAGGCCAAGTCCGTCGGCTCGCAGTTCGTCGACGCCGCCAAGAAGGCAGGCAACCTGTCGCTGGACACATACGAGAAGGCTCTCGACAGCAGCCTCGACTTCCACACCAACCTCGCCGACGCGAGCAGCTTCGAGTGGATCGGCACCGTCACCCGCGCCCAGGCCACGCTCGTGCGGGAGGTGAGCGCCGCGGCGACGTCTGCGGCCCGTGAACTGCTGAAGTAAGCCGCGATCCCGAGCGCCCACGGCCGTTCCCCGACGGACGCCGTGGGCGATCGCCGTCCGGTCCGTCCCCACGCTCATGACATGTCGTATCGTCGACGGCGTCGCCACGGTTGAAAGCGAGAATCCGTCGACGGCGGGGGACCTGTCAGTCGGCGACGCCTGAGTCGTCGCCCGCCGCCGGCCGTCCCCGCTTGCGCCTGCCTCGGGTGACCTCACGGAACGTCTCGTACATCTCCACGAGGGCCTTGCGCTGTGCGTTCGTCAGGTCGGGGTCCTGATCGATCGCGGTGGCGACCCCGGACACGGCTCGAGGTTCGTTCCGGAGCTGCCCGAGCAGCATGTCGGTCGACATCTGCAGATGCTCGGCGATCGCGTCGAGCACCCGCTCGCTCGGCTCGCGGAGGTTGCGCTCGATCTGGGAGAGATATGGATTGGAGATGCCGACCATCGCGGCGAACTGCCGCATCGGGAGCTCGGCCAGCTCCCGCTGTCGCCTGATCAGTTCCCCCAGAGTGCGATAGCGTGCTTCCTCGTCGACCACTCCATCAGGTTAACCGGCGAGGAATCGAAGCAGCATCTCCGCGATGCACACCGGACGGCTTCCGCCCTCCACGTCGAAGGTGAGGGCGATGGTGGCCTGGTATCCGCCGGTGCACGGCTCGACAGCCACGAGGTCGGCGACCGCGCTCAGCATCGAATCCACCGGAACGGGTGCCGGAAACCGCACCTTGTTCAGCCCGTAGTTGACGACCTGGTCGCAGTCGGACACCTCGAAGATCTCCCACAGCAGGGGGACCGCGAGCGAGAGCGTGAGGTATCCGTGCGCGATCGTGGTGCCGAACGGGCCGGTCCGCGCACGATCGTGGTCGACGTGAATCCACTGACGGTCGTTCGTGGCTTCGGCGAAGGTGTCGATGCGATCCTGCGTGACCACCATCGTCCCGGACGAACCCAGCCGGGTACCGACCAACGCCGGCAGCTCCGCCATCGTGACACTGCGTGCCGGTGTGTGGGTGGTGGCACCCGCTGCCGAAGTGGATGTGTTCATGGATCCCCGTCGATGAATGGGTGAATTTCTTCCGGCTCACCCGCGGAGATCGGACAGTAACGCACACGCCGGCTTCGCGCGAATTGATCCCACACTCTTTCCCGTGCCCGCACGGTGTCGCATGCCTGTGGACCGCGACGCCAAAACAGTTACCGCTGACGGAATTTCGATCAAGAATTTGGCTCGTGTTTCCATTTTCGACATATGTCCCAAGAATGTCGAAGATGATCTTGCTCGAAATTTTTCATTACGCGCGGGTAACTATTTTTGGTGTTTATGATCCGGTCTACGCCGGACGAATCCCCGCGACGGGGTGACAGGTCCAGGTGCAGACAGAGGAGAACCGTTGACCAAGACAGCGGAGACGAAGGTGGCACTCGTGACACCCGATGCCACCCCCGATGGACAGGACCGCGCCGGCGGGTTCGGCGTGCGGAGCGCGGTGAGCGCGGTGGCGGGTGCCTTCGGGCAGGGCCGGGTGGTCCTCGACGAGTCCCTTCGCCTCGGGCGCGAACTGACGAAGATCGCGGTGGGCCGCTCGGAGGTGGCTCCGCACGGCGGCGATCGGCGGTTCACCGACCAGGCGTGGACGAGCAATCCCCTCTACCACCGCGTGCAACAGACCTACCTTGCTTCCGTCGACGCGATCGACGGCGTCGTCGAGGAGTGGGGCCGACGGGTCGACCACCGTCGCGCGCAGGAAGCGGCGTTCGTGTCGGCCGTCCTCACCAGCGCGCTCGCGCCGACGAACTACTTGCCCACCAACCCGGCGGCCGTGAAGGAGGCATTCGACACCGGCGGCATGAGCCTGGTGCGCGGCGCCCGCAACTACGTGTCCGACCTGCGCCGTAACGGTGGGATGCCGCAGATGGTCGATCCTGATGCCTTCACCGTCGGCGTCGATCTGGCCGTGACGCCGGGAGCCGTCGTCGCCCGCGACGAGGTCGCCGAGGTGTTGCAGTACACGCCGACCACGGAGACCGTGTACGAGCGGCCGGTGCTCGTGGTGCCGCCGCCGATCGGCCGCTTCTACTTCCTCGACCTGCGTCCCGGACGCAGCTTCGTCGAGCACGCGGTGTCCCGGGGTCTGCGGACGTTCATGCTGGCGTGGCGTAATCCGCAAGCAGAACAGGGCGATTGGGATCTCGATACATACGCGCAACGCGTGTCGGACGCGATCGACGAGGTCCGGGAGATCACCGGCAGCGACGACGTCAACGTGATCGGGTTCTGCGCCGGCGGCCTCATCACCACCGCCCTGCTCAACCATCTCGCAGCCACCGGGGACACCCGCGTGCACAGCATGTCGTACGCCGTGACGATGCTCGATTTCGCGGACCCGGCGGGGCTCGCGGCGTTCTCGGGACCGAGTCTGCTGAAGTTGGTGAAGAGTCGGTCCCGGCGGAACGGCATCATCTCCGCCCGCGACATGGGTAGTGCCTTCACCTGGATGCGCCCGAACGATCTCGTCTTCAACTACGTGGTCAACAACTACCTCATGGGACGCACGCCACCGGCCTTCGACATCCTCGCCTGGAACGCCGACGGCACCAACCTGCCCGGGGCCCTGCACGTCGAGTTCCTCGACATCTTCGAGGACAACTCCCTCGCAACGCCGGGAGCGATGACGTCGCTCGGCACACCCGTCGACCTCGGCAGGATCACCGTGCCCACCTTCGTCTCCGGCGCGATCGCCGACCACCTCACGTCGTGGAAGAACTGCTATCGCACAACCCAGCTGCTGTCGGGCGACAGCAAGTTCGTGCTCAGCTTCTCCGGGCACATCGCCAGCCTCGTCAACCCGCCCGGCAACCCGAAGTCTCACTACTGGGAAGGCGGCGAGCCGGGATCCGATCCCGAGGCGTGGCTCGATGCGGCGACGAGGAAGACCGGCAGCTGGTGGGAACCGTGGGCCGACTGGGTCTCCGAGCGGGCCGGCGAGCGAATCGCCGCCAGCACACGTCTGGGCAGCGACGAGCACACCGTCCTGGGCGACGCACCCGGTCTCTACGTGCGCGATCTGCTTCCCTCGCAGGTCGGGGAACACGTGGGACGTAACTAACCGTCCGATTAGGCCGCTGTTCGAGCACCCGCTCAGTGGTCGAACGGCGGTTCGGACGATCATGGCGCGAGAGGACACCTGACGTGAATACCAACGTGGTCCAGTTGCTGCTGTTGCTCGCCGGTGCACTCGGCGGCACCGGCGCTCTGCAGGCACTACTCGCGCGGCGGTCCGAGCATGCGTTCGGCGATCACGTTGAGCTGCACCTTGGTGGTGCCGCCGTAGATGGTGGTGGCGCGGCCGGCGATCAACAGCTCCATCGCCTTGTCGCTCGGCCCCCGGGGGTGGCACATAGGCCTCCATCTTCTGGCTCAGCGCCACCCGCTCGCCGGCCAGCGTCGTGCGCGCCACGTTCCAGCCGTCGTTCATGTTCCTGACCACGTTCGCGTAGGGGATGAACACGTCGTCGAGGAAGACCTCGTTGAACAGGACCGACCCGGTCATCTCGCGCAGCGGCCCGACGGTCACGCCCGGCGTCGACATGTCCAGCGATGCCCATGTGCGCGCACTTGTGCTCGACACCCTGGAACTGGCCGATCGGACGCCCGAACTGCACGCGGGTTTTCGCGTACTCGGACGCGGTGGACACGCACCAGGACATCACGCCGAGCGCCTCCGCGCCGAGAATGACGGTGGCCACGGACTGGACGCGCTACTCGGTGAGCCCGTCGAGGATCCGATCGGCGCCCACCCGGACGCCGGCGACCGTGATCCGTGCCGAACCGCGGAGCACGTCGGTGCTGTCCTGTAGCGTGACGGTGACGTTGGCGGAATCGACTACGGCCCAGCGGACGTCGGCGTCGGGATGACGAAATTCGAGTGCCCATTGCGGATCCCCGAGTCCGGAAAAATATGTGTACGACACCCTGTCTCACCAAAGTATGTGAGACATCCTGTCCAGTCAACAGTCGGATGGGTAACGTATGGGCGATGCCGGACAAAGTGGAAACCGCCGCGTCGCCCCAGGGTGACGGCCGCGCCACGCGCTGGGAGGACCACAAGGCGGAACGCCGCAGCCGGATTCTCGACGCCGCGATGGAGGCCATCAACGAGGACGGCCCCGACGTGGGCGTCCAGCAGATCGCGAACTGCGCCGACGTGCCGCGGTCGGTGGTCTACCGGATCTTCACCGATCGCGGCGACCTCGACGAGCAGTTGCGCGGCCGTATCATCGAACGGCTGATGGCGGACCTCGCGCCCACGTTGACGCCCGAGGGGACCGTCGGCGAGGCGATCGCGCGCGCGGTCGAGACGTATCTGCGGTGGATCGTGGAATTCCCGCGACTCCACCAGTTCCTCGGCACCGGGTCGCCGAGCAGGCGCACCACCGGCTCGCGCGTGGTGACGGGCACGAAGACCGCGATCGCGCTCCAGCTGTCGGGCCTGCTCGCGACGGTCCTCGACGCGGTCGCCGGCAACTCCGACCTGGCCGAGTCGCTGGCCTTCGGGTTGGTGGGACTCGTCGACGCCAGCGTCAACCGGTGGCTGAGCAACCCGCAGTCGGCGCTCGGCTGCGACGACCTCGCCGAGTTCCTGGAGGTGTCGATCTGGCAAGTGCTGCACGGCAATCTGACGCGGATCGGCGTGACCATCGACCCGTCGACCCCGGTGTCGGAACTGCAGTAGGCGGACGGGTGTGGCCAGCTACCATGGCTTTCATGCCCTTCCGGCGAGGTTCACCGGCCGCTTCCGAGCAGGCCCGGGTGTCGGACACGGCGGTCGGCGACGCCGTCGCGCGCTTCGCCAGCGCCTGGGAGTCCTCGTTGTCCGCGCCCGATCTGGTCGCCTATCTGCCCGCGTCGCCGGCACTTCGCCGGGTCACGCTCATCGAACTGATCAAGGTCGACCTGGAGAACCGCTGGCTGCGCGGCGACCACCCGAAACGGCTGGCGCAATACTGCGAGGAGCTGCCCGAACTGCGGCGGTGGCCGCTGCCGCCGGACCTGCTGTACGAGGAGTTCCACATCCGGCGGCGCAGCGGCGAGTCGGTCGAGGCGAACGAGTACACGCTGAGCTTTCCGGGGCAGGCGGGCGAACTCGGCGAACTGCTCGGCACCGGCGAATACCAGAGCACCTCGCTCCATCACGGGGAGATGACCCAGTCGGCGAGCCCCGGCTCGCTCGACGACCTCGAGGTAGGCAGGCGCATCGACGACTTCGACCTGATGACCGTTCTCGGCAGGGGCGCGTTCGCGCGGGTGTTCCTCGCCCGGCAGCGGTCGCTGCAGCGACTGGTCGCGGTGAAGATCTCTCAGGACCGCGGCACCGAGCCGCAGACCCTGGCCCAGTTCGACCACGACTACATCGTCCGGGTCTTCGATCAGCGACTTCTCGCGGGCCGCGACCTGCGCCTGCTGTACATGCAGTACGTGCCGGGGGGAACGCTGCTCGACGTGGTCGGGCGGGTGCGGGAGACGCCGCCGGAATCGCGCAGCGGCGCCGTGCTGCTGGACGCGATCGACCGCGCCCTGGTCGGCAGGGGCGAGATCCGGCCCAGCGAATCCGGCGTGCGCCAGGAGATCGCGACGCTGACGTGGCCCGAGACGGTGGCCTGGCTCGGCCGGAGGCTGGCGCAGGCGCTCGACTACGCGGGCGCGCACGGCGTTCTGCACCGCGACGTCAAACCGGCAAACGTGCTGCTGACGGTCGAGGGCGTCCCGAAGCTCGCCGACTTCAACATCAGTTTCAGCGGCAACCTCGCGGGCGCGAGTCCGGTCGCGTACTTCGGCGGCTCGCTGGCCTACATGTCACCGGAACAGCTCGAGGCGATCCACCCGGACCGGCCGGGCACGCCCGCCGATCTCGACACCCGCAGCGACCTGTACTCGCTCGCCGTCGTCCTGTGGGAGTTGCTGACCGGCGCAAGACCTTTCGACGACAGTGACGCCGAGCTCCACTCCCACCCGCCCGGCGACCGCACCACCCTCGACGCGATGCTCGCGCGGCGGCGGGGGCACGACGAACCGGCCGTCGCCGAGCTGCCCGCCGACTGCCCGAATGCGCTGCGGCGAGTGTTGCTGAAATCGCTGGCGCCGGAACCGAAGGACCGGTTCTCGTCCGGGGCCGAACTCGCCCAGCAACTCGATGTCTGCCTCGACGCGCACGCCCGGGATCTGGTCGATCCGCCGCCGGGGAGCCGGCGCCTGCGGATGCGCCGGTGGACGCACCCGATCATGTTCCTGGCCATCGCAGTTCCCAATCTGCTGGCCATCCTGTACAGCTACCACCACAACACCACGCTGATCATCAGCAAGCTTCCGCCCGGCGCGCAGGACAGCTTCGAGCGGATCACCCGGATCGACTATACGATCGCGTTCCTGATCGGGACCGTGGGCACGCTGTCGATGGTGCTCTACTTGACGGCGGTGGCCGGCGGTCTGCGCCGCGGGAGGGTGTACACCGGCGCCCAACTCGCCCGCGCCCGCAAGGACACCCTGCTGCTCGGCCAGCGGTGTGCACTGCTGTGTCTCGGGCTGTGGGTGGTCACCGGCATCATCGTGCCGATCACGCTGGAGGTGAGCGGCAGTGAGGTTCCGTGGAACACCGTCGTCCACTTCACCGCGTCCCAGCTCGTCTGCGGAGCGATCGCCGTGGTCTACCCGTTCTTCTTCGTGAACTTCTTAGCCGTGCGCTGCCTGTACCCGGTCTTCCTGCGGCACGGCGAGATCAGTGCCTCGGACGCCCGGATGCTGAAGCGGTTGGGACGGCGCAGCACGTTCTTCCTCGCCGCGGCCGCCGCCGTGCCGCTGCTCGGCGTCGCGGGGGCCACGTTCATTCCCCCGGAGGACCTGCCCCGCGTCATCGTCGCGCTCCGCGTCCTGTGCGTCGGCAGCGTCGTCGCGTTCGTCGGGGCCTACTGGATGTTCCGGATGCTGTCCGAGGACCTGCAGGCGCTGCAGCGTGTCGTGTCCGGTGCGCCGCGGCACGAGTGATCAGTTCGAACCGGTGAACGTCAGCCACAGCAGCGACACGTTGAGCACGACGATCAGCGACGCCGCCACCCAGGCGGCGACCGTGGTGGCCGTCGCGTTGCGGTGGACACCCATCAGGTCGCGGCTCGACGTCATCCGCACGAGGGGGACTACCGCGAACGGGATGCACAGGCTCAGAACGACCTGGCTGAGGACGAGCGCGAAGGTGGGATCGACGCCGACCGCCAGCACGACCAGTGCGGGAATCAGGGTGACGACCCGGCGCAGCAGCAGCGGGATGCGCATCGACAGCAGGCCGTACATGATCTCGGATCCGGCGGCGCAGCCGATCGACGTGGAGGCCAGACCGGAGGCCAGCAGCCCGACGGCGAAGATGACGGCGACGGTGGGGCCGAGTGAACTCTGGATGGCGGCGTGCGCACCGTCGATCGAATCGGTGCCGGGAATGCCGCGCAGGGCCGAGGCGGCGAGGAGCAGCATGCCGATGTTCACCGCACCCGCCACGATCAGCGCACCGACCACGTCCCACTTCGTCACCCGCAGCAGTCGCGCGAGGCGCGGGCCTTCGAGGTCGTTCCCGTGCCGGTCGCGGGCGAGAGCGGAATGGAGGTAGATCGCATGCGGCATCACGGTGGCGCCGAGCATGCTCGCGGCGAGCAGCACCGTCTCGGTGCCTTCGAACCGCGGCACGAGACCGGCGAGTGCGTCCGGGCCCGACACGTCGGTGAACGCGAGTCCGGTGAGGAACCCGACGGTGATGATCGTGAGGAGTCCCATCACGACGAACTCGAACGTCCGCTGACCTCGGCGGCTCTGGATCGACAGGATGCCCATCGACACGACACCCGTGATCAGGCCGCCGACGAACAGGGGAACGCCGAACAGGAGGTTGAGCGCGATCGCCCCGCCGATTACCTCGGCGAGATCGGTGGCGATCGCCATCGCCTCCGCCTGCAACCAGAACGCACGACGGTTGCCGGTCCGGAGTCGGGTCCCCAGCATCTCCGGCAGCGATTTGCCGGTGACCAGCCCGAGCTTGGCGGACAGGTACTGCACCAGCACAGCCATGGCATTGGCGAGCACGAGGACCCAGACGAGCAGGTATCCGTACTTCGCGCCCGCGGTGAGGTTGGCGGCCACGTTTCCGGGGTCGACGTACGCGATGGCCGCCACGAACGCTGGCCCGAGGAGCGCGACCGTTCGGAGGCTGCCCTTGCGGCGGGGTGCGCGGCGCGGGAGGAGAGGGCGGGGGGCCTCGATGCTCACGGAGCTCCTGATTTTCGTCGCGTAGATCTACCTGCTGATTCGTATCTCCGCACTATAGATTTAGGTGATACGAACTTTCAAGTGTGGAGTGCGGATCGGCTCGAAAACCGGCACGCCGGGCTATATTTACTAGAACGTGTTCTACTCACGACTCGTTCTACTGACTGCGGAAGGGGAGTCCCGATGGGTCAGGTTCTCGACAGAATCGAAGGCGTCGCCGAGGAGATTCGCGGGCAGGCCGTCCGGTCGGAGGCGGACTGCCGGCTCACCGACACCGCAGCCGGCCTCATCCGCGACTCCGGGGCGATCCGGTTGCTGCAGCCCAAGCTGTACGGCGGCTACGAGGTCCACCCCCGCGAATTTGCCGAGACCGTCATGGCTATTGCCTCACTCGACGGTGCGAGCGGATGGGTCGCCGGGGTCGTCGGCGTGCACCCGTGGGAACTGGCGTTCGCCGCCCCGCAGGTGCAGGAGGAAATCTGGGGCGAGGACAACGACACGTGGATGGCGTCGCCGTACGCGCCCATGGGCATCGCGACACCGGTCGACGGCGGTTACGTCCTGAACGGTCGGTGGTCGTTCTCGTCCGGAACCGACCACTGTCGGTGGGCCTTCCTCGGGGCGATGGTCGGCGACGGCGACGGCGGTATCGCGCTGCCGCCGTCGTCGCTGCACGTGATTCTGCCGCGCACCGACTATCAGATCGTCGAGGACACGTGGGACGTCATCGGACTGCGCGGAACGGGAAGCAAGGACCTGATCGTCGACGGTGCCTTCGTCCCCGGATACCGGACGTTGAACGCGTCGAAGGTGATGGACGGGCGGGCGCAGAAGGAGGCGGGCAGACCCGAACCACTGTTCAACATGCCCTACTCCTGCATGTTCCCGCTCGGCATCACCGCCGCCGTCATCGGCATCACCGAGGGCGCGCTGGCCTGTCACATCGCGGTGCAGAAGGACCGCGTCGCCATCACGGGCCAGAAGATCAAGGAGGACCCCTACGTCCTCAGCGCGATCGGGGAATCCGCCGCCGAGATCAATGCGTCCCGGGTTTCCCTCATCGAGACCGCGGACCGGTTCTACGACAAGGTCGACGCGGGCAAGGAGGTCACGTTCGAGGAGCGTGCGATCGGACGCCGCACCCAGATCGCCGCGGCCTGGCGTGCGGTGCGTGCCGTGGACGAGATCTTCGCGCGCGCCGGCGGTGGCGCGCTGCACTACAAGACGCCGATGCAACGGTTCTGGCGGGACGCGCACGCCGGTCTCGCTCACGCCGTCCACGTGCCCGGACCCACCAACCACGCGAGCGCGCTCACCCAGCTCGGCGGCGAACCGCAGGGAATGATGCGCGCGATGATCTGAACGCCGGGGGCCGAGTCTCGGCCCCCGGCATCGGATCAGACTGCGGCCGCGGCAAATCCGGTCTCGAGGTCGGCGAGGATGTCGTCGATTCCCTCGATGCCGACGGCGAGACGGACCAGTCCGGGCGCCACACCGGCAGCGAGCTGCTCCTCCGGGGTGAGCTGCGAGTGCGTCGTCGACGCCGGGTGGATCACCAGCGAGCGCACGTCGCCGATGTTCGCGACGTGGCTGTGCAGGGTGAGCGCGTTGACGAACTTCTTGCCGGCATCGACACCGCCTGCCAGTTCGAACGTCACGATCGCACCCGGACCCTTCGGGGTGAGCTGCCGTGCGCGCTCGTGCCACGGCGAGGACGCCAGACCCGCGTACGCCACGGACGTGACCTCCGTGTGTGCCTCGAGGAACTCGGCGACCTTCTGCGCGTTGGCGACGTGCCGCTCCACCCGCAGGCTGAGGGTCTCGATGCCCTGCGCGATGAGGAACGCGTTGAACGGGGCGACCGCGGAACCGAGGTCGCGCAGCAACTGCACGCGCGCCTTCAACGCGTACGCCGGGGCGCCGAGGTCCGCGAACACGACGCCGTGGTAGCTCGGGTCAGGGGTGGTGAAGTTGCCGTGCCTGCCCTGGGTCCAGTCGAACGTGCCGCCGTCGACGATGACGCCCGCGATGGCCGTGCCGTGGCCGCCGAGGTACTTGGTGGCCGAGTGCACCACGATGTCCGCGCCGTGCTTCAGCGGCTGCAGCAGATACGGTGTGGCCACCGTGTTGTCGACGATCAGCGGGATCCCGTTGTCGTGACCGACCTTCGAGATTCCCGGGATGTCCAGGACGTGGTTCTTCGGGTTGGCGATCGTCTCACCGTAGAACGCCTTCGTGTTCGGGCGGACGGCGCTGCGCCACTGCTCGAGGTCGTCCGGGTCTTCGACGAACGAGACCTCGATGCCGAGCTTGGGCAGCGTGTAGTGGAAGAGGTTGTACGTGCCCCCGTACAGGTACGGGCTGGAGACGATGTGATCGCCTGCCTCCGCGAGGTTCAGCACCGCAAAGGTTTCCGCGGCCTGCCCGGACGACAGCAGGAGGGCGGCGACGCCGCCTTCGAGGGCGGCGATGCGCTGCTCGACCGCGTCCTGGGTGGGATTCATGATGCGGGTGTAGATGTTGCCGGGCTCGGCCAGACCGAACAGCGCGGCAGCGTGATCGGTGCTGTCGAACGTGTACGAGGTGGTCTGGTAGATCGGCAGCGCCCGCGCCTTCGTGGTCGCGTCGGACGTCTGCCCGGCGTGGATCTGCTTGGTCTCGAACGACCAGTTGGCGGTGGGATCGATGCTCTCGGTCACGAGTGGAGTCCTCCGGATTCGGTGCAGTGGATGTGATGAATCAGTTGTCGCCGGTAGCTGTTTCGACCACGGTGTGGACCGGGGTCGGATTGCGGGTCAGGTCGAGGACGGGGCAGTGCGCGTCGACCGCTTCCTGCAGTTCGAGGTAGCGCTCCCGCGATTCCGGACCGGTGAGTGTCACGACGACGCGCACCTCTCCGAACCCGGGGCGGACGGCGTCGTCGAAGCCGAAGAACCCGCGCACGTCGAGGTCTCCCTCCGCGCGTGCCGAGATGTCGTCGACACGGACACCGAGCTTCTCGGCCCAGAAGCGGTACGTCACCACCTGGCAGGAAAGCAGCGAAGCGAGGTAGTACTCCACGGGATTGGCGGCGGAGTGCTCACCGCCGAGCGCGGGCGGCTCGTCCACCTCGACGCTGTACTTGCCGAGCGAGACGGTGCTCGCGACGGCGTCGTGGGCCTGCGCGGAGGCGGTGAAGACGACGTGCGCGTTCGCGGAATCCTGCGACACGGCGTCGCGGGTGGCGCTGATGACGGACGTGAGATGTGAAACGGATGCAGTGGTCACGAGTGACGAATCCTTCGAAAACGTGGGTGTGCAGAGAGAACCCGGCGTGGAGAGAATCACGCCGGGACGGGTCCGATCAGGAGATCGGACACCTCGAGGTACACACCAGTGCGAAATCGACATGGCGGCGCCGCGTCAGCAGCTCGCCTGAGTCGATCACACCGGATTCGGTCACGGATCAGACTGTAACCGCACGACACGCATTCCGACCAGTCCCATAGGAAATTCTGCTCACGGAGTGGGCAGCGCGCGGCACAGGGCGTCGAGCGTGGCGGCGAAGCGGGCGGACGACGGCGTGCTGTAGCCGACGACGAGCCCGTCCGGCCGGTCCGCGGGACCGTCCGGATGACGGAACGTGCGCAGACCCTCCACCGCGAGACCGAGGCCCGCGGCCCGGCCGACGGTGGCCGCCTCGGTCCCGGCCGGAAGTTCGAGGACGGCGTGCAGGCCGGCCGCGATGCCGGTGACGTGCACGTGCGGTGACCGCGCGGCGAGCGTCTCGACGAGGGTGTCGCGTCGGCGGCGGTACAGGGTGCGCATCCTGCGGACGTGCCGGTCGAACGCGCCCCGTTCGATGAAGTCCGCCAGGGTCAGCTGGTCCGTCGCGCTGACCCACCTCTCGTACACGCCCTTGACCGCCAGGACGTCGTCGATCACGTGTTCCGGCAACACCATCCACCCCACACGGATCGCGGGAGACAGGGTCTTGCTCACGGTGCCCAGGTACGCCACCTGTTCCGGGGCCAGACCCTGCAGGGCGCCGACGGGTTGGCGGTCGTACCGGAACTCTCCGTCGTAATCGTCCTCGATCACGATCCCACCGGTCGTGCGCGCCCATTCCACGAAAGCCGTTCTCCTGCTGGGGTGGAGCGGACCTCCGGTGGGGAATTGGTGGGCCGGGGTGAGCAGTGCCGCGGACAGCCGCGTACCCGTCGCGTCCGGGGGCTGGGCGCCGTGGGCGTCGAGGTGCAGGGGCACGGTGACGGCCCCGGCGTCGCCGAGCAGTTCGCGATGGAAATGCAGCCCGTACCCTTCGACGGCGACCGGTCCCTGCACGGCGCGGGCGAGGAGCCACAGTCCATGCCCCGAACTCGCGCTGACCACAATCCGATCGGGATCGGTGCGGACCCCTCGTGCCCGGGCCAGGTATTCGGCGACGGCGCGGCGCAGTTCGGGGCGGCCCCGCGGATCGCCCGGACCGAACGCGTCGTGGGGTGCCGCGGTGAGCGCCCGGCGCGCCGACGCCATCCAGGCGGCACGGGGAAACTCCGCGACGTCGGGCGAACCGGGCAGCAGGCTCCACGCGGGCCGGGGTGCGGAGGCGGAGCGGGTCTGCGCGCGGTGGGCGGTCTCGCGTGCCCGATCGGCGACCCGGGTCCCCGATCCCTGCCGTGCCGTGAGCCACCCCTCCGCGACGAGTTCGGAGTACGCCTCGGCGACGGTGTTGCGGGCGACGCCGAGGTCGAGGGCCAGCGCGCGGGAGGGCGGGAGGGTGGTGCCTGCGACGAGCCGTCCCGAGCGGATCGACTCGCGCAGCGCGGACACCAGAGCGGCGCGCACCCCGGAAGTCCGTCCACCGGCGGGTGCGGCGAGGTCGAGATGGAGGTCGCGGCCCAGACCCGAATTGGCCCAAGATTTCATGCTCGAATTGAACCATGGAGATGGGCTATTTCGCGCTTACTGTTCTCCTATGACCACAACAGAGCGCAAGACCCGAGTCGACCTCGCACGCAAGGCCCCCGCCGTCTACAAGGCGATGATCGCCCTCGACGCCGCCGCCCGGCAGGGCCTCGACCCGGAACTCGTCGAGTTGGTGCTCACCCGTTGCTCCCAGATCAATCACTGCGCGTGGTGCATCGACATGCACACCGCCGATGCCCGCAAGATCGGCATCAGCGAACAGAAACTGTTCCTGCTCGGCGCGTGGGAGGAAATGCACGGCCTGTACACCGACAAGGAGCGCGCCGCGCTCGCCCTCGCCGAGTCGATCACCGTGCTGACCGACGGCTTCGTCCCGGACTCGGTGTACGAGGAGGCGACGGAACATTTCGACGAGACCGAACTGGCCCAGCTCATCTCGCTGGTGCTCACGATCAACGCGTGGAATCGCATCGCCGTCAGCACCCGCAAGATCCCGCGAGTGCGCTAACCCCTCAGAAGTTTCCGCGGGCGGCTTGTTCGCGTTCGATGGCTTCGAAGAGGGCTTTGAAGTTGCCGATGCCGAAGCCGAGGGAGCCGTGGCGTTCGATGAGTTCGAAGAACACGGTGGGCCGGTCGACGAGGGGTTTGGTGAAGATCTGCAGCAGGTAGCCGTCCTCGTCGCGGTCGACGAGGATGCCGCGTTTCTGCAACTCCTCGATCGGGGCGCGGACGTTGCCGATCCGGGCCCGCAGTTCGGGGTCCTGGTAGTAGGAGTCCGGGGTGGCCAGGAACTCGACCCCCTCGGCGGTGAGCCGGTCCACCGCGGTGAGAATGTCATTGGTGGCCAGCGCCAGGTGCTGGGCGCCGGGGCCGCCGTAGAAGTCGAGGTACTCGTCGATCTGCGAGCGTTTCTTGGCGATGGCGGGCTCGTTGAGCGGGAATTTCACGCGGTGGTTGCCGTTGGAGACGACCTTGCTCATCAGGGCGGAGTAGTCGGTGGCGATGTCCTCGCCGACGAATTCGGCCATGTTCGTGAAGCCCATGACCCGGTTGTAGAAGTCGACCCAGTGGTCCATCTTGCCGAGTTCGACGTTGCCGACGACGTGGTCGAGGGCCTGGAACAGCCGTTTGGGGGCGCCGTCCCGTTTGGTGTGCGACGAGGTCCGGGCGAGGTAGCCGGGCAGGTAGGGGCCGGTGTAGTTGCTGCGGTCGACGAGGGTGTGGCGGGTGTCGCCGTAGGTGGCGATCGCGGCGATCCGGACGGTGCCGTGTTCGTCGGTCACGTCGTGGGGTTCGTCGAGGACGGTGGCGCCCTGGGCGCGGGCGTGGGCGATGCATTTGTCGACGTCGGGGACGGCGAGGGCGATGTCGACGACGCCGTCGCCGTGGGTGCGGTGGTGCTCGATCAGCGGGCTGTCCGGGTTCACGGCGCCGTTGATGACGAAGCGGACGGCGCCGGATTCGAGGACGAAGCTGTGGTGGTCGCGGTTGCCGGTGGTCGGTCCGGAGTAGGCGACGAGGGTCATCCCGAACGCGGACTGGAAGTAGTGGGCGGTCTGGGTGGCGTTGCCGACCACCCAGACGACGGCGTCCCAGCCGCTGACCGGGAACGGGTCGCGGGTGCCGTCGTATTCGACGAGCCCGACCAGCTGCTCGAGCTGGCCGAGGTCGAGACCTGCCAGGCGTTCCTTGTCGGTGAGAGTCT
Organism: Rhodococcus sp. ACS1; assembly: GCF_002300155.1. NCBI lineage: Bacteria > Bacillati > Actinomycetota > Actinomycetes > Mycobacteriales > Nocardiaceae > Rhodococcus > Rhodococcus sp. ACS1. The sequence goes on from NZ_NSDZ01000005.1 coordinate 1,393,104, forward strand.
GCTCGATCGTCATGATGGTGCCTTTCCTTGCAACGGTTTTCGGGTACGGAGAAGGTGAGTGCGACTGCGCACCGGGGGAGTGGCGAATGCCTGACACAGAGGTAACCGGCCGCCGGCCCGGTCGTCAACCGAGACCCGCACATCTAGCCGCATCGACGGATGAGAGCAGCCCCGCCCCCGCTTTCCTATACAATCTGAATACTTCAATGGGGCAATAGAAATGGGCTGCGATGGTTGCGCGGAGTGAGATCGGCGTCGGAGTGCTCGCACGCGCGGTGGCGATCCTCGACGTCGTGGAGGCGAGCCCGATGGGTGCGAGCGACCTCGCCCGCGAATTGGACCTGTCCTTGTCGACCACGTACCGGCTGGCCACGGACATGGTCAAGCACGGCCTCCTCCGGAAGGATCAGGAAGGCCGTTTCTACCTCGGTCAGCGTTTCGTCACGACGGCGCTGAGCGACCTCGCCATCCCAGCGCTGCGCGAATTGGCGGAGATGACAGGCGAATCCGCACAGCTATGGGTGCGGCGGGGCGAATCGCGGCTGTGCGCGGCCAGCGTCGACTCGCAGCACGAATTGCGGGTCGCGCTGCCCGTCGGAACACTGGTGCCGCTTCCTCAGGGGTCGAGTGGGCACGTGCTGTCCGGAGACTGGGAGACCGACCCCGAGGCGGTGAAATCGGGTTGGTGGGTGTCGGTTTCGGAACGGACGCCGGGATCCGCCTCCATCAGCGCACCCGTTCGCAGGCACGGCGAGATCGTGGCCGCCGTGTGCGTGTCCGGTCCGGAGGGGCGCATGGGGGAGGATCTGGGCGCCCGGATGGGCCACGCAGTCGTCGCTGCTGCGCGGCAGATCGAGAAGTCGGTGCCGGGCGACTGACTCGTTCAGGCGATGTCGAACGTGGTGACGTCGGCCGACCGATGTTGCTGCGCCAGTTGACGGTAGACCGCGGCGTTGGCGGCGTTGTGGGCCACCTCGTCGTCGGTCAGTTCCCGGCGGACCTTCGCGGGCACACCGGCGACGAGTGAGCGCGGCGGAATCTGCGAGCCTTCGAGCACCAGTGCGCCGGCCGCGATCAGCGACTTCTCGCCGATCACCGCGCCGTTGAGAACGGTGGCCCCCATACCCACGAGTGCGCCGTCCCCCACGGTGCAGCCGTGCAGCACGGCGTTGTGCCCCACACTGACGTCCCGGCCGACGACGACGGGAAACCCCGGGTCGACGTGAACGGCCACTCCGTCCTGGATGTTGCTGCCCTCGCCGAGGGTGATGGAATCGCAATCGGCCCGCAGCACCGCGCCGTACCAGACGCTGGTCTCCGCGCCGAGGGTCGCGGCGCCGATCACCGCCGCGGTCGGCGCGACCCACGCGGTCTTCTCCGCGCGCGGCGACCGTCCGTTGATCGCAACGACGTGTGGTTCTCTCACCGTGTTCTCCTCCTGTCGAGCAGCGGATTCGCGCTGCATCTCGCAGCGTTCCGTCGTCCATTGTCGTGTGGCGCGGACTCCGGGCATTGCCAATTGTGACTGCTACCACTACCGTCATTCTTATCAGACGGGAATCCAACTGCCAAATAATGAGAATCAGCAGGTAGGACCCCAGTCGCCATCCGGTACAGATCGACGAGGGAGAACTCTCACATGCAGGTCCCAGAGAACGGCCCACTGCACGGCATCCGTGTGCTGGAACTCGGCAACTTCATCGCGGCCCCCATGGCGAGCCGCATCTTCGCCGACTTCGGCGCCGAGGTCGTCAAGATCGAACGGCCGGGCGTCGGCGACGAACTGCGGGGCTGGCGCCGCCGTCGCGGCGCGACGTCGATGATGTTCCGCACCATCGCCCGCAACAAGCGGTCCGTCACGCTCGACCTCCGGACGGACGAGGGCCGCGCGATCATCCTCGACCTCGCCGCCAAGTCGGACGTCGTCATCGAGAACTTCCGGCCGGGAACGCTCGAGCGGTGGGGCATCGGTCCCGACCAGCTGACGGCCGCCAACCCCGACATCGTCCTCGTGCGGATCTCCGGCTACGGGCAGACCGGCCCGTACCGGGAGCGCACCGGATTCGGCGGTGTCGCCGAGGCCTTCGGCGGGCTGCGGCACGTCACCGGCTACCCGGACCGCCCATCCGTCCGGGCGGCCGCCCCCATCGCCGACACCCTCGCCGGGCTGCACGGCGCGATCGGCGCCCTGATGATGTTGCTGGCCAAGGCGAGACAGGGCGATCACTCGACCCCGCGGGTGGCGGACGTGGCCCTGTACGAATCGGTGTTCATGGCGATGGAGTCCCTCGTTCCCGATTACGACGCGTATGGCATGGTGCGCGAACGGACCGCGGGCAACCTGCCCGGCGTGGTGCCGAGCGGTGTCTATCCGTGCGACGGCGGCTCCGTGATGATCGCCGGTAACTCGAGCGGCGTGTTCGGCCGGCTGATGCAGGCCGTGGGACGGGGCGATCTCGCCGACGATCCCGAACTGGCCGACGGGGATCAGCGATTCCGGCGTGAAGCCGAACTCGACGACGCGATCTCCTCGTGGACGTCGCAGCGGCGTCCCCGTGACGTCGTCGCCGAACTCGGCGCCGCAGGCGTGCCGGTGGGCGAGGTGTACGACGCGGTCCAGATTGCGGACGACGAGCACTACAACGCCCGCGGCATGCTGCAGAGCCTGAAGGTGTCCGTCGACGGGGAACCCGAAGAGGTGCGCTTTCCCGGAGTCGTCCCGCAGCTCGACGGCGAACCCACCCAGATCCGCTGGGCCGGCCCCGAGCTGGGTGAGCACACCGACGAGATCCTCGGCGGATTGCTGAACCTGTCGGGCGATCAGCTCGACGACTACCGCGCCCGCGACATCGTCTGAATCGGAGAAGTGAAATGACAGTCACCATAACGGATGTCGTACTGCGGGACGGACTGCAGGACGAGGACGCGGTCGTCTCCACCGACCGCAAGATCGCCGTCGCGGACGCACTCGTCGCCGCAGGCGTGAAGCACATCGAGGCGGCATCGTTCGTTTCGCCCACACGCGTCCCGCAGATGGCGGACGCCGACGACGTCATCGCCCGGCTGCCCCGCACCGATCCGTCGGTCACCTACAGCGCACTCGCACTCAACCCGCGTGGGGTGCACCGTGCCGCCGCGACCGGCATCGACGAGATCCAGGTCGTGACGTCCGCCAGCGCCGGGCACAGCACTGCGAACACGGGCCGGAATCCGGACGAGGCGCTGACCGGACTCGCCGAGGCATTGCAGAAGTACCCGGACCGGAGTTTCCTCGGAGGTGTGTCGACCGCGTTCGTCTGCCCGTTCGAGGGCATCATCGCCCCCGCCGCGCTGGTGCGGGTGGCGCGCGCGATGGCCGCGATGGGTGTACGCAGGCTCGGGCTGGCCGACACCCTGGGAACGGCCACCACCGAGCAGGTGCTCGCGTCGGCCGGGGCGGTGCGCGACGCCCTCCCCGACATCGAACTGAGCCTGCACCTCCACAACGCGCACGGGCAGGCCCTCGGCACCGTGATCGCCGCGCACCGGCACCTCGGCATCACGCACTTCGACAGCGCCATCGGAGGGTACGGCGGCTGCCCGTTCGCCCCGGGCGCCCACGGCAATCTCGCCACCGAGGAACTGGTAGCGCACCTCCACGCGCACGACATCGACACGGGGATCGATCAGCAGGCCCTCGGCCTCGCCGTCGGCACCGTGAAACTTGCTCTGGCACAAGCTCGGCCCCTCTCCGCAGTGTGAACTGCGCACTCACCCCGAAAGGCCGACCATGGTCTACGCAATCTCCATCGTCGCTCTGATCGCGATCTTCACCGTGGCGACACTCACCCCGATCAACATGGGCATCCTCGCGTTCGCCGGAGCATTCGTCATCGGCGGCTGGGTGTCCGGGATCCCAGTCGAGGACATCATCGACGCCTTCCCCGGCAGCACGTTCATCATCGTCGGCGGCATCACGCTGCTGTTCGCCATCGCGAAGACGAACGGGACCATCGACCTCGTCATCGAGGCCTCGCTGCGCCTCGTGCGCGGCAGGCGGTGGGCGATCCTGTGGATGATGTTCCTGCTGTCCGGGCTGCTGATGGCACTCGGGTCCGTGCTCGCGGTCGGGATGCTCGCCCCCATCGCGATGCCCCTCGCGGCGAAGAACAAGATCAATCCGTTCCTCATGGGCATGGTGATCAGCCACGGCGCCCTGGCCTGCGCGTTCTCGCCCATCAACCTCTACGGCGCGTTCATCAACGGACTGATGGACTCCACCGGCGTGGGGGCGAACCCGCTGGTCCTGTTCGCCCTGCCGTTCGTCCTCAACCTGGCCATCGCGATCGTGCTGTTCCTGATCTACGGCCTCGACCTGATCGGGCGCCGCACCCCGCGCCCGGTCGGGGAGACCTCCGACGGCGGCGGATTCGGCGGTTCCTCGCGCCGGTCGTCCGGTGGTGGCGCCCCCGCCGGCGGTCCGGGCGGGAACACCGCGACGCTCACCGATCGCGAGGTCATCGAGGAAGCGCTGAGTCACGAGGGCATGAAGCCGGTGAAGATGGACAGGTACCGGTTCGCGACGCTCGCGGGCATCGGGTTCCTCGTCGTCGGGTCGGTCGCGTTCGGAATCGACGTAGGCGTCAGCGCGATCTGCATCAGCGCGGTCCTGCTGTTGATGGCGCCCAAGTCGCACCCCAAGGTCGTCGACAACGTGGCATGGCCCGCCGTGGTGCTCGTGTGCGGGATGCTCACCTACATGGCGGTCATGACGCAGAACGGCACGCTCGACTTCCTCGGTGACGCGGCGTCGGCTCTCGGTTCGCCGTTGCTGACCGCGTTGATCCTCTGCTACGCGGTCGCGATCATCTCCGCGTTCGGATCGTCGATCGGCACGCTCGGCATCGCACTGCCCCTCGCCGCGCCGATGCTCGCGATGGGGGAGGTGGGCGCCGTGGGATTCGTCGCCGCCCTGGCGTTCTCCGCGACAGTGGTCGACGTCAGCCCGTTCTCGACGAACGGCGTGATGGTGCTCGCCAACGCACAGGTCGAGGACAAGGCGCGGTTCCAGCGCAAGATGCTCGCCTATTGCGGCCTGATCGTGCTGTCGGCCCCGATGTTCGTCTGGGCGCTGGTCGTCGTGCCGACGTCCGTGTAGCTCTTCCGGGCAGTGCCGGTCGCCGTCTTCGGGGCGGTGACCGGCACTTCTCACGGTGCGAGGCCGCCCGGTGTGAACTTTACGTACTTTAATCTTCATGTAATGAACTGTTGTCCAATAGTTTTCGATTCAACTGAGCGAATAGTGCTGCCACAGTGACACATGCCACAGGATCACGTCCGTTTCGGGCGTTTCGTCGGTCTCCGCCCGTAGGGTGTCGACATGTCGTCGATCCTCGAGAACGAGAAAGCACCCCCATCCGGTGCCCCCGCCCCCGGACCGACCCGCGGCGAAAGGTGGCGAAATAACGCGCGATACGACCTACCCGCGTCGCTCGTCGTCTTCCTCGTCGCCCTGCCCCTGTCGCTCGGCATCGCCATCGCGTCCGACGCCCCGATCATGGCGGGTCTCATCGCCGCGATCGTCGGCGGTGTGGTGGCGGGTTCCGTCGGTGGCTCACCGCTCCAGGTCAGTGGTCCCGCCGCCGGATTGACCGTGGTGGTAGCAGAATTGGTCGCCACCTTCGGCTGGAAGGCGACCTGTGCGATCACCGTCGCCGCCGGATTCCTTCAAATCATCTTCGGGCTCAGTAGAATTGCCCGTGCCGCCCTGGCCATCGCGCCGGTCGTCGTCCACGCCATGCTGGCCGGCATCGGAATCACGATCGCCCTCCAGCAGATTCACGTCCTCCTCGGCGGCAGCTCGCACAGCTCGACCGTCGAGAACATCACCCAGCTGCCCGGACAGCTGACGTCCGCCCGGTACGGCGACGTCCTCGTGGGAGCGGTGGTCATCGCCGTCCTGCTGTTCTGGAAGAAGATTCCCGGCAAGCTGAAGGTGCTCCCGGGGCCGCTGGTCGCCGTCGTCGCCGCCACCGTTCTGTCCCTGGTTCTCCCGTTCGACCTCGATCGAATCACGTTGGACGGCTCCCTGTTCGACGCCGTGGCACTGCCCTCGATGCCGGACGGTCCGTGGCTCGCCGTGGCCACCGGTGTGCTGACGGTCGCGCTGATCGCCAGCGTCGAGAGCCTGCTCTCCGCGGTGGCCGTCGACAAGATGCACGGCGGGACCCGGTCGGAGTTCAATCGGGAACTCGTCGGGCAGGGCTCGGCCAACATGATCTCGGGTCTCATCGGCGGCCTGCCGGTCACCGGTGTCATCGTGCGCAGCTCCACCAACGTTGCCGCCGGGGCGAAGACCCGGGCGTCCGCCGTCCTGCACGGCGTCTGGATCCTCGTCTTCGCCGCACTGCTCACCGCGCTGGTCGAGCAGATCCCGATGGCCGCGCTCGCCGGACTGCTCATCGTGATCGGCATCCAGCTCGTCAAGATGGCGCATCTGCGTACCGCGCGACGCACCGGCGACCTGTGGGTGTACGGCGTGACCGTGGCCGGTGTGGTCTTCCTGAACCTGCTCGAGGGTGTGATCATCGGTCTCGCACTCGCGGTGGTCCTGCTGCTGTGGCGGGTCATCCACCCCAGGATGCGCGCCGAACCCATCGGATCCGAGGACTCCGGGCGGTGGCGCGTGACCGTCGAGGGGTCGTGCAGCTTCCTGTCCATGCCCGCACTGACCGGGCTACTCGCGAAGGTTCCCGCGGGCGCACACGTCACCGTGGAACTGGCGGTCGACTTCCTCGACCACGCCATGTTCGAAGCGATCGACGACTGGAAGCGGCACTACGAGAACAACGGCGGAACCGTCGTGATCGACGCGCTCGGTCCCGTCGACATGAACGCCGTGGGTGCGTCGCCGCCCCGGCGCGGCGTCGGCGTGGCGAGCCCCCGCGGGTTCGCCCCGTGGAAGAGCTGGCAGCCGCGGCACCACGACACCGCGGAGACCACCACACCGGCGGCGCTGCGACCCGTCCTCGCGGGAGTGTCGGAGTACCACCGGCGCAACGCGGCGCAACTGCAGCCGCACCTCGACGACCTGCGGGACGGGCAGCGCCCCGACTCGCTGTTCCTCACCTGCTCCGATTCACGCATCGTGCCGAACGTGATCACCAGCAGCGGTCCCGGCGACCTGTTCACGGTGCGCAACGTGGGTAACCTCGTCCCGACCGGGAAGCAGGACGTGTCCGTCGAAGCGGGCCTGGCCTTCGCGCTCGACGAACTCGAGGTCAGCTCGGTGATCGTGTGCGGCCATTCCGGCTGCGGCGCGATGAAGGCCGTCCTGGCAGAGGCGCAGGCAGACACGGACGGATCCGAGGGGGCCGTCGAGCAGTGGCTGACGTTCGCGCAGCCGAGCCGCAGGGCGTTCCTCGGCGGTCACCCGGTGGCGCGTGCAGCGGCCGAACTGGGATTCGACGAAGTCGACCAGCTGGGCATGGTGAACGTGGCGGTCCAGGTGCAAACCCTCGGGCGCCATCCCCTCGTCGGTGCGGCGGCGGCCGAGGGCCGAGTACGCGTCGCGGGAATGTTCTTCGACATTCCGTCCGCGCGCGTACTCGAGATCACCTCGACCGGTGTGTCCTACCTGGACCACGTGCCGACATGATTCAGAGGAGATGGACCCTCTTGTAGAGGCGCTTCGACGGGCCGCCGACGAGGCCGACGCCATCGAGGAACTGCATCAACTTGGAACCGGACGTCCGGACGGTGTCCTTGTAGTGCTGGTTGCTCCTGGCCTCGGCGGCGGCCCGCTTCGGGTCGAGGCCGGCGTTCTCGTAGACCTCCTTGCGGATCATGCTCTTCATCACGAAGTACACGACCGCGGCGGTGTTGAGCCGCTCGATCTGGAGGCGGGCCCAGCTGGCGCCCTGGATGCGTCGTCCGACCTCCTCGCGGGCGAAGCGGATGTGGCGGGCCTCTTCGAGGACGTGGATCTTGCTCACCGTGCGGGTGACGGGCTGCACGCGCTCGTCCTTCATGAAGTCGCGCTGCATCATGTCGAGGATCTCCTCGGCGGCCATCACGCTGGCATACGCGTTGGCGCCCCGGAAGAAGCCACCCCAGATACGCCCGAGCTTGTGGATCACCGGATGGGGGCCGTAGCTCGGCATGTTCAGGCGTTCGCCCGCGCGGGCGAACATCACCGAGTGGCGGCACTCGTCCGCGACCTCGGTGAGGGCGAACTGGACGTGCCGCGAGTGCTTGTCGCGGCCGTACACGTCGCGCAGGAGCATCTGCATGAGAAGGATCTCGAACCACAGTCCGACGCTGGAGACGCTGGCGGCCTCGTGCTTGGTGAGTTCGATCTTCTGCTCGTCGGTCATCTCGTCCCAGAGGGCCGTGCCGTAGAGCGTGCTCCACTCGGGGGTGAGACCGAACTTGTCTTCGGGGATCGGTGCTTCCCAGTCGACCTCGACCATCGGGTCGTAGGACTTGCGTGCCGACGACGCCAGCAAGCGCTGGGCGGTCTCTTCGCGGTCGGAGACGACGATCGATGCGGTCATCACTACCCCTTGATCTGTGACTGGTTGATCTGTGATTTGGGCGGTCAACTAACTGTGACATTCAGTTACTGATACTGAACGATACAGCGATGGCGGTCACAAGGGCAATGTCCGCTCAGTCGATCTCGGCCAGTTCCTGCGGCGATTCAGCCCTCGGTGCGGACCCCTTCCGCCCGGGCGCCCACACCGCGAGCAGCAGTGATGCGCCGAACAGCGCGCAGGCCAGAACGATGGACGCCTCGTCGAAACCCTTCAGGAACGAATCCCGGGCGAACGTCGCCAGTTGCTCACCCTGCGGGCCGGCGACGTCGGCGACCTGCAGTGCCGCCGCCAGCGAACTCGACACCGGCTCCTTCGCGGCCTCCGGAACGGCGTCGACCGCGGGCTGCACATGCCTGCCGTAACCCGCGGCCAGGACGCTGCCCGCGAGCGCGACCCCGATGGCCGAACCGATCTCGCGCGCCGCGTCGTTGACGGCCGATGCGACACCCTGCTTCTCGTCGGGAGTGTTCTGCACGATGGCCGCCGTCGCGGGCGCCGTGCACAGTCCTATCCCGAAAGCGGCCACGATGAGCGGGGCGCACACCTCCGCGTAACTCGAATGCGCGTCGAGCCGCACCAGCAGGAGAATGCCCAGGCCGAGCAGCGCGGAGCCGGACGCGAGTAGCGGCCGCAGCCCGACGTGCGGGACGAGCATCGGCATGACCGCGGACATCGCCACCACCGGCACGGCGAGGGGAGCGAGCGCGAGCGCCGACTGCAGAGGCGAGTAGTCCAGCACCAGTTGCAGATACTGGACGAGCAGGAAGAACAGGCCGAGTGAGGCGAGGAACTGCAGCAGAAGCGACATCGAGCCCGAGCCGAACGCGCGGTTGGCGAACAGCCGGACGTCGAGCAGGGGGTGTTTTCTGCGGAGTTCCACGAGGGTGAACGCGGCCGCGGCGGCGAGTCCGCCGACGAGCAGTCCGAGCACGACGGGATCCAGCCAGCCGCGTTGCGGCGCCTCGATGGTTCCCAGGACGAACAGGCCGACCGCGGCGGCGATCAGGCCGGTGCCGGGCAGGTCCAGCGGTGGGCGCTGCGACTCCCGGGACGACGAGATGGTGAAGCCCGTGACGAAGATCAGCGCGGACACCACGGTGAGGCCGATGAAGATGGCGTGCCAAGACCACTTCTCGAGCAGGAATCCGGAGACCAGCAGGCCGGCGATCGCGCCGGAACCGGCGACACCCGACCAGATGCCCACGGCCCGGCCCCGGTGTGCCGGCGGAAAACCCGACGTGAGCAGCGACAGTGTGGCGGGCATGACGAGGGCGGCGCCGACGCCCGCCATCGCCCGCGAGCCGATGATCCACTCGGGTGCGTCGTTGACGAGGGGGATCGCGGTGGACGCGCCGAAGATCAGCAGTCCGATCATGAGCAGCCCACGCCTGCCGTACCGGTCGCCGAGCGCGCCCGCCGGAAGCAGCAGGGCGGCCAGGGTCAGGGTGTAGCCGTCGACGATCCACGTCAGCTGACTCTGCGTCGCACCCGTGTCGCGGGCGAGGTCGGGGAGCGCGGTGTTGAGGGCCGCCATCGCCGCGACGACGAGGGCGACGGCGCAGCACGAGACCGTGAGCATCCATATCTGCCGCAGGGTCCAGCCGGCGTTCTCCGGTTGTTCCTGCTGTTCCTGCGATGCCTCGTTCCGAGCGTGCACGACACTCCTCCCGATAGAAATAAGACTGTCAGTATCGTTGGTAGACTGACAGTTCACAAGAGGTCGGGCAGTGGCAGGAACGGGCGGTGCAGATGACCGAGCAGGATCCCCGCAGGCAGCGCTCGCGTGCGCGACTTCTCGACGCCGCGACAACTCTCCTCGCGAAGGGCGGCACGGACGCCGTCACCATCGACGCCGTCACCACGCTGGCGAAGGTGGCTCGTGCCACGCTCTACCGGCATTTCGACAACGGCACCGAATTGGTGGCCGCGGCGTTCGGGCGGCTGATTCCGCCGGCCCCGACGGTGCCCGCCGAAGGCGACCTCCGCGACCGGCTGGTCGAGTTGATGGTCAGTCAGGCGAAACTCATCGAGAGTGCCCCCATGAACGTGACGGCGATGTGCTGGCTGGGCATGGGCCCCGCGCTGGACGACTACTCGAGCGCGGACGCCGCCCAGTCGGACAAACCGGAACTGCGGACGCTCCGGCAGACGATCGTCGCGCAGTACCGGGCGGCGTTCGACCAGGTCTTCGGCACACCCGAGGCGGCGGAACGCCTCGGAAAATTCGACTACGACCTCGCCCTCGCCCAGCTTCTCGGACCGCTCGTCTTCACCCGGCTCGCCACCCTCACCCCGCTCGGACGCACCGCGTGTGAGCAGATCGTCGACGACTTCCTCGCGGCACGCGCCGCGCAGGTCGAAGCCGGTGCCCGGCCGCCGGCGCTGCACGAGATACCGCCTGCTCAGGCATTATGACGTCGACAGCTCAGGCTGTCGTCATTACCGTGGCAGTGCGCGCGGCACCCGACGCCGCGCCTGTCTGATGAATGGTGTGGGAAGGTTTTTCGATGATCACTGATGCACTCAACTGGCTCCTCGGTGCGTGGGGCGGCGTCGCCGCCGGCAGCAGCGGATACTCCATCCCGCCCGGAACCCTTCCCTTCGGAAGCTGACGCTCGTCAGGCGTCCCGGTTCCGGCGCAGCACGAACTGCTCGAGCCTGCGTATCCCTCGAACGCGTCGTGGGCGTAGCTGTTTGAGGTAGTAATCGGGAGCGCCGTCGAGTTCGTGGGCGAGTTCCTCGTCGATCAGCACCGTGCCGGGACGCGCCGAACCGGTGAGTCGCGCCGCGGTGTTGACGACGGAACCGTAGAGGTCGCCGAACCGGACGAGAACCGGACCCATCGCCAGACCGACCCGCAGTTCGGGGTCCGTCTCGTCCGGCAGGACCCGCTCCTGGAGTTGCAGGGCGATTTCCGCCGCATCGGCCGGCGATTCGACGGCGAACATCACCTCGTCGCCGACCGTTTTCACCACCCACCCCTGATGCCCGCCGATCACCGTCGTCGAGGCCGACTCGAAGCGTTCCAGCAGGTCCGCGAGATCCCGGGCACCGAGCTGACGCGTCAGGGACGTATATCCGACGATGTCCGCGAATCCGACCACCAGGGTCCGGCTCGCGACCTCCTCACCGGGATTGCCCACGTTGCGGCCCGTGGTCGAGGCGACGTGCCTGCGCCACACGTACGCCTGCAGCGACTCGACCGCCGGAAGGATCTCGGCGGTGAGTCCCCGCACCTGCTCCCGGATCGCCTGCTCGTCGCTGCCCGCCGAGCCCGCGAGTTGATCGACGATGTGCGTGCTGATCAGCGACACCTGCCATTCGGCGAGCCGCGACAACGACTGGCCCAGAGCGCGGGCCGCCGCCACTTCGCGTTCCGGTGAGATGATCCCCCGGTCGACGAGTGACGCGATGGTCCTCAGCGCGGCGGCGTCCCCCTCGGTGAACATGACGCTGTCCGGGTCGATGTCGACCGCGAACCCCATCGACACCCACAGGCGGTCCGCTCGCTCGACCGATACGCCCGCGATATCGGCGATCTCGGCCCGCGTGTACCGGCGGGGCCCACCCAGCAGCGACTCCTCGAGATCGGCCTGGACGTCGCGGAGCAGGGTCGGTGAGATCTCCGTCGGCGCTGCCGTCTCGTCGCCGTTTTCCGGTGCTTCCGAGGTCACGTCGTTCCTCTCGATATCTTCGATGCGCACGCGCTGTCGCTCGTGCGACCATCGCCCTCAATCTGCCACTGTGCGAGCCCGTCCGATGCGGAACCGTCGGTGGTGTGTGCAAGAGTTGCGGTGCTCACGAGCGTAACCAGGAGACAGACCAGAAAGGACAGCGCATGCCGCCCCGTAGACGTTCCGGCGCCGCCGCACCGGATCACCTGACCGCGGAGAATCTCGAGACCCTCGCTGCCGCGATCGCGGAAGGCAAGCGGGCCACCGTGTATCTGCGCGACGCGATGCCCAGCCTCGGGCTCGAGGCCGGAGCCTCGGCCAAAGTCATCTCCGTGCAAGGCAATACGGTCTTGATCCGCCCCAAGGGTGTCGACGACGAGCTCCCCTTCGAAGCCGAGGAGCTTCTGATGAGACGAATTCCGGCGCCCAAGCCGGCGCCCGCCGCCAAGTCCGCCCCCGCAGCGCCGGTCGTGCACCAGGAGATCGAACCGGGTCCGCCGCCCGCCCCCAAGACGCCCGCGGCGAAGACCGTCGCGGTGCCGCAACCGGCCGCCGCCGCGGTCCCGAAACCCGCCGCGGCACCGGCCAAACGCACCGCCAAGAGGGTGCCGGCCGGAGTCAGCGTCACCATCCATGCCGGCGCCGACAACGACTGGAGCGTCACCGTCGCGCACGGAGCCAAGCGTCCCGGTAAGGCCGTCCCCGTGTCACCGGACGCCGTCGAGCGTGCCGTCCGGGAACTCGGCGAGGAGACGGCGATCGAGGCCGTCGAGTCGATCATCGTGGCGGCCCGCAACCTCGCCGCCGCCCGGGTCGACGAGCTGAGCCGGCAACTCGAGGACGCCCGGAAAGCACTGGAGGCACTCGGCGCCGGCGAGTAGTACCGGAGCGGGCAACGGCCGCGGTCTCTACATCGGCATTCCCCCACGCAGGTCTTGTGCGGGGTGGGATTCTTATGGAGAGACACGCGGCCGTCGGGGCTCATCCGGGAAGGTTCGAAAAATGTTGAAACGATTCGCGGCGGTTGTTGCGGCGACAGCGGGAATTCTGGGATTCGTTGCGGCAGGGACCGCGACAGCAGCTCCGGCCGCCGTCATGGGGGGCGGTTCGGGGATCGTGGTGAACGACGAACTGGTCTGTTCACTCACCACCATCGGGCACGACAATGCGGGCAGGCTCGTCGGCCTGACGGCGGGCCACTGCGGTGAGGTCGGCTCGTACGTGGTGCCCGAGGCCAGTCAGGACAGCGGCATCATCGGGAAGTTCGTCATCTCCAACCCCGCGCTCGACTACGCGGTGATCCAGTTCGATCCGGCGAAGGTCGTCCCGGTCAACCGGGTCGGCGGCGTCACCATCACCCGGATCGGCGCCCCGGCAGCGTTCCCGCAGGTGGCGTGCAAGGAAGGTCGAACCACGGGCAACACGTGCGGCATCGTCTACGGCGACCTCATGCAGACGGGGGAGACGTGGACCCAGGCCTGCGTGATCGAAGGTGACTCGGGCGCACCGATGGTCGTCGGCACCACCCTCGTCGCCATGGTCAACGCCTACCTCGCCGCCCCGTGCATCGGCCCGGAGATCGGCACCAACCTCAACTCGATCGTCGCCGACATGAACGCGAACGCCGGTCCCGGCGCCGGGTTCCGGCCCATCTAGGCCCTTCGGGCCCGTGCGCCTTTTTGGTAGCCAGGACAACCAGAAAGGCGCACGGGCGCGGAGCGCCTATCCGCAGACGGCGCCGCCCGAGGCGGAACCGACGAGCTTCGTGTACTTGGCCAGGACCCCGCGGGTATAGCGCGGGGGCAGGGGTTCCCACTCGCTCTTGCGGCCGGCGAGTTCCTTCTCGTCGACGAGCAATTCCAGCGTGCCCTTTCCGACGTCCAGGCGGATCTGGTCGCCGTCGCGGACGAACGCGATCGGACCGCCGTCGACGGCCTCCGGTGCCACGTGCCCGACGCACAGGCCGGTGGTGCCGCCGGAGAATCGGCCGTCGGTGAGCAGCAGGACGTCCTTGCCCAGGCCTGCGCCCTTGATGGCGCCGGTGATCGCGAGCATCTCGCGCATGCCGGGACCGCCCTTGGGTCCCTCGTAGCGGATGACCACGACGTCGCCGTTCGTGATCGTGCCGTCCTCCAGAGCATCCATCGCGGCCCGCTCCCGTTCGAAGACTCGGGCGGTGCCGGTGAAGACGTCGGAGTCGAACCCGGCCGACTTCACCACCGCGCCGCCCGGGGCGAGGGAACCCTTGAGGATCGTGATCCCGCCGGTCGGGTGGATGGGCGAGCTCATCGCGCGGAGCACCTTGCCGTCCGGGTCGGGCGGCGCGATGTCGGCCAGGTTCTCGGCCATGGTCTTGCCGGTGACGGTGAGGCAGTCGCCGTGCAGCATCCCGGCGTCGAGCAGGGCCTTCATGATGACGGGGACACCGCCGATGTGGTCGACGTCCTTCATCACGTGCTTGCCGAACGGTTTGACGTCCGCGAGGTGCGGGACGCGCGCGCCGACGCGGGAGAAGTCGTCGAGGGTCAGTTCGACATCGGCTTCGCTCGCGATCGCCAGCAGGTGCAGGACGGCGTTCGTGGAACCGCCGAACGCCATCACCACGGCGATGGCGTTCTCGAACGCCTCCTTGGTGAGGATGTCCCTGGCGGTGATGCCGCGGCGGAGCAGTTCGACGACGGCCTCACCGCTGCGCCTCGCGAACCCGTCGCGACGACGGTCGGTGGCGGGCGGGGAGGCGCTGCCGGGCAGCGACATGCCGAGTGCCTCGGCGGCACTGGCCATCGTGTTCGCGGTGTACATTCCGCCGCACGCGCCCTCGCCGGGGCAGATGGCGCGCTCGATGGCGTCGACGTCCTCGCGGCTCATCAGTCCGCGCGAACAGGCGCCGACCGCCTCGAACGCGTCGATGATGGTGACGTCGAGTTCGGTGCCGTCGGACAGCTTGGCGACCCCCGGCAGGATCGACCCCGCGTAGAGGAACACGCTCGCGAGGTCGAGGCGGGCCGCGGCCATCAGCATGCCGGGCAGCGACTTGTCGCAACCGGCGAGCAGCACCGATCCGTCGAGGCGTTCGGCCTGCATCACCGTTTCCACGCTGTCGGCGATCACCTCACGGGACACGAGGGAGAAGTGCATGCCCTCGTGTCCCATCGAGATGCCGTCGGAGACGGAGATGGTGCCGAACTCGAGGGGATACCCGCCCGCGGCGTGGACGCCGTCCTTGACGGCCTTCGCGAGCCGGTCGAGCGACAGGTTGCAGGGGGTGATCTCGTTCCACGACGACGCCACACCGATCTGGGATTTTCCCCAGTCGTCGTCGCCCATGCCCACCGCACGGAGCATGCCGCGTGCTGCGGTCTTCTCCAGTCCGTCGGTGACGTCGCGGCTGCGGGGTTTCGGATCCGGAGTACTCATGCATCCCAGCGTAGGCGGGACCCTCGGCGGCGGTTGGTTAAATGCGTTGCCGGGGATCGCGACCGGTCAGGGCGATCAGGCGATCCTGCAGCGGTGCGTCGGCGGGTACGTCGACGGGGTCGGCGAACAGTCCGCTCTCGGAGAGCATCTCGCGTTGGCCGTCGAGGTCCGACCAGACCCCGGCGACGAGTTGCGGGTCGAGCGTGTCGTCGGATCCGGTGGCTTTGGCGAGGTCCCAGGCGTGGATGGTGACGTCGGCGGTCTGCTGCCTCAGGTACGGCTCGAGCGGCACCGTGCCGTAGGACAGATGCACGTGCGTCTGCGGGTCGGTCGACGACCACGCGCGGATGGCCGCGTCCGAATACCGCTGCCATTCCGCCCGCATGTCGCCGTGCAGGGGTTCGATGTCCGGGGTCGCCTCGCCGACCGTCTTCCCGGCGAGCAACGGGGGAACCCACTGCTGTTCCTCGATGACGTGCCGCACCAGGTGGGTGACGTCCCATTCGCCGTCCGGTGTCGGCGCCGACCAGTCGGTGATCGCGGCGACCCGCGCACCGAACTCGCGGTGGGCGATGCGGGCGAGTTCGAACCAGTCGAATGCCATGCCTTCAGGGTAGAGGCAGCCGGGTCACGATCAGCGCGATTCCAAACGATGCACCTGGCGGGGTGCTCGGGAAGGATGGGCGCATGACCAACATCCCCACCGTGCAGTTGTCCGAAGGCCTCACCGTCAGCGCGCAGGGCTACGGCGCCATGTCCGTCGCCCCCGTGTACGGCCCCGTCGATCCCGCGGAGGCGCTCGCGACCCTCCACCACGCCATCGACATCGGAGTGACGTTCATCGACACGGCCAATGTGTACGGCGACGGCGCGAGCGAGATCGCGGTGGGCACGGTGCTGAAGGAACGCCGCGACGAGGTGCAGTTGGCCACCAAGTTCGGTCTCGTCGGCAACATCGCGAACGGCAGGCGCAGCATCAACGGCAAGCCCGAGTACGTGGGGCAGGCCCTCGACGAATCGCTGAGCCGGCTCGGTGTCGACACCGTCGACCTGTACTACCTGCACCGCGTCGACCCCGAGGTGCCCATCGAGGACACCGTCGGCGCGATCGCGGAACAGGTGAAGGCGGGGAAGGTCCGCCACATCGGACTGTCGGAGGCGACCGGCGACGAACTCCGTCGCGCGTCGCGGGTGCATCCCATCGCCGCGATCCAGAGCGAGTGGAGCATCTGGAGTCGCGACGTCGAGAAGCACGTGGTGCCCGCGGCGGCGGAACTGGGCATCGGCTTCGTGCCGTACTCGCCCGTGGGCCGGGGCTTCCTCACCGGAACGTACGACCCGGCCGTGCTGGGCGACAAGGACCTGCGTCGCCGGTTCCCGCGTTTCGGGGACGACGCGCTGCCGTCGAACCTGAAGGTGCTCGACGTCGTCCGCGAGGTGGCCGCCGAGCTCGACGCGACGCCCGCCCAGGTGTCGCTGGCGTGGCTGGACGCGAAGGGCCGCGAGTTCGGGTTGCCGTCCGTGTCGATTCCCGGCACCCGGTTCGCGGCCCGTGTGACGGAGAACGCAGGTGCGGTCGCGCTCACCCTGACCGAGGGGCAGATCGCCCGTCTGGACCTGCTCGCGGACCTCACCGTCGGCGAGCGCACGGCCGATCCGACCTGGGTGTCGCTGGGCCGCGAGTGACTTCACCCAGCGGGTAATACCTGCTGGCGGGTAGTTTGATCTGCGATGAGCAGAGTGTGGTTGGTGTGGGGCGTCGGGGTTGTCGCATATATCGTCGCCGTCCTGCATCGAACCTCGTTCGGTGTGTCGGGGCTCGCGGCGTCGGAACGATTTTCGATCAGTCCGAGTGTGCTGTCGAGTTTCGTCGTACTCCAGATCGTGGTGTACGCGGGGATGCAGATCCCGGCCGGTGTGCTCCTCGACCGGTACGGGTCGCGGGTCATGATCGCCGCCGGCGCGCTCATCATGGCGTCGGCGCAGATGTTGCTCGCGCTCACCGAATCGCTGCCGCTGGCCGTCGCCGCGCGCGTGTTCGTCGGCGTCGGCGATGCGATGACGTTCATCTCCGTGCTGCGCCTGGTGCCGCAATGGTTCGCGCCGCGGCGGGTCCCGCTCGTGTCCCAGCTGACGGGCATCTTCGGTCAGATCGGTCAGATCCTGTCGGCGCTGCCGTTGATGCTGCTGCTGAACGGGCCGGGCTGGAGTTTCGCGTACGGCACGGCGGCGTCGCTCGGGTTGCTGTCCTTCGTGCTGGCAGTGTCCGTCATCCGCAACGCCCCGCCCGGTCTCGAGGTGGTGGCCGCACCCGCCGGACTGCGGGAGGTGGGAACGCAGATCCGCGCGGTGTGGCGGCGGCACGGCACCCGGCTGGGCTTCTTCACCCACATGGGCACGCAGTTCTCGATGACGACGTTCGCCCTGCTGTGGGGTGTGCCGTACCTGAGGTCGGCGCAGGGGTTGTCGGCGGCCGAGGCCGGTTCGCTGCTCACGCTGTCGGTGATCTCGGCGATCGTGGCCGGGCCGATCATCGGCATCCTCAGCGGCCGGTTCCCGATGCGCCGCTCGTATCTGGTGCTGGCGATCATGATCAGCAACGCGGCGATGTGGACCGTCGTGCTGGCACTGCCGGGCCCGGCGCCGATCTGGTTGCTGGCACTTCTGGTGATGGTGATCTCGGTGGGCGGCCCCGGTTCGATGATCGGCTTCGACTACGCCCGCATGTTCAACCCCAGTACCAGCATGGGAACCGCGCAGGGAATGGTCAACATCGGCGGCTTCCTGGCCTCGTTGCTGGTCATCCAGGCGATGGGGCTCATCCTCGACGCGATGGGCGGGTATTCGTTCGACAGTTTCCGGGTGGCCTGGCTCGTGCAGTATCCCGTCTGGATCGTGGCGATCACCGGGGTTCTGGTGACGCGGGGGAAGACGCGGAAGCAGATGGGACTGGTGCTGCGGCCGATCCGGCAGGTGTGGCGGGAGCGGGGCGATCGCCCGAAGGACTAGTTACACTCTTACATGATGTGTAACACTATAACGCATGAGCAATGAGCGTTCGGAAGATCACGCCGTCCTGACGGCACCCCCGATGCAGTGGGACGCCTGGGGCGCGCCCGAGAAGCACAAGGTCCTCTCGGACGGCATCAAGGGACTGCTGCAGCAGGCCCTCGGCGTCACCATCAGGGAACCCTCCGGCCGGGCGGCCGACGACGCCGTCCTCGCTCCGAGCGCACTCTCCGACCAGCACGTCACCGCGCTCGCGGGCATCGTCGGAGAGCAGTTCGCCAGTACCGCACACACCGACCGGTTGCTGCGTTCCGGCGGCAAGAGCACGCTCGACCTGCTGCGCCGCCGCAGCACCGAACCCCAGAACGCGCCCGACGCCGTCGTCACCCCCGGCACCGACGCCGAGGTCGCCGACGTGCTCCGGTACTGCGCCGCCAACGGCATCGCCGTGGTCCCGTTCGGCGGCGGAACCAGCGTCGTCGGCGGACTCGACCCGGTGCGCGACCGATTCGACGCCGTCGTCTCGCTGGACCTGCGCCGGTTCGACTCGCTGATCGACCTCGACACCGACTCCGGCATCGCGACGCTCGGAGCGGGTGTGACCGGTCCGCTCGCCGAGGAACTGCTCGGCGCGCACGACTTCTCGCTCGGGCACTTCCCGCAGAGTTTCATGTTCGCGACCATCGGCGGTTTCGCGGCCACCCGGTCGTCGGGGCAGGCGTCCGCGGGGTACGGCCGGTTCGAGGACATGGTGCAGGGACTGCGGGTGGTGACCCCCGCCGGAACCCTCGACACGGGGCGTGCCCCGGCGTCCGCGGCAGGCCCGGACCTCGGCGAACTGTTCGTCGGGTCGGAGGGCACGCTCGGCGTCATCACCCGGGTGCGGGTCCGCGTGCACGCGGTCCCGGCCACCACCGTGCGGGAGGGCTGGCGTTTCCCCGACTTCGCGACCGGCGCGGCCGCGCTGCGCGCGCTGCGGCAGGAGGGTGCGGTCCCGACCGTGCTGCGACTGTCCGACGAGGCCGAGACGGCGGTGAACCTGGCGACCACCGACAAGATCGGCGAGGAGACCGTCACCGGCGGCTGCCTGGCGATCACCACGTTCGAGGGCACCGCGGAGCACACCGCGGAACGGACGGCGGAGGCCCGCGCGGTGCTGCAGGCGCGCGGCGGCACGTCCCTGGGCGAGGAACCCGGAAATGGCTGGGAGCACGGCCGTTTCGACGCACCGTACCTGCGCGACTCGCTGCTCGACGCGGGAGCGCTGTGCGAGACGCTGGAAACCGCGACCACGTGGGGCAACCTCGCCGCCCTCCGCGCGGCCGTCACCACCGCGCTGACGGAATCGCTGTCGGCGCAGGGCACCCCGCCGCTCGTCCTCTGCCACATCTCGCACACGTACCCGACGGGCGCCTCGCTGTATTTCACCGTCGTGTCGGCGCAGGCGGACGACCCGATCGAGCAGTGGCGGCGGGCCAAGACCGCCGCCGGGGACGCGATCGTCGCCGCCGGCGGAACCATCACGCACCACCACGCGGTCGGCGTCGACCACCGCCCGTGGATGCGGGACGAGATCGGCGATCTGGGCGTCACGATTCTGCGGGCCGTCAAGGACGCCGTCGATCCCGCGGGAATCCTCAACCCCGGCAAGCTGATTCCGTGAGCACGCAGCAGGTGATCGAGAAGGTCACCGTCCTCGTCAACCCGCTCGCCGGGCACGGCCACGCGCCGGTCGCCGGGCGCAAGGGGGTCGCGCGCCTGCGGGAACGCGGCGTCGCCGTCACCGAAATCATCGGTACGGACGCCGATCACGCGCGCACGCTGGCCCGCCGGGCCATCGACGACGGCACCGACGCGCTCGTCGTCGTCGGGGGAGACGGCGCCATCAGCATCGGGTTGCAGGCGGCGGCGCAGTCCGGGACACCGGTCGGCCTGATCCCGGCAGGCACCGGCAACGACCATGCGCGCGAATTCGGCATCCCCGTCGGCGACCCCGTCGCGGCCGCCGACGTCATCGCCGACGGCGAGGTGCAGGAATCCGACCTCGCCAGGATCACCCTCGACAGCGGTGCGGTCGTGTGGGCGGGCACGATCGTCGCGAGCGGTTTCGACTCACTCGTCACCGACCGCGCCAACCGGATGTCCTGGCCGAAGGGCCCGATGCGGTACAACCTGGCGATGCTCGCCGAACTGACGCAACTCCGCCCGCTGCACTACCGCATCGCACTCGACGACCAGACCTTCGAGGTCGACGCGACACTGGTCGCCGTCGGCAACGGCCGCTCCTACGGCGGCGGGATGCAGATCTGCCCGAACGCGGACAAGACCGACGGACTGCTCGACGTCACCGTCGTCGACTACGGCCGCCGGTCGAGGCTGGTCCGGCTGTTCCCCCGCGTGTACAAGGGCACCCACGTGGAACTCCCCGACGTGCAGACCTACCGCTCGCGGACGGTGCGACTGCAGTGCGACGGCATCACGGCCTACGCGGACGGCGACCGCGTCGGCCCGCTGCCGGTCACCATCGAGGCGGTGCCTGCCGCGCTGCGGATCCTCAGCCACACCCCGGCCTGAGCGGTCACAGCCCGCGCAACCGGTCCATCTCGCGGCGTTCGCGTTTGGTCGGCCTGCCCGCGCCGCGGTCGCGCTGCGGGATGGACGCGAGGACCTCGCGCGGTGGGGGTGGTGGTGTGTTGTCGGTGTAGCACTCGACGGCCACCACCGCGCCCACCCGTTTGGTGATCGGCCGGATCACCTCGACGATCCGTTCGACACCGGCCGCGCGGATGCGGACCTCGTCGCCGGCCTTGACCGGCTGCGCCGGTTTCGCGGTGCTGCCGTTGACCCGCACGTGCCCCGACCTGCACGCGGCCGCCGCCGCGGAACGCGTCTTGAACAGCCGGACCGCCCACGTCCAGCTGTCGACCCGGACGCTCGACGGGTCGGTACCGGAAATCGCCACCCGACCAGGATACGAAAGCGTGCCCGCAGTCGCGTCACCCCTCCGGCGGGGTGGGGCCGGGCCGCGCGAGGGCCGGTTGCACGGCCGGACCGGTGACGTCGCAATGTGGTTTGCATGCAACCGAATCCGGGACGGGACCAAGCGGGGTGGGAGCCGGCGGAGCGGGAGCGCGGATCAGGGCTGCGGCGATGATCGCCCCGACCAGGAGCAGTGCGATGCAGATGTACATCGCGATGCGGAAGCCGTGCGAGAAGCTGGTGGGGTCGATCATGCTTTCGGCGTCGATCCCGGCGATCCCAGGGAGTGCGGCCACCGCCAGCAGTTGGCTGGTGCGCGCGACCGCGTTGTTCACCCCGGACGCGATGCCCGACTGCTCCACCGGGACCGACCCGAGCACGGCGGCGGTCAGCGGCGCGACCATGGCGGACAGTCCGAGACCGAACACGACGACGCCGGGAAGCACGACCGTCCAATAGCTCGCGTCCGGCCCGATCCGCGTCATCAACAGCAGCCCGACCGCTGCGAGGGCGGGCCCGACGGTCATCGGTAGCCGGGGGCCGTGGGTCTGGGCGTAGCTGCCGGCGCGGGAGGAGAACGCCAGCATCGCCAGCGTGATCGGGATGGTGGCGACCCCGGCCTCGATCGGCGAGTATCCGGCCACCAACTGCAACTGCAGGACCAGCAGGAAGAAGACGCCGCCGAGCGCGGCGTACACGGCGAGCGTCACCAGGTTCGCCGCCACGAACATGCGCGACGCGAACAGGCTCGGCGGCACCAGCGCGTTCGGTGAGCGCCGTTCCACCACGACGAACGCGATCAGCGCGACGGCTCCGACCACCCCGGCGATCAGGTTCATCTCGATCAGACCGTAGGTGAGGGCGCCGAGACCGACCACCGCGCACACCGACCCGAGCACGTCGAGGTGATCGGACGGATGCGGGTCCCGGCTCTCGGGGACGTGCCGCATCGACGCCCACACGACGACGACGGCGAGCGGAAGATTGATCAGGAACACCGACCGCCAGCCGGCCACCTCTACCAGCCAGCCGCCCAGCAGAGGTCCGATCGCCCCGGCCACCCCACCGAGCCCCGACCACAGTCCGATCGCGGCGCCGCGGTCGTCCTCGTGAATCGACGCCGAGATCAGTGCGAGGCTGCCGGGGGTCAGCATTGCAGCCCCGACACCCTGCAGAATTCGGGCGATCACGAGCATCGTGATGTCGGGTGCGATGCCGCACAGGAGCGACGCCACCGCGAACCAGACCGTCCCCCAGACGAAGACGCGTCGCCGGCCCCAGCGATCCCCGAGCGCCCCGCCCAGCAGGATCAGCGACGCCAGGGCGAGGGTGTAGCCGCTCAGTACCCACTGCATTCCGGCGACATCCGACCCGAGGTCCTCGCCGATGTGGGGCAGGGCGATGTTCACCACCGTGCCGTCCAGTAGCGCGAGGCTCGAGCCGAGAACGGTGGCGGTGACCACCCACCGCCCCTGGCGGGTGCTCAGGCGCAGAACTGTCTCGGTCATCTCCCCATGGTGCGCTGCGGTCCAGGCAGTGCGGTACTCGTTGCGATTTCTCGCGCCGGCTTCGGCATACTCGACAGCGTTGCCCGGTCGGAAACCGAAAGTCGAGAGCCTGCACGTGTATATCGAAGTCGACGACCTGTCCCGCGAGGACGTGCACGGACTGCTGGCCGAGCACCTGGCGGACATGCGTGCCACGTCGCCGCCCGAGAGCGTTCACGCCCTCGATCTGTCCGGTTTGCGGGACCCCTCGGTCACCGTGTGGACGTTGTGGGACGAGGAGGCCGTGCTGGGAACCGTGGCTCTGCGTGAGCTCTCGGCGGCCGAAGGTGAGATCAAGTCGATGCGGACGGCCACGGAGGCGCGCGGGCGGGGTGTGGCCACCCGGCTCCTCACGCACCTGGTCGACGAGGCGCGGGCACGCGGGTACGTCCGGCTCAGCCTCGAGACCGGCACCGAGGATTTCTTCGCCCCGGCAAGGCGGCTGTACACCGAGCACGGCTTCACCGAATGTCCTCCGTTCGGGGACTACGACAACGATCCGAACAGCATCTTCTTCACACTCGCCCTGTGACGGCTGTGTACGTGCGACACTTTCCGCCACGCACCTCGATATACGGAGAACTCATGGACATCATGCGCAAGGTCGCGGTCGGGGCCGTCGCGGTGGCCGGCCTGTCTTTCTTCGCTGCGGGGACGGCCGCTGCAGACCCGGTACCGGCGCCCATGCCGCCGCCGCTCCCCGCGCCCATGCCGGTCCCGTTGCCTGCCGGCACGTACCTCGGCACCACCAACGTTCTCGGTGGCGACCTGATCTGGAAGGGCAAGACGTTCGGACCCGGATGGGTCATGGACAACTTCGGGGTGTTCTTCCCCTACATCTTCGGCATGACCACCCCGGAACCGGGCGGCTCCCTCGTCACCGACTACAGCCCGTCCGGCCTGAATTTCCTCACCGACCGGATCACCCCGAGGCCGGACGGGACCTACGAGGGCACCGTTTACATCAACGGCAACCCCGTGGCCGGATACGCCCTGCACAAGTAGGGCGGTCGACGGCTATGCCTTCGACGACGCGAGCGGTTCGGTGGGAGCCGTGTTCGGCGGTGTGGGTGCACGTCGGGTGGGAATTGCCACGGTGATGGCCGCGGCGACGAGCGCGACACCGCAACCGATCAGCAGACCGGTCCGGAATCCGCCCTCGGTGGGCAGGGTGTGGCCCGCGACCTGCACGCTCATCTGCGCCAGGACCACGCCGACGACGGCCGCGGACACCGACGTGCCCACCGAACGCATCAGGGAGTTCACGCTGTTCGCGGACGCCGTCGCGGACTGCGGCACGGCGCTCATCACGAGGGCGGGCATCGCGCCGTAGGCGAGACCGACGCCCGCGCCGCAGATGCAGGTCACCACGACCAGACCCCACGTCGACCCCATCAGGAACATCGACGACCCGTAGCCGAGGGCGATGACGAGGCTGCCGACTAGCAGCGTGACCTTCGGTCCGCGGGTCGACGACAGCTTGGCGCCGAACGGGGACACCGCCATCATCATCAGGCCCGACGGGGCCATCCACAGACCCATCGCCAGCATCGACTGTCCCAGGCCGTATCCCGTCGACGCGGGCAACTGCAGGAGTTGCGGAACGATCAGCGACTGGGCGTACATCGCGAAGCCGACGACGACGGACGCGGCGTTGGTCAGCAGCACCTGACGTCCGGCGATGACCCGCAGGTCGACGAGGGGCTGCGGAGTGCGGAGTTCCCACCGGCCCCACGCCGTCAACACGATGATCGTGGCCGCGAACAGGCCGAGGGTGGTGCCGCTCGTCCAGCTCCAGTCGGCGCCCTTGGACACGGCCAGCAGCAGGCACACCAGTCCGACGCCGAGCCCGACCGCCCCGACGGGATCGAAGCGGCCCCGGGTGCCGTGCACCGGGGTGGCGGGCACGAAGTACCAGAGCAGTACGGCGATCACCGCGCTGAGCCCGGCGGCGCCCCAGAACAGCACCCGCCATGAGGCGTTCTCGGCGACCGTCGCGGCGAGCGGCAGGCCGAGGGCACCGCCGATGCCCATCGACGAGCTCATCAGGGCGATGGAGGAGTGCAGGCGCTCGGGCGGCAGCAGGTCCCGCAAGGCGCTGATTCCCAGCGGGATCAGGCCCACCCCGACGCCCTGCAGTCCCCGGCCGATCACCATCGGGGCCAGGGTCGTCGCGAGTGCGCAGACCACCGAGCCCAGGACGAGCGGCACCGTGCAGATCAGCATCATTCGACGCTTGCCGTAGAGGTCGCCGAGACGTCCCGTGACCGGGGTAGCCACCGCGCCGGCGAGCAGCGTCGCGGTGATCACCCAGGATGCGTTGGAGGCGGTCGTGCCGAGGAGTCGGGGCAGGTCACCGATCAGCGGCACCACGAGGGTCTGCATGAGTGCGGCGACGATGCCGGTGAATGCCAGCACGGCGACGAGGCCGCCCGGGCGGACGACGGGCGTCGGACTGTCCACACGAATCTCCTTGACGTTGCGAAACACAATTTGTGCACCCTACACAGTCTATGCATGGTGCACAACATATGTATCCTGCATATTGGTCAGGAGGGGCGTTTTCCGAGGTAGGCCGCGGTGAGGCCGTACGCGACCACGGCGGCCACCGACACTCCCGTGGACGTCCACCCCCACGAGTCCGGCCACGGCGTGGTCCCCGATGTGGTGAGCGGCGTGTACGCCGTCCACCCGTAGTCGACGACCAGGGGGACGGTGAGCGCGGCGGGGATCGCCAGCGCCGCCGCGGTGACCGGTCCGCTCGACGGCACGCTCGACGCGAACGTGTACGTGGCCGCGAGCGGAAGGAGCAGCCACATCGCGCCGAGTTGCAGGTTGTCCCACGGCGGGTGCTCGAACACTGCCGACGCGGCGACCACCGCCAGCGCCGCGATGCCGAGAACCGGCTGGGGGAAACGCCGTCCGAGCACGGCACCCGCGAGTGACAGTGCCGCGGGCAACAGCAGCCACGGCCACGAATCCGGGAACGCGGACCTGCCGATGCCGCCCGTGGCGACGAGCGCCATCGCGGCGAGCAACACGATCCCGGTGCGGCCCTCCAGCCACAGCGCGGCGGCGATCACCACCGCGACGAGGACGATCCCGAACACCCACCGGCCCTTCATTCCGCCGTCGGAGTCCACGTCCCACGCCTGGTGAACGAACCACCAGCACAGCACCAGCCCGACCAGCGGCACCACGATCCCCGCGACGACGGCGCGCCTGCTCACCGCGAGGTCCGCCCGCTCGCCGAAGTCGCCGGATCGCAACGCCACAGCCAAAACCACGGCCGTGAGCGCTAGGACGGCCAGCGCCGCCGCATCGACGGTGTGTCCGGGAAGGTAGTCCGCGTAGCGCCGGGGGAGGGATATCCGGAGATGCTCGATCGGTCCGTCGAGGAGGACCCCGGTGAGGACACCCGCCGCGAGTGCGGTCTGCAACCACTCGAGGTCGGCGGTGGCGCACAGTCCGACGAGACCGCCGAGGAGAAGTCCCGCAGCGACGCCGCCGAGGAACATCTCGAAGTCCCACGGCCTGATCGAACGGGCGACGCCCAGCAGTGCGAGGCCGGCGAACGACAGCGCCGACAGGCCCCGGCGGGCCCGAACCAGCACCGTCACCAGGACTGCGACGACCGCGGCGAGGGTGGCACCGGCGGCGGGATCGAGATACGACGCGTCCAGGACCTCACGGCCCACGACGAAAACGAACCCACCGGACCCGGTGGACGTCAACGCAATTCCCGCGACGAACCCGCCCAGCAGCAGGCACACGTGCGAGATCCGGAAAGTCATCCTCCGAGCATCGCGTACGGGTGTCGGCCTTGAAGTGACCGACGCGCAGGGGAAGGCTGGAGTCGTCGAAGTGCGCTCGGCAGAGAAGGGGTGGTCCGTGTGGTCATCGACAACGACGTCTACAACCGGGTGGGGGAGTCGTGGTGGGAGGAGGACAACCCGCTCAACCTGCTGCACGGAAGCCTGACGCCGGGACGATTCGCCTACTTCCGCAAGGTGCTCGGCCAGACGATCGGTCCTGACTATCGCGGTCTGCGTGCCCTCGACGTCGGGTCGGGTGGAGGGTTCCTCGCGGAGGAGTTCACCCGGATCGGATTCCGCGTGACGGGAATCGATCCGTCCCCGGTGTCGATCGACACCGCCCGCCGTCACGCCGACCGCGCGGAACTCGACATCGAGTACCGCATCGGGTCGGGCGAGCGACTCCCCGTGCCGGACTCCACGTTCGACGTCGTCTACTGCTGCGACGTCCTCGAGCACGTGTCGGATCTGGGCGAAGTGATCGCCGAGACGTCCCGCGTGCTGAAACCCGGCGGCCTGTACCTGTTCGACACCATCAACCGCACATTCGTCAGCAAGCTCGTCGCCATCAAGATCATGCAGGAGTGGCGGATGACGCGGATGTTCGACACCCCCATCCACGACTGGTCGATGTGCATCCGTCCCGCGGAGCTGACGGCGATCCTGGAGCGCCGCGATCTGCGGCTCGGCGAGATCGTCGGGCTCGGGCCGCGGTCGAAGAATCCTCTCCGGCTCCTCGACCTCGCCCGGGCGGGCGGAACCCGGCTCAGCTACGGGGAGTTGAGCCGCCGCCTCGACTTCGGGCAGATCCGGAGCACGGCCATCTCGTACATGGGATACGCCGTCGCGAACGGCGAAAGCCCGCCGCGACAACGCGACGGGCTCCCGGACGGGCGCGATCAGCTGTAGTCGTAGAAGCCCTTGCCGCTCTTCTTGCCGAGGTGCCCGGCATCCACCTTGCGCTTGAGCAGCGTCGGGGGAGCGTAGTGCGGCTCGGCGAACTCCGCGTACAGCGACTCCGCGGCGGCGAGCGTGATGTCGAGACCGACGGTGTCGATCAGCGTCAGCGGGCCCATCGGGTACCCGCAGCCGCCCTTCATGGCCTCGTCGATGTCCTCGGCGGTGGCGTAACCCGACTCGAGCATCCGGACCGCCGACGTGAGGTACGGGATGAGCAGCGCGTTCACGATGAATCCCGCGCGGTCACCGGCTCGCACCGTCTTCTTGCGCAGCGTGTTCTTCGCGTAGTCGGTGACCGCGGTGACGGTCTCCTCCGACGTGACGAGGCTGACCACGATCTCCACCAGCGGCATCACCGGCACCGGGTTGAAGAAATGGACACCCACGACCTGCCCGGGACGCTGCGTGGCGTTGGCCATCTTGATCAGCGGAATGGACGACGTGTTGGACGCGAGGATGCCGGACGGCTTCACGACCTTGTCGAGCTTCTGGAAGATGTCGACCTTGAGGGATTCGATCTCCGGCGCCGCCTCGATGACGAGGTCGCGGTCGGCGAAGTCGTCGATGTCGAGGGTGACCCGCACCCGGGCGAGCGCGGCGTCCGCGGCCTCCTGGTCGAGCTTGCCCGCCTTGACCCCGCGGGCGAGGGACTTCTCGATCCGGGCCTGCGCGGCCTCGGCGAACTCCGGCTTCGTCTCGAGGATGAGAACCGAGCTGCCGGCCTTGATACATACCTCGGCGATGCCGGCACCCATGGTGCCGCCGCCGATCACGCCTACTAGTTCCACAAATTCTCCTCACGTAGCCGTGCGCCTTTCTGGTAGCGGGAACTACCAAAAAGGCGCACGGGCGGCGTAGCCGCCTACTTCAACAGTGCACGCGACATCACGACGCGCTGGATCTGGTTGGTGCCTTCGTAGATCTGGGTGATCTTCGCATCACGCATCATCCGCTCGACGGGGAAGTCGGTGGTGTAGCCGGCGCCACCGAACAGCTGGACGGCGTCCGTGGTGACCTCCATCGCGACGTCGGAGGCGAAGCATTTGGCGGCCGCGGAGATGAAACCGAGATTCTTCTCGCCGCGCTCGGCGCGGGCCGCGGAGGTGTAGACCATGAGGCGCGCGGCCTCGACCTTCATCGCCATGTCGGCGAGCATGAACTGCACGGCCTGGAAGTCGCTGATCGACTTGCCGAACTGCTTGCGGTCCTTGGTGTAGGCGAGGGCGGCGTCGAGGGCGCCCTGTGCGAGGCCGACTGCCTGCGCGCCGATGGTGGGACGGGTGTGGTCGAGGGTCTGCAGCGCCGTCTTGAAACCGGTGCCGGGCTCGCCGATGATGCGGTCGCCGGGAATCTTGCAGTTCTCGAAATAGAGCTCGGTGGTGGGCGAACCCTTGATGCCGAGCTTCTTCTCCTTCGGTCCGACGACGAATCCTTCGTCGTCCTTGTGGACCATGAACGCGGAGATGCCGTTGGCTCCCTTGTCGGCGTCGGTGACGGCCATGACGGTGTACCAGCTGGACTTGCCACCGTTCGTGATCCAGCACTTGGACCCGTTGAGGATCCAGTCGTCGCCGTCGGCCTTGGCGCGGGTGCGCATGCTCGCGGCGTCCGAACCGGCCTCGCGCTCGGACAGCGCGTACGACGCCATCGCCTCGCCGGACGCGAGCTGCGGCAGGACCTGCTGCTTGAGTTCCTCGGAGCCGTTGAGGATCAGGCCCATGGTGCCGAGCTTGTTGACCGCGGGGATCAGGGAGGAGGAGCCGCAGACGCGGGCGACCTCTTCGATGACGATGCAGGTGGCGACGGAGTCGGCGCCCTGCCCGTCGTACTGCTCGGGGACGTGGATGGCGTTGAAGCCGGAGTTCACGAGGGCCTGCAGCGCCTCTTCGGGGAAGCGCGAATCCTCGTCGACTTCCTTCGCGTGGGGTGCGATCTCCTTCTCGGAGAGCGCGCGGATCGCGGACCGCAGTTCGTCGTGCTCTTCACCGAGCTTGAACAGATCGAAGTCCGGATTTCCGGCCATGGGGGCGCTCCTTGCTGAGTCTCGACGGCACCGAGTCTGAGCGGCACTCCGTGCCAGGTCTATTTCCGTTCAGGTGGGCCGCAACGTTCGTGGTCGGCAAACTACTGCCACTGGAGTGCAGTCAACCACGGCACTGAGTGCCAGTCAAGGGTGGGTGTCGTCACCTTCGGCCGCTCAGCCCCGGCGCCGGGACAACTGCGTCCGGATGCGCCCGGTGATCTCCTCCACGGGAGTCCCCGGCGGGTACGAGACCACCATTACGGCGTCCTCTTCCTGCGTGGATGCCCCCGGAGCGACGCCGAACGTCCGGCGCACGTCGAGCAGGGCTCGCTCGAGTTCCTCCGCGGTGGCGTCCTGGTCGCCCTTGATCATGTTCCGAAGCAGAAAGTTGTGGCACGCGGTGACAGCGGCCGCGAATCCGATGACCTTCAGGACCGGTTGGGTGGGCACGACGCCGCGCAGGTAGTCGACGAACAACCGCTCGTAGCGGACGCCGGTGACGATCTCCCGGTCGCGGAGCGCGGGAACCCTCTGGACCACCTGGTACCGGCGCACCGCCAGTTCCCGGTTCTCCCGGAACCTGTCGAAGACCAGGCCCGCCGTTCTGCAGACCGCCGCCCACGGGTCGTCGGTTTCCGTGGACAGATGGTCCTCTGCCTGCTGCAACAGTGATTCGTGATCGGCGAAGATCACGTCCTCCTTGGAGCGGAACTGTCGGAAGAACGTCCGCCGGGACACCCCGGCGGCCGACGCGATCTGCTCGACGGTCGTCGCCTCGTACCCGTTCTCGGAGAACAGTCGGATGGCCTGCGCCACCACGTGGACGCGGAAGTCCGCGGGATCGATGCCGGGTGTGTCGACGCGCTCGGTCATGAGGCCCAGTATCCATCGGCGGCATTGGACCCGCAGTGCCCTGGACCCGGAACGCCGCGCGGGCGGATACTCGAAAGAGTGCGTCCGTCCTGGTTGGGCGGGGCGAGGTCGAGTTCTAGTGTGCCCTGGACAAGGTGAAGGACCCGTTCCGGGGGCGGGGGATCCGCGCCGCCCCGCGGACCTGCGCGTCCCGGGACAGCGATCGGACGGTTCCGCCCCGGGCGGCAGTGAACCGATTCCGCTGTCGGCGGCGCAGCGGGCCACGTGGTTCGCTCAGCAACTGGAACCGCGGGTCCCGATCTTCATCGCCCAGTACGTCGAGTTCCGCGGTGCGCTGGACATGGACCTGTTGCGGCAGGAGACAGTGGAGGCGGCCCGCGAATTCGAATCGCCGTTCCTCAAGGTCTACGACGTCGACGGCCGCCCGCTGCAGTACGTGGACCATCGGACGGACACGTCGATCGCGTACGTCGACTTCCGCGCCGAAGAGGATCCGATGTCGGCGGCGCACGAATGGATGGAGCGTGACTACGTCACGCCGATCGACCTGAGCGCAGACCGGCTGGTGGAGACGTCGATCCTGCAGACCGGGGACGCGCACTTCCTGTGGTACAGCAGGATTCACCACGTCGCCCTCGACGGCTACGGTGCGATGACGATGCTGCGCCGCATCGCGCACCGGTACTCCGCGAAAGTTGCGGGCCGCGAACCGGATCCGAACAGGGCGGTCAGCTTGCGGCAGTTGTACGACATCGACAGCCGGTACCGCGCCTCGGACCGTTTCCTGACCGACCGCGAGTACTGGGCGGAGCGGGTCGCCGGGGTCGAGGGCACCACATTGGCGCGGACGGTGGGACACGTGTCCGCCGCCAGCACGGTGGAGAGTGCGGTCCTCTCCAACGACGTCGTGGCCGTTCTCGATTCCCGCGACAGCCCGTCGGCGGCGACCATCATCGCGGCCGCGGCGTGCTACCTGGCGCGGCGCACCGGCAGAACCGATGTGCTGGTGACCATCCCGGTGTCGGCGCGCACGACGGCGGTGCTGCGCAATTCCGGCGGCATGCTCGTCAACGTGGCCCCGATGCCCGTCCGCGTCCGGGCCGAGGACACCGTCGCGGACCTGATCGAGCAGGTCCATCGTGAGCTGGTCGCGGCACTGCGGCACCAGCGGTGCAGCCTCGACGACATCCGACGTGACGCCGGCGACACCGCGTCGACGGAATTGTACGGGCCGATGGTGAACGTCATGTTGTTCCGCCAGGAGGTGGCGCTGGGTTCGCTGGTGGGCGATTTCCACATCGTCACCTCGGGTCCGGTGGAGGACCTGCTGATCAACGTGTACCAGAGCGGCACGCCCACCAGGATCTTCGTCGACTTCCGTGCGAACCCCAGCCGCTACGAGCGTGGCGAACTGCGGGAACACCATCGGCAGTTCGTGGAGTTGCTCGCGGAACTGGCCACCGCGAACCCGGCGTCCCGGGTGGGCGACATCCACGAGGAAAGCGCCCGCATCGGGGAACGGTTGCTGGGCGAGGCCCGGGAAGTCGAGTACTGGCGCCGGCGACTGGATGGGTTGCCCGACCTCCTGCCGTTGCCCACCGACCGGCGCCGGCCCGCCAGGCTGTCGCCGGAGAGCGACCGGGTCACCGTGGTGGTGTCTGCGGAGTTGCACCGCCGGGTGGGCGCGCTGGCCGAAGACGCGGGCACCGCCGGCCGCACGGTGTTCCTCACCGCCCTGTCGATCCTGCTCGGCCGGGTCACCGGGAGCAGCGACATCGCCGTCGGGACGGCAGTGGACGTGGGCGACCGCACGGACACCGTGGTGGTGCGTTCGCGGTACGCGGGCGAGGTGTCGTGCCGCGACTACCTGGCCCACGTCCGAGACGTCGCCGCGGAGGCGTTGTCGCACACCGGGGTTCCGTTCGACCGTCTGGTGCAGGAGCTCGGCGTGTCGGTGTCGGAGGCGTACGCACCGATCGTCCAGGTGCTGCTCGACACCAGGCCCCCCGGCTCCCCGGATGCGGAATTCCCCGGCCTCGACCTGTGCGTGTCCGTGACGGAAGCGGTCGGCGAGTCGGGGGGACTGGCCGGGGCCACCGTCGAATTCGGTTTCGCCGCAGACCTGTTCGACGCCCACACCATCCGGGTGGCGGCCGAACGGTACCTGCGCATCCTCGGTGCGATGGCGGCCGATCCGGACGTTCCGGTCGGTGACATCGAGATCCTGTCCGTGGCCGAACGTTCCGCGTTGACACCGGTCCGGGGCCTGCCTGCCCGGTCAGAGCGCACCCTGCCCGGCCTGTTCGCCGATGCCGCGGCACTGGATCCGGCAGCAACGGCCCTGACCCGGCAGGGCGAAGAATTGTCCTACCGCGAGCTGGACCGGTGGTCGACGCAGGTCGCGCGCGTGCTGATCGACCAGGGTGTGGGACCGGAATCGTTCGTCGCGCTGGCGTTGCCGCGGTCGTTCCGGTCGGTGGCGTCCGTCTGGGCGGTCGCGAAGACGGGGGCGGCGTTCGTGCCGGTGGACCCGAACTACCCGGCCGACCGGATCGACTACATGCTTGCCGATTCGGGTGTGGTGCTCGGTCTGACGGAGCAGTCGGTGCGTGGCCGCCTGCACGATTCGATTCCGTGGTGCGTGCTGGACGATCCGGACTTCCAAGCCGAGTGCGCCGTCCGCCCGGACAATCCGCTGACCGACTCGGACCGCATTCGGCCCCTGCACCTCGACAATGCCGCGTACCTGATCTACACGTCCGGTTCGACGGGGCAGCCGAAGGGCGTCACCGTCACCCACCGCGGGCTGGACAACTTCGCCGCCGATCAGCAGGAGCGGTTCGGCGCCACCAGATCGTCTCGAACGCTGCATTTCTCGACCCCCAGCTTCGACGCATCCGTGTTCGAGTACCTGCAGGCCTTCGGAGTGGGCGCGACCATGGTGGTGGTGCCGCCGACCGCGTACGGCGGCGCCGAACTGGCCGACCTGCTGCGGTCGGAGCGCGTCACGCACGGCTTCGTCACCACCGCGGCGCTGGGAACGATCCCGCCCGATTCGCTGGGCGACTTCCTCGACGTGGTCGTGGGCGGCGAGGCCTGCCCGCCCGACCTCGTCGCCCGGTGGGCGCCGGACCGCCGGCTGCACAACGCGTACGGTCCGACCGAGACCACGATCATGGCGAACATCAGCGCACCGATGACCCCCGGTGACCCCATCACGCTGGGTGGGCCGCTCCGGGGCGTCGAGGAAATGGTGCTCGACGCCCGGCTCCATCCGGTACCCGTCGGGGTACCGGGTGAGCTGTACATCGCCGGTGCCGGGTTGGCGCGGGGCTATCACCGCCGCCCGGGTCTCACCGCGGCGCGGTTCGTCGCCGACCCGTACGGCCGGGGCCGGATGTACCGCACCGGCGACGTGGTGCGGTGGCGGCCCGATCACACGCTCGAGTACCTGCGGCGCAGCGATTTCCAGGTGAAGGTCCGAGGGTTCCGCATCGAGCTCGGTGAGATCGACGCGATGCTGCAGACGCATCCGGACGTGCGACTGGCCGTCACCATCGGCAGGCCGGGACCGTCCGGGGACACGGTCCTGGTGTCCTACGTCGTCCCGGCTCCGGGCAGGCCGATCGTGACGTCGGAACTACTGCGGCAGGTGCGGAACCGGTTGCCGGCGTACATGGTTCCCTCGGTGATCGTGGTGCTGGACGAGATCCCGCTGAACCCGGTCGGGAAGCTGGACCGCGCGGCGCTGCCGGAACCGCGGTTCCTGTCCGCGGCCGCCGAGTTCAAGGCGCCTGCCGACCCGGTCGAGGAGTCGATCGCCGAGGTCTTCACCGACGTCCTCGGCGTCGAACGGATCAGTGTCGACGACAGCTTCTTCGACCTCGGCGGTAACTCGCTCGTCGCGACGCGGGTGATCGCCCGGGTCAACGCGGCACTCGGATCGGACGTCGGGGTGCGGGCGTTGTTCGAGGCGCCCACCGTCGAACTGCTGGCGGCGTACGTCCGCCGGGCAGGCACCGAATTCGTGGACCGGCCGCCCCTGACCGTCGGGGATCGGCCCGATCGGATCCCGTTGTCGCTGGCGCAGCAGCGGATGTGGTTCCTCAACCAGTTCGACACGTCGTCGGCGGCGTACAACATTCCGATGGCAGTGCGCCTTACCGGACCTCTGGACGCGGACACGTTGCGGGCCGCGGTCGGGGACGTGATCGAGCGGCACGAGTCGTTGCGCACCGTGTATCCGGCATCGGAGGACGGCCCCTACCAGGTGGTGGTCGACACCGCGGAGGTCGCCCCGGACCTCACCCCGCACGTCGACGGCGACGAGTCGCTGCACGACCGGATCGGGACGCTCCTCACCGGTGGGTTCGACGTGAGCACGAAGGTCCCGCTGCGCGGGGCCCTGTTGTGGACCGGTCCGGACGAGCACGTGCTCGTGATCGTGGTGCACCACATCGCTGCCGACGGGGCGTCGCTCGCGCCGCTGGCCCGAGACCTGATCGTCGCCTACTCGGCGCGCCGGTCCGGGACCCTGCCGAGCTGGGAACCGCTGCCCGTGCAGTACGCCGACTTCAGCATGTGGCAGCGTCGACTGCTCGGCAGTGCCGAGGACCCGGACAGCCTCATGTCCCGGCAACTGCAGTACTGGCGCGATGTGCTGGCCGACCTCCCGGAGGTCAGTGCCCTCCCGCTCGACCGGAACCGGCCGGTCACCCGCTCGCTCGCGGGTGCGACCGCGGCGTTCCCGATCGATGCCGGCCTGCACCGGAAACTGCTCCTCCTCGCACGCGAACACAACGCGACGCTGTTCATGGTGATGCACGCGGCGCTCGCCGTGCTGCTCTCGAGGATGACCGGGTCGGGTGACGTCGCCATCGGCACCCCGATCGCGGGTCGCGGTGAGGCGGCGCTGGACGACCTCGTCGGGATGTTCGTCAACACGCTGGTGCTGCGGACTCCGGTGGAATCGGGTGACGTGTTCACCGACGTGCTGGCCCGGGCCCGCGACACGGATCTGGGCGCGTTCGGGCATACGGACGTCCCGTTCGAGAGCGTCGTCGACGAGCTCGCTCCGGGCCGGTCGACGTCCCACTCGCCGCTGTTCCAGGTGCTGCTCGAATTCCAGAACACCGTGCGTGCCCACCTCGAACTGCCGGGCCTGACCGTGGAGGCGGTCGACGTCGACCCGGGGGTTGCCAAATTCGACCTCCAGCTGTCGCTCGCCGAGTACCACGACGAGAAGGGCGCCGCCGCGGGGATGTCCGCCGCCTTCCTGTACGCGACGGACGTGTTCGACCGGTCGTCGGTGGAGGGGTTCGGGGAACGCTTCGTCCGGGTGCTGCGGGCGGTGGTCGACGACCCGGCGGTGGTGGTGGGGGACATCCCGGTTCTCGGTGCGGTCGAGCGCGAGCTGGTGCTGGACCGCTGGAACCGTGAGGGTGTCGCCGCCGACGCGCAGACCGTGGTCGAGTTGTTCGCGCGGGTGGCCTCGGCGACCCCGGACGCCACCGCGATCGTGTGCGGCGACGAGACGCTGACCTACGGCGAACTGGACGAGCGGGCGAACCGGTTGGCCCGGTTGCTGATCGCCGAGGGTGTGGGAACCGAGTCGCTGGTCGCGGTGATGGTCGATCGCACACCTGCCCTCGTGGTGACGTTGCTGGCGGTGCTCGCCGCCGGTGGCGGGTACGTGCCGGTCGACACCAGCTATCCCGCCGAGCGGGTGGCAGCGATGTTCGAGGACGCGCGACCCGTGTGCGCCGTGGTGAGCGCGGAATTCGCGTCGCTGGCGCCGGCCGGAATTCCGGTGGTGGCGATCGACGATCCGGACACGGTGGGTGCGGTGGCCGAACTGTCCGGGCTGCCGGTCACCGACTCGGACCGGTTGCAGCCGCTGTGGGCCGACGCCGTCGCGTACGTCATCTTCACGTCGGGATCGACGGGGCGGCCGAAGGGCGTCCAGGTGTCGCATCGGTGTGTCGTCACCCTGCTCGCCAACACCCGAAAGCTTTTCGGGTTCGACTCGTCCGACGTGTGGACGCTGTTCCACTCGTACGCTTTCGACTTCTCCGTCTGGGAACTGTGGGGTGCGCTCGTCCACGGCGGCCGGCTGGTGCTGGTCGACTACTTCACCGCGCGGTCGCCGGACACGTTCCTCGAACTGCTCCGCCGGGAACGGGTGACGGTGCTGAACCAGACGCCGACCGCGTTCTATCAGCTGACGGAGGCCGATCGTGCAGCGAGCGCCGTCGAGGACGGCGACGCAACGCCACTGTCGTTGCGGCACGTGATCTTCGGTGGCGAAGCCCTCGACGTCGGGCAACTGGAGCGGTGGTACACCCGGCACGACGACCGCGCCCCCGTGCTGGTGAACATGTACGGCATCACCGAGACCACCGTGCACGTCAGCTACCTCGCCCTCGACCGGGCGCTGGCGGCCTCCGTACCCGGCTCGGTGATCGGCGGCGGACTCCCCGGACTGCGCGTCTACGTCCTCGACGGCCGGCTGCATCCGGTACCCCCCGGGGTGGTGGGAGAGCTGTACGTGTCCGGAGACCAGGTGACCCGCGGCTACATCGGGCGGCAGGGGCTGACCGCGACGCGGTTCGTCGCCGACCCGTTCGACCACCGCCGGGCCGGGACGCGCATGTACCGGTCGGGCGACGTCGTGAAGTGGGGTGCGGGCGGGCGGCTCGAGTATGTGGGGCGCAGCGACTTCCAGGTGCAGCTGCGCGGATTCCGGGTGGAACTCGGCGAGGTGGAGGCCGCCCTCGGCGCGTGCGCCGGGGTGGCGCAGTCGGTGGTCGTGGTGCGCGGCGACGAGCGGGACGGCGACCGGCTGGTGGGCTACGTGGTCCCGGAGGCGGGCGCCGACGTCGACGCGGCGGCGGTTCTCGCCGCGGTCGGGGCGAGCGTGCCGTCGTACATGGTGCCGGCGGCGGTGGTGGTGATCGACGCCCTGCCCCTGACGGTCAACGGCAAGCTCGACCGGAAGTCGCTGCCGGACGCCGACTTCGGCACGGCGACGGTGGGATTCGTCGCCCCACGCAACCCGGTGGAGGAGATCGTCGCCGCCGTGTTCGCCGACCTCCTCGGCATCGTCCGGGTGGGGGCGAACGACAGCTTCTTCGCGCTCGGCGGAAACTCGCTGACCGCGACCCGGCTCGTCGCCCGCGTCAACGCGGCAGTCGGCGACCGTCTGGGCGTGCGGGACGTGTTCGACGCCCCGACCGTCGCCGGGCTGGCCGCCCGCGCCGAGGCTGGGGAATCCCGGGCGGAATCCCGGCCTGCGCCCGCCCCGCGGGATCCGTCGCGGGAGGTCCCCGTCTCGCTGGCGCAGCAGCGTATGTGGTTCGCCAACCAGTTCGACACGGCCAGTGCGGCATACAACGTCGCGATCGCACTCCGCCTCACCGGCACGCTCGACGTGACTGCGCTGCAGGCGGCCGTCACCGACGTCGTCGAACGTCACGAATCCCTCCGCACCGTCTTCCCGCTCACCGACGCCGGCCCACGGCAGGTGATCCTGCCGCCGGAGACCGTGGCGCCCGATCTCACACCTCACCCCGTCGCGCCGTCGGACGTCGGCGCGGAACTCCACCGCCTGCTCTCCGCGGGATTCGACGTGACCACGGAGGCGCCGCTGCGGGCCCGGCTGTTCGCGGCAGGCGAGCACGAGCACGTGCTGGCCGTGGTGGTGCATCACATCGCGGCGGACGGCTTCTCGATGGTCCCGCTCGCCCGCGACGTCCTGTCGGCGTACACGGCCCGCGCCCGCGGCGCCGCACCCGACTGGACTCCTCTGCCCGTCCAGTACGCGGATTACACACTCTGGCAACGGGACCGGCTCGGCGACGAACACGACGAGGAGTCGCCGCTCGCCCGCCAACTCCATTACTGGACGGCGGCGCTCGCCGACATCCCCGACGTGCTGGAACTGCCCACGGACCGGCCCCGCCAGGCCGCCCGCACCCTCGGCGCGGGCCGCGTCGAGTTCGGGATCGGCCCGGATCTCCACCAGGGTGTCGTGCAGGTCGCGCGCAGGCACGGGTCGACCGTGTTCATGGCGCTGCACGCCGCGCTGGCGGTCCTGCTGTCGCGGCTGAGCGCGTCGGACGACGTCGCCGTGGGCACACCCATCGCGGGCCGCGGCGAGGCCGAACTCGACGACCTGGTCGGGATGTTCGTGAACACCCTCGTGCTCCGCACCCCCGTCGACGGCGCCCGCACGTTCGCCGAACTGCTCGCGCAGGTCCGTGAGGCCGACCTCGGGGCGTTCACGCACGCGGACGTGCCGTTCGAACGCGTCGTGGAGAGTCTGCGTCCCTCCCGTTCGACGGAGTACTCACCGCTGTTCCAGGTCATGCTCGAATTCCAGAACACCGAGCGCCCCGAGCTGGAACTGCCCGGCCTCCACGTCGAACCCCTCGAGCTCGAGTTCGACACGATCAACTTCGACCTCCAGCTGACCCTGCGGGAGAACGTCGACGCCGACGGTCGTCCCGCGGGGATCAGCGCGGCGCTGGGCTACGCCACCGACATCTTCGACGAGGACACGGTGGCCGTGTTTGCCGAGCGGCTGGTCCGGATCCTCGGCGCCGTCACCGACTCGCCGGACGTCCCGGTCGGCGACGTCGACGTCCTCGGCGCCGGCGAGCGGGCCGCACTGACGCCGGTGAGCGGGGGGCCCGGCGTGCCGGCGCGGACGCTGCCGCAGTTGCTGACGGCCGCTGCCGCCGTGGACCCGGATGTCGCGGCACTGGTCTTCGACGGACGCCGGGTGTCCTACCGGGACCTCGACGAGCGGTCGGACCGGCTCGCCCGGCTCCTGATCGGGCGGGGCATCGGCCCGGAACAGGTGGTGGCGCTGGCCTTGCCGCGGTCCATCGAATCCGTCCTCGCCGTCTGGTCGGTGACCAAGACCGGGGCCGCGTTCCTGCCGGTCGACCCGAACCATCCGGCCGAGCGCATCGAGTACATGCTCGGCGATTCGGGCGCCGTCACCGGTCTCACCACGGCCGCGGTGCGGTCCGCCCTGCCGGCGTCGATCCCGTGGCTGGTGCTGGGCGACCCCGGGACCGACGCCGAGCTGTCGCTGTTCCCGGCGACGGCGGTGACCGACACCGACCGCTCGTCGGCCCTGCACGTCGACCACCCCGCGTATGTGATCTACACGTCGGGATCGACCGGCACACCGAAAGGTGTGGTGACCACACACCGCGGGCTGGCGAATTTCGCTGCGACGGAGCAGGGCACGTTCGGCACGACCACGGGGTCCCGGACCCTGCACTTCGCGTCGCCGAGCTTCGACGCCTCGGTGCTCGAGCTGATGCTGGCGGTCGGACCGGGCGCGACGATGGTGATCGCGTCCCCGTCCGTCTACGGCGGCGACGACCTGGCGGACCTGCTGCGGCGCGAGCGGGTCACGCACTGCTTCGTCACGCCGGCGGCGCTCGCCTCGGTCGATCCCGCCGGCCTCGAGAGCGTGCAGTGCGTGGTGACCGGCGGCGAGGCCTGCCCGCCGGAACTGGTGGCACGGTGGGCGCCGGGCCGGGCCATGTTCGACGCGTACGGTCCGACCGAGGCGACGGTCGTGTCGAGCATCAGCACGCCGCTGGCGCCGGGCGAGCCGGTCACGATCGGCGCGCCGACGCTCGGGTTCACCGAGACCGTCCTCGATCAGCGACTGCATCCGGTGCCGGCAGGCGTGGCCGGGGAGCTGTACCTCGCGGGCCCCGCGCTCGCCCGCGGCTATCACGGCCGGCACGCCCTCACCGCGGAACGCTTCGTGGCCAACCCGTTCGGGCCGCCGGGCAGCCGGATGTACCGGACCGGCGACCTAGTGAGCTGGACGGCGGACGGGCAACTCGACTACCTCGGGCGCACCGACTTCCAGGTGAAGATCCGCGGATTCCGAATCGAACTCGGCGAGGTGGAGTCGGCGCTGCTCGCCCACGAGAACGTGGCGGCGGCAGTCGCCGACGTGCGGCGGGACAAACGGTCCGGCGACCGGCTGATCGGGTACGTCGTCCCCGAACCCGGCGCGGCCGTCGATCCAGGCGAGGTCCTGCAGTTCGCGGGCACGCGGCTCGCGTCGTACATGGTGCCCGCCGCCGTTCTGGTGATCGCGGCGCTCCCGGTGACGGTGCACGGCAAGATCGACCGGAAGGCGTTGCCGGAACCAGACTTCGGTGTCACCGTCACCGACAGCCGGCCGCCGCGCACCGAGACGGAGGCGCTGCTCGCCGGCCTGTTCCGGGATGTGCTGGGACTCGCCTCGGTGGGCGTGGACGACTCGTTCTTCGCGCTGGGCGGCGACAGCATCATGTCGATCCAGCTGGTGGCCCGCGCGAAGGCCGCGGGACTGATCCTCTCCCCGCGGGACGTGTTCGAGCGCCGGACCGTCGCCGGTCTCGCCGAGGTGGCCCACCACGAACGCGCTGATGCCGTGGTGCTGGAGGAACTGCCCGGCGGCGGAGTCGGCCCGGTGCCGCTGACCCCCGTCGTCGCGTGGATGCTCGACCGCAGCGGCGGCAGGCTGGAGCGGTTCTCCCAGTCTGTGCCGGTCACCGCACCACGCGGCCTCACCCGCGAGGATCTCGCCGCCGCCGTCGACGCCGTGCTGGACCGCCACGACATGCTCCGCGCGCGACTCGCCGCCGACGAGGCGGGGCGGTGGGCGATGACGGTGCTGCCGACCGGATCGGTGCGCGCCGACGCGCTGATCCACCGCGTGCCCGTGACGTCGTTCGACACCGGCGACTTCGCTGCGGTGGCGAGAGTGGAATTGAACGCGGCGGCCGACCGGCTGGACCCGGCCGCGGCCAGCATGGTGCAGGTGCTCTGGTTCGACGGCCCGGACGG
Source organism: Rhodococcus sp. ACS1 (assembly GCF_002300155.1). Taxonomy (NCBI): domain Bacteria; kingdom Bacillati; phylum Actinomycetota; class Actinomycetes; order Mycobacteriales; family Nocardiaceae; genus Rhodococcus; species Rhodococcus sp. ACS1. Next base: position 1,434,843 of record NZ_NSDZ01000005.1, read on the forward strand.
GCAGGGGCGTCTGCTGCTGGTCGCGCATCATCTCGTCGTCGACGGCGTGTCCTGGCGGATCCTGATCGCGGATCTCGCGGCCGCCCATTCCCACGTAGCCGAGGGTCTGCCCGCCGCACTGCCGGCGGTCGGGACGTCGATGCGGCGATGGTCGCACGGGCTCACCGATGCCGTGCGGTCCCGGCGCGCCGAAGGCGCACTGTGGCAGTCGATCCTGGACGGCCCCGATCCGCTTCTCGGCTCCCGGCCGCTGAATCCGGACGTCGACGTCGACGCCACGACGGGCCGCGTCGTCGTCGACGTGCCCACCGGCGTCACCGACGCACTCCTCACCACCCTTCCCGCCGCGTTCCACGGCGCCGTCGGCGACGGCCTGCTCACCGCCCTCGCACTGGCGATGATCCGGTGGCGGCGGCACCGCGGGGTCGACACGGCCGACGTGCTGATCAACCTCGAGGGCCACGGCCGCGAGGACCACGTCGTGCCGGGCGCCGACCTGTCCCGCACCGTCGGATGGTTCACCACACTGTTCCCCGTGCGACTCGACCTCACCGGCATCGACGTCGAAGCCGCACTCGCCGCCGACGACGCGGCCGGGGCCGCGACCGCCGACGACGCGGCCGGGGCCGCGACCGCCGACGACGCGGCCGGGGCCGCGATCAAGGCCGTCAAGGAACAACTCCTCGCCATTCCCGATCACGGCATCGGGTACGGCATGCTGCGGTACCTGGACCCCAGCGACTCCGCGGGACTGCGCCGATTCCGGCCGCCGCAGCTGAGTTTCAACTACCTCGGCCGGGTGGCGACGAGCGCAGGCGACGTGCCCTGGCTGCCGGTCGCGGACAGCGGGGACCTCGGCGGAACCCAGAACCACGAGATGCCCGCCGCTTGGGTCGTGGATATCAACGCCGCGACCACGGTCCGCGACGGGGCGCCAGTGCTGACGGCGACGTGGTCGTACCCCACCGGTGTGCTCGCCGCCGAGGACGTGGAGGAGCTCTCCGCGCTGTGGGTGCGGGCGCTCACAGCACTCGCCGAGTACGCGAACCGGCCCGGCGCGGGCGGGTTGACCCCGTCCGACCTCGACCTGGTGTCCGTCGGGCAGACCGACATCGACCGGCTGGGGCGCACCTACCCGGACCTCGCCGACATCTGGCCGCTGTCCCCGCTGCAGGCGGGTCTGCTGTTCCACGCCCAGCTGTCCGAGCATCGCCTCGACGCCTATCAGGTGCAGTTGGTCCTCGACCTGCGCGGCACCGTCGACCCGGCGAGGCTGCGCCGTGCCGCGCAGGGCCTGCTCGACCGGCACGCGAATCTCCGCGTGGCGTTCGCCGACACCGGCAACGGACCGGTGCAGGTGGTACTCGATTCGGCGACCGCGCCGTGGACCGACGTCGATCTCTCAGACCTCGACGACAGCGCGTTCCTCGCCGCCGACCGTGCCGTCCCGTTCGAGATGTCCGAGGCCCCGCTGCTCCGATTCACGTTGCTGCGCACCGCACCCAACCGGTACCGGCTGGTGCTCACCCATCACCACATCCTCCTCGACGGCTGGTCGACCCCGCTGGTGATCAAGGACCTGCTCGTCCTGTACGCCACGGACGGCGACGCGACCGCCCTGCCCCGCGTCACGCCCTACCGCGACTACCTGCAGTGGATCGGCAGACAGGACCACGAACGGTCCACGGCCGCCTGGGTGTCCGCCCTCGCCGGCGCGGACGAGCCGACGTTCGTGGCGCCCGCGGCGCACGGCGAACAGTCCTTCGCCGAACCCGAGGACGTGCGCCTCGAGGTGGGCGAGGAGAAGACCCGCGCGCTCGAGTCCCTCGCACGCGAGCGCGGGCTGACGATGAACACCCTCGTCCAGGTGGCGTGGGGGCTGGTGCTGACCACGCTCGGCACCCGGGAAGACGTGACGTTCGGCGCCACCGTGTCCGGCCGCCCACCGGCGGTCGCGGGGATCGAGTCGATGGTCGGGCTGTTCATCAACACGGTGCCCGTCCGGCTGCGCCTGCGCAGGGAGGAGACGCTCGCCGAACTGCTGCAGCGCTTCCAACGCGAACAATCGGCCCTGCTCGATCACCACTACCTGGGACTCACCGAGATCCAGCGCGCCGTCGGGGAGGGCGCCGCGTTCGACACACTCACCGTGTTCGAGTCGTATCCGGTGGACCGCATGGGGCTGTCGGAAGACACCGACATCGGCGGCATGCACGTCGCCGCGATCGAGGGGATCGACTCCACCCACTATCCGTTCACCCTGATGGCGCACGTCGACACGGCACTGCACCTGCGACTGCGGTACCAGCCGAACGTCTTCGGCAGCGAGTTCGCGGAGTCGGTGGCAGCCCGCGTCGCACGTGTCGTGCAGATCCTGCTGTCCGATATCGACACCCCGCTCGCGCACCTGACGCTTTTGTCGGAGGCCGAACTCGAGGAGTACACCGCGGTGTGCGGCGCCCCCGCCGGGCCGCCGAGGACGCTGCCCGAGCTTCTCACGGCCTCTGCCGGGAACCGGCCGGACGCGTCCGCGTTCGTCTTCGACGGACAGGGGACGAGCTACCGGGAACTCGACGAGCGGTCGAGCGCGCTGGCCCGCGTGCTGATCGAACAGGGTGCAGGGCCGGAGACGTTCGTGGCGCTCGGGCTGCCCCGATCACCGGAATCGGTGCCCGCGGTGTGGGCGGTCGCCAAGACCGGAGCCGCGTTCGTGCCCGTCGACCCGACCTATCCCGCCGATCGCATCGAGAACATGCTGGCCGATTCCGGTGCGGCACTGGGGGTGACGACGTCGGCGCACCGGCACCGGCTGCCCGGCTCCGTGCCGTGGCTGGTGCTGGACGATCCGGACTTCGAGCGCACCTGGTCCGCCGCCTCCCCGGCCCGCGTCACCGACCTGGACCGCCGGTCGGTGCTCGACGTCGACCACGCCGCCTACGCGATCTACACGTCCGGGTCCACCGGCAGGCCGAAGGGTGTCGTCGTCACCCACCGCGGTCTGGCGAACCTGCTCACCGAGCAGACCGAGCACTACACCGTGTCGCCGGACTCCCGGTGCCTGCACATCTGTTCACCCAGTTTCGACGTGGCCATCCTCGAACTCGTCCAGTCGTGCGCGGCGGGAGCGACGCTGGTGATCGCGCCTCCCGACGTCTACGGCGGTGCGGAACTCGCGGACCTGCTGCGCCGCGAACGGGTCACCCACGCCTGCATCACCCCGGCCGTCCTGGCCACCGTGGAGCGCGACGGCATCGAGCACCTCGAGGCGCTCGTCGTGGCCGGCGACGCCGTCGGCCACGAACTGGTGGTCACGTGGGGCGCGGACCGGGCGATGTTCAACGGCTACGGCCCCACCGAGGCGACCGTCCTCACCACCTTCAGCGCACCGATGGCGCCGGGAGAACCGGTCACGATCGGGAGCCCCGTCCGCGGCATCGCACTGTCCGTCCTCGACGCCCGGCTGCAGCCCGTCCCGGCCGGGGTGCCCGGCGAGTTGTACATCGCGGGAACGGCTCTGGCCCGCGGGTACCACCGGCGCGCGGCGCTCACCGCGGAGCGGTTCGTCGCCAACCCCTACGGCCGTGGCCGGATGTACCGCACGGGCGACGTCGTGCGGTGGCGTCGCGACCACACCCTCGAGTACCTCGGGCGCAGCGACTTCCAGGTGAAGATCCGCGGTCAGCGTGTGGAACTGGGGGAGATCGATTCCGTGCTCACCACCCACCCGCACCTCGACTTCGCCGCGACCCTCGGCAGGCCGGGGCCGCTGGGCGACACGGCGCTCGTGTCGTACGTCCTGCCGCACGACGGCGAGGAGGTGGCGGCGCCGGACGTGCTCGCGTTCGCGGGCCGCATCCTGCCGAAGTACATGGTGCCCGCGGCCGTGGTGGTTCTCGACGAGATCCCGCTGACCCCGGTCGGCAAACTGGACCGGAAGGCGCTGCCCGCGCCGGAATTCGTAACGGCGACCCTCGGTTACCGGGCACCCACCACTCCGGTCGAGGAGGCCGTCGCGGACGTGTTCGCCGAGGTGCTCGGCGCCCCGCGCGTCGGTGCGGACGACAGCTTCTTCGACCTCGGCGGCGACTCGCTCAGCGCCACCCGGGCCGTCGCGCGCATCAACTCCGCCCTCGACGCCGGGATCGGGGTGGCCATCCTGTTCGATGCGCCCGTGGTGGCCGATCTGGCGGTCCGGATCGATTCGGCCGCGTCGGCGAGGACGCCGTCGGTGGCGCTCTCCGCCGGGCCGCGCCCCGACCGGATACCGCTGTCGCTGGCGCAGCAGCGGATGTGGTTCGTCAACCAGTTCGACACGTCCTCGCCCGCCTACAACATCCCGATCGCCCTGCGGCTGACCGGCGCCCTCGACCGCCCCGCCCTGCACGCGGCGGTCGGCGACGTCGTGGAGCGGCACGAGTCGCTGCGCACCGTGTTCCCCGGGTCGGTCGACGGACCGCACCAGGTGATCGTCGATCCCGGGCCGGCGACCCCCGGCCTCGACCCGGTGCCCGTGTCCGGTGACCGTGCGCTGCGGGACGCCGTCGCGGCACTGGTCGGGACGGGTTTCGACGTGAGCGACGAGATCCCCTTCCGCGCACGGCTGTTCGAATTGGATCCCGAGCAGCACGTCCTCGCCATCGTCGTGCACCACATCGCCGCCGACGGGTTCTCGATGATGCCGCTGGCCCGCGACGTCATGCTCGCGTACACCGCCCGGACCGTGGGGGAGACACCCGGCTGGACGCCGCTGGCGGTGCAGTACGCCGACTACAGCGTGTGGCAGCGGGACGTCCTCGGCGCGGTGGACGATCCCGACTCGGTGATGTCCAGGCAACTGGGCTACTGGGCGGACACGCTGTCCGGTGCACCCGAGGTGCTGCAGATCCCGGTCGACCGGCCGCGCCCCGCCCAGCGGTCGTATCGCGGGGACGTCGTCGAGTTCGACGTGCCGGCGCGGATGCACCGGGCGCTGAACACGATCGCGGCCCAGCACAATTCGACGCTGTTCATGGCCGTGCACGCGGCGTTCGCCGTGCTGCTGTCGCGGTTGTCGGGCACCGGCGACGTCACGATGGGAACGCCGGTCGCCGGCCGCGGGCAGGCGGTACTCGACGACGTGGTCGGCATGTTCGTCAACACGCTCGTCCTGCGGACGGTGGTGGACCCGCGGGCGTCGTTCGGTGAGGTCCTGACCGCGGTCCGGGCCGTGGATCTCGGGGCGTTCGAGCACGCGGACATCCCGTTCGAGCGGCTCGTCGACCACCTCGCCCCCGAGCGGTCCACGTCGCACACCCCGCTGTTCCAGGTCCTCATCGAATTCCGGAACGCGGAGGGCACCCACCTCGAGCTGCCGGGACTCACCGTCGACTCGCTCGACGTGGATCTTCGTGTCGCGAAGTTCGACCTGGAACTGAGCGTCGCCGAGCAGGTCGACGAGGACGGCGCACCCGCCGGACTCGCCGCCGGGCTGCGGTTCGCGACGGACGTGCTCGACCGCGACACGGTGACGCGGTTCGGGGAACGGTTCCTGCGGGTGCTCGAATCGATCGCCGCGGCCGGGGCGCTCCCGGTGGGGGACATCGACATCCTGGACCCGGCGGAGCGGGAGTCGGTGCTGCCCGCGCTCGCCGAACCGATCGGGGCGCACGCGACGCTGGTGGAACTCTTCGAGCGGGCCGCGGAGCGGTCCCGCGACGCGACCGCTGTCGTCTGCGAGGGCGCGTCGCTCACGTACGAAGAACTGGACACCCGGGCGAATCGCCTGGCGCGGTTGCTGATCGCGCGCGGCGCGGGCCCCGAGACCCTGGTGGCCGTCGCCGCCGCACGGTCGGTGGACCTGGTGGTAGCGCTGCTCGCGGTGGTGAAGTCGGGGGCCGGCTACGTACCGGTCGACGTCACGTATCCGGCGGAGCGACTCGCGTTCGTGTTCGCCGACGCCCGGCCGGTATGCGTGCTGACCACTGTGGCCGAATCCGGCGCGGTCCGCGCGAGCGGCGTCCCGGTCGTCCTCGTCGACGGCCCGGAGACGGTGGCCGAACTGGGCCGCACGTCGCCGCTGCCGGTGACCGACCAGGACCGGCGGGGACCCCTGCACCCCGACGCGGTGGCGTACGTCATCTACACCTCCGGCTCGACGGGACAGCCGAAAGGCGTTCAGGTGTCGCACCGCAACGTCGCCACCCTGTTCGCGCACACGCAGCCGCTGTTCCGTTTCGACGCCGCCGACGTGTGGACCATGTTCCACTCGGCGGCATTCGACTTCTCCGTCTGGGAGTTGTGGGGTGCGCTGCTCCACGGCGGCAGGCTGGTGGTGGTCGACTACTTCACCACCCGCTCACCCGACGCGTTCCTGCGATTGCTGCGGGACGAGAACGTCACCGTCCTGAATCAGACCCCCACCGCCTTCTACCAACTCGCCGAGGCGGACCGGGTGTCCGGCGGCACCGAACTGGCGCTCCGCGTCGTGGTGTTCGGCGGCGAGGCACTCGACCTGGGGCAGCTCACCCGCTGGTACACGCGACACGGAGACACCGTCCCGGCGCTCGTGAACATGTACGGCATCACCGAAACCACCGTGCACGTCAGCCACCTGCCGCTGAACGGGGAACTCGCCGAGTCCGCGTCGGCGTCCGTGATCGGCCGGGCCCTGCCCGGACTGCGCGTGCACGTGCTCGACTCCCGCCTGCACCCGGTGCCGCCGGGCGTGGTCGGGGAACTCTACGTGTCCGGCGCGCAGGTGTCCCGCGGATACCTGGGCCGGTGCACGCTCACGTCGACGCGGTTCGTGGCCGACCCGTACACACCCGGATCCCGGATGTACCGGTCCGGCGACCTCGGCCGGTGGAACAGAGACGGGCAGCTGGACTATCTGGGCCGCAACGACTTCCAGGTGCAGGTCAAGGGGTTCCGCATCGAACTCGGCGAGGTGGAATCGGCGCTCCTCGCCTGCGACGGTGTGGCGCAGTCGGTGGTGCTGGCGCGGAACGAGCGCCTGGTGGGCTACGTGGTGCCCGAGGCGGGCCGGGTGCTGGACCCCGCCGGGATCGTCGACACGGTCGGGGGCCGGCTGGCGGCGCACATGGTGCCCGCCGCCGTGGTGGTGCTCGACGCCCTGCCCCTCACCGTGAACGGCAAACTCGACCGCCGGGCGCTGCCCGAACCGGACTACGGCCGGCAGGTGTCGCTCGGCCGCGCACCGGCGACGGAGACGGAACGGATCCTCGCCGGCCTGTTCGCCGAGGTCCTCGGCCTCGACACGGTGGGCGTCGACGATTCGTTCTTCGCGGTCGGCGGCGACTCGATCATGTCGATCCAGCTGGTCACCCGGGCGAAGGCGTCCGGGGTGGTGATCACCCCGCGGGACGTGTTCGAACGCAAGACGGTTGCCGCGCTCGCGGAAGTCGCCACGTCGGGGGAGGAGACGATCACCCTCGAAGAGTTGCCCGGCGGCGGTGTCGGCGAGTTCCCGCTGACCCCGATCGTGCGCTGGATGCTGGGCCGGGACGGCGACTTCCGGCGGTACTCGCAGGCGGCGCTGTTCACGACCCCCGCCGAACTGGACCAGGACACGCTGACGGCGGCGATGCAGGCCGTCCTGGACCGGCACGACATGCTGCGCGCCCGCCTGTACCGCAGCGACCGGGTCGGTTGGACGGCGGCGCAGCCCAACTGGACGATGGCGACCGCGCCGCCCGGGTGGGTACGGGCGGCCGACGTGGTGCGCACGGTGCCGCTCGGCGCCGCGGACTCGTTCACCGACGCCGCGTCCCGCGAATTGGACGCCGCCGCAGGCCGCTTGGACCCCGAGTCGGGCGTGATGGTACAGGCGGTGTGGTTCGCGAGCACCGAGGAACCCGCCACGGCGGGACGGTTGCTGATCGTCGCCCATCACGTGGTGGTCGACGGCGTGTCGTGGCGCATCCTCGTCCCCGATCTCGCCCTCGCCTGCGCCCGGGTGCTGTCCGGTGAGGCAACCGCCCTGCCCGCCACCGGAACGTCGATGCGCACCTGGGCGCACGCACTAACCGACGTGGCGCAGGAACCATCTCGCACAGCCGAACTCGGCCTGTGGCGGCAGATGCTCGACACCCCCGACCCGCCGCTGGGGTCGCGGCCGCTGACCCCGGCCGACGTCCAGACCTCCGACGTCGAGGTCCAGCTTCCCGTCGCCGTCACGGAGACGCTGTTGACGTCGCTCCCGCAGGCGTTCCACGGGAACGTGGCAGACGGGTTGCTGACGGCGCTGGCGTTGGCGCTCGTCCGGTGGCGCCGGCGCCGTGGGATCGAGTCTTCCGCAGCGCTCGTGAATCTCGAAGGGCACGGTCGTGAGGAACACGTGGTCCCCGGCGCCGATCTGGCCCGCACGGTCGGCTGGTTCACCACGATCTTCCCGGTGGGCCTCGACCTCGACGGTGTGGACGTCGAGGAGGCGTTCGCATCGGGCCCCGCCGGCGGCGATGCGGTCAAGGCGGTGAAGGAGCGGCTGCACTCGATCCCCGACCACGGCATCGGGTTCGGGCTTCTCCGGTACCTCGACGACGACACGGCCCGGGAACTGTCGGCGCAGGCGAGTCCGCAGGTGAGTTTCAACTACCTCGGCAGGCTCGGGGCGGGCACCGCCCCCGGCGGCGACTGGATGCCGGTCTCCGACGCGGGACTCGCCGCCGCCGCGCACTCCGGGTTGCCCGCGGCGGCCGTCGTCGACGTGAACGCCAGAACCACCGACACCGCCGCCGGCCCCGTACTCACCGCGACGTGGTCGTTCCCCGTCAGGGTGATCGCGGCGGAGGACGTCGGCGAACTCGCGCGACTGTGGGTGCGGGCGCTGGAGGCCCTGTCCGAGCACACAAGGTCGGGTGGCGGCGGCTTCACCCCGTCCGACCTGAACCTCGTCCGACTCGGCCAGAGCGCGATCGACGACCTCGAACGCCGGTACCCGGCGATGACCGACGTCTGGCCGTTGTCGCCGTTGCAGGCGGGCATGCTGTTCCACGCCGAACTGGCCGACGAGTCGGTGGACGCCTACCTCGTCCAGCTGATTCTGGACCTCGCCGGCGACGTCGACGCGGCACGGTTGCGCCGGGCCGCAGGCGCGCTCCTCGACCGTCACCCGAACCTTCGCAGCGCGTTCTGCCACGACGCCGACGGCGGGGCCGTGCAGGTCGTCTCGGGCCGGGTTGCCGCGCCCTGGCGGGAGATCGACGTGAGCGGACTGGACGCGGACGCGGCGGAAGCCGAGATCGAGCGACTGCTGGCCGCCGACCGGACCACCCCCTTCGACATGGCCACCGCACCGCTGATCCGGTTCCTGCTGGTGTGGACGGCGGGCGGCCACTGCCGACTGGTGTCGACGAACCACCACATCCTGCTCGACGGCTGGTCGATGCCGCTGATGATCCGGGAACTGCTCACGCTGTACGCCACGGACGCCGACCCCTCGCCACTGCCCCGCGTGCGGGATTACCGCGACTACCTGGCGTGGATGAGCGGGCGCGACAGGGGCATGTCCGCGCGGGCCTGGGCGGACACTCTGGACGGGGTCGAGGAACCGACGCTGCTGATCCCCGCGGACCGGGCGCGGCAACTGTCGACCGTGTCGCGGGAATGGGTGTTCGACCTCGACGAGGACCGGACCGACCGGCTGCGCGAATCCGCGCGCACCCGCGGGCTCACGCTCAACAGCATTCTGCAGACGGCGTGGGGCATCGTGCTGGGAATGCTCACCGGACGCGACGACGTCGTGTTCGGTGCCACCGTGTCCGGCAGGCCGCCGGAACTCGCCGGCATCGAGACGATGGTCGGGCTGTTCATCAACACCGTGCCGGTGCGGGTCACGCTTCGCCCGGACGAGATGCTCGGCGCGTTGCTGGAGCGGGTGCAGGCCGAGCAGGCGGCGATGCTCGACCACCACTACACGGGTCTCGCCGAGATCCGGGACGCCGCGGGCCCCGGCGTCGGGTTCGACACCCTCACCGTGTTCGAGTCGTACCCGGTGGACCGGGCCGGGCTGTCGGAAGACACCGACATCGCCGGGCTCCGCGTCACCGGCGTCGACGCCCGCGACGCCGCCCACTACCCGCTGAGCCTCGTCGCGTCGGCGGCGGCGAGCCTGCACCTGAAGTTCGAGTACATCCCCGACCTGTTCGCCCCCGGAGAGGTCGAGGACATCGCCGACCGGGTGGTGCGGGTGCTCGACGCCTGCGCCGGACCCGACGTGCCACTGGCCCGGTTGTCGCTGCTCACCGAGCGGGAACGCGAGGAACTGGTACCGGTCCGCGGTGGCCCGGCCGCGTCCGTCCGCACACTCGCGCAGATCTTCACCGACGCCGCCGCGGTCGACCCGGATGCGGTCGCCCTGTCGTCCGGCGACGTCGAGGTGTCGTACCGGGAGCTGGACGAGCGGTCCACCCGGCTCGCTCGCGTTCTGATCGGCCGCGGTCTCGGTCCGGAAATGTCGGTGGCCGTGGGTGTTCCGCGTTCGATCGAGTCGGTGCTGTGCGTGTGGGCGGTGGCCAAGGCCGGGGCCGTGTTCGTGCCCGTCGACCCGAACTATCCCGACGAACGCATCGCGCACATGCTCACCGACTCGGAATGCGCTCTCGGACTGACGACGTCCGAGCATCGTGCCCGGCTGGCCGGGAGCACGCGCTGGCTCGTCCTCGACGATCCCGAGTTCGGCGCCGAGTGCGCGGCCGGTTCCGCGGCACCGGTCGACGACGGCGACCGCACGGCACCGGTCACTCTCGACTCCGCCGCGTACGTCGTCTACACGTCGGGCTCGACCGGAATGCCGAAGGGCGTCACCGTGACGCACCGCGGCCTGGACAACTTCGCCAAAGACCAACTCGCCCGTTTCGGGGCGGACTCGGAGTCCCGGACGCTGCACTTCTCGACCCCGAGCTTCGACGGATCCGTGTTCGAATACCTGCAGGCGTTCGGTGCCGCGGCGACGATGGTGATCGCGCCGCCCACCGTGTTCGGCGGCGACGAACTCGCCCAGCTGATCCGCGACCGGCGGGTCACGCACGCGTTCGTCACCACCGCGGCGCTCGCATCCCTCGACCCCGCGGGGCTGGATCTGTTCGCGGACGTCGCGGTCGGCGGCGAGGCCTGCCCACCCGAACTCGTGTCCCGGTGGGCGCCGGGACGCCGGTTGTACAACGCGTACGGGCCGACCGAGACCACCATCATGTCCAACATCAGCGATCCCCAGACCCCGGGGGAGCGCATCACCATCGGCGGACCGATCCGCGGTGTCACGGAACTGGTGCTGAATTCCCGGTTGCAGCCGGTCCCGGCCGGGGTTCCGGGGGAGTTGTACCTCGCAGGCGCGGGACTGGCGCGCGGCTACCACCGCCGCCCCGGGCTCACCGCCACCCGGTTCGTGGCCGACCCGTGCCGGCCCGGTGAGCGGATGTACCGCACCGGCGACGTCGTGCGCTGGACCCCCGGACTCACCATCGAATACCTGGGCCGCAGCGATTTCCAGGTCAAGGTCCGCGGGTTCCGCATCGAACTCGGCGAGATCGACACGACACTCGCGGCGGTCCCCGGCGTCCGGTTCGCGGTCACGGTCGCCTACCTCGGCCCGGCCGGCGACACGCTCCTCGCGTCCTACGTCGTACCCGCCCCCGGGCACACCCTCGACACCGGCGACCTCACCCGCGGTCTCGCGAGCAGACTGCCCGCCCACATGATTCCGTCGTCGATCACCGTGCTGGACGAGATCCCGCTGAACGCCGTCGGCAAGTTCGACCGCAAGGCCCTGCCCACCCCCGAATTCGACGTCGGCACCGCCGAATACCGGGCACCGGCCGACCCGGTGCAGGAGACGGTGGCCGGCGTCTTCGCGGAGGTACTCGGACTGGACCGGGTGAGCGCGGATGCGGGATTCTTCGATCTCGGCGGCAACTCGCTGAGCGCCACCCGCGCCGTCGCCCGCCTGCGCGCCGCGCTCGACACCGACATCGGCGTGCGGGCGTTGTTCGAGGCGCCCACGGTGGAGGCGTTCGCCGCGCGCATCGAGCATGCGGGAGCGGGTCCGTCCGGCCGTCCCACCCTGACCGCCGGGGACCGCCCCGCCCGCATCCCGCTGTCCTACGCGCAGCAGCGCATGTGGTTCATCAACCAGTTCGACACGAGTTCGCCCGCCTACAACATTCCGATGGTGGTGCGGCTTACCGGCGACCTCGACGTGGATGCGCTGAGGCTGGCGGTCACGGATGTCGTGACCAGGCACGAGTCGCTGCGCACCCGATTCCCGCTCCGTGACGGCGAACCGGTGCAGGAGATCCTCCCGCCGGCGGCGCCGATGGCTCCGCCGACCGCGGTCGCGGACGACGGCCGGCTCCGGGAGGAACTCACCCGGCTGGTGTCGGCCGGCTTCGACGTCGCCGCCGCCGTCCCACTGCGCATCGCCCTGTTCTCCCTCGACACCGTCTCTCTCGACACGGTCTCCCTCGACACCAGGACCCATGTGCTCGCCGTCGTGGTGCACCACATCTCGGCCGACGGCTTCTCGATGGCACCGCTGGTGCGGGATGTGATGGTCGCGTACGAATCCCGCGCCCACGGTCGCGTTCCCGCGTGGACGCCGCTACCGGTCCAGTACGCCGACTACACACTGTGGCAGCGCAGGCTGCTGGGTTCGGAGGACGACCCCGAGTCGCTGATCTCGCGGCAGCTGTCCTACTGGGAGTCCGCGCTGGCCGGGCTGCCGGAACTCCTCGAACTGCCCACCGACCGCCGACGTCCCGCACAACAGTCGTTCCACGGCGACCGGGTGGGCTTCACGATCGACGCGGGGCTGCACGAGCGGATCCGGGCGGCGGCGCGCGAGCACCGGTCCACCGAGTTCATGATCGTGCACGCCGCACTCGCCGTCCTTCTCGGGCGGCTCGGCGGCACGGGCGACGTGGCGATCGGCACCCCGATCGCCGGCCGCGGCGAGGCGGCGCTCGACGACCTCGTCGGCATGTTCGTCGGCACGCTGGCCCTGCGCACCGCGATCGAGGCGGGGCAGCCGTTCCGCGACCTCCTCGCGCAGGTCCGCGACGCCGATCTCGGTGCCTTCGCGCACGCCGACCTGCCCTTCGAACGGGTGGTGGACGCCGTCGGCCCGGTGCGCTCGACCGCCCACTCGCCGCTCTTCCAGGTGTCGCTCGAATTCCAGAACACCGAGAATCCCGCGCTGCGGTTGCCCGGGCTGAGCGTCGAGGGACTCGATCCCGACCTCGCCGTCGTCAAGGTGGACCTCGAGGTCATCCTCGACGAGCGATTCGACACCGACGGCACCCCGGCCGGCATGACGGGGGCGATCGACTACGCGACCGATCTGTTCGACGCCGACACGGTGCTGGGTTTCGCGGAACGGTTCGTGCGCATCCTCGACTCCGTCACCGCCCAACCCGGAATTCCGGTCGGCGACATCGAGATCCTCGGCACCGACGAGGTCGCGGCGCTCACCCCGGCGCGCGGAGCACCCGACGCACCGAACGTCCTGCTGCCGGACCTGCTGACGGCCGCGGTCCGACTCGACCCGGACGCCGACGCGCTGTCGTACCGGGGCCGGGCGATCACGTACCGCGAACTCGACGAAACCTCGAACCGGCTGGCGCGCCGCCTGATCGAGTCGGGTGCCGGTCCGGGAACCACTGTCGCGCTGAGCCTGTCGAGGTCGATCGAATCGGTGCTGTCGGTGTGGGCCGTCGCCCGCACGGGCGCCGCGTTCCTGCCGGTCGACCCCGGGTATCCGCTCGACCGGATCGAGCACATGCTCACCGACTCGGGTGCCGTGTCGGGGGTGACGGTCCGGGAACACCGAGATCGGCTGCCCGCCGCCGTGACCTGGATCGTGCTCGACGACGTCCGGGATGCCGACCGGATCAGGACGCAGTCGCCCGGCCCGGTCACCGACGCGGACCGGACCGCGCCGCTGCACGAATCGCATCCCGCGTATCTCATCTACACGTCCGGATCCACAGGCGTCCCCAAGGGTGTGGCCGTCACGCACCGCGGCCTGGCGAACCTCGCCGCGGAGGAGCGGGACCGCCTCGCCGTCACCCGAGGCTCGCGGGTGCTGCACTTCGCGTCGCCGAGTTTCGACGCATCCGTCTTCGAACTCGTCATGGCGTTCTGCGCGGGTGCGACGCTGGTGATCGCACCGCCCACGATCTACGGCGGCACCGAACTGGCCGCGCTGCTGAGCGACGAGCGGGTGTCTCACGGATTCGTCACCCCGACCGCGCTGGCGTCGATGGACCCGCTGGGCTTCGAGTCGCTGCGGACTCTGGTCGTGGCTGGTGAGGCCTGCCCACCCGAACTCGTCGCCCGGTGGGCGCCGGGCCGCCGGATGTTCAACGCCTACGGGCCGACCGAGACGACGATCATGTCGAACATCAGCGACCCGCTGGTGCCGGGCGACCCGATCACACTCGGCGCACCCACCCGCGGCGTCGCGGAGGTCGTGCTCGATTCCCGGCTGCGCCCGGTGCCGGTCGGTGTGGTCGGTGAGCTGTACGTCTCGGGCCGCGCCCTGGCCTCCGGGTATCACCGCCGGTCCGGCCTGACGGCGTCCCGTTTCGTGGCCGTCCCCTGGGGCGCCCCCGGCGACCGGATGTACCGCACGGGCGACGTGGTGCGGTGGCGCCGCGACGGCACCCTCGAGTACGTCGGGCGCAGCGATTTCCAGGTGAAGATCCGCGGGTTCCGCATCGAGCCCGGCGAGATCGACGCCGCACTCACCACCCACCCCGACGTCGGGTTCGCCGTCACGATCGGCCGGGACGGGCCGGCCGGGGAACCGCTCCTGGTCTCCTATGTGCGGCCGGTCGGCGGCGCGGACGTCGACACCGCGGAACTGTCCCGCCTCGTCGCCGAGCGGCTGCCGTCCCACATGGTGCCCGCCGCGATCGTCGTGCTCGACCGGATCCCGTTGACGCCGGTGGGCAAGCTGGATCGCGCCGCGCTGCCCGCTCCCGAGTTCCTGTCGGGCACCCGCTTCCGGCCGCCCGCCACCGACCTCGAGGCGGCGGTCGTGGACGTGTTCGCCGAGGTGCTCGGTGTGGACCGGGTCGGGGCCGACGACAACTTCTTCGAGAGGAGCGGCAACTCTCTGCTGGCCACGAAGGCGGTCGCCGCCTTGCAGGAGCGACTCGACCGGAAGATCCCGTTGCAGTGGATGTTCCTCGATCCCACACCGTCCGGCCTCGCCCGCAGGATCGCACTGCCGTCGGCGGAGGGCGCAGTGACGGAGGCGCTGGCGGTGGTGATTCCGCTGCGCACCGAAGGCACCGGACGACCGCTGTTCTGCGTCCACCCGGGAATCGGGCTGTCCTGGGGGTATGCGGGCCTCGTCCGGTATCTGCCCGCCGACCGCCGCGCGTACGGTCTGCAATTGCCCACGATCAGCGGGGACGGCGAGTACCGGTCGATCGAGCAACTCGCGCACCGGTACGTCGAGGAGATGAAGGCCATTCAGCCGGAGGGACCGTACGACCTGCTCGGCTGGTCGCTGGGCGGGGTCATCGCCCACGCGATGGCCGTCGAACTCCAGCGGGCAGGCGAAAACGTCGCGACCCTCGCCGTCATGGACAGCTATCCCGACAACGGCGAGGACCCGCTGTTCGGGAAACTCGACATGCGGGATCTGCTCCGCGGGCTGGGCCTCGTCGTCGCCACCGACGCCGAAGTCACGTACGAACGCGCAGCGCAACTGCTCAACGAATCGTGGGGTAGCGACTCCGGGCTGCGCGGAGAACACCTCGAGCGGATCAACGCCGGATACGAGAATTCGCGGGAACTCGTCCATCGGTTCGAGCCGCAGGTCTACGACGGCGACCTGCTGATCTTCCCCGCGACCGGCGAAGACGACGGCACCACCCGCGCCCGGTCGGTGGACGAGTGGCGACCGCTGGTGACCGGCCGGATCGCGGAGTATCCGGTGGACTGCGGGCACAACGACATGATCGAGCCGCAGTCCCTCGCCGTCATCGGGCCGGTGCTGTCGAGGTATCTGGGCGCCGATCGCACCCCGCGCCACGACGACCGAATCGGCTGAATGCGGCCACGCCGCTGTGCGACTATGGGGTCTGTGCGCCCTGTGGATGGCGAACGAACGACCTGGGGGACGGGGAAGAACTACCGCCTCCCGCATTCGCGAGTCAGGATCCGGACGCGCTCACGACGTCGACGGTCGGGGATACCGTACGGGGAGGACCCACCGTGAAGGCCCCAGACACGCGGAAGCCGGCTACACAGAATTCGGACGCGGACGCATTCCCGCTGTCCGCGGCGCAGCGTGCCACGTGGTTCGCGCAGCAACTCGACCCGGCGGTGCCCATCTCGGTGGCGCACTACGTGGAGTTGCACGGCAACCTCGACATCGACCTGCTGCGACGCGAGACCATCGTGGTTGCCCGCGAGTTCCAGTCGCCGTTCCTCAAGGTCGTCGAGGTCGACGGCAGGCCGATGCAGTACGTCGACCACACCACCGACACGTCCATCGAGTTCGTCGACTTTCGCGGCGACGACGACCCGGTCGCCGCCGCGCACGAATGGATGGACCGGGACTACCAGGCCCCACTCGATCTCGACGCCGATCGGCTGTTCGAGACGTCGATCCTGTGCGTGGGCGAGGCGCATTACCTGTGGTACAGCCGCATTCACCACGTCGCGCTCGACGGCTACGGTGCCATGACGCTGATCAACCGCATCGCGCACCGGTATTCGGCCACGGTCGCGGGTCGTGAACCGGATCCGAGCCGCGCCGCGACGCTGCGCGCACTGTACGACGTCGACGCCCTCTACCGGGCGTCCGATCGCTTCGTGGCCGATCGGGAGTACTGGGCCGAGCGAGTCGAGGGAATCGGCGGGTCGACGTTGGCCGACGCGCCCGCACCCGCACTCGCCAGGAGCACGGTCGAGAGCGTGCTGCTGTCCGAGGCGGCCGCGTCCGGCATCCAGAGTTCCGACAGCCAGGCGACCGCCGCGGCGGCCGTGACGATCATCGCGGCCTTCGCCTGCTACCTGTCGCGGGCCACGGCGAAAACCGAAGTCCTCGTGAACGTTCCGATGTCCGGGCGGACCACGTCGCTGCTGCGCAATTCCGGCGGGATGACGGTCAGCGTCGCACCGCTGCCGATCACCGTCGACGAGAGCGCAACGGTCGCGGAACTCGTGTCGCAGGTCAGGCGAGAGCTGATGGGCGCGTTGCGGCATCAGCGGTGCAGCGTCGAGGACATCCGCCGCGACGTCGGCGCGGGCGGTGTCGCGGAACTGCACGGACCCATGGTCAACGTCATGCTGTTCCACCAGGAGGTGGTGCTCGGCCCCCTGGTCGGCGAATACCACATCGTCACCTCGGGGCCGGTGGAAGACCTCCTGGTCAACGTGTATCCGAGCGGGACGCCGGCGGAGATCTTCGTCGATTTCCGGGCCAACCCGAACCGGTACGAGGATGCGGCGCTGCGCCGGCACCACCGGTACTTCGTCGAACTGCTGGAAGAATTCGTCTCGGCGGATCCACAGGCCCGGCTCGCGACCGTTCACGAGGCGACCGCTCGCGAAGGCGAGCGGCGGCGCCGCGAGGCGCACCACCTCGCGTACTGGACCGATCGGCTGTCGGGGATGCCCGAAGTGCTGAACCTGCCGTCCGATCGGGCCCGGCCGCCCGCGCAGTCCGGGAACACCGACCGCGTCGACGTCCCGATCGGAGCCCGGACCCACCGCGGGGTGCGGGCACTGGCAGACGAACACGGCACCACCGCGTTCACCGTTCTGCACGCGGCCGCGGCCGTGCTGCTGAGCCGGCTCTCCGGTGCGTCGGAGGTCGCGGTCGGAACGACGGCCACACTGGACCGGGGGCAGAACCTCGTCGTTCTCCGGACCCGCGCCGAACCGGACGCGACCTTCACGCAGCACCTCCGTCACGTTCGCGACGTCGACCGGGAGGCGTTCGAGCACCCCGACGTCCCGTTCGAGCAGGTGGTCCGGGCGCTCACGGTCCGCGAGTCGCCCGCATACTCGCCGATCGTCCAGGTGCTGTTCGACGGCGGGGACGCGGCCGAAACGGCCGTGATCGGCAGATTCGACCTCCGGGTGACCGCGGCGGAGACGTTCGACGCCGACGGCATCCCGACCGGCATCACGGTGACCCTCGCGTTCGCCACCGATCTGTTCGACCCCGGCACTGTTCGTCGACTCGGCGAACGATTGAGCCGAATCCTGCAGGCGGCCACCGGCGACCCCGATTCCGTCGTCGGCGACATCGACATCCTGTCCGACACCGAACGCGCCACCCTCGTCCCGGTGCCCGGCGCGCCCGGACGGCCGGGGCGCACGCTACCCGAATTGTTCTCGGCGGCAGCCAAAGCCAACCCCGCCGGTGCCGCGCTCTCGTATCTCGGAATCGACGTGACGTACCGGGAATTGGACGAGCGCTCCAACCAACTGGCCCGCGTCCTGATCGAACACGGCATCGGGCCGGAGAACGTCGTGGCGCTGGGCATGACCCGCTCGATCGAGTCGGTGCTGTCGATGCTGGCGGTCGCCAAGTCGGGTGCGGCGTTCCTGCCCGCCGACCCGAACTATCCGGCCGAACGGATCGAGCACATGCTCCACGATTCGGGCGCCGCGCTTTGTGTGACGGTGTCGGCAGTGCGGTCCCGGCTAGCAGGATCGGTGCCGTTGCTGGTGCTCGACGAGGACGCGTTCCGGTCGCACTGTGCGAGTCGGCCGGCCTCGGCCGTCACCGACGCCGACCGGGTTCGGCCCCTCCGCCCGGAGAATCCGGCCTACGTGATCTACACGTCCGGTTCGACGGGCAAGCCCAAGGGGGTCGTGGTCACCCACAGCGGCCTGGACAACTTCGCGGCCGAGCAACGCACCCGATCCGGTGCGACGCAGGCCTCCCGGATTCTGCACTTCTCCACACCGAGTTTCGACGCGTCCGTCTCCGAGTACCTGCACGTGTTCGCCGCCGCGGCAACGATGGTGATCGTGCCGCCCGCGATCTACGGCGGCGAGGAACTGTCCCGGTTCCTGCAGTCGGAGAGGGTCACTCACGGATTCGTCACCACCGCGGCGCTCGGCACCATCGAGCCGGACGGACTCTCCGACTTCCGGGACGTGGTGTTCGGCGGCGAGGCGTGCTCCCCGGAACTGGTGCAGCGGTGGGCGCCCGGCCGCCGGCTGTCCAATGCGTACGGGCCCACCGAGGCCACCGTCATGTCGAACATCAGCGCGCCGCTGTCCCCGGACGGCGCCGTCACGCTGGGCGGCCCGCTCCGCGGTTTCCGCGAGGTCGTGCTCGACGAACGGCTGACACCGGTGCCCGTCGGCGTGGCCGGAGAGTTGTACATCGCCGGCGACGCCCTCGCCCGCGGCTACCACGGCAGGTCGGCGCTCACGGCGGAACGGTTCGTGGCCGACCCGTTCGGCGGCCCCGGCGACCGGATGTACCGCACCGGCGACGTGGTGCGGTGGCGGCCCGACCGCACGCTGGAGTACTTGGGCCGCAGTGATTTCCAGGTTAAGGTGCGCGGCTTCCGCATCGAACTCGGCGAGATCGACACGGTCCTCCACACCCATCCACACGTGCGGACCGCGGTGACGATGCAGCGCACGGCACCGTCCGGAGACACGGTGCTCGTGTCGTACGTGCTGTCCGCCGCCGGGCAGCGGCTCACAGCGACCGAGTTGACGGACCATGCCGCACGGCGACTGCCGACGTACATGGTGCCTGCGGCGATCGTGATACTGGACGAGTTCCCGTTGACCCCGGGCGGAAAGCTCGATCGTGCGGCATTGCCCGCGCCGGAATTCCTGTCCGCGACCGCCGAATTCCGCGCTCCTGCCACCCCGGAGGAGCAGGCGGTGGCGCGGGTGTTCGCGGACGTCCTCGGCGTGGAGCGAATCGGCCTCGACGACAGCTTCTTCGACCTCGGCGGGAATTCGCTCGTCGCGACGAGGGTCGTCGCACGTGTGAATGCCGCACTCGGCGTCGAACTCGTGGTGCGGACTCTGTTCGAGGCGCCGACGGTGGAGGCATTGGCGGAACGCATCGGGAGTGCGCACGCGCGGCCCTCCGGCCGCCCGGACCTCGTCGCGCAGCAGCGCCCCGACCGGATCCCTCTCTCGCTTGCCCAGCAACGCCTGTGGTTCGTCAATCAGTACGACACCTCCTCGCCCGCCTACAACATCCCGATGGCGCTGCGCCTCAACGGAACCCTCGACGTGGACGCGCTCCGAACCGCGGTCGGGGACATTCTCGAACGACACGAATCGCTGCGCACGGTGTATCCGGCGTCGGTCGACGGACCGCATCAGGTGATTCAGCCGCTGGGCGAGATGATTCCGGATCTGGAGCCGAGAATTGTCGAGGACGAGGCGGCGTTGCGTGCGCGAATGGCCGAGTTGACCGCGCGGGGATTCGACGTGAGCACCGACGTGCCCGTGCGGGGCGCCCTGTTCCGCGCCGGCCGGGACGACCACGTTCTCGTGCTCGTGGTGCACCACATCTCGGCGGACGGAGCGTCGCTGGCTCCGCTCGCCCGCGATCTGATGGTGGCGTACTCGGCGCGGGTGCAGCAACAGCCGCCGGACTGGCGACCACTGCCGGTGCAGTACGCCGACTACAGCCTCTGGCAGAGGGCGGCCCTCGGCAGCGAAGACAATCCCGGCAGTGTGATGTCGGCGCAAGGGGCGTACTGGAAGCAGACGCTGTCCGGTCTGCCCGCCGCGATCGACCTTCCATTGGATCGACCGAGGCCCACCGACAGGGCGCTCCGCGGCGGGACCGTCCGGTTCACCGTGCCCGAGGACGACCACCGGGCGCTTCTCGCCCTGGCGCGGCAACACGATTCGACGATGTTCATGGTGACGCACGCGGCGCTCGCGGTGCTGACGGCCCGGTTGAGCGGGTCCGGAGACGTCGCGATCGGGACGCCGATCGCCGGGCGTGGCGAAGAAGCACTCGACGACGTCGTGGGGATGCTCGTCAACACCCTGGTCCTGCGCACAGCCGTCGACCCCGCAGCGGCGTTCGCCGACGTGCTGTCCCGGGTGCGGGAGGCGGATCTGGCGGCGTTCGGACACGCGGACGTGCCTTTCGAGAGTGTGGTGGACGCGGTCGCGCCGACCCGCTCGACCGCGTACTCACCGCTGTTCCAGATCTTGCTCGAGTTCCAGAACACCGCCCCGGTCCACGTGACCCTGCCGGGACTGACGGTGGAAACCGTCGACGTCGAACCCGGTGTCTCCAAGTTCGACCTGCAGTTGACGCTCACCGAGAAGTACGACGCGACGGGGACCGCAGCGGGCATCGACGCTTCGTTCACGTTCGCATCCGACGTGTTCGACCGGGCGACGGTGGTGGGGTTCGGGGAGCGGTTCGTCCGGATTCTCGAGACGATCGCCGGTGATCCGGGCACCGTGGTGGGGGATGTGGAGGTTCTGGGGGCGGGGGAGCGGGGGTTGGTGGTCGGGGCGTGGAATGCGACGTCGCATGTGGTGCCGGCTACCACTGTTGTGGAGTTGTTCGAGGCGCAGGTGGTGCGGTCTCCGGGTGCGCCGGCGGTGGTGTTCGAGGGTGGGGTGTTGTCGTATGGGGAGTTTGCTGCGCGGGTGCATCGGTTGGCGCGGTGGTTGATCGGGGGGGGGGTGGGTCCGGAGTCGTCGGTGGGTGTGGCGGTGCGGCGTTCGGTGGACATGGTGGTGGGGATCTATGCGGTGCTGGTGGCGGGTGGGGCGTATGTGCCGATCGATCCGGATCAGCCTTCGGAGCGGGTCGGGTATGTGGTGGGCACGGTTGCTCCGGTGCTGGTGTTGACGACGGCGGCGGATGTGGGGGTGTTCGCGGGGTCGGTTCGGGTGGTGGCGGTGGACACGCTGGATGTGTCGGGGTTGCCGGCGGGTCCGGTGGGGGTGGGGGAGCGGTCGCGGTTGTTGCCGGGTCATCCGGGGTATGTGATGTTCACGTCGGGGTCGACGGGTCGGCCGAAGGGGGTGTCGGTTCCGCATGGGGGGATTGTGAATCGGTTGTTGTGGATGCAGGATCGGTATCCGTTGCAATCCGATGATGTGGTGTTGCAGAAGACGCCGGTGACGTTCGATGTGTCGGTGTGGGAGTTGTTCTGGCCGTTGCTGTGTGGTGCGCGGTTGGTGATCGCCGCCCCGGACGGTCACCGTGATCCGGCATATCTTTCCGGACTGATCGTCGAACACCACGTGACCACAGTGCATTTCGTTCCCTCCATGCTGGCGGTGTTCACCGCCGAGCCGGCCGCGGCGCGCTGCACGAGCCTGCGGCAGGTGTTCGCCTCGGGTGAGGCGCTGCCCGCGCCGACGGCGTCGAGGATGCGGGCACTGATCCCCGAGGCCCGCATCCACAACTTGTACGGCCCGACGGAGGCTGCGGTGGATGTGACGTTCCACGAGGTCACGGGGTCGGATCGGGTGGTGGTGCCGATCGGGGTGCCGGTGTGGAATACGCAGACGTTCGTGTTGGATGGGCGGTTGCGGCCGGTGCCGGTGGGGGTGGCGGGGGAGTTGTATCTCGGGGGTGTGCAGTTGGCGCGGGGGTATGCGGGGCGGGCGGAGTTGACGGCGGATCGGTTCGTGGCGAACCCCTTCGGTGCAGGTGCTCGCTTGTATCGGACGGGGGATCGGGTTCGGTGGTTGCGGTCGGGGGAGTTGGAGTATCTGGGGCGTACGGATTTTCAGGTGAAGTTGCGGGGGCAGCGGGTCGAGCTGGGTGAGGTCGAGGCGGTGTTGCTGCGCCGGGTGGAGGTGGCGCAGGCGGTGGTGGTGCTGCGCGGGGACGGTGCGGCGGGGGAGTATCTGGCGGGGTATGTGGTGCCGGTGGTCGGGATGGTGGTGGACGAGTGGGTGGTGCGGGAGTCGGCGGCGACGGTGTTGCCGGGGTTCATGGTGCCGTCGGTGGTGGTGGTGTTGCCGGAGTTGCCGGTGACGGTGAACGGCAAACTCGATCGGAAGGCGTTGCCGACACCCGACTTCGGCAGCCCGACTGCCGGTTTCGTGGCCCCCCGAACCCCGATCGAAGAGATCGTGGCCGCCGTCTGCGCCGATCTGCTCGGACTCGACAGGGTGGGCGCGCATGACAGCTTCTTCGACCTCGGCGGGAACTCGCTGATCGCCACCCGGTTGGTGGCCCGGATCAATGCGGTCGTCGGGGACCGGATCGGACTGCGCGACGTGTTCGACGCCCCCACCGTCGCGGGTCTGGCGCTGCTGGCCGAGTCGCAGGAAGGGCTCGAGGCCCGCCCCCCGCTGAAACCGAGGGAGGGCACCGCGGAAGTTCCCGTGTCGCCGGCCCAGCAGCGCATGTGGTTCATCAACCAGTTCGACACCTCCTCCTCCGCCTACAACGTCGCGTTCGCGCTGAGACTCGAGGGCCGGCTCGACGTGCCCGCGCTGCAGGCGGCGGTCGCCGACGTCATCGAACGGCACGAGGCCGTGCGCACTGTCTTCCCCCTCACCGACGACGGCCCCCGCCAGGTGATCCTGCCCGCGGCGAGTGCGGTGCCCGACCTCACACCGGTTACTGTGTCGAGTGAAGCGGACCTCCGCGAACTATCGCTGACACTGCTGTCCGCCGGATTCGACGTCACCACGCAGGTGCCGCTGCGCGCGCGACTGTTCCGGCTCGGCGAGAACGTGCACGTGCTCGCGGTGGTGGTGCATCACATCGCCGCCGACGGCTTCTCGATGGCACCGCTGGCCCGGGACGTCATGGTCGCGTACGCGTCCCGAGCGAACGGTTCTGCCCCGGACTGGGCGCCCCTGGACGTGCAGTACGCCGACTACGCGCTGTGGCAGCGGGAGTGGCTGGGATCGGAATCCGATGGCAAGTCGCCCATTTCGCGGCAGCTCGCCTACTGGACCACGACGCTGTCGGACCTGCCCGAACTGCTGGAGTTGCCCACCGACCGTCCCCGGCCCGCCGTCCGGTCACTTCGCGGTGGCCACGTCGAATTCCTGATCGACCCGGACATTCATGCGGGCGTCGTGAGGTTGGCGCGGGAACAGACCACCACGGTGTTCATGACGTTGCATGCCGCGCTGGCGGTCGTGCTGGCACGCGTGAGCGGCGCGGACGACATCGCCGTCGGGACGCCGATCGCCGGTCGCGGCGAACGCGAACTCGACGACGTGGTCGGCATGTTCGTCAACACCCTCGTCCTGCGTACCCACGTCGACGGCGGCGCTACCTTCGCCGAGTTCCTCGGCCGTGTCAGGGAAACCGATCTGGGTGCCTTCACGCACGCGGAGGTTCCGTTCGAGCGGGTGGTGGAGGTCCTGAGCCCGTCCCGGGTGACGGCGTACGCGCCGCTGTTCCAGGTGATGCTCGAGTTCCAGGACATCGAGCGCCCCACGCTGGAATTGCCGGATCTGCAGGTCCGGAACATCGACTTCGAGATCGACACCGCCAACTTCGATCTGCAGTGGACCCTGGCCGAGAAGTTCGACGAGAACGGCAACCCGGCAGGCATCGCCGCGGGTCTCGGCTACGCGACCGACCTCTTCGACGAGGACACGGCGATCGGATTCGCGGAACGACTCGTGCGTATCCTCGCGGCGGTCACGGCCGACCCCGGCGCCCGGGTCGGCGACATCGACATCCTTGGATCCCTGGAGCGTGCCCTGCTCACCCCGGTGCCGGGTGGTGCGGCGGTCGCGCCGCGGACGCTGCCGGACCTGATGGCCGACGCGGTCGCGCACGATCCGGAGGCCACGGCGCTGATCTTCGCCGGGAGTTCGGTGCGGTACGCAGAACTCGACCGGCGTTCGAACCGCTTGGCTCGCATGCTGATCGAGCGCGGCATCGGACCCGAGTCGGTGGTCGCACTGTGCGTGCCGCGGTCCGTCGAATCGGTGGCGGCCGTCTGGGCGATCGCGAAGTCGGGGGCGGCCTTCCTCCCCGTGGACCCGAACCACCCGCCGGCGCGGATCGAGTACATGCTCACCGACTCCGGTGCCGTGTGCGGGCTGACGGGATCCGCGCAACGTGGCGTACTGCCCGACGTCGTGCCGTGGCTGGTGCTGGACGACCCGGATGTCGGCGACGATCTGTCGCACTATCCGGCGCCGGCGATCACCGACGACGACCGGATCGCGCCCATCCGGGCCGACAATCCGGCGTACCTCATCTACACGTCGGGGTCGACCGGCATACCCAAGGGCGTGATCACGACCCACCGCGGTCTCGCCGCCTTCGCGGCCCAGGAGAGGGAGACGTTCGGCACGACGCCCGAATCCCGGACCCTGCACTTCGCATCACCGAGTTTCGATGCGTCCGTCCTCGAACTGCTGCTGGCGGCCGGCGCGGCAGCGACGATGGTGATCGCACCGCCGTCCGTCTACGGGGGCGCCGAATTGGCGCAGTTGCTGGAATCCGAGCGGGTCACGCACTGCTTCGTCACTCCGGCGGCGCTCGCGTCGGTCGACCCCGCGGGTCTGACCGCCCTCGGGTGCGTCGTGACGGGCGGGGAGGCCTGTCCGCCCGAACTGGTCGCCCGGTGGGCGCCGGGCAGGCGCATGTTCAACGCGTACGGGCCGACCGAGACGACGGTCGTGTCGAGTATCAGCGACCAACTGGTGCCGGGCGAACCGGTCACCATCGGCACACCCACCCGCGGTTTCGCCGAGACCGTGCTGGACTCACGACTGCACCCGGTGCCTGCCGGTGTCGCGGGCGAGTTGTATCTCGCAGGTCCAGCCCTCGCG
This sequence comes from Rhodococcus sp. ACS1, assembly GCF_002300155.1. Classification (NCBI taxonomy): domain Bacteria; kingdom Bacillati; phylum Actinomycetota; class Actinomycetes; order Mycobacteriales; family Nocardiaceae; genus Rhodococcus; species Rhodococcus sp. ACS1. Next base: position 1,460,586 of record NZ_NSDZ01000005.1, read on the forward strand.
CGCGGATACCGCCGGCGGTTCCCGCTGACCGCCGAACGTTTCGTCGCCGATCCGTTCGGGCCACCGGGAAGCCGGATGTATCGCACCGGGGACCGGGCGCGCTGGCTTCCCGACGGCCAGTTGGAGTACCTCGGGCGGACCGATACCCAGGTGAAGATCCGGGGCTTCCGGATCGAACTCGGCGAAGTCGAGTCGGCGCTGCTCACCCACGACTCCGTCGCCCACGCGGCGGCGAGCGTGTGGAACGCCGACGGCGGAGGCGACCGGCTGATCGGGTACGTGGTGCCCGAATCCGGTGTGACGATCGATTCGCGGGTAGTCCTCGACTTCGTCGCCGGCCGGTTGGCGTCGTACATGGTCCCGGCCGCGCTGGTGGTACTCGACTCCCTTCCCCTGACGGTCCACGGAAAACTCGACCGCACAGCGCTTCCGGCACCCGACTTCACCGGATCCGGAAGCCGGCCGCCGCAGACCGAGACCGAGGAACTTCTCGCCGGACTGTTCGAGGACGTGCTCGGACTCGATTCGGTCGGCGGGGACGATTCGTTCTTCTCCCTCGGCGGCGACAGCATCCTGTCCATCCAGTTGGTGGCCCGAGCCCGGGCGGCCGGTGTGATCCTCTCTCCCCGAGACGTATTCGACCACCGAACCGTCACCGGCCTCGCCGCTGCCGCTCGATTCGACCGTGACGGCACGGTCGCTCTCGGCGAGTTGCCGGGCGGTGGCGTCGGCCCCCTGCCGCTGACACCCGTCGCGCGGTGGATGTTCGAGCGCAGCGGCGGACGGCTCGACCGGTTCTCGCAGGCGCTGCTGCTGGCGGCCCCCGCCGGTCTCACTCACGAGGTGCTCGTCGGCGCCGTCGAGGCGGTACTGGACCGGCACGACATGCTCCGGGCGCGGGTGTCCGCGGACGGCATGGACGTGCTGCCTGCGGGTTCGGTACGGGCGGACGTCCGCCGGGTGCCAGTCGACGCGGTGCGGGGCGAAGACTTCACCGCACTCGCCGGCGCCGAACTCGATGCCGCGGCCGACCACCTGGACCCGGCCGCCGCCCGCATGGTGCGGGTGGTCTGGTTCGACGTCCCGGACGACGTCGGGCGACTGCTCGTCGTGGTGCACCACCTCGTGGTCGACGGTGTCTCCTGGCGGATTCTCGTGGCGGACCTCGCGTCGGCCGCCGGCCGACTCCAGGCCGGTCTCACACCGGCGTTGCCGGCAGTCGGAACGTCGATGCGGCGCTGGTTGCACGGACTGGCCGACGCCGTGCGGACCCGGACGGGCGAACTCGCGTCGTGGGAGAAGATCCTCGACGGCCCCGATCCGCTGATCGGTTCGCGCCCCCTGGATCCCGCGATCGACGTCGCCGCGACGGTCGGCACCGTCACGGCCGACGTGCCGTCGGCGGTGACCGACGCCCTGCTCACCACGCTGCCGGACGCATTCCACGGGACTGTGGGCGACGGGTTGCTCACCGCGGTCGCCCTGGCACTGATCGCCTGGCGACGGGAACGCGGCGCCGCCGTGCCGGACACCCTGCTCACCCTCGAGGGCCACGGCCGCGAGGAGCAGATCGTCCCGGGCGCGGACCTCTCCCGCACCGTCGGGTGGTTCACCACCGTGTATCCGGCGCGGTTGGATCTCACCGGAATCGATGTCGACGACGCCCTGGCAGGCGGCGCCGCGGCGGAGCAGGCGGTCAAGACCGTCAAGGAACAGTTGCTCGCGATCCCGGACCACGGCATCGGCTTCGGACTGCTGCGCTACCTGGACGACGAGACGTCGGAGACACTCCGCCGATTCCGTTCTCCGCAAGTCGGTTTCAACTACCTGGGCCGGGTGACCGTCACCGGCGGAGGCGAGGACTGGCTGCCGGTGGAGAGCACACTCGGCGGCACCAGGAACCCCGACATGCCCGTCGAATCCGTGATCGACATCAACGCCTTCGTCTCCGACACCCCCGAGGGGCCCCGGCTACGGGCGTCGTTCGCGTTCCCGGCCGGCGTCCTCCACGAGACCGAGGTCGCAGCGTTCGCGGATCTGTGGCGCCGTGCACTGGAGGGTCTCGCCGCGCACACGGCACGACCCGATGCGGGCGGGCTGACACCGTCCGACCTTCCGCTGGTGCCGGCGAGCCAGAAGCAGATCGAACGCTGGGAGCAGCGGTTCCCGGCACTGCAGGACGTGTGGTCGCTGTCTCCGCTGCAGTCGGGGTTGCTGTTCCATGCCTCGCTGGCCGCGGAGTCGATGGACGTCTACACGGCGCAACTGCGGATCGACTTCGAAGGCGAGGTCGACGCGGCGCGCCTCCGTGCGGCCGCCGCCGCTCTGTTGGCTCGCCACGCGAATCTGCGGACCGCGTTCGTGTACGACGACGGGGTACCCGCGCAGGTCGTTCTCGACGCAGTGGAGGTGCCGTGGCGGGAGGTCGATCTCACCACTGCCGGGACTGAGACGGAACTCGCGCGACTGCTCGACGAGGACCGCAGTGCTCGATTCGATCTCGCCCGGCCGCCCCTGCTCCGGCTGACGCTGTTCCACACCGCACCAGGCAGATTCGTCCTCTCGATCACGAACCACCACATCATTCTCGACGGCTGGTCGATGCCGTTGCTGGTGCGGGAACTGCTGGTCCGGTATGCCGCCGACGGCGACCCGGCCGGGCTACCGGAGCCGCCCTCGTACCGCACGTACCTGGAATGGCTGGCGAACCGGGACGCGGAAGCGTCGGCCCGGGCCTGGGAACGAGCACTCGACGGTGTCGAGGAGCCGACGCTGGTCGCGCCGCACGCGTCCGCGGCGCTCTACGGTGTGCCCCACGAACTCGACGTCGACCTGCCCGCCGGGATTCTCGACGGACTCGCCGCCACAGCCGCAGGCATCGGCGTCACCATGAATACGGTGATCCAGGCAGCGTGGGGTGTGCTGTTGTCCCGGTTGGTCTCCCGCGAAGACTTGATCTTCGGCGCCACCGTGTCCGGTCGTCCGCCGCAACTGTCCGGTGTCGAGACCATGCTGGGCCTGTTCATCAACACGGTGCCGGTGCGAGTGCGGGTGGACCCGGACGAGACCGTCGCGGGACTGCTCGCCCGCCTGCAGGACGAGCAGATGTCCCTGCTCGACCACCATCACCTCGGCCTCGGCGACATCCAGTCGCGGGTGGGCCTGGGCAACCTGTTCGACACGCTGTCGGTGTTCGAGTCGTACCCGATCGACACGTCCGGACTGGACGAGAACACCGACATCGGCGGCGTGCGGGTGACCGGTCTCGATGCCCGCGACGCCACGCACTACCCGGTCACGCTGCTGACGATCGTCGAACCGAGACTGCGACTGAGTCTGCGCTACCAACCGGCGATCCTCGACCGGGCCACCGTCGCCCCGCTCGCCGACCGCCTGGTCCGGATTCTCGAGACGATCGCCGGTGATCCGGGCACCGTGGTGGGGGATGTGGAGGTTCTGGGGGCGGGGGAGCGGGGGTTGGTGGTCGGGGCGTGGAATGCGACGTCGCATGTGGTGCCGGCTACCACTGTTGTGGAGTTGTTCGAGGCGCAGGTGGTGCGGTCTCCGGGTGCGCCGGCGGTGGTGTTCGAGGGTGGGGTGTTGTCGTATGGGGAGTTTGCTGCGCGGGTGCATCGGTTGGCGCGGTGGTTGATCGGGGAGGGGGTGGGTCCGGAGTCGTCGGTGGGTGTGGCGGTGCGGCGTTCGGTGGACATGGTGGTGGGGATCTATGCGGTGCTGGTGGCGGGTGGGGCGTATGTGCCGATCGATCCGGATCAGCCTTCGGAGCGGGTCGGGTATGTGGTGGGCACGGTTGCTCCGGTGCTGGTGTTGACGACGGCGGCGGATGTGGGGGTGTTCGCGGGGTCGGTTCGGGTGGTGGCGGTGGACACGCTGGATGTGTCGGGGTTGCCGGCGGGTCCGGTGGGGGTGGGGGAGCGGTCGCGGTTGTTGCCGGGTCATCCGGGGTATGTGATGTTCACGTCGGGGTCGACGGGTCGGCCGAAGGGGGTGTCGGTTCCGCATGGGGGGATTGTGAATCGGTTGTTGTGGATGCAGGATCGGTATCCGTTGCAATCCGATGATGTGGTGTTGCAGAAGACGCCGGTGACGTTCGATGTGTCGGTGTGGGAGTTGTTCTGGCCGTTGCTGTGTGGTGCGCGGTTGGTGATCGCCGCCCCGGACGGTCACCGTGATCCGGCGTACCTCGAACGGGTGATCCGCGAGGAGTCGGTCACGACGGTGCATTTCGTGCCGTCGATGCTCGAGGTGTTCCTTGCGGGCGCGAACGTGGAGGGGTGCGGCGCGTTGCGCCGGGTGTTCACCAGCGGTGAGGCGTTGCCGTCGGCGACGGCGGCACGGTTGCGCGGGGTGAGCGGGGCGGAGCTGCACAACTTGTACGGCCCGACGGAGGCTGCGGTGGATGTGACGTTCCACGAGGTCACGGGGGCGGATCGGGTGGTGGTGCCGATCGGGGTGCCGGTGTGGAATACGCAGACGTTCGTGTTGGATGGGCGGTTGCGGCCGGTGCCGGTGGGGGTGGCGGGGGAGTTGTATCTCGGGGGTGTGCAGTTGGCGCGGGGGTATGCGGGGCGGGCGGAGTTGACGGCGGATCGGTTCGTGGCGAACCCCTTCGGTGCAGGTGCTCGCTTGTATCGGACGGGGGATCGGGTTCGGTGGTTGCGGTCGGGGGAGTTGGAGTATCTGGGGCGTACGGATTTTCAGGTGAAGTTGCGGGGGCAGCGGGTCGAGCTGGGTGAGGTCGAGGCGGTGTTGCTGCGCCGGGTGGAGGTGGCGCAGGCGGTGGTGGTGCTGCGCGGGGACGGTGCGGCGGGGGAGTATCTGGCGGGGTATGTGGTGCCGGTGGTCGGCATGGTGGTGGACGAGCGGGCGGTGCGGGAGTCGGCGGCGACGGTGTTGCCGGGGTTCATGGTGCCGTCGGTGGTGGTGGTGTTGCCGGAGTTGCCGGTGACGGTGAACGGCAAACTCGATCGGAAGGCGTTGCCGACACCCGACTTCGGCACGACCACCCGCGGATACCGCGCGCCGACGACACCCGCGGAGGAGGCGGTCGCGTCGGCCTTCGCCGCCGTCCTCGGAATCGACCGCGTCGGCGCCGACGACAGCTTCCTCGACCTCGGCGGAGATTCGCTCAGTGCCACCCGGGCGGTGGGGCGCATCAACAGCGCGCTGGACACCGACGTCGGTGTCGCGGCGCTGTTCGACGCACCGGTGGTGTCCGATCTCGCCGTCCGGATCGACTCGGAGATGATGACGAATTCCGTCTCTCCGGCGCTCACCGCGAGGCCGCGGCCCGAGCGGATTCCGCTGTCCCTCGCGCAGCAACGGATGTGGTTCGTCAACCAGTTCGACACCGCCTCGGCGGCCTACAACATCCCGGTCGCGCTGCAACTGGACGGGGCGCTCGATCTGGGTGCACTGCAAGCGGCACTCGGCGACGTCCTGGAGCGACACGAATCGCTGCGCACCGTGTTTCCCGGTTCCGCGGACGGACCCCGGCAGATGATCGCCTATTCCGCACTCGTCACCCCCGACCTCGATCCGATCCCGGTTTCCGAAGGTGCGCTCCGGGACTCCCTCGCCGCGCTCTTCGGCGTGGGATTCGATGTCACCGAGGACCTTCCGCTTCGCGTGCGGCTGTTGCGAGTCGCGCCCGAGCAGCACGTTCTCGCCCTCGTCGTGCACCACATCGCGGCCGACGGCTTCTCGATGGCCCCCCTGGCGCGGGACGTGATGCTCGCCTACACGGCACGCGCGCAGCAGCAGGCACCCGGCTGGGTGCCGCTGCCCGTGCAGTACGCCGACTACAGCCTGTGGCAGCGCGAGACTCTGGGCACCGACAAGCAGCCCGATTCGATGCTGTCCGGCCTGCTCGACTATTGGACCCGGACGTTGTCGGGCATCCCGGACGTGCTGCCGCTACCACTGGACCGGCCACGACCCGCGCAGCGGTCCCAGGTCGGGGCCGTCGTTCCGTTCGACATCCCACCGGACGTCCACCAGACCCTGGCCGACCTTGCACACCGGAGCAATTCGACGCTGTTCATGGTGGTGCACGCGGCCTTGGCCGTGCTGCTGACGAGGGTGTCGGGATCGGAAGACGTGGTGGTGGGTACCCCGATCGCGGGCCGCGGCCACGCCGCACTCGACGACGTCGTGGGGATGTTCGTCAACACGCTGGTACTCCGCACCCCGGTACCCGCGGGAACGTCGTTCGCCGAGTTGCTCACCGACGTGCGGTCGGTGGACCTCGGTGCGTTCGAGCACGCAGACCTGCCCTTCGAGCGGCTGGTCGACGAACTTGCACCCGAGCGGTCCACCGCGCACTCACCGCTCTTCCAGGTGTTGCTCGAATTCCAGAACGCCACCCGCACACACCTGGAACTGCCCGGGCTGACCGCCCGGTCGCTCGACGTCGATCTGGACGTCGCGAAATTCGATCTGCAGGTGAGCCTGGTGGAGCGCGTCGACGAGCAGGGCGTGCCCGTCGGGATCAGCGCCGGTGTCCGCTACGCGACGGACGTCTTCGATCGTGCGTCGGTGGAGGGTTTCGCGGAGCGCTTCGTGCGGGTGATCGAGGCCGTGACCACCGACCCGGCCGCGCCCGTCGGGGACGTCGACATCCTGGATGCGCCCGAACGCGAACTCGTGCTCGCCGCCGCGTATCGGCCGGGGACCGACGTCGCACCGCTGTCACTGGTCGATCTGTTCGATCGGGCGGTGGCGTCCGACGGCGAGGCCGTCGCGGTGCGCTGCGAAGGCTCGTCGGTGACGTACCGGGAACTCGACGAGCGGGCCAACCGGCTCGCCCGACTGCTGGTGGCGCGGGGAGCGGGCGCGGAAACACTGGTGGCGGTGGGGATGACGCGGTCGATCGACCTCGTCGCGGCGCTGGTGGCGGTGGTGAAGGCGGGCGCGGGCTACCTCCCGGTGGATGTGACCTCTCCTGCCGAGCGGTTGGCCTTCCTGCTCGGCGACGCCCGGCCGAAGTGTGTGCTCACCACCACCGCGGACGCCGAGACCTTCCGAGACTCCGGGGTGCCGGTGGTCGTGGTGGACGACCCCGCGACCGTGACTGCACTGCAGCAGCTGTCGCCCCTTCCGGTGACCGACGACGACCGTCGCACTCCGCTGCATCTGGACTCCGTGGCTTACGTGATCTACACCTCCGGTTCCACCGGGCAGCCGAAGGGCGTGCAGGTCTCGCACCGCAACGTCGTCACGCTGGTGGCAAACACGCAGACGCTGTTCGGATTCGGACCGGCCGATGTGTGGACCATGTTCCATTCCGCCGCATTCGACTTCTCGGTGTGGGAGATGTGGGGGGCACTTGCCCACGGCGGCCGGCTGGTGCTGGTGGACTACTTCACGGCGCGCTCACCCGAGATGTTCCTCGAACTTCTGCGCGAAGAACATGTCACGGTCGTCAATCAAACTCCCACCGCCTTCTACCAATTGGCGGAGGCGGATCGCCTCGCCGGCGGTCCCGCGCTGTCGCTGCGGTACATGATCTTCGGCGGGGAGGCCCTCGACTTCGGGCAACTGCGGCGCTGGTACGCCCGCCGGGGAGACACCGCGCCGGTCCTGGCGAACATGTACGGCATCACGGAAACGACCGTGCACGTCACCCACCTGCCGATCGACCGGGACCTCGTCGGGGACGCGTCCGGGTCTGTGATCGGCCGGGGTGTGCCCGGACTGCACGTGTACGTGCTCGACGGACGGCTCCACCCGGTGCCGCCGGGAGTGGCGGGGGAGATGTACGTCTCCGGGGCGCAGGTCTCGCGCGGCTACCTCGGCAGGCCCGCCCTCACGTCCGGCCGATTCGTTCCCGACCCGTTCGTGCCCGGGGCCCGGATGTACCGGTCCGGCGATCTGGGCAGGTGGAACGCGCACGGACAACTCGAGTACCTCGGCCGCAACGACCTCCAGGTGCAGGTGAAGGGCTATCGGATCGAACTCGGGGAGGTGGAGTCGGCCCTGCTCGCGATCGAGGGGGTGGCGCAGGCGGCGGTGACGGCGCGCGGCGACCGGTTGGTGGGGTACGTGGTGCCGGAGGCCGGCGTCGTGATCGACGCGGCCCTGATCGTCGACGCGGTCGCGGAGCGATTGGCCTCGCACATGGTGCCGGCCGCAGTGATGGTGCTCGATGCAATGCCGCTGACGGTGAATGGCAAACTCGATCGGAAAGCGCTGCCCGAACCGGACTTCGGGCAGCGAGTGACCGCGGGTCGCGGACCGGTCACCGAGACCGAACGGATCCTTGCCGGCCTGTTCGCGGAGGTCCTGGGCCTCGACTCGGTGGGTGTCGACGACTCGTTCTTCGCCCTCGGTGGCGACTCGATCATGTCGATCCAGCTGGTTACCCGCGCCAAGGCTGCGGGGGTACTGATCTCGCCGCGGGACGTGTTCGAGCGCAAAACCGTTGCCGGGCTTGCCGCGACGGCCGGCACGGACGACGAGGCGGTGGTTCTCGACGAATTGCCCGGGGGCGGGATCGGCGAGATCGTGCTGACGCCGATCGTGCGGTGGATGCTTGCCAGGGGCGGGGATTTCCGCCGTTACGCGCAGTCCGTGCTGTTCACGCTCCCGGCGACGATGACCGAAGGCACCCTGACGCAGGCCCTGCAGGCCGTGCTGGACAGGCACGATGTCCTGCGGGCGCGGTTGTACCGCACGTCCAGCGCCGAACCGGGATGGTCGATGGAGGTACAGGGGGAAGGGTCGGTGCGGGCGGCGACCGTGCTGCGCCGGGGCCGGGCGGACGAGATCGGCGCCGAATTCGACAGCGCTCTTGATCGGCTCGACCCGGAGTCGGGCGTGATGATACAGGCGGTCTGGTTCGACGAGGCCGAACGGCCGGGGCGCGTGCTGATCGTCGCGCATCACCTGGCGATGGATGGGGTGTCCTGGCGGATCCTGATCCCCGACCTCGCTGCGGCGTGCGCGCAACTGCAGTCCGGCAGCCCACCGGCGCTGGAGCGGCAGGGGACGTCGATGCGCAGGTGGGCGCACGGGCTCGCCGACGCCGCGCGTGAGCCCCGGCGCGCCGCCGAACTCGACGTGTGGCGCGCGATGCTGGACGCACCCGACCCGTTGCTGGGGTCGCGTCCGTTGACCGCGTCGGACACCGCCGCCACCGCCGCGGACCTCGCGGTGCGTGTTCCTGCCTCGCTGACCGAGACTTTGTCGACGACCGTGGCGCGGGCGTTCCACGGCAGCGTCGCCGATGCCCTGCTGACCGCGCTGACGATGGCGCTGACGCGATGGCGGCGACACCGCGGCATCGACCTTCCCGGCGCGCTGGTCGGGCTCGAAGGCCACGGTCGTGAAGAGCAGGTGGTGCCCGGCGCCGATCTCGCGCACACCATCGGCTGGTTCACCACGATCTTCCCGGTGCGACTCGATCTCGCCGGGGTGGACCTCGCCGACGCGTTCGCCGCGGGTCCGTCCGCGGGAGCCGCGCTCAAGTCCGTGAAGGAGCAACTCCGCGCCGTTCCCGACCACGGCATCGGGTTCGGGCTTCTCCGGTACCTGAACGACGAGACGGCGCAGTCTCTTTCGCCGCTGCCGACTCCCCAGATCAGCTTCAACTACCACGGCAGAATGGGCGGAACCGCCACGGAGACCGCGGAGGGGTGGGTGCCGGTCGACGAACCCCGACTGCGCGAGAACCCGGCCGTCCCGGTCGCGGCCGTCGTCGACATCAATGCAATGACCGTCGACTCGGGCGACGGCCCCCGGCTGAGTTCCACGTGGACCTACCCGCCGGAGGTCGTCACCCGCGCGGAGATCGAGGAACTCGCGCAGCTGTGGCTGCAGGCCCTCGCCGCCCTCGGAACCCACGCGGAGTCGGGCGGCACCGGGTTCACGCCGTCGGACCTCGATCTCGTCGCACTGCGACAGGACGCGATCGAGTCGCTCGAAAGCCGTTGCCCGGACCTGACGGACGTATGGCCGTTGTCGCCGCTGCAGTCCGGCATGCTCTTCCACGCCGAACTCGCCGACGACTCCCTCGACGCCTACCTGGTGCAGGTGAGCCTCCAACTCGACGGCGCCGTGGATCCGCGTCGACTGCGCCGCGCGGCCGATGCGCTGCTGGCCCGGCACGACAACCTGCGCGCCGGCTTCCTCCGCGACGCCGAGGGCAACGCCGTACACGTGATCCGGCGACGGGTGCAGGCGCCCTGGCACGAGATCGACCTGACGGCTCTGGGCGTAGACGCCGCCGAGTCCGAGATCACGAGGTTGCTGGCCGAGGACCGGGTGCGCCCGTTCGACATGACGCGCGCCCCGCTGATCCGGTTCATGCTGATCGCGACCGGGCCGAACCGGTACCGGCTGGTGTCGACGAACCATCACATCCTGCTCGACGGCTGGTCGATGCCGTTGCTGATCCGGGAGTTGCTGACGCTGTACGCCACCGACGGGGACGCGTCGCCGCTACCTCGTGTGCGCGCATACCGCGACTATCTGGCGTGGATGACCCGCCGCGATCAGGACGCCTCCCGGGAAGTCTGGGCCCGGGCTCTCGCCGGCGTGGAGGGGCCGACGTTGCTGGCCCGCTCGGATCCGGGACGACGGCTGTCCACGATTTCAGACGAGTTCGTGTTCGACCTCGACGAGGAGCGCACCGCCCTGTTGCGGGACGTCGCGCGTTCGCGAGGGCTGACCGTCAACACCCTCGTCCAGGTGGCGTGGGGGATCGTGCTGGGTGCGTTGACCGCCCGCGACGACGTGCTGTTCGGTGCCACCGTGTCGGGGCGGCCGCCCGAGTTGGCGGGTATCGAGACGATGGTCGGGCTGTTCATCAACACCCTGCCCGTCCGGATCAGGCTGCGCCCCGACGACACGGTGGGTGCCCTGCTGGAGCGCGTGCAGGCCGAGCAGGCGGCGCTGCTGGATCATCACTACCTGGGCCTGTCCGAGATTCAGGGCGCGGCGGGGCCGGAGGTCGGGTTCGACACGTTGACCGTGTTCGAGTCGTACCCCGTCGACCGCGCCGGGCTCACCACCGACACCGACATCGCAGGCCTGCGCGTCACCGGGGTGGACGCGCGGGACGCCGCCCACTACCCACTCAGCCTGGTGGCGTCGGTCGACGCCCGGCTGCACCTGAAATTCGAGTACCTCCCGGACGTGTTCGACGCAGACACCGTCGCCGACGTCGCCGGGCGGGTGCTCCGGGTGCTCGATGCCTGCACCCGTCCGGACCGGCCGCTGGCCGCACTGTCGCTGCTGACGGGCCGGGAGCGCGCCGAACTGGTGCCGGTCCGCGGCCGTCCGGGCGGATCGACCCGCACACTGCCGCACATCCTCGAGGAGGGCGCCGCGCTCGACGCGCACGCGGTCGCCCTGTCCTACGAGGACGTCGACGTGACGTACGGTGAGCTGGACGAGCAGTCGAACCGTCTGGCCCGCGCCCTCATCGCACGCGGGGCGGGCCCGGAAACGTTCGTGGCCATCGGGATTTCGCGGTCCCTCGACTCGGTGCTGTCGGTGTGGGCGGTGGCGAAGACCGGTGCGGCGTTCGTGCCGATCGACCCGAACTACCCCGACGAGCGCATCACCCACATGCTCGTCGATTCCGGAGTCACGCTCGGCCTGACCACGACCGGGCACCGAGACCGGCTCCCGGGGGACGCGCAGTGGCTGCTGCTCGACGAACCCGGCTTCGCGGTCGAATGCGCCGAGCGTCCGGGGGCACCCGTGACCGACGCCGACCGGAGCGGTTCGGTCACGCTGGACACCGCCGCGTACGCCGTCTACACGTCGGGGTCCACGGGCCTGCCGAAGGGTGTGGTGGTCACCCACCGCGGTCTGGACAATTTCGCCCGCGATCAACTCGAACGTTTCCGTGCGACACCGCAATCCCGGACACTGCACTTCTCCACGCCGAGCTTCGACGGGTCGGTCTTCGAGTATCTCCAGGCGTTCGGCGCCGGCGCGACGATGGTGATCGCGCCGCCCACCGTGTTCGGCGGCGACGAACTCGCGCGGCTGCTGGCCGACCGGAACGTCACCCACGCCTTCATCACCACGGCCGCGCTGGCGTCGCTCGACCCTGCCGGGCTGACGCACCTGACGGACCTGGTGTTCGGCGGGGAGGCGTGCCCACCCGAACTCGTCGCCCGCTGGGCGCCCGGCCGCCGCCTGTACAACGCGTACGGGCCGACCGAGACCACGATCATGTCCAACATCAGCGCACCGATGGTCCCGGGGGAACCGATCACCATCGGCGGGCCGATCCGCGGCGCGACGGAACTGGTGCTCGACACCCGGCTGCAACCGGTCCCCGTCGGTGTTGCCGGCGAGTTGTACCTCGCCGGGGCGGGTCTGGCCCGCGGCTACCACCGCAGGCAGGCACTGACCGCCGAACGGTTCGTCGCCGACCCGTTCCGGCCCGGTGAGCGGATGTACCGCACCGGCGACATCGTGCGGTGGACGCCGGACCACAGCATCGAGTACGTGGGCCGCACTGACTTCCAGGTCAAGGTCCGCGGCTTCCGCATCGAACTCGGCGAGATCGACGCCACGCTGATGTCGGAGCCGAACGTCGGATTCGCGGCCACGCTCGCGCACCGCGGGCCCGCGGGCGACACTCTGCTCGTGTCCTACGTCGTACCGTCGTCGGGCGGCTCCCTCGACACCGCCGAACTCACCCGGCACGTGGCGGACCGATTGCCGCCGCACATGGTGCCCACCTCGATCACGGTGCTGGAGCGCATTCCGCTGACGGCTGTCGGCAAGCTGGACCGCTCGGCGCTGCCGGAGCCCGACCTGCTGTCCGGGGCAGGGCACTACCGGGTCCCGGCCGGCCCGATCGAGGAAACGGTGGCCGGTGTCTTCGCGGATGTGCTCGGACTGGCGCGGGTCGGCGCCGACGCCGATTTCTTCGACCTCGGCGGCAACTCCCTGAGCGCCACCCGGGTCACGGCGCGGTTGCGCGCGCTGCTCGGCACCGACTGTGGTGTGCGGGACCTGTTCGAGGCGCCCACGGTCGCGGCGCTGGCGGCCCGGATCGAGCAGTCCGGGGCGGAGACGGCCGGCCGCCCGGTACTCGGGGCCCGCACGCGGCCCGACGACATTCCGCTGTCGTTCGCGCAGCAGCGGATGTGGTTCGTCAACCAGCTCGACACCACCTCGGCGGCCTACAACATCCCGATCGTGGTGACATTGAGTGGGGATCTCGATGTGGGAGCGCTGAACTCGGCGCTCACCGACGTCCTCGTCCGGCACGAGTCGCTGCGCACGATGTTCCCGGTCCGCGGGGACTGGCCGGTTCAGCAGATCCTGCCCGCCGCCGGTGCGGTGCCCCCGCTGGTCCCCGCCCCCGTCGCGGAAGAGCACCTGCGGGACGAGGTGTCCCGGCTCGTCTCCGCGGGTTTCGATGTGACCGTGGAGCTTCCGCTGCGGGCCGGGCTGTATTCGCTGAGCACTACCGAGCACGTCCTCGCCGTGGTGGTGCACCACATCTCGGCGGACGGGTTCTCGATGGGGCCGCTGGTGCGCGACGTGATGGCGGCGTACGGCGCCCGCGTGTCCGGCGGCGCGCCCGACTGGACACCGCTTCCGGTGCAGTACGCCGATTACGCCCTGTGGCAGCGGGAACTCCTCGGTTCGGACGACGACCCCGAGTCGCTGCTGTCGAGGCAGCTCGACTACTGGACGACCGCGCTGGCGGGTACCCCCGACCTCCTGGAACTGCCCACCGATCGGGATCGGCCGTCGCAGCAGTCCTTCCGCGGTGCGCGCATCCACTTCTCCGTCGACACCGACCTGCATCGACGCATCCGGGAGCTGTCTCGACGCCTCGGCTCCACCGAGTTCATGACCGTGCACGCCGCCCTGGCGGTGTTGCTCAGTCGGCTCGGCGGCACCGCGGACGTCGCCGTCGGCACCCCGATCGCCGGCCGGGGAGACCCCGCCGTCGACGGTCTGATCGGCATGTTCGTGGGCACGCTCGCGCTCCGCACCCGGGTGGACGCGGCCGCGTCGTTCACTGCCCTGGCCGCGCACTGCCGGGACGTCGACCTCGGGGCGTTCGCACATGCCGACGTTCCGTTCGAGCGGGTGGTGGACGCGGTCGGGCCGACCCGCTCGACGGCGTACGCGCCGCTCGTCCAGGTCTCGCTGGAATTTCAGAACAACGAGCGACCGGTCCTGACGCTGCCGGGGCTGGACGTCCGCGGCATCGACTCCGGGCTCGCCGTCGTCAAGGTGGATCTCGAATTCCTGCTGGCGGAGGAGTTCGACGCGGACGGTGCGCCGGCGGGGATGACCGGCGCCGTCGATTTCGCCACCGACCTCTTCGACGCAGGCACCGTCCGCGGGTTCGCCGACCGGTTCGTGCGGATCCTCGACGCCGTCACGGCGAACCCCGACCGGCCGGTCGGCGACCTCCCGCTGCTCGACGAGGCGGAGCTGAAGGCAATGGCGCCTGCCCGCGGCGAGCCGGACGTGCGAGCGCAGTTGTGGCCCGACCTGCTCACCGCTGCCGCCGCATTCGACCCCGATTCGGTGGCCCTGTCCTACGAGGACCGGCGGGTCAGGTACCGCGAACTCGACGAGTGGTCCAATCGGTGGGCGCGGGTCCTGCGCGGCCGTGGGGTGGGGCCGGAGACGTTCGTGGCCGTCGGAATGCCCCGCTCGATCGAGTCGGTGGTCGCGATCTGGTCGATCACCAAGGCCGGTGCGGCGTTCGTGCCCGTCGACCCCACGTATCCGCGCGAGCGCATCGACTACATGCTCACCGATTGCCGGGCCGCACTCGGCCTCACCGTGAGAAGTCGCCGCGGCGACCTGCCGGACACCGTCCCGTGGCTGATCCTCGACGACGAGGGGGCCGCTGCGCAGGTGGCAGCGGTGTCACCCGCACCGGTCACCGACGAGGATCGGACGAGTCCGTTGCACCTCGCGCACCCGGCCTATCTCATCTACACGTCGGGGTCGACCGGACGACCGAAGGGCGTCACCGTCACCCACCGGGGGATGGCCGACTTCACCGCGGAGACGCACGAACGGTTCCAGGTCACCCACGAGTCCCGGGTGTCGCAACTGGCGTCCCCGAGTTTCGACGCCTCCGTGTTCGAACTGATGATGGCGTTCAGCGCGTCGGCGCAGGTTGTGATCGTGCCGCCCGCCGTCCTCGGGGGCAGCGAGTTGGCGGACCTGTTCCGTCGCGAGCGCGTGACCCACGCGACCATCACCCCGACCGCGCTGGCGGCGCTCGACAACGACGGACTCGATTCGCTCCGCGTCCTCGACCTGGTGGGCGAGGCGTGCCCGCCGGAGGTGGTCGCGCGGTGGGCGCCGGGCCGGAGCCTGCACAGCGGGTACGGACCCACGGAGACCACCATCCAGGCGAGTGTCAGCGCCCCGATGCGTCCCGGCGAGGGTGTGAACATCGGTTCGCCCGCAGTGGGATTCGCGTTCCTCGTTCTCGACGAGCGGCTGCAGCCCGTGCCTGCCGGGGTGCCCGGCGAGTTGTACACCGGGGGGCCGGGCATGGCGCGCGGGTACCACGACCGGCCTGCGCTCACCTCGGAACGATTCGTGGCCTGCAATTTCGGGGAGCCGGGGTGCCGGATGTACCGGACCGGCGACGTGGTGCGCTGGAGACGTGACCACACCCTGGAGTACCTGGGCCGCAGCGACTTCCAGGTCAAGGTCCGTGGCTTCCGCATCGAACTCGGGGAGATCGACGCCGTGCTCGGCAGGCACCCGGCGGTGGCGTTCGCCGCCACCGTCGGTCACACCGGCCCGTCCGGCGACACCGTGCTCGCCTCGTATGTGCGGGTTCAGGACGGACAGGAGGTCGAGCCCGCCGGACTGCGCACCTACGCGTCCGAGCGCCTGCCCGCTCACATGGTGCCGTCCGCGGTGGTCGTACTCGATCGGATACCGATGACCCCGGTGGGCAAGCTCGACCGGAAGGCGTTGCCTGCCCCCGAGTTCGGTTCGACCGGCGCCGCGTTCCGGGCCCCGGCCACGGACACCGAACGCATCGTCGTGGACGTCTTCGCGTCGGTTCTCGGGGTGGACCGGGTGGGCACCGCCGACAGCTTCTTCGATCTCGGCGGAAACTCCCTCCTCGCCACCCGGATCGTCAGCGCACTGCAGGCCGAACTGGATCGGCGGGTTCCGCTGCAATGGATGTTCCTCGACCCGACCCCGGCGGGGATCGCAGGCCGACTCGACCTTCCGCACCGGAGCGCCGGTCTGGAAGAGGCGCTCGCCGTCGTGATTCCGCTGCGGGCGCAGGGCAGCGGCAGGCCGCTGTTCTGCGTGCATCCGGGAATCGGGCTGTCCTGGGGGTACGCCGGTCTGGTGCAGTACCTCCCGCCGGACCGGCCCGCGTACGGGCTGCAACTGCCCACGATCAGCGGCGGCGGCGACTACCGGACGATCGAGCAGCTGGCGCACCGCTACATCGAGGAGATGCGGGCCATCCAGCCCACCGGCCCGTACGACCTGCTCGGCTGGTCGCTCGGTGGCGTCATCGCGCACGCCATGGCCGTCGAACTGCAGACGGCGGGCGAGGAGGTCGGCACCCTGGCCGTCATGGACAGCTACCCCGTGGGTGGCGAGGAGCCGCCGTCCGGCAGGCTGGACGTCCGGGAACTCCTGCGTGGGCTGGGACTGCAGGCCGACCCGGACGCCGAGATGACCTACGAGCACGCGGCCCGGTTGATCGACGAGTCGTTCGGCGCCGAGACCGGCGTGCGGGGACGCGACCTCGAACGGATCTCCGCCGGCTACGAGAACTCCCGGTGGCTCGCGCATCACTTCGTGCCCCGGGCCTACGACGGGGACCTGCTCGTCTTCCACGCCACCCGCGACGGGGACGGGACCGGCCCTGCGCACTCGGCGGACGAATGGCGGCCGCTCGTCACCGGCCGGATCGACGAGCAGCCCGTGGACTGCGGGCACAACGCCATGATCGAGCCGCAGTCCCTCGCCGTCATCGGGCCGGTGCTCTCGCGCGTGCTCTCCGACCGCTCGTGACCCGGGTCAGGCGATGAGGAACGGGGTGAGTCCGCGAATCGGCCACTCGCCGTTGACATCCGACGCATCGCGCCCCTGCCGGACGAGGTAGTCGGCGAAGTCGCGCTGCCGTTCCGCGTGCCAGTCGGCCTGATGGGTCATGATGTCGAGGGCCCGTAGATTCGGGAACTGCTGCGCCAGCGTCCGGGCGAGATGTGCGGCGGCGAGCGCGTCGGCCTCCGCCTCGTGAGCGTCCTCCAGCGCGATGCCGTAGTGCTCGCACACCGCGCCCAGGGTGCGCCTGCCCTTCCGGTACCGATCCATCTCGCGGTCGATGACGTAGGGGTCGACCACGGTGCCGGTGACGAGTTCGGGCAGCCCGAGCCGCAGACCCTCGGTGTGCATGACGGTCAGGTCGTAGGACGCGTTGAACGCGACGACGGCGTGGTCCAGGGTCCACGCGTTGTACAGGGCGTCGCGGATCTCGCCGTACCCGGTGGCGTAGTCCTGCCCGCGGGCCCGGGCGTACTCCGTGGAGATGCCGTGCACGTCCGTCGCGCCCTGCGGGATGGGAACCTCGGGGTCGAGCAACCAGGTGCGCGACTCGAAGTGGTGAGCGTCGACGACGGCGATGCACGCGGAGACGATGCGGGCGTCGGTGGGGTCGGGCCCCGTCGTCTCCAGATCGAACGCGCAGATCGGTCTGTCCGACCAGCTGGTCATGGGGGCCTCTCGGTGGTGATTCGGTGCGCGCCCAGTATCTGCCGAGGGAGGCGCCGGATCCGGGACCGACACGGCGGGGATCCCAGGTTGTCGTGGCCGGTCGCCGGGGGTATCGTGTCCTGCGGTCTGCAGTTCGCCGAGGTCGTGAACTGTGTTATCTCGAGAGAGCGTTCTTTCGAGGGAAGAGTGCGAGAGGGTAAGGAGGTGTGGCATCCGATGAGAAGCCAACCTCCCAGTACCAACTGAAACCGTTCCACCGGTAGGTGCGCGGTTTCACGGTCCGTGTTCCTCAGCGCCGTCCCGCGCTGCCCTTTTCCCTCGAAAGCCCCGTGCCATGCCTCAGTTGCGCCCGATCCGTTCCCTCCTGCCCAGCCGCTCCGCCGGTGTGTCCGACGCGAACGCCGGTCACGCCGTCACGCGGCGCCCCGTCGAGCCGACGCCGGCGGAGGAAACGGTGGTCAACAGCGCCGTCTACCGCGACGGCCGGAAGACGGCCACTCCGGCCACGCTGTCGGAGGCGCTCGCGAGCCTGCCGGATGCGGCGTCGATGGCGTGGATCGGGATGTACCGGCCCAACGACGCCCAGTTGTATGCGGCGGCAAAGCAATTCGACCTGCACGAGCTGGCCGTCGAGGACGCCATCGTCGCCCACCAGCGGCCCAAGCTGGAGCGTTACGGCAAGACGCTGTTCGTGGTGCTCCGCGCCGCGCGATACTGCGACGAGACCGAGCGCGTCGAATTCGGTGAGCTGCACGTCTTCTGCGGTCCGACGTTCGTGCTCACGGTCCGGCACAGCGAATCCCCCGACCTGTCGGCGGTCCGCAGGCGGATGGAGAGCAACCCGGACCTGCTCCGGCTCGGACCCGAGGCCGTGCTCTACGCCATCCTCGACGCCGTGGTCGACGGGTACGCGCCGGTGGTGGCCGGGTTGCAGAACGACATCGACGAGATCGAGACCGAGGTGTTCAGCGGGGCGCCGGGCGTGTCGCGTCGCATCTACGAACTCACCCGTGAGGTCATCGAATTCCAGAGGGCCACACGGCCGCTGCTCGGAATGCTGCGGGGGTTGTCGCAGGGTTTCGAGAAGTACAACACCGACGAGGAGTTGCAGCGTTACCTGCGTGACGTCACCGACCACGCGACGGTCGTCGTGGAGCGGGCGGACGGGTTCCGTCAGTTGCTCGGCAACATCCTCACCGTCAACGCCACCCTGGTGTCGCAGGAGCAGAACGAGGAGATGCGCAACCTGACCCAGGCCAGTTACGCGCAGAACGAGGAGATCAAGAAGGTGTCGGCGTGGGCGGCGATCCTCTTCGCGCCCACTCTGATCGGAACCGTGTACGGCATGAACTTCGACCACATGCCCGAACTGCACTGGGCCGGCGGGTATCCGTTCGCGCTGTCGCTGATGATGCTCACCTGCGCCGGGCTGTACACGATCTTCAAACGCCGGGGCTGGTTGTGAGCGAGGCCGGCCGCGGGCGGGACCCGCGGCCGGCCTGCGCCCGCCGTCAGAGTTCGTCGACGCAGACGACGAACTTGCGTTCGGAGTATTCGTAGCCGTTGGACGACGTGCTGCACGAGTCCACGGACGTGGCGCCCTGCACGATCTCCGTCACTTTCACCCCGTCGACGGCCGTCGTGTCACCGCACTCGATGCGTGCGGGGTCCTCGCCACCGACGTCCATGCAGCCGCCGATCACCCAGTCCACGTCGAGGCAGATCGCGCCCTGCTCGATGCCGCCGAGGGTTTCGTAGTAGTACGAGTCGGCGTCGCTGATGCACTGGCTGTTCTTCGCGGCCTTCGCGATCACCTTGTAGTTCGAATCGGGGCTGCCGCACACCGCCTTGTCGATCTCGGCGTCGGTGACGGTGCCGCCGAGTTTCACGCACTCACCGATCGCGACCTCGAAGTCGACGTCGCCGCCCGAGTCCTCGCCTTCCTGTCCGTCGATCACGGTGGTCGACGAGGTGGCCGCGGAGGCACCCGACTCCGGCACCGCGGTGGGCGTCGTGTCCGAACCGCACCCTGCCACCAGAACTGCCGTCGCCGACAACGCGACGACCGCGGTACACACCCGCCGAACTAACCCTGTCATGTCTGACCCCTCCGTCGGGTGACGTCCCGCCACCCGTGCCTCTGAGATGACCGTTGCCACCTCGACCGTGTCCACCGCGATTGCCGTGTCGCGCATTATTTGATTACATCGCTGTCCGATTTGCCAATTGTGATGACAGTATGGACGGGTGGACCTCCCCGTGATGCCTCCGTTACAGCCGATGCTCGCGAAGGCTGCGTCGTCCGTTCCGGCGCAACCGGAGTCCGGGCCCGTCTGGTTGTACGAACCCAAATGGGACGGGTTCCGCACCCTCGTCTTCCGGGACGGCGACGAGGTGGTGCTCGGTTCCCGCGGCGGAAAAGACTTGGCCCGGTACTTTCCCGAACTCGTCCGCGCCGTGAAGGACGAACTGCCCGAGCGGTGCGTGGTGGACGGCGAACTCGTCGTCCCGCGCAACATCGACGGCCGCACCCGGCTCGACTGGGAGTCGTTGTCGGAGCGCATTCATCCCGCGGAGAGCCGGGTGACGATGCTGGCGGAGAAGACCCCGGCCCAGTTCGTCGCGTTCGATCTGCTGGCCCTGGGCGACCGCGACCTCAGCCGGGAGGACTTCTCGGTGCGCCGCGCGCAACTCGTCGACACCGTCGGCGGCGGGCCCTCCTGCCACGTCACCGCGGCCACCGAATCCAGTGCGACGGCCACCGAGTGGTTCGAGGCGTTCGAGGGGGCCGGCCTCGACGGGGTGGTGGCGAAGAAGCTGGTGGGCCCGTACCTGCCGAACAAGCGGGAGATGGTGAAGGTGAAGCACGCCCGCACCGCCGACTGCGTCGTCATCGGATACCGGCCGCACAAGAGTCAGCCGGGGATCGGGTCCATGCTGCTCGGACTGTACGACGGCGAGCAGATGGCGATGGTCGGTGGGGCGTCGGCGTTCACGGCCGCGCGGCGGATCGAACTGCTCGCCGAACTCGACGAACTGCGCGTCGGCGACGACGTCGTCGCGGACGGGGCACCGACGCGGTGGCAGTCGGGCAACGACCGGACCTGGGTGCCGCTGCGCCCCGAACGCGTCGTCGAGGTGGCGTACGACCAGATGGAGGGTGCCCGGTTCCGGCACGCCGCGCGGTTCCTGCGCTGGCGCCCGGACCGGACGCCCGACGAGTGCACGTTCCAACAATTGGAGGTCCCGGTGCGATACGACCTTGCCGACGTCCTGGCCGGAGGTTCCTAGATGGCGAGTCCTGCCGAAGAACTCGACGTCGACGGCGTCGCCGTGCGGCTGTCGAGTCCCGACAAGATCTACTACCCGAAACTCGGTGCCGACGGCGGCACGAAACGGCACCTGGTGGAGTACTACCGGACGGTGGCGCTGGGCGGTGCGCTGCTGGGCGCCCTGTTCGATCGGCCGACGCACCTGCAACGCTTCCCGGACGGGGTCGAGGGCGAGGAGATCTACCAGAAGCGGGTGCCCGCGAAGCGCCCCGACCACGTCGACTCGTGCGAGGTCACGTTCCCGTCCGGCCGCAAGGCGGACGTGCTCCGGGTGCGCAGCGCCGCGAACATCGTGTGGGCGGCGAACCTCGGCAACATCACGTTCCACCCGTGGGCGGTGCGGTGCCCCGACGTCGATCACCCCGACGAACTGCGCATCGACCTGGACCCGCAGCCCGGCACCGGATTCGACGACGCCCGGGCGGTCGCGCTGGAGGTGCTCCGGCCGCTGCTGGACGAACTCGGTCTGATCGGCTACCCCAAGACCTCGGGCGGACGCGGCCTCCACGTGTATCTCCGCATCGAGCCGCGCTGGGACTTCATCGAGGTGCGGCGCGCGGGCATCGCCCTGGCCCGGGAGATCGAGCGGCGCAGCGGCGACCGGGCCACCACGTCCTGGTGGAAGGAGGAACGCGGCGAACGCATCTTCCTCGACTTCAACCAGAACGCCCGGGACAAGACCATCGCGTCCGCCTATTCGGCCCGCAAGACGCCGATCGCGACCGTGTCGACGCCGGTCACCTGGGAGGAACTCGTCGACGTCCACCCCGACGACTTCACCATCGCGACGGTGCCGGCGCTGCTCGAGAAACGCGGCGACCCCATGGCGACCATGGGTGACGTGGCGCAATCGCTCGACGTGCTGCTGGAGATGGCGGAACGGGACACCGCGAACGGCCTCGGCGATCTCCCGTACCCACCCAATTACCCCAAAATGCCGGGGGAACCCAAGCGGGTACAACCGAGTCGGGACCGAGACCGCAAATAGCCGGCGCTCACGTAGGCTCGGGACGGTCGGGTCGGGAACAATGTGAGGTCGCCATGGAACGTAAGACGGTTCGTACTGCCGGACTCGTCCTCGGTGTCGTCGCGACGGCACTCGGGACTCTGATGATCGCGCCGGCCACCGCGTCGGCCGTCTCCCTCTCCTGTGTGTCCCCGCCTGGCCGGGGTCACACGACGGTCGTCGACCGCACCGCGTGCGGGGCCAACGCCGACACCAGCAGCAATTCGGCGGCCTTCGGCACCGACGGTGTCGGTTTCGCCGACGCGGCCCACGCGGGAGCGGCGCTCGGCGCCGGACTGGGCGGCGGTGTCGGCGCGGCAGAGGCACGCCGCGGCGCCGTCGCGGCGGTCGCGGTCGGGCCCGAGAGCGTCGCCATCGGAACGGTCGACAGCGTCGGCCCGGCGCTGGTGCTGAGCGGTCCCGGTGGGCAGGCGCTCGTCGCGGATCCGGCCAAAGGCGTGGTGTGCGCGGCCGGTCCCTCGCTGGCCATCAATTTCCTTGCAGGTCAAGCATGTCTGAGCGACGGCACAACTGTGTGGCGGCTTCCCTGAACGGCACCCCGGTCCGCGTCGTATGGTGACGGTAGTCACAATGGGCTGACGCACTGCCGTAGGACTTACGGCAGCGAGATCGGAGGTGGTCGATGACGACCAGCGTTCGAGTTTCCCGGCCCGCGTCCGTGCCACGGACGGAACTGCACGTCGATCCGCGGTTCCTGCCGCTCGCCGACCGGTTCTTCGCGATGTACCGGCAACCTCAGCACGGCGGCGGGGCACTCACCGCGTACTTCCGGGGCGAGAAGGTCCTCGACGTCTGGGCGGGCTGGGCAGACCGCGACCGCCGCTGGGACCGCGACACCGTCGCATTGTCGTTCTCGACCGGAAAAGGCGTGGCCAGCACGGTCGTCCACCGGCTCGCCGAACGCCGGCTGATCGACTACGACGCGCCCGTGGCACGCTACTGGCCCGAATTCGGTGCGGCAGGCAAGGACGACATCACCGTCCGCGACGTCCTCACCCACCGGGCCGGACTGCACAAGGTCCGGGGGCTGATGCGGAGCCCGCTCGATCTCCTCGAATACGACGCAGTCGTGGAGGCCCTCGCGGCGGCCCCGGCGGATCCGCGCAGGCTGCGCGGCCCCGGGTATCACGCCGTCACCTACGGGTGGCTGGTGGCCGAGCTGATCGCCCGCGTCACCGGAAAACCGTTCGTCCAGGTCGTGCAGGACGAGATCGCGGGACCGCTCGGTGTCGACGACTTCTGGTATCAGGTTCCCGGACAGCACCGTCCACGGATCGCGAAGCTGTTCCCGCACATCAACCCGGCCGGACTCAACTGGGAGCTCACCTCGAATGTGCTCTCGCTCGTCGGCCCTACCCGCGGGCTGGCCGAGGCGGCGATGCCGCAGGGATTCGACGCGCTGGTGCGGAACCCGGCGGTGCACGACGCGGTGATGCCCGGCTGGAACGGTGTGTTCAGTGCGCGGGCGCTCGCGCGGATGTACGGCGCCATCGCGAACGGGGGCAGGCTGGACGGACGCCGGTTCCTGCGCAAGTCGACCATCGCGCGGATGTCGGAGGTGCAGACCCGCGACCGCGACTACGTCCTCGGTATCCGGCCGCTGTGGTCGCTCGGCTACCACCGGCCGATCTTCGCGTCCCGGGAACAACCACGGAACGCGATCGGGCACTACGGGGTCGGCGGGTCCGGCGCCTACGCGGACCTCGACAGCGGACTGTCGCTGGGGTTCGTCACCAACCGCCTCGGCAGTTCCCTCACGGCTCTCGGTGATCTTCGTCTGGCCCGGCTCGGTGTCGAGGCACAGGCGATCGTCCGGAACGGCAAGTAACCCACGAAAGGAATCCCGATGAGTGATCACGTGTACCGAGTTGTCGAGGTCGTCGGTTCGTCGAGCGACAGCACCGATCAGGCCATCAAGAACGCGATCGCGCGGACCAACGACACCGTGCGGAACGTCGAGTGGTTCGAGGTCGTCGAGACCAGGGGCCACGTCGAAAACGGCGCCATCGCGCACTACCAGGTCACGGTGAAGGTCGGATTCCGGGTAGAGCCGGGCGACGCGGTCTGACCTCGCGCACGGTTCTCGCACAAAAGTGGAACACGTTATAGTCTGGGGTCATATCTCGACTTCGGACTGCGCGTACTCAGGTAGGGGAGAACCGTGGCATATGTGATCACGCAGCCGTGCTGCAACGACGCGTCGTGCGTCGACGTCTGTCCGGTCAACTGCATCCATCCCACACCGGACGAGAAGCCGTTCGCGAGCACGGAAATGCTGTACATCGACCCGGACACCTGCATCGACTGCGGGGCCTGCGTCGAGGAGTGCCCGGTGGAGGCCATCTACGCGGAGAACGACCTCGACGAGGTCGACGAGCCGTACCTCGACATCAACGCGCAGTACTACACCAAGCACCCGATCGGCCCCGACTGGCCCGAGCCGCTCAAGCTGCCGCAGATCGACGCAGCCCTCGGCACGCTCCACGTCGCGGTCGTCGGGTCGGGTCCGGCCGCCTGCTACGCCGCGATGGAACTGACCGCGAAGCCCCGCGTCGAGATCGACATCTTCGACCGTCTGCCCACCCCGTACGGGCTGGTGCGCGCAGGCGTCGCCCCGGATCATCCGGGCACCAAGGGCGTCACGGACCAGTTCCGCTCCGTCGTCGGCAAGCGGACGGTGCACTGCCACTTCAACGTGAACGTGGGCACGGACGTGACCCACGAGGAACTGCTCGCGCACCACCACGCCGTCATCTACGCGGTCGGTGCGGCAGGCGACCGCGAACTGGGCATTCCCGGCGAGAATCTCGCCGGCAGCCACGCCGCCACCGAGTTCGTGGCCTGGTACAACGGGCACCCCGACTACGCCGACCGCACGTTCGACCTGTCGGGGGAGCGGGCCGTCATCGTCGGCAACGGCAACGTGGCACTCGACGTGGCCCGCATCCTCGTCACCGACCCGGAGATCCTGGCCACGACGGATCTCGCCGACCACGCCCTCGAGGCGCTGCGGGCGAGCAACATCCGTGAGGTCGTCATCCTCGGCCGCCGGGGCCCCGCCCAGGCCGCCTACACCAACCCCGAACTCCTGGCGCTCGGGCGCATGCCGAACGTGGACGTCGTCGTCGACCCGGAGGAAGCCGTGCTCGACCCGGCGAGCCGCGCATTCGTCGACGGCGACGATGCGGAGCCGTGGCAGCGCCACAAGGTGCGCCAGGTCGAGGAGTTCGCCCGGCGCACCGCCGACCCGGCCAAGAAGCGGATCGTGCTGCGCTTCCTGACCTCGCCCGTGGAAATTCTGGGCACCGACGCCGTCGAATCGGTGCGCATCGCGAAGAACGAGATGGTCGCGGACGCGTCCGGCAGGCTCAGCGCAAAGCCGTCCGACGACACCTCGACGCTGCACACCGGCCTGGTGCTGCGCTCGATCGGCTACCGCGGGCAGCCGGTGGCCGGTATCCCGTTCGACGACCGGCGCGGCGTCATCCCCAACGAGAACGGCCGGGTGATCGATCCGGAGACCGGCGCACCGGTCCCCGGCGTGTACGTGGCCGGCTGGATCAAGCGCGGGCCGACGGGCGTGATCGGCACCAACAAGTACTGCTCCGCGGAGACGGTCAGGATGCTGATCGACGACTTCTCCGCCGGGCGGCTCGACGCGCCCGCCGACCGTGAGGCTCTCGACCGGCTGATCGCCGAGCGCGCGCCCGACGCGGTCGACTTCCAGGGCTGGCAGCGGATCGACAAGACCGAACGTGCCGGGGGCAGGGCGGCCGGCCGGACGCGCACCAAGTTGATCACCATCGAGAGCATGCTCGCCGCCGCCCGCGCCGAGACCTGATCGTGAGCGCTTCTTGACCACTCGGTGACACCGACCGCCCGCAGGCCGCGGAGCGGCAACGATTGCGGGCAAATTGCTCGCGGCCGGATGATGTGTGTTAATGGCAGTGCGCGATTGATAGGTCCGTCGGGGACGCGCGGTGTACACGTCGTCGAACGAGAGTGGTCATATGGGCAAGTCACGAATCGGTTCTTCCAGGAACAAGCACTGGTCGTCACGCGTCGCTGTCGCACTGACCGGGGCCGTCGTCTCCGGAACTGCGCTGGCCGGGGCCGCACAGGCCGCGCCGCTCTTTCCCGGTGGACCGGAGATTCCGAGTCTTCCCACCCTGCCCGGTCTGCCCGGCGCGCCGCAGCTCCCGCTGCCCGAACCGGCGCCGGCGCCTGCGAACTTCTCGGCCCCGTCCCTCAACCCGGGTGCGGGCGAGGTCGTGGGTGTCGCGCAACCGGTGATAATCCGCTTCAACGAGGCCATCGGCGACCGCGCCGCCGCCGAGAAAGCCATCAAGGTCACCACCAGCCAGCCGGTCGAGGGCGGCTTCTACTGGATCAACGACAGCCAGGTGCGCTGGAAGCCCACCGAGTTCTGGCCCGCGAACACCGAGGTCACCGTGGACGCCGGCGACGCGCACTCCACGTTCACCATCGGTGACGCGTTCGTCGCGACCGCCGACGACAACACCAAGCAGATCACCGTCACCCGCAACGGCGAGGTGGTCAAGACCATGCCGACGTCGATGGGCAAGGTCGATCACGAGACGCCGAACGGCACGTACATCATCGGCGACAAGTTCCGTGACATGTACATGGACTCCTCCACGTACGGGGTCCCGGTCGACTCCGCCGAGGGCTACCGCACGTACGTCGAGTACGCCACCCGCATGTCGTACAGCGGCATCTTCGTCCACGCCGCGCCGTGGTCGGTGAACGCCCAGGGCAACACGAACGTCAGCCACGGCTGCCTCAACGTCAGCACCGAGGACGCCAAGTGGTTCTACGAGAACTCGAAGAAGGGTGACGCCGTCGTCGTGCAGAACACCGCGGGCGGCGTGCTGAACGGCTCCGACGGTCTCGGTGACTGGAACCGCTGACCCTGCTCCGACCAGTTCTTCCCGTAGCCCGCACAGTTCAATGTGCGGGCTACGGCAATTTACCGGCTATTCGTAATCGGTCGTCAGACTGCCGCAGTGAGATCGAGTCCGGAACGAACCCTGCCGTCGCCGGGAAAGCAGGGGTTCCTCGGGCGTCCGTGGCGGGACTACGCGCTGTTCGCGGCGCTGGTGGGCCCCAATCTGGTTCTGCTCGTCCTGTTCACCTACCGCCCGCTGGTCGACAACATCCGGCTGTCGTTCTTCGACTGGAACATCGCCGACCCCGCCGCCACGTTCGTCGGCCTGGGCAACTACCGCGAGTGGTGGGGCCGCCCCGACACCTGGCAGATCGTCGGCAATACCGTCGTGTTCACGGCCGTGACCGTGGTGGGATCGATGGTCGCCGGTCTCGCGCTCGCCGTGCTGCTGGACCGTAAGCTGCACGGTCGCAACCTTGTTCGATCCGCGATCTTCGCGCCGTTCGTCATCTCGGGCGCCGCGATCGGGGTGGCGTTCCAGTTCGTGTTCGATCCCCGGTTCGGGCTGATCCAGGACCTCCTGCACCGCGTCGGGGTCGACTCCGTGCCCGACTTCTACCAGGATCCGCACTGGGCGCTGGTCATGGTCACGGTCACCTACATGTGGAAGAACCTCGGCTACACGTTCGTGATCTACCTTGCGGCACTGCAGGGTACGCGACGCGAACTGGCGGAGGCCGCGGAGATCGATGGGGCGAGCGGGTGGACGACGTTCCGCCGGGTCGTTCTCCCGCAGTTGCGTCCGACCACCTACTTCCTCTCGATCACGGTGATGCTGGGCTCGCTTCAGGTGTTCGACATCATCAACGTGATGACCAGGGGCGGTCCGCTCGGCACCGGCACCACCACGATGGTCTACCAGGTCTACAACGAGTCGTTCCGCAACTTCCGGGCCGGGTACGGGGCCACCGTCGCCACGATCATGTTCCTGGTGCTGCTCGGAATCACCGTCTACCAGGTGCGGATCATGGATCGCGGGGACGGCCGGTGACCGCGGGAGCCGTGCGCGAGCGGCGCAGCACGGAGGTGCCGGCGACGGCGGACGCGGCCCGCGACCACCGCCGGCGGGAAGCGCTCGTGACGGCGCTGGGCTACGCCGCGATGGTGGCCGTGCTGGTGACGGTTGCCCTGCCGCTGTACTGGATCGTGATGACGTCGTTCAAGGATCGCCCCGACATCTACACCCTTCCGGTCACGTGGTGGCCCGGGACCTTTCACCCCGAGAACTATGCGGAGGCCACCACGTCGGTGCCGTTCTGGACGTTCCTGCGTAACTCGGTGATCATCACCGGAGTGCTGTCCGCCGTGAAGTTCACACTCGGCGTCCTCAGCGCCTACGGTCTGGTGTTCCTGCGGTTCCCGGGCAAGAACTTCGTGTTCCTCGGCATCATCGCCGCGTTGATGGTGCCCAACCAGATCACCGTCATCTCGAATTACGCCCTCGTCGCCGGATGGGGTTGGCGGAACAGTTTCCACGGCATCATCGTTCCGCTCGCGGGAGTTGCGTTCGGAACGTTCCTGATGCGCAACCACTTCCTGTCGATACCCACCGAGATCATCGAGGCCGCCCGGATGGACGGCGCCGGCCATGCCCGGTTGCTGTGGCGGGTGGTCCTGCCGGTGTCCGGCCCCACCATGGTGGCGTTCGCGATCATCACCGTCGTCACCGAATGGAACGAATACCTGTGGCCGTTCCTGATGGCCGACGACGCGTCCGTCGCGCCGCTGCCGATCGGGCTGACCCAGCTGCAGAACAACGACGGGCTCACCGACTGGGGTCCGGTCATGGCGGGGACGGTGCTCACGATGCTGCCGATTCTCGCGGTTTTCCTTGTGCTGCAACGGCACATGATCAAGGGCCTCACGTCGGGTGCGGTCAAGGGATAGCGGACACGAGGAGAGACATGAATCGGATGAATCGCCGGGGATTCCTCGGGCTCGCGGGCGCGGTGGCAGCCGGTGCCGCGCTCACGGCCTGCGCGGGCTCGGGTTCGGGCTCGTCGGCGGCGTCCGGGGCGGCGGGGGACCCGAACACCATCACGTTCTGGTCCAACCACCCGGGCAAGTCCCAGGACGTCGAACGTGAACTGATCAACCGTTTCCAGGCGACACACCCCGGCCTCACCGTCGACCTCGTGGACGCCGGGAAGAACTACGAGGAGGTGTCGCAGAAGTTCAACGCGGCACTGTCGGGCGGCGCACTGCCGGACGTCGTGGTGTTGTCGGACGTGTGGTGGTTCAACTACGCCCTGACCGGTGCCGTCGAACCGCTCGACGGGCTGTTCGGTGACGTGGGGGTCGACACCTCCGACTACGTCGACTCGCTGCTCGCCGACTACCTGTTCCAGGGGATGCACTACGCCCTCCCGTACGCGCGGTCGACGCCGCTGTTCTACTACAACAAGCAGGTCTGGGCGCAGGCAGGCCTGCCCGACCGCGGTCCCGCCACCTGGCAGGAGTTCGACGAATGGGGTCCCGAACTGCAGCGAGTGATCGGCGGCGGCAAGCTGGCCCACGGCTGGGGCGACGCCAAGAACTACCTCGGCTGGACGTTCGAGGGACCGGTCTGGACGTTCGGCGGGGCGTACTCGGACCAATGGGACCTGAAGTTCGGCGACGAGAAGACCCTCGCCGCGGGGACCTTCCTGAAGAACATGATCCACACGAAGAAATACGCGGCCGTGTCGAGCGACATCGCCAACGAGTTCGGGGCGGGCATCCTCGCGTCGACGATCGCCTCGACCGGCGACCTGTCGGGGATCACCAAGTCGGCCGCGTTCGACTTCGGCACCGCCTTCCTCCCCGCGTCGGGCGCGCCGGGCTGCCCGACCGGCGGCGCGGGTCTCGCGATTCCGGCGCGAATCTCCGACGAGCGGAAGAAGAATGCGCTCACGTTCATCGACTTCGTGACCAACCGCGAGAACACCGCGTACTTCTCGCAGAACGTCGGGTACATGCCGGTCCGTAAATCTGCGGTCGAGGACCCGGCCATGAAGGCGTACCTGGACGCGAACCCCAACGCGCGCACCGCCGTCGACCAGCTCGCGAAGACCCGATCGCAGGACTACGCCCGGGTGTTCGTGCCCGGCGGCGACCAGATCATCGGCACCGGACTCGAACAGATCGCGCTGCAGAACGCGGACGTGGCGACGACCTTCGCCGGTGTCGGGGAGCAACTCCAGCAGATCGTCGACCGCCAGATCACCCCCAAACTGCCCCAGTAGGAGGAGAAGGAACATCCATGGCCAACGTGCAGTTCGCGGGTGTCACGCACCGCTATTCCGGAGCCGACCGACCCGCGGTCGATCGGCTGGACCTCGACATCGCGGACGGCGAGTTCCTCGTTCTCGTGGGTCCGTCCGGGTGCGGTAAGTCGACGAGCCTGCGGATGCTGGCCGGCCTCGAAGCCGTCGAGGCCGGCCGCATCGAGATCGGCGGCGCCGACGTCACCGCGCTGCCGCCCCGAGCGCGGGACGTGGCCATGGTGTTCCAGAGCTACGCGCTGTACCCGAACATGACCGTCGCCGACAACATGGGGTTCGCGCTCCGCAATGCCGGCGTCGGAAAGGTGGAACGCACCGCGCGGGTGCTGGAAGCGGCGCGGATGCTCGAACTCGAACCGCTGCTCGGTCGCAAACCGGCGAAACTGTCCGGCGGGCAACGCCAACGGGTCGCGATGGGCCGCGCCATCGTGCGGCACCCCAAGGTGTTTTGCATGGACGAACCGCTGAGCAACCTCGACGCCACGCTGCGGGTGAGTACCCGCTCGCAGATCGCGGGGCTGCAGCGCAGGCTCGGCACGACCACCGTGTACGTCACCCACGACCAGGTGGAGGCCATGACGATGGGCGACCGGGTGGCGGTCATGCAGGCCGGCCGCCTCCAGCAGGTCGCCCGGCCACGAGATCTGTACGACAACCCGGTCAACACGTTCGTCGCCGGGTTCATCGGCTCCCCGGGCATGAACCTCATGGACACCCCGATCCGGGACGGTGTCGCCGAACTGGGCGAACTGCGTATTCCCGTGCCGCACTCGGCGATCGGGGACGGCTCCGTGATCGTCGGAGTGCGACCGGAGTCGTGGACGCTGGTCGGGTCGTGGCGCAAGGACTCGTACACCGTCGAGACCGACCTGCTCGAGGAACTCGGTGCCGAGTCGTTCGTGTACGCGTCCGGCACGTCCGGGAAGGTGGTGGTGCGGGTGGACCGCACCCGCACCGTCGCCGCGGGGGAGAGGTTGCACCTGCAGCCGAAGCCCGGCGAGGTGTACTTCTTCTCCGCGGCGACGGGCGACCGTCTGGGGTAGCCGCGCTACCAGATCTTGACGCGCTCGCTGGGATCCAGATACAGGGCGTCACCGGGCTGGACGTCGAACGCGTCGTGGAACGTGTCCAGGTTGCGGATCACGCCGTTGCAGCGGAACTCCGGCGGCGAGTGCGGGTCGACGGCGAGCCGGCGGAGCGCCTCCGCGTCCCGGGCCTTGGTGCGCCACACCTGCGCCCAGCCGAAGAACACCCGCTGGATCCCGGTCAGGCCGTCGAGGACCTCCGGCTCGGACCCGTCCGTCGCGATCCGGTACGCGGCGATGGCGATGGACAGGCCACCGAGGTCGCCGATGTTCTCCCCGATCGTGAACTCGCCGTTCACCGTGTGCCCGGGCAGCGCCTTTGGTTCGAACGCGTTGTACTGCTCGATCAGCGCCTTCGTGCGCTTGCCGAATTCGGTCCGGTCGTCGTCGGTCCACCAGTCGATCATGTTGCCGTCGCCGTCGTACTTGGCGCCCTGATCGTCGAAGCCGTGGCCGATCTCGTGACCGATGACGGCACCGATCCCGCCGTAGTTGGCGGCGTCGTCGGCCGCGGCGTCGAAGAACGGCGGCTGCAGAATGGCTGCGGGGAACACGATTTCGTTCATGCCCGGGTTGTAGTAGGCGTTGACCGTCTGCGGTGTCATGAACCACTCGTCGCGGTCGACCGGGCCGCCGAGCTTCGCGAGATCGCGGTCGTACTCCGCCGCGTAGCCGCTGCGGTAGTTGCCGACCAGGTCGTCGCGGGAGATGGTGACGGCTGAGTAGTCGCGCCACTTGTCTGGGTACCCGATCTTCGGCGTGAACTTCTCCAGCTTGCGGAGCGCCGCCTGCCGGGTCTCCGGGCTCATCCAGTCCAGGTCGGAGATGTTGCGCCGGTACGCCTCCTGCAGATTCGCGACGAGTTCCTGCATGCGGGCCTTCGCGTCCGCCGGGAAGTGCCGCTCGACGTACAGCTTGCCGACAGCCTCGCCCAGCAGATCCTGCACCAGGGACACGCCGCGCTTCCAGCGCTCACGAATCTCCTCGGCGCCGGTCAGCGTCTTCCCGTAGAACGCGAAATTCTCCTCGACCAGCGCCTCGGTGAGATACGGGGCGCGGGAGCGGATGACGTTCCACGTCGCCCAC
Organism: Rhodococcus sp. ACS1; assembly: GCF_002300155.1. Classification (NCBI taxonomy): domain Bacteria; kingdom Bacillati; phylum Actinomycetota; class Actinomycetes; order Mycobacteriales; family Nocardiaceae; genus Rhodococcus; species Rhodococcus sp. ACS1. The sequence continues at coordinate 1,493,075 of NZ_NSDZ01000005.1, forward strand.
GCCTTCCAATCGTCGAGGTCCTCGGACGTCCACAGCCCGGTCAGGGTGGTGAGGTAGTCGGGCTGGCGGACCACGATCTCGGCGAACTGCTCCGACGTGCCCCCGAGCGCGCCGATCCACGAAGACCAGTCCAACCCGGCAGGCAGCTGGTCGAGGGTGAGCAGGTTGTAGCTCAGCTCGGCGTCGCGACGCTTCACGACGTCCCAATGGCCTGCCGCGATCTTCGTTTCCAGATCGAACACACGCTGCGCGTCGTAGTCGACACCGGCGAGGGCGAACATCTTCGCGATGTGCTCCACGTACGCGGTGCGGATCTCCGCGTGATCGTCCTGGCGGTAATACGACTCGTCGGGCAGCCCGATGCCGGCCTGGCTGAAGTGCACGAGGTAGCGCGCGGAGTTCTTGGCGTCCGTGTCGACGTAGTGACCGACGGCGCCGCCGACCCCCGTGCGCTGCAGGCGGCCGATGACGGCGGCGAGGGCGGAGCGGTCGGCGGCCGAGGCCACGTCGGCGAGCTCCCCGGCGATCGGAGCGAGCCCCGCCGCCTCCACGACATCCGCGTCCATGAAGCTGCCGTACAAATCGCCGATGCGCTGTGCGTCGGTCCCCGGGGCCGCGCCGGAGCCCGCCGCCTCCTCGATGATGTTCTGGACGTCGACCTCGGCCTTGTCGTAGAGCGTGCGGAACGCGCCGTCGATCGCCCGGTCCGCGGGAATCTCGTAGTCGTCGATCCACTTGCCGTTCACGTGGACGAACAGGTCGTCCTGAGCGCGGGTGTCACTGTCGAGGTGGGTGAGGTCGATGCCGGAGCGCTGAGCCGTGGTCATGCGTTCCATCCTTACACCGTTCCGCGCCGACAGGTCCACCACTGCGCTCAGGGCGAAACAAAGGACCGGGGAGCGGTCAGACGTCGATGCCGAGGTTGATCGCCGCGAGGTAGCCGTCCGACTGCGTGGCGACCGTCAGCAGGCCTGCGTCGTCGTAGATGCCGTCCGTGGCGTTGGTCACGTTGTTCTCCCGTCCGGTGTGGTCGGAGTACGGCGCCGTCGCGTACACCTCGTCGAGCAGGGCCTCGTCGAAGTACAGCTGGGTGGTGAGCACCGTCTTCTTGTCGATGTGCACCTTGAGATGGATGTGCGTGGTCCGGCCGGTGTACCAGCCGGGGAAGATTGTCGTGAACTGGGCGATGCCGTTCGCGTCCGTCGTCTGAGCGCCGCGCAGGTAGGTGCCGTCGTCCGTGGTGGTGGCCTCGCTGTCGCCGACGCTGTAGGACCCGTCGGACGTCTCACCCGAACCGCCGGACATGTCGCCGCCGGGGCCGCCGGGTCCACCGGGACCTCCGGCCGGGGGCTGGCCGCCGTCGCCGGGCCCGCCTGCCGGCGGTGCTCCGGCGGGCGCGCCGTTGCCGCCGAGGTCCGCGGCCTTCGAACCCGACTCGAAGCCGGAGTACACGCCGCCCGCGTCGCAGTGCCAGATCTCCACGACGGCGTTGCTCACCACCGCGGCGGAGCCGTCCGCGGAACAGTTCGTCAGGTCCTGCACCCGCAGTGCGAGCTGCAGGTTCGTCCCCGGCCGGTCTTCGCGGATGTCGCTGCGGATGGAGTCGACGTCGAACCAGTACGGTCCCTGCGTCTCCTCGACGGCCATCACGCACTGCGGCGCCTGGTCGAGCAGGGCCGTCACCGCGTCGTCGCTCGTCGTCGTCGCACTCGACGCGGCCGCGGTCGACGTGGCCGACGCCGACGTGCCGCTGCTCCCGTTCCCGGTGCAGGCGGCGATGAGCCCACCCAGACTCACTGTCCCCCCGACCGCAAATGCGCGGCGGCGGCTGATGCGCAGTCGGCTCTTCTCGACGTCCTTGTTCACTGTGGGTACCTCTCCATGATCGGGCTGTGCCTCGATCGTGGCGCACGAACCTGCGCGTGGCGTTCCGCCCGGCTGTGAACTTGCTGGGAACTCAGCCGCCGAGGCGGGCGTGCATCTCCCAGACGAGCACCTCGGCGCCGGAGTGTGAGGAGATCTGCTGGCCACCGGAGGCGCTCAACCGGACGGCGTCGCCCTCGTACAGGGTGCCGACACCCTCCATCTCCGCGGTGCCCCGGGCGACGAACACGTGCAGGAACGGCGCTTCGGGAAGGGTCACCGGTGCGCCGGGGAAGAGTCGCGCGACGTGCAGCGCCGCGTGCTTGTTGTTGATCCGGATGGCCGAATTGTCCTTGTATTCTGGCATTCCGGACGCAACGGGCACCAGCCCGCCTTTGAGGATTTCGTCCTCGATCTCGAGTTGCTCGTAACTCGGGGCGAGCCCGGGTTCGTCGGGTACCACCCACATCTGGACGAAATGCACCGGCTCGTGGTGCTGCTCGCCGGCGAGGCGCCAGCTGTCGTTCTTCTCGGAATGCATGATGCCCTTGCCTGCGCTCATGCGTTGCGCAAGGCCGGGATAGATGATGCCGGAGTGGCCGATCGAGTCCTGGTGGACGAGCGAGCCGCGCAGCACCCAGGTGACGATCTCCATGTCCTTGTGTGGATGGGTGTCGAATCCCTGACCGGGGAGCACCGTGTCGTCGTTGTTGACGAGGAGCAGTCCGTGGTGCGTGTTGTCGGGGTCGTAGTGCTGGCCGAAGGAGAACGAGTGCTTCGAATCCAACCAGGAAATCTTGGTTTTCAGCCGATCGCCGGCGCGATGAACGTAGACGTGAGGTGTGGTGACTGCTGGCATATCGGTCCTCCTTCGGGTGGTACCCGGTCCAGAGTACGAGGTGCCGGCTGCGGGTACTCGCGAGACGGTGTCGATTGTGCATCGAATTCATCGCCTGCTCGTCGCGGTGGAGGTGCCCGAGTCGATCCCGAAATGATGTTGCGCAGTGCGGTATTGGAGGATCGACGCTCCGTAAGGTGCTGTTCGGCAACGGGTTTCGCCGACGGCCGGAAAGTGTGAAAGACGGCCGTCCAGTTTGTACCACCACGAATGCCCGCTTCTGCCGGGCCCGCGGCGTACAGTTCGAATTGTGCGTCCAGGAGTCGCAGGATTCCGGCACGTCGCACCCGGCGGAAGGAGCGTGATGAAGGCGAATCCGGATCGACACGATCAGCTCCCCGAACACCAGCGGATCGCAGACCTCGTCGACGACATGGAAGACCGGCTCGCGGCCGAACGCGAGGCGAAGGGAATCGCGGGCAACGCGTCCGAGCGCGAGCAGGCGGAGCAGGTCGAGCCCGACGACCAGGCGCCCGAGTAGGCGTGGTGGTGCGCCTCCGGCACCTGTGAGTACTTATTAACCGCCCGACGTTAACAAGTACTCACAGGTGGTCTACTCGAAGAAGCGGTACACGGCCTCGACGACTACCGCGGGACGCTCGCTGCCCTCGAGTTCGATCTGCCCCGCGACCGTCACCTGGACGCCGCCCTTGGGCAAATCCTCGAGGGACTGCAGCGTCGCGCTGAGCCGGACGCGTCCTTCGGCGGGCACGGGGCTGGTGAACCGGACCTTGTTCAGCCCGTAGTTGACGGCCATGGTGACGCTGTCGACGGTCAGGATCTCGTCCCACATGGGGATGATCAGCGACAACGTGAGGTACCCGTGGGCGATGGGTCCGCCGAACGGGCTCTCGGCCCGGGCGCGTTCGGGGTCGACGTGGATCCACTGGTGGTCGTCGGTGGCGTCGGCGAACGTGTCGATTCGCTGCTGCGGGATGTCGATCCACGAGCTGGTGCCCAGCGACGTGCCCTCGAGTGCGGCGAGGTCTGCGAGGGTGGCGACCCGGGTGGTGGTGGCGGTGGTGGTCATGTCAGGGCTCCTAGTCTTTGATACCGAGAACACGCAGGGCGTTCTGCTTGAAGATCAGCGGTGCGACCTCCGGTTTGATGTCGAGGTTCTCGAAGTCTGTGATCCAGCGGTCGACCTGGATGACGGGGAAGTCGGACCCGAACAGCACCTTGCCGCGGAGCATGCTGTTGGCGGCCTTGACCAGTTGCGGCGGGAAGTATTTCGGCGACCATCCGGACAGGTCGATGTAGACGTTGGCCTTGTGGGTGGCGATGGAGATCTGCGCGTCGACCCACGGCACCGACGGGTGGGCCATGATCACGGTGAGGTCGGGGAAGTCGGCGGCGACGTCGTCGAGGAGCATCGGGTCGGAGTAGCGCAGTTTGATGCCGTGGCCGCCGGGCAGGCCGGCGCCGATGCCGGTCTGGCCGGTGTGGAACAGGGCGGGGACCCCGGCCTCGGTGATGGCGTCGTAGAGCGGGTAGAACCGGCGGTCGTTCGGCTCGAATCCCTGCATGCTGGGGTGGAATTTGAAGCCCTTGACGCCGAAGTCGTCGACGAGGCGGTGGACGCGGCGGACGGCGGCCTTGCCTTGCCAGGGGTCGACGGAGCCGAACGGGATGAGGACGTCGTTGTGGCGGGCGGCGCCCTCGGCGATCTCCTCGACGGAGTTCGCGGCGTGTCCGCTGGCGGAAGCCGCGTCGACGGTGAACACGACCGCCGCCATGTTGCGGGCCCGGTAGTGGTCGGCGATCGCGTCGATGGACGGGGTGCGTTCCTCGCCGGACTTGAAGTATTTCTCGGACGCGGCCATCAGTTCGTCGTCGAGGGACCGGTGTCCGCAGCCGTCGATCTCGACGTGGGTGTGGATGTCGATGGCGTCGATCGTGTCGAAGTCGATGCCGTACTCGTAGCGGCTCACTTGGCCATCAACTCCTCGGGGAATTCCTCGCCGACGGACTGGACGGACTCGCCGAACGTGGCCGTCCACTGTGCGGCGATGTCGTCGGCCGACCAGCCACCGTCGTGGTACTCGACCGCGGTGAGTTCGGGGTGCGACCACAGTGCGAGGCGGTCGCCACCGACGGCGAACGCCTGTCCGGTGATGTCGGCTGCCGCGTCGGACGCGAGGAACGAGATGATGCCCGCGGCGTCGTCGGGGCTGCCCATGCCCACCTCGCGGCGGATGATGTCGGGCAGCGGCTCACCGTTCTTCATGCCCTCGATGTAGGGCGCGAGGAACGGGACGGTCTCGGTCATCGCGGTCGCGGCGACCGGGCAGACGGCGTTGGCGGTGATGCCGGCGCGCTGCAGTTCGAGCGCCCAGGTGCGGACCATGCCGACGATGCCGGATTTGGCGCCGGAGTAGTTGGTCTGCCCGAAGTTGCCGCGCTGGCCGGCGGGGGAGCCGATGCAGATGATGCGACCACCGTCGCACTGTTCGCGGAACTTCAGGACGGCCTCGCGGACGCACGTGAAGGTGCCGCGCAGGTGCACGCCCACCACGGCGTCGAAGTCGTCGTCGGTCATCTTCCACAGCACCTTGTCGCGGAGGATGCCGGCGTTGGTGACCATGACGTCGAGGCGGCCGAACGCGTCGACCGCGCCCGTGACGAGGGCCCGGGCGGTCTCGGTGCTGCCGACCGGGGCGACGATGGCGACGGCCCGGCCGCCCGCGGCGGTGATCTCGGCGACGGCGGCGTCGGCGGTGGCCTGGTTGACGTCGTTGATCACGACCGCGGCGCCGTGGCGTGCCAGGTCCTTGGCGTAGGCCAGTCCGAGGCCCTGTCCGCTGCCGGTGACGACGGCGACTTTGTCGGTGAGGTCCATGTCGTGATTCTCCTAAGGTCGTGTTCGCTGAATCACACGTAATCATTGATGATTGAGAAAGTCAATCATTAAGATCTGCTACTCTAGCGACACTCATCGGAAGGGGGTCGTCGCATGGCAGAGGCGCAGGCGTTATCGGACGACATCGGGTTCCTGCTCTCGCGCGTCGGCGGAATGGTGCTGGGCTCGGTGAACAAGGCTCTCGTTCCCACCGGGCTGCGGGTGCGGTCCTACTCGGTCCTGGTGCTCGCGTGCGAACAGGCCGAGGGCGTCAACCAGCGCGGAGTGGCCGCCACCATGGGCCTCGACCCCAGTCAGATCGTGGGGCTCGTCGACGAACTCGAGGAACGTGGACTCGTCGTGCGCACCCTCGACCCCTCCGACCGCCGCAACAAGCTGATCGCCGCGACCGACGAGGGCAGGCGGCTACGCGACGACGCCAAGGCCCGGGTCGACGCCGCCCACGGGCGCTATTTCGAGGGCATCCCCGAATCTGTCGTGAACCAGATGCGGGACACGTTGCAGAGCATCGCCTTTCCCGCAAGTCCCGAGTAGGGCACGATGACCGACCTGCTCGCCCCGGCCCCGCCCGGCCTGTCGTTCCTCGCCACGTTTGTCGTGCAGGTCGCCGATCCGGTGGAGATCGGATCTACACCCGAAGGCACCCGCCGCATCATCCCCATAGTCGGGGGACGCGTCGAGGGCCCCGAACTCCGCGGCACCGTGTTGCCGGTCGGGGCGGACTTCCAGGTGCTCAGCTCGCCCACGCTCACCGAACTCGAGGCCAAGTACGCGATCGAGACCGACGACGGCGACCGGATCTACGTCACCAACTTCGGCCTTCGCTCAGGCACCCCGGAAGACATCGCCCGGCTGGTCGCGGGTGAGCCCGTGCCGCCCGAGCGTGTCTACTTCCGCTGCACGCCGCGGCTCACCGCCGCCGAGGGCCGGTGGTCGTGGCTGCGCTCGCGGATCCTCGTCGGCACCGGCGAACGACTGCCCGGCGAGGTCCGTCTCACGGTGTTCGTGGTGGACTGGCCTGCCGTGGAAATCCGCTGGATGAAATCGTTCGTGGCGGTCGCCGAGGAACTCAACTACGGCCGGGCCGCCGAGGTGCTGCACATCGCGCAACCGGCGGTGAGCCAGCAGGTGCAGCAACTCGAGAAGCGTCTCGGTGTGAAACTGTTCGACCGCACCACGCGCTCGGTCCGGCTCACCGCGGCGGGCGAGCGCTTCCTGCAGCCGTGCAAGGACGCGCTCGCCGGCATCGACCGCGCCGTCGATGCCGCGGTGATCGCGGATCCGAAGGTCGAGGGCCGCGTCCGGGTCGGCTTCAGCGGGGCCTACGGGCAGACCGAATTGTCCTCTCTGGCAAGGTCGGTGCGCCGACGGTATCCCCTGATCGACCTCGTCCTCGAGGGGGCGACGGTGAGCGGGCAGATCCTCGACGAGATCTGGGAGGGGCAACTGGACCTCGGGATCGTGTCGGACGCGGTCTCGCACCCCCACGTGCTCACGCGGCAGATCTCGGTGGAGTACCTCAGTGCGCTGCTCCCGAGCGATCACCCACTCGCCGAACGGGAGTCGATCGATCTCGCGGAACTGCGCGAGGAGGCGTTCGTCGCGAATCCCGCCGCCACCGGATCCACGCTCCGCCGGGATCTGCTCGCCGCGTGCCGGGATGCCGGGTTCACCCCGAACATCGTGCAGGAGACCACCGACGGCATCGTCCTGACCGCCCTCGTCGCGGCGGGGGTCGGCGTCGCGCTCGTGCCCGGTGACGTGCAGACGTATCCCAACCGGGTGGTGCTGATCCCCCTCGACGCCGGTCGATTCGAAGTCCGGGCGGCGCTGGCCTGGTCGGACCGTCCCGTGTCGCCCGTCGTGCAGACGGTTCTCGACCTCGCCGCCGAGGTGCTGCCGACGCCGGGCGCCGTCTCCGACGAGTAATAAAGATCGGTTATCAATCACTGCCGATACTGCTCTTGGACGGTGATCGGTTTCTTTGGCAGAGTCTCCCTCGGCGGCAACGGATGTGACCTGGACAACTTCCGATCCCCGGTGTCGCCCCCACCTCGAGGCCTCTCCGAACTCCCGGAAGCCCTTCACTTTCAGGTAGGAACCACATGACTTCCACATTCGACGGCCGCGTCGCACGCGCCGACACGAGCGCCCGGTCGCCCCACGCGCGCCGGGCCGCCCTGGCCTCCTTCGTGGGCAGCACACTCGAGTACTACGACTTCTTCATCTACGCCTCCTTCTCCGCGCTCGCGTTCAACACCCTGTTCTTCCCGGATCTCGGTTCGTTCTGGGGGACCATCGTGTCGATGGCGACCATCGGGATCGGGTACGTCGTCCGGCCGCTCGCGGCCCTCGTCTTCGGGCACTTCGGGGACACGCTCGGACGCAAGCGGATGCTGGTGGTGACGCTCGTGATGATGGGCGTGGCCACGTCCCTCATCGGTTGCCTACCCACCTACGGGGCGATCGGCGTCGCGGCGCCGATCCTGCTGGTCCTGCTCCGGGCCGTCCAGGGCGCGTCGGCGGCCGGCGAGTCGGCGGGAGCGGCGTCCCTGGCCCTCGAACACGCACCCGCAGGCCGCCGCGCGCTCGCGGCGAGCTGGGTGAACACCGGTGCGGCCGCCGGCATGCTGCTGGCATCGCTGGTGGTCCTCGTGTTCTCCGGACTGCCCGAGGACGCCTTCCTCGACTGGGGATGGCGTATCCCGTTCCTGCTCAGCATGTTCGTCGCACTCGCCGGCCTCGTGATCCGCCGGATGCTGCCCGAGAGCGAGGTGTTCGAGGAGGCCGTGTCCACCGACGGGCCGACGGAGATGCCGGCGAAGGTGATCTTCCGCGACCACTGGCCGAGCGTGCTGCGGGTCGTGGGCTGCGGACTGTTCGCGGTGGTGTCCACCATCTTCAGCGCCTTCGCCCTCGCGTGGGGCACCCACGAGGCCGGTGTGTCCCGGACCGTCATGGTGGGAGCCACCGTCCTCACCGCCGCGCTCGCCCTCGTCGCGCAACCCGCCGCCGGGATCCTCGCCGACCGGATCGGACGCAAACCGGTCTTCATCACCGGCAACCTCGTCTGCGCAGTCTCCATCTCCGGGTTCTTCTGGGCGATCAGCCAGCGTTCGACCGTCCTGATCCTGATCACCGCGTGCATCGTGATGGTGGTCGGCTACTCGCTCGTCAATGCCATCGGCCCCGCCCTGTACGCCGAGATGTTCGAGACGCGCATCCGGTACTCGGGCATGGCGATCTCCGGACAGCTGGCCCTGGTGGCCACCGGATTCGCCCCCACCATCGCCGCGACCCTCGTCCGGCCAGGACCGGACGGCTGGATACCGGTGGCCGCGTTCACCGCGGGCTGCTGCCTGGTCAGCGCGCTCACCACCCTCACGGTCCGCGAAACCTACCGGACCAGCACCACCGACCTCGGCAAATGACCCACCTCCCGTCGAAAGCGACCGAACCTGTGAAACACGATGTACTGATCGAGAACGATGTCGAGGCGACGATGCGGGACGGCGTCGTCCTGCGCTCGACCGTCTACCGCCCGAATACCAGCGGCAGCTTCCCGGTGCTGCTCACCCGCACCCCGTACGGCCGCGACCTGTCCGTCAACTCCGGCTACCTCAACCCCACCACGGTCGCGGCCGGCGGATTCGTGGTGATCATGCAGGACGTCCGCGGCCGGTTCGGCTCCGACGGTGAGTTCGTGCCGTCCGAGAACGAAGGCCCGGACGGCTACGACACCGTGCAGTGGGCCGCCGAACTGCCGTACTCGACCGGAGCCGTCGGCATGTGGGGAAGGTCGTACTTCGCCGAAACGCAGTGGCGCGCAGCCCAGGAGAAGCCACCCGCCCTGCGCGGCATCGCCCCGGGAATCTCGGCAGGCGGCAACGCGCGGTCCGGCGGGCTCGTGCGCGGGGGCGCGGTCGAATTCGGCGCCCGGCTCGGATGGGGGCACCTGTCGGCAGGGCCGGCCGAGATCGCGAAACTGTCCCGCACGGATCCGGCACGCGCAGAACGCGAATGGGCGTCGTGGGCGCGGATCGATCGGGCGATGTCCGAGGACGCGTACTTCGACGCCCTGCCCCTGCGCGACCTGGCTGCCGATGCCCCCGCGTTCTTCGCGTCGCCGATCGTCGAATCGCTCGGATTCCCGATCGACCACCCCAGCCGCGACCTGTGGGACAGCGCCGGCGACCGGGCCGTCGACCTCCCCACGCTGCACATCGGCGGCTGGTACGACATCTTCGTCAACAGCACCCTCGACCAGTACTTCGGCCAACTCGCCCACAGCGATTCCGGTGCGGCTCCCGCGCCGTACCTGATTCTGGGTCCGTGGAGTCACACCAACTTCTCCGGGCTGGGTGGGTCGGTGGTGTTCGGCAGTCCTGCCAACCAGGCGGTGCTCGACTCGGGTCAGGACCTGTCGTCGGTGCACGCGCAGTGGTACGCGGCGGTGCTTGGCGACGAGGAACCCGACCTGCCGCGGGTCCGGATATTCGTGATGGGGGAGAACCGGTGGCGGACGTACGACCGCTTCCCGGAGCCCACCCGCACCGCGGACCTGTTCCTCGCTCCCGGTGGAACCCTCGCCGCGGAAGCAGAGCAGATGGAAGGTCGCGTCGACTACGACTACGACCCGGCGGATCCGGTACCGACGGTCGGTGGGGCGACGATGATGCCGGGAACGTTCGCACCCGGCGCACTGGAACAGAGCCGGGTCGAATCCCGCGACGACGTCCTCGTGTTCACCGGCGAGGTCCTCACCGAGCCGTTGACCGTGATCGGCCGGGTGTCCGCGACACTGTTCGCGTCGTCGAGTGCCGTCGACACCGACTTCGTCGTCAGGCTGTGCCGCGTCACGACGGACGGGACGTCGATCACCCTCACCGACGGCATCGTGCGGGCCCGCTACCGCGACTCCTACCGAACCCCTGGGGCGTACACGTCCGCCGAGCAGAGCCTGCTCGAGCCCGGGGAGGTGTACGAGTACGCGATCGACCTGTGGTCCACGGCCGTCACGTTCCAGCCCGGTGAGCGGATCCGCGTCCAGGTGACGTCCAGCAACCATCCGCGGTGGGACCGCAACCTCAACACCGGCGAATCCGCCTACGAATCAGCGGAATTCGTGGTCGCCCACCAGCGCGTGCACACCGGGGCACGGTACCCCAGCAGGGTGTCGCTGCCGGTCGTGCGCTGACGCACCCGTGAGTACTTGTTAACCGCGGGACGTTGACAAGTACTCACGGCTCGTACTGGATGTAGCGTTGCACCTCGCGCGCCCGCTCCGCTCCGGCGAAGCGGGCGACGAGGTGCAAAGCCATGTCGATGCCCGCGGACACACCGGCCGAGGTGATCACGTCGCCGTCGTCGACGAACCGGTCGTCCGGCCGCACGACGATGCTCGGGTCGATCTCCGCCAGCAAACCCAGTGACGCCCAATGCGTCGTCGCCGGCCTGCCGTTCAGCAGGCCGGCTTTCGCGTAGACCAGGGATCCCGTGCACACGCTGGCCATCAACGGAACCTCGGCGCGCTGCCTGCGGACCCAGCCGAGATGGGCGTCGTCGAGCAGCTGCGGACGCGTGCCCTGGCCGCCCGGGTGGATCAGGACGTCGAGCGGCGGGGCGTCGGCGTAGGAATGATGCGCGCCCAGGACGAGCCCCTTGGCGCACTGCACACTCCCACCCGATGCGGACAGGCAGAACACCGCGTAGCCGTCGTCCGGGTACATCCGCGTCCACGCGGACAGCACCTCCCACGGTCCGACGGCGTCCAATTCCTCGACGCCGTCGAACAACACGATCCCGATGTGCTTCACCCTGAAATGCTACCGCCCGTGAGTACTTGTCAACCGCGGGACGTTAACAAGTACTCACGGGCGGAGGTTCGCAGGTCGGGTTTGCGGATCTTGCCGGTCGCGGTGCGGGGGAGTTCCTCCGCGATCCGGATGAACGTGGGAATCTTGAACCCCGCGAGCTTCTCTCGCAGCCGGGCGCGCACCGTGTCCTCGTCGAGGGCGGTGCCGTCGGCGGCGACGACGAAGGCCATGCCGGTCTCGCCCCACTTCTCGTGCGGGACGCCGATCACCGCCGCCTCCCGGACGCCGTCCAGCTTCAGCAGCGCCGCCTCGACCTCGGCGGGGTAGACGTTCTCGCCGCCCGAGATGTACATGTCCTTGTAGCGGTCGCAGATGAAGAGGAAGCCGTCGTCGTCGAAGTAGCCGGCGTCGCCGGTGTGCAGCCAGCCGTTCACGATGGTGCGGTCGGTCGCCTCGGGCTGATTCAGGTAGCCGAGCATCACGTTCGGCCCCTTCGCGACGATCTCACCGATCTCGTTCGGTTCGGCGCTCGACCCGTCGGGGCGGACGACGTCGACGTCGGTGAAGAACGTTCGCTTGCCTGCCGATCCGACCTTCGCGCGGACGTCGTCCCCCGACAGCATGGTCACCGACGGCGCGGTTTCCGTCAGACCGTACGCCTGCGCGATCGCGACGCCGCGTTCCTGCCACGGCGAGATCAGCGCTTCGGGCAGGGGAGCCCCGGCGACGCAGATGGCCCGCAGGCTGGACAGGTCGGCGCCCGCGAACCGGGGGTGGTGCCAGAGTTCCTGGATCATCGTGGGGACCGCGAAGAACGTGGTGATGCGTTCCTTCTCGATCGTGTCGAGGACGGCGCCGGCGTCGAACTTGCGCAGCAGCACGACGGTGCCCCCGGACAGCAGGGTCGGTGTGACGGCTCCGCCGATACCGCCGATGTGGAACAGCGGCGCCACCGACAGCGTGCGTTCCTTGGACGTCATGTCCTGGGCGAGAAGCTGGTTCATGGCGTTCCACAGCATGTTTCCGTGGCTGAGCATGACGCCCTTCGGTGCGCCGGTGGTGCCCGACGAGTACATGAGCACCGACAGGTCGTCGAGACCCACCTGCTCGTCGATGCGGGTGTCGGGCTGCCCGGCGCGCACACTCTCGTAGGTGTGGGCGGACCACGAGTCGGTCAGCCCGATCCAGGTGGTGACCGGGGACTCCGACTGCGCCAGCTCCTGCGCGACGTCGGCCTGCTGAGTGCCGAAGATCACTGTGGTGCAGCGTGAATCGCCGAGAACGTAGCGTGCTTCCTCGGCGGTGAGGCGGGCGTTGAGCGGGAGGTACGTGGCGCCGAGCAGGCCTGCCGCGAACATCACCTCGAGCGCCGCGGGGTCGTTGAACCCGAAGAAGCCTACGCAGTCACCCTTCTCGACGCCGAGGGCGCGCAGCCCGTGGGCGAGCCGGCGGGTCCGCAGGGCCATCTCCTTGTAGGTGACGGCTCGTTCGTCGAAGACGAGCGCCTCGTTCCCCGGCGTCATGGTGATGCGGCGCTCGAGCCACGAGCCGATGCCTTCGTTGTCCATGGTGACTCCTCGTTCTCTTCGAAACTACTCTCGGGCTCGTGTCAGGCAGACGGGGTGTCGGCGCTCAGGTCGTTGTCCTTGCTTTCCTTCGTCGCGACAAGGAAGACGGCGCTGACTACGCACAGTGCGATGACGAACATCCCGACCGGGAGGATCGACTTGCCGGACGACGCGAACAGTGACGCCAGGATGACGGGGGTGAATCCCGCGCCGACGAGGGTGGCAAGCTGGTATCCGAGCGACGCCCCGGTGTAGCGCGCGCGGGTGCCGAACTGCTCGGAGATGAATGCGGCCATCGGCCCGTAGGTGGCCGAGTGGCAGAGGGTGTACCCGACGAAGGCGAGCGCGATGAACAGGAACTGTCCCGTGCCCAGCAGCAGGAACAGCGGGTAGACGCTGAGGATCATCGCCGCGAGACCTGCGAGCATGACCGGTCGGCGGCCGATCCGGTCGGACAGCCGCGCCGATCCGAGAACCAGGAAGATCGCACAGAACTGGCAGAAGGAGAATGCCAGCAGCGCGTCGGACCGCGGGGCGCCGCTCGACACGGCGTACGTGATGGCGAAAGTGGTGAAGGCGGTCTGCATTCCGAAGCTCGCGATGCAGCTCATCGACGCCACGACGACCGCGCGTGGCCGCTTCAGGATCGTGACGATGGGCGGGGTGGTGTCCTTCTGGGCCGATTCCTTCAGTGCCGCCGTGAACAGCGGGCTCTCCGACACCTTGGACCGGACGAAGAGGCCGAGGGCCAGCATGAGCGCCGAGATGAGGAACGGAATGCGCCAGCCCCACGTCAGGAACTGCTCGTCGGGCAGTAGGGACACGGCGGCCAGGGCGAGGGTGCCGAGCAGTGCACCGGTCGGCGCACCCGCGTTGGTGAACGCCGCGGCGAAGCCGCGTTTGCCGGATTCGGCGTGCTCGAGCGACATCAGCGCTGCGCCACCCCATTCGCCGCCGACGGCGAGTCCCTGGCAGACGCGGAGGAGGACGAGCAGCACCGCTGCCCAGGATCCGATCATCTCCGGCGGGGGAATGAGCCCGATCGCGAACGAGGCGATGCCCATGACGGTCATCGAGATCAGCAGCATGGCCTTGCGGCCGACGGTGTCGCCGAAGTGGCCGAACACGATTCCGCCCAGCGGACGTGCGACGTAGCCGGCGGCGAATGTTCCCATCGACGCGATGGTCGCGGCGAGCGGGTCCAGGCCGGCGAAGAACACCGGGCCGAAGACGAGGGACGCCGCGGTGGCGTAGAGCAGGAAGTCGTAGAACTCGATGGTGCTGCCCAGGTAGCTCGACAGGATCACCCTGCGAACTTCCTTCTTGCGTCGGGTGGCCGACATGGTGCCGGCGGTGGCGGTGACCGTCATCGATACTCCTTGGCCGAGCGTGGGACAACAGAGCGGAGCGCATGTGTAGCGCGGATCACAATTAAACATTAATCATTGAAGTTGTCAATGGAAGAGATTGCCAACGCTTCGGGGGTCGTGGTCGCAGACGGCCGCCGGGGCCGCGGCTCGCGTGAATCATTCACGCGGGCAATCGGACCCGTCAGGACCGTGTGAGCCTGCGCCCGATGATCTCCTTCATGATCTCGGTGGTGCCGGCGTAGATCGGCCCGCCGCGGCAGTCGAGGTAGTCCTGCGCGACGTCGTACTCGCGCATGTACCCGTAGCCGCCGTGTAGTTGGACCGCCCGCTGGACGACCCGCTGCTGCAGCTCGGTGATCCACCATTTCGCCATCGCGGCGGTCACTTCGTCGAGCGCGCCGTGCGCGGCGTCGAGGATGCAGCGGTCCGTGAAGCACTGCGCGATCTCGATCTCGGTGGCGAGTTCCGCGAGGTAGAAGCGGTTGGCCTGGAAGTCGGCCACCCTCCGGCCGAACGCCGTGCGGTCGCAGCTGTACGTCAGGGCCTGGTCGAACGTGCGGCGCATCGACGCCATGGACGTGACGGCCACGCTGAGACGCTCCTGAGGCAGATTGTGGCGCAGGTGGCCGAAGCCGGCGTTCGGTTCGCCGAGGACGTTCTCACGGGGGACGAGGACGTCGTCGAACACGAGCTCGGCGGTGTCCTGGGCGCTCAGCCCGACCTTGTGCAGCGGGCCGTTGCGGGTGAATCCGTCCATTCCGGCTTCGACCACCAGCAGGCTCATGCCCTTCTTGCCCGCGGCCGGATCCGTCTTGGCCACGACGATCACGAAGTCGGCGAGCATGCCGTTGCTGATGAAGATCTTGGTCCCGTTCAGGACCAGGTTGTCGCCGTCGACGACGGCGGTCGTGGAGATCGCGGCCAGGTCGCTACCCGCGCCCGGCTCGGTCATGGCGATCGCCCCGATCTTCTCGCCGGTGCACAGGGGTGTCAGGAATCGGTGCTTCTGCTCCTCGTTCGCGAGCGAGGCGAGGTAGGGCGTGACGAGGTCGTTGATGCCGGCCAGGCCCATCACGACGGCGGGCGCCCCGACGCGGCAGAGTTCCTCGATGACGATGGCATTGAAACGGAAGTCGTCGGTTCCGCCACCGGCGAATCGCTCCTCGACATTGATCCCGAGGAGCCCGAGCTTGCCTGCCTGACGGTAGACGTCCCGATCGACCTGCCCTGCATCGGCCCATTCGCGAAGGCGTGGGGCGACGTCACGTTCGGCGAATCGGCGCACCGTGTCCCGGAACGCATCGTGATCGGCGTCGAAGATGGTCCGTTCCAGTGCAACCGGAGACATGCAAGGTTCCTTTCGTCGGCAGGCGCGCATTGCACGCCTGCATGCCCGAAAGGAACCTATCTATCAATCATTGATAATGTCAATGATTAGGGACGGTCGCCGACGTCAATACCAGTACTTCCGCCCGCCGACCGCGCGGCCCGTCGTGCCCAGCAGCAGAAGTACGAGGCCGACGACGAGGAGGATGATTCCGATCGTCGTGAGAATCGAGATCCCCGTGACGAGGCCGATGACGAGCAGGATGAGTCCGAGAACGATCACGGTCTTCCCTCTTTCGGTTGACTGCTTGGAACTACTGACTCGGTTGCGGCACTTCACAATCGATCTTCGGGTTGACACCCGCATAGTTGAGCGGCCCGGCGATCACGGTGACGGCGATCGTTCCCGCGCTGGCGCAATCGGCCTGCGCGTCCTTGAAATAGCCGCGCTGGAACACGGCGATGGCGCCGATGATCAGCCAGATGATCACGATCAGCGACAGGAGCCGTCCGATACGCATTTCCGACCTCCCGTGTGGGCACCGGCACCGGGCCGGTGTACCTGTCGTACCCGAACGCTATGTCGACGACGTGTCGGTCGGCTTCGCGTGTGCTCCATGGGTATTCGTGGAGCTCGTGCCGTCGGTCCGGGCGTTGGCCGGTCCGCCGTCGGTGGTGCGGGCGTCCGCGGCCCTGGCGTCGGTGGTGCGGGCGTCGTTCGAGGCGGCACCCCTCGTCTTGACCTCGGGATCGAGCTCGTCCGCCCTCTTCCACTCCTGCTTCAGGTCGTCACGAGACGTGGTCGCCGTGTTCTGATGAGTCTGCGCATCGACCTGTAGTCGCTTGGCCTCGGCGGCCTTCGCCTCCGCTTCTGCCTGGGCCTTCCGCGCATTGGCCGCAGTCTCCTCCGCCAGCGCTTCGCGCTTCTCGACGACGGACGTCTGCTCCTGCGCCTTCGCGCGGATGCTGTCGGCCTCCCGGTGGCGGCGCTCGTTGCGCTTGCGTGACGCCGCAATGAGCAGCGCGGCCACGGCGAGTACGACGACGATCGCGACGATGATCCAGATGATGGTCATGGTGTCCATTGGCTACTCCCAGCAGTCGTGTTGTTAAAGTACCCAGCCCGCAAATGCGGCAAACAGACCGTGAGCCAATCGCAATCAACGGGAAGTTCCGGCAGGCAGGTTTCGCAGCCGGAGCGCTGGAACAGTCCGGCATTCCACTACCGTGAACCGCATGAGCGAGTTGCTGGAACGCGACGGCGTGCGCGGACGTCTCCACCGCCCCGCGGGAGACGCGTCGGCCGGGCTGGTCCTGACGCACGGGGCGGGAAGTGACTGCGACACAAAGCTGTTGCGGGCCGTGACCGAGGGGTTCGTGCAGCGGGGGGTGGCGGTCCTGCGGTTCGACCTCCCGTTCCGGCAGCGCCGCGCGTCGGGTCCGCCACACCCGTCGAAGGCGGCGGAGGACCGGGAGGGCATCGCGGCCGCGGTGGCCGTGATGCGGGAGTTGGTGCCGGCGCCGGTGTGGGCGGGCGGGCACTCGTACGGCGGGCGTCAGGCGTCCATGCTCGCCTCGGAGCGTCCGGGTCTCGTCGACGCCCTGCTCTTGCTGTCGTACCCGCTGCATCCACCGGCCAAGCCGGAGAAGCTCCGCACCGAGCACCTGCCCGGCCTCCGCACCCCGGCCGTGGTGGTGCACGGGTCGAAGGACCCGTTCGCGACCCCCGACGAAATGCGGTCGGCACTCGCACTGATCCCCGCTCCGACGACGCTCGTCGAACTCGAGGGCGCCCGGCACGATCTGGCCCCGGACAGGTTCCCGGTGGTCGAACGCACGGTCGCGGCCATGCTGGACCTTCTCTAGGGCGGCCGAGAGCGTCCGCCCGTGGTCGGTATGTTCGGTGAATGAGCAACGAGCAGTCGGACGCGCCCCATTGGTTCACCACGGCAGTGGCGGCCCCGGTCGACATCGGCCGGGTGGACGTCGCCGGTGCGGAGGTCCACTACCGCGCGTGGGGCCCGACGGGCACTCCCGGGCTCGTGCTCGTCCACGGCGGTGCCGCCCACAGCCGGTGGTGGGATCATGTGGCACCCATGCTGGCCACGGGCCGCCGCGTTGTCGCACTCGACCTGACCGGGCACGGAGACAGCGACCGCCGCCAGGAGTACGGACTGGAACGGTGGGCGGAGGAAGCCCTCGCCGTCGCCAAACCGGCGGGCATCTCGGGGGCGCCCGTGCTGGTCGGGCACAGCATGGGTGGAATGGTGTCGTACGTGGCCGCGCAACTGTTCGGCGAGGACCTGGCCGGTGTCCAGCTGATCGATTCGCCCGTCCTCGCGCGCACGCCGGAAGAGGAAGAAGCGCGGAAGCAGCGGGCCTTCGGTCCGAAGAAGGTCTACCCGTCCCGGGAGGTGGCGCTGGAGCGGTTCCGGTTCGTCCCGCCGCAGGACACCGCGGTGCCCGCCGTCCTGCGCCACGTCGCGGAGACCTCGATGGAGGAGGTGGACGGCGGGTGGTCGTGGAAGTTCGATTCCTCGTTCTTCTCCCGCGAGGGCAGCGGCCATCTGGGCGCGTCCGACCCGCGCTGCCGCCTCGCCTACTTCCGCGCCGAGAACGGCATCGTCACCGACGCCATGATGGACAGCATGCGCAGCCGATTCGGGCCGACCGCGATGGTCGTCGAGATCCCCGATGCCGGACACCACGTGATGATCGATCAGCCGCTCGCGCTGGTCGTCGGTATCCGGACGGTGCTCGCATCGTGGGACGTGGAGGATTCCGTGGCCGGGATGCCGCGCTGAATCAACTGACTCAGTCGCCGGACCGCACGGCGGCGACGAACTGCTCGATCAGCGCCGCATCCTTCACCCCGCGGGACGATTCGACGCCGCTCGACACGTCGACACCCCACGCGCCGGTCGCGTCGACGGCGGCCCGCACGTTGCCCGGATGAAGCCCGCCGGCGAGGATCCATTGGCCGTCGGGCCTGCTCTGGTTCGCCCAGTCCCAGGGCACGCCTGCCCCGGCGGTGGCCCCGTCGACGAGGATGCGGTCTGCTCCGAAATCGCCCGAGGTGTCACCGGCGACGACGGCACGGATCACGCCGAGGCCCGCCTCCCGCAACCGGGTGACGTCGTCGGCGGAGGTCAGGTCGTGCACCTGGACGGTGCCGAGACCTGCCGCGGCGGCGATCTCGATCACCTCCGGAACGGGACTCCCCTTGAACACGCCCACCGCGACCGTGTGACCGGTGACCCGGCGGACCAGCGGTGCGGCTTCCTCGGCGGAGATCCGGCGGACGCTGTCGGCGAACACGAAACCCACGGCGTCCACGCCGAGGCGCACGGCCAGATCGACGGAGGCCTCGTCACGCAGGCCGCACACCTTGATGAATGTCACCCCCGCAATTTTACCGGTCGCTCCGAGTCGCCGACGCGGTGCGGGTTCGCGCTCTAGGCTTCGGAACGTGGAATGGCTCAGCGACGTCAGCGTGATCTCAGGGCCTCTGCCCTGGATCCTCACGGGGATCGGCGCGCTCGGCGGCGTGTGGTTGCTCGCCGCCCGCGCCCCCTGGTACCGCACGAAAGCTGTTCCGATCTGCCTGGCCGTGTCGGTGGTCGTCACCGTCGTCCTGTACGTGATGGTCGAAAAGGTTCTCCGGCCGTTCCCCGACCCCATCGAGATGTCCATCTACGTGTGGATCGGTCTGGGGCTCTTCGCGATCATCCTGCTCGTGCCGCGGATCCGTGCGGGCCGGACAGTGAAAGCCGCCGTCGGGTCGGTTCTCGCGGTCCTCGCCGTGCTTCTCGCGTCCGCGACGCAGATCAATTGGGTGTTCGACGCCTATCCCACGGTGGGCACGGCATTCGGGGCGGAGCCGTTCGACCGCGTCCAGATGAACGACCTCGGCAGCTCCACCGAGAACGTCGTGACGGGAACGCCGCTCGACGCGTCGTGGACGGCCCCGCCCGGGATGCCCAGCGAGGGACGGGTGCTGACGGCGGCCGTTCCCGGGACGGCGTCGGGGTTCGCCGCCCGCGACGCCGAGATCTACCTGCCGCCCGCCTACTTCGCCAACCCGCGCCCGCTGCTGCCCGTGCTCGTGATGCTGGCCGGCCAGCCCGGCTCGCCGGAGGACTGGTTCGCCGGAGGCAAGCTCGCCACCACGATGAACGAGTTCGCCGCGAAACACGATGGACTGGCCCCGATCGTGGTGGTGGCGGACGGCACCGGTTCGCAGATCGCGAACCCCCTGTGCACCGATTCGAAGCTGGGCAACGTGGCCACGTATCTGGCGAAGGACGTTCCGTCGTGGGTGAAGTCGAACCTGCAGGTGAACCCGGACCCCAAGGCGTGGGCCATCGGCGGCCTGTCCTACGGCGGCACCTGTTCGCTGCAGATGGCCACGAACTATCCCGACGTGTATCCGACGTTCCTCGACATCTCGGGTCAGGAGGCGCCCACGCTCGGCGACCACCAGCGCACCCTCGACGACGGCTTCGGCGGTGACGAGGCGGCGTTCAAGAGGGTCAACCCGCTCGACCTGATGGCGGCGAACAAATACCCGGACTCGGCCGGGGTCTTCGTGATCGGCAGCGACGACGATGCCTACAAGCCGGGAGCGCAGAAGGTCTATCAGGCCGCGAAGAACGCCGGAATGGACGTGCAGTACGTGGAAGTGCCTGGCGGGCACAGCTTCGCGGTGTGGTCGGCGGGACTGGAGAAGGAAATGCCCTGGCTGGCACAGCGGTTGGGGCTGATCGGTTCGTAGGCACCCGCCACGGCCGGAGAGGGGCGACATGACGGCGGCAGCGCGCGTACTGCGGGTGGGTTCGGCCCTGCCCGACCCGCCGTTCGAGTTCCGGGACGGCGAGGCGCCTGCGGGTTTCGACGTTGAGTTCACCCGGGCGCTCGCGCAGGAACTCGGCCTCGACTGGTCGCTCGTCCCGTACCGCGGCACCGACTTCAACGGCATCTTCGACGCACTGGCGGACGGCGAATTCGACTGCATCGCCTCGGGAACCACCGTGACGCCGGAGCGGCGGACGCGTGCCGATTTCTGCGCCCCGTACCTCGTGTCGGGTCAGTCCCTGGCCGTCGACACGTCCCGGCATCCGGGCGTGCGCGGGGTCGACGACCTGCGCGGCCTGACCGTCGGTGTCCAGCACGGCAACACCAGTCAGCCGATCGTCGATCGCCTGGTCGCGGAGGGCCGCGTGGGCGCGATCCGGGTGTACGCGTACGACCGGATCGGACAGGCCCTCGACGACCTGTCCTCGGGCGGGTGCGACGCCGTCATGAAACTCGCGCCGGTCCTCACCTGGCTGGTCCGGGACCGCCCGCACGTCGAGGTGGTCGAACGGGGGATCTCCCGGGAGGAGATCGCCGTCGCCGTCCGCACCGGTGATCGCGCGCTGCGTGACCGCATCGAGTCGGCGCAGCGCGCCCTGGCCGCGGACGGCACCCTCGACCGGCTGCGGTCGAAGTGGCTCGGGATCGGTGGAACGGACGGTGGCTCGTCATGACACCTGTCGAATAATAGGAACGTGTTCTATATTTGCGGCAACCCTTTGTCTCTCGGCGACTGGAGTGCCCGGCATGTATGAGTGGTCAGATACCGACCTGATGTTCCGCGACGCGATCCGCGGCTTCATCGACAAGGAGATTCGACCGCACGTCGACAAGCTGGAGACCGGCGAGCTGCCTCCGTTCGACATCATCCGCAAGCTCTTCGCCACCTTCGGCCTGGACGAGATGGCCCGGGAGGCGCTCACGAAGTCCCTGGACCGCGAACGCAGCGGCGACGCGGCAGCCGGCGCGAAGGAGGAGAAATCCGGCGGCCTCGGCGGCGCGGGCAGCATGGGCGTCATCATGAACGCCGAACTGGCGGGCGTCAGCCTCGGGCTCGTCGCCTCGCTCGGGGTGAGCCTCGGGCTGGCGGCGGGCACCATCCGCAGTCGCGGGACGCTGGCGCAGAAGGAGCGCTGGCTGCCCGGTCTGGTCACGTTCGAGAAGGTCGGAGCGTGGGCGATCACCGAGCCCGACTCCGGCTCGGACGCGTTCGGCGGCATGAAGTCCTACGTCCGCCGCGACGGCGACGACTACATCCTCAACGGGCAGAAGACGTTCATCACCAACGGTCCCTACGCCGACGTCATCGTCGTCTACGCGAAACTCGACGAGGGGGACTCGTCCGTCGACCGCCGCGACCGGAAGGTCCTCGCCTTCGTCCTCGACGCGGGCATGGAGGGGCTCACCCAGGGGGCGCCGTTCAAGAAGATGGGCATGAACTCCTCGCCCACCGGGGAACTGTTCTTCGACAACGTGCACCTCACCCGCGACCGTCTGCTCGGCGAGACGGAGGACGGCGGCAAGTCGGACGGCAAGTCCAGCGCGAAGGAGAACTTCGCGGCCGAACGGATCGGTATCGCATCGCTGTCACTCGGCATCATCAACGAGTGCCACCGACTCTGCGTCGACTACGCCAAGTCCCGCAAGCTGTGGGGCAAGGAGATCGCCCAGTTCCAGCTCGTCCAGCTCAAGCTCGCCGAGATGGAGATCGCGCGCATCAACGTGCAGAACATGGTCTTCAACGCCATCGAGCGCACGGCGGCGGGGGATCGGGTGAGTCTCGCGGAGGCGTCGGCGATGAAGCTCTACTCCTCGCGGGCCGCCACCGAGGTGGCGATGGAGGCGGTGCAGCTGTTCGGCGGCAATGGCTACATGGCCGAGTACCGGGTCGAGCAGCTCGCGCGCGATGCGAAGTCGCTGATGATCTACGCCGGCAGCAACGAGATCCAGGTGACGCACATCGCGAAGGGCCTGCTGGCGATGTGAGGTCCGCCCCGGGAACAATTGTCGTACGGCGTACGTTAGTGAGGTGTCGTCAACGAAAGGACACCACCGTGAAGGTCACCGCGAGCGCACTGTCGCTGAACGTCGCAGACCCCGTCGCGTCGGCCGAATTCGCCAAGTCCCACCTGGGCTTCGTCGAGGAGATGGCCGCCGAGGGCTTCGTGTCGCTGAAGCGTGCGGACGTCGGCTTCAATCTGGTCTTCCTGAAGACCGGACTGGAGACGTTCAAACCCGCGCGGATCGCCGGTGACGCCGGCCAGGGGCTGCTGATCGCACTCGTCGTCGACGGCATCGACGGCGAATACGAGCGACTGCAGGCGGAGGGCGTCCCGATCGTGACGCCCATCGAAACCGAGCCGTGGGGCGAACGCTACTTCCAGATGAGCGACCCGAACGGGGTGATCATCCAGTTGGTCGAATGGGTGTAGCGGTCACACCGCCGCGAGAAACGGCTCGACGGCCGCGAGCACCTCGGTGCTCGCGGCCACCGCCGTCGAATGGTCGAAACCGGGCAGGATCGTCAGCGACGCACCGGGAATCAGCGCCGCCACCCGCCGGGTGTCGCCGATCCGCTCGGCATCGTTCGAGCCGACGAACAGCAGGGTGGGGACGGCGATCCGGCGCAGGACGTCGTCGTCGACTCCCGGCTCCACACCGGAACGCCGCATGTACGCGGCGAGCGCCTTCGCGTCGTTCGCCATGAACGCCGCCCGCGTCCCGGCGTCGATCGGCCACCCGCGCCGGGCATTCCACTGCCCCAGGAACGCCTCCATACCGTCCCGCTCGAGGACGTCGATGCAGCCCGGGAAGAACAGCCGGTCGAACGCGCCTGCCTGCGGGAGGCTGCTGCCACCGCCGACGATCAGGCTCTCCAGACGTTCGGGCACGCCGACCGCCAACGCCAGCGCGACCCGGCCGCCGAGCGAATACCCCAGCACGTGCGCGCTGGGAAGCTCCAGGTGGTCGAGGACCGCCAGGACGTCGCCGCTGAGCAGATCCATCGCGTACGCGTCCTCGTCGTGCGGCTTGTCGCTGCGCCCGTGGCCCCGCAGATCGACCAGGATCAGCCGGTACCGATCACGCAGCGCGGCGACGTAACCGAATCCGCGCCAGATCGCGTGGGAGAGAGCCGTGCCGTGGACGAGGACGAGCGGTTCCCCGTCGCCGACGGTCTGGTACGCGATCCGGACGCCGTCGACGGGATTGGTAGCGTGCTGCACCCGACCAGTCTGCATCACGCGCGTGTCGCGGCCGACTCGCGGAGTGCACTCGGGCGCACGGGCCGGGGGCGATACTGGTGGCATGCCGATTCCTCCGAATCCCGCGCTCGACCCCGAGGAGCTGCTGGCCGTGGCGATCGCCGAGGCGGAACTCGGCAAACGTGAGGGCGGAATCCCGATCGGGGCCGCGCTGTTCGCCGGCGACGGAACCCTGCTGGGCCGCGGCCGCAACCGGCGGGTCCAGCACGGCGACCCGTCCGTCCACGGCGAGACGGACGCGTTCCGCGCCGCCGGGCGCCAGCGTGACTACCGCTCGACGATCATGGTGACTACCCTGTCGCCGTGCTGGTACTGCAGCGGACTGGTCCGGCAGTTCAACATCGGCGCGATCGTCGTGGGGGAGAGCGTCACGTTCACCGGCGGTCACGAATGGCTCCGCGAGAACGGCGTCGACGTCACCGTCCTGCGCGATCAGCACTGCATCGACCTCATGGCCGAATTCATCGAGCGCAGGCCCGCACTGTGGCACGAAGACATCGGCGTCGCCGAATGAGCTTCGCCCGTGCGCCTTTGTGGTAGCCGGGACTACCCGAAAGGCGCACAGGGCCGGAGGCCCTCTCCCGTCATTTCCAGCCACCGGGTGACACCGATGTCGTGGAGGAACTGCCGGTCGTGGCTGACCACGATCAGTGCACCGCGGTAACTGCGCAGCGCCTGCGTGAGGTGCGCGAGGCTCGGCAGGTCGAGGTTGTTCGTCGGCTCGTCCATCAGCAGCAGTCGCGGGGCGGGTTCGGCCAGCAGGATGGTCGCGAGGGCGGCCCGCAACCGTTCCCCGCCCGACAACGCCGACGCGAGAACATCGGAATCGTTGCCCCGGAACAGGAACCGGGCCAGCTGGGCGCGGATCTGTTCCTGCGACGCGTGCGGCGCTGCCGCGGCCACGTTCTCGGCGACCGTCAGCGACTCGTCGAACACGTCGAGTCGCTGCGGCAGGGCCTTGAACGGCACCCGCGGTCCCGCTGCCACGACGGCGTCGAGCAGGGTCGTCTTCCCGACGCCGTTGCGTCCGACGAGCGCGATCCGCTCGGGGCCGACCACGTCCAGCGACACCTGCTGTCCGCTGCGCAGGCTCAGGTCCCGGACGGAGACCACCTCCTGACCCGAGTACACCTCCGTGTCGGGCAGGTCGATGCGCACCTCGCGGTCGTCCCGCAGGGCACTCTCCGCTTCCGTCAGCGAATCCCGCGCCTCGTCGACCTTCGCGATGTGATTGTTCCGCAGCTTTCCCGCCGACTCCTGCGCCTGCCGCTTCCGCAGTCCCATCACGATCTTCGGCTCGCGTTTGTTCTCGAACATCTTCTGCCCGTACCGCTTACGACGGTCGATCTTGATGCGGGCCTCGACGAGTTCCCGCTTCTGCTTCTGCACGTCGCTGCGGGCGTCGCGCACCGCGGCCCGGGCGGCCGCCTGCTCCGCCTCGACGATCTCCCGGTACGCGCTGAAGTTCCCGCCGAACATGCGGATCTCGCCGGCGCGCAGTTCCGCGATGGACGTCATGAGGTCGAGCAGGGCACGGTCGTGGCTGACCACCAGCAGCGTGCCCGGAAACTGTTGCACCACCTCGTAGAGCTTGCTGCGGGACGCGCCGTCGAGGTTGTTGGTGGGCTCGTCGAGTAGTAGCACCTCCGGTTCCCTCAGCAGTTGCGCGGTGAGACCGAGCAGCACGGTCTCGCCACCGGACAGGGTGCCGACGGTGCGGTCGAGGTCGGACGTGCTGCCGAGCACCCGCTCGAGACCGAGCCGGTGCAGGGTCGACACGGCCCGCTCCTCGATGTCCCAGCGGCCGGTCGCGGCATCGAAATCCTCGGGCGTGCCGTCGCCGGACTCGATGCGGTGCAACGCCGCCCGAAGATCGTCGATGCCGAGGATCCGGTCGATCTTCAGCGTGGGGTCGAGCGTGATGTCCTGCGGCAGGTACGCCACCTCGCCCTGTGCCGTCACCGACCCGCGGTCGGGACGCAGGCGCCCGGCGATCAGCCGGAGCAGCGTGGATTTTCCGGAACCGTTGAGACCGACCAGGCCGGTGCGTCCGGGGCCGAAGACGGCGTCGAGGCCGTCGAAGACAGGCTCGCCGTCGGGCCAGGTGAACGTGAGGTCGGACAGGGACAGATATGACTGGGCCATGGGGTACTCCCGAGGTGTGTGCGGATGAAGACTCGCGTGACTACCTCGTCAGGAGCAATGGACCGTTCCCCTCTGTCTGACGCGCCCGGTGCGCATCGGTGACGTTCACGATAGGACGCCACCGATACCCGTGCAATCGAATTAAATCTGGGGACCTTCGGCGCGGAGGTCGTCCACCTTCGCCATGGCTTCACGGAGTTCGGTGAGCCACTGTTCGCTGTGCTGGCCCGCCAGGCGCACCGTCCACATCAGGGCGTCCGACCGCGACCGCGCCACACCGGCGTCGACCAGCGTGTCGAGAACCTTGCGTTCGGGCTGGCGGAGCCGGGTCATCACCGGAACCGCGAGGTGGGTGAACAGCGTCTTGTGGCCGTCGAGGCTGACGCCCCACGCGACCTTGCGTCCGTAGCGCCGTTCGGCCTCGTCGGCGATGCGCATTCGATCGCCCCGGGTGGTTTCGCGGAACCGGGAAATGCGTCCGTCGATCGCGGCCTCCGAACCGGAGTCGGCGGACTCGACGGGCGGCAACTCGCCGACCACCACGATCTCCTCGCGGTCGACCTCGACGGTCGCGGGGCCGGTGAACCAGTCGTCGGGAAGGCGGCCGGCGAACCACTCGGCCGCGTCGCTCGCGTCGGGGACGTCCGCCTGCTGCCATCCACCGGGGCGGCCGAAGCGGCGGGAGCCCGGACCTTGTGCGTTTCTCATGGCGTCCTCCTGGGAGCCGGGTGCCACGATCACCGTGATGCAGCACTGATTACATAATTACACCGATTATTCGAAGCGCGCCACCACGTCAGGCATGATCGAGTCCGTGCGCACCTCAACCGTTCGTCACAGCCCCACCCGTCCCACCCCCACCCGGAAGGCCACCGCCGGAATCGCCGTCCTCGCGACGGTGCTCTCCGCCTGCGGACTCTTCGGACCGGACCAGCCCGACACCGTGTCACAGCAGTTCGCCGACGCCCTGAACAGCGACGACGTGCAGGCTGCCGCCGCGCTCACCACCGACCCGGCCGCCGCCACCGCCGCGATCACGGCCATGTACGACGGGCTCGGGAACCGGGACGGCACGTACACCCGCACCGACGTGCAGGAGTCGGGCGACAACGGCGGAACGTTCACGATGGACGTGTCCTGGCCGTTCGCCCCGGGGCAGGAATGGAAGTACAGCACCACCGGCAACGCCACCAAGGAAGGCGACGACTGGAAGATCGTCTGGGACCCGGCCGTGCTCGCACCCGGACTCACCGACGACACCACCGTCCGGTACACCACCACGACGGGAACACCGCCGAAGGTCCTCGCCGCGGATGGCGCGCCGATCCTCGAGCAACAGGTCGTCACGCTGGTCAACCTCGACCAGGGCGCCGACACGGCGGCGGTTGCGTCGTTGCTGTCGCCCATCGCACCGACCATCACCGCGGCCACGCTCCAGCAGGATCTGGCAGGCGCCCAGGGCAAGCCGGTCACGGCCATCTCGCTGCGGGCCGAGGACCTGGCGCCGATCGAACCGCAGTTGCGGCAACTCGCCGGAGTCACGCTCGCCCCGCAGACCAGGTTGCTCAGCACGGACAAGGCGCTGGCCTCGCCCACCCTGGCCGGGCTCGGCGACCTGTGGCAGCAGGGGCAGGACGCGTCCGCGGGCTGGGCAGTGCAACTGGTCGGTCAGGACGGTTCGGCGAAGACCGTCGCCGGCGAGCAGGGCCCCGACGCCCCCGACATCGCGACGACCCTCGACCTCCCGATGCAGATGGCCGCCGAGCGGGCGCTCGCCGACGTGCCGCAGCAGGCCGCGATCGTCGCCCTGCGACCCTCCACGGGTGAGGTGCTCGCGGTCGCGCAGAACGCCCCCGCCGACGCGCTCGGCCCGATCGCGCTCACCGGCCTCTACCCGCCGGGATCGACGTTCAAGACGGTGACGACGTCCGCCGCGCTGCAGGCCGGTGTCGCCACCCCGGACACCGTCCTGCCCTGCCCCGGCACCGAGAACATCGAGGGCAGGCAGATCCCCAACGACGACGAATTCGACCTCGGCGCGGTCCCGTTGCACACCGCGTTCGCCCGGTCCTGCAACACCACCATGGGACGGCTGGCGGTCGGGTTGCCGCCCGACGCCCTGCAGAAGGCTGCGCTGCAGTTCGGGCTCGGCGTCGACTACGTCACGCCCGGACTGACCACCGTGACCGGCAACGTGCCGATCGCCGACAGTCCCGCCGCCCGGGTCGAGTCCGCGATCGGACAGGGGCAGGTCACTGCGTCGCCGTTCGGCATGGCTATGGTGGCCGCATCGATCGCGGACGGTTCCACGCCGGCGCCGATGATCGTGCGGGGACAACCCGGGACCGCGGACACGACGGCGCCCGCCGTGCCCGCGAACGTCACCGCCGACCTCCGGACGATGATGCGCGAAACTGTGACGGGAGGTACCGCTACTGCGCTGCAGGACATTCCGGGGCTGCTCGGAAAAACTGGCACGGCCGAGTCCGGAAGTGGTCCCGCTCACGGCTGGTTCGTCGGAATCAAGGACGACCTAGCATTTGCCGTCTTTATTGCAACAGGTGACAGTTCGGCCCCTGCTGTGCAGGCTGCGGGGCGTTTTCTTCGATAAACCCGTTCACGCGTTGCTGTTCGGGGATAAGTTGTGGCTCAACCGTAACTCCTTCGTAGGCAAATGGTGCTTGTTACGCATGTGACTGAAAGCAAGATGGTGGACATGGGGAATGGACGATCGCTTGGCCGCCGCAACAGATACGTGATCGCCCTGACGTCGGCTGTCGTTCTGGCGGTAATTCTGGCGTCGTGCGTGCTGTCGAAAGAGGAGGCGACCGCGCAGTCGGTCGTCGACGACTTCGTCAACGCACTGAACGAGGGCGATGCCGCTGCCGCTGCAGCGCAGACCTCCTATCCCAACGCCGCGGAGACGGCGATTCAGCAGATGTTCGACGGCCTCCATCCCGAGGACGCCAAGTTCGACGTGACCCAGTTCATGGATCTCGGCTCGGATTCCGGCTTCTTCACCGTCGGTGCCGCTTGGCATTTCGGTGAGGGCAAGGATTGGAGCTACCAGGTTCAGGGTGGCGTGCGGAACCTGTCCGTCGGCTGGCGCATCTCCTGGGATCCGTCGATCCTCGCGCCCGACATGGGCAACGGGCGCGTCGTCCGCTACGACCGGACGGACGCCGCACCGCCGCGCGTCTTCGACGCCGTCGGCGGGCTGCTCATGAACGAGCAGACCATCAACTCGGTCACCCTCGATCCCGCGACGATGCCCGATCCCGTCGCGACCACCCGGCGTCTGGCGGAGGTCCTCGAGCCGGTGGCTCCCCTCGTGACGGCCGACTCGATGATGGCGGAGATGGCCGAGAAGCCCGGCCAGCAGGTCACCGCCGTGCTGTTGCGCGACCAGGACTGGCAATTCCTCGAGGAGGACCTCGCGATCCCCGGCGTCGTCACCATCAAGACGCCGAAGCTCATCACGTCGGATCGGCGCATCACGACACCGTTGCTGGATCCGCTGCGCAAGGTGTGGCAGGCCAACCGGGACGCGACGGCCGGCTGGGCCGTCCACCTCGTCGACCCCGACGGCACGCTCATTCCGCAGGCCGGTTTCCAGGGCCCGCCCGGGCCGGACATCGTCGCGACGGTGGACTCCCACCTGCAACTGGCAGCAGAGGAAGCCGTGGTCAGCGTCGGAACCCCCGCGGCGATCGTCGCGATCCAGCCGTCCTCCGGCGCCGTGCTCGCCGCCGCGCAGAACAACCAGGCGATGGAGCAGGGGCCGATCGCGTTCCAGGGTCTCTACCCCGCCGGATCGAACCTCGATCTCGTGAAGAGGGCCGCTGGACTGCAGAAGGGCGTCGACCCGTCCTCGCTGTCGATCGAGGACATCGAGAAGGCGGGCAATCAGCTCGGGCTCGGCATGAACTACAACATCCCGGGCCTCGACCATCAGACCGCCGTCTTCACCGCCGACCAGTCGGGCATGAACCAGGTGATGAACCGCAAGGACAGCGACCTGCCCGCCGTCACGCCGTTCGGGATGGCCATGCTGGCCGCGTCGATCGCACGGGGCAGCGCGCCGGCGCCGATGATCGTCCAGGGACAGCCGGGCACCACCGACGTGGCCGCTCAGCCGCTTCCGGCGAACATCAACGACCAGTTGCGGGGCATGATGCGCGACAACGTGGTGCGGGGCGGTGCGTCGTACCTCAACGGCTACCCGGACCTCATGGGCATGAATGGTGCGAGCGGCGACGACCGCTGGTTCTACGGCTCACGCGGCGACCTGGCCTTCGCGGTCTTCGTCGCCGACGCCGACGGTGGCGACCGCGCGGTGAAGATGACCGACATGCTCTTCCGTGAAATGGCGAAGCCGGCGAACTGACAACGACGGGGACCGTCCGCGCTGAGGGGCGGACCGTCCGCGCTGAGGGAGTAAGTGAGCAAGGGTAAGTTTCTACCTTGTGTCCCTGCTTGATATCGGTCTTCTCGTCGTAGCGGGGTTCTTCGCGGGACTGGTCGGGTTCGTCACCGGCCTGGCGTCCATCGTGTCGTATCCCGCACTCCTCGCCGTCGGTCTGCCGCCCGTGACCGCCAACGTCACCAACACGGTCGCGATGGTGGCGGTCGGCGTCGGCGCGCTGTCCAACTCCACGCGGGAGGTCGCCGACACCGGTCCCAAGCTGTGGCGGTGGGCGCTGTACTCGGCGGCGGGCGGCCTGGTCGGCGCGGGAATCCTGCTGTTGGCGCCCGCGGGGTCGTTCGAGGCGATCGTCCCGTTCATGGTCGCGTTCGCCGCGCTGGCACTGCTGCTGCAACCCCGGCTGCGGGCGCTGGCCGGCGGGCGGGACATGCCCCGCACCTATTCGGTGTCGCTGTTCGTCGTCGCCATCTACGGCGGGTACTTCGGTGCGGGTGCCGGTGTCATCTTCCTGGCGATCGCCCTGATCCTCACCTCGGAGAAGATCTGGCGCGCGACCATTCTGAAGAGCTTTCTCCTCGGCGTCGCGAACCTCGTCGCCGCGATCGGGTTCGCGGCCTTCGGCCCCGTCCACTGGGGCGCCGCCGCCGCGATGGCGATCGGCGCCCTGGCCGGTGGATGGTGCGGCCCACCCGTGGTCAGGCGGATACCGCCGTCCGTCCTCCGCGTCGTCATCGCGATGGCGGGATTCGGTTTGGCCGTGTGGTTGTGGGTGCGCTGAGACCGTTTCTCAGCGCAGCGGGTGTTAGTGCACGCCCTTCATCAGACGCTTGATCCACGGTGCCCCGATAGCGAGGAGCACACCCACGGCGATCGAGCCGAGCCCGACCGCGGTGAAGTACGGGACCTCGTTGTTCTCGTCGTAGTACTTGGCCAGCGTGCCCGCCATCGCGGTGCCCAGGGCGACGGACAGGAAGAACAAGGCCACCATCTGGGTGTGGAATGCCTCGGGCGCCAGCTTGGTCGACAGCGACAGTCCCACCGGCGACAGCAGCAGTTCCGCGAACGTGAACAGCAGCAGGATGCCGGCCAGACCCAGCAGCGGTGCGCTGTTGGCGCCGCCACCCGACATCGGGATGAACGCCAGGAACGCGAGACCCATGATGATCGTGCCTGCCGCGAACTTGATCGGCGACGACGGCTGACGGGGGCCGAGTTTCGTCCACGCGGCAGCGAAGACACCCGCGAAGATGATGATGAAGACCGGGTTGATGGACTGCACCCACGACGGCGGGAAGTCCCAGCCGAACAGGTTGCGGTCGAGTCGTTTGTCGGAGTAGACCGCAACGGTGGTGAACTGCTGCTGGAACAGCGACCAGAACACGGCGCTGGCGATGAACATCGGAATGAATGCGTAGACGCGGCTGCGCTCGACGGCCGTGATGCGGCGACTCGACAACATGATCGCGAAGTAGCCGATCGCCGCAACAATGGTGAGGCCGACCACGATGTCCGACATATTGGCCGCGGTGATCACCCCGGTCAGGGACAGGGCCGCAATCACCACGATCGCGGCGGCGCCGATCGCGATCCACTTGGGCCGCTGGGCGCGGGGAAGGGGATTGGGCGGTTCCGCCCCGATGCCCCGGAGGCGCTTGCGGCCGAGTGTGTACTGGATCAGTCCGAGCGCCATACCGATGGCGGCGAGCGCGAAGCCGGCATGGAAGCCGATGGCGTCCTGGGCCCAGCCCGTCAGCAGTGGGCCGACGAGCGCGCCGATGTTGATGCCCATGTAGAAGATGGAGAATCCGGCGTCGCGGCGCTCGTCGTGCTCGTCGTACAGATCGCCGACCAGGGACGTGGCGTTGGCCTTGAGCCCACCGCTGCCGAACGCGACACAGACCAGACCGATGCCCACACCCCACAGACCCGGGAACACCGCCAGGGCGATGTGGCCGAGCATGACGAGGATGGCGCTGTAGAACAGGGTTCGCTCGGAGCCGAGGAGCCGGTCCGCGATCCACGCGCCGAGAATGGTCGACAGATACACCGTGCCGCCGTAGGCGCCGACGATGCTGGTCGCGGACGATTCGGCGATTCCGAGGCCACCTTCGGAGGCCGAATAGTAGAGGTAATAGATCAGGATGCCCTGCATCCCGTAAAAGGAGAATCGCTCCCACATCTCGACGCCGAACAGGTTCGCGAGGGCGAACGGCTGGCCGAAGAAACCGCGGTCGGACCGCCGCTCGTCCCGGGCCGGATCGATGGTGTCACTCATGGGAAAACTGTCTCACCTCGAGCGGAAGTTCGTGTGCCGTCGGGGCGGATTCGCCGGTATCAGGTGGTGGCGCGGGCCTTCGTCACGATCTTCGCGACTGCGCGCCAGCCGAGGAGGAACACAGCGAGAACCGTGCCCGCCACGATGATGAAACTGAACGCCGTTCCCTGGCCGCTCACCACGCGTAACAGCATGCCCACCACGAGCGTCGACAGCCACACCACGATGCCCGTCGGGACGATGAGGAACGCGTCGAACTTGTCGCGGTAGAGCGCGACGGTCGCGAGCCAGCCGACGGCCAGACCGGACAGGAATGGCCAGGCCGTGGTCGCCAGGCCCGTCAGGGCATTGGCTTCGTCGTGACTGCGGCGGCCGATGGCGCAGAACACGATGACGAGGACGACGTCCAGGGCGAGCGCGGGGAGGTACTTCTTCACACGGCCAGCCTAGAGGTGGTGTCGACGTGGCGTTCCGCCCGATCGGTTCAGCGACCCGGCCCGTGAGTGGCAAAGCGTGTCCGGGGACGCTTTCTCACTCACGTGGGGGGAGGCAGGCGCGCGCGGCGGCGAGCACGGTGGCCCCGGCCGCGTCGAGCGGCTCGGTGCTGCGGAGCGCCCGGGCGAGCACGAACGCGCCCTCCAGGCTGGTGACGAACCCCAGGATCAGACGCCTCGCATCGGCCTCGCCGAACCCGCGGGCCCGCAGCAGCGCGCTGCCGGAGTCGATCCAGCTCGTGAACACGTCCGCCGTAGCGACGCGGAGCACCTCGTTGGTGCTCGCGACCTCGAGTGCGACCGTGGCGATGGGGCAGGCGTCCGCGTAATCGGTGGCCACCAGGGTGTCGCCCGCCAGCCGGAACCCGACCTCGATCCCCTCGAGGATGTCGGGATGCGCGTCGAGGACGGAGAACACCAGCCGCGCGTACTCCTCGCCCGACGTGCGAATGACCTCCTCGCCGAGCTGCTGCTTTCCGCCCGGGAAGAAGTGGTAGATCGACCCGAACGGGGCGCGGGCCTCCGTTGCGACCTGCTTGAGTCCGGTCCCC
Source organism: Rhodococcus sp. ACS1 (assembly GCF_002300155.1). Classification (NCBI taxonomy): domain Bacteria; kingdom Bacillati; phylum Actinomycetota; class Actinomycetes; order Mycobacteriales; family Nocardiaceae; genus Rhodococcus; species Rhodococcus sp. ACS1. Next base: position 1,526,784 of record NZ_NSDZ01000005.1, read on the forward strand.
GTGTAGCCGTTGCGGCGGAAGAGGTCGCTGCTGGTGCCGAGGATCCGGGCCTTGGTGTCGTTCACTTTTCTGCCTCCGACCGTTGCGCTCGGTGCGCACCCCATCGTAACCTGATTCTAAGTAGAACGATCTATCAAATGGAGTGAGCGCCATGAAGAAGATCGAACTCTCCGCAGGCACCGTCGAGTACGACGACACCGGAGGAGACGGCCCCGTCCTCGTGTTCGTCTCCGGCCTGACGATCGACGGCACCGTGTGGCGGCACGTGGTCGAGCGACTCGTCCCGGACTTCCGCTGCATTCTCCCCACCCTCCCGCTCGGCGCGCACCGCATCCCGATGCGCGCCGGCGCCGACCTCTCGTTGCGCGGTCTCGGACTGCTCATCGGCGAGTTCCTCGAGAAACTCGACCTGACGGACGTCACGCTCGTGCAGAACGACTGGGGCGGCGCGCAGGTGCTGATCGCGCTCGGCGACACCAGCCGCGTCGGGGCCCTCGTCCTCACGCCGTGCGAGGCGTTCGACAACTACCCGCCGGGAATTCCCGGTCGCGCGATCGGTCTCGCGGTGGCAGTCCCCGGTGGCCTCGCCCTGACCATGCAGGCGCTGCGATTCCGGGCGATGCGCCGGGCTCCCGCGGCGTGGGGATGGATGAGCAAGCGTCCGGTACCGAAACCGGTGATGGACGGCTGGTTCCGCCCCGCGACCACCGATCGCCGGATACGCCGGGACCTGCGCAAGTACACGACGTCGCTTCCGTCCAAGTCGACGCTGCGCGAATGGGCGGAAGGCGAACCGGCGCTTCGACCGGCCGGTCCTCGTGCTGTGGGCGGTCGAGGACAAGGTGATGCCCCGCGACCACGGTCGGCGACTGGCCGAGCTGTACCCGCACGCCCGACTGCGGGAGGTCGAGGACAGCTACACGTTGATGCCCGAGGACCGCCCGGACGTGGTGGCGGAGGCGATCCGGGCCTTTGCGGCTTCGCCACCCGTGAGTACTTCTTAACCGCCCGACGTTAACAAGTACTCACGGCTGAGAGTCGGGCTCGGACTCCGTGGAGTGCTGCGTCCGGTTGGTGGTCGGGGTCGACTGCTCCCGGCGTTCGAATTCGAGGTCCATCTCCAGGTCCTCGTGCTGGTTGTGCCGGAACAGGATGAGGAACACCACCCAGCCGACCAGTGCGACGAGGATGTAGCTCACGACGCGGTAGACGAACACGGCCGCGAGGGCCTGCGACGCGGTGGCCCCCGCCGCGGTCAGTGTGGCGATCAGTGTGCCGTCGACGAACCCCAGCCCGCCCGGCGCGAGGGGGATGCTGCCCACGGCCTTGGCCGCGGCGAACGCGATCAGCAGACCCGCGAACGACGGTTCCGCGCCCACCGCCCAGCACGCGAAACCGAGGCACGCGACGTCGGCGAGCCGGTGCACCGCCGACCACCCGAACGTGATGATCGAATCCTTGCGCCTCAGCTCGACCGAATCGAGCTGGCTCAGGATCTCCCGCCACCGCTCGGCGCCGGCTTCGGGGGGATTCTTGCGGAACTTGTTGTACCGGGCGAGCACCCACAGTCCGATCGACTCGATGGAGTCGGGGTTACGTGAGATGTATCGCAGTGCGTAGAACAAGCCGAACGCGGCCACCAGCGACAGCACCAGAGTGACCGGACTCACCTTGGTGCCCACCGCGAATGCGCCCGCGGCGCCGAGAAGCGCGAGGCTGCCCGCGGCGATCACGCCCGAGATCGCCAGCTGCCAGGACGCCACAATGGGGGTGGCACCCCACTTGCGGGTCTGCTTGTAGGTGAAGGCGGTGGAGAACACCTGACCGGCCGGCAGGCTCACGGCCATTGCGGTGCTCGCGTAGATCACGGACACCGACTTCAGCTGGCTGACGACGACTCCGCCCGCCTGCAGCAGCCGCTGCTGGACTGCTCCGTACCCGCTCAGGGACACAGCCTGGGCTGCGATGCACGCCGCGACCCACCCCCAGTGAATCTCGGTGAGCGCTTTCCACGAGTCGCTGAGTGTGGGCCACAGATAGATTCCCTCGACGGTCAGCAGGGCCAGGAGGCCGGCGCCGAGTAGCCATTTGATCCACCAGTATCGGCTTCGCTGCCGAGGAGGCTCGGCAGTGGGCGGGTCGGATCGAGGCTGTGCCACCTGGCCAGCGTAACCAACGGGTAGCGGATTACTCCGGATAGTCCTCCGGCCAAGCCAGATGGGTGTTGCGGCGACGGCCCCGCAGCTGGACCTGTTCGCCGAGTTCCCAGTGCGCCTGTTCGTCGTCGTCCGCGAAATACAGGGCACTCGTCGACGCGAGCACGCGGCTGGGGTGCAGCTTGGCGAGTTCGGTGAGCCGCGACGCCTCGTTGACGGGGTCCCCGATCACCGTGTATTCGAAGCGTTCGGCGGCGCCGATGTTGCCGGCGACGGCGAGGCCCGCGGAGACGCCGATGCCGACGTCGAGGCCGGTGATCTCGTTCAACGCGAACCGCAGCTCCCGGGCCGCGGCCAGCGCCGCCGTCGGTGCGTCGGGGCGGTCGAGTGGGGCGCCGAAGATCGCGAGCGCCGCGTCACCCATGAACTTGTTGACGAAGCCGTGGTGCCGGTCGATCACATCGACGACGACGCGGAAGAACTCGTTGAGCAGGTTCACGACCTCGCCGGGGGGACGCTCCGCGGCGGCGCCGGTGGACCCGACCATGTCGACGAACAGCACTGCGACGAACCTCGTCTCGCCGCCGAGTTCGGTGCCGAACTGCAGTGCCCGCCGTGCCACGTCTTCACCGACGTGCTGGCCGAACAGTTCACGCAGCAGCCGCCGCTCGTCCGACTCGCGCATCATGCGGTTGAACCCGACCTGCAGTCGCCCGACCTCGCTGCCGTCGAACACCTCGACCCGGACGTCGGTGGCGCCGCGCTGGACGCGTTCGATGGCCCGTCGCAGCTGCTTGATCGGGTCGGAGATCTGGCTGGCCGTCAGCATCGACAGCGCGAACGCCTGCGCGATCGCGATGATCGACAGCAGCATGATCGCCCACGCGAGCGCGTCGGGGGAGAACACGAGGTCGGTGGTTATCTGCGTCACGCACAGCAGGATGATGCCGATGACGGGCATCAGCGTTCCGAGGCCCCACGTCATCGCCATCCGGGTGCCGACGCCGGGGGCCATGGTCCGGTCGAACTCGCCCTCGCTGAGCGCGCGGGCGGCCACCGGTCGCAGGATGCGTTCGCCGAGCATGTACGTGAAGCCGAACGTGGTGGTCGCGGCCATGCAGACGGTGACGATCACCGCGACCGCCAGTTCCGGCATCTCGGTGATGGTGAGCAGCACGAAGATGATGCCGCCGAGGATCCACAACACCAGGTGCACGATCGCCTGCCGCAGCGGCGCGTGCAGCGCCGACATCTGTTCGCTGCGCGTCGGCGGACCGCCCCGCAACTGCCAGCGGACGACCGACCGCAGCATCATCGCGGCGGCCGTGAGACTCACCACGGCGGCGAACGCGAGATAGCCGCCGAAGATCGCGACGTTGCGCACCCGGTCGGCCATGATGGCTGCCGATTCGGGGATCGGCACTCCGTACCGCACGAAGGCGAACACGAGGATGGCGCCGATGAAATTGGCGAGGAGCATCGAAATCATATAGAGCGGCCATCTGCTGCGGACCGTCGCCGCGATCGCTCTATAGGATTTCCGCACGCCGTTCAATTTAGCGGGGGGTGTACCGGGTGGCGTAGGACACGTCCCCTAAACGGCGCATATGCGTGCCCTGCGCACGTGTTTCCCGCGCGAAGCACCCGGCGCCGCCCGAACCTCGATACGCTCCGCAGGTGAACGCGAACGAGCAACGCTCGGACACTGCCGCGGTAACACAGGGCGGGGGTCACCCCTCGGCGTCGGTGCACCCGGTGGTGCGGGTGGCGGCCGAGTGGACGTGGCGGATACTGGTCATCTTCGCCGGCCTGCTGACCCTCGGATACATCGTGACCAGGCTCGACACCGTCCTGATCCCGGTGGGTCTGGCGCTCCTGGCGTCGGCGCTGCTGGTGCCCCTCGTCGACTGGCTGCAGGGCAAGGGGGTGCCGCGGTCGGCCGCCGTCCTCGTCGTCCTCATCGGTTCGATCGGCATCGTCGCCGGGATCATGACGTTCGTCGTCGAGCAGTTCATCGAAGGTCTCCCCGGCCTCACCGAACAATTCGAGGCGAGCATCACACAGATCCAGGGGTGGCTCACGGACGGCCCGTTCCACTTCAGCGAGGATCAGATCCGGCAGGCCGGCGATTCGGTGGTCAAGTCGATCCAGGAGAACCGGCAACAGCTGACGAGTGGCGCACTGACGACTGCCACGGTCGTCGGCGAGATCTTCACCGGCGCCCTGCTGACGCTGTTCACCCTCATCTTCTTCCTCTACGGCGGCTCCCAGATCTGGGAGTTCGTCACCCGCCTCGTCCCGTCCGCGTCCCGGCGGCGGGTCCGGCTGGCGGGGAGCGAGGGGTTCGGCTCGCTGATCGGGTACGTCCGGGCCACCGTGGCGGTGGCGGCCGCGGACGCCATCGGGATCGGGGCGGGACTCGCGATCCTGGGGGTTCCGCTCGCCCTGCCGCTGGCGTCGCTCGTGTTCATCGGCGCGTTCATCCCGATCGTCGGTGCGTTCCTCACCGGGTTCCTCGCGGTGCTCGTGGCCCTGGTCACCAAAGGATTCCTCACCGCGCTGATCGTGCTCGGCATCATCATCGGGGTGATGCAACTCGAGGCCCACGTGCTGCAACCGCTGCTGCTCGGCCGCGCGGTCCGGTTGCACCCGCTCGCGGTGGTGCTGGCCATCACCACCGGCATCGTCCTCGCCGGGATCGTCGGCGGTCTGCTGGCGGTGCCGATCGTCGCGCTGCTGAACACGGCGGTGCGGTCACTGCTGTCCGCGGATCCCGAAGCCACCTACGACGCACTCGAGATCGACGACCCGTCGGTCCCGCTCTATCCGGCCGAGGCCGACACACCGCCTCACCACGACGACCCGCACTTGGAGAACCCGGCGCAGACCCATGACCGACGAGAGTGAACACCGCACCCGCCTGCACTACCGGCCGAGAGCCGCGACCGAACTCGACACCCAGCCGGACGCACCACTGTGGCGTGCGGCGCAGGCGTTCCGGCTCGTCACGCTCGCGTACGCGATCAGCTACCAGATCGTGTCGCTGCAGTACTACACACATCAGCGGCTGAGCTGGTTCTTCGTCGCCCTGATGGCGGTGTGGTCGGGACTGTCGGCGGTCCTGCTGTCCCACGGAAAGGTGCCGCGCTACCAGGTCGTGATCGCCGACCAGGTGATCGCCATCGCGCTGATGGCGTCGACGCGCCTCGTCTCCGATCACGATTGGTACAGCCACCATCAGACGCTGCCGACGACGCTGTGGGTCACCAACGCGGTGATCTCCGCCGCCGTCTTCGGCGGGCCGTGGCTCGGCATGGCGTCCGGGGTGCTCATGGCGGCCGTGAGCGCGGTGGTGCGCGATCAGGTCAACCTCGACCTGTGGAAGGACGCGACGGCACCAGTCCTGGTGTCGGTGGGGTTGGCGCTCGGGCTCGCCACCACCACCGCGAGGCGCGCGCAGGCCCAGCTGGAGCAGGCGGTGCGGTTGGCCGCCGCCACCGAGGAACGGGAACGACTCGCCCGCGAGGTGCATGACGGCGTCCTGCAGGTGCTCGCGCTCGTCCGTCGCAGGGGCAACGAGATCGGCGGGCCCGCAGCCGAACTCGCGGAGCTCGCCGGCGAGCAGGAGGTGGCGCTGCGCATGCTGATCTCCGAGCAGGGCGCGGGTGTCGCGTCGGATCTGGGTGGGAGCGCGATCGACGTGCGACTGCTGCTGGGCACGCGGGCGAGCACCACGGTGTCCGTGTCGACTCCGGCGGATCCGGTGACGATCGAGCGCGGACGGGCGACCGAACTCGTCGCGATCGTCGACACGGCACTGTCCAACGTCACGTTGCACGCGGGGTCCGGCGCCAGGGCATACGTCTTGCTGGAGGATCTGGGCGCCGAGGTGATCGTCAGCGTCCGCGACGACGGCAGCGGCATCGCCCCGGGACGGCTGGCCGAAGCGGAGGCCGAGGGTCGCATGGGAGTATCGAAATCCATTCTGGGCCGCGTCGGTGCGCTCGGCGGCACCGCCGCACTCGACACCGAACCCGGCCAGGGCACCGAATGGGAGATCCGCGTGCCGAAGGGAGACGAAACGCATGAGTGACACGGAGACCGGCGAACAGATCACCGTGATGGTCGTCGACGACCACCCGATGTGGCGGGACGCCGTGGCCCGCGACCTCGACGGCGCCGGGTTCACCGTGGTCGCCACGGCGGACGGCGTCGCGGCCGCGGGACGCCGGGCGGCGGCGACCCGTCCCGCTGTCGTCCTCATGGACATGCAACTGCCGGACGGCAACGGCGCCGCGGCCACCGCCGCCGTCCTGGACGTGTCGCCGGACAGCCGGGTGCTGGTGCTGTCCGCCTCGTCGGAGCGTGACGACGTCCTCGACGCCGTCAAGGCAGGCGCGTCCGGGTACCTCGTGAAGAGCGCGTCCGTGAAGGAACTGCTGGACGCGGTGCGGGCCACCGCGGCCGGGCAGGCGGTGTTCACGCCGGGGCTCGCGGGACTCGTGCTGGGGGAGTACCGCCGAATGTCGAGTGCGCCCGCCGACGAGCAGGGCCCCGCGGTCCCCAAACTGACGGAGCGGGAGACCGAGGTGCTGCGGTTCGTCGCGAAAGGGCTCAGCGCCAAGCAGATCGCGAACAAGCTGTCGCTGAGTCACCGCACCGTGGAGAACCACGTCCAGGCCACGCTACGCAAGCTGCAGTTGGCCAACCGCGTCGAGCTGACCAGGTACGCCATCGAGCAGGGCCTCGAGTAGCCGTGAGTACTTGTTAACGTCCGGCGGTTAACAAATACTCACGGGCGCTAGCCTGGTCGGTATGGAGGCACGGGACCTACGCGTATCGGATGCGGAACGGGAACACGTCGGCGAACTGCTGCAGCGGGCGGTGGGCCAGGGGATGCTCTCGCTCGGGGAGTTCACCGAACGGATGGACACGGCACTCGCCGCGAAGACGCGCGCGGAGCTGAACGTCGTCCTGGTGGATCTGCCGGGAATCCAGTTGATCTCCGAGTTCACGCCGCCGCCGTACCCCGACCAGCCGTACGTGTCCCGCCCGGCGCCGCCGGTTCCGCCGACCGTGCACCGGTCACCTCCACCGCCCCCGGGCGACGTCGTCCGCGGCCGGATGTCGTCGGTCAGCCGCACCGGCTCGTGGAACGTTCCCCCCGCCCTCGAGGTGAACACCCGGCTGTCGACGGTGACGCTCGACTTCACGCGGGCCGTCATGGCCACGCAGGTGGTGCACGTGACGATCGACGACTACGCGAGCACGATCTCGCTGGTCGTGCCGGAAGAGGCGACGGTCGACCTCAACGGCGTCGAAACGGTCGGTGGTTCCGCGACCAACAGGGTGCGGACCGGCCCTCCCATCGGCCCGCTGCACCTCGTCGTCCGGGGCAAGGTCAGGTTCGGGAACGTGACCGCCAAACACCCTTTCGGTACGTCGATCCGCCGCATGTTCGGGTAGCTCGACGCAGGTCTCTCGAGTAGGCCTACTCATGTGTGGGCGCCGTCGCCGCAGGACGATTGATCCATGTCCACACCTGGTATTCCTTCGGTCGACCCCCGGCTCGTCGCGCAGCTGTCCGGCGACTTCTCGGCGCTCGGTCAGCAGATGCGTCACGTGGGTGAGAACCTCGCCGTCCTGCAGGCGCAACTCGCGAGCGTCCCGCGGCCCCAGCCCCAGCCCCAGCCCGTGCCGCAGCCCCAGCCGGTGCCGCAGCCGATGTACCGGCCACCGGTGCCGCAGACTGCCCCGGCACCTCCGCCGCCCGCACCGGCCGCCCCGTACCGGCCCGCACCACCACCCGCGCCGCGGCCCCGGGTGGTTCGCGAACCCTGGTGGCAGCGCGACGGGATGATCAGCCGCGTCCTCGCCGTCGCGGGTGTCGCCGTCACCCTGATCGGTGTGGTGATGCTGCTCGTGCTGGCGGCGCAGGCCGGGTTCTTCGGCCCGGAACTGCGGGTGGTGGCGGGCGGGCTGTTCTCGGTCGGTCTCGTCGTCGCCGGTGCCCGCGTCTTCGGACGTCCCGGCGGCCGGGTCGGCGGGATCGCGCTCGCGGCAACGGGTATCGCCGGCGCCTACCTGGACGTCGTGGCCGTGGCGGTCGTCTATCACTGGCTGCTGCCGGTGCTCGCGATGGTCGTGGCGCTCGGGATCGCGGGAGCCGGTGTCGCACTGGCGGTCAGGTGGGATTCGCAACCCCTCGCCCTGCTCGTGGTGACCGGTGCCGCCGTGCTCGCGCCCGTGCTCACCGACGGCATCACGCTCACCCTGATCGGGTTCCTGTTCGTGATCCAGGTCGCGAGCTTCCCGGCGCAACTCGGTCGCGACTGGCTGTACCTGGCGATCGCGAGGACGTGCCCGGTGGTGATCGCACTGGTGATCGCGATCGCGAATACCGGACTCTACGACCGGCCGGAACGGTTCTGGCTGCTGGCCTCCGCCGCACTGGTTGCCCTCGTCGGGCTCGTGTCGTCGATCATCCTGCTGCGCAGCAACTCTCGCGACATCACCGCGACCGCGATGATCGTCACGACGGCCGTCCCGACGCTGGTGATCGGTCACCTCTTCGACCGGCTCGGGTCCACGCTGATCGCGCTGGCACTGGCCGCCGCGATGTTCGCCGCGTTCGCCGTGGCCCGGTCGTTGCCGAACCATGCCCGGATCGCGCTCGCCGGCGTGGGTACCCTCGCGCTGCTCGAAGCCTGCCTTCTCGGGTCGAGCGAAGACCTCGCACCGCTCGTGCTGCTCGGGGTGGCGGCACTGTTCCTCACCGTGGGCGGGCAGGCGGAGTCACGGATCGCATACGCCGTCGGTGCCGTCTTCACCGTCGTGGGCGGGCTTGCCTTCGCGATCGCCGCGCCGCCGTTCGTCCTCGTCGACGAGTACCGCGCGCTCGACGCGCTCGGGGTGACCACGGTGCTATCGTCGCTGGTGCTCGCGGGAACGGTCTTCCTGTTCGTCTGGTACGCGCACACACTGAAGCTGCTGAGCACCGCCGACGCCCAGCCGTGGTGGGTGCTCGCCGGCCTGGTGATCCTGTACGCCGTCACCACCGCGACGGTGTCCGCGGGGACGGCGCTCACCGGGACGTCCGCAGGCTTCATCGCCGGACACTGCGCCGCGACCATCGCGTGGATGGCGGCGGCGACGGCCGCCCTGGTGTTCGGACTGGCCCGCCGCGACTACGCCCACACCGCGCTCGGCGTCGGACTGGGGCTGACCGCCGCGGCGCTGGCCAAACTGTTCCTGTTCGACCTGGCCACCCTCGACGGGCTGTTCCGCGTCCTCGCGTTCCTGGTGGTGGGCCTGCTGCTGCTCCTCGCCGGCACCCGCTACGCGCGTGAATTCGCGGAGCGGGAGGCCGGGCGGGGAACGCCGAACGGCTCCGTCAGCGCCGGTTCTGCCGAGCGATGAGTTCGCTGACGCTGACGGCGTTGCCGTCGTCCGCGCGGTGCCTGCCGCTCGAGGCGTCGTCCGGATCGACGGGCGGCTCCTCGGCGCGGCGGCGCGAACCGTTGGCCGGGGCACCGTTGGCCGGGCTCCCGTTGGCAGGCGCGCCGTTGGTGCGCCTGCCGCCGTTCACCGGTTCCGCAGGCTCGGCGGCGCGACGCCGGGACGGGATCGGCGGCACCGGGCGGGCAGGAGACGACTGGGGGGTCTCCTGCTCGTACGGTGCCGGCACCGAGCGCGGCGACCGCGTGGGCAGTGACGGCGACGCCGCGCTCGGTCGCGGTTCGGCAGGCGAGGAGATCGGCCGCGGTTCGGCGGCCGACGTCGACCGGAGGTCGGCGAGCCAGCTCTCGATGGGACGCGACTCGGTGGCCGGACCCGGGGCGGGGGCCGCCGCCGGGCGGGGCCGGGGAGCGGGACGCGACTGCGGTGCGGGGCGCGGCGCCGGCGCGGGACGGGACTGCGTGGGGGCCGGACGCGGCGCAGCAGGCTGCGGCAGCGCGGTGGTCTGCGGTTCCGCGGGCGGCTCCTCGATCTCCACCGGCGGCCGGGCCGGGCGGCCGGTCGCCGACCGCCGGGCCTCGTCCTGTGCCCTGCGCGCCTTCGCGTCGTCCTCGGACATCTTCGCGGCCAGCGCCCGCGCGGTCACCAGCGGGATCGGCTCGGTGAGCGGTTCCGGTTTCCGGGGTGCGGGCGGCGCCGCGAGCTTGCGCTGCGGCGGAACGGCACCGATCGGAGTGAGCTCCGGGACGTCGGTGGGCATCAGCTCGTTGTCGAGGATGGGCTCACCGAGGCCCGTCTTCTCCTGGATCCGCTTCATCCACGCCGGCGCCCACCAGCAGTCGTCGCCGAGCAGCTTCATCGTGGCGGGGACGAGGAACATGCGGATGAGGGTCGCGTCGATGATGAGCGCGGCGATCATGCCGTAGGAGATGTATTTCATCATCACGAGTTCGGAGAACCCGAACGCGCCGGTGACGACGATGAGGATGAGCGCGGCCGCCGTGATGATGCGGCCCGTGTGCGCGGTGCCGATGCGGATCGACTCCGTCGTACTGGCCCCCTGCGCCCGCGCCTCCACCATGCGGGAGAGCAGGAACACCTCGTAGTCGGTGGACAGGCCGTAGACGATCGCGATGATCAGCACCAGCACCGGCGACATGATCGGTCCGGGGGTGAAGTTCAGCCACTCCGAACCGTGACCGTCGATGAAGATCCACGTCAGGATGCCCAGCGTGGACCCGAGGCCCAGCGCGCTCATCAACGCCGCCTTGATCGGCAGCACCAGCGAGCCGAACGTCAGGAACATCAGCAACGTCGTCAGGAAGAGGACGGAGATCACCATCGTGGGCAGGTGGTCGAGCAGCGCGGAGATACTGTCCTGTTCGATCGCCGGGGTGCCGCCCACCAGCACTTGCACGCCGTCCGGACTGTCCATGGCACGCAGATAGTCGATGGTCGGCTTGGACTCGTTGCGGTCGACGAGACCCGCCTTGAGGACAACCACCCCGTCCTTGGCCGCGCCCTCCGGGGTGAACCGCTCGATCAGACCCGGCGCGCCACTGGCTTCCTTGATGATCTGGCCGAGCGCCTTGTTGTCGGCGTCGGACACCACGAGCTTGACCGGTTCGGTGCGCAGGTTCGGGAAGATCTCGTCGAACTGTTCCTGCGCGGCGCGGGTCGTGCTGTCCGGGGGCAGGTAGGTCTCGTTGATGCCACCGAACTTGATGCCCGTCAGCGGCACGATCAGCAGGAGCAGGCCGACGACGATCGGAATGGTGACCTTGAGCGGGTTGCGCATCACCCAGCGGGTGAGCCGGCCCCAGATGCTCGCCTCGATCTCTTCGGTGTTCTTGGTCTGACGGAAACGGTCGAGGCTGAGGGCGTCGACGCGCTTGCCGAGGATGCCGAGGATCGCGGGCAGGATCGTGATCGACGTCAGGGCGGCGAGGCCGACGGTCGCGATGGCGCCGTAGGCGACGGATTTCAGGAAGCCCTGCGGGAACAGCAGCAGTCCGCCGAGGCTGGCGACGATCATCGTCGCCGAGAAGACCACGGTGCGGCCCGAGGTCATCACCGTTCTGCGGACGGCGGCGCGGGTGTCGTACCCCTCCGCCATCTCTTCTCGGAACCGGCTGACGATGAACAACCCGTAGTCGATGGCCAGGCCCAGCCCCACGAGGGAGACCACGGGCGCGACGAACGAGTTGACCTCGGTGAAGTTGGTGATCAGACGGACGATGCCGTTGGCGCCGACCACGGTCAGGCCACCGATGATCAGCGGCAGCGCCGCCGCGATGACACCACCGAACACGAAGAACAGCAGCACACCCACGGCCGGGATCGCGAGGAGCTCCATCCGCCGGATGTCCGTGGCCATCGTGTCGTTGAGCGCACCCGACACGGGCTGGAGACCGGCGAGTTGCACGTCGACGCCGTCGATGTAGAACTCGTCCTTGACGTCGCGGAAATTGGCCGTGACCTCGGTGTCGTTGTCGCCGACGATCGCGACGCTCTCGATCGCGTGCTGCTTGTCGGCGTCCGCGGCGGACGCCAGCTGCGGTGCGGTGCCGACCTTGAAATAGCCGCCGTTGATCTTGAGGATCTTGTCCGGGTGTTCCGCGGCCAGACGCTCGAGGTTCGCGACGACCTTCGCCTGGAACTCGGGGTCCTCGATCGTCTTGCCCTCGGGCGCCGTATAGAGCGCGACGACGTCGCTGTTGGTGTCGCGGCCGAAGGTGCCGTCAGCCAGCTTGGCCGCGGCGACCGACTCCGAGCCCGGATCGTCCCAGCCGCTCTGGCTGAGATGCTTCTCGAGGCCCAGGCCGTACGCGGCCGAACCGAGCAACAAGGCAACCATGATGCCGATGACGGTGAATCGGGCCCGGTAGACGACGCTTCCCCAGCTCGCGAACACAGATCAACTCCTACTCGGCAGCACTCTTCCGCCCGACGAGCAGGGCGGAAAGCGGTCGGAACGGCTGCAACCAGGCACCCTCGTCGGGCAGTGTGTCGAGGCTGACCCGAGGCAGTGGCTCCCGGAACACGCCGGGGATGTCCTCGAGATCGACGAAGTCCAGAAGGTCGGACGCGACCGCCCAGCTGGCGTGCTCGCGGAACCCGAGTATCTGGACCGGAATGCCGGTCGCGGCGATGTCCTCCAACGGTTCGCGAAATGCTTGACCGTCGGCGGAGGCGACCATGACACCGGCCAGCCCCTCGCCGTGACGAAGCGCGATGTGGTCCAGCATGTCGGAGTCGACGTCGCTGTCCTCATCGATCTTCGGCTTGGCGAACACCGCGAATCCCACATTACGCAAGGCTTCGACCCACGGTCTCACGACATCGGCGCTGCCAGCCGCGATGTTGGTGAAGACCGTTGCCTCGGGTTCGAGTGTGTCGGTGCCGGACGCGGACAGTTCCGCGGTCCGGGAGAGCAACCAGCGGCCGAGTGCGTCGAATCGTGGCCGGTAGGCGGCCGTGGGCCTGCCGCCGAGGATGGCGCCGAGACCCATGTCGAGGTTGGGTGCGTCCCAGACGAGAAGGACCCGCTTCTGGTGGCGCCCGTCACGTGCACCCACCGCGGGAGATCCTGACGACACTGCGGTGCCTGCCGGGGCGGTGCCGGCTGTGTCGGTGTACTGCTCGCTGACGCTCATGACCTGATCTTCCCCCAAATCAACTCGGTGATCGCACTGCCGACCTGGTGGGCCTTGTCTTCGAACTTCGTCACCGGACGCTCGTGCGTCATGGGTGATTCCCAGTCGAGGGAGGTCAGGAGGGGTTCCGCGTTGCCTGCCTCGGCGATGGCCTCGGCGTACTCGGCGTGATCTGTTGCGACATGCAACACACCGCCGGCTTTCAACCTGCTCGCGATCAGGGCGAAAGTGGGGGCCTGCAGCAGGCGCCGCTTGTGATGGCGGGCCTTCGGCCACGGATCCGGGAAGAAGACACGGACTCCGGTGAGCGATTCCGGTTCGATCATGTTCTCCAGGACATCCATGGCGTCGCCGCGCAGGACCCGGATGTTCGGGATCTCGTCCCGTTCGATCTGTTGAATCAACTGTGCGAGCCCGGGCCGGTAGACCTCGACGGCCACGAGGTTCACGTGCGGTTCGGCCTTCGCCATCGCCGCGGTGGCGGTACCCGTGCCCGAGCCGATCTCGAGGATCAGGGGCGCGTCCCTGCCGAACCACGACGGCGCGTCCAGGCGATTGTCCGAGACGTCGGCGCCGATCACGGGCCACTGCCGGTCCCACGACTCCTGCTGGGCGGCGGTCAGGGCGCCCCTGCGCGAGCGGAAACTTGTCACCCTCGGGTGGAGACGGGACCCCTTCGAGTCCTTCGTCTGCCCCTCCTCGGGGACGGCGGGTGCATCCTGATCAGCGTGGTTCACCGGACCATTGTCACGCATGAGGGGCGTTTCTGGCATACGGGTCTGAAGTTCACCTTGAGACTTTTTCGGTAATCCGGTGCCCAGCCTGCACGGTTGCCCACGCCGATTCGGGGCGAGTCTGACAGAATCGGCGCGGGACGAAGGGGGGTGACTGCGTCATGGGCACTGCAGATGCCGGGGGCGGAATACTGACGGATCTCGCCGCAGAAGTAGCGGCACTGGACGAGGCCGGCGGCGACCGGGTGCGCGCCGCCGTCGCGGCGTTTCGGGCGCCTGTCCGGGTTCAGACCGCCGGTCGGGCGGGTGTGGGCAGGTCGACCGTGGCCGCCGCGCTGACCGCCGGTGGCATCGACGGCGCGGTCGTGGAGGAATCGGACGCCGTCGACGTGCCGGGCGCTCCCGACCCGGTGCTGGACGGCGACGTCGTGGTCTACGTCCTCGTCGAAGCGGTGCGCGACGCCGACCGGGACGCCGTGCGGAACCTGGACCCGGCGCAGGCCCTGTTCGTCCTCAACAAGGCGGACACGGTGGGCGCGTCGCGAGTGCCCGCCGACGCCTGGGCGACGGCGACCGCGCGGGCTGCCGAATGCTCGGACGAGGGCGGCCTCCCGGCTCTGCCGTTGATCGGCACGCTCGCGACCGCGGGGACGTCCTCGGAGTCCGGGATCGGTGCGGTGTCGGCCGCGGTCGCCGACCGGGTCGCACGAGTCCGGGCGCACCGCGGTGAGATCCTGCTGAACACGCTGCGGTCGCAGGCCGCGCGCAGCCTCGCGTCCCGCGACGTGCTGGAGCGGTACCTCGCCGGCGACCACGCGGTTGCTCTCGGCGCCGCCGCGGCCCGGCTCCACCTCGCCGACTGCATCGCGGACGAGCCGGAACCGCCGCGCACCGCCGCGGACGCCGGCCGGTGCGCGGACTGGTGGCGGGCGCAACTCGCCCGCCAGCCGACGGCCCGCAGGCGCCGGGCGGTCGTCGACATCCGGCGCCACTACGTTCGCGTCGGACGGCAGCTGAGCGGCAGCCCCGGAACGTGACGACACCGCAGTTGTCCGATCTGCCCGCCGAGACCGTCGACGTGGTGGCGCGATGGAACCCGGACGCCGTCGCCCGGCTGAAGTCCGGGGGACCCGCGCAGCGAGGTGTCCTCGTGGCGGGGCCGCGGCGCGCAGGCAAGACCACTCTCGTGCGCCGGCTCCGCGCGCTCGACGCGCACGCGCTCGCATTCGTGGAGGATCCGCTCGACGCCGGGGTGGTTCTGATGGTGCTCGACGCGTCGGCACCACTCGGACGGGAAGAGCTGTCCGTTCTCGACGTCGTCGCGCGACCGGCGTGCCCCGTGGTCTTCGCGCTCACCAAGACCGATCTCCACCGGGACTGGGCGGGCGTGCGCGAACGCAACCGGACCCTGCTCGCCCGGCACGCGGCGCGTTTCGCCGACGCGGAGATCCACCCGGTCGCGGCCGGCGGATCCGGGGTGGAGGCGGTGCTCGCGGCACTCCAGAGGGCCGCCCGGGACGAGGCCCGCGACTCGCGCCCCGCCGCCGAGGCGGTGCTCGAGCAGACCCGGCGGATGATCGCGGCCACCGCCCGGTCCGTGCGGGAGACCGAGCCCGGCGCGGAACTGCGCGCCGAGCGGGTTCGCGCGCTGACGCTGCGCGACGGCGGACGCACGGAACGGGTCGCCCAGCTCCGCGGTCAAGTCCAGCTCGCGAAGGTCGAGTTGCTGCACGAGGTGGCATCCCAGGTCCGCGCGGCCGGAACGTCGGCGCGTTCCGAGATCGACCGCGCAGGCCGCGGGACCCTTGCGGACTATCCCGGCCGGCTGGCCGAGATCGTGCGAGAGAGAAGCGGTGCGGTCGACACCGCGGTGACCGGGCGCCTCGACGACCTGCGGTCGCGTGTCGGCGTCGCCGTCTCCGATCCCGAGGCCGCCGCTCCGCTGGCGGAACCGGTGGTGCCGGAAGGGCCCGAACCGCGGCACCGCGGACTGGAAGACCGGATGACGATCCTGATCGGTGCGTCCGCCGGGCTCGGTCTGGGCAGGCTGGTGGTCTCGCCGCTGTCGATGGTGCCCGCCCTCGACATCGCGACCATCCCGCTCACCCTCGCGCTGGGCGCGGTCGCGGCGTGGTGGCTGACGCGGTCGCGCGCGCACGTCGCCGAGCGTGCCCACGTGCGGCAGTGGGCGACCGAGGCGCTGGTGCACGTGCGGTCGCAGTGGGAGCAGTTCGTCCTCGCCCGGTTGCTGGCGGCGGAGACCCGGGTGAGTGAGGCGGTCATCGCCGAGAGCAGGGTCGCCGCCCGGGAGGTGGACGAGCGGGTCGCCCGGATCGACGGTGAACTCCGCCGGCTGGCCGCGCGACGCAGCGGGCAGTTGTCGTCGTGCGAACGCGACCTCGCGGCGGTCGACCGGGGACTGCAGGAGGTCCGCAGGCCGGCCGGGGAACCGAATCGGCGCGGCGAACGTCTGAATACATAGGTGCCCGACCGATGTTCGCCCGTTTTTATGTGGGATCGTGTTGAATTATCTTGATATGTCTTGTTTTGGGCGGGAAACCGGTCCGAAATACGAAGGGAGACCGCGGTGGCGACGACTGAGAGTTTTCTGGTCCCGGACGTGCCGGACCTCGATCCGAACACGTTCGGCCACGATTCCGGGCCGGTCGCGCTCACCGATCCCACCCACGACATCGACGGCGACGGCGTCCTCGACACACAGACCTTCGACGCGGGCGATGCCGTCGTCATCGCCTCCGACCTCGACTCGGACGGCGACGCAGACCATCTGACGTTGATCCACGAGGACGGCGACTACGCGTCGTGGGAGTTTCACCGCGACGGCGACGGCGTCGTGCACTGGGAGCAGACCGATGGTGGGACTCTCGGTATCGGCTGACCATCCCCGAAATCCGCACTCCAGACGCGGGAAAGGCTCCTGACAGGGCTACTGAATCGTTTCTGTGACCATTCCAACCGCACCCGATTCCCCGAGACGGGACTCGCGGCGTTAACCTCTAGGGATAGGACACCCGGCGCCCGCGTCTTCCATGTGGCATGGACGGCCTGGCTGGACCCCGCCGAGAGGGGAAATCGGACCGTCTGGCACACGCTGCGAGGCTCTCTCAGCGGACGGCAGATGGTCCGGTTCCGGCTCACCCCAGGAGAGTTTGATGACCTCAGCGACCATTCCCGGTCTGAACGGAACTGACGGCACGCCCCCCACGGAGCACAGTGAGCTGCTCGCCTGGGTTCGAGAGGTTGCCGAACTCACTCAGCCCGACCGCGTCGTCTTCGCCGACGGCTCGGACGCAGAATGGGATCGACTGACCGAGCAGCTCGTCGCGGCCGGCACGTTCACGCGACTCAACGACGAGAAGAAGCCGAATTCGTTCGTCGGCAACTCGGACCCGTCGGACGTCGCACGCGTCGAGTCCCGCACCTACATCTGCTCGCGGGAGGAGATCGACGCCGGGCCCACCAACAACTGGATGGACCCGACGGAGATGCGGTCGCTCATGACCGACCTCTACCGCGGCAGCATGCGCGGACGCACCATGTACGTGGTGCCGTTCTGCATGGGTCCGCTCGGGGCTGACGACCCGAAGCTGGGTGTCGAGATCACCGACTCCGAGTACGTCGTCGTCTCCATGCGCATCATGACGCGCATGGGCACGGCCGCGATGGAGAAGCTGGGCAAGGACAAGCCGTTCGTGAAGGCGCTGCACTCGGTCGGCGCACCTCTCGCCGAGGGTCAGGCCGACGTCCCGTGGCCGTGCAACGACACCAAGTACATCACCCACTTCCCCGAGGACCGCGAGATCTGGAGCTACGGTTCCGGCTACGGCGGAAACGCTCTGCTCGGCAAGAAGTGCTACTCGCTGCGCATCGCGTCGGCGATGGCCCACGACGAGGGCTGGCTGGCCGAGCACATGCTGATCCTCAAGCTGATCTCCCCGGAGGACAAGCCGTACTACATCGCGGCCGCGTTCCCGAGCGCCTGCGGTAAGACCAACCTCGCGATGATCCAGCCCACCATCCCCGGATGGCGCGCCGAGACCCTCGGTGACGACATCGCGTGGATGCGCTTCGGTGAGGACGGCCGCCTGTACGCCGTCAACCCGGAGTATGGGTTCTTCGGCGTCGCGCCGGGCACCAACTACGGGTCGAACCCGAACGCGATGAAGACGCTCGAGGCCGGCAACTCGCTGTACACGAACGTCGCGCAGACCGACGACGGCGACGTCTGGTGGGAGGGCCTCGAGGGAGACCCGCAGCACCTCGTCGACTGGAAGGGCAACGAGTGGACGCCCGAGTCGGACGAGAAGGCCGCGCACCCGAACTCGCGTTACTGCACCCCGATGTCGCAGTGCCCGATCCTCGCCCCCGAGTGGGACGACCCGCAGGGTGTGCCGATCTCCGCGATCCTGTTCGGTGGACGCCGTAAGACCACGGTTCCGCTGGTCAGCGAGTCCTTCGACTGGCAGCACGGCACGTTCCTCGGTGCGACGCTGTCGTCCGAGCAGACCGCTGCCGCCGAGGGCGCCGTGGGCACCGTCCGCCGCGACCCGATGGCCATGATCCCGTTCATCGGCTACAACGCCGGCGACTACCTGAACCACTGGATCAACCTCGGCAAGCACGCGGATTCCGAGAAGCTGCCGAAGATCTTCTACGTCAACTGGTTCCGTCGCGGCGAAGACGGCCGCTTCCTGTGGCCCGGTTTCGGCGAGAACTCCCGCGTGCTGAAGTGGATCGTCGACCGCATCGAGCACAAGGCCGGCGCCGAGTCCACCCCGATCGGATTCGTTCCGACCGCAGCCGATCTGGAGCTCGGCGGGCTGGACGTCAACGGCAACGACGTCGACGAGGCGCTCAAGGTCGACGTCGACGAGTGGAAGCAGGAGCTGCCGCTCATCGAGGAATGGTTCGAGTTCCTCGGCGAGAAGGTGCCCTCCGGCATCCGTGACGAGTTCGAGGCCCTGAAGCAGCGCCTGGGCTAGTCCCTCCCCGGTGACCGAATGTCACAGTGGTTCAGTTCGCCTGAACCGCTGTGACATTCGTCGTTTCGGGGGAGGCTTCTGTAGTAAACGCATACCATTCGGTTTGTAAAAGCTTCGATTCTCGAAGCTCGCACGCGACGAAAGGATTGCAGATGCAGACAGGGACCAGCAGGGGCATGAAACGACTCGCCGGAGGGGCCGCACTCGCTGCCGCAGCCGCCGCCACCGTAACCATGACCATGCCGGCGACCGCTTCCGCAGCGACGGAAGTGCAGCCTCCCACCGTGGTGACCGCGGTCGACGGAAGCACCCTCGACATCACCGTCACCAACCCCAACGTCCTGAATCTGCTGGACGCCCAGTCCTGCGGCGCCGTGGCATTCGACGCCACCAAGCTGCCCGCGGTACTCGCGGACCCGACCGTCGTTCTCGAACCGGGATTCGTCGCGTGGGCCACCAACCCGATCGAACGCGTTCTCGCGAACGCCACGGGCGACGCCGTCAAGACGTTCACCACTCCGGAACTTCCGGACGGCGCCTACGCGGTCCTCGGCGAATGCCTGTCGCTGACCACCGTCGCCAATCCCCAGACCACGATGCCGCAGATCGTCCTCGTCGGCGGCCCGCTCGGTGGGGTCCAGTTCGGCAGCTAGGCGCTTCGCGCCCGTGAGTGGTTGAGGAGTCTCTGGACTCGTCAACCACTCACGGGCGGCGGAGCCGCCTACCCCGTGTAGCCGGGCGGCATGAGGACGGACTTGGTCTCGCAGAACGCCTCGAGCCCTTCCGGTCCGTTCTCGCGGCCGATGCCGGAGGCCTTGTAGCCGCCGAACGGTGATCCCGGATCGAATGCGTACCAGTTGATGGCGTACGTGCCGGTGCGGATCTGCTTCGCGACGGCGAGTCCGTGGTCGATGTCGGTGGTGTACACCGAGCCGGCGAGTCCGTAGTCGGAGTCGTTGGCGATCTTGATCGCCTCGTCCTCGGAGTCGTAGGGGATCACGGAGAGGACTGGCCCGAAGATTTCCTCGCGGGCGATCGTCATCGAGTTGTCGACGTCCGCGAAGATGGTCGGCTCCACGTACCAGCCCTTGTCGAGGCCCTCCGGGCGGCCGCCGCCGAGCACCACGCGGGCACCCTGTTCCTTGCCCTTGGCGATGTACCCCTCGACGCGGTCGCGCTGCTTCTCGGAGATCAGCGGCCCGAGTTGCGCGGCCGGGTCGGACGGATCGCCGACGGCCATGAATCCGGCACCCGCGACGAGGGCGTCCAGCACTTCGTCGTAGCGGGACCGCGGGGCGAGGATCCGGGTCTGCGCGACGCACGCCTGCCCGGTGTTCATCAGCCCGGACATCACCAGCATCGGCATCGTGGACGCGAGGTCGGCGTCCTCGAGGATGATGGCCGCCGACTTGCCGCCCAGTTCGAGGGAGCAGCGCTTGAGGTTCTGCGCGGCGATGGCCCCGATCTTGCGGCCGACGGGACTGCTGCCGGTGAACGTGATCTTGTCGATGCCGGGATGCGAGACCAGGTATTCACCGGTCTCGGCGCCGCCGGGCAGAACGGAGATGACGCCCTCGGGGACCCCGGCCTCGGCGAAGATCTCGGCGAGAACGTGTGTGGAGAGCGGGGATTCGGGTGCCGGCTTCAGCAGCACGGTGCAGCCGGCGAGCAGCGCCGGGGACAGTTTGTTGACGGCCAGGAACAGTGGGACGTTCCAGGCGAGGACCGCGGCCACCACACCGACCGGCTCCCGCAGCACCTTCGTCTGGCCGAACACGCCGGTGCGGGTCTGCTCCCACTCGAATTCGTTCGCGAGACCGGCGTAGAAGTTCAGCGTCGCGAGCGACGGCGTCTGCTGCATCATCCCGACCATCGCGGGCGGCTGACCCATCTCCGACGAGATCAGCGCGTTGAGGGTCTCGCCGCGCTCCTCGATGAGCTTCGCCGCCTTCGCGAGGATCTCTCCGCGCTCCGCGGGAGTGGTCTGCGGCCACGGACCTTCGTCGAACGCCCGCCTGGCGACGGCGACGGCGTCGTCGATGTCGGCAGGCGACGCGACGGGACAGCTGCCGACGCGTTCCTCGGTGGCCGGGGAGAACACTTCGAGCACCTGGTCGGTGGCCGGGGCCACCCACTTGCCGCCGATGTAGAGCTTGTCGTAGTCGGTCATGAGTCCATTCCTCGTGTCGTTCCCCCGGTCAGGAGGCGGTGTCGGTGAAACTGTCGAATCCGTATCGTGCGTGTGGCCCGATCGCCGCGACCTCGAACAGCCCGGTCCCGACTACGGTCTCGCCGCCGTCCTCGAGTCGGAATCGGGTGAGATTGTCGACGGGGCAGAACATCCGGAGTCCCGGCTCGATCTCGGACGCCCGTTTGCGCAGTCCCTGCACCACGAGTTCGCCCTGCCACATGCCGTGACGCCAGTCGGCCTCGAGTCCGTAGCCGGTTCCGATACCGATGTAGTTGGGAACCAGCAGGTCGCAGGTGACGGTGACGACCTCGCCGGTCGGCCGGTGGAAACTCAGCGACGCCGACGTGACGTCGCGCGTCCCGGGCTCGAATTTCAGCTCGTGTTCGGGTCGGCCCAGCCATTCGGGTTCGTGGTCGGCGTCCGGCCAGATGCGGACGGCCTCCTCGACGATGCGCCTGCCGAGTTCGTCCTCCTGCAGGACGACGGAGACGGCGTAGTCCTCGAACTGCATCACCGAGTAGATCCAGAAGAAGTTCTGGATCCCGTCGACCGCCCGCCGTCCGGGCGGCTCGGACTCGCCGACGGGACGCACTCCCCACGACCGGTCGCGGTTGCCGCGCCAGGTGTCGGGGGTGACGGGGCGGCTCTGCCCGTCGATCGTGAGTTCGCCTGCCCAGGTACCGGTCTGGACGAAGCGGCTCGTGTCGAACGTGACCCGCTCGAGTTGCCTGCGGAAGTGGCGGGGCTCGAGCGTCGCGGGGATCGCGCCGTCGAAGGTGAGGTCGAAGGAGAGGTCGTAATCGCCCGGTGCGAGCACCACGCGCAGGCGCTGCAGCCCCTCGAGGACCTCGACCCGGAATGGTCCGACGGTGCTCTCGGAGCGGTCGTGGCCCAGCGCCGCCGACCCGCGGACGACGATGTGGTCGTCGCCGCGGCGGAGCACCGCGAACGCGTCCGTGACCCCGAGGTTGGGGTACTGGCCGAGACCGATGATGAGGAACAGGTCGGACTCGGCCGAGGGATAGCAGTTGAAGTAGTAGCGGTCGTAGAAGTTGCGGTCGGACGTCGCGACCCGCCGGATGGGCTCGGCCACCTGATGGATGGGGTAGTCGTCCATCGGGGACAGCGGGTTTCCGGCGTAGTCGGCGGTCATCGGATCTTCTCCCAGTACGTGCCGTCGAGCATCGCCTCGAGCGAGGCGCGGTGCATGATCATGTCGTCCGGATCCTCGGGGGCGACGGCCTGACCGAAGTGGATGGCGCGCTCCTGAATTCGCAGCATGATCGTCGCCTGCCGCAGGGCCGCGTAGGCGGTGTAGTACTCGAGATCGCGGGGCGCGTGGCCCGTCAGTTCCTCGTACAGGGCGGCGAGGTCGTCGAGGCGCAGGAAGCCGGGCATCCCGTCGAGTCCGGCGGCCGCGGCGATGTCCTCGAAGAACCGGTGCAGGTATGTCATCCAGCCCAGGTCGAGTTCGCGGGGCCCGAGCGTGGCCATCTCCCAGTCGAGTACGGCCACCGGCCGGAAGTCCTCGAACATCATGTTGCCGATGCGGGCGTCACCCCAGCAGAAGACGGCGGGGGAGGAGTCGTCCGGGAGGTTCTCCTCCATCCACGCGAAGCCGCGTTCGATGAGCGGGGACCGGGGGCCGGACCGGGTCGTCCATTCGTAGTAGTCACGTTGCTGCCGGATGTGCGCGGCGAGCGCCTCGGAGACGGTGGGGCCGGCGCCGGGCAGCCGCAGGAACGCGAACCGCTCCCACGGCCGGTCGATGTCGTGCAGTTGCGCAAGCACATTCACGGCACTGTGCTGCAGCAGTGCACGCTGCTCCTCGGTCGCCTCCGTCACCCACGACCCGAAGTTGTAGGGCATCACGTCCGGCGGAACCTGCCCGGAGACGCGGGCCATGACGAAGAACGGGGCGCCCAGCGGCCCGGGATCGGGCTCGGACCAGTAGACGACCGGGACCGGGACGGCGGAGTGTTCCCGGACCTGCGTCATCGCCTGGAACTGTCCGTCGAGGTCGTAGTCGGGGAAGACGGGCATCGTCGTGTCGGCGGGCGCGACGCGTGCGACCAGCGGGTGCACCTCGCCCGACCAGGTGGCGTCGAACAGGATGGTCTCGCTCGACATGCCGTTGGCGTCGGGGAGATGGACGTGGGTGACCTCGGGTGCGGCGTCGGAGGGCAATTGCGCGGCGAGCCAGCGTTGGAGCGCCTCCCGCAGCACCTCCGGATCGCGACGGGAATCACTGGGCCTGGCAACTTCGGATTGGTGATCGGAGTCGTCGGCAGATCGGGTTGCGCTCGTGCTCACGGTCACCTCCTCTCCTGAACGTGGTGTGACCCTGAACACTAGAACACGTTACAGAATTTCGGAACAGGTGAGGAGATTCCGCTGTGTCAGCCCTCGCCGGCGGCCAGGACCGCCGCCCCGACGAGCGTGCCCGAGGCGCCGAGTTCCGCGGGCACCACGCGCAGATCGGCGACGAAGGACAACCGGGCGTGACGGGCCGCGGCCCGGCGCATCGGGTCCCACAACGGCGGCCCTGCCTGCGCGAATCCGCCGCCGATCACCGCGAGATCGACGTCGAGCAGAGCCGCGGCCGACGCGATCGCCTGCCCCAGTGCGGTCCCCGCGCGGTCGAGGGCGGCCACCGCGACCTCGTCACCGTCCGCGGCGGCCCGCGCCAATTCGACGCCCGTCGTTCCGCGCCATCCGCGGGAGCGGGCCCAGCGCACGGACGACGGTCCGCTGGCGACCGTCTCCAGGCACCCGACCCCGCCGCACGTGCACGGGTCGGTCCCGCCGGAAACCACCATGTGGCCGATGTGTCCCGCGTTGCCGGTCCGGCCGGTGGCGATGCGACCGCCGAGGATCACCCCGCCGCCGATGCCGGTGGACACGACGAGGCTCAGCAGGTCGGGGGCGCCGCGACCGGCGCCGTGGTGATGCTCGCCGAGTGCGGCCGCGGCGCCGTCCATGGCCAGTCGCGCAGGGACGCCGGGGAAGAGGTCCTGCACGGCGCCGACCAGGCCGAATCCGCCCGCCCACTCCTCGATGTTGATGGGCGACACGGTGCCGGCGACTGTGTCGACCGGTCCGGCGCAGGCGATGCCGACCGACGTGATCTTCGCGCTTCCCGCGACCTCGCGCAGCAGGGCGGCGCACGCGGCCGCGACTCCGGCCGCCGGCGTGGGAGTGGTCACAGGGTGCGGCACCGCGCCGTCCGCGCCGACGATCCCGGCGGCGATCTTGGTGCCGCCGATGTCGAGTGCCAGCGCGACCACGGTCAGCGCTTCCGCATCACGAGAACGAGATTGCTCACCAGGAACTCCCGCAGTCCGGGGACGCGCACCATCCACCACGCCCAGCGCGGGTGATAGCGGGGGAAGGCGGCCAGCAACTCCGCGTCCGGGGTGCGCCGGGCCCACCGAAGCCCGTCGGCCGCACCCACTTTGAACAGCGACACACCGTAGCGGTTCTTGGGTTCCCGGCCGTTCCTGCGCAGGTAACGCCGGGCGGCGTACTCGCCGCCCAGTGCATGCCACGGTCCGGTCTCGTGGCCGCCGAACGGGCCCCACCACAACGTGTACGACAGCACCATCAGGCCGCCGGGTTTCGTCACGCGGATCATCTCCTCCGCCATTGCCCACGGTTCGCTGACGTGCTCGGCGACGTTGGACGAGAAGCAGATGTCCACCGACGCCGTCCGGAACGGCAGCGCCAGCCCCGACCCACGGACGGCGCCGCCCACCGCGAGTCCCGCGGCGTGCATCTCGGACGGATCCGGTTCCACGGGAACGTACCGGGCGCCGGCCTGCTGGAACACGTCCGCGAAGTAGCCGGGGCCGCCGCCGACGTCGAGGACCGTCGTGCCGGTGAGATCCGCGTCGGTCAGACCGCCCCACAGGTCGCCGATCAGTTCGACGGAGTCGCGGGCGAGGGCGCCGTAGAACAGGTCGGGCGCGGTCTGTTCGTGCCGGAAGTCGCTGAGCAGGCCGAACGACCTCTTCAGGGTTGCCCGTCGACCGAATCGCCGGGTCACGGGAGGCGTCGTCACGAGACTGAACCTTAGCGAGTGGAGCCGCCGGGACGGCAATCCGTTCGCGGTGGCTGCAACATCGGGTGGAATACGACCGATAGGGTGTTCGGGGACTACAGCGGCGAACGTCCCGCCCCGAGACCACGAGTACCGCACCGACCACAGGAGTATATGAACGTGCGAGAGGTTCTGCTGCTCTGCTGGCGCGACACCGGTCACCCGCAGGGTGGCGGCAGTGAGCGGTACCTCGAGGAGGTCGGCGCCCAGCTCGCGGCGCGGGGAATCAAGGTCACCCTCCGCACCGCCGGTTACCGCGGCGCCGCCAAGAAGGAGACCGTCGACGGCATCGAGATCAGCCGGGCAGGCGGACGGTACAGCGTCTACCCCCGCGCCCTCGCCGCGATCGCCGCCGGCCGGCTCGGGTTCGGGCCGCTCCGCGGCATCCGGCCCGACGCCGTCATCGACACCCAGAACGGCATCCCGTTCTTCTCCCGCGTCGTCGCAGGCGCACCGGTCACGCTGCTCGTCCATCACTGCCACCGCGAGCAGTGGCCGGTGGCGGGCCGGTTGATGGGCAAGATCGGCTGGTGGGTGGAATCCCGGCTGTCGCCGCGCACCCACCGGGACGACCAGTACCTCACCGTGTCGCTGCCGTCCGCCGACGAACTCGTCGAACTGGGAGTGGAGCGCGAGCGGATCGCGGTGGTGCGCAACGGCGCCGACGACATCCCTCTCGGCGTGGACATCGGCGGCGCCGACACGAGGACCGCGCACCCCAGCGTGTGCGTGCTGTCACGGCTCGTGCCGCACAAACAGATCGAGGACGCCCTCGAGGCCGTCGCCGCCCTGCGCCCCACGATCGCCGACGTGCACCTCGACGTCATCGGTGGCGGCTGGTGGGAGCAGAACCTCCGCGACCGCGCGCACGAGCTGGGCATCGGCGACGCCGTCACGTTCCACGGGCACGTCGACGAGACCCGCAAACACCAGTTGCTGTCGCAGTCCTGGGTGCACGTGATGCCCTCCCGCAAGGAGGGCTGGGGTCTCGCCGTCATCGAGGCAGCGCAGCACGGCGTCCCGACCGTCGGCTACCGCAGCTCCAAGGGCCTCACGGATTCGGTCGTCGACGGCGTGACCGGCGTTCTGGTCGGCAAGGCGGAGGCGGCGACGGCCGACGTCGCCGACCTGACCGCGGCGGTCAAGACGCTCCTGCTCGAGCCCGAGACCCGCACGGTGCTCGGTGAGAAGGCACGCGTCCGGGCGGGTGAATTCTCCTGGAAGCACACCGGGAACGGCGTCCACGAGGTGCTGGCCGGCACGGCCGCGGGCCTGCGCACGTCAGGGCTGGTGTCGCCGGCGCTGGCGCGTCCGGGCCTCGAGCACGCCCGCGCCGAGTAGACCACCGGCCAACAGCATCGCCCACAGCACGTGGGCCGCGATCACGGTCGCGCGCGCCCGTCGGGTCGCCTCGTACGGCGCGACGTCGCCGTCGACGCGGTACAGCTCCAGATGCTCGTCCGAGAACTGTCGCTCCAGCCGGGACAGGGTGGTCGCGGATTCGCCGCGGGGTCCGGGCGTGTCGCGCTCGACCAGAACCCATCGGACGCCCAGCGACGCGAGATCGGCGGCGGAACCGCCGGTGAGCAGCACCCGTTCGACCTGCTGCGCCCGGGACCCCTCGCCCCCGACGCTGCCGCCGGCCACCACCAGCTCGCCGGTCTGCAGGACGTCCTCCGGCAGCATTCTCGGGGCGGGGTCCAGGACGGGAGCGGAACTGCTGTAGGGGAACTTGCGGAACATGCCGGTGGGCAGGACGGCGACGTCCCCGCTGGTCGGGTCGTCGTCCAGTTCGGCGGCCAGCTGCCGCCACGACGGCGGATAGTGGACCGGGC
The DNA here is from genome assembly GCF_002300155.1 of Rhodococcus sp. ACS1. NCBI lineage: Bacteria > Bacillati > Actinomycetota > Actinomycetes > Mycobacteriales > Nocardiaceae > Rhodococcus > Rhodococcus sp. ACS1. The sequence goes on from NZ_NSDZ01000005.1 coordinate 1,553,916, forward strand.
GCAGGGAGCCCCCGACGCCCCACGCGAGGTCGGGGAGGGCGAGCAGCACGATCAGGACGGCCGAGACCGACCAGGTGACCGGGCGCCGCAGCACGGCGGCCGCGGCGGCGAGCGCATACAGCGGGGCCGCAAGGGCCACCCACTTCTGCGCGTCCCGGAGCAGCCCCGCGCCGGGGACGTGCTGCACCGACCAGCGGCCGGCGTCGAGACCCCACGCCGTCGCGCCGAGCGTCGGCAGCAGCACCGCGAGCAGTGCGAGCACGGTCAGCGCGGCCACTGCGGGATGCCGTCGACGCCGCCACAGCGCAGGGAGACCACACAGCACGACACCGAGCAGCAGGACCGTTCCGACCAGGGCGAACAGGGTGGTCCGGGTCTGCGGGACGGCGGTCTCGTTCCAGACGCCGCCGAGCCCGGCGAGACTGCCGAGCGTCGCCAGACCCGGTTCGGCGCGGGCCGCGAACGCCGCGACCCCGGCGGGATCGGAACCGTCCCCGCCGCCGCCGGACAGAGCCGTGGCCACCAGCCACGGCGCGCTCGCGGCGAAGAACAGGCCCAGCGCACCTGTCAGACGGAGCCATCGGGCGGAGCGTCCACCCGGGCAGGCGAGGACGGCCAGCGCCGTCACCGCCGCGAGCAACACCCCGGTCGGTGTCAGACCGGCCGCGGCGAGGCAGACCGCGAGGGCGAACCACCCCTGCCGCCGACCGCGCCGGATAGCGACGGCCGCGCACACCGTCCACGGCAGCGCTGCATACCCCGTCAGCAGACTCCAGTGACCCTGCAGCAGTCGCTCGGCGACGTACGGGTTCCACACCGTCACCGTCGCGGCCACGAGTTGCGGCCCGAGCCCGGCGGTCGGCAGGACTGTCCGGACCATGCGGGCCGCGCCCCAGCCCGCCGCCCACAGGGCGAGCAGCAGGATCGCCTTCACCACCAGTCCGCCGTCGACGAACGCACTCAGCGCGGCCAGGAGGGCGTCCTGCGGGACCGCCCGCGCGGCGGCATCGGTGAGACCGAGCGCCGAGTCCGTGCGATACGACCGGGGAGTGCTCACCGCGTCACGCAGCAGCAGATAGCCGGGACCGAGCAGCGGACCGAGGATCAGTAGCGCCAGGACGAGGCTGTAGACCGCCGCCACGAACGGTGCTCGGCGCCGGACGGTCATGGGCCGTCACGATACGTGGTGCATCGACCCGGCCCGCACGGCACGTAGTGCATCATGGGCGAATGCCACGCCAGACCCTCACCAGCTCGGCGGTCGCCGGGGTGACGATGGTGACGGCCGGCTCGATGACCGCGAATATCGCGTCCTACCTGCTTGCCTGGGCGGCGAGCGCCTGGCTCGGCCCGGCGGGTTACGGGGAGTTCGCGAGTCTGCTCGCCGCCCAACTCGTCCTCGCCGTCCCCGCGCTCGCACTGCAGACCGTCGTCGCCCGCGAGGCGGTCCGGGGCAAGGGTGCACACGCGCTCCGGCTGCTGGGGTACCGCTGTGCGCTGATCGTCGCGGTCGCGGCGACGCTGCTCACGCCCCTCGTGTCGTTCGCCCTCGACACCGGGATGCTCGCCACGTTCTCGGCGCTCGTCACAGCGCCCGTCCTCGTCCTGCTCGCCACCGAACAGGGACTGCTGCAGGGTTCGGCGCGGTTCGGCCCGCTCAGCGTCGTCCTCGCCGGAGCCGGAATCGCAAAGGTCGTTCCCGCGGTCGTGGTGCTCGCCGTCGGCGCCGGGCCGGGACTCGCCCTCGCCGCCAGCGCGGTCGGCACCGGCCTGGTGGCCCTGTGCGCCCGACTGTTCGCAGACTCCGGGATCACCGGGGAATCGAGCACCCGGATCGGCGTCGCGGCCGTGCTGAAGGCGTCGCAGGTGCAGTTGGCGCTGATCGCGCTGTCGTCGATGGACCTCGTGATCGCCCGCATCGTGCTCAGCAACGACGACGCAGGCCTGTACGCGCTGGGTGCCGTCGCCACCAAGGCCGCGTTCTGGCTGCCGCAGGCCGTCGGGGTGGTGCTGTACCCGCGGATGGCGAATCCCGCGCACTCCGCGCAAGCGATCCGCTCGGCGCTCGCCGTCCTCGTCGGACTGGGCGCAGTGCTCGTCGCGGGTGTCGCGGTGGCCGCCCCCCTCGTCCCGCTCCTCGTCGGGGACGCGTACCGCCCCGTGCAGTCGCTGCTGTGGCTGTTCGCGCTCCACGGCGCCTGCCTGGCCGTCCTGCAGGGCGCCCTGCTGTCCGCCATCGCGGGGGAGCGGACGTACCTTGCCGTCATCGCCTGGATCGGCCTCGCCGTCGAGATGACCGCCATGCTGACCCTCGCGTCCACGATCGGGCAGTTCATCGCCGTCGCCGTGACGGTCGCGTCGAGCACCGCCCTGGTCGCGAGTCTCTTCGCCGTGCGCAGCGCGCGACGTGACGCACCCGCGATCTGACATCGGCCCGGTTCGACAGGCCCCCCGACACGACAGCCCTGACACGACGAAGGGGACCTCGGTGAAAAACCGAGGTCCCCTTCGCACCGGACTACGTGGCGTCCGGTTGTCGCGCTCTACCGCTCGTCGTATCGGCGCGGATCTGCGACGGGAATCTCCTCCGTCTTGTCCGTGGTCCAGTCGTGCTGCTCCGTGGGAGCCTCCGACTTGCCCAGGTCGACGTGGCGTCCACCACCGCTCTGCGGGACGTCACCACCGTCGGCCGGTGCGGGCTGCTTGCCCTTGCCGCCGCGCAGCGCCAGGAACAGTCCTGCGATCAGGGCGATGAGACCGAGGATGCCGGCGATGATCGGCACGGTGCGACCGAACGTGCTGAGCTTGTCCATGCCGTCCTTGGCCTGCTGGACCTGGTACTCGATGGTCTGCTCGTTGAACGGCAGTTCCACCTTCAGGACGTCGATCTCCGGCTTGTCCTTGTTGCGGGCGTAGTACTGGTGCAGCTGCTCCTGGCCCTTGACGACGACACCGGTCTCGGGCTCGACCCACACGTCACGCACGTTGGTGTACCAGCGGGTCATCGTGACGGGGAGGGTGCCGCCGGGGACGCCCCACGTCTCGGCGGGCAGTGTCAGCTTGTTGGTGGGCGAGTTGACGACCTTGGACAGGTCGACCGGCGCGATCGTCTGGCTGTAGTGGTACACCTTCAGACCGTTGATCTCCGTCTCCTCGACGAAGTCGATGTCCTGGGTGGCGCGCGCGTTCAGATCGAAGTAGGGGTAGCTCTTCTTCTCCGAGTCGAACGGGAACTTGTACTGCAGTCCGTCGCGCGGAACTTCCTCGGCAGGCTGGTTGGGTTGCGTCTGGATGGTGCCCACCGGGTCGTTGGTCGGCATCGAGGTCTTGCGGTCGACGGTGTTGCGGTCGACGATCGCGGACAGCAGTCCGGTGTCGCCCTGCTTGTCGGTGCGCCGGAGTGTCTGCCCCGCCTGGAGAGTGACGACGTCCGCGTTCGCCGGGTCCTCGGTGGTGACGTAACGCTGTGACACCAGTGGAACGTTCGTGTTGACTTCGGTCTTGCCTGCGAGAAGAGCCTGCGAGTTGAGCACGCTGCCGGAACCTTCGGCGATCGTGGTCACTTCGAGGTCCAAGGGCGTCTTCGCCAATTTGCCCACCGTGTAGGTGGGAATGAGAATGGCGACGGCCAAGAGGAAGGCACCGAGGCCCACCAGAATGCAAGCAAGTATCCGGCTCGGCCCTGAGCGCTCCGCCATGCTTTCTCTCCTAACCCAATTCTGTCGATTGAGATTCCCCCACCGGCAGCACGGCTGCACGGATCGCATGGAGCCCACATCGACACCACGTGAGGCAAAACACTAACAGTCTCGAATGCGCATTTGCCCCATCGGATAGTAAACGCACCGGCCGTTCCGCAGCGAAGTGACCGGGACGGAGTTTTCCGTCACAGGGCCCGGACCAGGCACACTGTTGGTGATGAGCACCCCGGCCACGATCTCGCCCGCGCCCGCGGCGACCGCTACTCCGCGCAGTTTCATTCCCGCACTGGAGGGGATGCGCGGTCTCGCGGCGCTGGGGGTGCTCGTGACGCACGTCGCTTTCCAGACGGGCGCGACGCACGTGCCGGTCCTCGGCCGCATCTGGGGACGATTCGATCTGGCGGTGGCGGTCTTCTTCGCGCTGTCGGGATTCCTGCTGTGGCGCAGCCATGCCGGGGCTGCGCGGGGGATGGGTTCCGCCCCCGGCGTCGTCCGGTACTGGATTTCGCGGGCGACGCGCATCCTGCCCGCGTACTGGGTCGCCGTGGCCGTGGTGTTGACGTTCCTGCCCACCGCCAACGCGAGTTACCGCACGTGGTGGGCGAATCTCGGTCTCGTGCAAGTGTTCGTGCCACTCACTCTCACCGACGGTCTGACCCAGATGTGGAGTCTGTCGGTGGAGGTGGCCTTCTATCTGGTGCTTCCGCTGCTGGCCCTCGCACTGGTCCGGCTACGGGGTCCGGCTGCGCGGCTGCGTGTTCCGGCGATCCTCGCGTTGATCGCGGTGAGCCTGACGTGGGCATTCGTACCGGTCTCGACGCCGGGCGGCATCCACCACGACAACTGGCTGCCCGGATACCTGCCCTGGTTCGGAGCTGGGATGTTGCTGGCCGAACTGGCGGTGAGCCCGCCCGGGCGGATGCACCGCTGGGCGCATCACCGCGTCCGGATGTTCCTCGTCGCCGCAGTGGCATTCGCGCTCACGGCGACCGACCTCGCCGGGCCGGAGGGGCTGGTGCGTCCCGAACCCTGGCAGTACGCCGTCAAGATGGCGCTCGGCGCCGTCATCAGTTTCGCGTTGATGGCACCGCTGGTGCTGTCCGACAGGTCCACCCACCGTTACCTCGCGAGCCCGCTCGCTCTCGCGGTGGGCCGCTGGTCGTACGGCATCTTCATCTGGCACCTCGCGGTGCTGTCCATCGTCTTCCCGGTGTTCGGGCTCGTCCCGTTCTCCGGCCACTTCGTCTACATCCTGTTCCTGACGACGGTGCTGAGCGTCGCGGTCGCGTCGGCCAGTTACGCGTTGGTGGAGGAACCGGCGCGCCGCGCCGTCAAACGCTGGGAGGCGCGCGCGAGCAACGCCGAACGTCCGAGCGGCAGCACGGCCAGCCCCGTCGCGACGAGCGCGAGCAGCAGCGGGAACTGAACGAGGAACGAGTGCCCGACGTATCCGCCGGGCGCGCGCCACGGCCCGGTCGAGAGCATCGCCATGCCGAGCATCGTCGACGCTCCGGCGACCCCGACCAGCACGCGCGCGGTGGTGGCGGTTCCGCGCAGCCGGATCAGGACCACGGCCAGCAGCGTCGCCACGACCGTCGTCACCGCGCCGACGGGACCGCCGATCACGGTGGCGGCGGCGAGGATTCCCAGCCACCCGGCCGTTGCGCTACCCCAGGTCCGGGGTGCCGGGCCGGGTTCGCGCTCACGGGCGCGACGCGGCCACAGCGCGGCGGCGAGCAACGGGATCAGCAGCAGCAGGCCGCCGAAGATCCCCAGCCGATACCAGTGGTCGGTGGGGAAGTCGAGGGTCACCGTCCCCTCGGTTCCCGCGGGCAGGATCCATCCCTGCTGCCAGCCGTCGACGACGACCGGCGTCAGTTCGCCGCCGTCCGGGGCGGTGGCCACCCAGCCGACGTTGGTGCTCTCGGGGACGACGACGAGGCGCTCGGTGTCAGAGCGGGGCACCGTGAGTTCCCGGTGGTTCTCCGTCCACGCGATGGTCGACACCTGCTCGGCCGGAACGGCCTGTGCCAGCGGTCCGGCGTCGAGGCGCAGACTGTCGACGAAGAACGCCGACCCCGGGTCGACCGTCACGTCCTGTGATCCCGCCGCCAGCGGGACGGGGCCGGGACCGTCGCAGAGCGTCGCGGGAACCGGGTCGCCGGAGAGCAATTGCCCGGCGGTCGCGGTGACGCTCGTGCGCACCGGCTGCCCGCCGATCGACACGACCGGCCCCTCCTCGCAGGGCACCGTGACCGGGCGGTCGCCGGCGTCGTCGACCGGACCCGAGCCGGGCAGCAGGACGCCGTCCTCGCCCAGCACCCCGACCTCGGCGAGTCCGGCGGGCTGCAGCTGGGCGAACCCGAGAGCGTTCTGGTCGAGGGTGCTTTTCCAGGACACGAGGCTGAGCACGATCCGGTCGGTCACCCGGGGTTCGACCGTGACGGTCCCGTCGTCCTCGTTCACGTCGCGCACCTGCGGTCCGTTCCCGAGGTCGACGGCGACCCGGTCGGGGGCGGCGGGCAGGGCACCCAGGCTGGGCGTCAGCTGCAGGCCGGTGACGAGCGTGGGTTCGGGAAGATCGATCGTGAGGGTCGGTTTCGCGCCCTTGCCGCTGGTGGTGTCCTGTTTCGCCGACCAGCTGGTGCGCGGATCGTTGTCGGTGGCGGCGAACGCCGAGCCGCGCAGGTCGGTGATGTTGCTGGTTCCGTGGGCGGACGGCCGATCCCGTTGCGTGAGAACATCCTCCAGCGGTGCGCCCTGCCGGGCCCGCAATGTGAGCTGCGGCGTCACCGCGGTCGGTTCGGGCACCGACAACGTTCGCTCGAACGCGCCGACCTCCTCGGGGGGCAGGACGAAGGCGTTGCTGCACCGCACCCGGTCCGGGGCCTCCGCGCACGCGTTGCGGCCGGGGAGTTCCTGGCTGAGGTCCCAACCCGACACGGACGCGCCCTCGGGGGTGGGAGGCAGCACCGTCCGGTACCGGATCGGCACGGTGACCGGGGCGTCACGCTGGGCGAAGTCCTCGACCGATACCTCGCTGATACCGAACTGCGTTCCCGGGGAACCGTTCTCGGTGCGGGTCGCGGTGATCCGCACCCACGGGGTGACACCACCGGGAACGGACACGGCGATCGGTTTGCCCGGGGTGTCCACCTTCACGGCCGTGCTGCCGTTGGGCGTCGACACCTCCATCCAGCGGACGGGCGCGCCGATCGCGGCCGGGCTCGTCGTGATGTGCAGCAGCGAACTGGTGAGCGGGGTGTCGAAGTCGATCTGGAGCCACTGACCCAGCGCCCGCTCGATGCCGTTGCTGAACCAGCCCGTCGCCGGGTCGCCGTCGACGGTCGCGGCGGCACTGCTGGCGGGCGAGGAGCCGCCGAGTTGGGTGGCGTCGGACGCCGCACTCGACACGCTCAGCGTCGCGCCCTCCCACCGGCCCTCGACCAGCGGGGTGTCCGCCACCGGGTAGTCGGGGACGTGATTGAACGTGCGGCGCGCATCGTCCGGGGTGCGCAGCGCCGAACTGTGATTGTCGACCTGGCCGTAGTCGGTTTCGCGGTCCCGGGGCGTGTCCGTGACCGTGACGTCGTCGACGGGCAGTCCGGCGCGCTTCGCGTCCGCGGCAAGCAGGACAGGTCCGGTTCCGGGCAGGGTGCCGTTCTCCCGCAGGCGCTGCAGCGATTCCGGACCGCCCTGCACGCGGGGGATGCCGTCGACGTTCGCCGTGTAGGGGCCGCTCGTTGCGGGCGATCCGTCCGGTGTCGACACCTCGAAGATCTCGATGGCCGGATATCGCGGCCGCAGGTCGCTGTCGATGACGAGGCCCTCGACGTCGCCGGGGCCGATGTCCTCGCCGAACTCCGCGACCCGGGTGAATCCGGGAGATCCGGTGACGGCCTGGTGCGCGAGCAGTGGGCGCGTCGACCGCGACGTCTCCGGGTCGAGGTCGTTGCGGAGGACGAGGTAGTGGATGCCCTGGCCGAGCAGGGTCTGCGCCATGCCGTCCGAGGGCCGGCCGTCGGCGATCAACCGCTGGATCGAGTCCATCGCCCGGATGGTGCCGGGCGGGGTGAGCGGGACGGCGTCGCGGGACGCCCACGGCGTGGACGCCAGAGCCTGCATCGGCTCGTCGCGGGTGAGACCCCAGAGCTGGCTGCCGAACGGTGCGCCGGGCACCACGAGCGCGCGCTCCGCGTCCGAACCGTCGGGGCTGGTGCCCCCGGCGTTGTCCTCCAGCCACGACGCGGCCTGCTGCCAGTAGTCGGGGACGTCGGTGTACGTGCCCCGCGGTGCGAGCTTGCCCGTCCACGCCAGCGACGTCGCGAGGGTGAGGGCGACCAGCACCAGGCTGGTCACCGCGACCATCGGTTCACGCTCGGGATGCGCCAACGCGCTGCGCCACCGCGCGAACGGCACGGACCCGGGCAGCGGCACCTTCGCCAGGAGATGCGCCAGCCCGAGCACGAGCGGGAGCCGGACGAGCGGCTCGAGTTTGTGCACGTTCCGCAGGGGCGCCCCGGTGGAGTCGAGGAACAGTCGCACCTGCTCGGCGAACGGGGAACCCAGTTCGCCGATGTACCCGGCGGCGAGTCCGGCGACCCCGACGAACAGGATCAGGGTGAGACGACCGCGGGCCGGCATCGACCGCATGCACAGTCCCGCGAGACCGGCGGCGGCGATGAGCCCGGTCGCGGCGACCGCGGCGGGCTGGGTGACGAGGACCGCGCCTGCGATGCGTTCGGGGGAGACGAACGGTGTCCAGCTGTCGGTGCCGCGGAGGATTTCGGCGAGGGACGTCCACTGCGTCGTCACCCCGGACGATTCGATGTAGTCGAGGAACGGCGGGCTCACCTTGCCGAGCAGCAGCAGCGGCACGATCCACCACAGCGTGGCCAGCGCCAGGAACGGGAACCACCACGCGGTGAACGTCCACCACCGGCGGTTGGGGCGGTGGGAGATCCACCACAGGCCTGCGACGAGGCACGCGGCCGCGGTCGCGACGGCGTTGACCGCACCCATCAGCGCGACGGCCAGCGCCGATTGGGCCGCCAGCCGTGCAGGTGAGCGCCAATGTGCGTCCCGGGACGCTTTGCCGCTCACGTGGGAGAGGGCGACGACGACGGGCAGAAGGACCCACGGCGCCAGCATCATCGGGAGGGTTTCCGACGAGATCGAACCCAGGGTGGTGAGGACGCGGGGGGAGAACGCGAACGCGATACCGGCGATGACGCGGGACGAGCGGCTACCGGCGCCGAGCGCCTCGGCGAGGCGGACGATGCCCCAGAATCCGGCGACGAGCAGCAGTGCCCACCACACCCGCTGGGTGATCCACGCCGGGACGCTCAGGACGTCGCCGAGCGCGAAGAACGCGCCGTGCGGGAAGAAGTATCCGTAGGCCTGGTTCTGCACCTGGCCCATGGGGGCCTGGCTGCTCCACTGATGGGACGCCCGTTCCAGGAATCCGATCGGATTCTGGGACAGGTCGTACTTGGTGTCGGCGGCGAGCCGGCCGGGGGTTTGGAGGAACGCGAGAAGGAACGCTACGACAGAGGCGCCGAACAGCCACCGCCGCGACAGAGGCTCCGCCGAGGGCGCCATGGCCGCCGACTCGGGGGAAGTGCGGGAAGTTGTCGAGCCGGCGCTCTCAGCGGCTGCCGTACTCAACCTGGTTCAGGAGTGAGGAATCCGCGTTGCCGCTCCGGTCGACCTCGGGACGCGTGTTGTCCTGTGCGGCTGCGGTGATGCCGAGCGTCGCCACGGTGCCGAGAGCGACACCGACCACGGCGCTGACCACACCGGGCACAAGGAACTTCCCCATCAGACATCTCCCACCGTCGTGCCATCGACGCACACGGCTACTCCCGCGTACGAATTGCTCGGGTCAAGGTATCACCCGAGGGCCGCCGAACTGCTGATTGGTGCTCGGGGACCGCCGTTTCCGCAGTTCACGGGCTCTGCTGCACACCCAGCGCCCGGAGCAGCGTGCGCAGTTTGGTGGTCGTCTCGTCGAGCTCGGACTCCGGGTCGGACTCGGCGACGATGCCCCCGCCCGCGGTCGCGAGGGCCTCGAGCCCGTCGGCGGCGATCTCGGCGCAGCGGATGGCCACCACCCAGTCGCCGTCACCGTCGCCGTCGCACCATCCGACGGCACCGCCGTAGAACCGCCGATCGTCCTCGACGTCCCGGATGGTCGCCAGAGCCGCGTCGGTGGGGGTGCCGCACACCGCGGGCGTCGGGTGCAGCAGCACCGCCAGGCTCAGGGCGCTCGTCGACTGCTCGCGCAGCACGCCCTCGATGGGAGTCGCGAGATGCCACACCTCGTGCGTGCTCGTCAGCACCGGGGAAGCCGGGACCGTCAACTCCGTGCAGAGCGGCGCCAGGACGTCCCTGATCCACGCCGTCACGAACGCGTGCTCGGCCAGGTTCTTCGTCGACTCCAGCAGGCCCCGGCCTTCTTTCTCGTCGGCCTCCGGATCGGCGCGCCGCGGGGCGGTTCCGGCGAGAGGGCGGCAGGTGACGCGTCGGCCGCGCCTGCTGAGCAGGACTTCGGGGCTGGCCCCGACGAGGCTGCGGCCGCGGAAGCCGTCGCCGGCCGCGGACAGGTCGACGGCGAACCCGTTGGCGGTCGGATTCTGGTGGATCATCCGTGCGGCCAACGATTCTGCGGAGATGGGGGCGTCCGCGCGGAGGGTGACGCTGCGCGCGGCCACCACCTTGCCGAGGGCACCCTCGCGCAGTCGCTCGACGAGGGACCGGACGCGGGCCACGTGCTCGGTCGGTTCGGGGACCTGCCGAACGACGCGGACGGAGGGGAGTGCGGCGACGGTGCCGGGCCGCCACGGGCCGTCCGTGAACTCCCACGATTCCGGGGCGGTCAGCGCGGCGGGACGTTCGGGATCGAACGGCAGCGCCCCGACGATCAGCCCGGTGTCACCGTTCGTGAGGGCGGACGCGGCAGCGGCCGCGGTGTCGTACCCGTGCCGCACCCCGGATGTGCGCAGCGTCCGTTCGGCGCGGGAGAGAAGGAAGCCGTCCATGGTGCACCCGACAGTAGTCGGGCGTCCGGACTACTTCCCGGGAGGCACGATCAGCACCGGGCGGTGACTGTGCCGCAACACGTGGTCGGCGACGCTGCTCTGCAGCAGCGACCGCAGACCGGTGGTGCCCCGGGTGCCGGTGACGATGATGTCGACCGCCAGTTCGTCCGACGTCTCGACGATCGCCGTCCAGATCGTGCTGGTGCACTCGATGCACCGACCCTCGGTGGTGAGCCCGGCCGCCTCGGCGAGCAGGATGCCCTCCTCGTTGGTGACCTTGGCGTCGGAGAACGCGACGTCCTCGGTCTCCTCGTCGGGCACCCACTCGGGTTGCATCACCCCGGACAGTCCCGACATGCGCGCGGCCTGACGGACCATCGGCTCCCACACCGTCACCAGCACAGCGCGATTGGAGGCGAGAAAGCGTCCGGCGCACTCCACGGCGCGCTTCGCGTTGTCGGATCCGTCGTAGGCGATCAACATCAAACCACCGGGCACCACGACCTCCTGAGTACGGGTTTCCTCTGTGTCCAGATTAGCAAGACGGGCGGCAGCGGTCGTCGATTCGGGGCCTGCTGCGGGAGCATCGGCGGTCAACTGGGCTACCGTCGAACCCATGCGGATCAAGTATGCCCTCGCGCTCGCAGCCTGTACCGGCCTCGTCGCCGGATGTTCGTCGGGTGGTGGCGAGACGGTCGCGGAGTCGTCCTCGGCGACGCCCTCCCCGTCTTCCGTCGAGCCCGCGTCGCACACCGGCACCGCCGCGCCCGCCGCAGCGCCGGTGTCGTGCGAGACGCAGTTCCTGCAGTCGTTGCCGTTGCGGCGCAAGCTCGCTCAGCTGCTGAACGTGGGTGTGACCGGCACCGCGGATGCCGCCCAGGTGGTCCGGAACGAGCAGGTCGGTGGCATCTTCATCGGAAGCTGGACCGACGAGACCATGCTCGCGAACCGCGAGGTTCCCCAGGTGGCCTCGGCGTCGTCGCTACCGCTGATGGTGACGATCGACGAGGAGGGTGGGCGGGTGTCGCGCGTCGAGAACCTGCTCGGCGCCGATCCCTCCGCCCGGCAGACCGCGGCCACGATGACGGAGGAGCAGACGTATCAGATGGCGCTCGAGCGCGGGCGCGGACTGAAGGACCTCGGGGTCACCGTCAATTTCGCGCCCGACGTCGACGTCAGCAGCCAGCCCGACGACAGCGTCATCGGCGACCGCTCCTACTCCGACGATCCCGCCGTCGTCACCCGCTACGCCGACGCCTACGCGCGCGGCATGCGGGACGCGGGAATCCTTCCGGTGATCAAGCATTTCCCCGGTCACGGATCCGCGTCCGGCGACTCCCACACCGGGGCTGTCACCACCCCACCGCTCGAGCAGTTGCAGACCAAGGACCTCGTCCCGTTCCGGAATCTGGTCTCCACCGGGGTCGGCGTCATGCTCGGCCACCTCGAGGTGCCCGGCCTGACGGCGCCCGGGATCCCCGCCAGCATCAGCCCCGACGCCGTGGCGCTGCTGCGCGGCGGCACCGGCTACGGCGCGCCGCCGTTCACCGGCCCGATCTTCACCGACGACCTCAGCGGCATGCAGGCGATCACCGACCGCTACGACATCACCGAGGCCGTCGAGACGGCACTGGAGTCCGGTGTCGACGTCGCGCTGTGGCTCACCACCGACGACGTCCCGCGGGTCCTCGACCACCTCGAAGGCGTCGTGGCCTCGGGCAAGCTGCCGCAGCAGCGGGTCGACGAGGCGGTGCTGACGGTCGCGCGGGCGAAGGGCGCTCTGGCCTGCTAGTGCGCGGTGTGGGGACGGGGTGCTGGTATTCTTCTCGTCCGCCGGTCGAGCCCGGTTTCTTACCGTAGAGTAAGATAGCGGGTTCGACGATGATGGAGGACGAATGGCCGGCGGCACCAAGCGACTGCCGCGCGCAGTGCGCGAGCAGCAGATGCTCGACGCTGCCGTCGACGTCTTCTCCGACAGGGGTTTTCACGAGACGTCGATGGACGCGATCGCGGCCAGGGCGGAAATCTCGAAGCCGATGCTGTACCTCTACTACGGCTCCAAGGACGAACTGTTCGCGGCCTGCATCCAGCGGGAGGGGCTGCGCTTCGTCGAGGCGCTCGCACCGGCCGGTGATCCCGGGCTGAGCCCGCGTGAACAGCTGCGCCGCGCGCTCGAGGGGTTCCTCGGGTTCGTGGGCAAACATCGCAAGTCGTGGATGGTGCTGTACCGCCAGGCGATGGGGCAGCAGGCGTTCGTCGGCTCGGTGCAGTCGAGCCGCGACCGGCTGATCGAACTCACCGCACACCTGCTCGAGTCCAGCACGAAGGATCCGGAGCCGGGCCAGGATTTCGAACTGATCGCCATCGCCCTGGTCGGGGCCGGTGAGGCCGTGGCCGACCGGGTCGCCGGCGGCGAGATCGAGGTCGACGCCGCCGCCGACCTGCTGGAGTCCCTGGCGTGGCGCGGCCTCGCGGGCAAGAAGAAGCCGGAGTGAACGGGACGCTCGTTCGATCAGATCGAACGAGCGTCCCGTTCGTCCCCGTCAGCGCAGCGTCGCGGTGAGGTGCGGGTACCCCTTCTTCGGGTGCTTGATCGACAGATCCCAGCCGTCGGCGGTCCGATCGGCGTACACGTTCAGCGTGGACGGCAGCAGGATCGGCTTGCCGAAGCGCACGCTGTAGGTGACGGCGTCCGGGATCCGGCCCTCCACCGACCCCAGGACCGCGGCCGCACTCCACATGCCGTGCGCGATGGTCTTCGGGAACCCGAAAGCCTTGGCGCCCAACGTCGACACGTGAATCGGATTCCGGTCGCCGGACACCGCCGCGTACTTGCCGATCGTCTTCTGATCGACCCGCAGCGTCCGCAGCGGGCGCGGCGGCTCCTCCTCGGCCTTCGGCTCGGGGCCGGGCTGACCGGACAGCGACGTCTTCTGCTGACGCAGGAACGTCGACGTCTGCTTCCACACCAACTCGCGTCCGACCCTGATCTCGCTGATCACGTCGATGAGCAGCCCCTTGCGGTGCTCACGCAGATTCTCCGCGTGCACCGACACGTCGAGGGGTTCGACCACCGAGATCGGGCGGAACTGCTCGATGACGTTCTCCGCGTGCACCGAACCGATGGCGGGGAAGGGGAAACCCTCGGACACCATCAGCTTCATCACCACCGGGAACACCAAGGTGAACGGGTATGTGAGCGGCAGGGTGTCGCCGAAGCGCAGCCCCGTCACTCGGTCGTACGCCGCCAGGTTGTCGGGATCCACGTGCACGCCGCTCAGGACGAGCGTCGTGTCCGGGGCGCTGTGCCCGCTCGCACCGATGACCGGCAGCGCGCTGCGCACGGCGCGGGTGTAAATGTCGAGCGTGCCCGGCTTCTCCGTGAGTTGCACGACCTTGCCCGACATCAGGCCCCCAGCAGGCTCTGGCCGCAGACGCGGACGATCTGCCCGGTGACGGCGTTCGACGCGGGGCTCGCGAAGTACGCGACGGTCTCGGCGACGTCGACGGTCTCGCCGCCCTGCAGCAGCGAACTCATGCGGCGTCCGGCCTCGCGCGTCGCGAAGGGGATCGCCGCCGTCATCGCGGTCTCGATGAAGCCGGGGGCGACGGCGTTGATGGTGATCTTCTTCTTCGCGAGCACCGGCGCGGACGCCTGCACGAGTCCGATGACACCGGCCTTGGAGGTGCCGTAGTTGGTCTGGCCCCGGTTGCCCGCGATGCCGGCGATGGAGGAGACGTCGATCACGCGGCCGCCTTCCTTCAGCGCACCCTTGGCGACGAGGACGTCGGTGATGCGCTGCGGTGCAAGAAGGTTGACACCGATCACCATGTTCCAGCGGCCCTCGTCCATGTTGGCGAGCGTCTTGTCGCGGGTGATGCCGGCGTTGTGGACGATGATGTCTGCGCCGCCGTGCCGTTCGAGGACGAACTCGGCGAGCTTGTCGGCGGCGTCGTCCGCGGTCACGTCCAGGGCGAGGGAGGTGCCGCCGACCTTGTTGGCGGTCTCGGACAGCGCCTCACCGGCGGCCGGGATGTCGGCGCAGATGACGTGCGCGCCGTCGCGGGAGAGGACCTCGGCGATGGTCGCGCCGATGCCGCGGGCCGCACCGGTGACGACGGCGACCTTCCCGTCGAGCGGCTTGTCCCAGTCGGCGGGTGCGACGGAATCCTCGGACCCGACGCGGATGACCTGGCCGCTGACGAACGCGGACTTGGCCGACAGCAGGAAGCGCAGCGTGGATTCGAGACCCGACAGTCCGGTGGCGGCCTTCGGCGAGACGTACACGAGCTGAGCGGTGGCGCCGCGCTTGACCTCCTTGCCGACGCTGCGGGTGAAGCCCTCGAGCGCACGCTGGGCGATGTGCTCGTCGACTCCGGACGCCTCCTCGGGGGTGGTGCCGATGACGACGACGCGCGCGGACGGTGCGAGGTTGCGGATGACCGGCTGGAAGAACTCGAACAGCTGCTCGAGCTCGGTGACCGAACCGATGCCTGTGGCGTCGAACACCAGGGCGCCGTACCGGTCGTCGCCCGCGCCCGCGGCGGGGTAGTCGGACAGGAGTTCGCGCAGCGGCTCGACGAGGCGGCCCTTGCCGCCGATCAGGACCGGGCCGGCGAGCGCCGGCTCGCCGTGCTTGTATCGCCGCAGGTTCTCGGGCCGCGGCAGTCCCGCCTTCGCCGCGATGAACGCGCCGGGTGCGGATGAGAGGAACTGGGAATAGAGGTCGGGAGCTCCCTTGCTGGCTGCCACGGTCCTACCTTCTGTCGTCGTTCGGCGGTCAGTCACCGAGCACCGAGTGGAGTGCGGTGTCGACAAGTAACTTACTCCTGAGTAAGAATAGTAGCCAACAGGTAATCGCACCAGATCCTTGGAGACGTCAGTGACCAGCAAAGCTCGCACCAACTCGAACTCCGCTGCGGCCCCGAAGCCGGGCGGAAAGCAGCAGCGTCCCGTCGCGATCGTCGGCGGAAACCGCATCCCGTTCGCCCGCTCCGACCGAAAGTACGCGCAGGCGTCCAACCAGGACATGTTCACCGCCACCCTCGACGGACTGGTGAGCCGCTTCAACCTCCAGGGCGAGAAGCTGGGCCTCGTCGCGGGCGGCGCCGTCCTCAAGCACAGCCGCGACTTCAACCTGATGCGCGAATGCGTCCTCGGCAGCGCCCTCAGCCCCTACACCCCGGCCTTCGACCTGCAGCAGGCCTGCGGCACCGGACTGCAGTCGATCGTCGCGGTCGGTGACGCCATCGCGGCCGGCCGCATCGACGCCGGTGTCGGCGGCGGCGTCGACACCACGTCGGACGCCCCGATCGGCGTCAACGACGACCTCCGCGAGTTCCTGCTGTCCCTGAACCGCGCGAAGAGCACCGGCGACCGCATCAAACTGCTCGGGAACGTCCGCCCGTCCATGCTCGGCATCGAGATCCCCCGCAACGGCGAACCCCGCACCGGCCTGTCCATGGGCGAGCACGCCGCCATCACCGCCAAGGAGTTCGGTGTCCGCCGCGAGGACCAGGACGCACTGGCCGCCGCCAGCCACCAGAACATGGCCGCCGCCTACGACCGCGGATTCTTCGACGACCTGGTCACCCCGTTCCTGGGCCTCACCCGCGACGACAACCTGCGTCCCGATTCCAGCGCCGAGAAGCTCGCCAAGCTGAAGCCGGTCTTCGGGGTGAAGGCGGGCGACGCCACCATGACGGCGGGCAACTCCACCCCGCTCACCGACGGTGCGTCCGCGGTCCTGCTCTCCACGGACGAATGGGCCGCCGAGCGCAAGCTTCCGGTCCTCGCGCACCTCGTCGACTCCGAGACCGCGGCCGTCGACTACATCCACGGCAAGGACGGGCTGCTCATGGCGCCCACGTACGCCATCCCGCGCCTGCTGGCCCGCAACGGCCTCACCCTGCAGGACTTCGACTTCTACGAGATCCACGAGGCGTTCGCGTCCGTCGTGCTCGCGACGCTGCAGGCATTCGAATCCGACGAGTACTGCAAGGAGCGCCTGGGGCTCGACGGCGCACTCGGCTCCATCGACCGCAGCAAGCTCAACGTCAACGGCTCGTCGCTGGCGGCGGGCCACCCGTTCGCCGCGACCGGCGGGCGCATCGTCGCCTCGCTCGCCAAGATGCTCGCGGAGAAGGGTTCGGGCCGCGGCCTGATCTCCATCTGCGCCGCCGGCGGCCAGGGTGTGACGGCAATCATAGAGGCGTGAACCGACTGGCCTTTCCGGTAGCTGGGAGACCGGAAAGGCCAGCGTGTGCGCGGTGCGAGCGGGGATCCGGCAACGAGGGGTGGCCGGATCCCCGAAAACTTTTCCGACAGGTGTAACGCTGGAGATTAGCTGGCGATATCCCTGTCAGCCCCGTGTTGCTGCCTGACCCCCGACCTGGCAGCAGCGCGGGGCTCTTGCATTTCCGGCGGCCGGTAGGCTGACGTGGGGGTCTCGACCGGGCCTCGCTCGGATCGGATCGCGCTTGAAATGCAACGAGCACCGACGGCAAGCTGAGGCCCGCACGAAGGACGACTCGGTGAGAGGGCCACGGTGAACCACGAAGACGGCGACAAGGGGAGCACTGCACCCGAACGGTCGACGCCGGACCCTTCCACGACGCCCGACAGCGTCGAACCCGAGAACGCGGCCGACGAGCCTGCTTCGGAAGCGGACGAGGCCCCGACAACGCAGCCGAGTGCCGACGAGGCCCCGACAACGCAGCCGAGTGCCGACGAGGCCCCGACCACGCAGCCGAGTGCCGACGAGGCCCCGACCACGCAGCCGAGTGCCGACGAGGCCCCGACAACGCAGTTGGACCTCGGTGACCTGGGGGAACGTTCCGAGGAGCAGGCCCCGTTGTGGGTGGAGCCGCCGGCGAACGAGGACGTCACGCAGGTGATTCCCGCGATTCCGCCGGGTCCCGTTCCCGGGCCGACGCAGGCGTACACCACGCCGGCCGACGAGCCGACCGTGGTTGCTCCGGCCGCCGCGGCTCCGGTCCCGCCGCAGCCGGAACCGGAACCTTCCGCGCCTGCCGAGCCGTCCACGGAATCGACAACCCCTGCTCCCTGGGTGAAGATCGCAGCGGTCACCGGGGGTGTGATCGCCCTGATCGGCATCGCCTACGCCGCGGACCTCGCGGTGTCCTCGGGAAACGTGCCGCGCGGGGTGACCGTGGCGGGCGTCGACGTGGGTGGCTCGACCCGCGAGGAGGCGGAGGCCACGTTGCAGGCGCAGGTCGGCCCGCGCGTCGGTCAGCCGCTGACGGTGCAGGCCGGCGACGTGTCGACGGAACTCGTTCCGTCCGCCGCCGGGCTCGGGGTCGACTGGGAAGCCACCCTCGACCGGGCCCATTCGCAGCCGCTCAACCCGTTCACCAGGGTGGCGTCGTTCTTCACCACCGACGAGATCGGGGTGGTGTCGACTCGCGACGAGGCGGCGCTGGCGTCCGCCGTCGACGGCCTTCGCAGTGAGACCGACCGCGCGTCCCGCGAGGGGACCGTCGTGTTCGAGGGCGCGACCCCCGTGCGGGTGGATCCGTCGACCGGGCAGAACCTGAACGGTGAGGGTGCCGAGGCGGCGTTGATCGAGAAGTGGGCGTTCGGCCGGACGGTGGATCTGCCCGTCGACGTCGTGCCCGTGTCGGTGACGCAGGAGGGTGTCCAGCGGGCGCTCAACGATGTTGCGGTGCCGGCGGCGTCCGCCGATCTGGTGGTCACCGGTCGTGACGGCAAGGTCGCGACCGCGCCGCGTCAGCAGATCGGCGCCATCGTCGGATTCGAACCGGACGGCAACGGCGGGTTGAAACCGACGTACAACGTCGAGGCCGCGACCGGCATCCTCGCCCCGCAGCTCGTGTCGACGGAGATCGTTCCGAAGGACGCGAAGATCACGCTCGACGGGGGATCGCCGACTGTCGTCCCCGCCGTTGTCGGCGATCTGGTGCAGTGGCCCAAGACGTTGGAGACACTGCCCGAGGTGTTGCGCGGCAACGGTTCTCACACCACCGCTGCGGTGTATGGACCGATTCCGCCCGCCCTCACGACGGAGGCCGCGCAGGCGCTGGGTGTGAAGGAAGTGGTCGGCGAGTTCACGACCGGCGGTTTCTCGGCGGCGTCCGGGACGAACATCCGGCTCGCTGCCAGCGAGATCAACGGGGCACTGATCAAGCCGGGCGACACGTTCTCGCTCAACGGGTACACGGGTCCGCGCGGTACCGCTCAGGGCTATGTGGAGTCGGGCATCATCAACAACGGCCGCCCGGACACCGCCGTCGGTGGCGGTGTGAGCCAGGTGGCGACGACGCTCTACAACGCCGCGTATTTCGCCGGCATGGAGGACGTCGCGCACACCGAGCACTCATACTACATCTCGCGGTACCCCGAGGCGCGGGAGGCCACCGTCTTCGAGGGCGCCATCGACCTGCAGTTCCGGAACACCGGAAAGACGGGTGTGATGATCCAGGCCATCGGCGGCGCCTCGGATCTGACCATCCGGTTCTGGGGTACCAAGTCGGTCGACGTCGAGTCGATCACCGGCAACCGCACCAAGCCGACGCAGCCCGACACGGTCACCCTGCCCGCCGGTGACCACTGCATCGCCTCCAGCGGCGCACCGGGGTTCACCGCCAGCGACACCCGGGTGATCTCCGATCACGCCACCGGCCAGGAGATCTCCCGGGACACCAGGACCGTCCGCTACGACCCCGTCCCGATCGTGAAGTGCGAGGAACCCGGCGCTCCCAAGCCTGACGAGCGCACCCCCGCCGCGGCGCCGGCCCCGTCCGCTCCGGCGGAGAGCCCGACCGCCACCCCGAAGCCGAAGCCGAACGACGGCGAATAGACGCACCACTTCTCGGTTTGCACACACCCTTTCGAGGAAGAAGAGCTGCGCGCAAACCGAGAAAGGGTGCGGCTACAGCGACCGCACCGTGAGCGGCTGGGCGGACGGCAGCGGCGCCTGGACAACCCATCCTCGCGGCGATTCGGCCCGGGCGATCGCGCGGCGGACCCGGTCCACCGCCTGTGAAGGCGACTCCAGGTCGTCCCAGGTCCACCGCACCACCTGGTATCCGAGGTCGCGCAGTGCATCTTCGCGTTGTTTCTCGGCGAATACTGCGTCGCCGGGTGATTGCCCCGGTTTCAGCAGCCGTCCGTACTTGACGCGTCCGTCGAACTCCCCGAGCACGATGCCGTCGAAGTGGAAGTCGACGCGCCCGACACGGCGCCCGCCGGGGTCGAACACCTCACCCTGCTGGGAGGGAACGGCGAGCCCGGCCCGCGCCAACATCACCCGGCTCCGCGATTCCCCGACACTTTCGCTGTGCCCGCTCACGAAGTGGACGACCCTGCGCGCCGCGTCGATTCCGTGCCGCCGCGCGGCGAGGGCGAGTTCTGCGTCCAGTTCGTCGCGGCTGATGCCGAACGTGCGGACCGCCGCGTCACCGGCCACGGCGGCCTGCTCGAACGGCAGCGTCCTCGCGAGGTCGACGACGGTCCGCGCCGGGAGGGTCAGCGAGTGTCCGTCCACCACTGCCACCCGTTCTCCGATCGGGGCGCAGTGCACCGTGATCCGTCGCTTGACCCGGCCGCCTCCCCGCCGGTTTCTGGTGACGTGAACGCGGTCGAGGGCCGTTCGCCACAGCGGCAGTCCGTACACGACGGCCGCGGACTGGTGGCTGAGTACCGCGTCGTCCGAGAGGGCGTGAAGTGTCGAATCGATCAGGAAGCGATGACGTTCCTCGTCGCCGAGCGCCGAGCACACCGCCGCGGAGAGGTACGCGCCGCGGCCGATGCGTTGCCACTCACCGCGCGTGTAGAGGCGTCGGATCTCGTCGTCGCTGTAGCCGCGGCCCAACGCTTCCTGGCGTCGCAGCATCGCCCCCGGGTCGTGTTCCATGGGAACGATTCGCGCCGGGGCGACGCCGCGAATCCGGCTCGGCGGACCGGGCTGTGGATGACCCGAGGGTTGTGGACAACTCCCGCACTCCTTCTCTGCCCGCGCACTGGCTGTGGGGTCAGAGAAGGTATGCGTCGACCGAGAAGGAGTGCTGGAGTCCACAAAGCCCTGTGAAGCCGATCAGAACGCTGCTTCGTCGAGCTCCATGATGTCGTTGTCGAGGTTCGCGACGATGCCGCGGGTGGCGGTCAGCTCGGGCAGCACGTTCTTCGCGAAGAAGGACGCGATGGCGACCTTGCCCTCGTAGAACGCCTTGTCCTTGTCGGAGGCACCTTCGTCGAGGGCCTTGATCGCGATCTCGGACTGGCGCAGGAGCTGCCAGCCGATGAGGAGGTCGCCGACGGACATCAGGAACCGGACGGAGCCGAGACCGACCTTGTACAGCTCGGACGGCTGCTCCTGTGCGCCCATGAGGTACCCGGTGAGGGTGGCGGCCATGGTCTGGACGTCCTCGAGGGCGGTGGCGAGCAGGGCGCGCTCGGCCTTGAGGCGACCGTTGCCGGCCTCGGTGTCGATGAACTTCTTGACCTCGCCTGCGACGTGGGCGAGTGCCACGCCGCGGTCGCGGGCGATCTTGCGGAAGAAGAAGTCCTGCGCCTGGATGGCGGTGGTGCCCTCGTACAGCGAGTCGATCTTGGCGTCGCGGATGTACTGCTCGATCGGGTAGTCCTGCAGGAAGCCGGAACCGCCGAAGGTCTGCAGGCTGTCCGTCAGGTACTGGTAGGCCCGCTCGGAGCCGACACCCTTGACGATCGGGAGCAGCAGGTCGTTGACGCGGAACGCGAGGTCCTTGTCGGCGCCGGACACCAGCTTGGCGGTGGCCTCGTCCTGGTGCGCCGCGGTGTACAGGTACACAGCGCGCAGGCCTTCGGCGTACGCCTTCTGCATGGCGAGGGCGCGACGGACGTCGGGGTGGTGCGTGATGGTGACGCGCGGGGCGGCCTTGTCCGTCATCTGCGTGAGGTCGGCGCCCTGGACGCGTTCCTTCGCGTAGTCGAGGGCGTTGAGGTAGCCGGTGGAGAGGGTGGCGATGGCCTTGGTGCCGACCATCATCCGGGCGTGCTCGATGACGTCGAACATCTGCGCGATGCCGTTGTGAACCTCGCCGACGAGCCAGCCCTGGGCGGGAATGCCGTGGCCGCCGAAGGTCACCTCACACGTCGCGGAGACCTTCAGGCCCATCTT
Source organism: Rhodococcus sp. ACS1 (assembly GCF_002300155.1). NCBI lineage: Bacteria > Bacillati > Actinomycetota > Actinomycetes > Mycobacteriales > Nocardiaceae > Rhodococcus > Rhodococcus sp. ACS1. The sequence continues at coordinate 1,575,798 of NZ_NSDZ01000005.1, forward strand.
GTGCTCGACGTTGGTGACGAAGGCGCCGTTGCGCTCGCCCAATTCGTTGGTCTCGAAGTTGAAGTGCGTCTTCGGGACGAAGAACAGCGACAGTCCCTTGGTGCCGGGGCCTGCGCCCTCGGGGCGGGCCAGGACGAGGTGGAAGATGTTCTCGAACAGGTCGTCGGAGTCGGCGGACGTGATGAACCGCTTGACGCCCTCGATGTGCCAGGAGCCGTCGTCCTGCTTGATGGCCTTGGTGCGGCCTGCGCCGACGTCGGAACCGGCATCGGGTTCGGTGAGGACCATGGTGGCACCCCAGCCACGCTCGACGCAGGTGGCGGCCCACTTCTTCTGCTCTTCGGTGCCGTTGTGGAACAGCACGTCCGCGAACGCGGGTCCGGCCTGGTACATGTGCGCGGCCGGCTGGGCGCCGAGGATCAGCTCACCGATGGCCCACACGACGGACCGGGGGACGGGTACGCCGCCGATCTCCTCGGAGAGTCCCATGCGGTACCACTCGGCGTCCCACAGTGCGCGGAACGACTTCTTGAAGGATTCCGGCAGGGTGACGGTGTGGTTCTCGGGGTCGAAGACCGGAGGGTTGCGGTCGGCGTCGGCGAAGGACTCGCCCAGCGGTCCCTCGGCGAGGCGGGCAACTTCACTGAGCATGTTGCGGACGGTGTCGGCGTCGAGATCGCCCCACACGCCGTCACTCAGCGGCTGCTCGAGACCGAGTACCTCGAAGAGGTTGAACTCCAGGTCGCGGACGTTGCTCTTGTAATGGCCCATGTCTTCTGTCTCTCCCAGTGAGATGGTGCGGTCTATCCGTTAGTACCGCCCAAGTTATTACTCGTCGGTAACATCAGCGATATTACGCGCCATTTACCGGACTGCCAAGACTCGGGCGGCGTGCGACGAGGAGTGCGTCGATCGCCGTTCCCGCGTCCGTCTCGCGGAATCGCCGTTCGGCGACGTCCACGTTCAGGCGACCGTCGAGCATGGTCACCAAATCGTCTGGTGTGTAGAGGATTTCGATGTCCTGGGGACCCCCGACTCCCTGCGACAAGTTAACGGCGTCATGCCCCAAAATCATGAGGATTCCGTCAGGTTTCAGCGCGGATATGGCGCGGTTCACAACCTCCAGACGCTCCTCGGGAGCGAGATGGAGGTAGATCATGAGCACCAGGTCGTACTCGCCGCCGAGGTCCGAACCGGTGACGTCGGCGACGCGGTACTCGAGCCGTTCCCGGACCGAGCGGGGCGCCTCGGCGGCCACCCGGCGGGCCTTGTCGAGGGCGACGGCCGAGTAGTCGAGCCCCGTCACCTCCCAGCCGCGGGTGGCGAGCCAGTGCGCGTTGCGGCCCTCCCCGCACGCGAGGTCGAGTGCGCGACCGCGGGGGAGCGCGGTGACCTGCTCGACCACGACGGCGTTGGGTGGCGCGCCCCACACCAGTTCGCTCTGTGAATACCGTTCGTCCCAGGCAGCTGCATCCATGCCCCGACGCTAGTACGACCGCTACGGAGTGAGCGTGGTGCGCATCAGGAGAACGTTGTAGTTGTTGTGCACCGTCGTGAGGAAGTAGAGGTCGCGTCCCGACGACCACGGGTGGATGTAGGCGCCGTACGCGGTGGGCAGTTCCCGGGTGTCGACGAGTACCTCGGGTGGGCCCCACGGTCCGGTCACCGACGGTGCGCGGCGCATGACCACCGAGTTGAACTGATCGGTGGTCAGCATGAGGTACTGCCCGAGGTATTCGTTGTACGCGACGGACAATTCGCCGACGCCGCCCGGCATGATCGGCCTGGCGACGTCGGGGTTGCCCTTGATCCACTTGGCGCCGTCGAAGTACTCGTACGCGCCGAGGTCCATGATCTGGGGTTCCGGGACGCGGGCGATGTGGACGAGTCCGCCGCGCCCGGCGGGTGTGCCGTACTGGTAGACGAAGCCGTCGGCCTTGACGAACGCGCTCATCTGGAAGTTGGCGTTGCCCCCGACGTTCGGGCGCTGCGTCTCGGGGGCGACGGTCCAGTTCTCGCCGTTGTCCTGCGAGTAGACGAGGCCGGAGTAGTTGGTGTCCCACGTGCCCGCCGGACCCCAGTTCTTCACCGACATCATGCTCAGCACCTGGGTGTTGCCGACGGCGACGCCCGCGGTGGGGATGCGGCTGATCTCGACGAACGGGATCTTCGGGCTGGGGACGAGCTCCTTGGACTGGCCGAAGATGTCGCGGGGTGAGCTGTCGAAGTTCATCCCGTCGGACAGGATGCCGTCCGAGCTGCGGAAGAGTGTGCTGCTGCGCCAGGCCCACAGGCTGCCCGACAGCAGGTTGGGCAGTCCGAGTCCGGCGGAGTCGCCGAACGCCGTGAGGACCTGGCCCTGGCCGTTGTCCCACATGACGCCGAGGTCGGTGCCGAGGACGTTGGCGTCCTGGGTGCGGTTGGGACTGAGCATGCCGGTCTGTTGGGCGACCGCCTGGGTGCGTCCGGTGAGGTGGGGAATCCCGTTGGTGCCGTTGAGTCCGGGGATCGGATTGATGGCGTTGGGGTTCGCGGCGGCCGGGCCCGCGAATGCGATCAACGTCACGGCCGCGCCGACGAGCGAGGCTGCTGCAAGAGCTCTGGTTCGCTTCACGAAGGTCACTCCATCTCTAGCAGCAGGCGGCACTGCGTGGCCTGAAGAGACCACTCCCCCTACCGGTGATCAACTGCTGGAAATCGCGAGAAGTCTAACAAGTCTGTTCTTCCGAAAGTGTCGATTTGACCGCCCTGTTCGTTTCATCCGTGCCCCTGCAGATCCGATGTTACCCGCGAGTAACAGGAACCGGTGCTACCCGCGGGGCGGCTGCCGACGTAACGTGTGCTGGCGACAAGTCCACACTGCGCGTAACCACGCGGGACCTGATGAGGAGATCGATCGATGGGAAAGCAGATTGCCACCGTGGCTGGAGGTCGGCAGTCCGCCCTTCTCGGGCTCGGCGTGTACCGGCCCGAACGGGTCGTCACCAACGACGAGATCTGTGAACTGATCGACTCGAACGACGAGTGGATCCAGTCGCGCTCGGGCATCCGCAACCGGCGGTTCGCGGCGGAGGACGAGAACGTCGTCACGATGTCCATCGAGGCGGGGCGCAAGGCGATCGAGGCGAGCGGGATCGACCCCGAGCAGATCGGGTGCGTCATCGTCGCCACGTCGACGTACCTGCTGCTGACACCGCCTGCTGCCGCGCTGGTGGCCGACGCCCTCGGCACCAACGGGCCGGGAGCGTTCGACCTGGGCGGTGGATGTGCGGGCTTCTGCACGGCGCTGACCGTGGCGTCCGACCTGGTTCGCGGCGGATCCGTCGACTACGCCCTCGTGGTGGGTGTCGAGAAGATGAGCATCACCACCGACCCGACCGACCGCTCGACGCGCTTCATCTTCGGTGACGGCGCCGGGGCCGTGGTCGTCGGCAAGAGCGACGTCGCAGGCATCGGACCGGTGGAGTGGGGTTCGGACGGCTCCCAGGCCGACGCGATCGTGCAGGACCTGGATTGGTACGAATACATCACGACCCCGGGTGCGACGCGTCCGTACATCAAGATGGCGGGTACCGCCGTGTTCCGCTGGGCCGCCTTCGAGATGGGCAAGGTCGCGCTGCGGGCGGTCGAGAAGGCCGGCATGTCGGTCGACGATCTCGACGCGTTCGTCCCGCACCAGGCCAACTCGCGGATCACCGAGGTGATCGCGCGCAGCATGAAGCTTCCCGAGGGCGTGCCCGTGTCCGACGACATCGCCGAGAGCGGCAACACGTCGGCGGCATCGGTGCCGCTCGCCATGGAGGAGATGCTGCAGTCCGGCGCCACCAAGCCCGGCGACACCGCCCTGCTGCTCGCCTTCGGCGCCGGGCTGTCCTACGCGGCCCAGGTCGTGACGATGCCGGTACTCGCGAAGAACTGACCCGGTCCCGTCGGGGGCAGGAAAGCAGGGATCGATGGGTGTCACCCGGCAGTCGGTCGCCGTCGCGGTGCTGATGTCCTCCGCCGTGGCCCTCGCGGGCTGCGGCGGCGGGAGCACCGGTGGGGCCGGCACCTCGACGGTGTCCGGCTCTGCGGTGGAACTGAACTCGGGCGGTGACTGCGCGGGCCGCGACGTGATCGTCAACCGGGACGGTGCCGGGGTCGTCCTCGAGGGCGAGTGCGGCACCGTCACCATCGAGGCCAACGGTGTCTCGGCGACCGTCGCCACGTCGAACGCGGTCGTCGTGCGCGGTCAGGACACCAGCGTCGTCGGCGGGCAGACCGGAACGCTCACCATCTCGGGGCGCAGCAACAGTTCCACCATCGACGTCGTCGAATCGATCGAACTGCAGGGCAACGCCGTGACCGTGCTCGGCAAGCAGGCGGAGCGGATCTCGGTCACCGGAAGCGGGAACTCCCTGAACGTCGACGACGCCGGTGCGATGACGGTGAGTGGCAACGACAACTTCGTGCGCGCGGTGTCCCTCGACTCCCTCGAAGTGACCGGTTCCAACAACTCCGTCGACTGGGACTCCGGTGCGACCGCCCCGGCGGTCGACACCGGCTCCGAGAACCGGCTCACCCCGCCCGGAGCGTGATCACCGCGCGCCGCACCCGGTGAGCACCGCGGCCATCGCATCGCGTTCGGGCGGCGTCACCCAGAGTCGGTACGCCACTTTCACTTCCACCTGCCGTGCCACGTAGGTGCAGCGGTACGCCGCCAGCGGGGGCAGCCACGTCGACGCGTCGGCATCGCTCTTGCGCTGATTGGTGGGTCCGTCCACGGCCTGCAGATTGCGGGGATCGTTCGCGAGGTCGGCCCGCGTCTGCGCGTCGAGGAGCTGAGCGCCCTTCTGCCACGCGTCCGACAGCGCCACCACGTGATCGATCTGCACGGCGTCCGACGTCTTCGTGCCGCGGGTGAACGCAATGATGTTGCCCGTGTAGAGATCCCGCAACGTACCCGCCTGCACCACGCAGTCGCGGGTGCGGTCCCGCGACGTGATGTCGACGAGGTCGCGGCGCAGGATGTCGTTGCGGGTGTCGCAGCCGTTGCGTCCGAGCGCGACCGACACGTTGTCGGTCCAGCTGGGGCCGAACAGCTCCCGGTCGTACCCCGTCTTCGGTGCCCTGCCCTTCACGTCGAGGGTTGACAGCTGGGTGAAGGCCGCCTGGATCTGTTGTGCGTCAGTGGCTTCCGCCGGTGCGGCCGGTCCGGTTCCGGAGGCGAGGGTGTCGTCGGGATCCGGTGAGAGCATCGTGACGAGCACGACGACGAGCAGGCCGGCGAGGATCCAGGGCCACTTGGTTCTGATGGTCGTGATGATGGAGCCGGTGTTCGGTACCGCAGAGCGGGGCATGAATCTCTCCTGAAATCAACGCTGTTCGTCATTTCTATCAGGAGTGACCCGGCAAACCGGTGAACGACCCGGGTTTACGTGGCGGCGCCCAGCAGCAGCGGAATCAGCAACTCGTCGTCGGTGAGCGCGCCGTGCTGCCCGGGCAGGGCGGACAGCCGCGACTCCGCCTTGCGCCGGACCACCGCGACACCGCCCTGCGCGATGGCGACGACGTCTCCGATGCGGCCCTGCACTTCGGACCGCACGGCGGGACCGAACAGTCCCGCGGTGACGGCCTCGTCTCTGGTGCCGATCCACATGCGGTGTCCCAGTTCGCCCCTCCACCGGGCGGCGACGTCGTGCGCGGCTCCGGCTCGCGCGTGGACGTGCCTGCACCGCGGTTCGCCTGCGAGCGCCACCACGCCGTCGGAGAGCGCGGGTGTGTCGTCGAAGTCGATTTTGTCGGCGTCGTCGACGGTGACCATGCCGTGGTCGGCGGTGACGTGGAGGGCGGCGCCCGGTTGCGCGATCGCGAGTTCCGCAGCGAGTCTCTCGACGAGCCGGTCGACGAGGTCGAGTTGGTGCAGCCACGGTGCGGATCCCGGACCGTAGATGTGCCCGAGGGTGTCGATTTCGCTGAGATAGCAGTAGGTGAGCGTCCGTTCGCCGGATCGGGCCGCGGTGACGACGTGTGCGATCAGGTCACCGTACGCGTGTATTCCGGCGAACTTCCCGCCGCGGAGGACGGCACGGGTGAGCCCGGACCCGTCGAACTTCGCCGGAACCACGGTGGTGCACGCGATACCGGCTGCCGCGGCACGCTCGAACACGGTCGGTGCGGGCTGCAGGACCTCGGGGACCAGCCGGGTGAGTTCGTCGCCCTTGTGGCCTGCGCGCCACGACAACCAGTTGATCGTGCCGCGGACCTCACGAACGTATGACTGGTAGCCCGTGATGCCGTGACCGCCGGACGGCAGTCCCGTGCCGAACGACGCGATGCTGGTGGCGGTCGTGGTGGGGAACCCCGCCCGGATCGGCCGTCCGGTCAGGCTGTCGAGAAACGGGGCGCGCTCGCGGTGACGACGCAGCAGGCTCCAGCCGAGGCCGTCGATCAGTATCACGACGGTGTGCCTGCTGTCCGGTAGGTGCAGCCGGTTCGGCTCGCCGGCGACACCCAGCGAAGCGAGGACGGACGGCATGAGGTTGGACAGCGTGGGCTGTGAATACACGTCGAGCGGGGGCGCCGTAACGGTCATGACTCCCACTATGGTGGATCGGCCGAGGCTGCACTACGGAGTCGGCTCAGTACAGGTCCACCGGCTGGCCGTCGGAGGGGAACGGCAGCGAGGTGTAGTTGAGCGGGGCGACGTAGCCGGGGCTCACCTGCCAGTCGAATCGCTGCAGCAGGTGGTGCATGACCGTCTTGATCTCGGCGCCCGCGAAGTGCATCCCCAGGCATTTGTGCACGCCGCCGCCGAACGGCTCCCACGCGAACCGGTGGACCTTGTCCTCGCGGCGTTCGGGTGCGAACCGCTCGGGGTCGAACCTCTCCGGGTCGGGCCAGTACTCAGGCATGTGGTGGGTGAAGTGCACGACCACCGACATGTACGTGCCCTTCGGGATGTAGTGGCCGAGCACCTCGGTGTCCCGGACCGCTCGCCGCGCGACCACCGGGACCGGTGGAACGAGGCGCATGCATTCCTTCATGACGAGGTCGAGGTCGGTCAGTTCTTCGAGTTCGGCGTAGCCGGGGGTGGACGTGCCGAGCGCCGCGGACTGCCGCCTGCAGCGTTCCAGCCATTCGGGATGCTGGCCGAGGTACTGCATCATCGTCGACAGCGTGATGGTGGACGTGTCGTGCGCCGCCATCAGCAGGAAGATCATGTGGTTGATGACGTCGTCGTCGCTGAACCGTTGTCCGTCTTCGGATTCGATGTGGCACAGGGCGGAGAACAGATCTTCGCCCGCACCTGCGCGACGGGCCGGCAGGTACCGGCGGAAGAACTCCTCGAGTCGGCGGCGTCCGTCGATGCCACGCTTCCACCGCGTTCCGGGCAGCGGGTACCGCACCACCGACGTGGCGGCCTGCACGCAGTCGATGAAGGCCTTGTTGACCTCGGCCATCTCCCGTGGCGTCGACCCCTCGGCGCCGCCCATGAAGATGCTCGTGGCGAGATCGAGCGTCAGTTCCTTCAGCGCTGGGTACACGGCGAAACCCGGGGTGGGCCGCCAGGTGTCGAGCCCGTTCGCGACGGCCGGATGCAGTGCCTCGGTGTAGCGCGACAGTCGGTCCCGGGTGAAGGCCTGCTGCATGATTCGCCGGTGGACGAGGTGTTCGTCGCCGTCGAGGAGCATGAGCCCCCGGTGGAAGAATGGTCCGATCAGCACGCTCCACCCGTCGCTGTTGACGAAGGCGCGGTCCTTGTTCTGCAGCACGGTCTGGCAGCCGTCGGGGCCGAGCACGGTGACCCATCTCTTGCCGGCCATGCTCAGCCAGGACACGGGGCCGTAGCGGTCCCAGCGGCTCTGGAGCAGTCCCATCGGGTCGCGGAAGTACTCCAGGGAGTGTCCGATGACGGGGAATCCGGCATTCCCCGAGATGGGACTGAGCGTGCTTTCCTGCGGCGGAGCAGCGAGAACTTTGGGCACGGGCACTCCCTCATCGGGTATGTGACAGGACGCCATGTCAGATGTCTGTAGTGTGCGTCACACCAGGTGGTCTGTCAACATCGAGTCATGAGCCAGCCGGCGCGGCAGTACCGCGGGAGAAGTTCGGAGGAGCGCGCGGCCGAACGTCGTGCGCGACTTCTCGAAGCGGGGCTGCAGGTCTTCGGGACCGTCGGCGGCGACAAGGCGACCATGACCGCCATCTGCGCCGAGGCGAAACTGACGGAACGCTATTTCTACGAGAGCTTCCGCGGCCGGGACGACCTGCTGGTGCAGGTGATCGAGGGGATCGCCGCGGAGATCGGCGAGGCTGCGAGGGTCACGCTCCGGACCGTGACGGGCGACCCGGAGGTGCGGGTGCGGGCGGCGATCGCGGCGTTCGTCGACATCCTGACGGCCGACCCGCGGAAGGGGCGGGTGTCGATCATCGAATCGGCGGGCGCCGAACCGCTGCGGACGCGAAGACGTGAACTGCTGCGGGCGTTCGCGCTGCTGGTGGCGGAGCAGGCGAGGGAACTCTACGGCGACCGGGCGTGGTCGTCGCCGCAGGACGAGATCACCGCGCTGCTGTTCGTGGGCGGGCTCGCCGAACTCATGACGGCGTGGCTGAACGGTGAGATCGAGGTGTCTCCCGAGCAGATCGTCGACGCCGCGACCTACCAGTTCACGTCCACCGCACACCGCTGAGCGGGTCCCGGCCGGAAACGTGACGACCGTCACGTGCGAAGCTGTGGGCATGGTGGATATCGCACGCCCGCAGTTGGAGGGCACGGTCGCGGTAGGCGAGGGGCGTCGGCTCGGCTTCGCGGAGTTCGGTTCGGCACAGGGCAGGGCGGTGTTCTGGTTGCACGGCACACCCGGCGCGCGGCGTCAGGTGCCGATGGAGGCCCGGGCGTTCGCCGAACGCGAGCACGTCCGGCTGATCGGGATCGACCGGCCGGGGGTCGGGTCGTCGACCCCGCACCGCTACGGCGCGGTGATCGACTTCGCGGAGGACCTGCGCACGGTCGCCGACACGCTCGGCATTGACCAGATGGCCGTGATCGGCCTGTCCGGCGGCGGTCCCTACACACTCGCCGCGGCGTACGCGATGCCCGACCGCGTGGTCGCGACCGGCATCCTCGGGGGTGTCGCGCCGACGAAGGGTCCCGACGCGATCCGCAGCGGGTTGATGGATCTCGCGGTGCTGGCCGCACCGGTGCTGTCGGCGGGCGGCGTCCCGGTCGGGCTGGCGGCGAGTTCGGTCATCAGGCTGGCGAGGCCGTTCGCGTCGCCGATCATCGACCTGTACGGGCGGATGTCCCCGGAAGGCGATCGCCGTCTCCTCGCGCGGCCGGAGTTCAAGGCGATGTTCCTCGACGATCTGCTCAACGGCGGCAGCAAACAACTCAGTGCCCCGTTCGCCGACCTCGTCCTGTTCGCGCGGGACTGGGGATTCCGGGTGAACGCGGTGAAGACCCCGGTGCGGTGGTGGCACGGCGACTGCGACCACATCATCCCGCTCCGGCACGGGCAGCACATGGTGTCGCTGCTGCCCGACGCCGAGTTCCACACGATGCACGGGGAAAGCCATCTCGGCGGCCTGGGCATGTCGGAGGAAATTCTCCGCTCGCTCCTCGACATCTGGGACGCCAAGGAGGCGCAGGCGCCGTTCGGCCCGGTGTGACGGTGGCGCGGCCCGCGCGCCACCGTCTCGAGGTCAGGACTGCAGGGTGGTGATCTGGAAGGTGGCGCCGAGGGGGTCGGCGACGGAGGCGAGCCGCCCGAACGGGGTGTCCTCCGGTTCGCGCCGGACGCTGCCGCCGAGTTCGGTCACCTTCGCGACCGCCGCATCGGTGTCGCCGACACCGATGTAGAACTGCCAGAACGAGGGGACGCCGTCGGGCAGGAACGAGTCGGCGTCCATGATGCCTGCCACGGTGCGGTCGCCGATGTTGGCCTGGGAGTACCGGAATTCGTCTGTGTCGCCGAGGGTCTGATACGTCCAGCCGAACACGTCCGCGTAGAAGGGGAGCGCGGCTGCGTAGTTGCGCGACAGCGTTTCGTGCCAGACCGGCGCGCCGGGTTCGTCGACGAGGCCGAAGCCGGTGTGCTGGTCGGCCTGCCACACGCCGATGACGGCGCCGGCGGGATCGCCGAGGATGGCGATCGTGCCCTGGTCGCCCACGGCCATCGCGGGCATCATCACCTGGCCGCCCGCCTCGGCGGCCGTCGCCGCGGTGGCCGCGGCGTCCTCGGACGCGAGGTACGTGGTCCACACGTTGCCGTACGGGTTGCCCTGCTGTTGGGGGCCAAGGCCCGCAATGGGTTTGCCGTTCATGCTGAAGATCGAGTAGCCGCCGTACTGCGGATCCTCGCTGGTGTCGGACCTCCACCCGAACAGTCCGGTGTAGAACGGAATGACCTGTTGCGGGTCGGAACTGGTGAGATCGATCCAGCAGGGAGCGCCGGTGAGGGACGGACGGTCGGGCATCGCGGTCTCCTAGGACGTCAGGGGGTTCGAGGCAGCGCACGGTGTGGTGCCGGTCACAAACCTACGCGTGCGCGCGACCCGGCGCCGGTTCGCGATGTGCTGTGGAAGACTCGGCGCATGTCTGTGAGCGAGAACCAGGACAGCCCGGGCCGGGCCCGCCAGAATCTGATCTACCGCGACGGCGTCCTCGGCCGCACCCCCTCCGTTCCCACCGACTTCGACACCCTCGAGCGGCGCGCGCGGCGGAAGATGAGCGCGAAGGGCTGGGCGTACGTTCACGGCGGCGCCGGGCTGGGCCGCACGATGCAGGCCAACCGCGACGCGTTCGACAAGTGGCAGATCGTTCCCCGGGTGCTGCGCGACGTCTCGAAGCGCGACATCGGAGTCGAACTGTTCGGGCGCCGCATTCCGGCGCCGGTGCTGCTCGCTCCGGTCGGCGCCGCCGAACTGGCCAGGCCGGAGGCCGATGTCGCCATCGCCGCTGCCGCCGCCGAACTGGGTGTGCCGTACATCTTCTCCAACCAGGGCTGCGCCCCGATGGAGGAGAGCGCGGCGGCGATGGGCGACGCGCCCCGATGGTTCCAGCTGTACTGGAGCACCGACGACGACCTCGTCGACAGCCTGCTGCAGCGGGCGGCGAACATCCGGGCGGACGCCGTCGTCGTCACCCTCGACACGACGATGCTCGGCTGGCGGCCGGAAGACCTCAACCTCGGTTCGCTGCCGTTCGCGCAGGGGCAGGGCATCGCGCAGTACACGTCCGATCCGGTATTCCGCCGGATCGTGCACGACCGGATCAAGGCGGCGGCGAAGAAGCCGGACGTCGAGGTGACGCTCGGCGCCATCCGGTCGCTGGTGTCGATGACCCGGCGCTTCCCGGGCCGCTTCCTCGACAACCTGCGGTCGCCGGAACCGCGGGCCGCTGTGGAGACGTTCCTCGACATCTACTCCCGGCCGTCGCTGAGCTGGGCCGACATCGAGACCCTCCGCAGTCGGACATCGCTGCCGATCCTCCTCAAGGGCGTGCTCCACCCGGACGACGCCCGGCGTGCGCTCGATGCCGGGGTGGACGGGATCGTCGTGTCGAATCACGGTGGGCGGCAGGTGGACGGCAGCGTGTCGTCGCTGGACGCTCTCGTGGACATCGCGCCCGTCGTCGACGGCAGGCTGACGCTGCTCCTCGACAGCGGAATCCGCACCGGAGCAGACGTCTTCAAGGCGCTCGCGCTCGGTGCCGACGCCGTGACACTCGGCAGGCCCCACCTGTACGGCCTGGCCCTCGCGGGTCAGGCCGGTGCGCGCGACGCCACCGCCAACGTGATCGCCGAGTTCGACCTCACGATGGGTCTCAGTGGTCTGACGTCGGTGGCCGAGATCGACCGGGACGCCCTGCGCAGGGCGTAGGCCTCAGAGTTCGGCGATGGTGATGATGCCGTCCTGCAGGGCCCGCACCAGCAGTGTCGTCTTGGTGGACGCGTCACGCCCCACGAGTGCGTACTTCTCGCGGATGCGGGTCAGGTGGGTGTTGACCGTGCCGAGAGCGATGTGGAGGTCGGCGGCGACGGCGAGCTTGGAGTCGCCGCGCAGCCAGTGGCGGAGAACCTCGATCTCGCGCGCCGACAACGCCGGCTTCTCCAAGACGCGGGCGACTGGCGGTTCGTCCGTATGTGGGGGGTGCCCGAGTGCGTCGGGTGCAGTGGTCATGCCGGTCTCATCTTTCTGACATGTACAGAAATGACTACAGGTACCCGACGTCCCTGCAGGCAGTTCAGGTTAACTGGTGGTGGCGGTGCGTGTCTCGGCAGGCCCGGTTCAGCTCTCACAGCCGACACCGTCGCCGTCGCGGTCCAGGTGTGTGCCGTAGCCTAGTTCGCCGCGGTGAACCGGTGCGGCACCGGCGGCCTTGGCCGCCGAACAGTTCTTGTAATAGACGTCGCTCGGCCCCGCCGTGTCCACGAACGGGGCGGGTGCGGGCGCCGGGGCGGGAGCGGGAACGGGGGCCGGTGCAGGCACCACGGCCGGGACCGGGTCGGTGGTCGGGGCGGGCGCCGCGGCGGGCGTCGCCGCCCCGCAGTCCTGGAGGACCCGGGCGATCGCATCGTGCTCGGCCTGCGTCACCCACAGCCCGTACGCGGCCTTCACCGCCACCTGATCCGCCACGTACGTGCACCGGTAGCTCTTGTTCGGGGGCAGCCAGGTTGCGGCGTCGCCGTCCGACTTCTGCTGGTTGGCCGGGCCGTCCACGGCCTTCAGGTTCCGCGGATCGTTCGCGAAGTTCACCCGGGTCGCGGTGTCGAGTTGCTGCGCGCCCTTCTGCCAGGCGTCGGACAGCGCGACGACGTGATCGATCTGGACGGCGCTCGACGTGCCCTCTCCGCGGACGAAGGAAATGGTGGTGCCGGTGTAGGGGTCGTGCAGGGTTCCGGTCTGCACCGCGCAGTCGCGGGTGCCCGGTTTGAACACGATCTGGACGAGGTCGCGCCCGAGGATGTCGTTGCGGGTGTCGCACCCGTTGTGGCCGCCCTCGACCGTGACGTCGTCGGTCCACGCCTGGCCGAACAGATCCCGGTCGTACCCGGTCTTCGGTGCGCGGCCCTTGATCTCGAGGCCGGCGAGCTGCTGCAGCGCGGCGGTCGCGTCGGCGCCGCCGACCACCGCGGGTGCGACCGGTGAGAGTGCCAGCGCAGACGAAACCGGCACCGGTGTCGAAGAGCTCGACGTGGCAGCCGCTACCGTCGAAGCGGTGGCCGCGGGGGTCGCGGACGCGGATACCGCTGTGGCCTGGGCCGATTGGTCGTCCTGTCCGGGGCTGCTGCACGCGACCGCGGCGACGGCTACGACGATCCCGCCGGTAATCCAGGGCCACTTCTTGCGAGCGGCAGATGATGTGGGCAGGGGAGACGTCATGCCGGTCCTTCAATGAACGTGGGGGGTCGGATGTTCATCGCACGGAAGGTCTCTTCCGTTACTCGGCACATCGCGGGAACTGTTAGCATGCCCCGGGACCGGAATTCGTGCGGGTGGAGGGCGGTATACGGTCGTGACACGACATGTCTTACGGGGGAAATTTCGCACAGCGGCCGTGACGGCCGTGACCGTGATGTCCCTCTGTCTCGGCGGCACTGTAGCGGCCGCCGATCCGGTCGTCGACACCGGTCGGGCGCTCGGTTCCGTGGCGGCGCCGAACGGTTCGAAGCTCGACCACGTCACCGTGATCGATCCGAGACATTTGACGCTGCACGTCTTCTCGGCGTCGATGCAACGCGTCGTGCCGGTGTACGTGCAGCGGCCCGCCGATACGAGCGCGCCGCGGCCGACGCTGTACTTCCTCGACGGCCAGATCCGCCGGGAGAAGACCGATGTCGAAAAGTTTCTGGCCGATCAGAACGTGAACGTCGTCAGCCCGTCCGGCGGCGAGAACGCGTATTGGACGGACTGGAAGAGCCCCGACCCGGTCATGGGGGTGAACAAGTGGAAGACCTTTATGACTCAGGAACTTCCGCCGGTCGTCGACGCGGCCCTCGGAACCAACGGAGTCAACGCGCTTGCCGGCATGTCCCGGGTCGGCACCGCGGCACTGCAGTTGGCGATCGCCGCCCCCGGCCTGTTCCGTGGCGTCGCCGCCTACAGCGGTTGCGCTCTGACCAGTGATCCGCTCGGTCAGCTGCTCATCAAGATCACCATGGACAACTACGGTTACGGCAACCCGGCCAACATGTACGGCGAGCCGGACGATCCGGCGTGGTCGGCGAACGACCCGTTCGTGCATGCCGCCGAACTGCGCGGCACGGAACTGTTCCTCTCCAACGGCAACGGTCTACCGGGGCGCTACGAGACCCTCGACGGCCCCGGTATCGAGGGGAACGTCGGGGTGCTCGCGCGGCAGATCTACGCGGGTGGTCCGATCGAAGCGGTGACCAACTACTGCACGCATCGATTCACGGATCGCCTGGAAGAACTGGAAATACCTGCAACCACGAGTTTCCGTAACTCGGGGACACACTCGTGGGGATACTGGCAGGACGACCTCCACGATTCCTGGCCGGTGCTGGCTCGGGCGCTGGGAGTGTGAGCGAAGTTCCTCCGGTGTTTCCCGGCGGCGAGGTCACCGACGACCTGGAGATCACCCGTTCGCTCGTCGTCCCGGCCGCCGAGTTGCAGTGGCGGTTCTCCCGCGCCGGTGGTCCCGGCGGCCAGGGAGTGAACACCACGGACTCGCGGGTGGAACTCCGGGTGAACCTGTGGACGTTGTCGACCCTGTCTCCCGCCCAGCTCGAACGCATGCAGGTTCAGCTGGGCCACAGGCTCGTTGACGGTGTGGTCAGCGTGACGGCGTCCGAAACCCGTTCGCAACTGCGCAATCGGCGCGCGGCACGGGCCCGGATGGCGGCGCTGCTGCGCGCGGCCGTCCTGGCCGAGACGCGGACCCGGCGTCCGACCAAGGCGACCAAGGGTTCACACCGGCGAAGACTCGACGCCAAGAAGCAACGCGGCCAGACCAAGAACTTGCGCAGGAAGCCGGACATGTAGGTGGTTTCACGCACCGGGAAATGGGGAACTTCCCGGATGTGTTGCCCCCTCGTGTGTCGGAAGATGAGTACGGAAGCGCCGTCACGGATGACCGGAGACGGCGAGGTCGGGGGATCGAGGGCAGCATGAGTGTGCTTGACGAGGAATTACATTCGGCGGCGTCAGCCGCCGCGGCGGGGGATCGCGAGGCCGTGCAGCGGATGACGGCGACGCTGTGGCCGCAGGTGGTGCGGTATTGCCGTACCCGCGTGGGGAATTCCACGCAGGTCACGCGGCCCGCGGACGAGGTGGCGCAGCAGGCGCTGCTCGCGGTGGCGCGGCAGCTTCCGTCCCTCGCCCGCAGTGACCATCCGGTCCGTGAGGTGTACCGCGTCGTGAGCCGGACCGTCGCGGACGCGCAGGGCAGTTCCGGAAGCCCCGACCTCCCGGCGGAAGTGGCCCGATTACTGCACGGACTCGACCCCACCGCGCGGGAGATCGTGCTGCTGCGGGTCATCGACGGACTGTCCGCGCACGACACCGCGGGCGTCCTCGGCCTCCCGGTGGGCCGGGTTCTGGTCGTGCAGCACGAGGCGCTGCGAGCCCTGCGGGCGAAGGTGGCCTGATCGCGTCAGGGCCGGCCGGAGAGTACGCAGAACTCGTTGCCCTCCGGATCGGCGAGCACCACCCAACTCTGCTCGCCCTGACCGACATCCGCGTGCCGGGCGCCGAGTGCGAGTAGCCGTTCGACCTCGGTCTGCTGATCGTCGGGCCGGAAGTCGAGGTGGAGCCGGTTCGGAATCTTTTTGCGGTCCGGAACGGCGACGAACAGGATCTCCGGGTGGCTGTCGGCCCGGGGCCGGATGTGGACGTCGCCGTCGGCGTCGGTCACGGCGCCCCAGCCCAGGGCCTCGGCCCACCAGCGTCCGAGGGCTGTCGGATCGACGGCGTTGACCACCACGGCTTCCCATTGCAGGCCCATGAGTCAACGGTACCGGGGAGCGGCGGACGGCCGTCGCCGATTCACGGCAGCGTCGGATCGATCGGTTCGACGCCGAGGCGTTCGGAGTACTGCTCGTTGAGTGCGCGCCAGCCGTAGTTCATCGCGTCGGCGCCGACGATCGGTCCGATCGGGTTGCCGTCGAGCAGGGCCTCGGCGACGTCCAGGCACATGTGCCACCCGGCGGCCGTCATCGCCGCGGTGCGCTGGTCGTCGAGCGTGTGGCGCAAAGTCAGTCGCGTTCCCTCGCCGGTTCCTCGATCGTCCACAGCAGAACGTCGTCACCCCAGGCGTGTTCGAGAACGTGCGGCGCCTCGGCCCGTGTCACGGTGCCGTCGAGTTCGATGCGGTCCGGCCCGTCGACCATGGTCAGGGTGGCGGGACCGACCGTGCCGAGGTCCCGGTCCGCGGTGTACGGCGCCCACTGCGGCAGTTCGCCGGGGTCGGTGAGTGCTGTCCACAGAGCGGCAGGCGAGTGCGTGAACTCGCGGACGAAGGTCAATGCCCATCGGGTGCCGTCAGGTCGTGCTTCGGCGTGCCGGAGTGGGCCGGGGCGATAGTCGCGTCGTGCGTCCGACTCGGTCATGACGAGGTCTCCTTCGAATCGAGGTGCCGCTCGAGGGCGTCGAGGTGGTGTGTCCACAGCCGGCGGTAGGGCTGCAACCACTGTTCGAACTCGTCGAACGGTTCGCGGTGCAGGCTCTCAACTGTTACCGCAATCCCTAAAACTTCCTAGTCCTTCCTGTCACTATTGGATCATGCGCATCGGCGAGGCGGCGAGGCGGCGGCATACCTGAACATGTCGGTGGTGGGGGTCCGGAAGGCCGCGTCGGACGGCCGGTTTCCGTCTCGGCGTACAAGTTCCGATCAGCGAGTATTCGATCGGGAGGATCTCGACATCTACCTGGGTCGACCTACACCGGAGAGCGTTCGGGCCGACAGGGCGGAAGCATTGTATGGCCGGGTGTCCGGCTCTACCGGTCAGGAATCCTCGCTTGCCAATCAAGAGAAGGTGCTTCGTGAGAGTGCCACCGGCACCGTGTACAGGGCCTACAAGGATCGTGGTTCCGGTCTGCGGGAGAACCGAGCGGGACTGAATCGGATGCTCGACGACACAGCCAAGGGCCGGTTCACGGTGGTGCGAGTGGTGTGGCGAGATCGGTTGGCGCGATTCTCCGGTGGCATGGATCGAACGTTACCTGTCGGTGGTCGGCGTTAAGGTCGAGGTCCTGCGTGAACATGGGGACAAGGCGCTGGTAGAGGAGCTGATGGACGACTTCATGGCATTGCTCGCCTCGTTTTCCGGCCGCTACTACCAATTGCGGTCGAAGCGGAATCAACGTCGACTTCGTCGGCGATGCGGCAGCACGGTTGGAGAGGACTAACTGATGGCCAACGCCGGATACACTGCGCTGCGGCAGTTCTCGTTCACCACCCGCCCCTACCTGGCGGTCGATGACATCACCGGTGAGCCGATCGGGCTCGACGACGTCGACACCCGGGTGGGGTGGTTGCTCGACCTGATCTCGGGCGCCGAAGCGCAGATGCTGGCGCGGCTGTGGCAACCGGCCACCTTCGATGTCCTGGCCGCCGGCGTGGACCGCCAGGGCCGCAAGCTCCCGATACAGGGTCATGTCGCTGCTGCGCGTCTGGGCTGGACCCCGCATTACCCGGACGGGGTCTACGTCCCGTCGCGTGTCACGCGGGTGGTGACCGCACAAGCGGTGGCGACGCTGCGGACCCTGGCATACCGAGACACCGCCATCGCGTCGCTGTCGGCCCGGTTCGACCCGGCCACCAGCCGCCTCGCCGCACCCACCACTGCGGCGGAGTACCTCCCGGCCGGATTCGTCCGAGGCGTGGTGCGGCAGCTCACCGCGCGCGCCCGCCGCGAGGGCGGGGCACTCGCCGGCCGGTTGCGGATCACCGACATGCAAGCACCACCGAAGACCTCGGCGATGGCTCGGCTGTCCGCAGCGGATCGACAACTCGCACACCTCACCGTCACAGACACCGTCATGACGTTGACGGTGAAACTCCCCACCACCGTCGCCCCGACGGGACGCGCGCAGCGAAGATCGCCGTCCTTGATGCCCACCGCGAGGCGGTGGGCATCAAGCGGGGGAAGATCAACCGGGAAATGGCGTTTCACTTCAGCTCCCAGGTTACCGACTTCGCTGCCGCGGCGGGCGCGACGGTGATCGCGGTGGAAGACCTCACCACCCTCGAAACCCGCGGGCACGGGCGCGTCAACAACAATCGGGCCGCGCAATCGGCCCGCCGCCAAGCCGTCGACGCCCTCACGCACACCACCGCCGGTGTCGGTGCGGTGGTGGTGTCCGTACCGGCACGCGGATCCTCCGCGCAGTGTCCGGGCTGCAACGAACCACTCTCTCGCCCCGGCGGATACCACACCGCATGGTGTTCGGGGTGCAAAATTGGCGGAAACCGTGACCATGTGGCCGCCGTGAACCTGGCCAAACGAGCATTGCTGGGACGCGGAAAAGCCGTTCGGAAGCGCGGCCGGAATCCGCAGATCCGGGTGGTCGAGCATGCGCCGGTGCGCCGATGCCGCGACAAAATGTGTCCCACTCCGAGCCGGCCGCGGCATCGCCGTGTCCGTCACAGTGCTCCCGCCGCGACACCACCGGTGGGGGTGAACCAGACAAAGACTGTTCCTGCGCCACAAGCGTCGGTGTGGGACACGGTACAACCCGTAACACCGCAGGGTACGGGTAGCCGTGAAGTACATACATCTCCCACGCCAGCCACGTCAGTGGTAGGAAGCATGAGATCTATGCAGACGCTGTAGATGCGCTGCTGGCCCCTACGCGTATATACGCGTCAAGGAATATGCACGTCCGGTTGCGGGATGAACGCGATCGACAGCAGGGACCGGACGAACCCGCGCAATGCCTGCTCGTCGGATGTGTCCACGATTCCCTCCGTGATGACGAGGGAACCGATGATCCGGAACGCCCACTCGGAGATGGCGGCGGGACTCACCCCCGACAGTTGCTCGGGCGTGAACAGGCGCTCGAAGTGGGGGGTCAGCAGTTGCGCCCCGAGTTCGATCATCGGCTTCG
Source organism: Rhodococcus sp. ACS1 (assembly GCF_002300155.1). Lineage (NCBI taxonomy): Bacteria > Bacillati > Actinomycetota > Actinomycetes > Mycobacteriales > Nocardiaceae > Rhodococcus > Rhodococcus sp. ACS1. The sequence goes on from NZ_NSDZ01000005.1 coordinate 1,594,851, forward strand.
CCTTCACCGTGAACCAGGGGAGCACCACCTCGGGGTCGTCGCGCAATCCCTTCTGCAGCAACCGGTGTCCGCGGGCGTACTGGACGGCGAACACGACGGCGTCGACGAATCGCACCTGGAGTTGGCTCTGCCGTCCCCGCAGTATGGGGTCGAGGACGACGAAGAAACGGGAGATTTCCCGCTGGAAGAGGGCCTCGAGGATGGCGGACTGGTCGCCGACGTGTTTGTAGAGCGTGGGCCGCGACAGTCCCGCTCGCTCGGCGATGACCGCATGAAGTCGGGTGCTGTACCCGAGTTCGATCAGGCACTGTTCGGCCGCGTCGAGGATCTTTTCCCGGAGTTCGCTCGGGGTCGGTGTCGTCGGCCGCGTCCTCACGGCCTGATTGTGCTGGTCGGGTGGGGTGGGTGCAAACCGGAAGTGCAAATGTGAACTCGAGTTACAGACAACCATTGACCTGGGTCACACCCGGGTTTACGTTTTACCTATAAACGGCAACGAGAGGGAATCGCTCTCGACGAAGGGATCAGCGATGTCTCAGCGTTCACACACGATCGACCGGGAGGAAGTCGCCGGCAGACTCCTCGCGGGTTCCGTCAAACGCTCGTACGCTCCCGTCGTCGACATCGACTGGGACGCGCCGCTCGAGGACGGCAAGTACTTCCTGCCGCCGCAGGTCCTGTCCCTGTGGGGAACGGAGATGTGGGACGCGATGAGCGAGGCGCAGCGCATCGAACTGTCCCGGCAGGAATCGGCGAACATCCTCAGCGTCGGAATCTGGTTCGAGAACATCCTCAACCAGGCCCTGCTGCGCGCGCTGCTGCACAACGATCCGAGTTCGCTGCACACCCGGTACATGCTCACCGAGATGGGCGACGAGTGCAGGCACATGACGATGTTCGGCCGCGCCATCGAGCAGATGGGCGCCAAGCCCTTCCAGCTCCGGTGGTACCAGGCCGTCGTGGTCAACGTGCTGCCCAGGACATTTCGCGGAACCATGCTCTGGGTGGCCGCGCTGATCGGCGAGGAGATCTTCGACGCCACGCAGCGGCGCGTCCTCGAAGACCCGCAGTTGCAGCCGATGATCTCCCGGCTGATGCGGATCCACGTCACCGAGGAGTCCCGGCACATCCGCTTCGCGCGCGAGGGGGTGCGTCGCCGTGTCGCGGAAGGCCACCGGATCGACCGGCTGTGGGTCGGCACGCTGCAGGGGATCGGCGGCCCGCTGTTCCAGCGGCTGTTCACCAACCCGGTCATGTACGAGCGGGCCGGACTCGATCCGAAACAGGCGCGCCGACAGGCGCTGGCAAATCCGAACTTTCGCGAGAATCAACGCCGCGGGTTCGAATCGCTGGCAGCGTTCCTCGAGGAGAACGGCCTCATGCGAGCGACCTCCCGCGCGCTGTGGCGGCGCGGGGGATTCCTGTGACCGACAAATTCGCCGAGCCGGACGTCCTCGTCGTCGGTACCGGATTCGCCGGATTGTGCATGGCGATCAAGCTGAAGGAGGCGGGGCAGGAAAACTTCGTCGTCCTCGAGAAGGCCGATCGCGTGGGCGGAACGTGGCGGGAGAACACGTATCCGGGGTGCGGCTGTGACGTGATGTCGCTGATGTACTCGTTCTCCTTCGCGCCCAACCGGAAATGGACCCGGATGTACGCGCGGCAGCCCGAGATTCTCGACTACATCGAGCGCGTGGTCCGCGACTACGACCTGGCGCCCCACCTCCGGTTCGGTGCCGAGGTGATCGCCTACGACTTCGACGAGACCACGGACCGGTGGCGGGTCGAGACCCGCTCGGGTTCCGTGTTCCACCCGCGGATCGTCGTCGCGGGCCCGGGGCCGCTGCACAAACCCAGCGTTCCCGCGTTCTCCGGACGAGAGTCGTTTCGGGGAAAAGCATTCCATTCCGCCGAATGGGATCACTCGGTCGACCTGACGGGTAAGCGGGTCGCGGTCGTCGGCACGGGAGCCAGTGCCGTGCAGTTCGTGCCCGAGGTCGCGAAGACGGCCGCACACGTCGACGTCTTCCAGCGGACGCCGCACTGGATCCTGCCGAAGCTGGACCGCCCGATCACCGCCGGCGAGAAGGCAGTGTTCAAGGCTGTTCCCGGCGCGCAGAAGACCTACCGCCACGCGATCTACTGGAGCCACGAATCGCTGATCGCCGGGTTCCTGCACCCACGACTGATGACGGTGCTGGAATCGGCCGCCCGGGGACTGTTGCGGAGGCAGGTGCACGACCCCGCCCTGCGTGCCGCCCTGACCCCCGGTTACACGATCGGATGCAAGCGAATCCTGGTGTCCAGCAACTTCTACCCGGCCCTGCAACGGGATAACGTCGACCTCGTCACGTCGGGCATCTCGGAGGTCACCGAGCGCGGGATCCGCACCGAGGACGGGCGCATGCACGACGCAGACGTCATCGTCTACGGCACGGGATTCGCGGTCGGCGACCGATTCGAGAACGAGCACATCGTCGGTCGTCGCGGGCTCACGATCCAGCGGGCCTGGCGCGACGGCATGGAGGCGTACCTCGGTGTCGCGGTGACGGGGTTCCCGAACTTCTTCCTCATGATGGGGCCGAACTCCGGAGGCGGCAATCAGTCGATCGTCTTCGTCATCGAGGCCCAGGCGCACTACATCACCCGCTGCCTGGCGCTGATGCAGAAACGGGACGCAACGCGGATCGAGGTGCGGGCAGGCGCGCAGCGTGAATTCAACCGGGTGATCCACCGCAAACTCGAGGGCTCGGTGTGGAATTCGGGTGGTTGCGACAGCTGGTACCTCGATTCCGCCGGCCACAATCGGGCGGCGTGGCCGGGCTCGAGCGCATCGTACTGGCGGCGCCTGCGTACCCCCGACGACCGGCACTTCGAGCTGAGTTCACTCACCGAACGCGAGGACGACACCGAGTACCGGGGGCCGGGCGTGCTCACGTCCGGCGACCTGACCGTGGCCGTCGAGGTCTTCCTGAACGGTCACCTCGAACCGCTGGACGGTCTGTACCACTGGTACGGCCGCGTCGTCGGCGACGGCGTCGACGCGGCGAAGCAGCGCAACCGCACCCCGCTGTTCCTCACCATCGGCGACGGTCGCGAGGCACCTGCCGCCCTCGCCGAGCGCGACCCGTGGGGCCACTTCCGGATCGCCGGAGTCGGGACGCCGCCATTCTCGCTGGCACCGGTCGACGTCGAGGTTCCCGTCTCCGCGGCCAAACTCGCGTCGGCGGAATAGTCTGGAAGCGAATCGGACTCGAGCGGGAAGGGTGCTGATGCGCGACGTGCTGGCAGACCTGATGGCGGTGTGGACGGTGGGCGGAACGGCGGGCGTCGGAACGGTGGTCCGCACGTTCCGCTCCGCACCGCGGCCGGCGGGGGCGTCCATGGTCGTGGCTCCCGACGGCAGCGCGTCCGGTTCGGTGTCGGGCGGATGCGTCGAGGGGGCGGTCTACGAACTCGCGACCGAGGTCGCGGCGACGGGGACGCCGGTGCTGCAGCGGTACGGGATCAGCGACGAGAATGCGTTCGAGGTGGGTCTCACCTGCGGTGGAATCATCGACATCTTCGTCGAGCCCGTCTCGCGGGACAATTTTCCGGAACTCGGTGAGATCGTCCGGGACATCGAGAACCACCGGCCGGTCGCGGTCGCCACCGTCGTGGCGCATCCCGATGCCACCCGGGTGGGTCGCCGGCTGATCGTCCGGCCCGAGGACGTGAGCGGTGCCCTCGGTTCGGACCGCGCCGATTCCGCCGTCACCGACGACGCCCGGGGTCTCCTCGCGGCCGGCGGCAGCACGGTGCTGACGTACGGCACCGACGGTCAGCGTCGTGGCGAGGGAATGGAGGTGTTCGTCGCCAGCTATGCGCCGCGGCCGCGCATGCTCGTGTTCGGGGCCATCGACTTCGCCGCCGCGGTGGCCCGGCAGGGCGCCTTCATGGGATACCGGGTGACGGTCTGCGACGCCCGGCCGGTGTTCGCGACGCACGCGCGGTTCCCGACCGCGGACGAGGTGGTGGTGGACTGGCCGCACCGGTACCTGGCCGGCCAGGCCGAGGCCGGTGCCATCGACGGCCGGACCGTGATCTGCGTACTCACCCACGACCCGAAGTTCGACGTCCCTCTCCTCGAGGCGGCGCTGCGCCTCCCGGACGTCGCGTTCATCGGTGCCATGGGATCACGCAGAACCGACCTGGACCGGCGCGAACGCCTCCGCGAGGCGGGTCTGACCGACACCGAACTCGACCGGCTGTCGAGCCCCATCGGCCTGGACATCGGCGCCCGCACCCCGGAGGAGACGGCGGTGTCCATCGCCGCCGAGATCATCGCCTGCCGGTGGGGTGGCACGGGGCGCCCGCTGGCGGAGTCGAGCGGCCGCATCCACCACGAGGAACCGGTGGATTCCCTCGTCGAATAGGGCGGTTCACCGGGGTTGACGGACCACCGGTTCTTGCGGAGGCTGAAAGGATCCACATTTGTGAGGTAGGTCACAATGCAAGTACCAGGATCCTTCGAATACGAGCGTGCAACGGGCGTCGACGACGCGATCGCCCTGCTCGACCGGCTGGGCGACGAAGCCCGCCTCGTGGCAGGCGGCCACAGCCTGCTCCCCATGATGAAACTTCGTCTCGCCAATCCCGAGTACCTCATCGACATCAACGACCTCGAGGGCGAACTCGGATACATCACGACCGAGCGGTCGAGGCTGCGGATCGGTTCGATGACCCGGCATCGCCGGCTTCTCGAATCGGACGAACTCGCGGCGGCGTTTCCACTCTTCCGCGACGCGGAGAAGGTGATCGCAGACCCGGTGGTCCGCAACCGCGGAACCATCGGCGGATCGCTGTGCCAGGCGGACCCGGCCGAGGACCTCACGACGGTCTGCGGTGTCCTCGGCGCCACGTGCGTGGTGCAGGGACCCGGCGGACGCCGCGAGATCCCCATGTCCGAGTTCATGGTCGGACCGTACGAGACGGCGCTCGCGCACAACGAGATGCTCATCGAGATCGTGATACCCGTCCACGGCCACAGCTCCAGCGCCTACGCCAAGGTCGAACGGCGAACCGGCGATTGGGCGGTCACCGCGGCAGGAGCGGCCGTCACCGTGGAGGGCGGCGAGATCGCCCGGGCCGCCGTTGGCCTGACCGCGGTCGACCCCGACCCCTCCGGGCTCGCGGACATCGCCGACTACCTGACCGGACGCCCCCCGTCCGAGGAGGCGTTCGCCCAGGCCGGGCGGATGGCCGCGCAGGTCTGCTCGCCGGTCGGCGACGCCCGCGGCACCGTCGACTACAAACGTCATCTCGCATCCGAACTCACGATCCGCACACTCCGTACAGCGGTCGACCGGGTGCTCCGCAGCGACGTGGAGCACGAGCCGACCGGAGAAGAGGCATAGCCATGCAGGTGAACATGACCGTCAACGGTGAAGCAGTGACCGCCGAGGTGGAACCGCGCATGCTGCTCGTCCACTTCCTCCGCGACCAGCTGGGCCTGACCGGGACCCACTGGGGCTGCGACACCAGCAACTGCGGCACGTGCGTCGTCACCGTCGACGGCGATCCGGTGAAGTCGTGCACGATGCTCGCCGCGATGGCCGGCGGGCACGACGTCCGCACGGTCGAGGGCCTCGAGCACGACGGCGAACTCGATCCCGTCCAGCAGGGCTTCATGCAGTGTCACGGACTGCAGTGCGGGTTCTGCACGCCCGGCATGATGATGACGGCGCGGGCCTTGCTCGACCGCGAGGAGAGCCCGGACGAGGCCACCATTCGGGAAGCGATTTCCGGGCAGATCTGCCGCTGCACCGGGTACACCACGATCGTGCGCTCGATCCAGTGGGCGGCGGACCACCGGGCCGGTGAAGCCGCCGAGCCCGAACCGGCAGGCGACTTCGACGCGGACGTCCAGGAGGACACGACGCGGGGCGCCGAGGGCACGCCAAAGACAGTCGAAGAGCACGTGGGAAGTGCGTCATGACCACCGTCGAATCGCGTCCGCCCTCGGGCGACGCCGTCGTGGACAACGACAAGAAACCGTGCGGCCACGGTCGCATGCTCCGCAAGGAGGACCCCCGCTTCATCCGGGGGCTCGGAAATTACGTCGACGACATCACCCTCCCCGGCATGCTGCACCTGGCGATCCTGCGGTCGCCAGTCGCGCACGCGCGGATCGTGAGCATCGATACCACTGCGGCGCAGGAACATCCGAAGGTGACGGCGGTGGTGACGGGCGCCGACCTCGCCGCGAAGAACCTCGCGTGGATGCCGACGCTGTCCAACGACGTGCAGGCCGTGCTGGCCACCGACAAGGTGCGTTTCCAGGGCCAGGAGGTCGCGTTCGTCATCGCCGAGGACCGCTATTCGGCCCGGGACGCGCTGGAACTGATCGACGTCGAATACGACATGCTCGATCCCGTCGTCGACGCCCGCGCGGCGCTGTCGCCCGATGCGCCGGTGATCCGCGACGACCTCGACGGCAAGACGGACAATCACTGCTTCGACTGGGAGACAGGCGATGCCGCCGCGACCGAGGCCGTGTTCGCGAAGGCGGACGTGGTGGTGAAGCAGGAGATCGTCTATCCCCGGGTGCATCCGGCGCCGATGGAGACGTGCGGTGCGATCGCCGACATCGACCGGGTGTCCGGCAAGCTCACCCTGTACACCACCTCACAGGCCCCGCACGCGCACCGGACGGTCTACGCCCTCGTCTCGGGAATCCCGGAGCACAAGATCCGGGTGGTGTCCCCGGACATCGGCGGCGGATTCGGCAACAAGGTGCCGATCTACCCGGGATACGTGTGCGCGATCGTCGCGTCGCTCGTGACGGGCAAACCGGTGAAATGGATGGAGGATCGCAGCGAGAACCTGATGAGCACCGGGTTCGCCCGCGATTACATCATGGTCGGCGAGATCGCGGCCACCGCGGAGGGCAAGATGCTCGCGATCCGCACGAAGGTGCTGGCCGACCACGGGGCGTTCAACGGCACGGCGGCGCCCATCAAATACCCGGCCGGTTTCTTTGGCGTCTTCACCGGCAGCTACGACATCGAGGCCGCGCACTGCGCGATGACGGCGGTCTACACGAACAAGGCGCCCGGCGGCGTGGCGTACGCCTGCTCGTTCCGCATCACCGAGGCCGTGTATCTGGTCGAGCGGCTCGTCGACTGCCTGGCATTCGACCTGAAGATGGATCCGGCGGAACTGCGGCTGAAGAATCTGCTGAGGCCGGAACAGTTCCCGTACACCAGTAAGACCGGGTGGGTGTACGACTCGGGCGACTACGAGACCACCATGCGCAAGGCCATGGACATGATCGGCTACGACCATCTGCGGGAGGAGCAGAAGGAACGCCGCGACCGTGGTGAGCTGATGGGAATCGGCATGGCGTTCTTCACCGAAGCCGTCGGTGCCGGCCCCCGCAAGGACATGGACATCCTGGGTCTGGGCATGGCCGACGGGTGCGAACTGCGGGTCCATCCCACGGGGAAGGCCGTCGTCCGGTTGTCGGTGCAGACCCAGGGGCAGGGCCACGAGACGACGTTCGCGCAGATCGTGGCGGAGGAACTCGGCATCCCGCCGGACGACATCGACGTGGTGCACGGCGACACCGACAACACGCCGTTCGGGCTCGGCACGTACGGCAGCAGGTCGACGCCGGTGTCCGGGGCGGCGGCCGCGCTGGTCGCCCGCAAGGTGCGGGACAAGGCGAAGATCATCGCGTCCGGGATGCTCGAGGCCTCGGTCGCGGATCTGGAGTGGGAGAAGGGCGAATTCCATGTGAAGGGCGATCCGTCGGCGAAGGTGACCATCCAGGACATCGCGATGCGGGCACACGGCGCAGGCGACCTGCCGGAGGGCATCGAAGGCGGACTCGAGGCGCAGATCTGCTACAACCCCGAGAATCTGACGTACCCGTACGGCGCGTACTTCTGCGTCGTCGACGTCGATCCCGGCACCGCCGTGGTGAAGGTACGGCGGTTCCTCGCCGTCGACGACTGCGGCACCCGCATCAACCCGATGATCATCGAGGGGCAGGTCCACGGCGGCATCGTCGACGGCATCGGCATGGCGCTGATGGAGATCATCGAATTCGACGAGGACGGCAACTGCCTCGGCGGGTCGCTGATGGACTACCTGATCCCCACCGCGCTCGAGGTTCCGAAACTCGAGACCGGCTTCACCGTCACCCCGTCGCCGCATCACCCGATCGGCGCCAAGGGCATCGGCGAATCGGCGACGGTCGGATCGCCCGCGGCCGTGGTGAACGCGGTGGTGGACGCGCTCGCCCCGTTCGGGGTGCGGCACGCCGACATGCCGCTCACCCCGTCCCGGGTGTGGGAGGCCATGCAGGGCCGCGCGACACCCCCGATCTGAGTGTCGCCCCCGTCGGCTGCGAGGAGGCCCGATGGATCTGAAAGAGCGTGCGGCGCAACTGGTGCGCGACCGCAGGCCGTTCGTCCACGCGACGGTGGTGCGGGCACAACCGCCGACGTCGAGTCACACCGGCGACGAGGCGATCCTCCTGCAGGACGGAACGATCGAGGGTTTCGTCGGCGGGCAGTGCGCGCAGAATTCGGTGCGCACGGCCGCGCTGGGTGTGCTCGAGCGCAACGAGAGCGTGCTGTTGCGGGTCCTGCCCGACGGGGCCGTGCAGTTCCCCGAGATGCCGGGCGCGTCCGTCGTGGTGAATCCGTGCCTGTCCGGCGGCGCCATGGAGATCTTCCTGGAGCCGCAGGTGCCGCCGCCGCTCGTCAGGATCTGCGGCAGCACACCGATCGCGCAGTGTCTGGCGGGTATAGCGGAGCTGCTGGGGTTCACCGTCGAGCACGACGACGCCGGGCAGTTCTCCGGCACGACGGCCGTGGTGCTCGCCGGCCACGGCGGACCCGAAGCCGAGGTCATCCGTGCGGCGCTCGACGCCGGCGTCGGGTACGTCGGGCTCGTTGCCAGCCGGACCCGCGGGGGAGCCATCCTCGACATGCTGGGCCTCACCGAGTCCGAGCGGGCGCGGGTGCACACCCCGGTCGGCCTCGACATCGGGGCGCGGACGTCGGCGGAGATCGCCGTGTCGATCGCGGCCGAGTTGGTGCAGCAGCTGCGGAGAGCGGGACTGCGGGCGCCGGAGGACGGTTCGGCCTCGCGGTCGGCGGTGGCGGAAGCGGTCGATCCGGTGTGCGGGATGCGCGTCGTGTTGGGACCGGACACCGTCCATCTCCGGCGCGACGGCCACGACTTCTGGTTCTGCGGGCCGGGGTGCCGGGCGTCGTTCGCGCAGGAGACGGGAGCGGTATGACGGAGGGGTTCGAGGATGTGGCGGACGTGGTCCGGCGGTTCGACGCCGAGGACTATCTCCTGGACCTCGGAACCGCGTCGGCGCTGTACCTCGGGGCGGTCCTGCGCCGTCCGCTGCTGCTCGAAGGCGAACCCGGAGTCGGCAAGACCACCGCGGCGAAGGCTCTGGCGACCGTTCTCGGTGCGCCGCTGATCCGGTTGCAGTGCTACGAAGGCCTCACCGCGAACGAGGCGCTCTACGACTGGAACTATCAGCGGCAGCTGCTCACCATCCGGCTGGCCGAGTCGCGGGGCGACGGCCTGACCGAGGACGACCTGTTCACCGAGGAGTTCCTGCTGGAACGTCCGATCCTGCACTGTGTGAGATATCGGGGACCGACCCCGCCCGTGCTGCTGATCGACGAGATCGACCGGGCCGACGACGAGTTCGAGGCCCTGCTCCTCGAGTTCCTGGGGGAGGCGTCGGTGACCGTTCCGGAACTGGGAACGTTCACGGCCGAACATCATCCCGTCGTCGTGCTGACGTCCAACCGCAGCCGCGATCTCCACGACGCGCTGCGCAGGCGGTGCCTGTACCACTGGATCGACTATCCGGAGCCGGCGCGGGCGGCCGCGATCGTGCGCCGCACGGTGTCCGTGGCGTCCGAACTCCTCATCGAGCACGCCACCCGATTCGTCGGCCGTGCCCGCGACCTCGATCTCGACAAGCCTCCCGGAATCGCGGAGACGATCGACTGGGTGTCCGCGCTCGCGGCGCTGGGTGTGGCCGATCTGGTTCGCGAAGACGCGATCTCGAGCCTGAGTGCACTCGCAAAGACCCCGGACGACCGCACAATGGTTCAGGACGCATTCGTCGACTACGCGCGCGGCCTGGCCACCGGATGAGAGGGTTCCGCCATGAAGATCGCCAACGAGTTCACCGTCAGCGCCCCGATCGAGCAGGCGTGGGAGGTGCTCAGCGACCTCGAGGAGGTTGCCCCCCTGCTGCCCGGCGCGCAGATGACCGGGCGGGAGGGCGACGACTACCTGGGGAAGGTGAAGGTCAAGGTCGGCCCGGTGACGAGTGAGTTCAAGGGCAAGGCCACGTTCGTCGAACGTGACGCGCAGGAGCACCGCGCCGTGATCGACGCCCGCGGCCGGGACTCGCGTGGTTCCGGCAATGCGTCCGCGACGATCACCGCCCAGTTGCACGAGGCGGGCGACGGCACCCGCGTCACCGTGGACACCGACATGAAGATCGTCGGCAAACTGGCGCAGTTCGGCAGCGGGATGATCCAGCAGGTGTCGGAGAAACTCATGGGGCAGTTCGCGGAATCGCTGGAAGCGAAACTCTCCGGAGGGCCTGCCGACCAGCCCGCGGCCGAACCCGAATCAGTGGGTTCCGCCACCGACTCCGCCGGCACCACGGCGCTGTCCGTGGCACGGCCCGCCGCCGAACCGGCGCCGCTGGACCTGCTGGCGCTGTCCGGTGCGGGTGCGTGGAAACGGTACGCCCCGATCCTCGCTGCCGTCCTCGCGGGAATCGTGGTCGTCCTCGTGGTGGGCCGCCGCAGGCGATGACCGCGTCGGGCATCCTGCGGGGTGTCGATCTCGCCGCGTTCGCCGTGGCACTCGTGGCCCGGTTGCGGGCCCGCGGCGTCGTGGTCTCGGCGAGCGGCCCCGCGGTGTTCGTGCAGGCGCTGCACCTGTCGCCGCCGGGTTCACGTTCGCGGCTGTACTGGTCGGCGCGTCTGACGCTCGTCAACCGCGTCGACGACCTCGCGTCGTTCGACGCGGTGTTCGCCGCGGTCTTCGAGGACGCGCTGCTGTCGGTGGACCCGCATGCGCGGCGCACCGCCGCCGGGCGGGAGTCGGCCCTCGCCGCCGTCCGCGACGGCCGCGACCGGCCCGGCGACCCGCAGGACGTCGAGGGCGTGCCGTGGATGACCCGACCGCTGATGACCGGCGGCGTCGACAACGCCGAGGACGGCCTTCACGACGCGCTCACCGCGGTGCCGGACACCCTGCCCAGCAGGCTCGTGGCCCGCGCCGACGAACCCTTCGCCCGATTCGACGCCCGCGATCTCCGGCTCCTCGGAGCCTGGCTGGAACAGGCCACCGCGGCGTGGCCGTCCCGCCGCACCCGGCGTCGCGAAGTGCATCGCCGCGGCAGGCGTATCGACCTGCGGGCCACCATGAACCGGTCGAGGGCGACGGGCTGGGAGCCGGTGGTGCTCGCGCGGAGCCGCGCCCGGGACCGCCCGCGCCGCATCGTCATGCTGTGTGACGTGAGCCGGTCGATGCAGCCGTACGCCGCGATCTACCTCCATCTGATGCGGGCGGCGGTGCAACGGCAGACCGCGGGCAGGCCGGAGGTGTTCGCGTTCTCCACGTCGCTGACGAGACTGACCCCCGTGCTCGCCCACCGCAGCGCCGAGACCGCGGTCCGCAGGGCGAACGAGAAGGTGGTCGACAGATTCGGGGGCACCCACATCGCGGGCAGTGTGAGTGAACTGCTCGCGTCCCCGCACGGCAACGCGCTGCGCGGCGCACTCGTCGTCATCGCATCCGACGGCTGGGACAGCGACGACCCGGAGCGTCTGGCACACGCTCTCACCCGGGTGCGTCGTCGCGCCCATCGCCTGGTGTGGCTCAACCCCCGCGCCGGTGACCCCGGCTTCCGGCCGCTCGTCGGTTCGATGGCGGCCGCGCTGCCCTTCTGCGACGCCTTCCTCCCCGCGCATTCGCTGTCCGCGCTGCGCGACGTGCTGGACGTGATCGGCCGCCTCGGCTGAGCGGGTGGCCCGACTCCACCCCCAGGGTGCCTGGCAGTCGTGGCGTCCTTCCCGGATGCTCGAACGACGGTGCTGCACACCGCGCTTCAGCTCACAGGAGGAACAATGTCGACTACCAGAACTTCCGCCAGGATCGTGGCGGCCATCGGGGCGATCCTCGCGGCCCTGTCGATCTCGTTGGTGGGAACCGCCGAGTTCGCCGGCGCCAGACCCTGTCAGAACGATTGTCACGCACCCGTTCCCAAACCTCCGGTCGACGGCTGCCAACTCTGCAATCCCAACCCCCCACCGCCTCCGCCGCCACCGCCCCCGCCGCCCCGGTAGGGAAGGGTTCGGCATGCGAGACACGCGCCCCGGCCGCACGGTCGGGGCGCGTGTCTCGTTGCGGTCGCACGCCGAGTCGTTGATCCGCGGGATGGGATGACAGATGATCGATCGGGGGCCGATCGCGTGTCGTACCGACCAGAAGAGGCGAATGCCGTGGCTACGCTCAGTTCACTGAATGTCGGGTTGCCCCGGGACGTGTCCTGGCGGGGACGGACGGTCCACACCGGCGTGTGGAAGCGCCCCGTGGACGGCCCCCGGACGGTCCGGAGGCTCAACATCGACGGTGACGGCCAGGGCGACCTCGGGGGACACGGTGGTGAGATCCGCGCCGTGCTCGTCTATCAGACCGAGTCCTACCGTCACTGGCGCGAATACCTCCGCCGTGACGATCTCGAACCCGGGCATTTCGGCGAGAACTTCACCGTCGACGGTCTGCCCGACGACGAGGTCTGCATCGGTGATCGCTACCGGATCGGAACCGCGGTCTTCGAGGTCACCCAGCCCCGCGTGACGTGCTACCGGGTGGGTATGCGCATGAACGAACCGCAGATGGCGGCGTTGCTCGTGTCCCACCGCAGGCCAGGCTTCTACCTCCGGGTGATCGAGGAAGGAGAGGTCGAGGCCGGGCAGGACATCGTGAAGGTCGCCGCGGGCCCGGAAGCGGTGCCCGTCGCGGAGATCGACGCGCTCCTGTACCTGCCCGGCCACCCCCGCGACGCACTCGAAAGGGCGTTGCGGATCCCGGCGTTGAGTCCCGGATGGAAGGAGTCGCTGCAGAGCATTCTGGACCGAGTCGATTCGGGTGCCGGCGGAAACGTCGGGCTGACGAAGACCGCAGGCAGCCCGCCGCCGGCGTGGCCAGGGTTCCGCTCGCTCACGGTGACCGGGATTCACGAGGAGAGCCGCCGCGTCCTGTCGTTGTCGTTGGCCGCACCCGACGGTTCGGCGTTGCCGTCCTGGCAGGCGGGGCAGTCGATCACACTGCGCCTGCACCCTGACGACGTGCAGGGCCCGGTGATCCGCAGCTATTCGCTGTCGAATCGCCCCGGCGCCGCCGACTACCGGATCAGTGTGAAACGGGAACCGCACGGCGTCGCAGGCCGGTACGTCCACTCGCGTGTGCGCCTCGGTGACACCCTCGAGGTGGCGGCCCCGCGAGGGACGTTCTTCCTGGACGGCGAGGCGAGGCCGGTGGTGCTCGTGTCCGCGGGCGTGGGGGTCACACCTCTGCTGTCGATGTTGTACGCACTCGTGGAAGCGGGTTCGTCGCGGCAGGTGTGGTGGGTGCACGGTGCCCGTGACGGATCCGAGCATCCCTTCGCCGAGGAGAGCCGCGACCTCCTGGACCGGTTGCCGGGCAGTCGTTCGCACATCGCCTACAGCAGGCCTGCCGAAACCGACAGCAGGGGCGCCGACTACACCACGGCAGGCCGGCTCACCGGGGAACTGATTGCGAGTCTCGGTCTGCCCGTGGACGCGGATGCCTATCTGTGCGGGCCCGCATCGTTCATGGCCGATCTCGGGTCCGCGCTCGCCGCCGACGGACTCGACCCCGCGCGGATTCACATCGAAACGTTCGGTGCGGAAGGAGCCCTCAATCCCGGTGTGGTACAGGGTTCGTCGCGGGCGCCCCATCCGCCGTCCGGACCGCAGGGTGCGGGTCCGTCCGTCTCGTTCGCACGCAGCGGGCTCACCGTGCCGTGGGACGCCGGGCGGGGAACCCTCCTCGACTTCGCCGAGGCGTGTGACGTGCCGACACGCTGGTCGTGTCGCACCGGCGTCTGCCACACCTGTGAAACGGTGCTGCTGTCCGGGGCCGTCGACTACGACCCGGAACCGATCGAACCGGCCGCGGACGGGAACACCCTCATCTGCTGCACCACACCGGCGGACGACGTGGTGCTGGACCTGTAGCGCCGACTAGTCCTCCGCGCCACCGGGATCCGACTCACCCTCGGCCTCGTCGCGGTCCGCCCACTCCAGCAGCGGCTCGAGTGAGAACACGGCGTCGTCGATTCCCGCGTGCAGATCACCGAGTGTCGCGAACCGCTCGGGGACGGTGGCGATCGTGAACTCGTGCGGGTCCACGTCGTCGATCTCGTCCCACGTCACCGGGGTGGACACCGTCGCGTCGGGCACACCCCGCACCGAATACGCACTGGCGATGGTGTGGTCGCGGGCGTTCTGGTTGTAGTCGACGAACAACTTGCGCGGGTCCCGGTCCTTCCGCCACCAGGTGGTGGTCACGTCCTTCGGTGCCCTGCGCTCCACCTCGCGGGCGAAGGCCAGCGCAGCCCGACGGACGTCGCCGAATCCCCAGTCGGGCCGGATCCGGACGTAGACGTGCATGCCGCTGCCGCCGGACGTCTTCGGCCACCCCGTCGCACCCAATTCGTCGAGCACCTCGTGCACCACCCCGGCGACGCGCCGCACCGTGTCGAACCCACAGTCGGGCATCGGATCGAGGTCGATCCGCCACTCGTCGGGTCGTTCGACGTCTGCACGGCGCGAGTTCCACGGATGGAACTCGACCGTGGACATCTGCACCGCCCAGATCACGTCCGCCGGGTGCGTGACGCACAGTTCGTCGGCGTGGCGGTTGTACCGCGGAAACGTCACGCGGACCGTCTGCACCCAGTCCGGCGCGCCGTGTGGCAACCGCTTCTGGTGCACCTTCTCGCCGCTCAGGCCGTCCGGGAAGCGGTGCATCATGCAGGGGCGTTCGCGCAGTGCGCGCACGATCCCGTCGCCGACGCTCAGGTAGTAGTTCGCGAGGTCCAGTTTCGTGGCGCCGGTGGCGGGGAAGTAGACGCGCTCCGGGTGCGAGATCCGCACGGTCCGGTCGCCGACCTCCAGTTCGACAGCGGGTGACTTGTCCTTACCGGTCGCCATGCAGCCAACCTAACCCGCGGCAGATCGGGCCCGGGTGGTTTCGCGGCCATCCTCGTCGCGGTGTGTGCACAGCGATTTGCCGGATGCGGGCGCAATTGCGCGGGATTCCGGCACATGCCTGTGCAACTGTGGCGAGGTCAGAACCCCGGGGCCCTGCCGCCGTTCCACAGTTGTTCGGTGACGTCGTGGAAGCAGACGAGGGTCACCGGGTCGTCCTGCCGGCGGAGGATGGGCCTGCTGACGAGTGCGCGGACCCGGGATCCGTCCTGATGTGCGAGGTCGACGGGGGTGGTCGCCGACTCACGGAGGTGTTCGACCGCCGCGGCGCCCGTCGACGTCTCGTCCAGGTCGAGGAGTTCGGACACCGGACGCCCGCGCAGTGACGCGACGGGGTGCCCCAGCATCCTCTCGAACGCACTGTTCGCGTGGACGACCGTGCCGTCGTCCTCGACCGCCAGGACGGGAACCGGGAGGCGCTCGAGCAGGACGAGGGCGGGTAGCTGCTCGAGGTAGCCCAACGGGGTGTCCGGGATCGGGCGACGTCTCTCCTCATGATCTGCCTCTGCGCTCACAGCCCTATACTCTCACCGATTCCGACCGCCCGTCCCGTTGTCGCCGCAGACGGCGATTCTTCGGAGGACATTCGGATCCGTCGGAGGGCGATTCAGCGGTATGCGGACTCGATCATCGGTTCGGTCGCGAGGACCTTGCCGTCGCCGCCGACGATGGTCAGGGCGGACGGGGTGAGCCGGTACTCGGTGCCGCCGTCGCCGGTGGCGACGAAGCCGGAACCGCTGGGGCTCGGGTCGTCGACGGAGATCGCGGCGCCGTCACTGATGCGCACGCCCTGGTAGTAATAGCGTCCCACGCCCGTCTCGCAGACCACGACCAGGGACTTCGTGGTGCGACCGATGAACACCGCCGGGTTGGTGTAGTTGCATCGTGCATCGGACGGGGGCAGGAAGCCCTGCCGATCGGCGCCCGACACCTCGCCGACGATCGGCGGCGCGGGCGCCGTCGTCGTTCTCGTCGTAGTTCTCGGCGGAGTCGCGGCGGGCGGGACCGTCGCCGGAGCCGCCTTCGTGGTCGCGACGGGGACGTCTTCCGTGACGGGAAGGCGCACCTGACTGCTGCCGGCCGCGGTGACCGCGGGGTCGTCCGGGTTGTTCCGGTCCAGCACGAGCCATCCGACCACCCCGGCGAGTGCCAGCAACGCGATCACCAGCACGGTCACCGTCACCGGCACGGCCACCGACCGTCGCGCAGGCGGCGGGGCGGTGTAGGGAGTGAGCGGGTAATAGGGCGGAGGTGGAGCGGGCGGACCGCTGTGGAACGCGGTCGGCGGGTAGACGGGTGGACGCCCGCGGTCGTCGACCCGGGTCGGCTCGGACCGCATGCCCGGCGACGGTTCCGGGCGGGTCGCGATGTCGGTTTCGGTCTTCCGCTCGCGAGCGGTCAACGCGGAGCGGGCTGCCGCCGCGAAGTCGCCTGCCGTCCGGTACCGATCGCGGGGATCCTTGGCCAGACCCCGGGCGATCACCTCGTCGAACGTGGCGGGCACTTCGGGCCGGATCGAGCTGGGGCTGGGCACCGGCGTGGTGAGGTGCGCGCGGATCGCGCTGCTGATGCTGTTGGACGGGAACGGAATGGACCCCGTGAGGCATTCGTAGAGGACGCACGCCAGCGAATAGACGTCCGCGCGGGCATCGACCGGTGCGTTGTCGAACCGCTCGGGCGCCATGTACGCGTAGGAGCCGACAGCGCTGCCGAGGGTGGTCAGGCGGAGATCGGAACTCGAGTGCGCGATACCGAAGTCGACGAGGTACGCGAATTCACCGGCCGTGACGAGGATGTTCTCCGGCTTGACGTCGCGGTGGATGAGACCGTCGGCGTGGGCGGCGTCGAGCGCCGCCGCGATCTGGTCGACGACCGCGACCGCATGTGCGGGGCCCATCGGGCCACGCGAGCGGAGCAGCGCCCGCAGATCCTGCCCGACGACCAGACGCATGTCGATGTAGAGCACACCGTCGATCTCGCCCCAGTCGTGGATGGGGATGACGTGCGGCTCCTGCAGCCGGGCCGCGGCATGCGATTCGCGGCGGAACCGCTGCTGGTAGGTGGGGTCTTTCGCGAGGTCGACGTCGAGGATCTTGAGTGCGACGGTGCGATCCTTGGTGGTGTCGTACGCCTCGTACACCTCACCCATTCCGCCTCGGCCGAGCAGAGCCCTGAGATGGTAATGCCCGAACTGCGAGCCGACCCGTGTGCCTGCCGTCATTCCCATCCCCTCGAAGCCGGAAACAGCACGATACACGCAGCGTCAGAACTCTGGATCGTCGAAAATCCGTTGCCCGACGCCGCCGCGGTCCGTATCGTCACGTGGCTTTGTCCACCCGTCGACAGAAGGAGTTCACTTCGTCATGGAACCCGTCACCGAACACGACATCAGGTCGTCCTTCATCAATTGCTCCAAGGGCGACGCCAAGCGCCTACCGGTCCCTCGTGACCTGGACGATCGGCCGTGGGAGGATCTCGACTTCCTCGGCTGGAGCGACCCGTCGTTTCCCGGCCGCTGTTATGTCGTCGTACCGCGGGAGGATCGTCTAGTCGGCGTCGCGCTGCGCTATGAGACGGGCGGTTACCGCCGCGCGCAGATGTGCACGGTCTGTATGACCACGCATGCCAGTGGCGGTGTCTCGCTGATGACCGCGCGTAAGTCGGGGGAGTCCGGGCGCCGGGGTAACTCGATCGGCACGTACATGTGCGCCGACCTCGCCTGCTCGCTGTACGCGCGCCGGAAGAAGTCGCCCGCGCTCGGCAGGCAGTACCGCGAGGATCTCGAACCGGAGGAGAGGATCGCGCGGGTTCGCGACAACCTCGACGCCTTCATCGCGCGCGTCTACGGCTGATCGAACCCCGACACACCAACCTGCAGCCCGGTGGCTGCCGAAGAGAATGAGAGGTAGATGCCATGCGCCGACATTCGAGAAACCACTCTCCGGCACACCCCGAGTTCGGAGACACTGCAACCGAACCCGGGGTGTGTGGGATTCCTCTCCGGTCGAGACGGCCCGGACGTGACCGGACCGCCTCGTCCGGAGAGGATCCCGCTACGCTCGCCGTCGCCGAGAACTGAAGTGGGCGAATGCCTTCGCCATGATCGGGGTGGTGATGAGCATGATGACCAGCCGCAGCACCTGAGCGGCCGCGACGAACGTGACGTTGGAGGAGGTGGAGGCCGACACGGCCAGCACCGCCGCCAGACCGCCGGGGGTGGTGGCGAGATAGGCCTCGAGGAGGCTCGCGCCGGTGAGGTGGGCGAGAAGGATGCCCAGGCCTGCGCACGCCGCCCCGACCAGGAGGGTGAGCAGCGCGGCGTACGGCAGGATCCGTCCGATCGCCCGCAGGCTCGCCCGGTCGAATGCGAGCCCGGCCTGCCAGCCGATGAGGATCAACGCGGCGGTCATCAGTATCGGCGGGACCGAGACCGCGTCGCTCCAGCCGCCGAGTTCGAATCCGGCGCTCACCGCCAGCGGCCCCAGCGTCGCGGGGGCGGGCAGTCGCAGAAGGGACGCCACAGCGGTGCCGCCCACGATGAACAGCGCCAGGAACGGCAGTGCCACATACCATTCGGCGCCGCCGCCGTCGTCGGTTGCCGTCGCCGGTCCCGTACCGGTATCCGCGCGGAACCCGAACGTGACGATCATCGGCATCGACACCACGACGAGCGCCACCCTCAAATATTGCACCACCGCGACGATGCGGTCGTCGCCGCCGAGTTCGCGGGCCATCGCGACGAGTCCGGTGGCGCCGCCCGCCGTCATGGCCAGGGATCCGGTCACCGCGTCCACGTCACGATGCAGCGCGAGGAGGGCGCCGGCCGCCACGCTGATCACCAGGGTCGCGGCTGCGATCGAGACCACCGGCACCCACAGCGAGCCCAGGGCGGCGATCGTCTCCCGGTGCACCATCAGCCCGACCGCACTGGCCAGCACGCCCTGGGCAAGCTTGCCCAGCGGGTGGGGCACACGCGACGGGCCCCAACCGGTGACGGCCAGGGCCGCCGCGACTATCAGGGCCGCGAAAAGGCCGGCCGCCGTGAGTCCCATGCTCTCGCCGAGCGCCCAGCCGCCGGCCGAGAGTGCGATCAGTGCGGCCCATCGGAGTCCGTGGCGACGCAGTCGGGATGCGCGCGTCGGCACGGTCCGTTCGGGGGTGTGCACGTCGGTCACGATCGGGCGCCTTTTTCGGGATGCTGTTCTTCGATGGTGTGCATTAACGTATACCTTAGCCGATGCCATTGCGAACGTTAGAATGTATGCATGGCGGGCGAGAGCAAGAGCGAACAGGTATACGGGCAGCTCAGGGCGGATATCCTGAACGGGGTTCTGTCGCCGGGGCAATCGCTGAGTGCTCTCGACGTCGGCTCGCGGTACGCGGCGTCTCGTACCCCAGTCCGTCAGGCCTTCCTGCGACTCGAGGCGGAGGGGCTGGTCTCGCTCGTCGACCGGCAGGGCGCACGGGTCTCTCCCATCTCGATCAAGAGCGTCCGCGACCTCTTCGAATTACGCATCCTGCTCGAGGCGGCCGCGGCGCGTATGGTCGCCGAGACCGTCGCCCGGGACTCCGCGGCCCGGCAGCAGTTCGAAGAGGTGGCGGAAGCACTCGAGGCGATCTCCGAGGAGGGTGCGTCCGATGACCGGCGCGATCGCTACTACGAACTCACGGAAACCTACGACCAGGCGGTCATCGCGCGTACCCGGAACGCGCAGCTGGCCCGCTCGATCGCCGAACTCCGGCCGCACACCGAGCGGCTGCGCAACATCGCCCACTCCCGCCCCGGCCGCCTGGACGTCTCGCTGGCCGAGCATCTGTCGATGTGCCGTGCGATCCTCTCCGGCGACGGGGCGGCCGCTGCCGCAGCCTGCGCCGAGCACCTGGCGCAGACGCAGCGGACCATTCTCGCGGCGGTGGTCGATCCGCAGGGATCCGGTGTCTCCATCGACCTGGTCACCGCGTAGCCGGGGCGGTCAGAGCGCGAGGATGGCGGGGACGCTGAGGACCGCCACGTAGTACCCCATGAACAGGACACCGGCGTGGATCTTGAACGCCCTCGACAGCAGACCGCCGACGAGTCCGACCGTGAGGGTGACGGCGAGCCCGAGGATGCCGCCCTCCCAGACGCTGATGACGACGACGAGTCCGGTGAACGTGGCGATGATCGCTTCGTGGCTGACGTACCGGACGACCAAGGTGGCCGCGCGGTGGGCGAAGTTCATCGCGAACGGGTACGCGATGATCGCGGCGATCACGACTGCGCCGAGACCGTAGAGCAGGAACTCCCAGTTGGTCAGTGCCGTGGACAGGTTGCGGATCTGCCCGGTGCCGTCGTCGGTGGTGAAGACCGGTGGCGCGTTGAACAGGGGAGCGGCCGGCCCTGCCGCGACCGGGCTGAGCGGCAGACCGAACGCGATGAGCGGAATGAGCGCTTCGGCGATGTACGTCGATTCGGTGGTCCCGTTGCGGGCGGCGATCACCGAGGTCAGCCGGTGGTAGCCGTGCTTGACCCGGGATCCGACGACCTCGCCCATGAGCACGGTCATGGCGACCGGGCTGAAGACGAACGTGGCGCTGGAGACGGTCGCGGTCGCGGCGACGTGCGCCGTCTGCTTGCGGTCGAGCATCCGGAACGGGTTCGGGAAATACCCGTTCCACCCCTTGATCTCCGGGGCGAGCCACACCGTCGCCGGTTCCTTCCGGGCCATGTCCTTCCGTCCCGACGCACCCAGCACGAGGAACAGATCCGCGATGAGGGGACCGACCGCAATGCCGAGGAAGTAGCTGATGTTCAGGGAGACGTCGTAGCTCTTCGTCAGCGATTTGAGCGCGAGGACGAGGACGACGAACGGCACGAGCGCGGCCACCCCGGACCATTTGCCCGGCGACGTGTAGGCGATCGCGACGGCGGCGACGAGGAACAACCACGGTGCCACGGACTGGACGGTGTCCGCCACCGGGGCGAGCAGGGTGGCGAACAGCACCGCCACGGGGACGGCGATGAACGCGGAGATGATCGCACCCGAGATCGCCTTGCGCAGGGCGATGTGCGGCACACCGAGGCTGCGCAGCAGCCGCGCCTCACGCATCAGCGGCACGGCCATCGTGTCGCCGGGGATGCCGAGCAACGTGGTGGGCACCGCGTGGGTCATGTGCTTGGCGACGGCGCCGGCGAGGAAGAACGTGAACACCGCCGCGGGCGGGGCGCCGAGCAGGATGACCAGCAGCGTCAGCGGAGCGATGGTGGCCGTCTCGTCGGTCCCGGACACCAGCCCGATCAGGGAGAACACGATGGCGCCGATGACGCCGAGCGCGATCGCGACGAGGACGTCGTTGGTGAACAGCACGCTCATGATCGTCCGCCCGTCCCGTGTGTCTCCGCCTCGGCGAACCGGTCGTAGAGGTCGAGATCCTTCAACTCCCGGACCGTCTGGGCGGGGAGGTCGGACACCGAGCCCAGCCCCTGACGTTCCTCCTGCAGCACCCGGATCACGTCGCCGACCTTGTCGCCCTCGGACGAGTCGACGGCGATGTTCCGCTTGGGGCGGAACAGTTTCCCGCTGACGACGCCCGCGACGAGGCACGCGGCGATGCCGACCAGAAGCGCATACGCTTCTGCCAGAGACGAATCCGTGACGAAGGAGTTGAAGAACGCGGTGGCGCCGAGGAGCGCGCAGACGCTCACGACGATACCGATGACGACGGAGACGGCGAGATCTCGCCCGGCCACCGTGTCGCCCCACACCTCGAGGTAACGAGGCCGAGGCATCTGATCGTCGGTGGGCGGGGGCGCCTGCGAGGCGGGCTGGCTTTCGATGGACATCGTCTGTACTTCCGTGTGAGGGGTGTCGTGCGCTAGGAGAGTGCGGCGGTCAGGGCCGTCGCCACCCGAGACGGGCTGGGATGGCCGATGTGCCCGGCCATCCAGCGGGAGGCGTCGGTCAGGGTATCGAGGTCGATGCCTGTGTGGATGCCGAGGCCGTGCAGCATCCACACCAGGTCCTCGGTAGCGAGATTCCCGGTGGCACCCTTCGCGTAGGGGCATCTGCCGAGGCCTCCTGCTGCGGTGTCGAATTCGGTGACTCCCGCGATCAGTGCGGCGTGCACGTTGGCGAGCGCCTGACCGTACGTGTCGTGGAAGTGTCCGGCGATGGAGTCGACCGGCACACCGGCGGCCACGACGGCGTCGAGCACAGCGCGGACGTGGCCGGGGGTGGCGACGCCGATGGTGTCACCGAGCGAGATCGACGTGCATCCCATGCCCGCCAGTTCGGCGGCGATGTCGGCGACACGGCCGGGATCGACCCGTCCCTCCCACGGATCGCCGAAGCACATCGAGATGTAGCCACGGGTGCCGATTCCTTCGGCGCGCGCACCCGCGACCACCGGCCGGGCGTTGTCGAGCGCCCTGGCGACGGTGGTGTTCAGGTTTTTCCGGGCGAACGTCTCGGTGGCGCTGACGAAAACGGCGATCTCCCGGGCGCCCGCGGCAAGTGCCCGACCCAGCCCCCGCTCGTTGGGGACCAGCACGACCTGGCGGACGTCGTCGGGAGGGTCGAGTTCGGCCATGAGCGACTCGGCGTCGGCGAGTTGCGGAATCCATTTCGGGGAAACGAAACTCGTCACTTCGAGCGATCTGACGCCGGCGGACACGAGCCGACGGCAGAACTCCGCCTTGACCGCGGTGGGGACGAGCGCCGACTCCGCCTGGAGCCCGTCACGCGGTCCGACTTCGTAGATGCGGACCGCGGACGGCAGCGACGGGTCGGCGAACGCGTGGGGCGCCGGACGCCACACTGGTTCGGGATTCTCGGGGGTGGTCATGTCAGTGTCCGGAACGAAGGTCGGCGAGCACCTTTTCCGCGTGCTCGACCCGGATTCGCTGGTCGTCGATAAGCCGCGTGACCACCAGATCGAGTTCGTCGCCGGTGGCGCCGGCGGAGGCGGCGATGGTGCGGGCGTGCAGACTCATGTGGCCGCGCTGGATTCCCTCGGCGGCCAGCGCCCGGCAGGCGCCCAGGTTCTGCGCGAGCCCCACCGCGACGATCACGTCCGCCAACTCCGAGGCCGTGGAGACGCCGAGCATCTTCACCGCCGCCTGCGCGACGGGGTGGACTTTGGTGGCGCCGCCGACCAGTCCGACGGCCATCGGCACCTCGAGGGTGCCGGAGAGGTGACCGTCCGCGGTCTTCTCGAAGTGCGAGAGCGCCGTGTACCGGCCGTCCGCGGCGACCGCATGCGAGTGGCAACCGGCCTCGACCGCGCGGGTGTCGTTGCCGGTAGCCAGGACGGCGGCGGTGATGCCGTTCATGATGCCCTTGTTGTGGGTCGCGGCGCGGTAGGGGTCGCATTCGGCGAGCGCGGACGCATGCACGATGTTGTCGACCACCTCGTCGCCACCGAGCAGGTCCTTGTCGAACACGGCCCGGGCCCGGGTGATGCGCAGGTCCGCCTTGTTCGTCAGGATCCGCAGCAACGAACGCCCGCCGGAGATCTCGCCGAGCCGCGGCGCGATGGCCTCGGCCATGGTGTTGACGGCGTTGGCGCCCATGGCATCGCGCACGTCGACGTGGATGTGCACCACCACGTGCACGCCGGTGCGCGTCGGGACGAGTCGCACCGTGAGGTCGCGTGCGCCGCCGCCGAATCGGACCAGCATCGGATCCTGGGCATTGGCCAGTTCCATGATCTCCGCGCGTGCCTCGAGCACCCGCAGCCGGGACGTCTCGGGGTCGGGGCAGTCGAGGATCTGGATCTGGGCCTGCATCACCGGATCGGTGCTGGAGGTGTGGAAGCCGCCGTGCACCCGCGCCATCCGGGCGGCGTTGCTGGCGGCGGCCACCACGGACGGCTCCTCGGTAGCCATCGGGACGAGGTAGTCGCGCCCGTTGACGGTGAAATTGGTTGCGACACCCACCGGGATCGCCATGACCCCGACGACGTTCTCGATCATGTGATCGGCCTGATCGATGCCGAGACCCTGCCCGGGATCGAACACGGCGACGTCGAGTTCGGACAGGCCGGTCCTCTCGGCGATCACCGTGCGGCGCTGCTGCGCGCTGGAATCCTTGAGACCGGGGATGCGGCTGTTGACGGGCACTGTGTTCCTCCACGTACTCACGGGCGGGGGCGTGTGGTGAGCCCCGACGGCAACCCTGTTTGTGCTTCGGTTCACACGGTAGGGGCATTCCGCCGACCTCGACATGTATCGATCACACATGTATTTACTTCAGGAATGTGTGACTATCACTGCCCCCGGAGTTCGTCGAGGCGGACCGCAGCCGAGATTCGGAACAGGTGTTCGTCGCCCCGCCACTCGGGCCCCAGCAGCATCTCCAGTCGGTGGAGTCGCTGCAGAATCGTGTTGGTGTGGTAGTTGAGGGCCCGCGCCGTCTTCGTCGGGCTTGCCTCGTTGCGGACGAATGCACGCAACGTGGCGAGGAGGTCCGTTCCCTTGCCGTCGTCGTAGGCGCGCACCGGCCCGATCGTCTCGTCGATGAACGCGTTCAACGTCCGTGCATCGGTGTCGAACAGCAGCGCGTAGGGCAGATACGCGTCGGTGCTGACCGCGGCGTCGGTGGTGCCGAGCGCGGCGAGTAGTCGGGAGGTGCGCAGACCGGACTCGAATCGTGCGGGGAGCGCATCCGGCGACTCCGCCCGGGGGGTCGTGATCGCCAGCACCGGACCGTGCAACGTCTCGCGCAGGTGGTTGCGCAGGTCCAAGGTGAACTCGGGCGGGGCGGTAGCGGTGAGAACGGCAACGACGACGCCTGCGTGTTCCCCGACGAGGCCGTGGCGGCCGACGAATGCGGTCGCGTCACGGGCCGCGGTGGCGCGGTCCTCGGCCGGGACCGCGATCAGCACCACGGTCTCGAGGTCTGCGAGGGCGACATGCTGGGCACGCACTCGACGTTCCAGATCGCGGCGCCGCTCCGGTGCCGGGTCGAGCAGGTCCGCGACCAACTCGACGCGGGCCCGCAGGTCTGCGTCGGCCATCGCATTCTGCTGCAGCACCAGCAGTGCGCCGACCTGCGCGGCGCGTTCGATGGTGCGCTCGTCGACCGGTCCGAGTTCGAGGTCCCCGGACCCGACCAGAACCGCGCCGAAATACAACTCACCCGCGATGACAGCGGCCACGATCGGCGTCCCGGGGTCGTCGACGCGAACGCAGTGGCCGGTGGTCCGGCTCGACGTGATGGCATCCCGCACCAGCGGCGGCAACTGGGCGGACGCCTGCCCGGCCGGCGTGGGGTGGGAGGCGACGGCATGCAGATCCCGGTCGACGATCGTGACCGTGCGGCCGAGTGCGGTGGAGAGGGTGCCGGCCACCTGCTCGAATCCGCCTCCGACCAGCACTGCCTCGATGAGTTCCTGGTGCACGACCGTGGACCGGTCGCGGACCTGCAGATACTCGGTCAGCCGGTCGAGTGCCGTGCGTGCCTCGTCCTCGGACCTGCGCACCTGTTCGAGGGTGCTGGCGGTCTGCAGCACCACCGACGCGTGATCGGCGAGCGCGGACAGCACGGCGATCTCGTCCGGCGTGAAGGCGTACTCCTGGCGGGTGGCGGCGAACAGCACGCCGAGCACCTGACCGTCCGACAGCATGGGCACCCCGAGAATCGAAACGATCCCCTCCGCGGAGACCGCGTCGTCGATGAGTTCCTCGTGCGGTCCCTCCGCGTAGTCCTGATAACGCAGAACCCATTGTGCGGCACGAGAATCGGCGATCTGGCTGGCCAGGCCCATTCCCGGGGGAACGCGGAGGTGCTGGAACTGCGGTGTCACCGAGCCGGCGGTCTTGCGGACGTTCAGCTCCCGGGTCGCCGGATCGAACTCGGACAGGTAGGTGACGTCGGTGCCCATCATCTCGTGGGCGCGGCTCACCAACCGTCCGAGGAGGGCGTCGATGTCACGGAGTTCGGCGAGTTCGCGGGCACTCGAGAACAACACCCCGAGTTCGCGTTCCCGTCGCCGCAAACGGGTCAGCTCGGCCTGGTGCCTGCGCACCTTCTCCGCGAACGCCGCCCCGCCGGCCGGGCCGGCAGCAATCCGGTCGAGCGCCTCACGGACCGCGGCCGAGTCCACGGTCAGTTCGCCGGTCATCGCGTCGGCGAGTATCCCCAGCGCGTCGCCGCTCTCCCGTGAATCCATGCCCACACTCTGCCCTGACCGGCGGAGAAGTCCCTACTGATCGAGATCAGCGCCCCGCACGAATCCCGGCACGGCGGGCAGATGCCGCGGACGGAAAATCGAGGCTGGTGCGGCTGCTCCGGTGAGCGGCGCTAGTCGATCATGAACCAGCCCCGGACCTGTGCCTCGTGGTCTACGTAGTGTTCCCCGGAGACGTCGACGACGACCTTGTCGATGGTGCCACCGGTGAACGGGAACGGTGCGGTGTAGTCGGCGGTGACCGGGGAGGCACTGTCGCGTCCGACGCAGATTCCGTCTCCGACGAGGCAGAACACTCCGGGTTGGGTGACGATTTCGCTGCTGGCCACCTGCTGCTCGTCGAGGTAGAGGTCGAGGGTGCCGGCGAACCCGGGCATGGCCGGGTCGTCGTTCTTGCCTTTCACGGTGAATTCGGCGGTGCACACGTGCCCGCCGGGGGTGATGTCGCGGTCGGCGGCCACGTCTTCGATTCGGGTGCCGAGCCAGTTGAACGTGTAGTGGAGTCGGTGGTCTTTGACGTACAGGCTGTGCCCGCCCGCGACACCGCCGTGCGCGAAGAGGACACCCTCGGCGTCGGAAGTGTCCACGTGGACGCCGGCCGCGATGGTGTACGAGCGGCCGGTGATCGGGGCACCGGCGCTTTCCGGGACGTCCGCGCAGTTCGGGTAGTAGACGTAGCGGTCGCGGGGTTTGCCGGGGTGGGGGCGGTCGGCGAGGACCTGTTCGAGGGCGCTGCGGTCGTCGAGCGGGAGGCCGTTGAAGATGCCGGCGTAGTAGAACCAGAGTTCCTTCATCTCGGCGAGGCGGTCCGGTTCGGTGTCGGCGAGGTTGTGGAGTTGGGCTCGGTCCTCGTCCAAATGGTAGAGCTCCCAGACGTCGTGGCCGAAGTTGCCCCACCCGGAGATCGGCGGGTGCAGCGAACACGCGAGCCATCCCTCGTGGTACAGGGAACGTTGCCCGAGCATTGCGTAGAACTGGGTCTGTTTCCCCGGGGCGGTGGGGTCGGTCAATGTGGCCGCGAAGCTCTCGCCCTCGATCGGGCTCTGTGTGTAGCCCTTGAGCACCGCGGGCGGTTCGATGTCGAGGAGTTCGTAGATGGTGGGCACGACGTCGACCGCGTGAATGTACTGGTGCAGCGGTTCGGTGCGGGGTTGCAGCCTGGCGGGCCAGGAGACCATGCACATGTCGGCGATGCCGCCCTCGTATCCGGCCCACCTCTTCCAGTACGGGAACGGGGTGTCGAACGCCCAGGCCCATCCGGTGTTGTAGTGGTTGTACGAGGCGGGGCCGCCGAGTTCGTCGAGGTGCGGCAGTGTCACCTCGGTGGTGTCGGCGACGCCGTTGAAGAACCGCCATTCGTTGAAGGAACCGTTCGGTCCGCCCTCGCCGCTGGCGCCGTTGTCGGAGATCACGATGAGCAGAGTGTTGTCGAGTTGACCTGATTCGGTGAGGAAGTCGATCACCCGGCCGAGCTGATCGTCGGCGTAGGAGATGAATCCGGCGAATACCTCGGCCATCCGGATGAACAGGCGCTGCTCGTCGGCGGTGAGCGAGTCCCACGGGCGGACGGTGTCGAGGATCGGCCAGAGTTGACCGTCCGGGCCGGTGGTGTTCGGCTCTCCGTGCGGGTTGATCGGCGACAGCTCGGTGCCCCTCGGCAACAGGCCCAGTTCCTTCTGCCGGGCCAGGATTTCGGTGCGGATGGCCTCGTAACCCTGGTCGAACGTGCCCCTGTATCGGTCGGCCCATTCCGGGGGGACGTGGTGCGGGGCGTGCCCGGCCTGCGGGGCCAGGTACATGAAGAACGGTTTGTCCGGGTCGACGGCTTTGGCGTCGCGGATGAACTCGATCGCCTTGTCGGACAGGTCCTTCGACAGGTGATAGCCGTCCTCGGGGGTTCCGGGTGCCTCGATCGGGTGGTTGTCGTAGACGAGGTCCGGGTACCAGCTGTTCGACTCGCCGCCGAGGAAGCCGTAGAAGCGTTCGAACCCGCGGCCGAGCGGCCACCGGGTCTTGACCGCCGACAGGTTGCATTCCTCGCTCGGGGTCAGGTGCCATTTGCCGAGGCAGTAGGTGTTCCAGCCGCGTTCGGCCAGCACCTCGGAGATGAATCCGTTCTCGAAGGGGATGTGCGTCGAGATGCCGGGGAACCCGGAGCTCATTTCGGCGACGGTGGCCATCCCGTTGGAGGTGGCGTTGCGGCCGGTCAGCAGCGAGGCGCGGGTGGGCGAGCACAGCGCCGTGGTGTGGAAGTTCGAGTAGCGCACACCCGAGTCGGCGATGCGCCGCATGGTGGGGGTCTCGATGGGACCGCCGAAGACGTCCATGCTGCCGTAGCCCACGTCGTCCCATGCGATGATCAGCACGTTCGGGGCGCCCTCGGGGGCCGCGGCGGGCAGGTACGGTGACCAGTCCGGAACCGAATCTCGAATATCGACGGCGATCTTGCCCTTACGGTTGGTGGCCATGGCGTCGCTCCTCCGGTCGACGGTCCGCTGCGCACTTTTCGGCATGCGGGAACCCCGCCTTTTCATCGTTGTCGGTGCGGCGACGGGGCGTCTACCCCCGGCACGCGCAAGCCGCGGCGGCGTTATTCACCCGCGGTGCAGCAGATCGGTTGCCTGCTGGTTCCCACACCCGACTTCGGCCATGATTGAACCCATGGCCGATCCGCGCAGCGAGGCCCAGTTCCATCGTCTGCGGACACCGCGTTCCGCGGCGATCGCGGGCATCGTCTTCGGTGTGCTCTTCGCCACCTGCGTTGCCCTGCTGGCCGCGGCGATGCCGGCCACCGCAAGCGCGCCCTGGGCGCGGGGTGGATCTCAGATCACCACCGCCTTGTTCCTCGCCCCGATCGCGGGCATCGCGTTCCTCTGGTTCATCGGGGTCCTGCGCGACCGGTTCGGCGACCTCGAGGACCGCTTCTTCTCGACCGTCTTCGTGGGCAGCGGGCTGCTGTTCCTCGCCATGACGTTCGTGTCGACGGCGCTCGCGGGGGCACTGCTCGCCGTCTCCCGGAACGCGAACGCCCCGGAGAACGACATCGTGTACTTCGGGCGGGAGGTGATGCTGCACGTCACCAACGTCTACGCCGTGCGGATGGCCGCGGTGTTCATGATCTCCCTGGCCACGATGTGGTGGAGGACCCGGCTGATGCCGAAGCCGCTGGTGATCACCACCTACCTGTTCGCGGTGGTGCTGCTGGTCATCGTCAGCTTCAGTCTCTGGGTGGCGCTGGTCTTCCCGGCGTGGGTGCTGGCGGTCAGCGTGTACATCCTCGCCACCGATCACCGACAATCGGTCCGGCCGCGGGAGGGAGGACCATGAGCACAGCGTCCGCCGGTGATGCCTACCGTCGTCGGCGCATCCTGTACGCCGAACTCACAATGGTGCTGTACATCCTCGTCGGGCTGGGCCTGGGGCTGACCGTCCCGAGGATCCGGCGCGGACCCGAAGTGCCGGCTCAGCAGGTGATCGGTGTCCTGACCACGATCGGACTCGGTGTGCTCGGCCTGGTCGCCGTCATCTACTCACTGGGGATTCTGGTCGTGCGGTGGGTGGCCTCGAACTACAGCCCGCGCCTGACCCAATTCCGTGACACCCCGATTCTGCGGCAGACCTTCGCGTTCGCCCTCGGCGTGGCCGTCTTCTGCATCTCCGCGGCCTTCGCCACCGGCCCCCGCGCCCGGGTCTCGATGGCCGTCCTGATCATCGCCATCGTCTTGCTGGCCGTGATGGCCGTGCTGCTGCGGACCCTCCAGGTGACAGCGGCAACCTCCATCCAACTCTCGCCCGTCCTGAACTCCATCGCTGCCCGCGGCCGCGACGTCCTCGACGCCGCGAGCCCCACAGCCGCGAGCACCGTTGGGTCACCCGCAGCCCCCCTGCCCGAGCCTCGCACCATGGTCACCTGGCCGACATCACCTGCCGTGCTGCAAAGAATTCTGGTCGACCGCCTCGTCGGCGCCGCCCAGACCGCGAACGCCGTCATCGTCCTGCGCGCAGCCCCGGGCACCACCCTGCAGTGCGGCACCACGGTCGCCGACATCCATGGGGAACTGGCACCGTCGATCGTCCTCGGCGGGCTGGTTGTCGGCAGCGAGCGGACATTCGAACAAGACCCGCTGTTGGCCTTCAGGCTCCTGACCGACATCGCGCTACGCGCGCTGCGGCCGAACGACCCCGCGACGGCGGTCCAGGCCCTCGACTACCTCGAGGACCTGCTCGCCCGGGCCGCCGCGGCACCGATCGAATCCCGGCGCGTCACCGACCGCAACAACGCTCTGCGCCTGGTGATCGCACGACCGGGCTGGGACGACTTCGTCCGGACCAGCCTCGACGACCTCATCCCCGCGGCGGCGACCACACCCAGTGTCCTCATCCGCATCCAGACATTGCTCGAACGCGTGCGGAACCGGGCCCACCCGGACCACCGCGACGTCCTCACCCAGCGGCTGACCCGGGTGAACGAACACCTCGCCACACTCCTTCCCCGTCCCGCGTGAACGGGCCGACGATCCCGCGCCCGGCCCGATGCTTCTCGTCGTGGCACCCGGACTGTTCGGGGAGGTAGCCCGGTCTAGTACTTCGGTCCGTGTCGGATACCCTGGGTGTGCCTCGTGCCCGGCGAGCGAAAGGGTCCGCACATGCGAAGCGACGACGATTCCCGGAGCGGCGGTTCCGTTCAGATGCCCCGGCAGGCCGTCACGATGCAGGACATCGCCGATCGAGTGGGTGTGTCGAAGGCATTGGTCTCCATGGTGTTTCGGCGCGTCGCCGGACCGAGCGCCGAGACGCGGAAACGCGTCCTCGAGGTCGCGGACGAGCTCGGCTACCGGCCGAACCGGACCGCCGCACTGATGTCGCTTCGACGCACCCACCTCGTCGGCGTGATGGCCGACATCCGCAACAGCTTCCACGCCGAGATGGTCGAGTACCTCGTCGCCGCCGCCGACGAGAACGGGTACGAGGTGGTGCTCGGTGCGCTCACTCCCACCCACGCCGAACAGAAGGTGGTCGACACGCTGCTCGATTTCCGCTGCGAGGCGCTGATCCTGCTCGGCACCGAACTCGACACCGACGTCCTCGACGTGCTGGGGGAGCGGCTGCCGGTGGTCGTGGTCGGCCGTCGCGTCGGTGACAGCTCGGTGGACGTCGTGCGCACTGCGGACGGCAAGGGCATCGGCACCGTCGTCGATCATCTCGTGGAACTGGGTCATCGGCAGATCACGCACCTCAGTGGCGGTGCGGGCACGATTGCGGCCGACCGGAGATCGGGCTACAGCCGCGCCATGCGTCGCCACGGCCTCGACGTCGACGTCGTCGAGGGTGACTTCACCGACAGTGCCGGGACGGTCGCGGCGCACACTCTGCTCGAGCGGTCCCAGCTGCCCACCGCGGTGATCGCGGCGAACGACCGCAGTGCCATCGGGCTGATCAGCGAACTGCGGAGCCGGGGCGTGAGGATCCCGGAGGACGTCTCCGTCGCCGGATACGACGACAGCCTCCTGGCTCAGCTCGCGCACATCGATCTGACGTCGGTCAATCAGCAACCGCGGGAGCAGGCCGCCACGGCGGTCGACGCGGTCATCGAGCGGCTGGACCGCGGCAGGACCGAATCGATCGCGACCGTTCTCCGGCCCCGGCTCGTCACGCGCCGGACCACCGGACCGGCGCCCGCGCCGGTGGAAGGATCCCGGTCCGACGTGTCCTGATCGGGAACGTGCACTGACGCAATAATTTTCATAATCCCACCCGCCGAGGCTGCAGACCGCCCGGCGGGTGTTCCTGTCTGCTCCGACGCGTAGGTGCGTGTCGCTCGGCGCTGGGCTTGACACCGCGGCGTGATTCAGCTCATAGTAGTCTTACTAGACCGGTCAAATAGACCGAACTAGTCGGACAGGACACCCGCCGGTTTCTTCACCCTCTCGAAAGGCTTCACTCATGACCTCCAACTCGATCGGTGTCGCCGTCATCGGCGGCGGCATGGCCGGACGAGCACACGCCGCCGGATATCGCATGGCGTCGACCCTGTTCGGGACCGACCGGCCGGACGTGCGTCTCGTCGCGATCGCCGACACCAACGAGGCCGTCGCCGACGACACCGCGAAGCGGTACGGCTACGAGCGGGCCGAGTACAGCTGGCAGGCGATCGCCGAATCCCCGGACATCGACGCGGTGAGCGTCGTCGTCGCCAACCAGCTGCACCGGGAGATCGTCGAAGGACTCCTCGCCGCCGGGAAGCACGTACTGTGCGAGAAGCCGCTGGCCGGGTCGATCGCGGACGCCGAGTCGATGGTCGCCGCGGCGGCGGACGCCGACACGATCGCGACCGTGGGATACACCTACCGCCGCTCACCCGCGATTCAGGCGATCCGGGACGAACTCGCGACCGGGCGTCTCGGCGAGATCATCCACTTCAACGGGCACTACTGGTGCGACTACGGCCTCGACCCGGCTTCGCCGATCACCTGGCGGCACCGCGGCGGTCCCGGCACCGGCGCGCTCGCGGACGTCGGCAGCCACCTGCTCGACATGGCCGAGTTCGTGTGTGGTCCCATCGTCGAGATCAGCGGCGCGACCTTCACAACGGTGATCACGGAACGTCCCGTGCCCGCCGGAGTCACCTACGGCCACACCAAGGCCGAGACCACCGGGGAGATGGCTCCCGTCGAGAACGAGGACCTCGCGACGTTCACCGCGCGCTTCCAGAACGGCGCGGTCGGCACGTTCTCCGCTTCCCGTGTCGCGCACCAGCTTCCGGACGGACTCGGATTCGAGTTGTTCGGGACGTCCGGGTCCGCCGCCTTCGATCTGGCTCGCGCCGCGGAATTCTCGGTGTCCAGCGAGGGCATCGACCCCGCCGTCAACGGTCAGCGACGGGTGATCATCGGACCGCAGCACCCGTACATCCAGGGTGGCCTGCCGATGGACGCGGGCGGCGTCGGACACGGCAAGGCCGAGTTCTTCGCCTACCAGGCCCGCGCCTTCCTCGACCAGATCGCCGGCATCGACAGCCTGGGGCCGCTGCCGACGTTCGCCCACGCGCTGCGCGGCATGCAGATCGTCACCGCCGTCGCCGAGTCCGCCCGCTCCCACGGGGCAGCCGTCAAGATCGGCTGACCCGGCCCCCTCGCCCGACCCACACTCTTCTCACCACCAAGGACCACTCATGAAGCTCGGTGTCTACACCGCCATCCTGCACGACCGCAGCCTGCGCGAGGCCCTGGAGACCATCGCGTCCCTCGGACTCGAGGGCGCGGAGATCAACGCGGGCGGATTCCTGCCCACCCCGCACCTGCCCGTCAAGGAACTCCTCTCCGGCGAGGTGTCGCCGCAGGAGTACCTGAAGGTGTTCGACGAGACCGGTGTCGCCATCGCCGGCCTGAACTGCAATGGCAACCCCCTGCACGCCGACCCCGAGGTCGGCGTCGAGGACGCCGAGGACCTGCGCAACGCCATCCGCGTCGCCGGCCTGCTCGGTGTCGACCGAGTGGTCACGATGTCGGGGCTGCCCGCCGCGCACGCGGGCGGCCAGTGGCCGGCATGGCACGTGAACACCTGGGACAGCGGCTATCTCGACTCCCTCGACTACCAGTGGGATCAGGTCGCGGTGCCGTTCTGGAAGGAGATCGACGCGCTCGCCCGCGAGAACGGGGTCAAGGTCGCGATCGAGATGCACCCGCAGAACCTGGTGTTCAACCCGCCGACGCTGAAGCGTCTGGTCGAGAAGACCGGTGCGACGAACGTCGGTGCCGAGATGGACCCGTCGCACCTGTTCTGGCAGGGAATCGACCCGGTCGCCGCCGTCGACTGGCTCGGTGACCTCGTCTTCCACGCGGCGGCGAAGGACACCCGGATCAACGAGAACTGCAAGATCTACGGTGTCCTCGACGACCGGTTCACCCGGATTCCCGCCGACCAGAACCCCACCGGGCTCGGCGGCAAGCACGTGGTCAACAAATGGCCCGAGGACTCGGCGTGGGACTTCGTCGCCGTCGGCCGCGGACACGACGTCGACTTCTGGTCGCGGTTCCTCGCGGCGCTGCAGCGCGTCGACCCCGACATGGCCGTCAACATCGAGCACGAGGATGTCGAACTCGGACAGCTCGAAGGGTTGCAGGTCGCTGCCCGCACGTTGAAGGACGCCGCGTCCGCCGTTGCATCACGCTAGGACCCCCGACTCCCCACCCGCGTCCGCGCGGGTGGGGAGTTTTGTGCGCTGCGCCGCCAGACGGTCGAGGACCAGTCGCAGCGGCGGCCAGGTGGACCTGCCGCGGCGGGTCACGGCGTACGCCGTCAGCACCACCTTCGGGTTGCCGAGCGGCAGGACGGTGACCTCTTCGCGGGTGGGACGGTCGGCCGGCAGCAGGCCCACGCCGTAGCCGGCGGTGATGAGGTCCTCGACGAGGTCGAGGCTGTCGATCTGGTGGGCGATCCGCGGTGTGAAACCCGCGAGCGAGGCCAGCGTGCGGACGGCGTCCTCGTCGGCGGTGTTGCGGGAATTCACGATCCACGGCGAATCGGCGTATGCCGCGACGTCGGCGGGTTCGACCGCGGCGGGTGCGGGGACGCCGAGTCCCCAGGCCGTCGACCACAACGGGACGGCCTCGAGCGCCGCGCCGGGTGACGCCGGCGCCAGGTTGTAGTCGTAGGTCAGGGCGAGATCGAGTTCGTCGTCGGCGAGCAACGCGAACGCCTCGACCGGCTCGTATTCGCTGATCACCACGTCCACCTGCGCGTGGGTGTGCGCCAGTTCGGCGACGACGGGGAGCAGCGACACCCGGATGCCCGTCGCGAAACCCCCGACGCGCAGGGTGCCGACCGGCTCGGCGTGGGGGTCGAGGTCGAGCCGGGCGGCGTCGACGGCCGCCAGGATGGTGACGGCGTGATCGGCGAGCCGGCGACCGGCCGGGGTGAGCCGCACCCGGCGGCCGATCGGTTCGACGAGCTGCGCACCCGTCTCCTTCGCCAGCGCGGCGATCTGCTGGGAGACGGTCGAGGTGGTCAGCCGGTGTGTCTCGGCGACCTCACGCATCGAGCCGAGGCGGGAGAGCTCGAGCAGGAGATGCAGGCGTCGGGTATCCACACCCACATTGTTCGCGATATCCGAACGATTTGTCCATGAAAGACACGTGGACGTGAACGGTCGAGGTGTCCTTGAATACAGGCATGACCAGGAACCCGACCCACGTCGGCGCGACGATGGCGCTGACCTCGATGCTGTGCGTACAGACCGGACTCGCGATCTCCGTCGGCGTCTCCGAACGCGTCGGCGCCGAGGGTGCCGCCTGGTTGCGCCTGGCCTGGGCCGGGGTGCTGCTGGCCGTGATCGTGCGGCCCCGTCCGAAGGCGTTCACGCGTTCCTCCCTCGTCGCGTGCATCCTGCTCGGAGTGGTCACGGCCGCGGTCACCCTGCTGTTCATGGCCGCGGTCGACCGGATCCCGCTGGGAACCGCGAGTGCGCTGGAGTTTCTGGGACCCCTCGGCGTCGCGGTCGTGCACGGGCGGGGCCGCCTCCGGTGGCCGGCGCTGGCGGCCGTGGGAGTGCTGCTGCTGACGCAACCCTGGGTCGGCGGCGTCGACCCGGTGGGAATCCTGTTCGCCCTGGGCGCGGCCGCGTGCTGGGCGCTCTACATCGTGCTCACTCAGCGTGTGGGGGACGAGGTGGCGGGAATCAACGGTCTCGCGGTGTCCATGCCGGTCGCCGGATTGGTCGCGACCGTCGTGGGCGGGCCGTCGATGCTCGCGAAGATGACGCCGGACCTGTTGATCATCGGGCTGGGATTGGCGATACTGCTGCCGGTAGTGCCGTTCACGCTGGAGATGCTCGCCTTGCGCCGGCTGAACACGGCGGCGTTCGGGACGCTGATGAGTCTGGAACCGGCGTTCGCGTTGATCATCGGGCTCGTCGTGTTGCACCAGGTACCGGACCACGCGGCGGTGGCCGGGATCTGTTTCGTCGTCGCGGCGGGGATCGGCGCAGCGCGGGCCGGGGCGCGCACGTCGCCCGACGAGGACGAGGTGCCGGAGTCTGCCGCACCGTTGGCGGCGCCGACCTGCTACCTTGAACGTCGTTCAAGTTTGAAGCAAGAGGAGTCGTCATGACAGAAGTCGGGAGTGCTCGGGTGTCGAGGCTCGGTATTTCAGCGCGGGACATGGCGCAGATCGCGGTGTTCGCCGCACTGATCGCCGCGCTGGGTCTGCCCGGCGCCATCACGGTCGGCTTCAGCGGCGTGCCGATCACGCTGCAGACCCTCGGGGTCATCCTCGCGGGCGCCGTGCTCGGGGCACGCAAGGGCACCGCCGCCGTCGCGGTCTTCCTCGCACTGACCCTGATCGGACTTCCACTGCTGTCCGGTGGCCGCACCGGACTGACGGCGCTCGCCGGTCCCAGCGCCGGATACCTCATCGGGTGGCTTCCCGCGACGCTGGTCATCGGCCTCCTCACCGCGCGGATCCTGCCGAAGTACCCGATCGCTCTCGGTCTGCTGATCAACGCCCTCGGCGGGATCGTGATCATCTACCTGTTCGGCACCATCGGGCTGCTGCTGCGCACCGACCTCGGGGTCGGGGCCGCCATCACCACCAACTTCGCGTTCATCCCCGGCGACGCGCTGAAGGTCGTCGTCGCCACCGTCGTCGCCAAGAGTGTGCACCGCGCGTACCCCGGCCTCATCCGTACGTGATTGCCGTACTCGGCGGCGCCGGCGATCAGCCTGCTCTCGACGTCGACGGCCGCACGTACACCTACGCCCAACTCGACCGGGCGATCGACGAGCACGGCTCCGACGCGTCCGTCCACGACGCGTCGGAGTTGCCGGTTGCAGACGCGTTGATCTGCGTGTGCGCCGGCGCGCGGCGGGGGACCGCGGTGATCGTCGAGAACCCCGACGCCCGTCCCGACCGGCCCGCGATTCCGCCGTCGGCGTTCCTGCTGGTGGCCACGTCCGGTTCCACCGGCAGGCCCCGACCGCTCGCCCGCACCGCGGCATCCTGGTTCGACAGCTTTCCCGCCTTCACCGCGATCACCGGAATCGACGCCACCGACCACGTGCTGATCACCGGGCCGCTGCACGCCACGATGCACCTGTTCGGCGCGGTGCACGCGCTGTGGCGCGGCGCGTGCGTCACCGACGATCCGTCGCGGGCGACGGTGGTGCACGCCGTCCCCGCCGTTCTCCGTGACGTGGTGGGGAAGGCCCCGAAGCTGCGCACCGCGATCGTCGCAGGCACCGCCCTCGACGACGGCGCCCGCGCGGTGGCGGACGGGATCGAGATCGTCGAGTACTACGGCGCCGCGGAACTGTCCCTCGTCGCGGCGCGGAAGGTCCCCGAACCGCTGCGGCTGCTGGATGGTGTCGACGCCGACATCCGCGACGGACTGCTGTACGTCCGCTCGCCGTACAGCGTGATCGGGGCCCCGGACTGGTTCGGCGTCGGTGACCTGGCGGAACTCGGCGACAACGGGGAACTGACCGTGCGCGGCAGGGGTGACTCCGCGATCAACGTCGGCGGCACCACGGTGGTCGCCGAGGACGTCGAGCGCATCCTCGAGACGCTCGACGGCATCGACGCGGTCGCCGTCGTCGGATCGCCGCACCCGGTGCTCGGCGAGACCGTCACCGCGGTGGTGGAGCTCGACGGCACCGCGGAGATCGCGGACATCCGTGCGCACGCGCGCCGGGCGCTGACGAAGGAAGCCATGCCCCGCCGCTGGGTGCCGATCGAGGCGCTGCCGCGGACCGCCAGTGGCAAGGTCGCCCGAGGCCGAGTGAGAGACTGGCTGGCATGAGCTCTGTCCCTGTACTGGTGGCGCCGCGCCGGACGCCGATCGGCAATGCCGGGCACGGGTTCGCCGATCTGACCACCACCGATCTGGCCGCCCCCGTGCTGCGCGAGGTCCTGGACTCGCTGCGCGGGTCGGGCCTCGTCGCCGAGGTCGACGACGTCGTGCTCGGCAACTGCCTCGGGCCGGGCGGCGACCCGGCGCGGGTCGCTGCCCTGCGGGCGGGGCTGGGTGCGGAGGTTCCCGGGGTCACCGTCGACCGGCAGTGCGGTTCCGGTCTCGATGCGGTGATGCAGGCCGCGCTGCGCGTGCGCAGCGGCGCCGACGAGTTGATCCTGGCGGGCGGCGTCGAATCGGCGAGCACCGCGCCGTGGCGGTTCTGGCCGCCGGTGCCCGGCGCCGACCCGGTGCGCTACACCCGTGCTCCCTTTGCGCCGCACGGCTTTCCCGACCCCGACATGGGTGTGGCCGCCGACGATCTCGCCCGGGTGCGCGGCATCAGCCGTGAGCGGCAGGACGCGTACGCGGCGCGGTCGCACACCCTGGCGGCGGCCGCCGACTTCTCGTCGGAGATCGTGCCGGTCGGCGACATCGCGAAGGACCAGCGCATTCGCGCAGGCCTGACGGAGGCAAGGCTCGCGCGACTGCGCCCGAGTTTCGGTGCCGACGGAACGGCCACCGCCGGGAATTCGTGCGGCATCTCCGACGGCGCTGCGGTGCTGGCCGTGACCACCGAGACGCTGGCCGCCGGACTGCCTGCGCTGCGGGTGCTCGGCTCCGCGGTCGCGGGATCGGACCCCGCGTTGCCCGGGCTCGGTCCGGTTCCGGCGATCCGCAAACTCCTGAAGCGAACCGGGCACGACGTGGCGGATCTGGGCGTCGTCGAGATCACCGAGGCGTTCGCGTCGGTGGTGCTGGCGGTGTCGGACGAACTCGGACTGGACGAATCCGTGATCTGCCCGCAGGGCGGCGCCATCGCCATGGGACACCCATGGGGGGCGTCGGGCGCGATCCTGCTGGTGCGCTTGGCAAGTCAGATGCTGCGCGAGGACGGGCCCGCGCTCGGACTCGCCGCCTGCGCCATCGGCGGCGGACAGGGCATCGCCGTGCTCGTGGAGCGTGTGTCGTGAGTGAGATCGTCTTCGACTCGGTGAGTCACGCCTTCGGCGACCGCAAGGTACTGCGCGGCGTCGACCTGCGTTTCGCGGAGCGTCGCGTCGGCATCATCGGATCCAACGGTTCCGGCAAGTCGACGCTGGCGCGGATGATCAACGGGTTGCTGAAACCCACCTCCGGCACCGTCACGGTCGACGGCGTCGACGCCGCCCGGAAGGGCGCGCAGGTGCGGCGGAAGGTCGGATTCGTGTTCACCGACCCCGACACCCAGATCGTCATGCCCACCGTGTCCGAGGATCTGGCGTTCTCGCTGCGCCGGTCCGGTCTGAGCAAAGAGGAGATCGCGACCCGCGTCGAGGAGATCCTGGTGCGGTTCCGGCTCGACAAGCACGCCGAGCATCCCGCGCACCTGCTGTCCGGGGGCCAGAAGCAGTTGCTCGCCATCGGCGCCGTCCTCATCCGCAGGCCCGAGGTGGTCATCGCCGACGAGCCGACCACGCTGCTGGATCTGCGGAACGCGCGCGTCGTCTCCGAGGCCCTCGATTCGATGGACCAGCAGGTGATCGTCGTGACCCACCAACTGGCGTTGCTGGAGAGTTTCGAACGGGTCATCGTCATCGACGACGGGCTCGTCGCGTTCGACGGCACCCCGGACGACGCCGTCCCCGCGTACCGGCAGCTGGTCGAATGATCGGGCTGTACCGCCCCGGCGACTCGCTGCTGCACCGGATGCCCGCCGGGCTGAAACTGCTGCTGTTGATTCTGTCGATCGTCGCGGCCACCGTGTTCGTGCGCACCCCACTCGAGGTCGGCGTCGTCGTCGTTCTGGTAGGACTGCTGTTCGTGGTGGCGTCCATTCCGTGGCGGGTGGCCGTGGCGCAACTGCGCCCGGTGGTGTGGATGTTGTTGATCATCGCGGTGTTCCAGGTGCTGATCACGTCGCCGTCGCGGGCGGTCGTCGTGTGCGGGGTGCTGCTGATCTCGGTGGCGCTCGCCGCGTTGGTCACGCTCACTACCCGGGTCACCGACATGCTCGACACCGTGTCGCGCGCGCTCGGGCCGCTGCGGAGAGTCGGGGTCGACCCGGACCGGATCGGGCTCCTGCTCGCGCTGGCGATCCGGTGTATCCCGCTGCTCACCGGGATCGTGCAGGAGGTGGCGCAGGCGCGGAAGGCACGAGGATTGCAATGGTCGATGACAGCGCTGGCCACACCGGTTCTGGTGCGTGCCCTCCGGACCGCGGATGCGATGGGCGACGCCCTCGTCGCACGGGGAGTGGACGATGACTGAGCTGCTGCCCGCCGAACGCATCGCCCGACGTGCCGCCGAGAACCCGGGGGCGGTAGCGATCGTCTCCGCCCGCGAGACCGTCGACTACGGCCGGTTCTGGTCGCGCGTCGCTCGGACCGCGGCCGGGCTCGACGGCATGGACCGGGTCGCCGTGCTGCCGACCTCGGACGTCGGGTCGCTGGTCGTCGTGACGGCCGCGATGCACGCGGGCGTCAGCGTCGTCCTGCTGCACCGGCACCTGCTGCCCGCGCAGCTGACGCGGGTGCTCGAACTCGCGAAACCCGGTGCCGTCGTCGCGGCGCCGCACCAGCACCGCCGGCTGCGGAGGCTGGGATTCGACGGGACCGTCGAGACGGCCGACACCCTGCAATCCGACGGCACCGCGGGCCGGGCACACCCCGGCGCCGAACTGCTGGTCGGCATCACCTCCGGCACCACCGGTGAACCGAAGTTGTTCGTGCGCAACCAGCGATCGTGGGCCAGGACTCTCGACCGCTCCGACACGACGTTCGACATCGGCGGCGGCGACCGCGTGTCGGTGCCCGGGGTCCTCGACCACACGCATTTCCTGTACGGCGCGATCCACGGACTCAGCCGCGGCGCGACCGTGGACCTGCGGCCGGTCACGCAGTCGCTGGGCGACGCGGCCACCCACCTGTACTCGGTACCGACCATCGCCTGGGACGTCGTGCGGTCGGGGATCGGCACCGTCGACAGCGTCCGGGAGGTGCTGTCCTCGGCGGCCCGGTGGCCGCGCACGGGGCGTGAGGCGTTGCAGGGCGTCCTGCCGAATGCGTCGCTCGTGCATTTCTACGGAGCCTCCGAACTGAGTTTCGTGTCCTACGACCGGGGTCTCGGTGCCGCCGACGAGCATTCGGCGGGCGTCCTGTTCGACGGCGTCGACGCCGAGATCCGCGAGGGCCTAGTGCACGTGCGCAGCGACATGCTGTTCGACGGGTACCTCACCGAGGACGGTGTGGTGAACGGCCCCGACGACGGGTGGATGACGGTGGGCGACCGCGGCCGGGTGGTGGGCAGCAGCCTGCAGTTGTTCGGCCGCGACAGCGACACGGTGATCCGGGCGGGACTCAATGTCGAACCCGCGGCCGTCGAAGCGGCGCTGACCGCGCTGCCCGGGGTCTCGGAGGCCGCGTGCATCGGGGTTCCCGACGCGCGGATGGGGGAGGCGCCCGCCGCCGCGATCGTCGTGCACGGCGACGCCCCGAGCACCGCCGAGATCTGGCGGCATCTGCGCGCGACCCTCCCCAGCCCCAGCATGCCGGTTCAGGTCCTCGTGGTGGACAGCCTGCCGCGCACGCCGCGCGGCAAGCTCGATCGTCCCGCACTCGCCGCCATCCTGGCCGACTCGCGGAACCCGAATCCCGGTTAGACGTCTCGGATTTCGAGGCTCAGCAGGTGGTAGCCCAGCGTCTTGCCGTGCCCGTCGAGCGCGGGTGAACCCGTGACGCCGCCGCCGAGGACGCCGGGCAGTTCGAACACCATCGCCAGCAGATTGGGCTGGCAGGTGCGCCGGGCCGGTCCGGTGATCAGTTCACCGTAGTGGGCGGCGACGACGTCGTCGGTCAGTCTCCGCTCGAGCAGGCCGTAGGCTGCGCGGTCCCGGGCCAGGACGGCGACGATGAGCGTGTCGCCCTTGTCGCCGGCGCGGACGTCCGCGAGTGCGTCGATGCGCTGAACGGTGGCGGGCGTGGTCATTTCGACACCTCCGTGAGATGGACGCGGGTGGGGACGAGTTCGCGGGGGAGGGTGCACGAGCGGATCGCGAGCACCTCCGTCGAGGAGCGCCGGGCACCGCCGCCGCCTGCCGGTCCGTTGGTGTACAGGCTTTCCACCTCCCAGCCGACGAGGTCGGCTTCCTCGCGAGTTCGTGCCCGGGCCGTCACTCGCACGCGAACCTCGCGGGCATCCTCGTCCGTGTCGAGTCCGCGGAAAGAAGCACCGGCGCCGATGTATTCGACGGAGACGGCGTCCTCTCTAAAACCGTGCACGTCGACGAGTCGTTCGGTGACGATGTCGGCGGCGAGCCGGGCGCGGGGGTAGGCGCGGGGTCCCGCGTAGCTGATCTGCCCCTCGCCGAGCCAGCCGCCGCGGAAGCCGAGGGTCACCTTCAGTTCCCGCGGGCGGGGGCGTCCGGTTGCACCGGTGATGGCGACGCGGTCGGGCCCGACGCTGCCGAACGACACGTTGCCGAAGTCCGCGGTGACATCGGGGGTCAGGTACGAAGTGGGATCACCCACCTCGTACAGGAGTTGC
This sequence comes from Rhodococcus sp. ACS1, assembly GCF_002300155.1. NCBI lineage: Bacteria > Bacillati > Actinomycetota > Actinomycetes > Mycobacteriales > Nocardiaceae > Rhodococcus > Rhodococcus sp. ACS1. The sequence continues at coordinate 1,637,829 of NZ_NSDZ01000005.1, forward strand.
TCGGCGCAGGTTCGTTCGGTGAGGATGCCGCCCGATCCGTCGAGCTTGCCGAACGTCGCCGATCCGTCGGCGAGGACGTCGGCGAACGGGAAGCCGAGATCGGCCATGCCCTTCACCGGTTTGGTGACCGGATCGGCGTAGTACCCGCCCGTGAGTTGCCCGGCGCACTCGAGTAGATGCCCGATCGCAGTTGCGGCGCCGATGGTTTCGTGATCGGCGAGGCCCCACCCGAAGTGGTGGGCGAGCGGGGCGACGTAGAGCGACGGGTCGGCCAGGCGGCCGGTGACGACGACGTCGGCGTCCAGTTCGAGCGCGGGGAGCACGGCCTCCGCACCGATGTACGCGTTCGCGGAGACGAGCACGTCTTCGTGCTCCGACAGGCGTTTCCCGGTTTCCCACACGACGGGGTCGTGGCGCAGCACCTGCTCGAGCACCGCGTCGCCCGTGACCGCGGCGATGCGCACCGGACGGTCGGCGGACCGGGATGCGATGCCGGAGACCAGTTCCGCGGCGGCGAGCGGGTTGGCGGCGCCGGCGTTGGTGATCACCGTGGTCCAGGACGCGAGGGTGTGCGGGAGCACCGCGCGCATGCGTGCGGCGAGCAGCGGATCGTAACCTTCGTCCGGGTTCTCCAGCCGGCGAGCGTTTCCGGCGGCGACGGTGCGTTCGCCGAGGCATTCGAAGATCAGGTAGTCGAGGTCGGCGTGCCGGGCGAGTTTCTCGGCGGGGTCGATGCGATCCCCGGAGAACCCGGATCCCGCGCCGAGTCGCACGCTCCACGCGGTGCTGCCACGGGTGCTCGATGGTGTCACGGTTTCGAAGTCCTTTGCTGGTTCGACGGATGCGGCGGTGTCGGGGACGATTACAGCGAGAGGGCACCGGTGAGCAGCGCTACGACGGTCATCACGATCGTGGTCCCGAAGGCCCAGCCGAAGATGAACCGCTGGTGCTTGCCGAGGTCCACCTTGCTCAGTCCGATCAGGATGAACGTCGCGGCGGTCAGCGGGCTGAGCGGGAACCCGGTGGTCATCTGGCCGAGGATGGCGGCGCGGCCGATCTCGGCGGGGTCGCCGCCGAACGAGGCGGTGGTCTCCGCGAGCACCGGTACGACGCCGAAGTAGTAGGCGTCCGGGGTGAAGACCAGGCTGAGCGGCATCGACGTGACCGCGGTGATGACGGGGATCAGGGACCCGGCGGACTGCGGAATCCAGGAGACGAACGTCTGCGCCATCGCGGTGATCATGCCGGTGCCGTTGAGGATTCCCGTGAGCACACCTGCCGCGAGGATCATCACCACCACCATGGTGACGTTGCCGCCGTGCTTCGCGAACAGGGCCTGCTGATCCGCCCACTTCGGGCGATTGACGGCGAGCGCGAGCGCGAAGGCGATGGCGAACGCCACCTCCAGCGGCACGAGTTGGAACAGCAGGATCACGATCAGGACGAGGGTGAGCACCGTGTTGAATGCCATCACCGCCCGGTGGCGGCGGGTACGCATCGGCGGGTCGGAGACGTGCGGGGTGCCGGGACCACCCTCGCCGGGAGACACGAGTTCGGACACACCGAGCCGTTTCCGTTCCGTGCGGCCGATCATGTACGCGGCGAACAGGACCCACAGGACCCCGACGCCCATCGCGGGGAGGACCGGCGTGAAGATGTCGGCGCTGGTCAGGTCGAGCGCGGCCATGGCGCGGACGGTCGGGCCGCCCCACGGAATCATGTTCATCAGACCGGCGGCCAGGCAGACGATGCCGGTCAGGACGACCGGGCGCATCCCGAGCCGCTGGTAGATGGGCAGCAGCGCCGAGATGGTGATCAGGAAGGTGGAGGTTCCGTCGCCGTCGAGCGCGACGAGCAGGGTCAGCACCGCGGTGCCGACGGCGATCTTGGTGGGATTGCCGCCTGCCCACCGGACGATCCGGCGGATCGCCGGATCGAACAGTCCCACGTCGACCATCAGGCTGAAGTACAGCACCGCGAAGGCGATCATGATGGCGACGGGCGCGACCTTCAGGAGGCCGTCGCCCACCATCTCCCCGAGGTTGGGTGCCCACCCTCCCACGATCGCGAACGCGATGGGAACGAGGATCAGCGCGACGAGCACCGAGACCCGGCGGCTGAACGCCAGCGCCAGGAAACACGCGATCGTGGCGAACCCGAGTGCGGCAACCATGTGACCTCCTTCGAATCGGAGTCCCAGTGTCGCGCGCCTCACAATTGCGCGTCAAATATCAATGCATGATCGATTCATGATTTTTGCTCATGAATGAGTCGCGCAGATGGGACGGGCAACGTGGCGGCTCGGCGCATGAATAGCGGCCATACTGATGCACATGAGCATCAATCTCGGGATCTCGCACCTGAGGAGCATCGTCGCGATCGCCGACTACGAGAGCTTCACCTCGGCTGCTCACGCCCTCGGCGTGTCCCAGTCCTCCCTGAGCCGCTCGGTCGCCGAGGCCGAGCGCAGACTCGACGTCACGCTGTTCGAGCGCACCACCCGCCGCGTCGAACTGACCACGCACGGGCGCGAGATCATCGAGCACGCCCGGCGGATGCTCCACGACTTCGACGACGGGCTCACGCAGATCGAACGGTTCGTCACCGGTGACCGCGGAATCGTGACGGTGGCGTGCCTGCCCTCGCTCGCGGCCACGTTCCTTCCCCCGTATGTGGTGGACTTCCGCGAGCGGCACCCTCACGTGCGGCTCCAGATCCGCGACGGTCTGCGTCAGGAGGTTCTCGACGCCGTGTACTCGGGGACGGTCGACCTCGCCCTGGTCACCACCTCGGGGATTCTGCCCGGCCTGCAACAGGACGTCCTGACGAGCGACTCCTTCTACTGTGCGGTCCCGCCGACGCACCCGTTCGCCGAACGGCCGGTGCTGCAGTGGTCGGATCTCGCCGGGCAGCCGTTCATCGCGTTCGGCCCCGAGAGCAGTATCGCGGCGCCCGTGCGCCGGGCCGTCGAGGACGCTCGCATCGAACTCGGACCCGTCATGCAAGCGCAGAACATCGGCGCGGTAGCGGGTTTGGCGGCCGCCGGGCTCGGTGTCACCGCGGTTCCCGCACTCGTGCTTCCCATGATCTCGTTCGCCGGTCTCGTCCACATACCCCTGCGGCCGAGAGTCGAACGCACCATCTCGCTCGTCCAGGTCGCCGGCCGTCCCCAGACAGCGAGCACCCGCGGTTTCGTGAACATGCTTCTTGCCGAGAGAAATCCCGATCGAGAAGCCGATTCCGGCTAGAGTTCCGGCATGTCACCTTCTCGCGCAGATCATCATCGACTGAACTATGTCGAGCTGTCGGTCACGAACCTCGAGGACGCGGAAGCGTTCTACCGCTCGGCATTCGGCTGGGAATTCAACCCCTACGGACCGCAGTACGCGGGCATCGCCGGAGCGGATGGAGAAGACGTCGGGGGCCTGTTGCAGGTTCCCGAACGGAAGCCGGCAGGAGGACCGCTCGTGTTGCTGTACTCCGTGGACCTCGACGCATCGGTGGACGCCGTGCGGGCGGCCGGCGGCGTGGTCGTCAACGGCCCCTACGACTTTCCGGGCGGGCGTCGCTTTCACTTCACCGATCCGAGCGGAAACGAACTCGGGGTCTGGTCGTCGACCTGATCCCCGTCGAATCTAGTCGCCGTGTGCGACAGGGCCGGTGGTCGAGCGCCGGACCAGGTGCGGGGCGAGCACGAGGTCGACGGCCTCGCCCCCGGCGATCTGAGCCAGCGCCGCGTCGACGGCGGCGTCGGCCATGTGTGTGGCGTCCTGCGAGATCGTCGTCATCTGCACGTGCGGAATCCTCGCCAGGCGGGAGTCGTCGTAGCCGACGACGGAGATGTCCGCGGGCACGTCCCGGCCGCGGCGGACCAGTAGGTCGAGTACGCCGGTGGCGCACCGGTCGTTGAACGCGACGACCGCGGTCGGGGGAGTGGGCAACGCGAGCAGCTCGTGCATGCCCTGTGCGCCTTCGGTTTCCGTCGGACCACCGGCCACGACCGTGGCCGAATCCGACAGTCCGTGCCGGTCCATCGCGGCCAGGAAGCCGGCCCGCCGGTCGGCGCCGCCGGGGGCGTCGGCGCCGTCGATGTGGGCGATGTTCCGGTGCCCGAGTTCGGTGAGGTGGTCGACGGCCAGGGTGATGCCTGCGACGTCGTCGCCCCGCACGGCGCCGACCCCGGGCAGTCCGCTGGCGCGCGCCACGACGAGGGCGGGCAGGCGGTCGGCCAGCGCGCCGAGTTCGTCGGTGTCGAACCGCGAGCCGAGGAGGATCGCGGCCTCGCAGCGTTCCCGCATCAGCGCCTGGACCGCGACCTGCTCGGCGCGACTCGGGGCGACCGCGCTGAGCATCACGTCGTAACCCCGGCGGGTGGCCGCCGCGTAGATCTGTTCGACGAGGTCGCCGTGGAACGGTTGCTGCAGTTCGAACACGACGCCGAGGAGCCGGGAACTGGCCTGGCGCAGTTTCTGTGCGCGACGGTCCGGCACGTAGCCCATCCCGTCGGCGATCTCGAGCACCCGCTGACGGGTCGCCTCGCTGGCGCCGGGGACCCCGCGCATCACGATCGAGACGAGCGCTGTGGAGACTCCTGCCGCTCGCGCGACGTCGCCCATCGTCGGACGGGCGCCACCGGTCGGTCCCGCCACCGGTTCGGCCACGTGCACGACTCCTGTCTCCCGGGCCCGCGATCGGGGCCGCTCTTGACCAATGATCTCACGAGTTCTACGGTCTAGAACTAGAACGTACTAGTTCGCCTCTACCTCCACCCTTCACCGCACTGGAGCGCATTCATGTCACTCACCGAAGCCGCACCCGTCCGCTCGGCGACGGCCGCTTCCCATCCGGTCCGCATCGCGACGATCGGCGCCGGACGCATCGGCTCGAATCACGCGGAGATCGTGGCCCGCCTGGTCCCCGGGGCTTCGCTCGTCGCGGTCAGCGACCCGGTCGGCGAGTCCGCGCAACGTCTCGCCGCGGCGCTGGGCGCACCGCTCGCCACCACGTCCGTGGACGACGTCCTTACCAGCGACGAGGTCGATGCGGTGCTGATCACCGCCCCCGCGCGGAGTCACACGGACCTGGTGGTCGCGGCCGCGGCGGCCGGCAAGCACGTGTTCGTCGAGAAGCCGATGGCGGTCACCCTCGAGGACGCCGACCGCGCCATCGCGGCGGCCACGGACGCAGGCATCGTCCTGCAGGTCGGGTTCAATCGCCGGTTCGCTCCCGGGTTCGCCGCCGCCCGCGCGGCGATCGACGCGCAGAAGGTCGGAACTCCGCATCTGCTGCGTTCGCTGACCCGCGACCCCGGCCCGTTCACCGCCGATCCGGCGCGCATCCCGCAATGGACCATCTTCCTCGAAACGCTCATTCACGACTTCGACACCCTGTGCTTCCTCAACCCGGGTGCGCGACCGGTGCGGGTGCACGCGATGGCCGACGCCCTGGTGCGACCGGACGCCAAGAGCACGGGCCACCTCGACACCGCGGTCGTCACCGTGCAATTCGACAACGGCGCCATCGCGACGGCGGAGGCGAGTTTCAGCGCGCTGTACGGATACGACGTGCGCGCCGAGGTGTTCGGCTCCGGCGGCATGGTCACCGCGGGCAGCGGGCTCAGCACCGACATGACCTACTACGGCCCCGACGGGCAACACGCCGACACCGCGCGCCGCGACACCGACCTGCTCCACACCGCCTACGTGGGCGAACTGACCGCCTTCGTCGGCGCGATCCGCGCCCACACACCGGCCGTGGTCACGGGCGAGGATGCCCGCACCGCGCTGTCGATCGCACTCGCCGCGATCCGCAGCGTCGAGACCGGCGCCGCCGTCGATCTGGACCGGTGACCCCGATGACGTACACGCTCGCGGCCAGCGCCGAAATGCTCTACCTCGAACTGCCGTTCGCGGACCGTGTCCAGCGCATCGCCGAACGCGGACTCCAGGTGGAGATCTGGGACTGGTCCACCAAGAACGTCGACGCGCTCGTCGCGAGCGGCGCCGAATTCTCCTCGATGACGGGCTATCTGGAGGGCAACCTCACCGAGCCCGACAGCATCGAGGCGCTGCTCACCACCGCACGCCAATCCCTCGACGTCGCGAAACGGCTCGACTGCCCGAGGTTGAACCTGCACGGAACCGGACTCGACAACCGGGGTCTGCCCGTTCGTCCCGTCGAAATGGTCACGCCCGCAATGTGGCTCACTGCCGCCGACACCCTGCGGAAGGTCGCCGAACTCGGTGAACAGGCGGGGCGCGTGTTCACGCTCGAGAACCTCAACCTCGCCGTCGACCATCCCGGTACCCCGTTCGCGACCGCAGCCGACACCCTCGCTCTCGTCCGGGCGGTCGACAGCCCTCATCTGCGGATGAATCTCGATCTGTATCACGCCCAGATCGGCGAGGGAAACCTCATCGAACTCGTCCGGAAAGCGCTGCCCTACATCGGTGAGATCCAGGTCGCCGACGTCCCCGGACGCTGTGAACCCGGAACCGGCGAAATCCACTACCCGGCGATCGCCGCCGCCCTTCGAGACATCGGCTATACCGGCGTCGTCGGACTCGAAGGCTGGGCGAAGAACGATCCGGACGACGCGCTCGACGCGTTCGAGGCGGCCTTCGCGCACGGCTAGCGTCTGGACACTCCGCTGACACCGGGCCGTTGCCGCTGCACCCGGTAGGGTAAATCGCTCTGCCCGGCAACGGGTCCCGGTTCGACGGACACCGGCACCGACCTCGCCCGCGGCCCGACCGGTCGCGATCCGGACGGGATCGCATACGACCCGACACGCGGTGCGGTGTGGACCACAACGAATCCGTCGGCGCTGGCCCCGACGTGCTCGCCTACGACCAGGGCGCCCACCGTCTCTATGTCGCGGCCGAATCCGGCACCCTCACCGCATTCGACCAACAGGACCGCCACTTCGCCGAGATCGGGTCCGGTCATCTCGCCGATAATGCGCATGTGAAACAAATAGTCGGGCAACCATTCCGGAGAAGGCGAAGGCTGCGCCGGCCTGGAGCGGGCTCTCGATCCCCAGCCGACGGCGGCAACTCCCTGCGCACACTCGGATCACGCCGATTGTGAGGATTCCGCCGGTGTGTGATTGCTGACACATAGATTGACTTAGGGGCGCCAAACATTTTTACTTGAGCAGCCCGCAAACAAAGGGCAGGCTTAGCTATATCCTGTGAGTAAGCTGTGAGCAGATTCGAGAGGGGACCGTTCGTGACCACGCAAGCATGCCGCCTCCTCTCGAACGGCACCGGCTTCAGGAGCTGACAGGCTCCGCAGACTGGCGTCCGGGACAGCGCGCGCCGACACGCACCCGTCGACTTGTGTGGACTCCGTTCGCGCACTTCTCACTCAGGACCGGTTCGCCCATGCATCCCTGCTGTACCCGTACGCCCGAGCACGCGCCCGTCGTCGTCCGGAGCGTCCCGTGACGCGCCCCGAACCCGAGGTCGGGCCACCTACTCTGATCTCCCCCGTCACGCCCCTCGCGCCACGACAGGTTCGTGCCGACGCCGTGTCGTGGGGTCCGGTCCACGCAGGCAGGCCGCCACGCAACGGCCGGAAGCGTGTGCTGCCCGTTCCGCCGGGAGAGCCGGAACGCCCACTTGCACTTCATGATTCTTGGTTCATCGTGCTCGCCGCCGCGCTCCTGGCCGCACTGGCGCTCGCCGGGGTCCTGTGGATCTCCGTGCACGTCCGGGTGGATCCCGTGCTGCACACCGCGGCCCTCTTCGTGCACCTCGCGTCGCTGGTGCTCGGCTTCGGGGGTGTCCTCATCGCGGACTACCTGGTGCTGCTGTGGATCTCCGGCCGGTCGACCCTCGCCGAGGCCATCCGCGGCGCGGAACGCCTACACCTGCCCATCTGGGCCGGCCTCGCCGGCCTCGTGGCCAGCGGCGCACTCCTCGAACCCAATCTGGCCTCCACGCTCACCCGGACCAAGCTGGTCCTCGTGTTACTCCTGACCGTCAACGGACTACAGGCGCTGATACTGGGCAGGCGGATCGCGCACAGCGATGCGACGCATCTTCCGACCCGGCTGACGCTGTGGGGCGCGGCGACCGCACTCATCTCCCAGCTGTGCTGGTGGGGTGCCGTGTGGATCGGCTTCTGGAACGCCGAGCACTGATCTTCCCGTACCCCTGAGAGAGGCATAGATCGATGAAGAACACCCGCACGACGCTGTCGTGGGCCGCGCTGCTCGTCACGGCGGCGGCGTCGGCGACCGGATGTGCACCGGCCGCGTCATCGCACGCACTCCAGGATCTTCCCGGCAACCGTTACGCTCGAACCGCTCTCGTCGCGAGCAGTGCCGACGCCGCCGCCGCGACCACCGTTCCCGCAATGGTGAACGCATGGGGCGTGGCCATCCGCCCGCAGGGCGAAGGCGGCCACTTCTGGGTCGGAGCGGGCGGAAACTCCTTCGAGTTCGTCGGCGACGTGACGGCGTCGCCCGACCCCGCACTGCGCACACTGCACCAGGACGCGCTGCACGAGGTCAGTGTGCCCGGCGCGGATGCGGACACCTCCGAGGCCGGCCTCGGAAAGACCACCGGTGTCGTGTTCAACCCCGCACCCCTGACCTCCGACAGCTTCGCCGTCACCGGGCAACCCGTGATGGTGGACGGGCGACAGGAGATACTCGGTGGGTCGTCCCGATTCCTCTTCGCCACCGATTCCGGCCGCATCTCCGGTTGGACCGAGCAGGGGGCCGACGGACGCATCGTCCGGCACGACGGCCCCGCGAAGGAGATGTTCAACGGTGAGTCCGCGGGGATGAGCTTCTTCGGGCTGGCACTCGCACCCGGCCGCGACGACACATTGTGGGCCGCCGATTTCGGTGCGGAGCCGCAGATCCGGCAGTTCGACAAGACCTGGCAGCCCGTCGCCACGCACGGTTTCGCCAATCCGTTCGCGACCGGAGACCCGCTCGACCCCGCCGACCCGAACGGTGGCAAGCACACCCGCCCCGGCGATCCGGCCCCGTTCAACATAGTCACGGCCGGTGACCGGGTCTTCGTCACGTATGCGACGACCAAGGCTGCCGAGAACGGCACGGGATTCGACGCGGGCGAGGAGGACTCACTCGACGCCGAACAGGAGACCGCGAGCGGCGACCGCCCCGACCGCGGCAAGGTCGCCGAGTTCGACGCCGCGGGCAATCTGGTCCGTGTCCTCGACGACCAGGGCCGCCTCAACGCCCCGTGGGGTGTCGCTGTCGCACCCGCCGATTTCGGTGCGCTCGCCGGCGCGATCCTCGTCGGCAATTTCGGGGGTGCGGGCCGGATCGCCGCATTCGACGACGAGACCGGCGCCTTCATCGACTACGTACGTGACGAGTCCGGTGCCGTCCTCGCCGTGGAGGGCCTGTGGGGACTGTTGTTCGGCAACGGGGAGAGCCTCGGCGACAGCAGTTCGCTCTACTTCACGGCCGGTCCCGCGGACGAGACGGACGGCGTCTTCGGCCGCCTGCGCGCGGCCAACTGACATGGACGACAACAACACCCACGGACTCGGGCTGAGCGTCGGAACGGCGTGCGCCGTCGCAGCGGTTGCCGGTGCAGTCGGCGTCGACGCCGTGCTGACCCGCCGTTCCACGCTGACGTTCGGCCCGTCGTCGACCGTGCGGTTGGGCGACCAACCGGGCGACACGGGTGTGGTGGCGGGCTTCGCGGATCGGATCGGAGAGGCCGTCGTCGCGGGCGACGGTCTCCGCTACTCCGGACAGGATCTGGTCGCCGCCGCCGCGCACTGCCTGATCGTGGAAGCCGACCAGCTGGACGACCCGCCGATCGTGCTCGCCCACCCGGCCGTTCACCTGCCCCGGGTCGTGAACGCACAACGGGAAGCGCTCGATCGTGCGGGTCTCGGCAGGGTGGGTCTGGTCGCCTCGCCCGTCGCCGCCGTCGCCTGGCTCGAGTCCGAACACGGTCCGCTCGGCGAGGGACTCGCGCTCGTCTGCGAGTTCGGTGCCGACAATCTCGACCTCACTGTCGTGGCGTTCGGTGCCGCGAGCGGTTCCGATCCGATAGTGGGGCGGCCACTCCGTTCGACGGAGTTCCGCGGGCGTCACCTCGCCGGGGTGGGGGAGGACTCGATCGACGACACGGTCTCGGGGAGTCTCGAACTCGTCGCGGACTGTATTCGTGTCGCTCGCGTGAACGTCACCGATCTCGACGTAGTCATCGTGACCGGTGCCGCGGCGACCGATCCCGTCGTCGAGGAAGTGCTGTCCGGGGCGCTGGGCGCGCCGGTGGTGTGCGAGCCGGCGCCCGGCCACGCATCGGCCTGTGGGGCAGCCGTTCTCGCGGCGGCAACCAGGTCCGGTACTGCAGCAACAGCATCCGCGCATCCGGCGTCGGTTGGACGACGGGCCCTGCGCGTTACTGCAGCCGCGACCGCCGCCGCTGCGATGATCGCCGTCCCGTGGCTTGCCCGCGACATGACCTCGATACGGGAGCCGGGGGCGGGTTCGTCCGTCACCGCACACGCGTTCGAGTTGATCGAACAACCAGGGCCGCCGCGAATCCCGGCCGCGAGAACCACAGCCTCGAGCCCGGCCGTGTCCGCGGTGGCAGTTCCCCAGGCCGCGCCGGCTGTGGCAGTTACCCCGGCCGGGTCGAGATCGTGGGTTCCCCGGCTGGTATCGATTCACGCGCATCCTCCGCTGATCGAACCGAGCGTCGAATTCACCGTCGAAGCCGAGCCTCTCCCAACGGCATCCACATCTGCGCCACGAATCTCCGCGGTGACACCGGTGGTGTTCGCGCCCACGAGCGCTCCGGTTGCGACCTCGACTCCGCCGGATCCCACCGAGTCCACTCCGGCGCCCACCGAGTCCACGCCGGCGCCCACCGTCGGACCCGACCCGACGACGTCGCCTGTCGAGCCGCCCCTCACGGACGCGCCGAGCGAACCGGCTCCGGACCTCGACGACCCCGCGTTGCCCTCATCTTCGCCCTCCGAGTCGGAGCAGCCCACCTCGTCACCGTGACGACCCGCCGCTCAGCACGGTTGTCCGCCGGTCGCTCCGGTGGCCGGACACACGTCCCGTGGTGTGGGCCTCGATCATCCGTTGCTCGTCGCGTTGGGAGCCGCGCAGCGGCACGGACGAGGCGGACGCGGCGTCGAGCAGCGCGCGCAACTCCGGCTGCTCGCCGGCCAGTTCGCGCCACGCCGCGTTCACGGGTGTGCCGTCCTCGACGGCCTGGTCGAGGCGGGCGGCGAGATGGTTGCTCCACCGGTGCTGCAGGGCGAGCAGGATGCTGTCCGCAGAACCGAAAAGCTGGATCGCGCCGGGCACTTCGTCGAACCGCAGCGCCACTGCGGGGTCGACGTGCGCCCGCGCCAGGACCTCTTCCAGTACCGCCCGGCGAGCACGGAAATCGTTCCACGACATCTCGGCCACCTCCGTGGTTCCGTTGATCCGTGAGTCTTTCGGCGCATACCCGGTCCTTCAGGTCCGGGTGAGCCGATCTGTTTGTGTCGGACTGTGTGGCTAGTGTCTGGGTTATGGCGGGGAAGATGGTGAAGCGGGCGTTCAAGTATCGTTTCTATCCGACTGCGGTGCAGGCGGAACAGCTTGCTCGGACGTTCGGGTGCACCCGGTATGTCTACAACCGGGCGTTGGCCGAGCGGACGCGGGCGTGGTCGCAGGAGCAGCGACGGGTCACCTACGCGGACACCTCGAAGATGCTCACCGGATGGAAGCGGGACGCGGGGACCGCGTGGTTGGCGGAGCCGTCGAAGGGGCCGTTGCAGGAGTCGCTGCGGCAGTTGCAGGGTGCGTTCGAGAAGTTCTGGCGCAAGCAGGCCGGCTACCCGCAGTTCAAGAGGAAGGGGCGGTCGAAGGATTCGGCGACCTACTATTCGAACTGCTTCACCTACCGCGGCGGGCAGATCCGGTTGGCCAAGCAGTCCGAACCGCTGGACATTCGGTGGTCGAGGCCGCTGCCGGAGGGGGCCGTGCCGTCGCAGGTGACGGTGTCGCGCAATGCTCGTGGTCAGTACCACATCTCGATTCTCGTCGAGGACACCATCAGCGAACTCGAGCCGATCGATCGGGTGGTCGGGCTCGACGCCGGGATCACCAGCCTCTACACGCTCTCGACGGGGGAGAAGATCACCAACCCGCGACACGAGCGCAGGGATCGTGAGCGGCTGGCGAAGGCATGTGCTGGCCAAGAAGCAGAAGGGATCGCGTAACCGGGCCAAGGCCCGACTGAAGGTCGCGAAGATCCATGGCCGGATCGCCGATCGGCGCCGCGATTATCTGCACACACTCTCCACTCGGCTGGTGCGCGAAAACCAAGTGACCGCCATCGAGGATCTGAGTGTGCGGAACATGGTCAAGAATCGGTCGTTGTCTCGGGTGATCTCGGATGCGGGGTGGTCCGAGTTCCGGTCGATGCTCGAGTACAAGGCCGACTGGTACGGGCGGCGGGTGGTGGTGATCGATCGGTTCTGTCCGTCGTCGAAGACCTGCTCGGTGTGCGCGGAGGTCGCGTCGACCATGCCGCTGAACGTACGGGAATGGACATGCCCATGTGGCGCCGTCCACGACCGGGATGTGAATGCGGTGAGGAATATTTTGGCCGTCGGACTGGCGGTGGCAGCCTGCGGAGACGGTGTGAGACCACCTCGCACATAAAGTGTGGGGCGGCGACTGTCGGTGAAACAGGAACCTCGGGACGTGAGTCTGGAGGGGATTCTCGGTCGTTCACGGCCGAGAGGACGTCAAGCCCGCAACGCTACGGATCCGCGGAGGCGGTTTCGCCGTGCCGGTGTTCGCGCACATCGCCGTCGTCGCCATCGGCGGTGCCGCTGTCGCGCAACGCGACGGCTTCGTGCCGCCGGGGTGGGTGCTGCTGTGCGGGCTGGTCGCCGCGGTGACCCCCGTTGCGGGAGACATGATCAGACCGGGGGTGGTGCTTCCGCGGCCGTTCCTTGCCGTCGTCGTGACCGCGGCGGCCGCACTGTTGCTCCTGCAGCAACCCGACACCGCGTTCGACTTCGCCCCGCTCATCCTGGTGATCCTGACCGGCGAGGTCGCGGCAACGGCGTCGCTGTGGGTCGGCCTCGCCACCCTGTTCAGCTCGATGGCGGTCCTGTCGGTGTTCGCCGTGGCGGGGCGACTCGACGGCGCGCCCTACGCCCTCGCCGGCGTCGTGCTGGGGTGGGCGTTCGGGTATCTGATGCTCACCCAGTTGCGTCTCCTGCATCAGGAGCGCGCGTCGAAGGCGATCCAGTCGGAGCAGGCCGCCACCCGAGAGCGCCAGCGGATCGCCCGCGAGGTCCACGACGTCATCGCCCACTCGCTGAGCATCACGCTGCTGCATCTGACCGCGGCCCGCCGCGCGCTCGAGCAGGACCGCGACGTCGACGACGCCGTGGATGCGCTCTCCGACGCCGAGCGACTCGGGCGGCAGGCGATGGCCGACATCCGCCGCACCGTCGGGTTGCTCGACGCGGGCCCGGCAGGTACCCGCCCGGAACCCGGGGTCGCGGATCTTCCCGATCTGATCGACGACTTCCGCCGCGCGGGCCTCCCGGTGGACTTCGACCTGCACGGAGACCTCTCCGCGGTGACCGGGACAGTCGGTCTCGGCCTGTACCGCATCACACAGGAGTCGCTGGCGAACGTCGCCAAACATGCGCCCGGCGTCGGCGCCGACGTGCGGCTCACGATCGAGCCGGAACGTGTGTCCCTGGAGATTCGCAACCCGATCCGGGGCCGGGTGTCGGCACCGGACAACTCGCGCGGTTCCGGGCTGCGGGGTATGCGCGAGCGCGCCGCGTTGCTCGGTGGCACGCTCCGCGCCGGCCCGGACGGCAGGCGGTGGTCGGTGCGCGCCGCGGTCCCGCTGCCCCGCGACTCGTGCCGGCCGGCGATCCTCCGTCACATTCCGGGACTGTCGTGACCGGTCCGGAGATCAGGGTGCTGCTGGTCGACGACCAGGAACTGGTGCGGTCGGGGCTGCGCCGGATCCTTCGGCGCAAGGACGGCTTCGTGATCGTCGGCGAATGCGCCGACGGCTCGGAGGTGCCGGGCGCGGTCGCGGAGCACACCCCGGACGTCGTGCTCATGGACCTGCGGATGAAGAAGGTCGACGGCATCCGGGCCACCCGCGACCTCCGGTCGGCCGCCCAGCCGCCGCCGGTGCTGGTGCTCACCACGTTCGACGACGACGATCTGCTGTCCGGATCGCTCCGCGCGGGTGCGGCGGGGTTCATCCTGAAGGATTCGCCGGCCGAGGATCTGATTCGCGCCGTGCGCACCGTCGCCGAGGGCGGCGCCTGCCTCGACCCGGCCGTGACCGGACGGGTTCTCGCCACGTACCACACCGTCGCGCCGTCGTCCGACGGGGACGGCAACCGCCTCACCGAGTTGACCGCGCGGGAACTCGACGTGCTCGCGCTCATCGGGCGCGGGCTCAGCAACAGCGAGATCGGTCGTGAGCTGGGCATCTCGGGCGTGACCGTGAAGAGTCACGTCGGGCACATCTTCCTCAAACTCGATCTCCGCGATCGCGCAGCCGCCATCGTGTACGCGTTCGATCACGGCATCGTCTCGCCGGGCGACACCGGTCCGGACCGAGGGCCGGCCGTGTGATCAGCCGCTGCGGTTCCCTGACGCCGACGGCTTCCTGCGCCTAGGATTCGCATAAAAGCCCGAGCCACTCTCACAGAGGAATTGGCCATGATCGCAATCGGTGTGGTGCTCATCGTCGTCGGCTTGGTCGTCAAGATCTCGTCCTTGTGGATCGCGGGCCTCATAGTCGGCGCCGTCGGCCTTCTCCTCCTGCTCCTCGGGCTGCTGGGCCGCAAGGTGGGCGGACGTAAGTACTGGTACTGAGGGGTCGACCCCGCCAGTCACGTTGTGGCCGTTCCGCATCGAAGCGTCGCGAGTGGACAGTCGCGCGCAGGCACAGTCGATGCACGGGAGTGATCGCCTTCGAGCTTCCTCGACGGGCTGTCGGTGCACTCTCCGGCCACCGACGATCTTTTGTATGTAAATGGAAGTCACGGCAAATTGTTTCCGCAAACTCTTTACTGAGTCCAGAAAAGTAGTCCATAGTGAGTGGGTGCCGTCGATGCCGGATTACGCAGCGTTACTGCGCGGGGCTGAGCTTCGCGTGACCCGCCCGCGGGTCGCGGTGTTGGAGGCGGTGCACGCACGTCCGCACGCCGATACGGAGACGATTTTCGGAGCGGTGCGGACGGTTCTGGACGGGGTGTCCCGGCAGGCCGTGTACGACGTGCTGCACGCAGTGACCGCGGTGGGATTGGTGCGCCGGATACAGCCGGCCGGCTCCGTGGCTCGTTACGAGTCGCGGGTCGGAGACAATCACCACCACGTGATCTGCCGGTCGTGTGGGGCCATCGCGGACGTCGACTGCGCCGTCGGCGAGGCGCCCTGCCTGACCGCGTCCGACGACAACGGTTTCCTCGTCGAGGAGGCCGAGGTCATCTACTGGGGTCTGTGCCCCGACTGCTCGACAACACAGACTTCTCGATCGAAACCCTGACCAACAGCCCAAATTGGTCTCTCCCGGAAGGAATGTTGTGTCCGATAGCTGCCCGGTCGCTCACGAGGGAAACACTCAGAGCACCAGTGAAAGTGAAAACCCCGCAATCCCGTCCCCCACTCCGACGGCGCACCGCCCGAGGACGAACCGCGACTGGTGGCCGAACCAGCCGGAGTTGTCGGTCCTGCACGCCCATTCGTCCAAGTCCAACCCGATGGGTGAGAACTTCGACTACGCAGCGGAGTTCGCGAAGCTCGACGTCGAAGCACTCAAGCGCGACGTCATCGATCTGATGACGGATTCGCAGGACTGGTGGCCTGCCGACTTCGGCCACTACGGCGGCCTCTTCATCCGGATGAGCTGGCACGCCGCAGGCACGTACCGCATCGCCGACGGCCGCGGCGGCGGCGGTCAGGGCGCCCAGCGTTTCGCGCCCCTCAACAGCTGGCCCGACAACGCGAGCCTCGACAAGGCCCGCCGGTTGCTCTGGCCCGTGAAACAGAAGTACGGCAAGCAGATCTCGTGGTCCGACCTCCTCGTCTTCGCCGGCAACTGCGCCCTGGAGTCGATGGGATTCAAGACCTTCGGGTTCGGATTCGGACGCGACGACATCTGGGAGCCCGAGGAGATCTACTGGGGTCCCGAGGACACCTGGCTGGGCGACGAACGCTACAGCGGTGATCGTGACCTCTCGGGTCCGCTCGGGGCCGTGCAGATGGGTCTCATCTACGTGAACCCGGAGGGTCCCAACGGCCAGCCCGATCCCCTCGCCGCCGCCCGCGACATCCGGGAGACGTTCGCCCGCATGGCGATGAACGACGAGGAGACCGCCGCGCTGATCGCCGGCGGCCACACGTTCGGCAAGACCCACGGTGCAGGCGACGCCGACCTGGTCGGTCCGGAGCCGGAAGCCGCCCCGATCGAGCAGCAGGGCCTGGGCTGGAAGAGTGCCTACGGCACCGGCGTCGGCAAGGACGCGATCACCAGCGGTCTCGAGGTCGTGTGGACTCCTACACCGACGAAGTGGGACAACAGCTTCCTCGAGGTCCTGTACGGCTACGAGTGGGAGCTGACCAAGAGCCCCGCCGGTGCCTGGCAGTGGACCGCGAAGGACGGCGCGGGCGCGGGCACGATTCCCGACCCCTTCGATTCGTCGGCGGGACGCGCCCCCACGATGCTGACGACGGACCTCTCACTGCGCATCGACCCGGCGTACGAGAAGATCACCCGGCGCTGGCTCGACCACCCGGAGGAGTTCGCCGACGCGTTCGCCAAGGCGTGGTACAAGCTGCTGCACCGCGACATGGGACCGGTCACGCGCTACCTCGGCCCGTGGGTCCCGGAGGCCCAGCTGTGGCAGGACCCGGTCCCCGCTGTCGATCACCAGTTGATCGGGGACAGCGAGATCGCCGCCCTGAAGGGCAAGATCCTCGACTCGGGGCTGTCCATCTCCCAGCTGGTGTCCACGGCCTGGGCGTCGGCAGCCACGTTCCGTGGCACCGACATGCGGGGCGGCGCCAACGGGGCGCGGATCCGTCTTGCGCCGCAGAAGGATTGGGAGATCAACAGCCCGGCCGAGCTGTCCAAGGTTCTGCAGACCCTCGAACAGATCCAGCAGGACTTCAACTCGTCGCAGTCCGGCGGTGTGAAGGTCTCGCTCGCGGATCTGATCGTTCTGGCCGGTGCCGCGGCGGTCGAGAAGGCGGCGAAGGACGCCGGCCAGGACATTACGGTTCCGTTCACGCCGGGGCGCACCGACGCATCGCAGGAGCAGACCGACGTCGAGTCGTTCGCGGTGCTCGAACCGAGGGCCGACGGGTTCCGCAACTACCTCCGGCCGGGAGAGAAGTTGCCTGCCGAGGCACTTCTGGTCGAGCGGGCCTACATGCTGAACCTGACCGCCCCGGAGTTGACGGTCCTGATCGGCGGCCTCCGTGCGCTGAACGCCAACTTCGGGCAGACGGCGCACGGCGTCTTCACCGACCGGCCCGAGGTGCTGACGAACGACTTCTTCGTCAACCTCCTCGACATGGGGACGGTGTGGAAGGGAGCAGCCTCCGCCGAGAACGTCTACGAGGGCAGCGACCGCGTCACGGGCGACGCCAAGTGGACAGCCACAGCCGTCGATCTCGTGTTCGGTTCGAACTCGCAACTGCGTTCCCTCGCCGAGGTCTACGCGACCGACGACGCGCAGCAGAAGTTCGTGCAGGACTTCGTTTCCGCGTGGGACAAGGTGATGAACCTCGACCGGTTCGACCTCGACTGATCACGGTGGTTGGTCGGCTCCGGGCCGGCCAACCGTCACCTGACCCGGCACCCCGCGAGCAGATGCTCGCGGGGTGCCGGGGTTCAGGCCATCGACAGCTTCTCGGCGTTTCGCACCGCGGTCTCGAGGTGCCTGTCCGCGGTGCTCAGGTCCAGCCGGGCGTCGCTGAGGCTGTCGATCACGCCTTCACGCGAAGCGCCGTCGGCTGTGCTGTGGAGCAAGTCGAACTCGTCGGTCAACTCCTTGATCCGGTGTTCGAGGGTTTGTAGATCGGCTCGTAACCGGGCGGTGCGTTCGACGAGGTCGCCGACGTTCATCGCTGCCCCCTTTCATCCCGAACTCACTGACGCGTCACCACCTCGTCTACCCGCGACTGCCCCCGCGAAACCACCACCGCCCAGCCTTGGCCTGGAACGCCCTGCCTACCGGTACACGAGGCCGCCGTCGATCAGTCCGGCCTGCCCGGTCATGTAGTCGGAGTCCGGTCCGGCCAGATACGACACGTACGCCGCGACGTCCTCGGGTGTCTGTGCACGGCCGAGGGCGATGCCGCCGACGAACTTCTCGAACGTCGCACCCTTCGGCGCGCCGGTGAGGGCCGAGAAGCGCTCGTCGATGGTGATCCACATGTCGGTGCCGACGACACCGGGGCAGTAGGCGTTGACGGTAATGCCGTCGGATGCGTACTCCTTCGCCGCGGCCTGGGTGAGTGCGCGGACCGCGAACTTCGTCGCCGAGTACACGCCGAGCATCGCGAATCCCTCGTGGCCGGCGATCGACGACGCGTTGATGATCTTGCCGCCGTGCCCCCGCGCCCGGAACTTGGCCGCCCCGGCCTGGATGCCCCACAGCACGCCTTCGACGTTGACGGCCAGGATCCGCGACACGTCCTCCGGTGTCGCGTCGGCGATCGGGTCGACCTGGGCGATGCCCGCGTTGTTCACGATGATGTCGAAGCCGCCCAGTTCACGCTCGGTTCGGTCGACGGCGGACCGGACCTGATCGCGGTCCGTCACGTCGGCGACCAACGAGATGGCCTTCGAACCCGCCGCCCGGACCTCGTCGGCCACCGCGTTGATCCGGTCGGGGTTGACGTCGACGAGCGAGATGTCGGCGCCGTCCGACGCCAGCCGCAACGCGATCGCGCGTCCGATGCCCTGGCCCGCGCCGGTGATCAACGCGACTTTGCCCTCGATGCTCATTCCTAGCTCCTCTCCGATGTGATCGTCCTCACAGGGGAGCCAAGCATCGTCTGCCGAGACTGTTCAAGGGTTGCAGCCGATTGCATTGTGACGAGTTTTGAACCGATTGCGTTCTCTCCCAATGAAAATGTGCCGAGCCCGGCCTTGGTTCGGCGCTCACATTCCCGGTAGGCTCGGAGGTGTGAGTACTACCGGTTCGGTTCGGCACCGCCTTCCCGCTGTCGGCTCGGGGGTGGATCTTCCCCGGCACGCACGGTTGTTGAGTCAAGTTCACGACGCGGTGCTGTCGGGTCGGCGACCACCGGCGCAGCCGCGCGAGATCGTCGGCAGGTCGTGGTCGCGGCTACAAGCGGACGGGGTGAGTCCCGACAGTTGTGAGGACGTGGTGCTGGCCGACTGCGCCGAGGTCGAAGCCCGGCGGACGCGTACGGCTTTGCGTGCGGTTCTTCCGGAGCTTCGCAGCACGTTGACTCAGGTGGCGGAGGACGCGAATTTCATCGTGGTGATCGCAGACTCCGACGGGGTGGTCCTGTGGCGGGAAGGGTCCCGTGGCCTGCGGAAGGCCGCCGATGCCCTGGGATTCATGGAGGGGGCCCGATGGTCCGAGAGTTCGGTGGGTACGAACTCAATCGGGACGGCGTTGGTGGAAGATTCTCCTGTGCAACTGTTCTCGGCGGAGCATTACGCACGGTCGCATCGTGGCTGGTCGTGCACGGGCTCTCCGGTGCACGATCCCCGGAGTGGCGAAGTGCTCGGCGTCGTCGACATCAGTGGCTCGGCGATGTCGGTTCATCCGACGACGGTGGCGCTGGTGCAGACGGCGGTGCGGTTGGCCGAGGCCACATTGTGGCAGGAGCACACGATCAACCTGGAGAAGCTTCGCGGTCATGCGTCGCCGGTGCTCGGGGCAACCGCGGGTCCGGCCCTCGTGGTGGACCGGCACGGCTGGGTCGCCGACGCCCGGGGGCTCGCCGCCCCCGACCGGGTGTCACCTCCGTGCCCCGGCACGCCGCTGTTGGTGCCCGGGTTGGGGCTGTGTGTGCCGGAACCGCTCGGTGACGGCTGGCTGGTGCGACGCGAAGGCAGGCCGACGACCATCGGAGTGGAACTCGATCTCGGTGAGTCCCCGCGAGCAACGGTGCGGGGCGATACGAGTTGGACCCGGGCGCTCTCACCGCGCCATGCGCAGATATTGCGAGTGCTGACCGAAAGTGGTTCCGCTGGAATCGATGCTGCGTCGCTGAGCGTGTCGTTGTTCGGTGACCGCGACCACGTGGTGGCCGTGCGCGCCGAGATCTCCCGTCTCCGAAAAAGTCTCGGCCCCGTTCTGTCCACCCATCCGTACCGTTTCGCCGACGGTGTCGACGTGCATGTGGTCGGTTGAGTGTCAGGAGGCCTCTCCGGTCGGCGAAAGAGGCTTCTCCCTAATCGCTTTCGCCTGCGCGTAGAGGCGGCCGGCGCGGTACGACGAGCGGACGAGCGGTCCGGCCATGACGCCGGCGAACCCGATCTCCTCGGCGGCCTGGGAGTGCTCGACGAACTCTTCGGGCTTGACCCACCGCTCGACGGGGTGGTGGCGGGGGGAGGGGCGCAGGTACTGGGTGATGGTGATGATGTCGCAGCCCGCGGCGTGCAGGTCTTCCATCGCCTGGTGGACCTCGTCGGGGGTCTCGCCCATGCCGAGGATCAGGTTGGACTTGGTGACCAGCCCGAAGTCGCGGGCGGCGGTGATCACGCCGAGGCTGCGCTGGTAGCGGAACGCGGGGCGGATCCGCTTGAAGATGCGGGGGACGGTCTCGACGTTGTGGGCGAGGACCTCGGGACGGGAGTCGAAGACCTCGGCGAGCAGGTCCGGCTTGCCGCCAAAGTCGGGGATGAGGTTCTCGACGCCGGTGCCGGGGTTGAGCTGGTGGATCAGGCGGACGGTTTCGGCGTAGAGCCAGGCGCCGCCGTCGGGGAGGTCGTCGCGGGCGACACCGGTGATGGTGGAGTACCGCAGTCCCATCGCCTGGACGGATTCGGCGACGCGGCGGGGTTCGTCGCGGTCGAGGTCGTCGGGTTTGCCGGTGTCGATCTGGCAGAAGTCGCAGCGGCGGGTGCACTGTTCACCGCCGATGAGGAACGTCGCCTCGCGGTCTTCCCAGCATTCGTAGATGTTGGGGCAGCCGGCTTCTTCGCAGACGGTGTGCAAACCCTCGCGTGTGACGAGGCCCTCGAGCTCGGAGTATTCCGGGCCCATCTTCGCTCTCGTCTTGATCCAGTTGGGTTTGCGTTCGATCGGAGTCTCCGCGTTTCGGATCTCGAGGCGGAGCAGCTTGCGGCCGGGCGGGGCCTGCACGGCCCGGGACGGTGTTCGTGGTGTGGCAGTCACGTGTCGATTCCTGGGTGGTGGTTCCCACCGAACCGCGGTGCCGGAGGGCAACCACGGTTCGGCGGGGAGCGCTACATGTTGATCGGGCGGCCGAGCGCCGACAGGACCGATTCGTGCATGGCCTCGGACAGCGTCGGGTGCGCGAAGACCACGTCCGCGAGATCGTCACCGGTGGCCTCCAGGGATCGTGCGATGCCGAATCCCTGGATCTGCTCGGTGACTTCGGGCCCGACCATGTGGGCGCCCAGCAGTTCACCGCTGTCGGCGTCGAAGATGGTCTTGACGAAGCCTTCGGCTTCACCGATGGCGAGTGCCTTGCCGGACGCCTGCAGATCGAACTGTCCGATCTGCAGGGAACGTCCGGTTGCCCGCGCCTGGTCCTCGGTGAGGCCGAGGCTGGCGACCTGGGGTCTCGAGTACGTGCATCCGGGGACATAGTCCTTGTCCAACGGTGTCACGTGTGGGGCTCCCGCCAGCTTGTCGACACACAGCACGCCTTCGTGACTCGCTTTGTGGGCGAGGCACGGGGCGCCGGCGACGTCGCCGATGGCGTAGATCCCGAATGCGGTGGTGCGGCACCACTCGTCGGTGGTGACGAACCCGCGGTCCACCTCGACGCCGACGTCCTCGAGCCCGAGATTCTCGACGTTGCCCTGGACGCCGGCGGCGACCAGAACCCGCTCCACGACCCGTTCTTCGAGGGATCCGTCCGCGCATTTCACCGTCACGGCGACGGAACCCGCGCCGACGGTGAGTTCGGACACCGAGGCGCCGGTGTGGATCTCGATCCCGCGCTTCTCGAACTGCAGGCGCACGTGGCCGGCCACCGAGGCATCCTCGACGGGCATGATCTGCGGTGCCAGTTCGACGAGGGTGACCGCACTACCCAAATCGTGGTAGAGGCTCGCGAACTCGACGCCGATGGCACCGGAACCGATGACCAGCAGCGACTTCGGAAGTTCCCGGGGTACCAGCGCGTCGAAGTAGGTCCACACCCGATCGCCGTCCGGTGTCACCCCGGGCACCGAACGGGGACGCGCACCCGTGGCGAGGATGATGTGGTCGGCCCGGTACTCGGTGAGCGGCGACGCCGAGTCACCGTCCTCCCGAACACCCACCACACCCTTTCCGGCCAGTCGCGCGGTGCCGCTGATCACGTCGATGCCGTTCTTCTTCATCAGGTACCCGATGCCGTCGGACAACCGCCCCGACACCCCACGGCTGAACTCGACCAGTTGCGCCATGTCGAATTCTACACCGCTGGTGGAGAATCCGAGGGGGCGCAGATTCTCCAGCGTGTGCGCCACGTCGGCGCCGTGGAGCAGGGCCTTGGTGGGAATGCAACCCCAGTTCAGGCAGATTCCGCCGAGTCGGTCCCGTTCGATCACCGCAGTGCGGAGTCCGTGTTGGGCGGCGCGGATGGCGGCGACGTAGCCGCCGGGTCCGCTTCCGATCACCAGAACGTCGTATTTGTCAGTCATCAACACTCCCTAGACCAGCATCAACGCGGGTGATTCGACGAAGCGCCGCAGTTCCTGCAGGAA
The DNA here is from genome assembly GCF_002300155.1 of Rhodococcus sp. ACS1. Lineage (NCBI taxonomy): Bacteria > Bacillati > Actinomycetota > Actinomycetes > Mycobacteriales > Nocardiaceae > Rhodococcus > Rhodococcus sp. ACS1. The sequence continues at coordinate 1,660,757 of NZ_NSDZ01000005.1, forward strand.
CGTCGCGCCGAGGGCGCCGTCGATCACGCGGTGGTCGCACGACAGCGTGACGGTCAGCATCGTACGGACCTCCATCCGACCGTCCACGACGATCGGTCGTTGCTGCCCCGCACCGACGGCGAGGATGGCGCCCTGCGGTGGGTTGATGATCGCGTCGAATTCGCGCACGCCGAACATACCGAGGTTCGAGATGGTGAACGTGCCGCCCTGGAACTGCTCCGGCGTCAACTTGCCGGTCTTGGCCCTGGTCACCAATGTGTGGACCTCACCGGAGATCTCGGCCAGGCTCTTGCTCTCCGCTCCGCGAACGATGGGCGTGATCAGGCCCGACGGCAAGGCGACGGCCACCGAGATGTCGGCGGCGGAGAATCTCAGCACCGATTGCGCCGCTTCGTCGAACTGGACGTTGACGTCCGGGACCTGGCGGAGCGCCGCAGCGCAGGCCTTGACCACGAAGTCGTTGACCGACAGCTTGACTGCCGGCACCGTTGCGTTGATCTCCGTGCGGAGTGCGAGGAGATTGTCGATCTCGAGGTCCGCGGTGAGCCGGAAGTGTGGGGCGTTGCGCTTCGATTCCTGCAGGCGCTGACCGATCGCCTTGCGCATCGAGTTGAACGGGATCGTCTCGAACTCGGGTATCGCGTGCGGGGTGGCCGCACCGCCGGCGGGCGTGGGTGTCGGTTCGGGAACCAGTCGGAACGTCCTTTCGGCTTCCCGGACGTCCGCCTCGCAGACGCGCCCCCGCGAACCGGTGGCCCGGCAGTCGTGCAGGTTGATGCCCAGAGATTTCGCCAGTCGACGTGCCACCGGCGTCGCATCGACCGCGCCGTCGTCCTCGGCGGAGCGTCCGGGCACACCTGAGCGAGTCGGCGACGGTGCCTCTGCGACGGTTCCGCCTGCCGAGCGAATCGCGTCGTGGACGTCAGCGACCGAGATCCGGCCGTCGCGGCCGGTCCCTGCCACCCGGCCCAGGTCGATCGACAGTTTCTCGGCCAACCGCAGGGAGTGCGGCGTTGCGAAGACGTCGACATTCGTCTGTCCCCGTAGCGAATCCGGGACGGCGGTGGTGCCGGATGGCCGCGCCGATTCCTGGGCCGCCGGAGCGGTCGGGGTAGTAGTCACGCGCGGCTCTGCGGGCGTGGGCTGCCCGCCCGGTGCCCGCTCCGGCTCGGGCGCGGGGACGTGATCCGCTCCGATTCCGGTCAGGAACTCCTCGATATCGGCATCGGAGACGGCCGCGTCCGCCGACACCGCCAGGACCGCACCCACCGGCAGCGTGGCACCCGGCTTGGCGACGATGCGCCGCAGTGCGCCGTCGAACGGCGCCTCCAACTCATTGGTGATCTTGCTGGTCTCGATCTCGCAGATCAGATCGCCTTTTGCGAAGGGCGATCCTTCGTCGATCAACCACGCGGTGACGGTGCCCTCGTCCATGGACAGGCCCCATTTGGGAACTTCGATCAGCTTGATGTCGCTCATGGTCAGGCAGTCACCACCTTGCGTACCGCGGCCTCGATGCGCGCCGCGTTGGGAAGCCATGCCTGTTCGAGCACGGGGGAGAACGGCACCGGGGTGTGCGGTGGGGTGACCAGTTCGATCGGTGCCTTCAGCGAACCGAACGCCTTGGTGGCGATCAGTGCGGCGACGTCGTGGCCGAATCCGCAACGCGCCGCGGACTCGTCGACGATCACAACCCGTCCGGTGGACGCGACGGATTCGAGGATGCCTTCCTCGTCGAGGGGCGAGACGGTCCGCGGGTCGACCACCTCGACGGAGATGCCCTCGGTGGCAAGTTTGTCGGCGGCCGTGTTGGCGGCGTTCACCATCGCCGAGAGCGCGATGATCGTGACGTCCGTACCTTCCCGGGTGTAGTTGGCGACCCCGAACGGGATCGTGTACGGCTCGTCGGGAACCTCGCCCTTCAGGTCGTACAGGGTCTTGTGCTCGCAGAACACCACCGGGTCGTCATCGCGAATGGACTGGATGAGAAGACCTTTGGCGTCATACGCGTTGGACGGGGCCACCACCTTGAGGCCCGGGACCGCGGCGAACACGTTGTACGGGGACTGCGAATGCTGGGCCGCCGCCGAGAATCCGGCACCGATCATGCCGCGCACCACGAGCGGGGTGCGGGCCTTGCCGCCGAACATGTAGCGAAACTTCGCCGCCTGGTTGTACAGGGCGTCGTAGCAGACTCCGAAGAAGTCCATGAACATCAGTTCGGCGACCGGACGCAGCCCGGTCAATGCGGCGCCGGCTGCCATGCCGATGATCGCGGACTCGGTGATCGGGGTGTCGATGACCCGGTCGGAACCGAATTCGGTCCACAGGCCCTTCGTCACACCCAGCACCCCACCGAACGCCTCGAGTTTTCCGGACTCGAGGTCCGGATTGGTACCCGCCTGACCGCCACGTAGGTCTTCACCGATCTGCACAACCGTCGCGTCGCGTTCCATCTCCTGGGCGAGCGCGGCCTTGATCGCTTCGCGGTACGTCGTCTTCGACGTTGTCATTTCTGTTCTCACTCTCAGTACGACACGTAGACGTCGGTCAGAAGGTTTGCCAACGGCGGATACTCGGCCTGCCGGGCCTTCGCCACGGCGTCGTCGACCCGGGCCCGCGCGTCGGCGTCGATCGCGTCGAGTTCCTTCGCGGACACCTTCTTGCTGTCCGGGTGGTTGCGGAAGTTCAGCAGCGGGTCTTTCGTCTTGCGCAGTTCCGCGACCTGATCCGCGGTGCGGTACAGCTGCGCGTCACCTTCGAAGTGTCCGTGCCAGCGGTACGCGATCGCCTCGATCGACGTCGGCCCGCCTCCCATGCGCGCACGTTCGACGGCCTCACGGGTCGCCTCGTACACGGCGAAGAAGTCGGTTCCGTCGACGGTCACGGCAGGCATGCCGAACGAAGCCGCACGGGAAGCGATACTGGGTGCGCCGACGGCGTAGTCCCGGCCGGTGGCCTCGCCGAAACCGTTGTTCTCGGTGACGAAGACGATGGGAAGGTCGAGCACGACGGCCATGTTCATGGCTTCGAAGACCGTTCCCTGGTTGGAGCCGCCGTCGCCGGTGAACGAGGCGGCGACGCCGCCGTTGCGCAGTGTCTTCGCGCTGAGCGCCGCACCGATGGCGAGGGAGGGTGCCCCGCCGACGATGGCGTTCGCGCCGAGCATGCCCACCGACAGGTCGGCGATGTGCATCGAACCGCCCTTGCCGTGGCAGAGGCCGTCGTCCTTCCCGAAGATCTCCGCCATCATCCCGTGGAGGTCGCACCCCTTGGCGATGCAGTGCCCGTGACCGCGGTGGGTGGACCCGATGTAATCGCTGTCCTGCAGGTTCTCGCACACGCCGACCGCAATGGCTTCCTGACCGGAGTACAGGTGGATGAAGCCGGGAATGTCGCCGGTGGCGTTCTCCTCGTGAAGGCGGTCTTCGAACGCTCGGATCTCGGACATCTTCCGATACGCGCTCAGTAACGAATTCTTGTTCAGCGCCATTGCACTCCCTTGGTTTCTCCGTTGTCGCCGGCTACGTCGGGGCCGACCTCCGATCGCGATGCGGCGCCGGAACGGTTCGTGCCTCGTGTAACCCGGGTCATGAATGTAGGGAGATATGACGTGCGCACTAAAGGTTGCAGCGGATTGCAATGGGGCGGCTTCCGCGGCGAGGGGCCGGCCCGCGTGCGCCGGAATACCTGGCGGCCCTCCACACCAAGGTCGTGGAGGAGGCGAAAGAACTTCAGGACGCATCGCCGGACGAGCGGGTCGACGAACTCGCCGACCTTCTCGAAGTCACCACCGCCCTGATAGCGGCGCTGGGGATCACCGAGGCCGAAGTGAAACAAGCGGCCGACCGCAAACGCGCCACCCGCGGTGGCATCGAACGGAGAATCTGGCTCGAACACGTCGAACTCGGCGGCGCGTCCGACGCGTAGTCGGGGGGTATTTCCCCATGCGAATCATCGATGACATCGCAAGCGGCGCGGAGGACAATGGGAACCGACCGGCCCCGGCAGCTGGAGTCGGCCGGGGTCGTGTTGTGTCAGAGTCTGCGTTCCGCAGGGGCCGAGGCTGCGTGCCAGCGTGCCAGCCTGCCTCGCGTCAACCTGCATGGAGTAGAGATGTCTGATCGCAGCCCGACCTCGACAACTTTTCCTCCCCCGAACGACGTCTCCAATGCGCTACTCGTCCGGTGGGCTTTCGAGCGGATCAACGCCAAGGACGTCGGCAGCCTGCGAAGTTTCTGGACCGCCGATTCCACCGTGCACTTCCCGACCGGGACATGTCGCGGGAGCGACGAGATCGCCGTCTACTTCGACCAGGTCTTCGCCGCCGTCTCCGACTTCGCCTTCGAGATCGTCGCGATGGCCGAGGCCGGCAACGACGTCCTCGTCCACTGGCGCCTGACCGGGCGGCACGTCGGCACCTTCGTCGGCGTCGCCGCCACTGGCCGGCGAATCGAATTCGAGGGATTCGACCATTTCGTCATCGCCGACGGAAAGGTCGTCACCAATACGGTGCGCTACGACCAAATGGAGTTCGCCCGCCAGATCAAGTTGCTACCGCCCGACGGTTCGATTGCGGATCGCGCGTTGAAGGCGGCCTTCAATGCCAAAACCCGTGTCGTCGGTATCGCTCGTCGTCGCTAGCTCGCGATCACGGATTGATCATCCGACGCAAGCTGTCGACGAACGGATAATCCCTGTTCGGGAACCGCGGTGGCCGAGACGAACTCGGTGCTCGCGGGGGATCTCGCAGTCGAACTCGATCCGGGCCTTCATCTGAATTCGTGTCAGATCAGGGCGCAAACTTCCCGACGGCGTCGAGGTTGGCGAACACCTCACCCGGCTGGACGAGGTTGGCGCCGGCGGTGTCGTTGAAAACCTGCGCGAAATATGGGGAGAAACGGAACGGCCAATATGTGGGTCCTATCCCGCCGCCGTGGGGCGTCATGAGCGTCGGCATCATTTCACCCACGTTGTAGGTGGCGACCATCCTCTCGCCCTGAGGAACTCCGTTGATCGTCACAGCTCCGTAGGCGCCGTCCATTCGCAGCCAGATATTCTCGACCGCAACAGAATTCCCAGTCTTGCTGATCAATCTCGGACCGCCGGGGTAGTACACGCCCTGGCATGCGTCGATGTAATTGGTGTGCGAGCCGATTGGCAGATAGAGACCGGTCTTCGCGGGCTTGGCCTCGAACGGCGTGATGCCTTCGACCGCGATCTCGTTGTCGTTCATCAGCGCAACGATTCGCGGGGGGAAATCGAAGTTGGCATATCCAAACGGCGTGAAGTACGGCATTCTCAGACACTCGGCCTGAGCAGTCGGCACGGGCGCGTGAAGAGATAGTCCCAGAACCAGAATGATCGCCCCGGCGATCCCTCCTACAAACGCACGCAAGATACGCATCTCTGCTCCAATCTTCGGGTTTGTATGGCGCGGCACCGGGCGGCAGGTAGCACCGAGAAGCGCTAGGAAGCGCCGAGAAGCCTCATGTAGTAGATTACGCGCCCAGCGCCTGACATTGAATCGCTATTTTTGCTGGGCTTGACCTTCTGTTGGGATTATCGCCACCGAGGCCTGAAGTTCGACTTCAACTTCAGCTTCCGCGCGAGGCGCCGTCAAACGACCGGCACCCGTGTGGTCGACCGCCAACCGTCGCCGCCGAGGGTGCTCACAGTGCACGGTCGTGACGAAGTCCGGCTTGGTCAGATTCCGGCGAGTCGAGACCGCCCGGGGCCGAAAACCACGGCGATGGAACTTTTTCCGGACGCCGTCGAGCGGGACGGCTCTGTGAACACATGCTCGACTTCCCCGTGCTGACATCGCGCATCCGGTGGCGGGTCTGAAGGCGTATTGGGGCGACGTGGCCGGTCCCAAATCGACACCGCTCGTGTGAGTTTCGCGCGCGGTCATGCGCGGAGAATTGAGCATTTGGCCATTCAGGCGTTCGGCCGCCGGGTGTTCACACGCTCTGGGCGGCGGGCGCGCCGATCGTCAGGCCGGAGACCGCGTACACCGCGCCGTCGCGGTAGTCGGTGACGTACAGCGTGTCGCCCGCGAGCAGCACGTTCCGGAGCGGACCGTAGGGCCCGGTGACCGCGCCGTCCTCGTCGGTGACGAAGGTTCCGACGACGGTGTTCGTGGCGGTGTCGATCACCGCGACGGTTCGTCCATCCCCGACGGTGACGAATGCCCGGCTGCCGTCGTGGCTCAGCGCCAGGTCCTGCGCGTCGCCGGTCAGTCGCACGTTCTCGAGCGTGGTGCCGTACGTGGCACTCGCCGGATCGATGTCGATCACGGAGACCAGTCCGTATCCGCCCGTCACGCGCCACAGCCGTCCGGTGTTGTCGACGATGAACTGTCCGTTGGAGAAGCCGCCGGAGGCGAGTTCCACGGTGCTGACGTGCTGGGTGACGTACAGCCGGTTCCCGTTCACGACGGTGAGGCTGTGCGAAACGTCGGTGAATTCGCTGCTCGTCCTGGTGTGGTCCCACGTGGGCCCGACCGTGATGGAGCCGACCGTGGTCAGGGACTCGGTGTCGATGATACTGACAGTCGACCCGTTCGCGCCGAACAGGTAGCGGCCGTCCGCACTGACTTCCAGGCTGCCGTAGGAGCCGAGCGGCTGCGAAGCCACGACGGCGTTCGTGGCGGTATCGACCACCGACACCGTGCCGTCCTCACCGCTGGCGTAGAGGCGCGTCCCGTCGGGGCTGACGGCCAACTCCTGCGCCAGGGAATAGCCCTGAAAGTCGGGGGAGGTGGGCAGCCAGATCGTCTCGATGACGGTGCCGGTGGTCGTGTCGATCACCGAGATGGTGCCGGTATAGGGGCTGTTGACGTACACCCGGTCCACGTCCGGGGCGGCCGCGATGTTCGACGACGCCCAGTCGACCGCGATCGGCGTCCCGACGGTCCCATCTGCGTCGATGACCCGCACATAGCCGTCCTCGCTGACGACGTAGAGCCGGTCGTCGACGACGGCCGCGTCGGTCGGGTACCCCACCGTGATCTCCGTCGACTCGACGTCGAAGACGACCTGGAGGGGGGTCGGCGAAACGGAAACGGTGACAGGGATGTTCGTCACGGCGTGGCCGTCTGTGAGGGCGATGGTGAAGTGGTCGGCGTCTTCAATCGGTGTTTGCAGGGCGAGGTCGCGTGCGGCGGCGGTCGGGATGTAGGTGAAGGTCACGCCGTCGGAGAGGACCGATCCGGACCCGGGCGCGGTGTTCGTGAAGGTCACCGGGTCGCCGTCCGGGTCTTTGGGGTCGACGAGGGTGACGACGACCGCGCCGTCGGACGCCCGAGGTGCGCCGGCCGTCCAGGTCGCTGTGGGCGCGGAGTTCACGTAGGTGAGCGTCAGGGCTCGGACCCGCCCGTCGGCCGCATCGGTGACGAGCATCCGGGAACCGTCGGCACTGAGCGCGATGGAGTGGTCGCCGGACTCGGTGGGCGAGTCGAGGGAGAGGGTGGACACGACGGTGTTGGTGCGCGTGTCGACGACGGTCAGTGTGTCCGGATTGGAGACGACATAGGCTGCGCTTCCGTCGGGGGTGACGCGCACGGCGGTCGGCTGGGAACCGACGGCGACGGTGGCGACGACGGTGTTGGTGGCGGTGTCGATGACCGAGACGGTGTTGTTGGCGCGGTTGGTGACGTACGCGCGGGTGCCGGCGGGGTTGACGGCGACGGCGGTGGGCGTGGTGCCGGTCTTGACGGTGGCGACGACCGTGTTGGTGGCGGTGTCGATCACCGAGACGGTGTTGCTGCTGCGGTTGGTGACGTACGCGCGGGTGCCGGCGGGGTTGACGGCGACGGCGTTGGGCGTGATGCCGGTCTTGACGGTGGCGACGACCGTGTTGGTAGACGTGTTGATCACCGAGACGGTGCCGCTGCCGCTGTTGGTGACGTACGCGCGCGTGCCGGCGGGGTTGACGGCGACGGCGCTGGGTGTGGTGCCGGTCTTGACGGTGGCGACGACCGTGTTGGTAGACGTGTTGATCACCGAGACGTTGCCGCTGCCGCTGTTGGTGACATACACCCGGGTGCCGGCCGGGTTGGCCGCGACGCCGGTCGGCGAGGTGCCGACGGTCACCGAGCCGACGACGGCGTTGTTTGCGTCGAGCACGGAGACGCTCTTCGAACCCTGGTTTGCCACATAGGTTCTGGTGCCGGCGAACACCACACCCGATGGGTTGGACCCGACAGTGGTGGACTGCGCGAGCTGCATCCGTGCCGCCGACACCGGCACCTGCACAGTCACCGGGGTGCTGGACTGCCCGGAGGTCACCGTCACGGTGAACGAGTCGTAATCGGCGTCCGGGTTCAGCGCGGCCCGTTGGCGCTCTACCTGGGTGGGGGTGTAGGTGAAGCCGCCGGTCGTGTCGACGGTGACCGTGCCGCGGCTCGGCGGTGTGGTGACGGTGTAACCGAGTTGGCTTCCGGACGCAGTGATCGAGCCGAGCACCGCACCGGTGCTGCGGTCGGGGACACGGACATCGACGGTCGGCCCGGCAGTGGATGCAGAGAGTGCGGCGGTGGATGTGGTGCTCGCGGCGGCGAACGATCCGATCGGCTCGCCGGTCATGACGGAGGATGTTCGTGCTCCGGCGAACGATTCGATCGGCTCGCTGGTCGTGACGGGGGCGGCAGCCAGCGCCCGGCTCGCGTCGGTGATGACTGCCTTCTCCTGTCGACGGCACCATGCCGCGGCCAGCGCCCAGAACGTCGGCGACTCGATCGGTACCTGTGGGTCATTCGACAGGAACGGGCGTAGCCCGAGGGCGCCGAGCACCTTCGACACGACGCTGGATGCAACTTCTACCGCCGGGGCGGGGAGAGACGGTCCCGATGCCTGCGTCCCGATCTGCGGCGCATCGGCACGGGTGACGGGCACCGCGCGCGTCAGGGCTGCCGTCCCGTCGATCGTGGTGATCGCGGGAGCCGTCGCCGGCACTGCTTCCGGAATCGCTGCCGGAACTGCTGCCGGCAAGTCCGGGACGAGTTCGCGCACTGCCGCGGCCTTGGCCGCGGCGGCCGGGTCGAGGGCCGCGCCGGATCCGTCCGTCACCGGTGCTGTCGACAGGTTCGGCACACTGGCGTCGCCCGCAGGTGTGCGGTCGTCACCCTGCGAGGATGTCGAGGACACCGGCGAATCCGATCGCTCGGTGACTGCTCGTTCCGCAGGCCTGCCGGCCGGCGCTGTCGCGGCACCGGGCTCGTCTGCTGCCGTGCCCGAATCCGGCACGCCACCGCGGCTCACAGTTGACGAACTGTCGGGTGCCGTGGGGTCGGGTGCCGTGGCGGGGTCGGGAGTCGTCACGTCGGACCCGTTCACGTCGTTGTCCGAGGACGTGGATTCGGTGCCCGTAGTGGATTGGGTATCGGCGCCGGAGGTGGATTGCGAATCCGTGCCGGACGTGGATTGTGAATCCGTGCCGGACGTGGATTGTGAATCCGTGTTCGAATCGCCGGTCGTCGACGATCCGGATCTGTCGCTCGACGAGTCCGAGTCGGTACCCGATGTACCGGATGACGTCCGGTCCGACGAAGTCCTGTCCGTGGAACGGTCAGTGGATCCCTGGTCAGTGGATCCCTGGTCAGTGGATCCCTGGTCGGACGATGTCCGGTCGGACGAGTCGGAACCGGACGACGTGGACGAGTCGCCGACGGACGGTGCTGCCACCGCCATGCCGGCCGGTGCTCCGACCGCAAGCCCGATGCCCACTGCCACCGCCAGCTCGCCGAGGTGCTGGAGGTGCTTGTCGTTATTCATGAGTTCCTCCTCCATGAGGACGCTTCGAACTGCCAGTCCGGACGCACCATCCCGGGGCTGGGCCGGCTCATCGCCCCGGAACTGACGTCTTGCCTGCGCGCATTCCGGCGCGGCCCGTGATGAGAATGTCTCGCGGCGCGAAGTCGAGGTCGGCCATCGTGGTGCCCTTGTCCGTCATCGTTGCCTCGCTGTCAGGCAACTGGTTTGAGGCTAGTTCGTGCGTCGCCACCACCGCATCGGGCGTTCGCTGTATTCGGCGTCGCGCTAATCAGCCCCGATGGGCATTTCGACCCATTGGCGCGCTCGATCAGGCATCGGACATGGAGTGCCGTCCGGACAACAGGAAGTACCGGTCTGCTTCCGGCACGAACATGAATCGCGGCTGGTCAGTTCAGGCCGTGTTGGTATGCGTAGGCAGTCGCGGCGGCGCGTGAGGTGACGCCGATCTTGGCGAAGATGTTGCTCAAGTGCCGTGCGACGGTCTTCTTGCTCAGCGACAGGTGTTCTGCCACATCTTGATTAGTCATTCCGGACGCGACTAGTCGTAGCACCTCGACCTCTCGCGCGCTGAGACCGTCGGGGAGTTGTGCCGGTGGTGGCGCCGACCCGAGCAGTTCGTCGGTGCGCTGAAGATCCGGCATCGCACCGAGGCGGTCGAACACCGCACGACAGGCGTCCCATTCGAGTCGTGCAGTGTCCTCGTCGCCGATTGCGCCGCACGCGAGTCCGATCAGCCGGTGGCTGCGTGCGGCCTCGTAGGGCATGTCGAGGTCCGCCCAGATCTGCACGGCACCGCGCAACTCGGGTAGAGCACCCGCTGGGTCGCCGTCGGCGAGGCGGACGGCACCGACAACCTGTTCTGCTGCGGCGCGGACGGCTGGCGGGGCGCCGTCCGCCAGGGCGGCAAGTTCCTCCGCGGTGGCGCGTGCGCGGTCGAGGTCGCCCGCAGAGATCGCGATCTCTGCTTGTGCGGGGAGGAGTTTCGCCCTCGCGAGGCGGTCCGAGGGATGTTCGACCAATGCACGGGCGAGACCGGCGGCGGCTGCGTCGGTGCGGCCCTGCGCGGCTCGCAGCAGTGCCATGCCGGGCTGCACATCCCAGCCGTAGGCGCCGGCGTGCCCGAACGCTTCCTCCGCTGCGGTGAGGTCACCGACCAACCGCCGGATCTCGCCGATCTGGTACCAGGCCTGGCCCGCATCCATGGCGACGGTTCCGTTCTGCTCCGCGCAGGCCTGCCGTGCTTCGTGTTCGGCGTCGGCCCAGGATCCGTGCAGGCGCAGGATCCGGGATCGGTGCATCCGGCACGAGCCGGAGACGGCCGTGGCACCGTGCTGGGTTCCCAGCCATTTCTCGAATGCGGATGTCCACGTGCTGGCGCGGCCGAAGTCCGACATGTATTCGGCGGTGTTGATCGAGCTGCAGTAGATCCACCAGGAGCTCACTGGTTTCACCTCGTGGCCGGCCACGGCGATCATGGCCTCGTCCAGTAGTGCGGTGCCTCCTGAGATGTCACCGAGCGCGACGAGGGCGCGACCTGCCTGGTGCAGGCCGACGTTGACCAGATCGGGATCGGTGAACTGTGTGCCGATTGTCGTTGCGCGGCGCGCCAGCTCGAGTGAACTGTCCGGGTTGCCGGTATGGAACGCACCCTCGGCCTGAGCTAGGGACAGATAGCCGTGCACCGCGCACTCCGGCTCCCGTTGCAGCAGCCGTTGTGCACGGGAGAGCCATCCCATGGCCGGGGATATGTCGCCGTGCAGCATCGATACCAGGTGGATTCGGATCGCGCACATGGCGGCGCCGGGGTCGTCACCGTTGTCCACCCGGTAGGTGTAGATCCGGCTACGTACCTCGACGCTGTGCTCGGGCCGGCCGTTGAGGTGGGCGGCCTCGGCGAGGGCCTCGAGATCGTCCGGATCCAAGGCCGCCGATTCGTCTGCGCGGCTGAGCCGCGAATACGCCTCGTCCCACACCTGTGCTCGGTAGGCTGCTCGACCGCGCTCCAGGTCGTCGACCGCGCGACGGCACCGCGTGTCGCCCGAGGGCGTCGCCCGTCGAAGGAGCTCACCTGCGGGCGAACGAGTAGCAGTTGTGCCGGGCACGATCATCTTGTCGACGTTGAGCCCGCACCCACGCTGAATCTCTTGGAGTTCGGCCCCGAACTCAGCGGCAGTGTCGGGACGATCGACGGGACTGGTGGCCATGGCCCGTTCGATGGCAGCGCACATCTTCGGCGGAATACCCGCCACACGAATGTCTGGAATCGGCTGCGTGGTGATTCTCAGGAACTGGGCAATCAACTGCTCGCCGCTCCGGCGTTCGAAAGCGGCGTGACCTGTGATTGCGCAGAACAACGTCGCGCCCAGTCCGTAGACGTCCGATGACGGTGTGGACGGCTCACCCTCGAGTAGCTCCGGGGCTGTGAATGCGGGCGAACCCGTGACCGTGCCGGTGGACGTCTCGAAGCCTCCGGCGATGCGCGCGATACCGAAGTCGGTCAACTGTGGTTCTTCGTAGTCGGTGAGCAGGATATTTGCGGGCTTGACGTCGCGGTGGAGTATCCCGTTCCGGTGCGCAGCCTCGAGTGCACCGGCCAGCTTGATCCCGAGGCCCATCGCATCACCCCACTCGAACGGGCCGGCCTGGTGGATTCTCTCCTCTACCGAACCGCCGGGGTGGTACTGCATCACGATGTAGGGTCGGCCGCTCCGGGTAGCCCCGACCTGATAGATGTCGACGATGTTCGGGTGGCCCGACAGTTTGCCCATCGCATGCTGTTCGCGGATAAACCTCTCGCGGTCGTCCGGATCTACGTCGGCGGTGAACACCTTGATCGCGACCGTGCGGTCCAGAGAAGGCTGCCGGCACCGATACACGATGCCGAAGCCACCCCGTCCGATCTCGATTGCATCTGTGAACCCGTCTGCAACCAAGTCGGCCGTGAACCCCGAAACGGGATCACGCTGGGTTGCCAGCGGGTCGTCCTCGGACATGGGTTATCTCAATTTCTCGACCTGGGGCATCAACGATGACGGAGGAACCACTTCGGTCTGCGCCGGTCACCGCAACAAGTCATACGAGCACCACCACGACAGGTCACCGCGCCCTCCTCGGATTTACAGACCGCATGGTTGTTTCATGTCAACCCTAAGTCCCGGCTCCATCGGTAGGTAGGCCCAGCTTCACATTGGCGCAGGTCCAATCTGTGGATACCGATCCGCCTGGTTCCGTCTCGTGGTGGGCTCGGCTGGTGGGATGCCCGCGTCCCTCACGGAGGCTTTCAGCGGCGGTACAGCAGCCGCCGGCCCGTCCTCCCACAATAGGGTGGCCTTACGGCGGTAGCTCCGGCCGAAGGTGTGCAGAAGTACGAAACGTGGGACCGCAGGAATCACATGCAAGATCACGTCGCGGTCGTCGGGGCAAGCCCCGTCGATGATCCACGGTCCCTCGGCGCCCAGCTCGGTGAAACTCTTTGGTTTGACGAAGTACTCGTTCTCGACGGCGAGGTACTCGGCGGTGGTGATGGTAGCGCCGACGACCGGCATCATCTCAAATTCTTCACGCTGCAGGTGCGGCAACAAGACGTCGTTGAGTCCAGCGATCGCATTGCGCAACCGTTCACGTGCGCACTCACTGTGACGGTAGGCTCGTGCGGCCTCCTCGACGGTGGTGATGGCTGGGGCGATCCGCTGGTGGTCGGCATCCATCTGGTCGAGCAGGCCACTCGCAGACGGATTCCTGGCCCGGATCAGTGGCCAGAGTCCGGCGTCCTCGGCGGTGTGGTGCATGTGCAGGACGTGCATCATCCACACGACGTGCCCTGCGAGCGCTCGACGACGTCTGCCGTCCGGATAGGGCGGAGACGCGAGCACCAATCGGGTTCGTTCCAGGTCACGGCGCAGAGCGCTGTGGACGATCCCCATGCTTCGTGTATCGGCGGGCTCATGCAGGTTTTCCATGTCCCTTTCCCTTCCCTCGTCCGCACCGCGCGATCACGTTGGACCGCATCGTTTTGCCGACCAACGACTTACGCGGTTTCGACAGGGCTGGACGCACTCTCTCGATTCGGCCGACAGGTATGTCGCATATCCGTCCCGATTCGGCCGCCTGCTGTGCACCCGGTTGCGCCTGCGGTGCTGTGGCGTCAGCCCTGATATATTGGATTCAATCAGGTTGTACTTAAATTATCGGAGCGGCGATGGTCGAAGTCAAGAGGCGCTACGACGTGTCCGGCAGGCAGGAGCGGGCGCGCGCGAGACGGCGTGCCGTGGTCGTGGCTGCGAAGGAGTTGTTCGAGCGCGACGGCTTCCGGGCCACGACACTCGCGGCGGTCGCCGATCGGGGCGGTGTCTCGGTGAAGGGCCTGTACAAGAGTTTCGGTAGCAAGGCGGCCCTGGCGAAGGCGGTGTTCGATTTCGTGATCGCCGGTGACGACGAGCCGGTGTCGGTCGCCGACCGCCCGGAGCAGCGGGCGATGCTCGACGAGCCGGACGTGCGCCGCAAGATCGAGATGTTCATCCACGCACTGGCGCGGCGGCAGCAACGGTCGGCCAAGGTGCAAATTCTCATTCGCGACGGACGGCACGTGGACGACTCGCTCATCCCGGTCTGGCGGCAACTGAGCGAGGAGGGATTGACCGCGATGACGATGATCGGAGGCCACCTCGCGGGGACAGGCCAACTTCGTGCCGGCATCGAACTCGACGAGGTACGCGACGTGCTGTGGAACTACCTCGCGATAGACACTTACGAGCGACTCGTCCTGGAACGGGGATGGACACTCGACCGATACTCGGACTGGATGACGCGAACGATCATCGCCGCCCTGTGCACGCAGGGGTAGGGAGTGCTCGGGAGCCGGTCAGTACCTGGACCCACCGGCGAGGATGTGGCTGAAGTGTGTACAGCACCATTCAGTCCGACAGGCCGGTGACCGGGGCTGCAGAGGTGGCCGCCGGCACGCGGGTGCTACGAGCGCGACCGCCACCTCGGATGAGGTGGCGGTCGCGGCCCTTGTCTGGCGTGCTCAGAACAGTGCAGGGGCGGCTACCAGGATGAACCAGCACAGTGCAGGTGCGACTGCGACGACGATGCCTGCGTTGAGGAGAAGCTGGCGGTAGAACGCGGGGCGTTCGATGTTCTGTGCGTTGGCGAGGACGAGGGCGCCGTTCGTGGAGAACGGGGACACGTCGACGACGGTCGCCGAGATCGCCAGCGCCGCGACGACTCCGACGACGGGGAGTGCGCCGGTCTGCAGCAGGGGCAGGGCGAGCGGGATGATCGCGGTGAGCAGTGCGGTCGAGGATGCGAACGCGGACGTGACGCCGATGACGTAGCACAGGACGAACGCGACCAGCAGTGGTGCGCCGACGGTGATGGCCATTTCGGCGAGGTGGTCGATGGTGCCCATTTCCTCCATGATCGAAATGTAGGTGACCATGCCGGCGACGAGTAGGACGGTGGACCAGCTGATGCCGGCGATGGCTTCGTTCTGCTTCGACAGATCGGTGAAGGCGAGGACCGCGCCGGCGGCGATGGCGACGAAGCTGATCGGCAGATGCAGCACCAGCACGAGTACGAGCACGGTGGCGATGAGGAACAGGGTGAGCTTCTGGACCCGGGTCACGGGGTGTGCGTCGGGCAGGACGCTGGTCGCCGTCTGCCCGCGAGTGAGTACCTGCGTCCCGCCCGACGAGCCTGTACCGCCGGTGGTCGGCGTCCGATCCGGTGCCCCAACGGTGGTGGGACGCGGTGTACCGCTGCCGGTTTCGTTGCTGGTCCCGGTGGCGGTGTACTCGAGGTCGCGGACTCGGGCGAGGACCGAGTAGCCGACCACGGTCAGCACCGACAGCAGGAGGTTGATGCCGTAGCTGGCGAAGAACAGCGTCCAGGGCGCGATGGTCAGGCCGCTGGAGTTGACGATGTCGGTGACGAGGACACCGGAGACCGAGATCGGCGAGAACGCGCCGGCGTGGGCGCCGTTGATCGTCATGATGCCCATCACGAGCGGACTCATCCGGGTGCGCGCGGCGAAGGACATCGCCGCGGGCGAGATCAGCGCGACCGCTGCGGGGCTGAAGGTGCCCAGTGCCGTCAGTACGGAGGCGGAGAAGAAGAACACCCAGGGAACGATCACCGTCCGGCCGCCGACTGCGCGGATGCAGGCGTTGACGAGGAGGTCGATGGTGCCGTTCCTCTTGGCCATGCCGAAGAAGTAGGTGACGCCGATGATCGTCAGGACGATCGAACTCGGGAATGCGGCGAGGATTTCCTTGTCGTCGTAACCGAGGGCGAAGGCGCCGACGAGGAAGGCTCCGATGAAGCCCAGGATGCCGATGTTGATGGGGAAGATGGTGGCGATCACGAACATCGCGACCAAGGCGATCAGGGGGAGTATTTCGATGGAGGTCATGGTCGTTCTTTCGCTTGCTGTCCGGCAGGGTCGCCTGCCTGGTCGTCGGCTGTTCCGGTTGCGTGAACAATGGGGGCCTCGACGCGTCCGAGGGCACTGAATGGCGGTGCCAGGGGGTGCGTGTGCGGCGTCTCCCGACTTGTGACGGGGTCACGGTGCGGGGTCAGAACGGGCGCGGTGGAATCGACCAGTTCGGTGGACAGCTCCCAGGCCCGGTCCCGGTCGGCGGGAACGTCTTCGCTTGGGGGTAGCGGGCTCGTGGTTCGCATGTCACATCCTCTCGTCGATCATGTCCTACATCACGTTAGAGACGACAGATGTTCAGAACAATGTCACGTTTCTACCCGGGGGTTCAGTTCTGCTTAAGTCATGCCGACGGCTTCGTGCCCAGGTGATCGTCGTGCTGGTGGCGTCGCTGTGGGTCGTCGACCTCGACGAACGGTGGCGCCCGAGGTCACACCGCGCCGCCGGTGGGTGGGTGCGCAGTCCTACGAAGGCGCTCGACCCGGCAATGTAAGCCACTCTTAAGGGTCGTCCTCATATTCGAAATTGTGCTCCACCCAGGTGGGGCGCAGGGTTGATGGTGTCACCGCTGGAGATTCAGTTCCCTTACCCCGATCAGAGCCTTCGGCGGTGCCTCAGACTTCGTCACGAATGAAAGGCGGCCGGGCGGTGTTCACACTCCGTGGAACCTGGATGCGAGGGGGCACCAGCAAGTGCTGGCTCTTCAACGCGGTTGATGTCGACCCTCTGGTCGAGCAGGCGGGCGGGCTCGACGCCATACTCACCTCGGCCTTCGGGTCGGGTGATCCCCGTCAGCTCGACGGCGTGGGCGGTGGCAGCTCGACAACATCCAAGGCCGCGATCGTGCGCCGATCCGCCGAGCCGGGCATCGACGTCGAATACCTGTTCGCGCAGGTCGCGATCGGTGATCGCCGGGTCGAGTGGGGCAGCAACTGCGGAAACTGCGCCACCGGGATCGGGTTGTATGCGCTGCAGTCCGGACTCGTCGCGGTCGACAGTGCGACGACGATCGTGCGGATGCGCAACACCAACACCGGTGCGATCCTCACCGCCGAGATCGCCACCCCGGGCGGGGTGATCCCCACCGAGGGGGATGCCGCCGTGCCGGGGACCAGTGCGCTCGGCGTTCCGGTCACCCTGACCTTCACCGGCCTGGCCTCCGGCACGGCGATGCTGCCCACCGGCTCGGCGTCCGATTCGTTCACACTCGGTGATTGCCGCTACCGGGGCACGATGGTGGCTGCCGGGGCGCCGGCTGCGTTGTTCGACGCCGCCGATCTGGGCTTGAGCGGGGCGGAGGACAATTCGGTGATCGCCGACCACCTCTCCGTTCTCGTGGCCTTGCGGCGCGAATCGTCGCTGCGGATGGGACTGAGCACGCCTGGTGATCCCATCTCGCATGCCATTCCGAAGGTCGGTGTGATCGGCCCACCGCGGGACTATCGCACCAGCGCGGGCATCGACATCGTCGGTGCGGACTACGACGTCTCGGTCCGCATGCTGTCGATGCTCGCCCCGCATCCGGCGATCGGCCTGACATCGGCCGTCGCCGTCGCCGCGGCCGCCACGGTGAAAGGGGGAGTGGTGGCCGACAACGCCCGGGTGCGGTGGCCCGGCTCGCTGCGACTGGGAACGGCCGCTGGTGTCCTCGACATCGACCTCACCACCTCCCCCGACGGGGTGATCGAGACGGTCTCACTGCACCGCGCGGCACGGCGCATCGCGGCCGCCGAACTGTTCGTCGCCTCCCCGGCCGCCGTGCTGGCGGGATCCGCACGGTGACCCGGCCACAGCACCTCGCGGGGATCGCGCGTTCGTGGCTGCTGGTGAACGGGACCCGCGTCGAGACCTTCGAGCAGGCCCGCCGATCTCCCGCGGACCAGATCGTCCTCGACATCGAGGACGCCGTGGACCCGAAACGGAAACCGCACGCCCGCGAGGGCGTCGCGACGTGGCTGGAGGAGCATTCGGCCTGGGTCCGGATCAACGATCACACCACCCCCTACTGGTCGGACGACGTCGACCGCCTCGCGGGCCTTCCCGGACTGGCCGGGGTGATGCTCGCCAAGACCGAGGCGGCCGGCCACGTCACCGACACCTTCGATCGACTGGGCGGCACCGTTCCGGTCCTCGCCCTCGTCGAATCGGCCGTGGGCATCGAGGAAGCGCCCGCCATCGCCCGCGCCCGCGGCGCCTTCCGGCTCGCCTTCGGAAGCGGCGATTACCGCCGCGACACCGGCACCAGCGCGGACGATCTCGCCATGGTCTATCCGCGATCGCGGCTCGTCGTCGCGAGCCGGGTCGGGGACCTCCCGGGACCGATCGACGGACCGACTGTCAGCAACAGCCACACCGTTCTGCGCGAGCAGTCCGCGGTCGCGGTATCCCTCGGTCTGACCGGCAAACTGTGCCTGGACACCGGGCAGCTGCCCGTGATCAACGAGGCCATCAGCCCGGCACCGTCCGACGTCATCTGGGCGCGCGAATTTCTCGCCGACTTCGATGCGCGCGGTCGGGTCATCCGGGACGGCAGCGACCTGCCGCGGCTCGGCAGGGCCGAGAAGATCGCACATCTCGCCGACGCATTCACCATCTGCCCCTCGTAGCCGGCGATCACCGTGCCGCCCTGCGCCTACGTGTCGGCGAAACCTTCCTCGAGGCGCCGCGCTGCCGCCATGCACAGTGTGATGGCCGCTTGAGCGGCCGGGCTCAGCCGACGCTCGGTCAGGTGTGCGACGAGGATCCGGCGCTGCGGCGAGCGGGTGGCGAGCGGGATGGACCGGACGTCGGGGCGGGGATTGAGGACGGCCAGCCGCGGCGCGATCGACACCCCCAACTCGACCCCCACCATGGCCTGAACCTCCCCGTAGTCGTGGGCGAGGAAACTTGTCCGGGGCGTGAATCCGCCTTGCTGACAGAGCCGTTCGAGTGTGTGGGCAACCGGGTGATCGTCGGCGCGCACCACCCACGACTCGTCGCGGAGTTCGGTGATCCTGATCGACTCCCGGTCGGCGAGGCGGTGTTTCTCCGACACCAGGAGCAGGGTCGGATCGTTCATCAGGTGGTGGTACGTCAGCAGTGGGTCGTCGATCCGGTTCCACTCGTAGTCCCACAACAGGGACAGCTCCGTCTCCCGGCGGCGAAGCGAATCGACGAGCTGGGCGAATCGTCCACTGAGGACGCGCAGGTCGATGCCGGGGTGGTGGGTCTTGAATTCCTTGATCACCAGTGGCAGCAGCGAGGATCCGGCCGTGGGGAAGGTTCCGATCGCCAGTTCTCCCGCACGTAGTCCCTGGATCTCCGCGAGTTCGGCGTCCGCGGCCTCGAGTTCGATGAGGATCCGTTCGGTGTGTTTGACGATGGAGCGGCCGGCGTCGGTGAGCATGATGCCGCGGGCATGCCGTTCCAGCAGCGGTTGCCCGGCCTCCTTCTCGAGCTTGGCGATCTGCTGCGAAACCGCCGAAGTGGTGTACCCGAGCGCCGCCGCAGCCGCGGTGATGGAGCCGTGCTTCGCGACCTCGCACAGCGTGAACATCCGCGTCGTGTCGAGCACGTCGGCCACCTGCCTTTAGAAGAATTTAAAGGGAGTCAAGATACTCGCGATTGTACTTCACTCGGGCGAGTGACAGATTGGAGTCCGCACACGCGGGAAACGTGCCGCCCGACTTCCACGCAGGCGCCATCACCACCGTCCCGCTTCAATCGCCTCTCGACAATGCCGAGGACTGCCCATGAGCGTGAATCCACACGATGACACCCCGACCGCGAGTTCGCCGAGGGAGGCGAACCGCGGCCCGCTGCACGGAGTTCGAGTTCTCGACATCAGCACCGTGTACGCCGCACCGATCACCGCGATGCTGCTCGGCGACTTCGGAGCCGAGGTGATCAAGGTCGAGCACCCGACGGGCGACCCCGCCCGATCTCATGGGGCGAACAAGGACGGCCACGGACTGTGGTGGAAAGTCATTGCGCGCAACAAGAAGTGCATCACCCTCGACCTCGGCACCCCCGAGGGCCAGCAGATCCTGCGGGATCTGGTCGTCGACGTCGATGTGCTCGTGGAGAACTTCCGACCCGGAGTGCTGGAGAAGTGGGGACTCGGACCCGACCGGCTGATGCTGCTCAATCCAGGCTTGATCGCGTTGCGGGTCACCGGCTTCGGGCAGGACGGACCCTACGCCCAACGTCGCGCCTTCGGTACCCTCGCCGAGGCGATGAGCGGATTCGCACACCAGACCGGTGAGGAGGACGGACCGCCGACGCTGCCCCCGTTCGGTCTCGCCGACGGTGTCGCCGGCATCACCGGCGCCTTCGGCGTGGTCACGGCACTGCTGCACCGCAACAGCCCCGAAGGAAACGGGCAAGGGCAGGTCATCGACCTCTCGCTGCTCGAACCCCTGGTCGGCATCCTCGGCCCGGGCCCCACCGCCTTCGACCAGCTCGGCGCGATCGCCGGCCGTCAAGGCAACCGATCGCCCAACAACGCCCCCCGCAACACGTACCTCACCAAGGACGACCGGTGGGTGGCGATCTCGGCCAGCGCCACCTCCGTCGCAGAACGGGTCATGCGTCTGGTCGGACGAGCTGACCTCGTCGAACAGCGGTGGTTCGCCTCCGCCGGGGAACGCAGCCGCAACGGCGACCTCCTCGACGAATCGGTCGGGAAATGGATCGCCGCCCGCCCGTTCGACGAGGTCGTCACCGAGTTCGAGCGCGTCGGCGCCGCTCTCGCACCCATCTACGACGTCGAGCAACTGATGAACGACCCGCACGTCCGCGCCCGCGACGTGATCACCACTGTCGACGACGAGGACCTCGGGCCCATCGCCATGCAGAACCTCATGGTGCGCATGCTCGGCACCCCCGGCGCCATCCGGTTTCCCGGACGGCGACTCGGACAGGACAACACGCAGATCTACCGCGACGCACTCGGATTGAACATCGAGGCTCTGCAGGACAGGGGAGTCATCTGATGGCCCGCAGCTACCTCTTCGTGCCCGGGCACAAAGAGAAACTCCTCGGCAAGGTCTTCGATGCCGGTGCGGACGCGGTGATCCTCGACCTCGAGGATGCGGTCCCGCCGGAGTCCAAGGACGCCGCCCGCGCTCGCGTCGCCGACACTCTGACCATCCACCCCGCGTGGGTGCGCATCAACGCCGTCGGCACCGCGCCGGCCGCCGACGACCTGGCCGCGGTCGCCGACCGTGCTCACGGCATCCGGATCCCGAAGGTCGACTCGGTCGACGACGTGCGGTGGGTGCGGGATCGGGCACCGGGGACGCCGCTGATCTGCGCGATCGAAACCGCGAGGGGAGTCGCCAACGCCCTGGCGATCGCCGCCGAACCCGGCGTCGAACATCTCGCCCTCGGCGGCATCGACCTCCGCAAAGACCTCGACATCGGCGACGGGGACACCCCGCTCCAGTACGTGCGATCGCACCTGGTCATCGCCTCCCGGGCTGCGGGAATCGCACCCCCGATCGACAGCGTCTACCCCCACCTGCGGGACACCGACGGACTCGCCAGGGAAGCCGCACACGCCCGCTCTCTCGGCTTCGGCGGCAAATCTGCGATCCACCCCTCCCAACTGCCGATCATTCACACCGCCTTCAGCCCGAGCGAGGACGAACTCGCCTGGGCACGAAGGGTTGTGAACGTCTTCGAGGAGTCTGGCGGGGCCGCCGTCCAGCTGCCGGACGGCGAGTTCGTGGATCTGCCCGTCGCCGAGCGGGCCCGCAGAATCCTCCAGTCCCAGTAGTCCTGGGTGTTGCGGTTGTTCAGGTAGAGCCAGAGTGAGTCGACGGCGAAGACATCCCGGCTTCTACACGTGGCAGCAAATGTGCGAACCGGATCCCGCGTCCGCGGTGTGCCGCGACCACGGATGAGAGCACCGCAGGGCGGACAGCATCAATCTTGTTCATGTCCGTACATGCCTAATATGAGTTGGATTTATGTGAGTGGAGTCACTTCACTGGAGGCATGAACAGAAGCACTCCGGCGAGTAGCGATACGGACCTCTTCGCCGACGAGGTCGTGATCGACCCCTATCCGACGTACGCCGAACTCCGCGATCTCGGCGCGGTGGTACATCTGCCCGCCAACGACGTCTATGCCCTGACCCGCTACGACGTCATCCGCGACGCGTTGGCCGACCCGGGCACCTTCTCGTCCCGGACGATCGGCTTCAATTCCGTGGTCAACGAGGCGCTTCAGGGCACATCGCTGGCCTCGGACCCGCCGATCCACACAGAATTGCGCGCGACTCTTTCCGAGAACCTCTCTCCACGGGCGCTGCGGGGACTCCGGGATCAGATCCACACCAAGGCCGATGCGCTGGTCGCGGACCTGGTCGCCAGAGGATCGTTCGAGGCCATCGATGCGTTGGCGCGCGCCTTCCCGCTCGAGGTCGTCGCGGACCTGATCGGTTTCACCGGTGAGGTGCGCGACAACATGTTGCGCTGGGGGCAGGCCGCGATGGAAGTCATCGGTCCGATGAATCAGCGGACCGCGGAGAACTTCCCGATCGCCGGCGAACTCTACGGTTGGTGCACCGGGGTCCGGGCCGGTGATCTGGCGCCGGGGTCGGTCGGTCGCGGCATCTTCGACGCCGAGGACCGCGGCGCCATTCCTCCCGGCACCGCCGGCCATATCATCCACCAGTACCTGGGCGCGGGTGTCGACACCACTATCGCCGCGCTCGGCAACATCGTCGCGCTCTTCTCGGCTTTCCCCGATCAGTTCGACCTGGTCCGCGGAGATTCCGCGCTGGTGCCGGCTGCCTTCAACGAGATTCTCCGATTCTGGGCGCCGGTCCATGCCTGGGGCCGCTCGGTGACCCGGGACGTGAATATCGACGGCACCCTCGTGCCGGCCGGATCCCAGGTGGCGATCCTGTTCGGCGCAGGCAACCGCGACCCGAGGCACTACGAGAACCCGGACGCCTTCCTGGTCCAGCGAAACCCCGTCGACCACCTCTCCTTCGGGTACGGACCGCACGGCTGCGCCGGCCAGGGCCTGGCCCGTTTGGAAGCCCACGCCGTCATCGGGGCACTCGCCGTCCACGCGCAGCGGCTGGTGGCCGCCGAGCCGGTTCGGTTGCCCAGCAACATCACCCGCTCCATCGACGCACTCGAGATCCTGAAGGTGGTCCCGGCATGAAGAAAATCGTGATCGACCGGCCTCGCTGTGAAGGCCACGGACTGTGCGAAGAGATCGCTCCCGACCTGATGCACCTCGACGACGCGGGCGAACTGATCCTCGACGTCGAGGACATCCCCGAGGGAAGCCCGGAACTCACGGACGCCGGCGCCGCGGTCCGGGTCTGCCCCGTGGCCGCACTCAGGCTCGCATGAAACTCATCGAAGTTCCCGAACGAATCCTGGTCATCGGCAACGGGATCGCCGGCCAGACCGCGTGCGACGGCCTCCGAGCCGCGGGTTTCGACGGCGATCTGACCATTGTGGGGGCCGAACCCCGGGCGGCGTACTCGCGGCCCGCGCTCTCCAAGGCGCTCCTCGTCGACGGCGGTTCCCACGAACTGGCACCGCCCACGCACGAGGCAACCGAGGTGCGCGGGGTGGCGGCCGTCGAGCTCGACGTCGAGTCCCGCCGGGTGCGTCTCGACGACGGTTCGGACCTGACCTACGACGGACTCGTGATTGCCACCGGTTCCAGGGCACGGCGCCTGGGCGGCGACCACAGCGTGGAGCTGTCCTTGCGCACCGTGGACGACGCCCTGATCCTCCGGGAACGGCTGGCGGCCCGGCCCACGGTCGTGGTTGTCGGCGCCGGTCCGCTGGGCATGGAGATCGCATCCGCGGCCCTGTCGGCGGGATGCCGGGCCACGCTGGTAGCCGACGGCCCGCCGATGCTGTCGCACCTGGGGCACTGCCTGTCCGACGCGTTCACCGCGGCCGCGGTAGCCCGAGGGCTCACGGTCGTCCTCGGCTCGGCTGCCGGGATCGACGACGCGCATGGGGTGGTCCTACGCGACGGATCACGAATCGACGCCGACCTGATCGTCAGTGCGATCGGCGACATACCCGACACGGAGTGGCTGGCCACCAGCGGACTGCTGACCGGCGGCCGTCTCGAGGTGGACTCGCGCGGCCGGGTCCGGCCCGACATCGTCGCGGCCGGGGACGCCGCCGCCGTTCCCACGCCTACGGGAATACGTCGAATTCCGCTGTGGAGCAGCGCTATCGAGCAGGCCAAGGTCGCTGCCAACGCGCTCCTGGCGGGCGACGATGCGCCGGAACTCGACCTCGAACCCTACTTCTGGACCGAGCAGTTCGGGCTGAACCTCAAGGCCACCGGCCACCTACCGGCCGCCGGTGAACCCGAGTTCCTGCTCGGCGACAGCCCGCACGGACCGTCGGTGATGCGCTGGACCCACGTCGGCGGTGACGGTGTCGCGGTCGCCGTCAACCATCGGATCCCGATCCCGAAACTGCGCCGCATGGCCGCCGCGGCCGGATGACGTCGACCCCTCGGAAGGAGGACGCGTAACTTCGTGTGGATGAACGAACCCGGTGATCACTCGAGTGATCTCGGCCTGGAGCGGCTTGCCTCGGTCAACCTCAACTTGCTGGTGCCGTTGCTGGCATTACTCGAGGAAGGATCGGTCACCCGCGCCGCGGCCAGGGTGGGCATGTCCCAACCCGCGATGAGTCATGCCCTGGGGCGGATGCGCCGACTGATCGGTGACGATCTGGTGACGCGGCAGGGAAGCGGCCTGATGCTCACACCGCGTGCCCTGGAACTCGTCGCACCACTGCGTGAAGTGCTGCGGCAGACCGCACAGGTAGTGAATTTCCCGGGCTTCGACCCCGCTCGCGACAGCCGCACCATCACTGTTGCAATGACCACCAGCACCGCATTCGTGGTCGGGCCGGGTTTGGCGCGGTTGATCGCCGAGCGGGCACCGAATGCGACTCTGCGGGTGCGCAACTTCGTTCAGCCGCAACCGAGCGACTTCACCGACGACGGCGTGGACGTCGTACTCCTGTCCGAGGCGTTCACATCGCCGTACCCGCGCGAGCGCCTGTACGAGAATCGCTGGGTGGTGATCGCCCATCCGGACAGCGATCCCGGGGCATCCGCACTGGATCTGCTCACGTCGCTGCCCCATGTCACCTACGACTCCCGGCACCGGGTGGCGCCGTACGCCGCGATGGACGCGCACGGCGTGCACTACCGGATCGGGCAATTGATCTCCGACCACCTGCTCATCCCGCACATGGTCGCGTCGGCAGGCGGGGTGGCGGTGCACACATTCCGGGTTGCTGTCGCGATGCGGGAACGGGTGGACCTCCGTATCGAGGAGTTCCCGCTGCCGGTCTCGCCGTTGCGGATCGACATGGTGTGGAATCCGCGTCTGGCGGATGCGGCGTTCATCGCCTGGTTGCGGGAGATCCTCGTCGACGCGACGGCTTTCGAGTTCTAGTCGTCCGACGCAAGTAGGTGGCACCAGGAGTCGGTGAGTTCGTCGAGGCACGCCTCGCGGGGAGTCTGCCAGCCGACCGCGAAGTAGCGGCGCGAGAGGTACTCCAGCTGACCGAACGCGAGCACGCAGCGAATCCGGCGCCGACCGGGAGGGAACCGCTTGGCCTGGTCCAGTCCCGCCGTCATGTCGCCGACGGCGGACTCGAACCACTGCTCGGTCTTGGCTGCGACGTCCGGCTCCTGGGCTGCCTGGTAGGACGCGGTGAGATAGGGCTTGATCTCGTCCCACTGTGAGAACTTGCGGTCCAGCCACTCCTGGATCTGGTCACGCGAGCCCGAGGCCACCACCGCGGTGAGCGTGGGGTCGTCGGCAGCGGTGAGTAGTGCGTCGACCTTCGTCAGCAGCGCGCTCATCACGTCGGCCTTGGACGAGAAGTGCAGGTAGAAGGTCGTCCGGGTCGATCCCGCGGCGCTGGCTATGTCATCGATCGTGGTTGCGACATAGCCCTTCGTGCCGAACAGCTCGAGCCCTTTGGCGAGGAAAAGGTCGTAGGTCATTTGCTTCTGTGCGGCGCGGAGCGACATGACCTCAGATTGTAGCCGCAGTCCACCCACGAATCAGATGGACCATTCACCCAACTGGCAAGCAACTTACTTGACGCTTTGTAATGTGAGTGGCTACTGTGGCTAGTACCACGTCATGCGCACATGACGTTGACGAAAGGAAGTGCCGATGAAGGGCTCCCAGACCGCCGAGAGAAACACCGTCCACACCGTTCTCGGCCCAGTTCCCGCCGACGAACTGGGGGTCGTCTCGGTTCACGAAGCGCTGCTGTCCGTGGTCCCGGGCGCGGAGCACGCATTCGACATCACCCCGGACCGCGCCGAGACCTTCGAGGTGCTGGTGGGGAAGCTCACCGAATTCCGGGACCACGGCGGGCGGACGATCGTCGACAGCACCGGCATGTTCCACGGCCGCGATGTCAAGCTCTACGAAGCGCTTTCACGCACGACCGGAGTGCACATCGTCGCGTCGACGGGCATGGGACCCGAGGAAATGCTCGGCGGATACTTCCTGACGCCGCAGACCAATCCGCCGACGCCGTGGCCGGCAGACAAATTCGCCGACCTCTTCACCAGGGAGATCACCGAGGGCATGGTGGTTCCCCGGGTGGAACGCCGGGGTGCCGCAGGCCTGGTGGCTACCGCCGCGAATCCCGACGGCATGACCGCCACCGAGGAAAACCTCGTCCGTGCCGCGGCCCGAACCGCCCGCGACACCGGCGTACCGGTCTCTCTCCGCTTCGGTAAGGACGCGGTGCACGACCTCGGGATCGTTGTGGGCGAGGGCCTGCAGGCCGACCGCGTCGTCGTCGGCGGACTCGACCGCAGGGATGCGGTCGACGCCGGCGCGCCGCTCGAGATCGCCCGCCGCGGAGCCTACGTCGCCCTCGACCACGTGGGTGCGGACGGCGGCATACACGTCACCGACGCCGAGCGCGCCACCCTGATCCGCGAACTGGTCGACGCCGGTCATGGCGACCGAATCCTCCTGTCGAGCAACGCCACCGGTGTGTCGCTGGGAGAACCGGGTCTCGATCTGCCGTTCAGCTACATCCTGTCGACTTTCGTGCCGCTCCTCACCGC
Source organism: Rhodococcus sp. ACS1 (assembly GCF_002300155.1). Taxonomy (NCBI): domain Bacteria; kingdom Bacillati; phylum Actinomycetota; class Actinomycetes; order Mycobacteriales; family Nocardiaceae; genus Rhodococcus; species Rhodococcus sp. ACS1. The sequence continues at coordinate 1,688,060 of NZ_NSDZ01000005.1, forward strand.
GCAGGGACTCGGCGTCACCGACATCCGGCGCATGCTCGCAGACAACCCCCGCGACCTGCTGTCGGTGCGCTGAGCACCCGACCCCACATCATCGAAGAATCGTCCTTCCCGAAGGGGAACTGCCTGTGTCAAGAGTGAACACCGTCCTGGGATCGATCCCGACCGAAGAGTTGGGCATCGTCGCCGTCCACGAGCACATCGGATACGGCATGCCCGGCTCCGAGCTGGACACGAGGTGGTGGAAGACCCCCGAGGAGCGGTACCAGGAGACCGTACCGAAACTGCGTAAGTTCCACGAGTACGGGGGCGGAACCTTCGTCGACGTCACCGGAATCTGCAACGGCCGTGACATCGACTACTACAAGTCGCTGTCCGCCAAGACGGGCGTCCACATCGTCGCCTGCACCGGCTTCGTCGGCGGCGACACCGCCCTGCCCTTCTTCGAACGCGCGAGTGTCGACTACCTGACCAAGCAGTTCATCCACGAGATCACCGTCGGCATCGGCAACACCGGCAGCCGCGCCGGAGTCATCAAGGTCGGCGTCAGCCGCGGCGGCAAGATGACCGACCTCGACAAGCGCATCTACCGGGCCGCGGCTCGCGCCGCACTCGAGACCGGCGTACCGATCCTGACCCACCTGGCCATCGACGCCGAGAACGCCATCGCGATCTTCACCGAAGAAGGACTCCCGCTGCACCGCGTGCTGTTCGGGCATGCCGACGACGGAGTCAACGCTTCGAAGACACGCGACCGGTGGATCGCCGAACAGGGCGGCCGCGTCGGCTTCGACACCTTCGGCTACGAAACCGAACTCGAGGACCCGCCGTTCTGGGCCCGCCCGCGCAAGGAACGCCTCGACCACTTCCTCGGGTTCCTCGCCGCCGGTCACCTCGATCAGGCGCTCGCCGGCGTCGACGCCAACTGCAGCCCACTCGGTTGGCCCGGAGTCAAGGGTCACACCTGCAACTACCTGTTCGAGGACCTCATCCCGGATCTGCGCGAAGCAGGCCTGGACGAAGCGACCATCACCACGCTCTTCGTCGAGAACCCGGCCGACTTCCTGACCATCCAGACCTGACCCACCTCGAACCTTCGGCGCACCGGTGCGCCCACCCAGAGAGACACCACCATGCAGAGCACGCATCTGAAGAATCTGACCGTCGCCGTCATCGGCGCCGGGTACGCCGGCGCCGCATCCGCCAAGGCCCTCAGCCTGCTCGGCGCCGACGTCACCGTGTACGAGCAGGCCACCGAAATCCGTGAGGTCGGCGCCGGCATCGGCCTGCGCCCCTCCACCATGGACCGCTTCCGCCAGTGGGGCATCTTCGACGCGATTGCGAAGGTCAGCTCACCGAGCGACTACTTCGAGATCCTCACCGCCACGGGCGAACCGATCATGAAGGAATCGTGGCCGGGTATGGACGAGTACACCGTCAAAACCCACACTCACCTGATCCACCGCGGTGACTTCATCGAGGCCCTCGTGGGTGTCCTGCCCGGCGGCATGGTCGAGCTCGGCCACAAACTCGCCACCGTCGAGGACCGCGGCGAGCGTTCCCTGCTCACCTTCACGAACGGCACGACCGTCGAAGCGGATCTGGTCGTCGGTGCCGACGGCATCAAATCCGTGGTGCGCCGACAACTCTTCAGCGACAACGAACCGGTGTTCTCCGGCGAGCGGGCCTACCGCGCCGTCATCGATGTCGCCGACGCCCACGGCATGGTCGTCGACGACAACCTACGCATGTACATCGGCAAGGGCACCAAGGTGTATCTGCTGCCCCTGCGCCACCGCAGCCAGGTCTCCTTCGACATCACCGCCCTGTGCCCCGACAGCAACTGGGCGCCACAGGTATCCAAGGACGACATGCTCGCCACCGTCGACGGCTTCGACCCGAGGATCGTCGACATCACTCGCGACCTCGACATGAGCATCGTCAACACCCGCGGCGTGTACGACATCGACCCGGTCGACACGTGGCATTCCGATTCGGCGGTCCTCGTCGGCGACGCCGCCCACTCGATGCTGCACCACCAGGGTCAGGGCGCGAACTCGGCGATCCTCGACGCCGGCGCACTCGCCGACGCCCTGCGGGACGCCGACACCGTCGCCGGGGCATTGGCGCTCTACCAGGCCACCCGCAAACCGGTCACCGACGAACTGCAGCGGATCTCCCGTCAGGGCTGGACCGAGGACGAGGTCGACGACGTCTTCCCGGGGCAGAAGCCCACCGCTCGGGCGCAGGCGTGACACGATGACCCTTCACCCCGCCATCGCCGACGTCCTCAGCACACTGCCGGCTCCGCCGGACTCGCTCGACCCGGCCGTCCTGCGCGCGATCGAAGAGTCGCAGGTCGCTCCGATCGACGAGCGCCTGCCCCTGCACACCGTCGAGGACACGACTGCACACACGCGCGTGGGTGAGGTGCCGATCCGCATCTACACCCCGGTCGAGGCCGACGCGTTCGGATTGCTCGTCTACTTCCACGGCGGCGCGTTCTTCCTCGGAAGCCTCGACACCCACGACCACGTCGCCCGGAACCTGGCCGTCGAAACCGGACTGAAGGTCATCTCCGTCGGCTACCGGCGCGCACCCGAGGCGAAATTCCCGGCCGGACTGGACGATTGCGATGCGGTGGTCCGCTGGGTCGTGGAGCAGGGCGAGAGCCTCGGCTGGGACGGCGATACCCTTGCGATCGCGGGCGACAGCTCCGGCGGTACCTTCGTCGCGGCCGTCGCCGCAACGGCCCACGACGAGGGGTTCGACCGCATCACGCATCAGGTGCTGTTCTATCCGTCCTTGGACCTGGACTTCGACGTCGACCGCTACGACTCCCTCCGGGAGAATGCCGAAGGCTACGGTGTGGAGACGGCCGGGTTGAAACCCTTCAACGCGTTCTATTTCGACAGCGGCGCCGACCCCGCCGACCCGCGCGTCTCGCCCATCAAACGCGGCGACCTCACCGGCCTGCCGCCGGCCCTGATCGTCACCGCCGAGTTCGACCCGATGCGCGACGAGGGCGAGCTCTACGGCGCGCGTCTGAACGAGGCCGGGGTGAAGGCCACGGTCAGTCGCTACGCCGGCGCCAATCACGGCTTCGTCCAGAACTTCTCGTGGATCTCCGAGTTCCACCGGGCCTTCGAGGAGACGGCCGAGTTCCTGACGCGGCCGGGGGAGTGACGTGGCGAAGGACGGGACCATCCACCCGCTCGTCTCACCCTGGGGCCGGTTCGGGCTGTACAGCTTCTACATCGATGCTCCGGAGCCGGCGATCGTCGACACCGGCATCGCGACGTCGCCCACCGAGGGCATGGCGCCCGCCCTCGAGGCCCTCGGACGCCGTATCGAGGACGTCCGATGGATCCTGTTGACCCACGGCCACATCGACCATATCGGCGGGGCGCACGCGCTGTGGGAACTCACCGGAAGGCGTGCCCAGGTCGTCATCCACGAGGCCGACGCGCACCTGCTGCGCTCACGGCAGGCGCACGTCGACGAGTACCTGTCGGTGCGTGGGCAGTACCTGCACGACCCCGACGGTGAGGCGAAGCAGATCGCGGCGACGCAAGCGGTGATCTCCGGTGAGATGGAACCGACGATGCTGGTCCGCGGCGGCGAGACCCTGTCGCTCGGAGGAGGTGTCACCGTCTCGGTGCATTCCATCCCCGGCCACACACCGGGATCGGTGGCCTACGTCGTGGACGGTCGGAACTCCGTGTTCGTCGGTGACGCCGTCCAGGTCCACGGAGCGGCCAACGGATTCCCCGGCTACGAGAATTCGGATGCCTACCGGTCGAGCCTGGAGTACCTGCGGGACGAGATCCGCCCGAACCACCTGTACCTCGGGCATCCCTACCGGCGGGCGGACGGGGTCGCCTACGGCGTCGAACTCGACCGGGACCAGGCCGCCGAAGCGCTCCACGAAAGCCTCGACATCGAAGGCGACGTCCGCGGCGCAGCCCATCGGTGCCTGTGCGGGGGCCTACGCGAGATCGACTCGCCGTATTCGCCGTTCACCCCGGTGGCCGAGGACCTCGGCTACGACGGCGATCCCACCCTCGAACCGTCCCCGTTCTTCACGACGCTGCACGGCTACCGCACGCAGTACACCCAGAAAGTCTGACACAGAAAGGAGTCGCGCCCCATGGCCGAGTTCCAGACGTTCGACGCGGGTGGACAGACCATCCACATCCGCAAGGATCTCCGCGTCCCGATGCGAGACGGCATCGAGTTGGCAGCGGACGCCTACCACGGCGTAGACGACACACCACGACCGGCGCTGGTGGCGCTGAGCCCGTACGGCAAAGAGCTGCAGGCGCTCGCCCTCACCACACCGCCGCAGCGTCGCCCCTCCCCGATGTGGGACGGCTGCATCGAAGCCGGCGACATCGCCCGCGTCGTCGAAGAGGACTACGTCCACGTCATCGGCGATCTGCGCGGCTCCGGCGCCTCCGAGGGCGAGCACATCGGCAACTACAACGCCGGCGGCGTCTCCCTGGGCCAGGACGCGTACGACTTCATCGAGTGGGTCGCCGAACAGCCGTGGTGCGACGGCAACGTCGGCATGATCGGCATCTCCTACTTCGGGTCGATGCAGGTGCTCGCCGCCGCGGAGCGGCCGCCGCACCTGAAAGCGATCTTCGTCAGCGGCGGTCATTTCGACTTCTACGAGACCACTTATCACGGCGGCATCATGTGGTTCATGCCGCGTGCCGCCCGCGAGGGCCGCGGAGGCGACTCCGGCTGGGCCTTCACCGACAGCGTCAAGTCCCGCATGGTCGAGACGTGCTCCCCGGACGAGCTGAGGAAGCGCGTCGCGGCGCGCCTGGAGGATCCGGATGTGGCCGCCTGGCCGAACCTGGTGCACGTGCTGAACTACCCGAATCACCACGAGGCCTGGTTCGACATCGTGATGAACGACCTGGACGGCGAGTGGTACGAGGAACGAAACCCCATCACGCTGGCCCCGAGCATCGACATCCCCGTCTATCTACAGATCGATCAGGGTCGCGGCTGGACGGTGGACGGCACGATCGCGCTGTTCGACGCGCTGCAGGGACCGAAGAAACTCGATATCGGCCCGTACCCACCCATGCAGTCGCGGCCGTTCATCGAGGAACACGACAAGATGTTCCGCTGGTACGACTACTGGATCAAGGGTATCGACAACGGTGTGATGGACGAGCCGGCGGTCACCGTCCACGTCGAGGGCGCACGCGAATGGGTCACCGGTGACCAGTGGCCGCCGAAGGATGTGGAGTACCGGTCGCTGTACCTGCGACCGCGCGGCAAGCTGTCCACCGACCCCGAACCGATGGCCGCCCGGTACGCCGCCCCGGACGGCTTTTATCAGGCGCCGCTGACCGTCACCGACAAGGTCGAGATCCTGAAATGGGAGACAGCGCCGTTCGAGGAGCCCACGGAACTGATCGGCACCGGAGCCGCGCACCTCTTCGTAGAGATCGACCAACCTGACTCCAATTTCATTCTGCGCCTGTGGGATTACGCACCGAGCGGTCAACGTCAGCTGATCACCTCCGGGTACCTCAAGGCCTCGCACCGCGAACTCGACGAGCGCACTACCGAGGGCAACCCGCACCACCCACACACCCGCGCGCTGCCGGTCGAGCCGGGGACGATCGAGGAGTATGTGCTGCGCCTCTACCCCTTCGCCGCGACATTCCGGCCGGGGCATCGTCTGGTGGTGGAACTGTCGAACGCCGAACCGCTGGCGGACGAGCACAACGCGCTGCTACCACCGGATGCGTTCCACCTGCCGGTCGGCCGCCCCGTGACCCACAAGATCTACCGGGACGCCGACCACCCGTCTCGCCTCGTGTTGCCGTTCACGACGCGCACGTCGGAGGAGAAGGTGTAGCGACAGAGGTTTCGGCCGACGCGTCGGCGGAGCACTGGCGCTCGCCGAGTCATTCGGTCACGATCGACTGGTGGACCGCACCGCCAGACTCGCCCTCGCCGTCGACCGGCAGGGTGGGCGATGCCTGTGGTGTGGTCGGCGTTTCGGGCCGTTGATTCGTGAGTCTTTCGGCGCAAACCCGGTCCTTCAGGTCCGGGATGGCTGATCTGATGTTGTCGGACCGTGAAGCTAGTGTCTGGGTCATGGCGGGGAGGGTGGTGAAGCGGGCGTTCAAGTTTCGTTTCTATCCGACTGCGGTGCAGGCGGAGCAGCTTGCTCGGACGTTCGGGTGCACCCGGTATGTCTACAACCGGGCGTTGGCCGAGCGGTCGCGGGCGTGGTCGCAGGAGCAGCGTCGGGTCACCTACGCGGACACCTCGAAGATGGTCACCGGATGGAAGCGGGACACCGAGACCGCGTGGTTGGCGGAGCCGTCGAAGGGACCGTTGCAGGAATCGCTGCGGCAATTGCAGGGCGCGTTCGAGAGGTTCTGGCGCAAGCAGGCCCGCTACCCGCAATTCAAGAGGAAGGGCCAGTCGAAGGATTCGGCGACCTACTATTCGAACTGCTTCACCTACCGCGGCGGGCAGATCCGGTTGGCCAAGCAGTCCGAACCCCTGGAGATCCGGTGGTCGAGGCCGCTACCGCACGGGGTGACACCGTCGCAGGTGACGGTGTCGCGCAATGCTCGCGGTCAGTACCACATCTCGATCCTCGTAGAGGACACCATCAGCGAACTCGAGCCGGTCGATCGGGTGGTCGGGCTCGACGCCGGGATCACCAGCCTCTACACGCTCTCGACGGGGGAGAAGATCACCAACCCGCGACACGAGCGCAGGGACCGTGCGCGGCTGGCGAAGGCGCAACGGATGCTGGCCAGGAAGCAGAAGGGGTCCCGGAACCGGGCCAAGGCCCGACTGAAGGTCGCGAAGATTCATGGTCGGATCGCCGATCGGCGGCGCGATTATCTGCACACACTCTCCACTCGGCTGGTGCGCGAAAACCAAGTGATCGCCATCGAGGATCTGAGTGTGCGGAATATGGTGAAGAATCGGTCGTTGTCTCGGGCGATCTCGGATGCGGGGTGGTCCGAGTTCCGGTCGATGCTCGAGTACAAGGCCGACTGGTACGGGCGCCGGGTGGTGGCGATCGACCGGTTCTGTCCGTCGTCGAAGACCTGCTCGGTGTGCGGGGCAATCGCCGGGGCGATGCCGCTGAACGTGCGGGAGTGGACGTGCCGCTGCGGCGCCGTCCACGACCGCGATGTGAACGCTGCGAAGAACATTTTGGCCGTCGGACTGACGGTGGCAGCCTGCGGAGACGGTGTGAGACCGCCCCGCACATAACGTGTGGGGCGGCGACTGTCGGTGAAACAGGAACCGCGGGACGTGAGTCTCGCGGGGAATCTCGGTCGTTCAGGCCGAGAGGACGTCAATCCGCCGACCACCGAACATTTGGTGCCGCGACTCAAAGGCGGGCCCAGCATCGTGGCCAATGAGGCCGCCGCGTGCCGGCGGTGCAACGCGGACCGCGGCCACATCGGTCCGGTCGACTGGCTCGCGCAGTGCCGGCGTCGCCATGGATGGGCTCCACAGGCGACCCTGCTCGCGACGCTCCTGAACGCGCTGGACATCGAACTCGAGAACGTGGGTGGTCATCGCCGTGCCAGGCGGTACCTGTCCAGCCAACTACGACGCTGCCGGAGCAGTGACTGATGCGAGCCACGGCGCCGGACTGTCGTGATCGGAGTAGACACGCAGCGGGGAGTGAATTGGTCCGCCCCTGCGTGACTCGACCAGGTGTGGTCGGTCGATCCGTTATCGTCGACGGATGATCGATGACGCGACTCCGTCCGGTCCAACCCGCGCTCCGACGAGCACTCGGCGGGCGGTGCTCAACACGATGAAGGGTTCGGCAGGAAACCTCGTCGAGTGGTACGACGTGTACATCTACACGGTCTTCGCAACGTATTTCGAGGCACAGTTCTTCGACGAGAACGACTCCAACTCCACGGTGTACATCTATGCGATCTTCGCGGTCACCTTCGTCATGCGACCGGTGGGGTCTTGGTTCTTCGGCCGGTTCGCTGACCGTCGTGGCCGCAAGGCGGCTCTGATGCTCAGCATCACCATCATGTCGTCGTGCTCCTTCTTGGTGGCAGTCATGCCGACACGCGACACCATCGGGTATTGGGCGGCGGTCATCCTGGTCGTCGCCCGGCTCGTGCAGGGATTTGCCACGGGTGGCGAGTACGGCACCTCGGCGACGTACATGTCCGAAGCGGCAACCGCGAATCGGCGTGGCTTCTTGTCGTCCTTCCAGTACGTGACCCTCGTGGGCGGTCACGTCCTCGCGCAGTTCACGCTCCTGATCGCGCTCAGCGTTCTCGATGTCGAGGCGTTGCACGATTGGGGATGGCGGATCGGCTTCTTCATCGGCGGCGTCGCCGCCCTGGTGGTGCTGTGGATTCGGCGTTCGATGGACGAGTCGCTCAGCGAGTCGCATCTGAAGGCCATCCGTGCGGGTGAGGACCGGACAGCGGGTTCCTTGACGGCATTGTTCACCGAACACTGGCGTCCGCTGCTGCTGGTGTTCCTCATTACCGCGGGCGGCACGGTCGCGTTCTACACCTACAGTGTCAACGCGCCGGCGATTGTGAAGTCCACCTTCGGGGACGACCGGGCGCTGACGGCAACGTGGATCAACCTGCTGGGGCTGATCTTGCTGTTGCTGCTGCAGCCGGTCGGCGGCATCGTCAGCGACCACGTCGGGCGCAAGCCGCTGCTGATCTTCTTCGGTGTGGGTGGGGTCCTCTACACCTACGTCCTGCTCACCTACCTTCCGAAGACCACCTCGCCGCTGGTGGCGTTCACGCTGGTCGCGGTCGGCTACATCATCCTCACCGGGTACACCTCGATCAACGCGATCGTGAAGGCGGAGCTGTTCCCCGCCGACATCCGTGCCCTGGGTGTGGGACTGGGCTATGCGCTCGCGAACTCCGTCTTCGGCGGTACGGCGCCGCTCCTGTACCAGGCATCGAAGTCGGCCGGCCAGGTCGGCTGGTTCATCGTCTACGTGACGGTCGTGATCGGGGTCAGCTTGCTGGTCTACATCTTCGGGCTGAAGAACAAGGCGGTCACCGTGCTCGATCGCGAACAGGGGAGCGCGTGGGCCGTGCCCGCGCCTTCGGGTCCACGCTGATCCCCCGCGGTGTGTCGTCGGCTATGGGTACGGCGACCGCGCAGCGAGCCCCTGTGCGGCCGCCGCGGCCCGCACGGCGTCGATCACCAGTTGCAGCGGCTGGCGGTGTGCTTCCGTCCCCCGATGGGCGATGGAGATCGTCCGCATGACCGGTTCGGTGAGCGCGACGACGTCCATGCCCGGCGGGCGCAGCGTCAATCCGAGATCGGAGACGAGGGTGACCCCCAGGCCCGCGGACACCATCGCGAGTGCCGTCGCCTGCTCGCCGACCTCATGGTTGATCTTGGGTTCGAATCCGCAACGCTGACAGGCCGAGCGCACCGCGCGGCCGAAATGCGAAGTGGGTCCCGCGAGGATCCAGGGATGCTCGGCGAGGTCCGCCAACGCCATGGTTCTGGCGGACACCGTTCCCGGTGGCAGCGCTGCGTGCAGTCGCTCCACCGCGATCACCACTCTGGTCAACTCCGGGTCCCACGGCATCGGGTAGTCGGAATAGTTGATCACGAACGAGAAGTCCAGCGAGCCGTCCCGTACTGCGACTGCGGTGTCCTCCGGCGCGAGTTCTTTCGTCCGCACCTCGATGCCGGGATGTTCGGCGGCCAGCAACGACAGCGCACTCGGCAGCAGGCCCGACGCGACGGACGCCCACACGCCAACGGTCAATCGGGCGGTGACGCCCTCCTGCGTTTGCTCGAGGGCGGAGGTCGCGCGGTCCACCGATCGCATGATCTCCTCAGCGTGTTCGGCGAGGAGCAGGCCGATCTCCGTGAGTTGTACCCGCCGACCACGCCGCTCGAATAGCTTTGCGCCGACGTCGCGTTCGAGCTGGGTGAGCTGTTGGGATACCGCGGACGTGGTGTAGTGCAAGGCCTGCGCGGCGGCTGTCACGGTGCCTCGGCGGTGCAACTCCCGAAGCATCCGCAACCGGCGCAGAGACAGCTCCATGCCCCCAGCCTATGCATCCGGTCCGAACCGTCCAATCGGACCACGCGTCGCGCTGTGTAGAAAGCGTGAACGCAATCATTCAAGATTCTTAACTGGACGCCCGGTCACCGGGGAGCGCACTCTGACGTCATCGGCCGAATGGCCGAAACGGCGATGATCTTCCGAGGACGATTGGGGTAACTCGAGGTGACGACGACGACGGAATCCGGGTTCGGGCGCACCCCCGAGCACCGTGAGTACGACCACCGTGAGAACACTGCGCCGCAGCGTCGGGTCGATGTGGCGACCGTGCGCAGCGGTGAGCCCCTGCTGCGTATGACCTGGTCCGATCCGGTCACCGGAGCTCAGGGCTACCTCGTCGTGCACACGTTGGTGTCCGACCTGGCCACCGGGGGCACCCGCATGCGGGCAGGCTGCACGATGTCGGAGGTGGAGGACCTGGCCGGCGGCATGGCTGCCAAGACCGCGGTTTTCGACCTGCCCGTCGGCGGCGCGAAGGGCGGCATCGACTTCGACCCGAAGGACCCCCGCGCCGTCGGTGTGCTGGAGCGGTTCTGTCAGGCGATGCGCCCGTGGCTGGACGCGCACTGGGTGACCGCGGAGGATCTGGGGGTGCCGCAGCATCTGATCGACGACGTCTTCGCGCGGCTGGGTCTTCAGCAGTCCTACCATGCGGCGATCAGCCGTGCGGAAGATCCGCAGAGGACTCTGCGCCGGGTGCGGGCCGCGTTGAACGCCCCGGTGGCCGGCGGTTTTCTGCTGGGCGATGTGATCGGCGGTTACGGAGTCGCGCAGGCCTGCATCGGTACCGTGAATGCAAGTGGATGGGCTCCGGCCGACACCACGGTGGCAATCCAGGGCATCGGCACCATGGGGGGCGGCGCGGCCTGGTACCTGCACGAGGCCGGTATGCGCGTGGTTGCTGTCGCCGACGCCGTCGGCACGCTGTACTGCCCCGACGGCCTGGACGTTCCCGCGCTGCTCGACCTGCGGAACGGCTACGGCGAGATCGACCGCTCCCGCGTCCCCTCGCATGTTCAGCGGTTGCCGCGCGCGGCTGTGATCGCCACTGCGGCAGACATCCTCGTCCCGGCCGCGATCTCCTATGCGATCACGACGGACAACGTCGACCACGTCGCCGCGAAAGTCGTGATCGAAGCTGCGAATGCCGCGACAACCCCGCAGGCCGAGGCGGTGCTCACCGGCCGGGGCATTCCGGTGGTCCCGGACTTCGTTGCCAATGCCGGAGCAGTCGCCTGGGCCTGGTGGGTACTGCTCGGTCAGGTCGGCACCGACCCGGAGGACTCGTTCCTGCGGTTGCGTACCGAGATGCTGGCCAAGGTCGCGTTGCTGCTCGGCCAATGGATGCTGGACGGCGTGACGCCGCGGCACACTGCGTGGGACCTCGTCGCGGCCAACCGCCGCGCGCCGGCACCGGGCGATCCTCTGGCAGTGCCGCTCACCATCCCGTAAACGGTCCGGCCAACGACTCCGTTCTCAGGACAGCAGACCGACCAGGAGGCTGCGCAAGGCATCCTCGAAGAGGTCCCGATCGGTGGGCGCAGGAGTTGCGTCAGCGGAGATCGCCCTGGCCACGTGCGGATACGTATGGCTGTCGATCGGGGGAAGTGCGGGCTGTGAAGCGAGCTCGCTGCGAGCGAACAACGTCGTGACTCCCGTCGCCATCGCGATCGCTTCAAATTTTGCCCGACTGGAGGCCGTGACTGGTTCGAGTACCTGCAGGCAGTGGTCCAGCCAGGCCAGGGCTTCGGGACCGAAGGCGGGCGATTGCTGGGTGACGTCGACGAGCCAGGAGTGACGCCGATACAGGTGCAACTGTCGACGTGACATCTCGAGCATGGCGTCCAACCACTGATCATGGCCGGCTGGGTACGGGCGGAGCTCGCGCATGACGTGATCGGTCATCAGCGCGAGAAGTTCGTCCCGCGATGCCACGTACCGGTACAGCGACGCTGCACCGGTACCCAGCGATGCGGCAACGGCCCGCATGGACAGACCGGCCAAGCCTTCGTGATCCGTGAGTGTTATTGCGGCGGCAGCGATGTCGTCGCGGCTGTGCGCGGGGACCGGACCTCGTCGGCGCGGCGGTGTCTCCCTGGCGGAGGCATTGTGTTCGTGGGGTCGGTGTGGGTCGTCGCGCACCTCACAATCCTAAACTGCGAACACTGTTTGCTATTGTTGTGCACGCATTCAGGGAGGCAGCGATGCAAGAGCGGGTTGAACGAGCGGGCGACGTCGTCCTGCACACGGTTGGTGACGGCCCTGCTCTGGTGGTCGTTCATGGCGGCGGGGTGACGATCGATTCCTATCGCCGACTGGCGCGCAAACTGTCGGATAGCTTCACCGTGCATCTCTATAACCGACGCGGACGCGCAGATGCGCCGCCCCGTTCGGAGCCCTACGACGTTCAGGAGGACGTCGACGACCTGGGGACTGTGCTCGAACACACCGGCGCAACTGACGTTATCGGCCACAGCAGCGGTGGGTTCATCGCCCTGACGGCGGCCCTGCAACTGCCCATCGTGCGTCTCGCGCTCTACGACGCAGCAGTGTCCGTGAACGGTCTCTTCCCCGCGCAGTGGCTGGACAGCGCCAGGGCAGCGGCCCGGGACGGCGACGTTGCACGCGCGATGGCGATCACCGGGGCCGGCATCAACACCCAGTCGCGGGCGAGCGCCCTGCCTCTGGGGGTGCAGATCGCTATGAGCCGACTGTTGTTGCGCACTCCCGTCGGGCGCACCATGGGTGCCTTGTTGCCCATGACGTTGGACGAGTCGCAGGCAATCGCACGCGCCGACGGTCCGCCGAGTCGCTGGGCGGGGGTGACTGCGGAGGTTCTGTTGCTGAGGGGTGCGGACGGACCGCCCTATTACGAACAACTCAACGATGCCCTTGCTGCGGCACTGCCCCACGCCCGTGCAGCAGCGGTCCGCGGGGGCCATGACGGCATCAACCGCGCCCCGGCCCAGCTGATCCGGACGTTCGCGGCCTTCTTCGGATCTACGGCGTCAAGGCAACGATCAGTCCGCTGATCTGGGGTTCTTGCGCTGGTTGGCAGTGAAGCGCGCCTTCTTCTGGCGATTCCCGCACGTGTTCATGTCACACCATTTGCGGGTGCGACTTTGGCTGGTGTCGAAGAAGGCGGCCTGGCAGGTCGGCGATGCGCACAGGGCCAATTTTCCGTCTCGTTCGCCTGCGATGATGCTGATCGCGTCGGCGGCGATCACGCCCAGGGCATCTTCCACACACGACGCCGAGCTGAGCCGCCATCGACGATTGCCCTCGGGCGTCAGGATCGCTGCGGCCCGGCCCTGAGCGCTGCGGTCATTGATGACGTGGACAGCGAATGCGGGGAGAGGTTCGTGTATCGCGGCCGCAGTCGCGGCGGCGTGAATCGCCTCCCGCAGTTCCCGAGCGAGGTCGAGCTGGGCGGCGGTGCAGGAGTCCACGGCGAGGCCGCTCACTGCCAGCCAGTCGACGAGTCGCTGCGGCGTGGGAATGCGCTCCACGGCGTCGCCGCGACGCTCCGTCAGAGTCGCCGTGAAGCTGGTCGCCAGCACGCTACCGAGGCGGAAGTCGGGGAACTCGGCACGCATGGAACCACCTTAGCTGGTTGCGCGACGGCATGAAGGCGTGCTAGAACCGGCTTAGACGGTTCGCAAAAGTTCCTAGCCGGTTCCACGGTGACCAGGAGGTCTCATGCCCCGCCTAACCAGCGACGTCCACGCATTCGAAGCCCACGCACCCGACGCCGATCTCGACGATCTGCGCGCGCGACTGGCCGCGGCGCGACTACCGGAGGCCGAGACGGTCTATCGCGCCGCGCCCGGCCCTCGCCGATGGGAACAGGGCGTTCCTCTCGCCGACCTCGTCGACGTCGTGGACTACTGGCGCACCGGGTACAACTGGCGGTCGTTCGAAGAACGCCTCAACCGGATCGGCCAGTTCCGCACGACCGTCGACGATCTGGGAATCCACTTCCTGCACCGCCGATCCGCGCGCGCAGATGCCACTCCGCTGGTCCTGACGCACGGCTGGCCCGGCAGCATTGCCGAGTTCGTCGATGTCGTAGACGAGCTGGCCGATCCGAAAGATGCAGACGCGCCGGCGTTCCACGTCGTCGTCCCGTCGCTGCCGGGATTCGGTTACAGCGACAAGCCTGCCACCACCGGGTGGGGAACCGAAAAGATCGCGGCCGCATGGGTAGAACTGATGGGACGGCTCGGCTACAGCAAGTTCGCAGCCCACGGCGGCGACTGGGGAGGCAACATCACCACGGTCCTCGGCGGCCGGTTCCCGGCGCACGTTCTCGGCATCCACACATTGTTCGCGGAGGCACCACCCGGTTTGACGACGGACGGGCTGACGGCGGTCGAGCGCAAGTGGACCGAGGAAACCCGCGATTTCTGGCACCACCGCGCGGCGTATGCGAAGCAGCAGGCGACCCGACCGCAGACCATCGGTTACTCGCTCGTCGACTCGCCGGTCGGGCTGCTCGCCTGGATCCTGGACAAATTCGCCGAGTGGTCGGACACCGAAGACAGCCCGTTCGAGACGATGTCCAGAGACAGAATTCTCGACGACGTCACCCTGTACTGGCTGACGCGGACCGGCGCATCGGCGGCCCGCATCTACTACGAAAGCCACAACTCGCTCGATCCCGAACTCCGGGTCGACGTCCCGTCGGCAATCACCATGTATCCCCGCGACATCGAGAAGTGCCCGCGCCCCTGGGCACAAGAGCGGTACCGACACATCGTCCGATGGAGGTCGCCCGAAACCGGGGGACATTTCCCCTCGCTGGAGGTTCCGGAGTATTTCGTCAAGGACCTGCAAGAAGGCCTCGCGGCAGTGCTGGCCGCCAATCGGTGAACGCGGCGGGGTCGACCCTTGTGACCAGCCGCTCCAGGCGCACAATGCGTTCCCATCCAGGCGACCGCAGTCGACGCGCCGGACAGTTGCAACGCGATGTACGGCGCACTTCCGGAACCTCAGGGTGGAGTCGAGTGCAGGGTTTCGCATCGTGCTTTGACGAGTTCGAGTGTCTCTGCGACGAGCGGATGACGTGCGGCGCCCTTGCGAGTGGCGGCAACGATCTTGCGGGCGGGCACAGGTTCACCTGACAACCTGATTCGGGTGACTGCCCACTCCGAACTCAGTAGCCACAGCCGTGGCACGAGCATGACCCCCATATCCTGAGAAACTATTGCCGCACCGGTCTCCCACTCGTCGGCCTGGTGAGCGATGTTGGGTGTGAATCCAGCTGCGACGCAGGCGGTCACGGTGAGTTGGTGGTATGCCCCACCAGGGGTCCCGACCACCCAGGGCTCGTCAGCGGCGTCGGCGAGCGTGACTCGTCGGCGGGATGTCAATGGATGATTCGCGGGCACGACCAGATCCAACGGGTCGTCCACCAGCAACTGTTGATCAAAGCGGAGATCGTCCAGGGGAGGGGAGTCCGCGGTCACCATCACCAGGGCGAGGTCCGCCTCCTCCATCTGCAGCAGCCTGAAGCATTCGGCGGGATCGGCCTGAACCAGACGCACGCGGAGGCGGGGATGGCGATCGCGTAGAGTTTTGCCGGCATAAGGCAGTAATTGTGTTGACGCCGTTGAAAACCCACACAAGGTGTACGGGCCGGACGGCTCGTCCACCGTTTCTGCGAGCTCGCTCTGGGCTAACTCCCACTGAGCCCGCATGATGGCGGCGTGCCGTAACACGGTGCGTGCAGCCGAAGTTCCGTTGGATCAGCGCCGGTGCGTTCCTCGCCATCGTCACATGGATCGTGGCGTCGGTCCTGTTCGGGCTCTACGTCGCCAACTTCGGCAGCTACAACAAGACCTACGGCTCCCTGGCCGGAGTCATCGTGTTCCTGTTGTGGTTGTGGATTACCAATCTGGCGTTGCTCTTCGGCGCCGAACTGGATGCCGAACTCGAACGTGGACGGGAGTTGCAGGCCGGCATGCCGGCCGAGGACGAATTGCAGTTGCCGCCGCGAGATACCCGGGTTTCGGACAGGAACGCGGAGAAGTACGAGCAGTATGTCCAGCAGGGCAGGGCATTACGCGAGAGTGACGGTCACACCGCCGACGTCGATGCGGTGGAGCGGTAACGGCGGCGCACCGGCAGTCGCCTCGACGATCTGCAGCTGCGCCGAGTTCGAACCGATGTCGAGCCGCCCGCGCCGCGCACCGGGCGAGTACCCCGGCCTTGCAGGGCGAACCATCGAGCGGCGTCGTCTGCCCGCCCAGGCCGCCATCCTCACGCTCTGGGTGTTCGGATCCGCAAGGTTGAAGGGTCCGGTGCCGGGACGCGCTCCCTGGGGCGGGCGGCCGCGCGGCGGGTTCGTCGGGTGTGGCGGGCGCGTTCGGATTCGGACATGCCGCCCCAGATGCCGTGACTTTCGGCGGTGAGGGCGTGGGCGCGGCACTCGGTGAGGACGGGGCAGTTCAGACAGATTTGTTTGGCGGTGTGCTCGCGCTGGCCGCGGCCGCGGCCGCGGCCGCGTTCACCGTCCGGGGAGAAGAACACCTCGGTGTCGGTTCCCCGGCAGGAGGCGCGGCGCTGCCAGTTGCGGTCGATGTGGTGGTGCGAATGATCAGGCATTGCGGGATGGGTCGCTTTCGGTGTCGAACAGTGACGCGATCCGCCGGCAAGAGCAGGGCACGTTAGGAGCGGGCGGGGCCTGGGCCGGTCGCCGACGGGTGTGACCGAAGAGACAAGGGGCAGTGGCAGACCGGGCCTGGATGGCGATCTGTACTGCACCGGGTCCGCAGTCGAAAGTGAACGGTCTCGGTGGGTGATGCCATGGCTCGACATCGGGGATCAGGAGGCGCCCGGGTGTCGGAGGCCCCGCACCCTTCACGTCTCGAAAGAGTGGGTGAAAGGGTGTGATGCTGACGCTATCGGAACACCGGTGGACGGTTGAGAGGAATCGCTCGACAGTAACTGGCATCACATCGGGTGGTGAGCGCGCGCTGCCGGTCCAGAGCGCGCCCGTGCGGGTGTGTTCGATGGTACAAACCCGCGCATGGACACGGACCGGTGAACCGAGACGATCGAATGGGTACAAGGGTGGACATGAGATGGCCTTTTCCCGCGCGGGCCGGTACTCAGACGCGGCGACCCCTTGCGGGTGGCTGGGGTACCTGGCTGCGCAGAGCGCTACAGCATCCGGGGGTGGTGTCCGCCGTGAAGTGCACGGTGGCGGTGCTGACCGCCTGGTTGCCGGCCGATCGAGTGTTGCAGAGTCCGGAGTCCTTCCTTGCGCCCTACGCCGCCTTGTTCATCATCGGCACCACGGTCCGCAGCTCGGTGTCCGCCGCCGCACGTCAGGTCACGGTCGTGATCCTCGGCGTGCTCGTTGCCGCGTTGGCGGCTGGCACCCTGCCTGAACTCACCGCCATCGCGGGTGCGGTCGCGGTCGGGACGATCCTCGGCCGCAGCCGGTGGTTGGCGCCGGACGGGATGTGGGTATCGATCACCGCGCCCAGCTTTCCACGGCCCGCGATCTGATTCTGCAACGTGCTCATGAACTCTCGACCCTGCTTGCCGGTCTTGCCCACAGCCTCCGGACCGGCCGTCACGACAGTGATCGAGGACGGCAACGGGTGTGGGATCTGCACAAGTCGACCGGCGCCGGCGCTGCGCTGCGCGAGGGCCGGGAAAGCTTGCGCGGCAACCTTCGTAGCCCCGGCTGGACCAAGGTAGGCGGATCGCAGGTATACCACCCGATAGCAACTGTTCTCGACGACACCTTGCTGTATGCGTCAGTGTTGGAGGTTGCTGCGGAGGTACTCACCGACGCCGATGATCGGACGGCAGGTAACCCGGACTCGGAGCATCTTCGACACGAAGCAGCGGGCTACTCGAGGCATTCTCGGCCGCATTCGACGAACTCACCTGGGACCCGGCCCACCATCGAGAGCCCTACCTGCACGTCGTGCAGACCGCTCTGCCTGAAGCCCGCTCGCGCCTCGAGTCGTTCGAGGAATCGGTCCGACGACACCAACCCCTACCCGGTGCGTGGCCGGCGATCGCCTTGGCCGCGGATGGTCTGTGGGCCGCGCTTGCCGTGCTGGACATTTCCGGCGAGCACTGACGCGCGCAACCTGCAGCAACGTTCGTCGCCAGACGTCGAACCGATAGAATTGGGGAGCGCTGCGCTACAAGGGTGTTCGCTCCTCATGGTGACGGGTATACCGCGCGACTCCGCTCGGCCGTATCGCAACGAGACAGGCGCAATACACGGGGATTACCCACTCTGAAGTGCTGGCTGCTCTTCCGCTGAGCGGACCCGGCTGTGATGGGGTCGGTACGCCCGATGGGTAGATGGCGGATTCCGGTTTCGCGCGTCAGGGCATAGCTAAGCCGGCCGGTATACGGCGATGTGCTCGCGTGGGTTGTCGACGCCACTGTCGGTGTGGTCGTCACGCGGCTGGGTGGCGCGGGTCCGGAGGAGACGTTGGTCCTCGACGTTCGCTTCGCGGAAGGACGGTACGTCGACGGCGACGCTTTGCCGGCGTCGGAGCGTTGGGTGCTGCGGACGGTGTCGGCGTTCCTCGCCGAGGATCTGGTAGAGGGAGAGCGGTCGCTCACTGCCGCTGAACAATTCGACATCACCCTGCGCGCGGAAATCTTGGCAGACGCCCTGATCTGGCTGGACTTCGTTCTCGATGTCGACCTTCCCGACCCACCATACATGGCCACCGCACAGGAAGGGTGACGGCTCGGGCACCGCCCGGGTGTCTTCGGTGACGGCCTCACCGCTGTGAGGCTTTTGTGGTCGGCGGGCCGGCGATGAGCCGGAAGACCGGGCAAACGCCCCTCAGCTCGAGCGAGTTGGTCGGTGGTGTGCGGTGAGCAACAGGTGGTCGAACCGGGTGCGCAGGCCGGTGTCGGGTTCGAGCTCGCCGAATCTGGCGACGATTCGTTCGGCCAGGGTGCGGAGCCGGATATTTGTTTCCTGGGAGCGCCAGGTCAGGATGTCGAACGCGCGGTCGGCGGGGATACCGTAGACCAGCATCAGGGCCCCTTTTGCCTGCTCGATCACCGCCCGCGATTGCTCGAGGGCGGCGACGGTTTCGTCGACGGAGTCTTTGACGTCGTTGCGGTGGGAGTCGGTGATATCGATGTAGAAGCCGGTCGTGCCGATGACGGCGCCGCTGTCGTCGTGCATGCGGTCGCCGACGACCACGACCTGTCGGACCTTGCCGGTGGTGTCGATGATGCGGTGTTTGCTGCTGAACGGTTCGGCGTCGTTGATCATCCGGTCCAGGACCCGGGCGACGTGCGGGTGGTCCTCGGGGTGTTTGTGGGAGAGCAGCAGTTCGGTGGTCGGGGTGACTTCACCGGGCCGGTAGCCGTGCATCAGTGCGACGGTGTCGGACCATTCCCACCGTTGCCCGTCCAGGTAGAAGCGGAAACTACCCACCCGCTGTGGCTCACCACCACCGAACACCTGCTCTGAATCCACGACTACTTTCTAGCGCACCGTCACACGGTGCGCAGGTGCTATCAGACTCGAAGCGTGAAAGATACGAATCGGATGCGGAAGGCGAGGGCGCCGAGTACGCCCGCGGCGGGGGCAACGTGGTCGACCTTCGCCGGAATCGGCTGCGGTGCCCGAGCGTAAAACAGGCGTCGGAGGGGTAATCGCTGGAACAGCCCAGTTCGCCCTGCCCGGCGGCTGGGCGCGACTCTGCGAGTCCCCGCGGCTCCGTGAGGCCGCACTGTGTCGCGGAGAGGACTTGTTTCCCGTCCGGCGGGCTCGAAGTTGAATCCGGCATGGAACGGTGGGTTGGACGCGGGATCGTCGGGTAAGCGGTCGTCATGAGCGCAATCACCGAGGCTACCGATGTGGCGGGGCAGGTGTGCGAGTTCGACGCCACCATCACCGAGCAGCATGCGGACGAACGGGTGGCCTGGAATTCCGACTCCGGTCCCAACCACGCCGGGGTCATCACCCTCCATCGATTCGACGACGAGAAAACGCCGGTGATGGCGTCGAGAGGTCGATCGATCCACCCCTGACTCGACAGGGTCTCGTGATGGTATTGCGCTGCAGTAGCTTCCGAGTAATCGTGACAGCCCGGGCGGCGAAGGGTGCCGAGCGTGCAGCGCTCGGCATTCACAGATCGGCGGAACGAATGGCGGAAACGGGGGTGAACAAGGTGAGCGCCCGGCCGCAGAGCACCACCGAGTTGCGGGTCGAGGCGGCCCGGGATCAGTTGCCGATCATTCGGGCGGTCGCGCGGACGTTGGCCCACCGGCGCGGCTTCCTGCTCACCGAGATCGCGGACATCACCCGCGCGGTCGACGAGGTGGGCGCCGCGCTGATCGACGCGGCGACGCTCGGTTCTCCGCTGCGCTGTTCGTTCGAGGTGTCGGGGTCTGCTTTTCTGCTGACCACTGCGGTCACGTCGCACCGAGGCCTTCCGCGGTACCCTGGTGCGAGGTGGCGGTCATTGGAGGCACTGACGGACCGCGTGCTGACCACCGACCTGCTGGGGGAGTCGTCGGGCGAGCGCGAAGTTGTGGTGGCGTTCATCAAACAGCGCCGCGGACGCCGCTGAGGCGACCATTGCCGGATGATACGTCGACCGATGGTCCTTGCAGGTCAGCCGGCCGCGGCGACCCTCAACGTCTTCAGAGTCGAATCAGTGGCGTCGGGCACGGCCATTCGCGCGGCGTGTCCGCTGCGCAGGTAGTCGATGACGGCGGTGTCGAGTCGTTCGCCGGGCACGACGGCCGGAATTCCCGGCGGATACGGGGTGAGCTGTTCGGCCGCGATCCGTCCGGCAGCACTGTCGGTAGCGATCATCTCCGCCGTGCCGAAGAACGCATCACCCGGTTCCATCTCGGACTCGAGCTGCAGTTCTTCGGGGCTGGGGAGGTCGCGGGCGCGAAGGAGGCGGTGGCAGAGCTCATCTCGGTGAGGGCCCGAAGCAGTCGGTCGGTGGTGTGCTCGTCGTCGGCCATGGACATGGTGGCGAGGAGGCGCCGGTGGTCGGCCATGCCGACGTCCAACCGGCAGTGGCTGCGGAGCCAGTCGGCGCACTGGTACCCGGTCGCGCCGGTCGCGGTGTGACTCTGCTGAAGATCAGGCCCGCGACGATCGATTTGTGCGAATCACGGCCGACGATCAGGCCGCCCGGGTGGTTCCCGGCAACGGCCATCATCGCTGCCTTCACCGACAGCGAGCTCCCACAGGTGGAGAAGAATGCCTGATCGGCTCCCGCCGCCTCGGCCATGAGGTCTTCGGCGTCGGCGAGATAGCGGCCGCTCGAGGTGCGGTCGTCCAGACCGAAGGCGGCGAGCACATCGGAACGGAACGGGTCGATCCCGAGCACCTCCGTGACGCGTCGATCGGCGCCGCGGCCCTGCCGGTGCCCGGGCGGGTGAACCCGTACCGGTCACGGTGGTGGTAGTCGGCCAGTGCCTCCAACATCGGTGCGGGTGACTGATCCATGCGGTCCGGTACCCAGTCGCTGTGCGCCCGCCGATTCACCTTTTCGTGGGCCGGGTACCCGACACGTGACTCGCCACTGATCGGAGAGGTGCATGAGCGAACACACCCCGCACGCAATCGACTACCCCGGCCGCACCGCGGACATGGCCGAAGAACCGCAGGACGAGATGCGCGCGTACCGGGGCAACGAATTGCTGAAAGGCAAACGGGCGCTGGTGACCGGGGGTGATTCGGGAATCGGCCGCGCCGTGGCGGTGGCGTTCGCGAAAGAGGGCGCCGACGTGGCCATCGCCTACCTCGAGGAGAGCGACGACGCGGCGCACACGGCCGAGCTGGTCGAAAAACAAGGGCGGCGCTGCCGCACCTTCGCCGGCGACCTGGCCTCGCCGGCGCACTGTCGCGACGTGGTGGCCCGCACGGTCTCGGAACTGGGCGGACTCGACATCGTCGTCAACAATGCCGCCTACCAGGAACCGGTCGACGACTTCCTCGAGTTGTCCGATGAGCAGTGGCGGCGCACGTTTTCGGTGAACATCGACAGCTACTTCCACGTGACGAAGGCGGCGGTACCGCATCTCGGCCGGGGTTCCGCCATCATCAACACCGGTTCGGTCAACGGATTGCGCGGGAACAAGTCGCTGATCGACTATTCCGCGACCAAGGGTGCTGTGACGGCGTTGACGTATTCGTTGGCTCAGACCTTGTTGGATCGCGGAATTCGCGTCAATTGTGTTGCTCCCGGACCGGTCTGGACACCACTGATCCCGGCGACCATGGACGAGGAGAAGGTCGCGGAATTCGGGAAGCAGGCCCCCTACGGGCGGGCCGCCCAGCCCGACGAGATCGCGCCGTCCTACGTGTTCTTCGCTTCCGGTCTGCTGTCCTCCTACTACTCGGGGGAAGTGCTCGCCCCACTGGGTGGCGAGACACTGCCGGGCTGACGGCGTGCCAGACCTTCGAAAAGTGTTCGAGTCGACAGGAAATCGGGATGTGGTGGACGTGAATGTACTCGAGCGAGGTGTGCGTCGGCTCGAGCATGCTGAAACCCTGGACCGCCCCGCGGGCGCGGTCGTGACCGCGATCAACAAATGGCTCCCGGCGGGCCAGCTCGAGGATGCGTTGTCCGGCACCGATCTCGGGCACCCTCTGCACCCACTTCTGGTCACCGTCCCTATCGGCGCGTGGGTCAGCGCCGGATTCCTCGATGCCCTCGGGGGCACGAGCGCGCGGCAGGCCGCGACAAAACTCGTGGGGCTGGGCGCCCTTGCGGCAGTGCCGGCCACACTCACCGGCGCGTCGGAAATGGGCCGACACGCTCGGCGCCGAGCGCCGGGTCGGTGCAGTCCACGCGGCTAAGAACATTTACGCAGCGTCTCCGGAAAAAGACCAGCTGAGGATGTTTTTGCTCTGCGGACTGCTGTCGGAGCACCTCGCCCAAGGATTTCGTGCAGGTGGGGGAGGAATATGCCGTGCTGAGGCGGCAGGCGGCACTCGGGCGAGCGCCTTCGTGCTCAGCTACATCACGAACACCGTAGGTTTGACTCGCGGCCGCTGCCACCGGACCGATCTTCGCCCGGAACTGACATTGCGCGGCTGGGTTCGGGCGTTGTCCCTACGGCTGTCGGTGTTCGGCTTGAACAGCGAGCACAGGAACGGGAGAGTCGAGAATCAGTCGTTGCGTGACGCTCCCGAGCAGCGCTTTGCCCACCCGTGACCGGTGCCTGATGCCCAGGACGAGCCTGCTCACCTCGTGCGTGGCGAGCTCGTCGAACACGGCCTGCACCGGATCGCGATCGTCGCGACCGATACGTTCGATCACCTCGATAGGCACATCGGTGGGTAGTTCGGCGACGTCGAGGTCATGCAACGCGAGGTTGATGACGACGAGGTTCGTATCGAACCGGCGTGCTTCGGAGATTGCCGCGTACAGAGCTGCTGTCCCCTCCGAGTTGTCCGCTACGGCGACAACAATTGCCATGCGTGGCGTCCTTTCCAAGTTCGGCGGTTTGCCGGTTCAACGGCGAGCAGAATATGCGGCGCTGTATTCTTCTTCGAATTCTTCGAGGGTTTTCCCACGGGTTTCCGGGACGTATCTGACGATGAAGATCCATGACAGGACCCCGAGACTGGCGAAAATGAAGAATGTCGGTGCAATTCCCAGCGACGCCACCACCGGCGGGAAACCGAACGCGACTCCGGCATTGGTCATCCACAATACGAAGACACACACTCCCATTGCCAGGCTGCGAATCTTCAGGGGAAAGATTTCCGCGAGCATGAGCCACGCCAGCGGCCCGAGAGTTCCTTGCATGGAGAACACGAAACAAACCACGAACACCAAAATGAGATACGGCTTGATCACGGATCCGTCGGGAAGGAGCAGAGCCGACAATCCGATGAGGATGTGGAAAGTCGTGATCAGCCCGTATCCGACGAGGAGCATGGTGCGCCGGTTGACGCGGTTGATGAGCATGATGCCCACTGTGATGCCGAGGACGCTGAACAGGCCGTTGAGTGTGTTGGCGACGATGGCTCCGTCGGCGGAGAATCCGGAGTCCTCGAGCAGTTGGGTGCCGTAGTACATGATCGAGTTGATGCCGGTGACCTGCTGGACAATTCCGAGACCGATGCCGATGAACACCAGGCGCCGGATCCACGGCACAGCGAGGTCGGTCCATCCCCCGGTCTGCGCCTTTTCTTCCTCTTCGGCGAGTTGGTGGACTTCGGCCATCTCGGCCTCCGCGCGCCTGGGTGAACGGACTTGATGCAGGACGGCGAGTGCGTCGTCGTCGCGGCCTTGGGAGCTGAGCCAACGCGGGCTTTCGGGCATGCGAAGCATTCCGATGAAGAGTGCGAATGCGGGGAGCACCGCTATGAGGAGCATGAACCGCCACACCGCGGAGTGCTCCCCCCAGACGTTGAAGATGATTGCATTGATCACGAAGGCAGCGAACTGACCCGAGACGATCATGACCTCGTTGCGCGTGACGAGGGACCCTCGCTTTTCGAAGGGGGCGACTTCGGCGAGGTAGACCGGCACGGTGACCGACGCGCCGCCGACGGCGATGCCGAGGATGAATCGGAACGCGCCGAGGACCTCCCAGGTGGGGGAGAAGACGCATCCGAACGTGCCGAACGCGAAGACCCCGGCCAACATCAAGATGTTGTGGCGGCGGCCGAACCTGTCCGAGAGTCGCCCACCGATCAATGCGCCGAACGCTGCACCGATCACCAAGGCACTCACGACGAACCCTTCGGTGAAGGGTGTTAGCCCGAGGTCTTCCTTCATCGGCTTGAGGGCACCGTTGACCACTCCGGTGTCGTATCCGAACAGC
This sequence comes from Rhodococcus sp. ACS1, assembly GCF_002300155.1. Classification (NCBI taxonomy): domain Bacteria; kingdom Bacillati; phylum Actinomycetota; class Actinomycetes; order Mycobacteriales; family Nocardiaceae; genus Rhodococcus; species Rhodococcus sp. ACS1. The sequence continues at coordinate 1,712,952 of NZ_NSDZ01000005.1, forward strand.
AGTCCGCCGAAGGTTGCGACCACGGCGATCATGCCGAGCCGCTTCGAGTGCGGTCCTGGTTCGTTGGGCGGAAGATGTGCGGCGACGCGGGACTGCGGCGATGCGGGGTGAGTCATGTCGGGGGCCTCTCAGGGAACAGGGCAGCGTGCGGAGAACGCGAGCGGCGAGTGCAGGTCGGCTGCTCGCCTGCCTCGCCGGTGCACCACCGTCTCCGGTCAGTTGACGACGGAGTGATTGCCGGCGACGGCGGGCGCAAGGATGATGTCGAAATTAGCTCTGGCCCAGTTTGATTTGCCGGTGTCGAGGCCGTCCGGAGTCGGCGTGCCTGCGGGTTGCTCCACGAAGTCTTTGATCAACGACTCCTTGACGCCGAATACGGTGTCGTGGCGGAGCAGTTCGTCGCCTCGGACGAAGATGTGGGTGACCAGGGTGCGCAGACCCGGGGCGGTGACCATGAAATGCAGGTGTGACGCGCGCATGGGAGAGCGTCCGGTCGCGGCCAACATGCGGCCGACGGGCCCGTCGTGCGGGATCGGATATGGGGTGGGGGTCAGCGCCCAGAACCAGTAACGGCCTTCCTCGTTGCTGAACAGATGCGCTCTCCCCGAGACCCGGGAATCGTCGTATTGGACGTCGTAGAAGCCGTCCTCGTCGGCCTCCCACACCTCGATGCGGGCATTCGGGACGGGATTGCCGTCGGTGTCGCGGACGGTGCCTTCGACCCAGCAAGGTTGACCGGCGGCACCTCCGGCGACGTCACCGCCGTTGGCGATGAGCGGTGCGTCGTCGACGAAGAATGGCCCGAACACTGTTGCTTCGGTGGCATCACCGTGAGCGACGTTGTTGACGTTGATCGTTTGCATCGACGCCCCGAGTACGTCGGACAGCAGGATGAACTCCTGACGTCGGTCGTCGGTGATGTGTCCGACCTCGGTGAGGAACGAGATCGCGGTGTTCCACTCCTCTTCGGTCAGGCGGACGTCGCGAATGAACGCGTGCAGGTGCCGGACCAACGACTGCATCAGTTGCGTCAGTCTGGGGTCAGTGCAGTCGTCGAACGAGCGAAGCACGTTGCGCGTCAGGGATTCTTCGACGGCGATCTGGGCTTCGGTGAACTCGGTGGTGGTCGGAGGCTGTGCTGCGTCGGGGGCCATGTAGGTGTGTTCGGTCATGTCGGCTCTCGGTGGTCTGGTGCGGATACGTTTCTGCAGGCGACGAACGGTCGCGGTCTACGCGTCGAAGTCGGTGGGTACTTCGCCCGCCCATGCCGCGCGCAGGAGGGCGGCGACCGCTGCGTGTGTGATCGGGCGAGGATTGCCGTAGGAGCGGCGTGTCGCCTCCTCGGCGATGCGATCGATGTCGTCTTCTTTCATTCCCAGTTCGGCGAGAGTGCGCGGCGCTTTCAGATCGCCGGCGAGTTCCCACAGCCTGGTGGCGGGGTCTGCGGTACCGGGGAGTGCCCGAGAGAGTGCTGCGACGGCGTCGGCGGCGTGGGGCTGGTTGAACGCCAGAACGTACGGGAGCACGACGGAGTGGGTCGGGGCGTGCGGAAGGTTGAGGGTGCCGCCGAGCGCGTGGCACAGCTTGTGGTGCAGCGACATCGTCGTGGCGCCGAGTGTCGCGCCACACAGCCACGCCCCGTAGAGCGCGTCGCTTCGGGCTTGCGAATCCGAAGGCGCGGCAAAGATCTTCGGCAACGCGGAGGCCAGTGCCCGCACGCCGTCTTCGGCCATCAGAGCGATGATGGGACTGATGTCGGGCGCGTAGAGTGCTTCGACCGCGTGTGCCATGGCGTTGATGCCGCTGGTGACGGACATCTCGACCGGAAGGCCGATGGTGAGGTCGGGGTCGTAGACTACGCTGCGCGGCAACACTTTCGGGTCCCGTCCGGTCTCCTTGCGTCCGTTGGTCGTCATGCCCCAGACGGGAGTCATTTCGGAACCTGCGTAGGTGGTGGGAACTGCGACGATGGGCAGGCCGTGTTCGAGGGCGATGGCTTTGCCCAGTCCGATGGCCGAGCCTCCGCCGACGGTGACGCAGCCGTCGGCGCCGAGAGTCACCGCTTCGGCGCTCGTGCGTGCGGCGACCTCGGCAGGAACGTGCATCACGGCATCTGCTCTGGTGCCCACGCACCGGTTGTCGAGGATGGAGGCCACCAGCTCCGCAGTCTCTTCCTGGCCCGGTGAACAGAGAACAAGGACGCGATCGAGTCCGAGCTGATCGAGTTCGTCCGGTAGTGAGGTGAGTGCTCCGGCACCGAATCGCACCCGCATGGGGTTCGCGTCGTACAAGAAGTCATAGGTCATCTGGTTCTCCTGGCGCATGCCGACTGGTTTCGCTGAGGCTTCCCGCTACCTCGCCCGAATCGACTAGTATCGTGTCGTGGACAAGATGTTCACACAGTACCATCAACTTAGCCAAGAGAGTGACCCACGCAACTGCAGCGCAGTTCTGGGTGCCAACCGGTGTCGGCATGATTTTGGCGGTCGTGAACAGTGGCGCCGTGCCGCTGCAGATCGGCGCGAGCTACGCAGGCCCTAGACATGGAGGACAGTCCGACCAGTGAATGCCATACAACTTCTCACCAAAGCTGGTCAGATCGTCGACGAACTTGCGCGACTCGGCCCGTCAACACCTGCGGAGCTGGCCAAAGTGGTCGCCGAACCGCGCCCGAGCGTCTACCGCATCTTGACCGCGCTCGAGCAGATATCTGTCGTTCGTCAGGCAGGCGAGGGTCGACTGGAGCTAGGAATCGGGCTGTTGCGGTGGTCCGATGCTGCGGTGGAGGCATTCGTCGACAAGGGTGAGCTCCGCCGCCAGCTGCGGTGGGTACGCGAACAGCTGGGGATGAACGTGTTCTTCTGCGTACCTCACGAACATGGCGTGCTCAGCTTGGATCAGGTCGAGGGCGCCGTGGTGGACATGCTCGATCTGGGGCCGGGGCGGATGCTTCCACGATTTGCCGGTGCGGCGCCGCGTGCCCTGTTGGCGTTCGAGAGTCCGGACGTGCAGGACAGCGTATGCGCTGGTGCGCCGTTCGGCCGGCTCGCGTCCGGCACTCCGATGACGGCGCAGGATCTGCGAGAGCTGCTCGACAACACGGTCGCGCGCGGATGGAGCGTCGACGACAGCGAAGTGGTCGAAGGCGTGGCATCGGTGGCGGTACCGGTGCGTCGAGACGACGGAGGTGCAGCGGGCGCAATTGCCGTGGCGGGTCTGCGGGAAAGTGTGTTGGCCCAGGAAGACGTAGCTGGGCAGGTCCTCACCGTTGCCGCCGAAGCATTGGCTGCTGCGATGGCTCGCGCGCAGTCGACGGGCCCTCGGTCCGACTCGGCACACAACAGGACGGCCCAGCCGTCGGAGACACGCGCCCCTGCATTGATCGTGAAAGCCGGCGCGCTGATGGAAGCGCTTGCGCGCGAACGCATCGCCACCTCGACCCGCCTCACGGAAATCCTTGACGAGCCGGTCAGCTCGGTGTACCGCATGCTCGCGACCCTGTCCGAGATCGGCTGGGTCGAACAGATCGGGCACAGGGGCGCATACCGCGTCGGCGGTCGGCTGCTCTCGCTGTCCGGCGAATTGACCCGTCGACTCGACATTCGACGCGCCGCGGGGCCGGTGCTGCGTGCAATTCACGAGGCTACGGGCGAGACCACCTTCATGTGCGTTCGGCACGGGACGCGAGCGGTGTGCATCGAACGCGTCGACGGGATACGAGTGAACAGCCGCGTTCTGCGGCTGGGTCGGTCGTTGCCCTTACATGTCGGCGCCGCGCCGCGGGCGCTGCTTGCGTTCGAAGACCGCGCGGCGTGGGACGAGTACGCCTCCGCGGCGCTCAGCGAGGACCTGCTGCACATGGGTTCGCGCTCGACGCTGTACGCCGAACTCGATGAGATCCGATCGCTCGGCTTCGCGCTCAGCGACAACACCGTCACCCCCGGGATCGCCGCGGTCGGTGCCCCGATCTTCGATCATCGCGGTGAAGTTGCCGCCTCCTTGTCGGTCAGCGGCCTGCGCGACGGCGTACTGACACAGCCAGCGCACGGCCGATCCGTGACGGATCTGGTGCTCTGGGGTGCAGCCGAACTCTCTCGCTACCTGGGCTTCGACGTCGCACGACTATCCGAGGCCCCCCGCTCCTCGGCGTCGAACACACCACCTTCTTGACCCCCTACAGAGCAGCATGCAACACTATGGACGACTCGTCCACTCAGTGACAGTGGTTTGCGGCACTCGCTGACCGAATCCATCGGATTCTTTCTGCCCGGTGCCACGTGTACCTCATCGAACACCCGCGACCGCCCGCACAAACAAGTTCTCGCACACCGGAGCGGTCCCAAAGCAACAGGAGACGATGTGTCCGATCCGATCGTGGTGGGCCTGCTCGGCATCACCCACCCGCACGCGTCCGCGCGAGTGCGAGCACTGCGCGAGATCAACGGCGTCTCCGTGATCGCCGCCGCTGACGACGACTCCCGCCTGAAGTACTTCGCCGACAAATACGACCTCGAAGCCCGCAGCATCGACGAAGTGCTCGGCGATCCGAGCATCAACGCGATCATGGTTCACTCCAAGAGCCGCGACATGGTGCCCCACGCGCTGCGAGCCCTGGACGCGGGCAAGTCGGTCGTCGTGGAGAAGCCGGGCGGCGGGACCGTCGCCGATCTTCTGACGTTGCGCGACGCCGAGGCTGCCGCCCAGCCCGGCCAGATCGTGCAGGTCGGCTACAACGTGCGCCTCGCCCCGTCGGTGACACGAGCCAAGGAACTGATCGAGTCCGGCGTCATCGGCGAGGTCGTCACCGTCTCCGCACGCGGAGCCGCACTGGCCGGGGAACACCTCACCGAGCACCTCAATCAGCCCGCCGACATGGGCGGTGTGCTCTGGATCCTCGGATGCCACATGCTCGACGCGCTGGTACGGGTTTTCGGTGCACCCGAGTCGGTCAACGCACGAGTACACAAGAGCGCTCGCCTGTCGGACGAGAAGAGCCGCGAGGATTCGGCTGCCGTACTGCTCAACTACCCGGACATGTCGATGACGTTCAGCTTCGACGGTCACGACCGGCTCGAATGGTTCGAGAGCTCGCGCATCATCGTCCACGGCACCCACGGCATGATCGAGGTCGGCATCCTCCCGCAGAGACTGAAGGTCTACGTCGACGCAGACCGAGGCGGATACAGAGCGGGGTGGACAGAATGGACACAGAGCCACTTCACCCCGCCCTTCGCCCGCACCGAGGCGAACAAATTCTCCGAGCTCCCTGAACTCGAGAACATCAGTAACTTCCACATCGAAATGCAGGGCTGGATCGACAGCATTCGTACCGGCGCACCCAACGTCGCACCGGTGTCGGACGCACTGTCCGTCGCTCGGATCGTAGATGCCTGCTACCGCTCCGAGAAGTCGCGCGGCGCCGCCATCGACGTGGAGTCGGCGTGAACAACCAGAACGAGGACACCATGACACCGGAACTCATCGCCACCTGCTGGGTCAGCGCAGGAAACACAGCACCCGGACTCCCCGACGAAACCAGCCCGGTGCCCATCGAAGAGCGCATCGCCTTGGTCGCCAAGACAGGATGGGCCGGCATCGGCCTGGTACACACCGACCTGATCAATGCGCGCGACACCATCGGCTACGACCGCCTGGCACAGCTGATCCGCGACGCGGGCATCGGAACAGTCGAGGTCGAATTCCTCGACAACTGGTGGACCACAGGCTCCGAACGCGCCGCCGCGGACCGCGTACGCGCAGACCTGTTCGAAGCTGCCACCGCGCTCGGTGCCTGTCACATCAAAGCCGGCGCAGGAATGACCGACGACCCCTTGCCTTTGGCCACTCTGGTCAGCGCGTTTTCCGACCTGGCCGACGAAGCAGACGAAGCGGGAGTCCGGCTGGCCCTCGAGGCAACACCGTTCTCCCATCTGCGCACCACCCATGAAGCCGTCGACGTGGTGACCGGCTCCGACAGCCCCTCGGCGGGACTTCTGGTCGACATATGGCACACCTACAAAGCGGGCCTGTCGCACGACGAACTCTACAAAGTGGTACCGATCGATCGCGTCGTGCACGTGGAAATCGACGACGGTACGGATGAGCGGCGCACCGGCTTGGCCGCTGTCTTCGACGACTCGACCAACTACCGCAAGTACTGCGGTGAAGGCGCATTCGATACAGCGACGTTTATCCGTCGCACGCTCGACGCCGGCTACACCGGCATGTGGGGCGTCGAAATCATCTCCGAAGAACACCGCCGCACCCCCGTCGAAGAGGGTCTGATCAAAGCACGCGCCACCGCACTCGCCTCGTTCGAAGCGGCCGCCAGACTGTCCTGACGTCCCGATCGCACTTTCCGAATGTCGTCGCACCGCGGACGACCGAACCCACCTATAAAGGATCGACGTGTCTTCCACCAAACTACGTCTCGCCCTGTTCGGCTCCGGCCGCATCGGGCAGGTACATGCCCGTAACATCGCGGACCACCCTGAGCTCGAGCTGGTATTGATCGCCGACCCGTTCATCGACGGTGCTCGTGCACTGGCTTCACGAACCGCCGGGCGCGCCGTACAAGACCCCGACGAGGTCTTCGCCGACTCGACCCTCGACGGCGTCGTCATCGCCTCACCGACGCCCACCCACGTCGATCTCATGTCCACTGCTGCAGCGCACGGTTTGGCCGTGCTGTGTGAAAAGCCCATCGACCTCGACATCGACACCGTCCTCGACTGTCGCGAACGCATCAAAGAACATGCCGTCCCGATCATGCTCGGCTTCAACCGGCGCTTCGACCCTCACTTCGCCTCGGTCCGCACGCAGGTCGCCGCCGGAGCGATCGGTGCCCTCGAACAACTCCTGATCACCAGTCGCGATCCCGCACCCGCACCGCGGGACTACATCGCTGCGTCGGGCGGAATCTTTCGCGACATGACCATTCACGACCTGGACATGGCGCGCTTCTTCCTCCCGAACATCGTCGAAGTGTCGGCTATGGGCACCAATTCTTTCCACGACGACACCAAAGCGCTCGGCGACTTCGACGCTGCGACGATCATTCTGCGCGGACGCGACGGCGAAATCGTCAACATCACCAACTCGCGCCACTGCGCTTTCGGATACGACCAGCGCCTCGAAGCGTTCGGATCCACCGGAATGCTGACTGCCGGCAATGTCGCTCCGACGACGGTACGCCGGTACGGCAGCAACGGCACCGAGGAAGCCCCCGCATATTTCCCGTTCTTCCTCGAACGCTACGCCCAGGCCTACCGCGCCGAACTCGACGCGTTCGCCCTCTCCATCCGCACCGGCGACCCATGCTCACCCGGATTCGACGACGGTGTGGCCGCACTCGTCCTCGCCAACGCGGCCGCGGAATCGGCTGCTACTGGCAAGACCGTCGCCATCACCGACTGACCGTCCCCCGTCGGTTATCCGCCCACTGGTCGGGCGAACAATGGAACATCCAGAAGTGGCGGTGCGGGAATGCCCGAGCATGTCCCGCATCGCCACTTCGATCAGTTTGCATACGCTCCGAGGGCTCCGACCATCGCTGTGCCGTCCCGGCCCAATCGACGTCGAACTGAAGTTGTTCTCCTCTGGGTACCTGTATCGGTGCGATTTGGATCGATCTCTTCGCTGAGGCTGTCGGCCTGCTCGTGCCGATCGGCGTGCAGATAGTAAGACGCATCGAGATAGTGGTGCTCGCGCAGCATGATGGCGACGTCCATCCCGTCTTCGAGCGCTCGCCAGTGCTGTTCCCATTCCGGCTTCCGGGTCCGCGACATGCACCGCATCGCTGAAAAGCGCGATTCGGCCTCGTGACCAGGTCGGTAGCGTGGCAGGTGAAAGACGTGCGTAGGTGCGATGCACGTCGAGGCCGTCATGATCTGCGCGAACGTGGGCGAGCGCCGTCCGGCCCCTGCCGCAAGTCGAGATCTCATTCCTCCGTGGACAGAACCTCGAAGCTGCGTGCGGGAATCTTGCGAGGAGAGCGCCGTAAAACCACGCGTTGCGTCTATGAAGTGGATGCTCCTATTGCTGTCAAGCCGTGTCGACCAGGTATAGGGATCTGGACTGCTGCTCGCGGTCGGTGAGCCACCGCGAGTAGTTGGCGGCGAGATCGGGGCGAGGCGTTGCCCGATCTCCGGACGTCGCACGCGCTGGTAGGGAACCGCGGGTGCGGTTGCCACCGTGGCGATCGGGATTGCCGGTGTTCGGCGACGTTGTCGTGCCGCTATTCACCGGCAGCGTATTCCGGATGAGCTTGAAAACCTCGCGCGACGAAGCGTTTGCGGCGAGTGGATGATCTCGCGCTCGGACTTGCCCTCTGCTGTGCACCGCGCAATGCAGTCGACGGTGCGCGTGTCACCGGCGGACATCTGCACGAGCACGATGCGATGGATCGCGGAGTTGGCGGTGCGGTCACCGCCCCGGAGGGTTCGCTCCGGGCCGTGACCGGGAGTCGGCCGTGATCGAGATAGTGCGGCAACGAGTTTCACGCTGCCGAGATTTCTGTAGGTACCGCGTATCTGTCCCAGTGTGGTCACCAGCAGAGCGCGGATCTGGTTCATCGCCGCGCGTGGCGCCTTGCGAGCCGACGACCGTTCGGCGAGCAGGATCCGCATCGATTCGACAAGCCCGTCGCGGCCTTTCGGGGTCGGCGGCCCGCGCCCGGACAGTGCAGCCAGGCTCAACGTGCTCGTGAGGCGATCGACCTCAATCATCATACAAAGATCGGCCCGACTCCATCGACGCGAAGAGCAGAAAGGTGCATATCCGCTGTTCATCCCCGGTGAATCGAGACGAAAAGCGTGAGGAACCGCTGACGTGAGCTTGACCACAGCGCATCTTTGTCGTACATTTCTGGCATGTCGGAAACCACTCGCTCGAAGCAGCGCCTCTCTGATGTCGTCGCTCAGACCCTTCAGGACGAGATCCTGGGTCTTGCTGTGGGCGAGCGGCTTCCGACGGAGGCCGAACTGGCCGAGCGGTTCGAGGTCAGCCGGACGGTGGTCCGGGAGGCGACGCGACTGCTCGTCCAGCGTGGTCTGGTCGCGGTGAGCCCGGGGCGGGGAATGACTGTGGCGGCGGTGGACGGCAGTGTGATCGCCGAACAGTACGGTCTTCTGCTCCGGCTGAGCGAGGGGTCCTTCGAGCAGTTGATGGAGCTTCGGCTCGTTCTGGAACTCGAGATGGCTGCGCTTGCTGCTGCCCGGCGCACTGACGACCACTTGGCTGAGCTGACGCGGCTCAATGAGCGGTTGCAGGCGGCGGACCCGTCGACATCGGAGTTCCTGGACGCGGACCTGGCCTTTCACGAGCAGATCGCGCAGGCGAGCGGAAACCCCTTCTTCCTCCTGGTCATGAGGCCGGTCAACGACTACCTCAGTGACTCCTACAGCGCCGGCGCCGGGTACCCGTCCGAAGCCGGCCACACCGTCCAGGAACATCTCGAGATCGCCCAAGCGATCGCAGCGGGCGATCCGGCCCGGGCACGGTTCGCCGCGGAGAACCACCTCCGCCGGATCGTGCGCCACCGGGCCACGCTGACGTCCTCCCGTCAGCGGGAATGACCGACACCACGCGCTGACGGGGCGAATCGCCTCCTCCCGGCTTACCTACACGTACTCGATCACTCTGCGAAGTGATCGTGGCGGCCAAACATGCCCCGAACCACCTTCCGGGGCGCTGCAGTGACCGCATATGCCTGCAGCACAACTCAACTCGTCCATTCTCGGTGACGCCGACGGGTGGTATACGCAGAAGGAACGACATGGCAATCGCACGGACCGCTTCGCACAGGCGCGGAGTCGTAGTCGCCATCATTGGCGTGATTCTCCTGCTGACGGGCTGCTCGACAGCCCCGTCGGATCGATCGGCAGTCGACCCGGCCGCACGGGAGGCGGCGGTGGAGAAAGCACGCGGCGGCGCGGCCGAACTCCTCGACGCAGGAATGCACGACAACCAGTGGACGGGACCGGAAACCAGCCCGCCGCCCCGGCCAGGCCTCAGGATCACCCTCATCCCGGAGCAAATGGCCTCGACCGGGTCGAGTCGACCGGCCAAGGCCATCGAATCGGAGGTCAAAAAGCTCGGCTGGGTACCGAAGATCTCCGACGGCCAGGGCAAGCCGGAGGTCCAGCTCAACGCACTGAACACGGCTGTGGACGAGAAGGTCGATGCCGTCATCCTCATCTTCGTCGACACCACCCGCGTCCAGTCCGCGCTCCAGCGTGCCCTTGCGGCGGGCGTCAAGGTGGTCACCCTCGGATCACTGAAGAACACCCCCGACACGGTCCCGGATGTGTCCTTCGACTGGGTGCGTGCCGGAGAGTCGGTCGCGCAGTACGCGGTGTGGAAGAGCGGCGGCGATCTCGGCATGCTGCAGATGCGCAATGCCGACCTGTACATCGTGGTCAACGGCCAGTACAAAGGCTCGCAGGACTACCTCGACACCCCGGGGAACTGCCCGGGATGCGACGTCGTCACCCAGGACTGGAGTCTGGCGACCTTCGAAGATCCGACGATCGGCCCCGCCGCGCAAGCGGTGGCCACCAGGCTGGCGAACCCCCAGCTCAACTGGGTCTCCTGCTTCGACTCCTGCCTCTTCCGCGTCAGCAACGGCCTCAATCGCGCAGGGTTCACCGACTCCGTTTCCGGCGCCGGCTTCGATTGCAACCCGGAGAACCTGGACATCATTCGCGCCGGCGGCGTGCAGAAGGTGTGCTTCGCCGACCCGCGAGAATGGTTGGCCTACGCGGCAATCGACAACGTCAACCGCATGACCAACGGCCTACCCGCGTTCGACTTCACCGAATCCATCCCGGTCGCCTTGTTCGACAAGGACTCGCTGTCCCAGCTCCCGCCGGACCGGTCGGCCGAACTCGAAACCAAGGGATGGCAGGGCAACTTCGACTTCCGCGCGAAGTTCGAGCAGCTGTGGGGGATCGGATAACACATGGTCACCGACCGAGAAACGAGAACCGCAATGACATCGAATGACTCGTCACCGGGTGTCGAAATCATCGGACTGTCAAAAGAATTCGGAGTCAACCGGGTTCTGGACGACGTGAATCTGGAATTTCGGCCGGGCTCGATCCACGCCCTGCTCGGCGCGAACGGATCCGGGAAGTCGACCCTGATCAAGCTGCTCGCCGGATACCACACCCCGACAACCGGAAGCATCCGCGTGCACGGGGAGGAACTGGCGCTGCCCGCCGACCCCACGGTGCTGCACGACGCCGGGGTGCGCTTCGTCCACCAGGACCTCGGTCTGATCGAGTCGATGTCGATCGCCGACAACCTGGCACTGGCCCTCGGCTACGAAAAGCGCGCCGCCACCATCGACTGGCGCCGCCAGCGCGCGACCTCGATTACCGACCTGGCCGCGGTCGGACTCGACGACCTCGACCCCCGCACCCTGGTCGGTGCGCTCGGACCCGTCCAGCAGACCCTCGTCGCGATGGCCCGCGCCCTGCGGGGACTGCAACCGGGGAAGGGTGTCCTCGTCCTGGACGAGCCCACGGCACGACTGCCCAACGCGCAGGTCGACGAACTGCTCAGCCGCTGCAGGCTGCTGCGCGATCAGGGCATCGCCCTGATCTACGTCTCGCACCGCCTCGACGAGGTGTTCGCGATGGCCGACCGGGTCTCGGTGTTGCGCGATGGCCGACTCGTCTTCGACGACGTCATCGCCGCCACCGACGACCAGCATCTGACGCAGATCATCACCGGCGGCGCCGCGGGGAGCGACGCCGCCGACATCCCGGCACCTGCCCGACGCGCCGTCGAACCGGGAACGGCGCCGAAACTGTCGTTGCGGGGGGTGTGCGGAACGTTCGTGCAGGATGTCGATCTCGACCTGCGGCCAGGGGAGGTGCTGGCCGTCACGGGTCTGGTCGGTTCCGGCCGCAGCGAACTCGGCCGACTGATCTTCGGGTCCCAGGCCATCACCGCCGGGCAAGTCCGACTCCGTGGCCGGCAGCTGCACCGGATCTCGCCGAAGCTCAGCATCGAACGAGGCATCGGATACGTCCCCCAGGACCGCAAGCAAAGCGCGATCCCGTCCTTCACACTGGCGGACAACCTCTGCCTGGCGAGCCTGGACAAGCACATGAGCGGCGGCCGATTGTCGAGCAGCAGCGAGCGGACGGTCACCGCGAACGCGATCGAACGCCTGGACGTGCGCCCGGCCGACCCCGAACGTCTCCTCGGTGAGCTCTCCGGCGGAAACCAGCAGAAGATCGTCCTCGGCAAGTGGCTCGAACTCGACCTCGACGTCCTCATCCTGGACGAACCGACCTACGGCGTCGATGTCGGTGCCCGCAAGACGATCCTCGAGGCCGTCCTCGAACAGGTTGCCCGGCGTGAATTGTCTGTGCTGCTGCTGGACTCGGACATCGACCTTGTCGCCCGCTACGCCGACCGAGTGCTGGTGATGCGCCGCGGGCGTATCGCCACCGAGCTCGTCGGCGCAGAAATCACCACCGAACGCATCGCCGCCGCGAGCTACGCGGTTCAAGACCTTTCCACGGCCTAGCAGCCATCATCGAATCTTGGAGTACACCATGACCGTTCAACGACAGCCGGGTCGCCCGGCGGGAGCGTTCAAGAGGATCTTCACCGACTACGGAATCGTGATCGCCCTGATCGCGATCATCGGATTCTTCTCGGCGATGCGTCCCGACACCTTCCCGACCATCGCGAACTTCGGCTCGATCCTGCAGGCCAACGCCTCGATCATGTTCATCGCCTTCGGGCTGATGCTCCCGCTGATCGTCGGTCACTTCGACCTGTCGGTCGCCGCCATGGCCGGGTTCGGTGGCGTCCTGGCCACCGGGCTGATGTCCAACGGCACCGTCTCGCAGTGGCCGCTGGCGGTGCTGATCGTCGTCGTCGTGGCCGTCGTCGTCGGGCTGATCAACGGATTCCTCGTCGCCTACCTGAACCTGAACGCACTCGTCGTCACCCTCGGCACCCAGTCCGTCCTCTTCGGCGCGATCCTGTGGTACTCCAAGGGCGCGGTCATCTACAGCGGTATCCCCCAGGCGTTCAAGGACCTCGGCCAGGACCGCCCCCTGGGTATCCCGCTGCCGTTCATCTTCGCCGTCGCCGTCGGCATCGTGCTCTGGTACGTGCTGTACTTCCGTCCGGTGGGCCGACGGCTCTACGCCATCGGCGGCAGCCGGGACGCCGCACGGTTGACCGGCATCAAGGTCGACCAGCTCACGGTCGGCGCGTTCGTCGGCGGCGCGGTCCTCGCGGCCATCGGCGGTGTCCTGCAGGTCGCCCAGGTCGGTTCGGCAGCACCGACGAGCGGCTCGGAGTTCCTGCTCCCGGCCATTGCCGCCTGCTTCCTCGGCGAGACGTCGATCCGCCGCGGCTACTACAACGTCTGGGGCACCATGACCGCCGTCGTGCTCGTCGCGGCCGGCACCACCGGACTGTTCATGCTCGGCGCCCAGACCTGGGTGCAGCCGGTCTTCAACGGTGTCGTCCTGATCGGCGCGATCCTCGCGGCCAAGGTCGGTGTCCTCAAGACCCGGGCACGCAAAGCCCGCCCGCGCACCCCCACGGCCCCGCCCACGCCCGCAGTGGCCGCGGCCGCGGCCGCGCACTGAGAACACCGAGGAAGGAAACACCATGCGCGGATTGAACGGGAAGGTCGTGGCCGTGACCGGATCGGCCGGCGGCATCGGCGAGGCCGTGTGCGCCCGGCTGATCGACGAAGGTGCCACGGTGCACGCCCTGGACCGGACGGCGTCACCGCACGGCGAGTCGACGATCGTCGACATCACCGATCCGGACGCGATGGCGCACGTCGCCACCCGCATCGCCGAGCGGGAGGGTCGTATCGACGGACTGGTCGCGGCCGCCGGCGTCGTCGAAGACGACATCGCCGCCGAGGAGATGACCCTCGACGAGTGGGATCGCACCCTCTCGGTGAACCTACGAGGGCTGTTCATCACGAACCAGGCCTTCGGCCGGCCGATGCTCACGCAACGCTCCGGCGCCATCGTCAACATCTCCTCGATGAGCGGCAACCACGTCGTCAACGTCCCGCAGAAGCAGTGCGCGTACAACGCCTCGAAGGCGGCGGTCACCGCCCTGACCAAGTCACTGGCCTCCGAATGGGCTGACCGCGGGGTCCGCGTCAATGCTGTCTCCCCGGGCTACGTCGCCACCCCGCTGCTCGCCCGCAAGGCGCACCAGTTCCAGCAATGGCTCGACGCCACCCCCCAGCAGCGAATGGCCGAACCCTCGGAGATCGCGGCCGCGGTCGCCTTCCTGCTCAGCGACGAGTCGCGGTACTTCTGCGGCAGCGAACTCGTCGCCGACGGCGGCTACAGCCTTCGCTGATGACCACCGCCGGCCCCCATACTTCCACGACAATAGAAACGAAACGGAACTCGGCACCATGAACCTCATCGATCAGCACGTAACGATCCTGCCCACCGACGCGGCGGACGCCACGCTCGTCGGCCGCGTCCACGACGACGCCATCGGCGGCCCGTGCATCGTCACCCTGCGCTCGGGTGCGGTGGTCGACATCACCGACGTGTTCCCGACCATGACCGATCTCCTCGAATCACCGGACCCGGTCAAGGCCGTCCGCAGCGCGGTCGGCACCCGGTCCTGGCCCATCGCCGACGTCCTCGCCAGCTCCCTCGCCGCCCGCACCGGTGCCCCGTATCTGCTCGCACCGGTCGACCTGTCGGTGCTCAAGGCCGCCGGGGTGACGTTCGCGACGTCGCTGCTCGAACGGCTCATCGAGGAGCGCGCGGGCGGTGACCCCGAACAGGCCGACGCCATCCGCGGCGACTTCGAGCGGCTCATCGGCTCGACCCTGTCCTCCATCGAACCCGGCAGCGAGGACGCGGCCCGCCTCAAGGAAGACCTCAAGGCCCGCGGCCAGTGGTCCCAGTACCTCGAGGTGGGATTGGGCCCGGACCCGGAGGTCTTCACCAAGGCACCGGTCCTCTCGGCGGTCGGGTGCGGATCCGAAATCGGTGTCGCACAGGTCTCGTCGTGGAACAACCCGGAACCGGAGGTCGCCCTCGCGGTGTCCTCCACCGGACGCATCGTGGGTGCGATGCTGGGCAACGACGTCAACCTCCGCGACGTCGAGGGCCGCTCGGCGCTGCTGCTGCCCAAGGCGAAGGACAACAACGCCTCGGCCTCGCTCGGACCGTTCATCAGGTTGCTCGACGAATCGTTCACCCTCGACGACGTCCGCGCCGCCGAGGTGCGCCTGCAGGTGCTGGGGGAGGACGACGGCTTCGTTCTCGACGACGTGAGCTACATGCGCGAGATCTCCCGCGACATCAGCACTCTCGCCGAATACACCGTGGGCGATGCACACCAGTACCCGGACGGGATCGTCCTCTACACCGGCACCCTGTTCTCCCCGACGCACGACCGCGGCGGCGAGGGCATGGGATTCACCCACCACATCGGCGACGTGGTGCGGATCTCGAGCCCGAAACTCGGCACCCTCGTCAACCGGGTCAACCACTCGGAGAAGGCGCAGCGCTGGGAGTTCGGGCTGCGCTCGTTCATTGCCAACCTGCACGGGCGCGGACTGGTCGGGAAGGTCGGTGCCTGAGATGCGGATGGTGATCACCGACCACAGCTTCGCCGGCGAAGACTTCGAACGCGCCGCCGCGAAAGACCTCGACGCCGACTTCGCCGTCTTTCACGCCACCACCGAGGCCGAGGCGATCGAGGCGGTCCGCGGCGCCGACGTGGCGCTCGTCAACTTCGCCCCCATGACCGCCGCTGCGCTCGGAGCGATGAACCCGAACGGGGTCGTCGTCCGCTACGGCATCGGCTTCGACAACGTCGACCTCGACGCCGCTACCCGGCTCGGGGTGCGGGTGTGCAACGTGCCGGACTACGGCGCCGATACCGTCGCCGATCACGCCGTCACCCTGACGCTCATGTTGGTGCGTAAAGTTGCCCAGTTCGACCGCGCGCTGGCAGCCGGCGGCTGGCCGTCCGCGACCGAACTTGCCCCGATCCGCTCGACGAGCGAGACGACGGTAGGTTTGCTCGGCACCGGGCGGATCGCGCTTGCTGTCGCAAAGCGGTTGCGTCCCTTCGGGTTCGACCTGATCGCTCACGACCCGTACGCGGACCCGGATGTTGCGGCCGCACACGGCATCGATCTCGTCGACCTCGACGAGTTGTTCCGGCGGTCCCATGTGCTCTCGCTGCACGCTCCGGCCACCGCGGACACCCGCGGGATCGTCAACGCCGACAATCTCGCCAAGATGCCGTTCGGGTCGTTCCTGGTCAACACCTCACGCGGCGCCCTGGTCGAGCAGGACGCCGTGCTGGACGCACTCGACTCCGGTGCGCTGGCCGGGGTCGGACTCGACGTCTTCCATCCCGAACCCCTGACCCCCGACCACCGGCTGCGCGCCCACCCGCACGCCGTCCTCACCCCGCACGCCGCCTTCTACTCCGAACAGTCGCTGCGCGATCTCCAGCGCCTCGCCGCCGAGGAGGCGGCCCGCGCGATCCGGGGCGAGCCGCTGCGATGCCCGGTGAACTGACCACCCCCGAGCGAAAGGCACATGCCATGACGATCACGACACTGAACAACTACATCGACGGCGGGTGGGTCCGGAGCGAGACGACCTTCAAGGCGCTCAACCCGGCCGACGAAAAGGTCATCGCCGAGGTCCCCGCTTCGACCGCCACCGACGTCGACGCCGCCGTCACCGCGGCCCGCCGCGCCTTCGCCGACTGGCGGCACGTCAACCCGACCGTGCGAGCCCGCCACCTCCACAGCATCGGCGACATCGTCAAGACCCGCGAACGCGAACTCGCCGAAGCGATCACCACCGAGATGGGCAAGACGATCGGGGAGGCGACCGGCGAGGTCGACAAACTTGCCAAGGCGTTCCACTTCTACGCCGAAGAGGCCACCCGGATCCACGGGGAGGTGATCCCCAACGACGTCGACGGCTTCGCCAGCCTGGTCGTCCAGGAACCGATCGGCGTCATCGGGGCGATCACCCCGTGGAACTACCCGCTCGAACTGGTCGGGTGGAAGCTCTGCGCCGCCCTCGCGGCCGGCTGCACGATCGTGATCAAGCCGTCGCAGTACGCCTCGCTGTCCCCGGCACTGCTGTTCTCCTGCATCGACGAAGCGGGACTGCCGGCCGGGGTGGCGAACCTGGTCCTCGGTGGCGGCGAGACGGGCCCGGCCGTGGCCGGTCACCCCGGATTCGACAAGCTGGCGTTCACCGGATCGACGGCAACGGGCGGCAAGATCGCCCGCGGCGTGCCCGCCGCGAAACCCCTCACGATGGAATTGGGCGGCTCGTGCCCGATGATCGTCACCGACCGCGCCGACATCGACGCCGCCGTCGCCGGCGCCGCGCGCCGCGGGTTCCGTAACGCCGGACAGATCTGCATCGCCATCAACCGCATCTACGTGCACGAAACGGTGTACTCCGAGTTCGTCGACCGCCTCACCGCGAAGGTGTCCGAGCTGACCGTCGGCAACGGCATGGACCCCGCCGTCGACGTCGGACCGATGGCGACCCGCGCCGGCGTCGACGTCGTCGACCAGCACGTGCGCGACGCCGTCGCCCGGGGCGCCACCGTCACCACCGGTGGCACGCGGATCGAGACGCTCGCGCCCGGGAACTTCTATCAGCCGACGGTCATCGCCGGCTGCAACCCGGACATGCTCGTGATGCGCGAGGAGACGTTCGGCCCCGTCGTCGGAGTCATGCCGTTCAGTGACCTGGCCAAGGCCGTCGACCTCGCCAACGGCACCGAAGCCGGGCTCGCGGCCTACGTCTACACCGGTGATCTCACGCAGGCGCACGACCTCGGGCGGCTGCTCGATTTCGGCAATGTCGCCGTCAACAACGTCGACGCCGGAATCATGAACGCTCCCTACGGCGGCCGCAAAGGCAGCGGCTTCGGCGTCGAGCACGGCAAGGCCGGGCTGGAGGGGTACCTGCAGTACAAGCACCTCCGCATCCAGTACGGGACACGGCAATGACCACCACACCGAGATTGCACCTCGGCGTCGACATCGGGACCTCGTCCTGCAAGGTCGTCGTCGTGGACCACACCGGTGCGGTGATCACCACCGCCGTGCGTGAGTACCCGCTGTTCGCCGACCGCCATGGGTGGTCGGAGCAGAACCCAGAGGACTGGTGGGCGGCCACCGATGCCTGCATCACCGAGGTCACCGCACAGCTGCCGGACCGCGGTGACGAGATCGTCGCCATCGGATTGAGCGGGCAGATGCACGGCCTGGTGGCCCTCGACGACACCGGCACCGTCATCCGGCGCGCCATCCTCTGGAACGACCAGCGGTGCGAAGCCGAATGCGTCGCGATCACCGATACCGTGGGCGGCCCCGACGCGGTCCTCGGCGCCACCGCCAACCGGCTCATCACCGGATTCACCGCAGGCAAGGTGGCCTGGCTGCGCGATCACGAACCCGAGATCTTCGCCCGCACGCACCGGATCCTCAACCCGAAGGACTACCTGCGCTGGCGGATGAACGGACGCTTCGTCACCGAGGTGTCCGAGGCATCCGGAACAGGCCTCTTCGACGTCGCCAACCGCACGTGGTCCCCGGTGATGCTCGCAGCGGTCGGGGTGCGCGAGTCGATGCTCCCCGAGGTCGTCGAGTCTCCCGAACCCACCGGCACCCTGCTCCCGGACATCGCCCGCGCCTGGAACCTGCGCGAGGACGTCCAGGTCTACGGCGGCGGTGGGGACGCGGTCGTCCAAACGGCCTCGATGGGCATCGCCCGCCCCGGCGACATCGGAGTCACCCTCGGCACGGCCGGCATCGTGGCCGCGGTCTCCCAGTCCTGCCCGGACAACGTCACCGGCGCGGTGCAGGTGTCCTGTTACAACCAGCCCGGCTACTGGCACGTCATGGGAGTGTCCCTGTCCGCCGCCGGGGGACTGCAATGGCTCGCCGACGTCCTCCACCAGCTGCCGGGGGCCCAGGACGTCAGCTTCACCGAACTCATCGACCTCGCCAAGAAGGTGCCGGTCGGCGCCGACGGCCTGCTCTTCCTGCCGTACCTGGCCGGCGAGCGGTCTCCGCACTACGCCCCGTCGGCGAGTGGGGCCATGGTCGGGCTGACCCGGATGCACGGGCTCGGGCACCTCGTGCGCGCCGTGATCGAGGGCGCGCTGCTCAACATGCGTCAGATCCTCGAATCCTTCACCGAGCTGGGGATTCCGTGCGACCGGATCATCGCCTCCGGCGGGGCCACCCGCGACGGGTTCTGGCTGCAGACGATGGCCGACGTGTTCGACACCGAGGTCGTCACCATGACCGGTAGCAGCGAAGGCGGCGCGTACGGTGCCGCGATCGTCTCCGGTGTCGGAGCCGGCACCTGGGATTCGTTCGACGACGCGTACGGGCACCTGCAGGTGTCCTCGCGGCATCTCCCCGGTCCCACCGAAGCCACCCGCTACACCCGGATCTTCGAGGGTTACCGAAACCTGTTCGGGCACTTCACCGACGTGTTCTCCGACATCGACATCGCAAGGAAGACATGAGCACCACTCAGACGAAATTCACGGCAGTCGTCTTCGATCTCGACGGCACCCTGGTCGACAGCAGTGAGGACATCGCCGCGGCCATGAACGAGGCGCTGGCCCGGCACGGCGATCACCGGGTCACGGTCGCGCAGGTCGCCGCCGCCCTCGGCGGTGGCCCCCGCGTGCTTGTCGAACAGTGCCTGCGGGTCGCCGGCCTGCCCGTCACCGCACCGATCGTCGACGACGTCCTCCGGACATACTCCGAGTGTTACCGCGCGAATCCGGCGAGTAAGACCCGCCTGATCGACACCGCCGCCGCCGTGCTCACCGAACTGGACGCCCGGGGCATCCAGCTCGGAGTCTGCACCAACAAGCGCACACCCATCGCCCATGCGGTCCTCGATGCACTCGGGCTCGGGAAGATCATCGGGGCGGTCATCGGTTCCGACGCCACCGACGGGCCCAAGCCCGATCCCCGGCACCTCACCGACACCATCGCCGCCCTCGGCGCCCCCTCGGAAGTGCTCTACGTCGGTGACACCGACATCGACCGCGACACCGCGGCAGCCGCAGGCATCCGCTACGCCCATGTGAGCTGGGGACATTCCGATATCGATGCCGACTTCCGGCTCGACTCCTTCGACGACCTGCTCACCCTCGTCTGAACCACCCGAAAGGAACTCCTCCACATGTACACGACCGAAACTCCGCAGGACGCGGCGAAATACGCCGTCGGCCGGGCCGCGGTGGAGCGCTACGCGCACGACGGTGCCCGACTCGGACTCGGCTCCGGAACGACGTCCGCGTGGTTCGTCCGCGCCCTCGGCGAGAAGGTCGCCGACGGCCTCGATGTCGTCGGTGTCCCCACCTCCACCGCAACCCGCGACCTGGCCCTGTCCGTCGGCATCACCCTCGTCGATCTCAACGACCTCGACCGCCCTCTCGATGTGACCCTGGACGGACCCGACGAGGTCGACCACGACGGCGACATGATCAAGGGCGGCGGCGCCTGCCTGCTGTGGGAACGCATGGTCGCCGAGGCCTCGTCGAAGATGGTGTGCATCGCAGACGACACCAAACTCGTCGAGCAGCTCGGCTCGTTCCCACTTCCGATCGAGGTCATCCCGTTCGGGTGGAAGGCGACCCGGCGATCGATCTCCGCATTACTGACCGACCTCGGCTACACCGACATCGAGATCGTCCAGCGGCACCGGGACGGGCAGCCCGTGGTCACCGACAGCGGCAACTTCATCCTCGACGCCCACATGGTCGCGATCACCGACAAGGCCCTGCTCGACACGAACCTCAACTGGATCGCCGGCGTCGTCGAGAACGGTCTGTTCACCGGCATCGCCCACGAAATTCTCATGGCTTCCCCGGACGGGGCCGCGAAACTGATCGAACTGCCGCACCGGAATGCCGCCAGGATCCCGGCGTGGCGCAAATGAGAGGAGCAGGTACAGACATGGACCTGGACACCGTGCTGGAC
This sequence comes from Rhodococcus sp. ACS1, assembly GCF_002300155.1. Lineage (NCBI taxonomy): Bacteria > Bacillati > Actinomycetota > Actinomycetes > Mycobacteriales > Nocardiaceae > Rhodococcus > Rhodococcus sp. ACS1. Next base: position 1,733,977 of record NZ_NSDZ01000005.1, read on the forward strand.
CAGGCGACAGCCGCCAACGCCGAGTTTGCCCGTCACACCCCACAACAGCGGTACACCCAACTGGTGGAAATCGCGGACCGTCTCGACGCCGCAGCCGACGAACTGGTGCCCGTCGCGATGGAAGAAACGCACCTCCCGGAACCCCGACTGCGGGGCGAACTCGCCCGAACCACGATGCAATTGCGGATGTTCGCCGAACAAGCGCGGACCGGCGAGTTCCTCGACGCCCGCATCGACGACCCCGATCCGGACTTCGGTTCCGGACCCAGGCCGAACCTGCGCCGCATGCGGGTGCCGATCGGTGTCGTCCTCAACTTCGCGGCAAGCAACTTCCCGTTCGCGTTCTCGGTTGCGGGCGGCGATACCGCATCGGCGCTGGCCGCCGGATGCCCGGTGATCGTGAAAGCCCACGAAGGGCACCCGAAACTCAGTGAACTCACCGCACGGCTCGCCTCCGCGGCGCTCACCGATACAGGCGCCCCGGCCGGAGCCTTCCATCTCATCGAGGGCCGCGACGCCGGCGTGGACGCGCTCCGCGACGACCGCGTCGACGCGGCAACCTTCACCGGATCGGTGCGCGGAGGCTTGTTCCTGGCAGGGATCGCGGCCGAACGACCGCGACCCATCCCGTTCTATGGAGAGCTGGGAAGCATCAACCCCGTCTTCGTCAGCCAGGCCGCCATCGACGCGCGTGGCCAGGCGATCGCCGAGGGCTTCGTCGACTCCTTCACCCTCGGAAGCGGCCAGTTCTGCACCAAGCCCGGCATCGTGTTCCTGCCCACCGGCCACGGCCTCGAAGGTGTCCTCACCGAACGGATCGGCGGAAAACGCACCGGCGCACTCCTTACCGACTCCATCACCTCCGGCTTCGCCGACCGGTTGAAGGAGATCGGCGATCAGATCGGCGGCCGGATGCTCGTCGAACCGACAACAGTCGATGGATGCCACCAGCCCGCACTCCTGGCCATCGACTACCCCACCTTCGTCGAGCACTCGGACAACGTGCTCACCGAGGCCTTCGGCCCGTTCTCGATCATCGTCGAGTACACCGACGTCAAGCAGCTCACCGACGCCGCCGACCGCCTGCACGGCTCGCTCACCATCACCCTGCACGCAGAAGAAGCCGACGCGGACGCACTCGACGACCTCCGCCGTCTGGCGGAGACGCGAACCGGGCGACTGATCCTCAACGAGTGGCCAACCGGCGTATCGGTCACACCCGCACAGCACCACGGCGGACCCTTCCCGTCGACGACCTCACCACTGCACACCGCGGTCGGAACCGCAGCCGTCGAGCGATTCCTCCGCCCCGTCGCCTTCCAGAACTACTTCGACTCCTGGCTCCCCGAACCACTGCAGGAAGCGAACCCATGGAACATTCCCCAAAAACGGTCACCGGCAGGGCAATCGAAGCTCTGGGGGCGGAGCTGACCCTCTGAAATTGGCGCACGAAAAGTGCGCTGCGGGTACTTTCGCCCGTGCCGTCAGACGACGAGGGCGGCACTACCAGCGCCGCCGATCATCGTCTCGACCACAGACGGCGCCGGCACTGACGTCGTCGCGTGGCACCGCGCCCGCAACGGTGCACTGCGGACGCACATTCACGCCAAGGAGCCGGGGCAACGCGGTGTTGTAGCGCTACAACGCGGTATCGCTACAACACCGCACTCGGCCGCGGACAGCCCGCCTGCCACCACCAGACCCACGGAGAACGCATGCCAGCGAACGACCCCATCACCCGCCCGACATCACTGTCGATGACCGTGCTGATGACCCCGGACATGGCCAACTTCTCCGGCAACGTCCACGGCGGCAGCCTGCTCAAACTGCTCGACCAGGTCGCCTACAGCTGCGCGAGCCGCTACGCCGGCACCTACGTCGTCACCCTGTCCGTTGACCGCGTCCACTTCCGGGACATCATCCACGTCGGAGAACTGGTCACCTTCTCCGCATCGGTGAACTACACCGGACGCACCTCGATGGAAATCGGTATCCGGGTCGACACCGAGAACATCCAGGAAGGAGCCAGCCGCCACACCAACAGCTCATACTTCACCATGGTCGCCGTCGACTCCGACGGCAAACCCGTGACCATTGCACCCCGCCCCCTCCACACCGACCTCGACACACAGCGATTCGAGTCAGCACGGCAGCGGCGCCGAGCCCAACGCGACGCCTTCGCCAGCCCCCACGGCATCGCACCGCCCGTCACCACGTGAGTAAGCCGTCGAAAGCAGCAACATTTCCCACGCCGGCAACCGTGCTCTCTCCCGGAGGGCGGGCAATTGTCTGCAGTTAGGTTGCGGAAGAATGATTTGGCCATCCCTGCGATTGACACAGCACCCCACCCGGTCCGCATCAAATCTGATTGGATCTCGCGTACGACGACCTCTTTTCCGTCGGACGGCCTCCGATCGGGCGGACCAGGTTCCTCTACTGGATGTCGTCGCAGATCGTTGGTCGTCCGCCCTACGTGCTTTCGCGGTTCTTCACGGACATGCAGGCGAACACCAGTGCACGGTCGACAACGTCACGGAGTGTCCGAACCTTCTTCAACTCGATGACCTGTGCGCGTCGACTTGTTCACATCGCGAATAGGACGATCCGCGCTCCGAAGTCGATGACCACCGGACATCCGATCTGCCCTCCCATCGGTGTAGACCGGGGACTTCCAGGCAGCGCATTTGGCGCTCACATTTCAGTCCGTCCCACTGCGACGGTTGTCGGAGGCACACGCAATAGCGCGGCTCAGCGACATTCGGCGACTGCTCCGCAACGCTCCGCCCGCCGCAGCAGATGTGAACACCGAGAAACAGGATGTCTTCGCGGCGAAGCGGAGGCAAGTCAGGTGTGGGGAGAATGCCGTATCTCGGGTTGATCGTGCTGGTGCTGTGGGTGGGGTGTCTGGTCGATGTGATCTGCGCCGAGGACTATCGGGTGCGGCATCTGCCGAGTGTCGCCGGAGGGGCAGGCTCTGTGATCCACTAGTTGACATACTTCGTTATCCGAACTTTGGGAATGTATGTCTAGCAGAATATTTGGCGGAATGTTCGACGCGGGCGACTGAGTGCCTGACTGAAGTCGCCGAGACCGAGATCGCAGTGTCGCACTGGTGAGGTCGGCGCCGCATGCTACCCACACGTGCGCGACCAGTTCACCACCCCGTCGTCGGGGATGTCGCGTGGGGGTGTGTTGGGCGCGCACTCCAGGCGAATGGGTGGTCGGTGCAGATCGTTCTGGGTGGCGCAGAGCGCCACGAGTCGCGTTTTGTTGGGGGGCTTCTCAATTCGACTGGCAGTTGCTCGGATGACAACGCCCCAACGCTGGGAGCGCGTCACCAAGTCCGGCTACCAGGCCTGTGCACATAGTCCGACGGTGTGGCTGTTCGAACGACCTTCTCGACGGGGAGCCCCGCCCTAACTCCATGCGCGGGCCCGGTCCGACCCCCGTATCGTTGTCGCGGCTGCCCAACCGGCCCTCATTCCGCATATTTCCCACTTGAGTCGTGGCTCGGCACATAGCCGCCCTGGATCTCCATGGCTGTGTGAGTCGGAGCCTTCGGCATCACCACAGCCGCTCAGTGAGTCGGTCCCCATGCAATCATTCGGAGTGGTCAGCACCTTTGCCGGCCGTAAGGCCGATTCAATCCACTGGCTCGGGAGGGTCTCGATCGTGCCCGCAGGCGCGGCTGAAAGCCGGGAGCCGATATCTCAGCTGTGCCGTATTGCTCGTTGTCTCGTCATTCCCGGCCTATCCCTCTGCGGGTAGCCGTACTCCCGGAGCTTCGCCATGCAGAAGGTGATCAGAGCTTTACGCTCCTCATCCCCGAGGCCGACTGTACGCGGGCGGGCGAGGAGGGCCAGGACTCGCTGATAGAACGTGGGTTCGCTGATGCCGAATTCAGGCAGGATCTGATCGTCGCTGCCACCGTAGGGTTGCCAGGTCCGTGCGAAGGCCAGCATGTCCTTTTCGTGTAGGTCCATCTTGTCTCGATCTTTCGGTTGCGGAGTCGGCTATTGGGGTCCGCGGATGGTGTCGAAGACTGTGGTGTCGAAGACTGTGGGGTCGACGAGGGTGGAGGTGTCGCCGAGGTCGCGGCCTTCGGCGATGTCCTTGAGCAGGCGTCGCATGATCTTG